>NZ_JAIZPL010000001.1:0-1331893 GCF_020418465.1 Cupriavidus sp. DB3 | reverse complement strand
CTGATCTCCGCCGCCGCGTCATCGCCGTTGGCATTGCAGCAGCGGTCCCGCTCGTGGCCGCATTCGAGGGTCTGCGCCAGACGGCATACCTTGATCCCGTCGGCATCCCGACTGCGTGCTTCGGCGCGACCAAGGGCGTACGGCTCGGCCAGGTCTACACGCGCGAGCAGTGCGACAACCTGCTGGCGCGCGATCTGCTGGAGGCGAACGCCGGTGTGGACTCCTGCGTGCGAGTTCCGCTCACCGAGGGCCAGCGCACCGCACTGGTGTCTTTCGCCTACAACGTGGGGCGGGGCAATCTCTGCGGCTCGACGCTGGCGCGCAAGCTGAACGCCGGCGACTACGTGGGTGCGTGCAACGAACTGCCACGGTGGGTCTACGCCAAAGGCGTGAAGCTGCCGGGGCTGGTGAAGCGCCGGGAGCAGGAGAGGGCGCTATGCCTTGGGTGAGGATCGGGATCGGCGCCGGGGCGCTAGCGATCGCCTTTCTTGCCGGCTGGACGACCAATGGCTGGCGCAAGGACGCCGAGATCGCGGAGCTGACCGCGGCACGCGCGAAGGCGGACCTGACCACCGTGACGCAGGCGCTCGGCGAGCTGCGCGCAGCCAGCGCCGACATCCGGGCCCGGGCCGACGAGTATCGGGGCATCTCGACCCAGCTGGACGCCGCGGCCAGCGCCATCAAGAAGGAACTGAAGAATGCGAAGCCTCTGCCTGCTGATTGCCGCCCTGACGATTTCCGGGTGCGCAAGCTGTCCGACGCCGTCGACGCTGCCAAGCAAGCCGCCGCCGCTCGATAGCGCGCTGGCCGCGCCATGCATCGTGCCCGACGCTCCCACGGTCAAGGACTATGACGTGTGGCAGGACTGGATGGTGACCGTGCTCGGCGCCCTTGGCGACTGCGCCGCGCGACATCGCAAGACCGTGGAGGCCTGGCCAAGGTGAGCGCCGCCACCAATAGGTAGAAGCCACGGGCACTGTTATTTTGTACAGTATCCGTATGCCGTACGACCATGACTTCCAGTTCCCTGAGCAGCCGATTTACAAGATTGGGAAGAACCCGTGCTATCGGTGCTCGAAGCCGCGCATCTATACCGAGTACGCCTACCGAGTCTGGTACCTGAGATACGACTGCCCGATCGAGGAGCTGTGCCCCGGCGTGGTGGAATGCGAGCACTTCAGTCGGGAGCCGGGGGTGGATTAGCTCTGTTCAAAACGTCGCGTAAGTGTTTGATTCTATTAGGACGTATCGGATTGTTTTTGACGCTATTTCACGCCGCAGATTGTTACGGTAAGTCTTTGATCTACAACAAAAAAACGCACATCTACGACTTGTACCGAAATAGCAGTAGACATCGCGCCGCGCCGCCTTGCGCGCCTTGACCGGCGAAATGCGCCTGGCGTCGTCCGGCTCTCCGCCGGCACCCCATGCGCTCAGGCGATCGGCCCAGCGATCGAGCGCGGGATCCGAATAGGCGCCGCCGTACAAGGTCTCCGTGCCGTGCAGCCGCAGATAGACGAAATCCGCGGTCACGTCCTCGACGTAGGGCCAGTCGGCAACCGCATCGGAGACCACCAGCGCGACGCGATGCTTGCGCAGCAGCGCGGGAAATTCCGGCGTACAGAAGCTGGCATGGCGGATCTCGATGGCGTGGCGCAGGCGCCGTTTGCGCGTCGGCTCGAACCATGGCTGCTTGACGCGGCCATCGTGCTGGCTGGCCAATTTCCTTGCTTCGTCGGTGGCGCGCGGCAGCATCGCGAGGAAGCGTTCCAGCCGGTCCGGCTTGAAGCTGAAATTCGGCGGGAATTGCCACAGGAAGGGCCCCAGCTTTTCCTGCAGCGCCAGCACTCCCGAGGCAAAGAAATTTGCCATGGCCGGGCGCGCCTTTTCGTCGCGGAAGCGCAGCATGTGGGTCAGATAGCGCGGTCCTTTTACGGCGAAGACAAAGCCCGGTGGGGTCGCCTCGTACCAGGCGCGGTAGCTGCCGATGGTCTGCAGCGAATAGTGCGAGCCGTTGATCTCGATCGTGTCGACGGCGCGCGCGGCGAATTCGAGTTCGCGCGCCTGGGCCAGTCCCTTCGGATAGAAGACGCCACGCCAGCCCTCGTAGCGCCACCCCGAGATGCCGATTCGAATAGTCATCGGATTGCGCCGGCGAGCGCCCATTCGCCTTGCGTGGTGGCGAGGGCTTCGCTGGGCGACGAATGATCGATATGGACGATCATACGCGAGCGCCGGCAAATTACAGGTGCCGCGACATCCACCGCGCGCGTAGGAACCGGCCTACGCCAGTCTCCGTTGCCGACCGATCCCTGCTGCGCGGCATGGCCCCTACATTGCACTTAAGCCGCAGCGGATCGCGGCAATTGCCAGGAGCTCGGTTATGTCGTTTGCACTATTCCTGATTGGACTGCTGATCCTCGTCGGCGGCATTGCCTGGGGCCTGATCACGGCCGGCGTGCCGGAGACCTACGTCGCCATCGCCTGTGTGATCGTGCTGGGCCTTGGCATCATGGGCGCGGTGTCGCGCACCCGGACCAAGGACCCGTCATAACGGCATCAGGCGCGCGGCGAGTCGGGGCTGGGGCTGGAGGCCGATGAGGGCGAGCGAGTCGAAGCAGCCAAAGGGGGCGAAGGAGGCGAAGGAGGCGAAGAGGGCGCCTGCCCCATCGCTGGCGTCCCCGTCCGGACCGCCGCCCCGCGTTGGCTCAACCACATGCTGGCCAGCACCAGCACCATGCCGGCCAGTTGCGGCGCGCTGAGCCACTGATCCAGCAAGCCCCATCCCAGCAGCACTGCGCTCACCGGGCTCAGAAAGCCCAGCGACGCCACCGCCGGCGGCCCAAGCCGCGCGATGCCGCGAAACCACAGCACATAGGTCAGCGCGGTGCCGACCAGTCCCAGATAGAGGAATCCCAGCATATTGGCCTGTGTCAGCGGGCCGAGCGGGGGTTCGTAGCAGAGCGCGACAGGCAGCAGCAGGATGCCGCCCGCCACCAGTTGCCATGCGGTGAAGGTCAGCGCGGATACCGGCGGTTGCCAGCGCCGCGTCAGCACCGTGCCGAGCGCCATCGAGGCGGCGCCCAGCAGGCCGGCGGCCACGCCTGCGGTATCGAGCGCCGCCTTGGGCGTCAGCACCAGCAGCGCCACGCCCGCCATGCCCCCGATCGCGGCGACCACGGCCACCGGCCGGATCGCGTTGCCCAGCAGCAGCCGGGAGAACAGGATCACGATCAGCGGCTGCACGGCGCCCAGCGTCGCCGCGACGCCGCCCGGCAGGCGGTAGGCGGCGACAAACAGCATCGCCTGGAACACCGAGAAATTCAGCGCGCCGAGCACGAATACCCGCAGCCACCAGCCGCGCTGCGGCAATTGGCGGACCCACAGCAACAGCAGCAGCCCGGCCGGCAGCGCGCGCAACATCGCTACCGTCAGCGGATACCCGTCGGGCAGCAGGCCCGTCGTGACGACATAGGTGCTGCCCCAGATCGCCGGGGCCAGGCCGGTCAGCAGCAGGTCGGTGGCGCGGTTCATGATGCTTGCCTCAGGCGAAATCGAGCACTTCGGCCAGGGGGCGGCGCGGCTTTTGCGGCCAGTTGCCCGGCGCCGCATGGCCGACCGCCACCAGGATGGCCGGCAGCTCGTCGGGCCGCAGCGCGAATTCGCGTGCCACGCCCTGCGGGTCGAAGCCGGTCATCGGACCGGTTGCCAGGCCCATGCCCTGCGCGGCCAGCATCAGGGTGGCAGCGCCAAGCGAGGCGGTGCGGATCGCTTCGTCGCGCCGGCTCTGCGGCTGCTCCAGATATTGGCCGCGCGCCGCATCGACCCAGGTCTGCACCATGCCGGCCGGCATCAATCCGGCTTCGACCGACGGCTGAAGCCGCTGCGCCAGCGTGGCCGGATCGGCCAGCACGCCGCAGACGATAAAGACGACCGCCGCATCGGTGACTTTTGGCTGGTTCCAGGCGACCGCGCGCAGGCGTGCCTTGGCTTCGGCGGTCCGGACCGCGATGAAGCGCCAGTTCTGCAGGTTGTAGGCGGTGGGCGCGCGAGTGGCCAGCGCGGTCAGCGTCTCGATCTGCGCGTCGGACAGCGGACGCGCGGCATCGAAGAAGTTGGCGGAGATGCGCTGCTCGATGGCGTCGATGACGGGATGGCTCATGGTCGTTCCAGCTCCGAAATGGTGTCGTTGGATGTCGTTGGATGTCGTTGGATGTCGCCGAATGTCGTGGTGTCAGGATCGGCGCAATGGCCATTGGGACGGCCGTTTATTCACGGTCAAAGATTAATCGCCATCCTCGCGCGTTGAAATATGCGATATGCTCACCACAATCTTTACCAGTAGTGAATAGTCGGGTGAAATAACCGTGGACCATTTGACGGCGCTGCGCGTATTTCGGGAAGTCGTCGAGCGCAACAGCTTTGCCGCGGCGGCGCGGCGGCTTTGCCTGTCTCCGGCGGCGGTCAGCAAGAACATTGGCGAGCTGGAGGCGCATCTGTCCACGCGGCTGCTGAACCGCACCACGCGGCGGCTCAGCCTGACCGAGGCCGGCCAGCAGTACTACACGCAGATTGCGCAGATTCTCGACGACCTCGACGAGGCCGATCGCGCGCTGGGCCCGATGCAGAGCGAGCCCACCGGCACGCTGCGCGTCAGCGCGCCGATGTCGCTGACGCTGACGCAGCTGGCCGATGCGATCCCGCAGTTCCTGTGCCGCTATCCGCAGCTGTCGCTGGATCTGCGCCTGGACGATCGCCGCGTCGATCTCGTCAAGGAGGGCTTCGACGTTGCAATACGCGGCAGCGACAAGCTGGAGGATTCGAGCCTGGTTGCGCGCAAGCTGATGTCGATGACGCACGTGCTGTGCGGCGCGCCGGCGTATTTTTCGCGGCATGGCGTGCCCGATTCACCCGAAGCCTTGCGCCAGCACGAATGCGTGCAATTCAGCTTGTCCGGCCACGCTCGGCTATGGAGCTTTCGAAAGCATGGCGCGCAGGGCGATATCCAGGTCGACGTGCCGATCGACGGCCGCTACAAGGTCACCTCCAGCCTTGCCGTGCGCGAGGCGCTGCTGGCGGGCTTCGGCATCAGCCTGATTCCGCTGGTCTATGTGCGCAACGATATCGAGCAGGGGCGGCTCGTCACCGTATTGGACGAATGGTCCACCGTCGAGACGCATGTCTATGCCGTCTATCCATCGCGGCGGTATCTCAATTCGAAGGTGCGCGCCTTCGTCGATTTCCTGATCGAGACCCTGGCCTGAACGCTCGGGGCTGCCGCATCGCGCCTTCGAGCCTTAACCTGCGTTCAAGGCAGCCATGCCGCGTGGGGCGGGCAAGCCGTCCTAGACTGGCTTCGTCCTGTCCGACCCACACCATAAAAGGCTGCGCCCATGATCCGTCTTCCATCCTTGCGCCGGCTTTGCGCCTGCCTGGCGCTGGCCGTTGCCACGCCGCTGGCGATCGCGCAGTCCGCATCGTCATCATCGTCCTCATCGTCATCCAGCGCCGGTTACCCGGAACGCCCGATCCGCCTGCTGCTCGGGCAGGCCGCCGGCGGCGCGGTGGACACCATCGCCCGCATGCTGGCCGAGCGCCTCGGCGCCACGCTGCGGCAGCCGGTGGTGGTGGAGAACCGGCCGGGCGCCGGCGCGATGATTGCGGCGGAGGCCGTGGCACGCGCGCCGGCGGATGGCTACACGCTGGCCCTGCTGGACGAAGGCGCGCTGACCGTCAATCCGGTGCTGCAGAAGAAGATTGCCTACGACGTTCTCAAGGATTTCAGTTACCTCGGCACCGTTGCGCGCATCCCGCTGGTGATGGTGGCGCATCCCTCGCTGAACGTCGCGACGTCCGACGAATTGACGCGCTACAGCAAGGCCCATCCGTCGGCATTGAGCTACGCGTCGGCGGGCGTCGGCAGCCCGCCGCACCTGGCCTTCGAAGCCTACAAGCAACAGTCGGGCGCAATCGTTGCGCATCTGCCCTATCGCGGCGGTGCGCCGGCCCTGGCCGATGTGGTCGCCGGCCATGTGCACCTGACCTTCATCGACACCAATCTTGGCAGCCAGTATGCGAAGACGGGCCGCGTCAAGCCGATCGCCGTGTCGACGCGCCAGCGCAGCCCCTTGCTGCCGGCCGTGCCGACCTTCGAGGAGGCCGGCCTGAAGGGCTTCGAATTCGCGCCGTGGGTCGGGGTGGTGGGACCGGCGGGGCTGCCGGCGCCGGTGGCCGAGCGCATTGCGCAGGCGCTGCAGACCGTGCTGGCCGACCGCGACCTGCTGGCGCGCGTGCGAGGCAGCGGCTTCGAGCCCTTCGCCAGCGGCAGCACCGCGTTCGCGGCACTGATCCGGCAGGATCTGGAGGCCCGCCGCACGCTGATCCGCGAACGGAATATCCGGCTCGAGAACTGAACCGCCGCAGCACCCGCCCACCGCCGAACCCTTGTCGCTCGCTCCCATGACCAAGACCTTGTTGCTCGATGCCGTCCCCGGCGCCACCGTCGGCGCCGATCTCGATACCTTCGTCGATGCCTGCCTGATCCTTGCCGCCCAGGGCCATGCCGCGGGGCTGGCCGGGCAGGTCACGATGCGCGATCCCGACTCCGGCGGCATGGTTACGCTCGCCCTCGGCACGGGCATGGAAGAGGCCAGCGCCGCCAATGTGCTGCTGGTCGATGCGGAACTGAACACGCTGCAGGGCAAGGGCCGGGCCAATCCCGGCGTGCGCTTCCACAGCTGGATCTATCGCCACCATCCGGAGGTCAAGGCGATCGTGCATACCCATCCGCCGGCGTTGTCGGCGCTGTCGATGCTGGGCATGCCGATGCCGGTGGCGCATATGGATGCGGCGATGTTCCACGACGACTGCGGCTTCCTGGCCCACTGGCCAGGCGTGCCGACCGGCGACGACGAAGGCGAACTGATCTCGGGCGCGCTGGCGGGGCGGCGTACCGCCTTCCTGGTCAATCATGGCGCCGTCTGCACCGGTGCGACGCTGCAGGAGGCCGTCTACCTGAACGTGTTCGCCGAGCGCAATGCCCGCATGTGCCTGGACGCGCTGGCCGTCGGGCCGCTGCAGCAGGTCGATCCGGCGGCTGCGCGCGAGGCGCACGACTTCCTGCTGCAGCCGGCAATCGTCAACGCGACCTTTGCGTACTGGGTCCGCCAGGCGAAAACGACGCTGCGCCGTTGATACATGGGCCGCGCGCTATCGCGTCGCGATGCGGGCCGCGGCCGCCTCGATCGCGCGGATGGCCCGGCTGACCGCCTGGCTCGGGGTCGTGCCGCTGCGGTGGATCAGCACCACATGGCGATGCAGGTTGGCGCCTTCGATGGCGAGGCGATGCAGCCCGCGCGCCGTGATGGCGATGTCGGGCAGATCGCGCGGCAGGATCGTGGTGCCGACGCCCTGCATCGCCAGGTCGAGCGACATGCTGACCGAATTGCTCTCGACGGCGATCGACAACGGCGCCGGCAATTCCCGTTCGATCACGCGCCGCAGCGCGTACGGGCGCGGCGGCACGATCAGCGGCCGCTGCGCCAGCGCGGCGACGCTCAGCGTTCCCGGTGTCGGCGCGCCCGGCTCGCGGCTATAGGCGGCGATCTGCTCGATGCACAGCCGCCGCAGCGCCACCGCGTCGGTATCGACGGCGAGGTCGTAGACCAGGCCGATATCGGCGAGCCCGCGTTCGACCCGTTCCACCACATCGGGCGAGCTGGCGTTGAACACGCCGAGCGTGATGCCCGGGTGCGCGGCGCGCAGCGAGGC
Source organism: Cupriavidus sp. DB3 (assembly GCF_020418465.1). Classification (NCBI taxonomy): domain Bacteria; kingdom Pseudomonadati; phylum Pseudomonadota; class Betaproteobacteria; order Burkholderiales; family Burkholderiaceae; genus Cupriavidus; species Cupriavidus sp. DB3. The sequence goes on along the minus strand of NZ_JAIZPL010000001.1, from coordinate 1,324,123 downwards.
GACGACCTCCGGAATCAGATAGGCCGCCAGCGTATTGACGGTGGCGATCGTCACGCGCCCATGGCCGCCGGCCGAGGCCTGCCGCGCGACGTCCAGCGCGCTGTCGACCATGCCGAATCCCTGATCGATATCGCCGACCAGCCGTTCTCCCAGCGGTGTCGGCCGCATGCCGCGCCCGTGGCGGTCGAACAGTGGCGCCCCGAGGAACGTTTCCAATGCGGCGATCTGCTTGCTGACGGCGGCCTGCGTGATGCCGAGCGAAGTGGAGGCGGCGCGCAGCGATCCGGCGCGCGCGACGGCGAGAAAGGTGCGAAGCAGGCGGTCTTTGTCTTGCATCGAGGGAGGGCGCTGGACAGTATCGGACGAAGCACGTGCTCCGTGGCGTCTGCATTGGAATCGATTCAACCGGCACTGTCCATCGGGGCCCGTGCTATGGTTCCAATACCGTTTCCCCCAATTCGATGCCTGCCGGCCAGTTCCAGCTCCTCCCTTGCGCGTTGCCCGGTGTGCTCGCCGTCCAGGCCAGCTCGCGGCACCGTTTCGCCCGCCATACGCACGAACAGTTCGGCATCGGCGTGGTCGAGCGGGGCGCGCAGCGCTCGGCCAGCGGCCGTGGTGAGGTGCAGGCGGTCGCCGGCGACATCATCACGGTCAATCCCGGGGAGGTGCACGACGGCATGCCGCTCGACGACGCCGGGCGGTCGTGGCGCATCCTGTATTTCGATCCCGAGGTGGTCGCGCCAGTCTGTCACGATGTGAGCGAAGGGGCCGCGCGGCTCGGGGAATTCCTGCTGCCGGTGCTGAGCGATCGCGCCTCGGCCACGGTCTTCACGCAATTGTTCGACGCGATGACCGGGGGCAATGCCCCGGATACGGCCTTGCGTCGCGACAGCTTGCTGTTGATGCTGGTCGCGCGCACGATGGATTGCCGGCAAGGCATGCGGGACGGCGACGGCACCCCGGCGGCGATTGCCCATGCGCTGGCGCGCATCGACGACGATCCCTCGGTGCCGGTGACGCTGGACGAGCTCGCCCATGCCAGCGGCCTGAGCCGCTTCCAGGTGCTGCGCGCCTTTACCCGGGCCACCGGACTGACGCCGCATGCCTATCTGGTGCAGCGGCGGATCGACCTCGCGCGTCGCCTGATCGCGCGCGGCGAGCCGCTGGCCGATGCGGCAATCGGCAGCGGTTTTGCCGATCAGAGCCATATGACGCGCATTTTCGTGAAGAAATACGGCCTGTCTCCCAGCGCCTATGCCGCCGTCGCCACCGGCCGGTCCCTGCGCTGACGACGACCGTCCAGACGCCCGCTTTCCGCGCCGCTGCAATTTCGTTCAAGACGCCCGCCATGCCGCGGCCTAGCCTTAGGCATCCAACGATGCGGAGGCGGCCATGTCCGGCAAAACCGAAGGTTATTTCTATCTGGCGCTGGCCATGATCCTGGTCGGCAGTACCGTCATTGCCAGCAAGGTCATCGCGGCGGGGCTGCCGCCGTTCACTGCGACGGCGCTGCGCTTTGCCATCGCCTTGCCCGGCTTCCTGTTGCTGATGAAGCTGACCGGCACGCGCATGCCGGCCATCGGCCGTGGCGACGGGTTGCTGCTCGTACTGCAGGCGGTCGCCGGCAGCGTCGGCTATACCACCTTGCTGATCTCCGGCCTGCGGATGACCTCGGCCGCGGACGCCGGCGTGATCATCGGCACGCTGCCCGTGGTGTCGGCGCTGGTCTCGATCGTCGTGCTGAAGGAGCGCCCGGGCGTGGCCTTGCTGCTGGCCATTGGGCTGGCGACGGCGGGCGTGCTTGCCGTGGCGGTACCGGGAGAGGGCGCCGACGGCGGCCGGGGGACGTGGCTTGGCAACGCCCTGGTGATGGGCGCGGTGGTCTGCGAGAGCCTGTTCATCCTGCTGAACAAGCGGCTGCGCCAACCGCTGCAGCCGCTGGCGCTGTCGACCGTGATGACGGCGATCGGCCTGGCCGCGTCCATCGTTCCCGCGCTGTTCGAGGCGCCATGGCGGCATGGACTGCCGAGCGGGGCGCTGGCGGCGGTGCTGTATTACGCGCTGGTGCCGACCGTGGCGGGCTTCGTGCTGTGGTATGCGGGCTCCGCGCGCACGACCGGCACCGAGGCATCGCTGTTCACCGCGCTGGCGCCGATATCGGCGGTGGCGATGGCCTTTCTGCTGCTGGGCGAGCCGGTCGGCGCGAGCCAGCTCGTCGGCATCGGCTGTGTGGTGGTGGCCGTGCTGAGCCTGGTGCTGGTCGGCAAGCGTAATCCGGCCGGTCCGCGCAAGGCTGCATGCCGCAAGCATGCATCCCGCAAGCACGCATGCGGGCTAGCGGAGCGATCGTGAGCGCGCGGCGCCGCCCGCGGGCATAAACGCGCGCGGCGTCGTGCCGAGATAGCGGCGGAACACCGCGATAAAGCTGCTGACGCTGGCATAACCGAGATCGAGCGCGATCGCCGTGACGCTGTCGCCGGCGGCGAGCCGCGCCATCGCCGCAAGCAATCGCATCTGCTGCCGCCACTGGCCGATGGTCCAACCGGTCTCGGCCTGGAAGCGCCGTGTCAGCGTGCGGCGGCTCATGCCGATGCGTGCGGCCCAGCCATCGAGATCGGTGTTGTCGTCCGGCGCGGCCAGCATCCGCGTCGCCATCCGCACCAGCCGCGGCTCGCGCGGCATCGGCAGGAACAGCGTCTGCGCAGGCTCGCGCGCGAACGCGTCGGCAAACACGGCGAGGTAGTGATCGAGGGCGGTGCCGGTGGGCGCTTCGTTGCTCGTCAGCGCGCCGAGCAGCGCGTCCAGCAGCGGCGACAGCCTGGCCACCTTGACCGTGTCCGGCATCGCGGCGCGGCTCCACGTACCGTCGAAATACAGGCTGGTGCCGACCATGCCGCCCTGCACGCTCGCGCCATGCACGATGCCGGGCGGAATCCATGCGATGCAGCCCGTCGGCATCACCCATCGGCCGCCGTCGGCCTCGATGGCCACCACGCCCGTCCGGATCGTGAAGAGCTGTCCGTCGTCATGACGATGCGGACGGCGCTCGCGGATGCCGGCGTGCGAGAGCCGGCGGATGTGCTTCAGGGACACGGTGATCGAATGGTTGGCCCGATTGCATTATCGGTTGACATTCTAGCGTTGGCGGGCAAGGCGGGCGCCCCCTAGACTGCCTGCATTGCCCGATACCGGCCACTCACGGAGCCATTCGATGACATCTGCCACGCCATCCCGACCGTTCGCCGAGACCCACGGAGACCGCGCATGAAGCCGGAAGCCATGCTCCCCGACCATGTCGATGCCGTACAGGCCGACGGCATCACCGTACGCAAGGGCAGTGTCGGCGCGTTCCTCGCCAGCTGGCGCGTGCTGTCCGATCCCGCGCAGTCCGCCGAGAGCCGGGTGGCGGCGAGAGAGGACCTGATCGCGCTGATTCCGGCCCTGACCGCGCTGGGTCTGTTCGATGTGCTCGAGCCGCGCGATCCGCAACTGCGCGCGCTGATTGCACAAGGCCGCGGCGGCGCCTGAGCGCGCGCCGCGGCCTTGTGCCGGCGTGGTCCGGATCAGACCAGGGTCAGGCGCACGTCGATGTTGCCGCGCGTCGCGTTCGAATACGGGCAGACGACGTGGGCCTTGTCGACCAGCGCCTGCGCGGTCTCGCGCGCCACGCCCGGAATCGAGATCTGCAGCTCGACCTCGATGCCGAAGCCCGTCGGGATCTGGCCGATGCCGACGTTGCCGGTGATCGTGGTCTCGGCGGGCAGGGCGACTTTCTCGCGGCCGGCGACGAACTTCAGGGCGCCAAGGAAACAGGCCGAGTAGCCGGCGGCGAACAGCTGCTCGGGGTTGGTGCCGGGACCGCCGGCGCCGCCCAGTTCGCGCGGCGTGCTCAGCTTGACCTCGAGCGCGCCATCGGACGAGACGGCGCGGCCGTCACGGCCACCGGTGGCTTGGGCTTGGGCACGGTACAGGACTTTTTCGATCGACATGGTTGGCTCCTTCGGGTTGATGGCCGGGTTCTGCTTCAGGGTTGGACTTCAGGGTTGGACTTCAGGGTTTTGCTTCAAGGTTTTGCTTCAAGGTTTTGCTTCGGGTTTTTGCTTTAACATAGTGCGCTATTACATAGCGTGCTATATAAATTCGTCAAGTCAGGGCGCGCCGCCATCCCGTGCGGCTCAGTCGACCGCGTTCCGGGCGATCTTCGCCGTCACGCTATCGAGCTTGCGCTTCAGGCTGGTCAGTTCCTCGACGCTGCACGCCGACGCGCACAACACCGACTCCGGGACCTTGCCGGCCTGTGTCTTCAGCGCGCGGCCGGCCTTGGTCAGGCTGACGATGACCTGACGCTCGTCCGCCGCCGCGCGGGCCCGCGAGACCAGCTCCTGCGTCTCGAGGCGCTTGAGCAACGGCGTCAGCGTGGCCGAATCCAGATTCAGCCGGGCACCGATCTCCGACACCGTCAGGCCGTCCTGTTCCCACAGCACCATCATCGCCAGGTATTGCGGGTAGGTCAGGCCCAGCGGGCGCAGCAGCTTGCGGTACAGCTTGTTCAGCGCGAGCGAGGCCGAATAGACCGAGAAACAGAACTGCCGGTCCAGCAGCAGCGCGGTGGCAGGGTCGATTCGGGAGTTCGATGCGGCGTTCATGGAGCGGAATATAGATCGTGCGCGATTGAATAGCAAGAAATTTATTTGCGGGAATGCCGATGGAGGGCGAGGATGGAGGGCCGGGCATCTTTCGCGGATACCCGGCCCGCCATCGTCAAGCCGCCACTTCCATCAACGCATCGACCACCACCACGCCATCCGGGCTCGCCATCACCGGGTTGAGGTCGACCGACCGGATCGCGCCGCCCGCGGCGTGCACCATCCTGCCGACCGACACCGCGGTGCGGCACAGCGCCGCCATGTCAACGGCCGCTTCGCCACGCACGCCGGCCAGCAGCGGCGCGATGCGAAGCGTGCGCAGCGCGCGGGCGACATCCTCTTCCTCGCAGGTCGCCAGCAGCACTGCGGTGTCGCGCAGCGCCTCGACATACTTGCCGCCGTCGCCGACTACCAGCACCGCGCCGAACACCGGGTCCCAGTGCGCGCCGATCATGCATTCGCGCTGCCCGCGCACCATCGCCGCGACGATGACGCCCTCGGCCTCGACACCCATGCCGGCCAGCGTGGCCATCTGCCGCTCGAATGCCGCGACGATCGAATCGGCGTCGTTGCAGCCGAGCGCCACCAGACCGTGTTCGCTCTTGTGCGGCACCGCGGCCGCGCAGGCCTTGACCGCGACGGGGCCATCCAGCGCACGCCAGGCCGACACCGCCTCATCGGCGCTGCGGCACAGGCGATGCGCGACGACCGGAACGCCGGCCTCGGCCAGGCGTGCGAGGCTGGCCGCTTCGCTCAGCGTCGCCGAGGGCGACGAGACATCGGGCGCCACCGCCGCGGGCGGTGCCGGTGGACGCGCGAACAGCTCCGCCAGCCGCAACCGGTGCGCGCGCCATTGGCTCAGCGCCGGCAGCGCCTCGCCGGCGTTGGCGTAGACCGGTACGCCGCGCTGCCGGAACGGAGCGGCCACGCCCTGCTGCCAGGCCGCCACCACGATGGGCTTGCCGCTGGTGTCGGCGAAGGCGGCCGCATCGGTGGCAAAGCGTTCGATGTCGTAGCCCATGCCCGCCACCGGAATATCGAGCAGCACCATGTCCGCCGCCGCGTCGCCCGCGATCACCGGCAGCACATCGCCGAACAGCGCGCTGTTGGTCAGCAGGGCGGCGGTCACGTCGACCGGATTGGCGGTGGCGGCAAAGCCAGGCAGGCGTTCGGCCAGCGCGGACTGGGTCTGTGCCGCCAGGGGCGCCATCGACAGTCCGCATGACTCGGCGGCGTCGGCCGCCATCACGCAGCTCGCGCCGGAATTGCTGACGACGACGAGCCCGCGCCCCTGCGGCTGCCAGTCGCGCAGATACAGCGGTGCGCAGCGCGCCAGCGCATGGGCGTCGTCGACGCGCCAGATGCCGTGATGCGCGAGGAAGGCATCGACGGCGCGATCCTCGTTGGCGAGCGCGCCGGTGTGCGAGGCCGCCGCGCGCTGGCCCGCGCTGGTGCGGCCGGCCTTGACCGCGACGATCGGCACGCCGCGTGCGCGCGCCACCGCGGCTGCCTGCGCCAGCGTAGCCGGATCGTTGAGCGTCTCCAGATACAGCAGCATCAGCTGCACGTCGTGATCGTGCGCGACGGCCAGCGCCAGGTCGCTGACCGTGACGTCCGCCTGGTTGCCGGTCGCATGCATGTGCCGCACGCCGATGCCCTGGTGGCGCAGCAGGCCGTAGACCATCGCGCCCATGCCGCCGCTCTGGCTGATCACCGCGACCGGCCCATCCTGCGGCGGCACTTCGATGAACATCGTCGAGAAGCTGGCGATCGCGCCGCTGCCGAAATTGGCCAGGCCCTGGCTGTTCGGGCCGACCATGCGCAGATTTCCTGCGCGCGCGATATCGACCATCTTCTGCTGCTGGCGCCGGCCTTCCTCGCCCGCTTCGCCGAAGCCCGAGGCGATCACGATGGCCGCCGCCACGCCGAGCCGCGCGCAATCGCTGACTGCCTGCACGGCGGCCTCGCCGGCGACCACGACGATGGCCAGCTCCGGCACTTCCGGCAGCGCGTCGAGCGAGGCGTAGCTGCGCAGGCCCTGGATCGTGTCGCGCTGCGGGTTGATCGGATAAAGCGTGCCGCGGTAGCCGTGCTGCTGCATGTAGTGGATCGGCCGGCCGCCGATCTTGTGGATATGGTCCGAGGCGCCGATCACCGCGATCGAGCGCGGCGTCAGCAGGGCCTGCAGGCCGCGGGGGAGAGAAGCCGACATGTCGTAGTCCTGTAGTCGTTCGGTTCAATGAAGTCGTTCAATGCCTGGGCTCAATGCACTGGTTCAATGCACTTGTTCAATGCATCGGTTCCATGCAAGCCAGGCTCAGTCGATGGTGGCGCCGGAGGTCTTGACCACGCCGGCCCATTTGTCGATCTCGGCGCCGAGGAAGCGGCCGGTCGCGTCGGGCGACGTCCATTCCGCGCCGAAGCCCTGCGTGGCGAAGCGCGAGCGGACTTCGGCATCGTCGAGCACGGCGCGCAGCGACTGGCTCAACTTGTCGATCACCGGAGCGGGCGTGCCGGCTGGCGCCAGCAGCGCATTCCACGCGGTCGCCTCGTAGCCGGCCAGACCCGCCTCCGCAACGGTCGGCACATCCGGCGCGGCTGGGGAACGCTTGGCGCTGGTCACGGCCAGGGCCTTGAGCTTGCCGTCGCGCACGAACGGCATCGCCGACAGCATGGTGTCAAACATCACCGTGGCCTGGCCGCCGATCACATCGGTCAGGGCCGGCGCGCTGCCCTTGTACGGCACGTGCGTCATGCGCACGCCCGCCATCGCGTTGAACAGTTCGGCGGACAGATGGGTCGACTGGCCATTGCCCGAACTGGCGAAGCTCACCTGATCCGGCTTTGCCTTGGCCAGCGCGATCAGCTCGGCGACATTGCGCGCCGGCGTCGATGGCGCGGTCACTAGCACCAGCGGTCCGCGCGTCAGCAGGCTCACCGGCGCGAAATCGCGACGCGTGTCGTACCCCGGCTTGCGGAACAGCGTCATGTTGATGGCATGCGCGGTGGTGGCGACCAGCAGGGTATAGCCGTCGGGCGCGGCCTTGGCGGCGGCCTCTGCGCCGATATTGCCGCCCGCACCCGGCCGATTCTCGACCACCACCGGTTGTCCGAGCCGCTCGCCGAGCTTCTGCCCGACCACGCGCGCGACGATATCGGTGGGGCCGCCGGGCGGGTAGGGCACGATCATGCGGATCGGCTTTGCCGGCCAGGTTTCCGCTTGGCCGGGCCGCGGCAATACCGCGCACAGCGTGCCGAGCGCCAGCACCGGCAGCACGGCGCGCAACGCGTGCCGCCTGGTTGAAGAAAACGGACGGGCGAGCGCGGCCCGCCGATGCTGCTGATTCGGCTGCATAGGTGTCTCCATCTGGTTGTTGTCGTGCCTGGCTGGCTGTTTCGTCCGCCCTTCCGGCTCACTACTCCCGCTGGAATCGCAACAGCGTCTGCGCCCCATGCCGGAAAAACCCGGCGCGCACACGGTCGCCGATCGCCACGCCGGGCTCGGCATGGCCCATCACGCGCGGCCCTTCGTCGAGAGTGGCCAGCACCAGCGTGTACGGGACCAGCGTGCGGAAGCTGTCGTCCGGCGCGCGCGCAACCGCGGTCACGGCGTAGACGGTGGCCACACCGGCGGCATCGCGCCAGGCGAGCCGGACGCTGCCGCAGCGCTGGCAGGCATGGCGCTCCAGCGATTGCGCCGCGCCACAGTCGCCGCACGACTGGTAGCGAACGCGGCCCGCTTCCAGGCCTTCGGCATAGGGATGAAGCCCTTCGGGCAGGGCGGATTCGGCTGAGATCGCCATCACAGGGCCTCCAGCACCAGGCTGACATGGGACGACAGCACGCCGCCATCGGCATGGAACAGCGCGCGGCGACGCGGACCGATCTGGCGGTCGCCGGCACGTCCGGCAAGCTGCCGCGTCGCCTCGGCCAGATGCATCAGGCCGCCCGCGACGCCGGAATGGCCGAACGCGAGCAGGCCGCCATGGGTATTGAGCGGCAGCGCGCCATCGACATCGAAGTCGCCGGCCAGCAGTCGCGCAGGCGCGCCGCCTCGCGGCGCCACGCCGATCTCCTCGAGCAGCATCAGCAGCGTGATGGTGAACGAGTCATAGATCGCCAGATAGTCGAGGCCATCGACCCCGATGCCGGCCTCGCCAAGCGCGCGCGTGGCCGCTTCGCCGGCGCCGGTCGTCATCACGCTGTCGATCGCGCACAGATGCTGATGGCGATGCGCCTGGCCCGCGCCGGCGATGCGCACAGGCCGGCCCGGCCCCGGCTCCGCCGAGACCACCAGCGCCACCGCGCCATCGGAGATCGGGCAGCAGTCCGACAGCAGCAGCGGCGTCGCTACCGGCTTGGCGGCGCACGCGGCGGCCGCGGTCAGCGGCTCGCGCAGATGTGCGTCGGGGTGGGCGCCGGCATGCTTGCGCATCAGCACCGCGAAATCCGCCAGCGCGTCGCGTGGCAGGCCGGTCTCCATCAGATAGCGCGAGGCCAGCAGCGCGTAGTACGCCGGCACCGAGGCGCCGTTGGGCACTTCGATCTGCGGCTCGCCGACCTGGGCCAGCGTCTGCACCGACTGGTCGCGGCTCTGGCCGCTGAGGCGGTTCTCGCCCGCCACCACGAGCACATGGCGGCAGCGGCCGGCACGCACCAGTTCGCGCGCCAGCATCGCCATCGCCCCGCCGGTGGCACCGCCGGCGGCCATGCCGTGCGCATAGGCGGGTTGGAGCGACGCGTATTCGCAGAAGCGGTCGGCCAGCATCAGATGCGGCAGCGTGGTCGCGTAGCCGCACAGCACGCCATCGATCTCGGCGCGCGACAGCTCCGCCTCGGCCAGCGCGGCATCGGCGGCGCGTGCCATCAGCGTCAGCGGCGTGCTGCCCGGCAGCCTGCCGAAGCGCGTATTGCCGGCGCCGCGCAACCAGGCGCCGCGTTGAAGGGAGTCGCTCATGTCAGCGCTTGAGCAGCGGGCACTTCGACTTCGACGGCGGGATGAAGGCCTGGTCGCCGGGCACCGTGGCGAGGACCTTGTAGTAGTCCCATGGATATTTCGATTCGGCCGGCGTCTTCACCTCGAACAGGTACATGTCGTGCACCATGCGTCCGTCCTCGCGGATACGGCCATTGGCGGTGAAGAAGTCCTGGATCGGCATCGCCTTCATCTGCTTCATCACGGCGGCGGTCTCGTCGGTGCCGGCCGCCTGCACGGCCTTCAGGTAGTGCATCACCGACGAATAGACGCCCGCCTGGCTCATGTTGGGCATCTTCTTGAGCTTGTCGAAATAGCGGCGCGACCATTTGCGGGTAGCGTCGTTCATGTCCCAATAGAAGGCCTCGGTCAGTACCAGCCCCGCGGCGGTCTTCAGGCCGATCGCATGGATGTCGTTGATATAGAGCAGCAGGCCGGCCAGCTTCTGCTTGTTGTCGCGCGTCAGGCCGAACTCGTGCGCGGCCTTGATCGCGTTGACCGAGTCGCCGCCCGCATTGGCCAGGCCCACGACCTGCGCCTTGCTGGCCTGCGCCTGCAGCAGATACGAGGCGAAGTCGCTGGCGCCGATCGGATGGCGCGCCGCGCCGAGCACCTTGCCGCCGGCCTCGGTGACCACGGTGGTGGCCGAGTCCTGCAGCGTGTGCCCGAACGCGTAGTCCGCCGTCAGGAAATACCAGGTCTTGCCGCCGCGCTGGACCATCGCACGCGCGGTGGTATTGGCGAGCGCATAGGTGTCGTAGGCGTAGTGCACCGAGATCGGCGTGCACAGGTCGTTGGTCAGACGCTCGGTACCGGGGCCGGAGAACACCACGATGCGGTTCTTCTGCTTGGCGACTTCGAGCACGGCAAGCGCGGGCGCCGACGCCGCGACATCGAGGATCGCGTCGACCCGGTCGGTGTCGAACCATTCGCGCGCCTTGTTGGCGGCGATGTCGGCCTTGTTCTGATGATCGGCGACCACCAGTTCGATCTTGCGGCCGAGCACCTTGCCGCCGAAGTCGTCAATCGCCATCTGCGCGGCGGTGGCGCTGCCGCGGCCGGTCACATCGGCATAGAGGCCGCTCATGTCGAGGATCAGCCCGATCTTGACCAGATCGTCGGAGAGGGTGGCCTTGGGCTGGGCCTGAGCCTGGGCGTAGGCGGTGCCGCCGAGCGACAGCGCGCATGCGCCCAGCATGCCGGCGAGCGTGCGGGAAACAAGGCCGGCAATGCGCCGGCGTGCGGGAAATGGCTTCATATCGTAGGTCTCCTCCGGATCGTTGGTGTCGCCACTCAGACGGTGGCGATCGGCGTGGTGGGCGAACCGACCGCCCCGGGCAGGCGCAGCGGCGGCGCCGTCAGCATGAAGCGGGTGCGGCCGTGCTCGCGCAGCCATTGCGCCAGGTCGCGCAGATACCAGAGCTCGCCCAGCGGCAGGCCAAGCTTGAACAGGCAGTGGTGGTGCAGCGGCAGCAGCGGATGCGGACCCGGGCCGCTGGCCGGCTGCGCCGGATAGCGCTCGACCGCGTAGTTGTCGGCGATCAGCGCGGCGATGCCGGCGTCGGTGATCCACTGCAGCAGCTTGTCGTCGCGTCCATTCAGCGCGCTGCAGCTGTGGTGCAGCACGTTCTCGTCGGGCTCGCGCTGCATCGACAGCACCACCTCGGCGAAGCCGGTGCGCAGCAGCAGCATGTCGCCGCGCTCGACTTCGACGCGGTCCGCCTCCATCGCGCGCATCAGCTCGTCGTAGCCGATATCGCGGAAGTCGGTGCCGTAGCAGTGCGCCAGATCGACCAGCACGCCGCGGCCCTGCATGCCCTTGACGGCGAAGTTTTCGATGCCGAGCGCGCGCGCCTCGCTGTGTTCGTGATTGCAGCCGTGCGCGGCGAAATGATCGTCGTCGGCATAGTCGACCGGACCGACGATATGCTCGTTGGCGCGATAGCCGTTGTAATAGACCCGCTCGGCGCGGCCGTCGCCGTCGGCATCGAACAGCGCGCCGACGTGGGCCAGCGAATCCCATTGCGTCGAGTACTGCAGCGACAGCAGGACCTGGTCGTCGCTGATCACGTCGGTGGCCTCGGGGTCGACCTTGGCCAGCGGGAAATTGACGTAGGGCAGGTCGTCGCGGAAGGTCGGACGCAGCACCGGCGGATGGCGGCGCGGATTGAGCTTGTTGCCGCCGGGATAGTCGAGTGGCAGCGACAGGCAGAAGCTCAGGCCCGCCTGGACCTCCTGCGCGGCCTTGCGTACCTGCTCGGCGCCGATCAGATTGAGCCGCCCGATCTGGTCGTCGGGCCCGAAGTCGCCCCAGGTGGAGCCCTGCGGACGTTGTTTCCAGCGCATGCCTGATGTCTCCATATCCGTGGTCCTTTTCTTGTTGAGGGTCGTGCAGAGGGACTGCCGCGCCGTCTCGGCTACGGCGTATCGGCCGGCGACAGCGTGGCCCCGCCCGTGCGTGCCGCGGTGCCGCGATGCGGCCAACGGTCGGGCAGCGACGCCTCGATGGCGCCGAGATTCGCAACGATGCCGTCGGCCTCGCGCCGCAGCGCCTTGGCCATCGCGGCCTCACGTTCGGTGATGCGCTCGTTCAGTGCGGCAATGCTCAGCGCGCCGAGCGGATAGCCGTCCGGGCCCGGCAGGGCGATCGCGATGCCGCCCATGCGCTCGACCACCACATCGAGCAGCACCGCATAGCCGCGTTCGCGCGTCGCTTCGACATGGCGCAGCAGCGCGGCCGTGCTCAGCCGCGGATAGCGCTTGAGCGCCGGCGCCACGCAGCGCAGTACCGCGTCGATTTCGTCGTCGGGAAGGGCGGCCAGCAAGGCCAGGCTGCCGGCGCCCACGCCGAGCGGGCGGCGGCTGCCGATATCGAGATAGTTGGCGCGGATCGGGAAATTGCCGAAGCGCAGTTCGGTGCAGACCGATTCCCAGCCGCTCGGCACCGACAGGATGGCGGTGTCCTCGAACGCGCAGGCCAGGCGGATCAGCGCGGGACGGGCGAGCGGGCGCATGTCGAGACGCCGCAACGCGGCCGCCCGCAGCACCAGCCATTCGGGGCCGGGGCTGAAGGCCTTGGTGGCAGGATCGCGCGAGACCAGCCCTTCTGCCGCCAGCGTATCGAGCAGCCGCAGCGCCGACGCCTTGTCGACGCCCGACGCCTGCGCCAGGTCGGTCAGCCGCGTATTACGCGGGTCCGACAGCGCTCGTAGCAGCTGGCAAGCCTTGCGCAGCGACGATCCCTGCGTCGTCATCCGGCCGTCTCCCTGTTCTGGTCATTTTGCGGAATGAAACCGCAGATGCCGTTATAGGGCGGCTGGAGGGCTGAGTCATTTTGCGGCGCGTCAAAGTTTCGCCCGATGAAACTTGTGGGCATGTCATTCGTTCGTTGCCGACTGGCGTTGTCGGGGACAGTGTTCCAACACGAAGCCATGCCGACAGAAAACCCTTCCCGAGGTTCGTTTTTTTGTACATTTGCCTATAATCAAACAAGAAAAGTTCGGTATTTTTGACATCATGCACACTGCGTACACCCCACAAGAGCTTGGTCAGCTGATCCGAAGCACACGTAGGGCGGTCGGCACCACCCAAGCGGAGATGGCCGCCGCGTTGCAGGTGCGCCGTCAGACGATCGCTGAATTGGAAAGGGGTGGGAACGTAGGTATGCACGTGATGTTCAACGCCCTGGTCTATTTGGGTAAAGGGATCGCCATCGCAGATGCGCGTCCGACGGCCGAGGCGTTGCGAGCCATGTTGGACGACGATGAATGACAAGCTGAAACGCCTGCAGGTCACCACCCCTCAAGGGATTTCGGGCACGATCGACAAGGAGTCCCGTTATGTCTTCAATTACACGGCGACGGAGCGCGAATGCGAGGTTGCACTGGGCATGCCCATTCGCGCCGAAAGCTACGGCAGCACCGTCTTGCATCCGATCTTTGCGATGAACCGGCCCGAGGGCTATTTGCTCGAGCGCATTCGACATCGCTTTGGAAAGCTCATGCAGCTCGACGATATGCGCCTGCTCGCGCTGACCGGCGAAAACCAGATTGGACGCCTGCGCTACGAGGTACCGGGTAGCGGGGTCAAGCGTTCCAAGGCGTCGACGGTGGGCCTCTCCACAGTCCTGGAGTCCGACGCGTCGACCGACTTGTTCGAGTATCTCGTCGACACCTATCTGCAATCCGGCATTAGCGGAATTCAGCCCAAGGTCATGATTCCGGACGCGGACAAGGACAGTACGGCGCTGGTCGAGCGCGCGACGTTGATTGCCCCCGACCTGATAGTCAAGGCCAGCGGCGAAGGCTATCCGTATCTGGCGCAGAACGAGTTCTTGTGCATGGAGGCAGCTCGGCGGGCCGGCATCTCGGTGCCTCAGTTCTGGCTGTCCCAGAGCGGCGCGCTGTTCGTGATGGGGCGCTTCGATATGGCGGAGGAGCGGCAGCTCGGCTTCGAGGACATGGCCGTGCTAATGAACAAGACCGCCGAAGAGAAATACCTCGGCGCGTACGAACATATCGCGAAGGTGATCAATGTCTATTGCGGGCCGAACGCGCCGGACAGCTGCAGGCGGTTCTTTGACTATCTCGCCTTGACGGTGATGGTGCGCAATGGCGATGCACACCTGAAGAACTTCGGGCTGCTCTATCGGGACCCTCACACGAGCGCACCGGAGCTTTCACCGCTTTACGACGTGGTAACGACCACCGTGTACAAGTACCAGAATCGGTACGGTGTGGAGCTGACCGACCGCGAACTGGCACTCAAGCTCGCGAAATCGAGGCGCTATCCGGACCGCAAGACGCTGCTCGATTTTGGCAGGAACGTTTGTGGAGTCGCCAATCCAGAGCAGGCCCTGGAGCGCATCGGCGATGCAATGAGCGACACGCTGCAGGCCGATTTCCCCGGAATCGACCCCAAACTGTTGAAGGCCCTGCGCAAGGAATGGGACGGCGGTCGTCTTGCAATGGCGCCTGACCACGTCTATCAGCAGGCAGCCATCAACCATCTGTCCGGCTCGCACCCGGAATCGATTTGAATCAGGGGCCTGCAGATACGGCGGATCAGCGGGCCGCTCCCGATGCGAACTACCCCGCAAACACCGGCTCGTCCCGATCCACCTTTGCCGCGGCCAGCAGGGCGTTCAGTTCGGGCACGCACGATCCGCAGTTGCCGCCGGCCTTGACGCAGGCGGTGATCTCGGCCGCGCTGCGCAGGCCGTGTTCGCGAATCGCGTCGCAGATGGTATTGCGGCCGACGCCGAAGCACGAGCAGACGGTGGGGCCGGCATCGACGCCCGGCTGGGCGGCCTGGCCGATCAGCAGGCCGATGCGGTCGTCGTCAATGAGCCGGTCCTTGGCGAACAGGCTGCCGAGCCAGGCCCGGGCCGGCAGGTCGGGCCGCGTCGAGACGTAGACGCAGGCCTGCAGGCGGTCGTCGACGACCAGGGCGGCGTGGTAGACGCCGGCGGAACGGTCCTCGTACTCGATCCAGTCGGCCTCCGGGTCGGCCGCACCGAGCAGCTGCCGCGCCCACGCAGCGCGATCGGCGACCGACTCACGGCCGGCGAACTCATAGCGCTGGAACTGCCGGCCGGTCACGCGCGTCCACCAGGTCAGCGCGCCGCAGTCCAGCGTGTCGCGCGCCAGCGCGAAGCCGTGCCACGAGACCGGAAAGGGGTCGATGCGGACCGGCGTGTGCTTGAACTCGGGCTCGCCGGACACCGGATCGACCACCGGATTGACCAGCGCGCCGACGCGCGCGTCGGAACTGAACTGCCCGTTCCAGTGGATCGGCACAAACACGCTGCCGCGCGGAATGCCGCCGCCATGGCGCACGCGTACCACCATCGCGCCCCAGCGCGTCGACACCCGCGCGAGGCGGCCTTCGCCGACGCCGCACAGCAGCGCGTCCTGCGGATGCATGTCGACGAAGGGTTCGGGCAGATGCTCGGCCAGGCGCGCCGACTTGCCGGTGCGGGTCATCGTGTGCCATTGGTCGCGCACGCGGCCGGTGTTCAGGATCAGCGGATAGTCCTCGTCGGTAGCGTGGACGGGTTTGCGCGGCGCGGTGGCGACGAAGCGCGCGCGCCGGTCCGGATGCGAGAAGCCGCCGTCGGCGAACAGCCGTGTCGTGCCATTGCCGTTGCCGCTGGCGCGCACCGGCCATTGCACCGGTTGCAGCGTGTCGTAGCCGTGGGCGTCCAGGCCGGCCAGGCCGCCGATGTCGAAGGCGCGCGGGACCGTGTCTTCCCTGCGGGCATGGCCGTTCTCGTTGCTTTCGTGGCTGTCGTTGCTGTCATTGCGGTATGCCGACAGCCGCGCATGCTCGTCGAAGATCTCGCGCGGCGATCCATAGTCGAAGCCGGCAAATTCCATCCGGCGTGCGACCTGGCAGACGATCCACCAGTCGGCGCGGGCCTCGCCGGGCGCGGGAAGGAAGGCGCGCTGGCGCGAGATGCGCCGCTCCGAATTGGTCACCGTGCCGTCCTTTTCGCCCCACCCCAGCGCCGGCAGCAGGATATGCGCGCTGTCGTTGGTATCGGTGCGGGTGACGATGTCCGACGCGATCACCAGTTCGCAGCGCTGCAGCGCGCGCCGGGCCTGGTCGGCGTCGGGCAGGCTGACCACCGGATTGGTGGCCATCACCCACACCGCCTTGATGCGGCCCTGTTCGATCGCCTCGAACAGCTCGACCGCTTTCAGCCCGGGACGATCCGCGATGGCCGGCGCATCCCAGAAGGTCTGCACCAGTTCGCGATGGCGCGGCTCGGTCAGCTCCAGATGGGCGGCCAGCATGTTGGCCAGGCCACCGACCTCGCGTCCGCCCATCGCGTTCGGCTGGCCGGTCAGCGAGAACGGGCCCATGCCGGGCTTGCCGATGCGGCCGGTCAGCAGGTGGCAATTGATGATGCTGTTGACCTTGTCGGTGCCAGCCGACGATTGATTGACGCCCTGCGAGTACGCGGTAACCGTACGTGGGGTCTCGGCGAACCATTGGTAGAAGGTCAGCAGATCGGTTGGATCGACCTTGCAGGCGCGGGCGACGGCAGCCGGATCGGCCTCGCCGGCGGCGGCCTGCAACGCGGCCGCCAGCGCGTCGTCGCCATCGGTATGCGCCTGCACGAACTGCGCATCGATGGCGCCTTCCCGGTGCAGATGATGCAGCAGGCCGTTGAATAGCCAGACGTCGGTGCCCGGCCGTATCGGCAGGTGCAGGTCGGCGAGATCGCAGGTGGCGGTGCGGCGCGGGTCGATCACCACCAGCTTCATCTGCGGGCGTTCGGCCTTGGCCCTGGCCAGCCGCTGGAACAGGATCGGATGGCACCACGCGGTGTTCGAGCCGACCAGCACCACCAGATCGGCCATCTCCAGGTCCTCGTAGCAGCCGGGCACGATGTCCTCGCCGAACGCGCGCTTGTGGCCGGCCACCGCCGAGGACATGCACAGCCGCGAGTTGGTATCGATATTGGCCGTGCCGATGAAGCCCTTCATCAGCTTGTTGGCGACGTAGTAGTCCTCGGTCAGCAGTTGCCCGGAAACATAGAGGGCGACCGACTCGGGGCCGTGGCGCGCGATGATGTCGCGCAGGCCCGAGGCCGCGCGATCGAGCGCCTCGTCCCACGACGCGCGCCGCAGCGTGCCGTCGGCCGCGCGCAATTGCGGATGCAGCAGGCGCTCGTTCAGGTCGACGGTTTCGGCGAGCGCCGAGCCCTTGACGCACAGGCGTCCCGCGTTGGCGGGATGCGAGGGATCGCCGGCGACCTCGACGGTGCCGTCGGCGTGCCGCTGCGCGCGCACGCCGCAGCCGACGCCGCAGTAGGGGCAGGTGGTCTGCACGCTCGCCACCGGCGTGGACGGCGCCGCGGCGTCTTCCGCGGCGCCATCTTGCGTGATGGCGCCCGCGGCGATGGCGACTGGAATATCGGAGAGTTTCACACCTTGCCCCTTGCTGGCTTGCTGCTGTGCGCGATCACGCGGCTACCGCCTCGCACTGTGCCTTGCCGAACAGCAGCCGGTTGCGCATCGCGCCGATCGGCGTGCCGTTCTGGATCAGCTCGAAATACCACGGACCGTCCTGCACGTCGCCGTACAGCACGGCGCCCGCCAGCCGGCCCTGTTGCAGCACCAGGCGCTTGTAGACGCCGCGGCGCGGGTCGCGCAGCACCAGGTCCTCGCTGTCCTCGCCGCCGACGATGTCGCCGGCCGAGTACAGCTCGACGCCGCTGACCTTCAGCCGCGTGGCCGTGGCCTGCTGGACATAGCGGCGGTGTCCGGCACCGGCCAGGTGCGCGGCGCACACGCGCGCCTGATCCCAGATCGGCGCCACCAGCCCGAAGGTGGCCTGGCGGTGCTGCACGCATTCGCCGACGGCATAGATGCGCGGGTCGTAGGTCTGCAGCGTGTCGTCGACCACGATGGCGCGCTCGCAATGCAGGCCGGCGGCGCGGGCCAGCTCCGCGTTCGGACGCACGCCGGCGGCCATCACGACCAGATCGGCGGGAATCCGCGCGCCGTCGGCCAGGCGCACGCCGGTGACACGCTCGTCTCCAAGGATCTCGCTGGTATTGGCGCCGAGCAGGATGCGCAGGCCGCGCCGTTCCAGCGTGCGCTTGAGCAGCGCGGCGGCGTTGGCGTCCAGCTGGCGATCCATCAGCGCATCGCCCAGATGCAGCACGGTGACGTCCATGCCCTGGCGCAGCAGGCCGTTGGCCGCCTCCAGCCCGAGCAGCCCGCCGCCGATCACCACGGCATGGCGATGCGCGCGTGCCGCCGCCAGCATGGTCTCGACATCCTGGATGTCGCGGAACGCGATCACGCCGTCGAGCTGGTGTCCGTGGACCGGGACGATGAAGGGACGCGAGCCGGTCGCCAGCAGCAGCCGGTCGTAGCGGACCTCCTTGCCGGACTGCGAACGCACCAGCCGGCGCGCGCGATCGATCGCCACCACCGGATCGCCGGCCAGCAGCGTGATGCCATGGCGCGCATACCACTCGCGCGGATGCAGCATGATTTCGTCGACGGTCTTTTCCCCGGCCAGCACCGGCGACAGCAGGATGCGGTTGTAGTTGCCGTGCGGCTCGGCGCCGAACACGGTGATGTCGTACAGGTCGGGCGCCAGCGCCAGCAGCTCCTCGACGGTGCGCATGCCGGCCATGCCGTTGCCGACCACCACCAGGCGGGGCTTGTCGGTTCGCGTCATGCCGCCACCCATACCTTGCCGTCGTAGACGCGCGCCGGATAGGCGGGCACCGAATGCTCCGGCGCCTCCAGGCATTCGCCGGTGCGCAGGTCGAAATGCTGCTTGTAGATCGGCGAGGCCACCACCAGCCGGTCGCCGAGGTTGCCGACCAGACCACGCGACAGCACCGAAGCATCGGCGTTCGGATCGTAGTTGCCGATCGCGAAGACCTGGTTGTCCGGGCCGACGCGGAACACCGCGATCTGCTGATACCCGACCAGTGCGCAGACGCCGGTGTTCGGCACGATGTCGCGGAGCGCGCAGACCGCGGTCCACTGTTCGGAAGAAGCGTGCGTGGCAGACTGGCTCATGATGGTTTCCTCGGCTGCGTAGGGCATGGCGGCTGATGTGGCGACTGACGTGACGACAGATGTGGCGGCTGACGTGGCTGGTGTCGTTCGGCTGGCGAAAGGGTCCGGTTACGCTACCGGGTCCGCCTCGGCGATCCGATCCATGCGGACCAGCGGCACCGCCACCGGGCGCTGCGCCGGCATGCCGCCGCCAGCGCCGCGTTGCAGCTTCCGTTCCTCTGGCGTGGCCGGACGGATCTGGCCGCGCTCCTGCACGAACACGACATGCTCGTCCCCTCGCTCGCTGTTGACGAAATGGTGGAAGCGCTGGCGCGTCTGCGGATCGGTGACGGCCTTCTTCCATTCGCACTCATAGGTATCGACCACCAGTTGCATCTGCGCCTCGAGCTCGGCCGCGATGCCGAGGCTGTCGTCGACGACGACGGCCTTCAGGTAGTCGAGGCCGCCTTCGAGGTTGTCGCGCCAGACGCTGGTGCGCTGCAGTCGGTCGGCGGTGCGCACGTAGAACATCAGCACGCGGTCGATGTAGCGGACCAGCGTGTCGCGATCCAGATCGCTGGCCAGCAGCTCGGCATGGCGTGGCTTCATGCCGCCGTTGCCGCAGACGTACAGGTTCCAGCCCTTGTCGGTCGCGATCACGCCGATGTCCTTGCCCTGCGCCTCGGCGCATTCGCGCGTGCAGCCGGACACGCCGAACTTGATCTTGTGCGGCGCGCGCAGGCCCTTGTAGCGGTTCTCCAGGTCGATGGCCAGGCCCACCGAATCGCCGACGCCATAGCGGCACCAGGTCGCGCCGACGCAGGACTTCACGGTGCGCAGCGACTTGCCGTAGGCGTGGCCCGATTCGAAGCCCGCTTCGATCAGCTCTTCCCAGATCAATGGCAGCTGCTCGACGCGCGCGCCGAACAGGTCGACGCGCTGGCCGCCGGTGATCTTGGTGTAGAGCCCATATTTCTTCGCCACGCGGCCTACCGCGATCAGCCCGTCGGGCGTGACCTCGCCGCCCGGCATGCGCGGCACCACGGAATAGGTGCCGTCCTTCTGGATATTGGCCAGGAAGTAGTCGTTGGAGTCCTGCAGGCTGGCGTGCTCGGGCTTGAGCACGAACTCGTTCCAGCACGAGGCCAGGATGCTGGCGACGGTCGGCTTGCAGATGTCGCAGCCCTGGCCCTTGCCGTGCGCGGCCAGCAGCGCGTCGAAGGTGCGAAAGCCGCCGACGCGGACCAGGTGATACAGCTCCTGGCGCGAGTAGGCGAAGTGCTCGCACAGGTGGTTGTTGACCGCCAGGCCCTGCTTCTTCATCTCGGCCTTCATCAGCTGCGTGACCAGCGGCACGCAGCCGCCGCATGCGGTGCCGGCCTTGGTGCAGGACTTCAGCGCGCCGATGCTGGTGGCGCCGTCGCCGACCGCGGCGCAGATCTGGGCCTTGGAGACGTTGTTGCAGGAGCAGATCTGCGCGCCGTCGGGCAGTGCATCGACCCCGAGGCCGGGTCTGGCCCTGCCGTCGGAGGGCGGCAGGATCAGGAATTCGGGCGATTCCGGCAGCGGCATGCGGTTCAGCATCATCTGCAGCAGCGTGCCGTATTCCGCCGCATCGCCGACCAGCACGCCGCCGAGCAGATAGGTGCCGCACTCGGACACCACCAGCTTCTTGTAGACCTCCTTGCGCTCGTCGGCGAACTGGTAGACGCGCGCGCCGGGGGTGTGGCCGTGCGGGTCGCCGAGGCTCGCCACGTCCACGCCCATCAGCTTGAGCTTGGTGCTCATGTCGGCGCCGGTGAAGGCGGCCTCGTCGCCGAGCAGCTGGCTCGCGGTCACGCGGGCCATGTCGTAGCCGGGCGCGACCAGGCCGAAGATCTTGCCCTGCCACAGCGCGCATTCGCCGATCGCGAAGATGTCCGGGTCGGAGGTGCGGCACTGGTCGTCGATCACGATGCCGCCGCGCTCGCCGATCGCCAGGCCCGCCGCGCGCGCCAGTTCGTCGCGCGGACGGATGCCGGCCGAGAACACGATCATGTCGGTGTCCAGATGCGTGCCGTCGGCAAAGCGCATCCGGTGCGTACCGTCCTCGCCGTCGACGATCTCGACGGTGTTCTTGCCGGTATGCGCGGTGACGCCCAGCGCCGCGATCTTCCGCCGCAGCATCTGGCCGCCGCCGTCGTCGACCTGCACCGCCATCAGCCGCGGCGCGAACTCGACCACGTGGGCCTCCAGACCCATGTCGCGCAGCGCCTTGGCGCATTCGAGGCCAAGCAGGCCGCCGCCTACCACCACGCCGGTGCGCGAGCGGGCGCCGCACTCGCGCATCGCTTCCAGGTCCTCGATGGTGCGGTAGACGAAGCAGTCCGCGCGATCGCGGCCCGGCACCGGCGGCACGAAGGGATAGGAGCCGGTCGCCAGCACCAGCTTGTCGTAGTGCAGCGTCTCGCCGGTCGACACGGTGACCGTGCGCGCGGCGCGGTCGATCGCCGTGGCGCGCGCGTTCAGCCGCAGCGCGAAGCCGGTCTCGTCGAAAAAGCCGGGCGCGACCAGCGACAGGTCCTCGGCGCTCTTGCCCGCGAAGAACTCGGACAGGTGCACACGGTCATAGGCCGGGCGCGGCTCCTCGCACAGCACGGTGACCTGCAGGTTGGGGCCGCCTTCGTCGCGCGCCTGCGCCAGGCATTCGAGCAGTTTGTGGCCGACCATGCCGTGGCCGATGATGACGAGCTTCATGATGCGTTCCTTGTTCGTGGGCGCCTGCGTGGGCATCTGTTCTTGCGTTCCGGTCCGTTCTTGTGGGCAGTGGGGCGGGCGGGATCGGCTAGCTGGCGAGCGCGCTTTCCAGCAGCGCCTGCTCACGGGCCTTGTGCTCGGCCGAGAAGCGCACCGCCACCGCGCACAGCGCCGACAGCACGACCAGCACGCCGAGCACCATCAGCGTTTGCTGCAGGCTGCCCAGGCTCTTCATCAGCAGGCCGGCGGCCACCGCGCCGACGTTGCCGCCCGCGCCGATGATTCCGGACACGCCGCCGAGCGCCTTGCGATCGATGAAGGGCACCAGCGCATAGGTGGCGCCGCATGCCATATGGGTGAAGAGACCAAAGGCCAGCATCGCGATCACCGCCAGCGCGACCGAATTCGACTGCGAGAACCACAGCAGGCCCAGGCCCTCGCCGAGCATCAGCACGAACAGCAGCGTGGTGCGGGCGCTCAGGCCATGGGTGCGCGCGACCTTGTCCGAGGCCCAGCCGCCCAGCGCGCGGGCGAACAGCGCCAGCAAGCCGAAGCTCGCGGCGGCCAGGCCCGCGGCCTTCAGCGACAGCTCGAACTTGTCGACGAAGTACATTGCGGCGACGTTGTGGATGAAGATCTCGACGCCGAAGCAGGCGCCGTAGGTCACGAACAGCAGCCACACGCGATAGTTGGCGCTGGCGGCGACGAAGCTGGCCCAGCCGCCTTTCTTGCCGCCGTCGATGGCAATGCCCTGCGCGCGCAGTTCGGCGTAGTTGCCCTGCGGGCAGTCCTGCGTGAAGCGCCAGTACAGCGCGGCCATCAGCAGCATCGCGACGCCGGGCACCAGCAGCGCCACGCGCCAGCCCATCGTCTCGCTGACGCCGAGCATCAGCACGCCGGCCAGCAGCAGCGGCATCAGGCCCTGCGCGGCGCCGCCGCCGGCATTGCCCCAGCCGGCCGAGGCGGCGTTGGCGGTGCCGACCACGTTGGGCGCGAACATCACGGAGGTGTGGTACTGCGTGATCACGAAGCTCGCGCCGATCGCGCCGATCAGCAGCCGGAAGAACAGGAAGGCCTCGTAGGTCTGCGCCATCGCCACGCCCAGCACGGGAATCGCGCCGAGCACCAGCAGGCCGGTATAGGCCTTGCGCGGGCCATAGCGGTCGCACAGCGGACCGATGATCAGCCGCACGAGGATCGTCA
Organism: Cupriavidus sp. DB3; assembly: GCF_020418465.1. Lineage (NCBI taxonomy): Bacteria > Pseudomonadati > Pseudomonadota > Betaproteobacteria > Burkholderiales > Burkholderiaceae > Cupriavidus > Cupriavidus sp. DB3. The sequence goes on along the minus strand of NZ_JAIZPL010000001.1, from coordinate 1,301,033 downwards.
CCGCGACGGCGGCGATATTGATGTTGGCGACCTGGTCGGGCGTCAGGCCGAACTCGCCGCGCAGCATCGGCATCAGCGGCGCGCAGGCGAACCAGGCGAAGAAGCAGATGAAGAACGCCATCCACGTCATATGGAAGGCGCGCATCTGTGGCGTGCGGAAGGTGAACAGCGCGATGCGGGTCGCTTTGCCTTGCGCGCTGGAATTCAGGCTTGCATCCGGGCTGGGGGTCGCTGCCATGCTGGCTCCAAGAAAACAAAAGGCGTCCCGAGAGCCGAGGCGGTAATGCGATCGGATCAGGGGACGCCGTTGTCCTGACGCCGGCGGTGAAGACCGCCGACGCGCTGTGTGTCTGGAGCGGGCCGCCGTTGGTCCGCTCGCGTCACAATTCAGCAAGCGGCATGCCAGGGGGTTTTGTGCTGTGGGATGCAGAAACGGCGCTGCCGCGGCGCGGCATACGCCACGCGATGCGCGCTGATGGGGCGGGGCGGCACGACGATGGTGCGGCGCAATGCGCGGCTGCGGTGCGGCCGCCTGGTCGGCGTGGGAGGGGCCGGGGATGCTGGAGGGCCGGGTGGCGTCGGTCGCCTTCGTGACGTCGCTGGCGTGGGTCGGCTCGGACCAGGGGCAGGGCCAAAGGCCGGGTAGGGCAGGGCTACGGCCGGCCAAGGCCAGGGGCTAAGGGCTAGGGGCTAGGGGCTAGGGCTAAGCCTAGGGCTAAGCCTAGGGCTGGGCCTAGCGCCAAGGCCAGGGCCAGGGCCAGAGGGCGGGGCCCGTCGGGCTAGCCGGCTTCGGACGGCGATGGCTGGGAGCGGGCGGCATCGCGCGGCGCCGCATCCGCGTCCGGATAACGGGCGCGCACCACCTTCAGCTGGTTCGGCGACACCTCGTTGCCGGCCTCATCGAGCAACGCGGCGTGGACCTTGAGCCCGCTGCTGGCCGAACGCACCTCCATCAGCCCGCAGCCATCCTTCAGATGACGGTCGCCCCACTGCATCAGCCCGATCAGCACCGGCAGCAGTTCGACCGCGGCGCGGGTCGGCCGGTAGGCGAAGCGCTCCCGCTCACCAGGCTCGCGGTAGCCGACCCGGCGCAGCAGGCCGGCTTCGGTCAGCGTCTTCAGCCGGGCCGACAGTACCGCCGGCGAACACTGGAGCCGGCCGAGCAGGTCGTCGAAGCGGCCGACGCCGTTCAGCACATCGCGCAGGATCAGGATCGACCACTTCTCGCCGATCAGCGAGAGCGTGCCGGCGATCGAGCAATGGCGGAGGTCTTCGTGGGTCAGTTCCATGACCGAAGCATAGCAGGCTGACTTCATTTGCAAAAGTCAGGTTTCCGCCTATACTCTGGCTACGACAAATGAAGTCAGGATGCCACTCATGCCCGCCGTCTTGCGTGCCGCCGAAATCGCTCCCTTCCTGTTTGCCAAGCCCCTGGCGTTCGGCGACTTCCCGCAGACCTGGACCATCAAGGGCGGGCAGACCTTGACGGCCCGTGCGGTGCGGCCGGACGACTTTGTCCGCCAGCGTGCCTTCGTCGACGGGCTGTCGCGCGAGAGCCGCTACTACCGCTTCCTGACGGGCGGGCTGGTGTCCGACGAGTTCATCGCACAGTCCGTCCGCAGCCGCTGCGCGCTGGTGCTGACCACGCGGGAGGAGGGCGATGGCGCCGAAGAACGCATCGTCGCCAATGGGGAATACGTGGCTGGGGAAGGCGGCGTGGCCGAATTGGCCCTGGTCGTGACCGACCGCTGGCAGGGGCGCGGCATCGGACGCCGGCTCGTGCAGACCCTGGTGCAGGGCGCCCGGGCTCAGCGCCTGCGCGCCTTGCGTGGCGAGGTGTTGAGCGAAAACCGCCGCATGCTGGCGATCCTGCGCGAGCACGGCTTTTCCGTGCGGCTGCATCCCGGCGACGCGTTGCTGCACGAGGCCATGCTGACGCTGGCGCCGGCCCGGCAAACCAACGAGTGGCTGCCGGAGGACTGGTTCGCGATGCGCTGAGCCGCGGCGGCGCGGCGTTCAGCCTTTGGCGCCTTCAGCGCCTTTGGTTCCTTCAGGACCTACGGCGCTTTCCGCGCCCTCGGCGAGGATCTGCCGGATCACCCGTTCGAACGCTTCGGCCGGTTGTCCGCCGGTGACCAGATAGCGCCCATTGAAGATGATCGACGGCACCGAGTGAATGCCCATCGACTGGTATTCCCTTTCCTCGGCGCGGACCTCGTCGGCATAGTTGCCGCCTTCCAGCACGCGCCGCGCCGCGGCACCATCGAGTCCGGCCGACTGCGCCGTCTCGACCAGCACGTCATGGTCGCTCGGATCCTTGCCCTCGCCGTGATAGGCCCGCAGCAGCGCCAGCTTCAGCGGCAACTGATGGCCTTCGAGCCGCGCCCAATGCAACAGCCGATGCGCGTCGAAGGTGTTGTACACGCGCTCGCGCGGACCGAACGAAAAGCCGACATCGGCGCCGCGCTCGCGAATCATCGCCTGCGTCTCGGCGATCTGGGCCGGCGTGCGGCCATACTTGTTGCCGAGATAATCGACGATGGCCTCGCCGTCGGGCCCCATGTCGGGGTTCAGCTCGAACGGGTGCAGCACGACCTCGGCGTCGACCTCATCCCCGAGGTGCGACAGCGCCAGCTGCAGCGAGGACAGGCCGATCGCGCACCAGGGGCAGGCGATGTCGGAGACGAAGTCGATTTTGAGGGCTGGGGGCATGGATCTTTCCGTGACACGATCTGTTTTGCAATGCGGCTGGGTCGTACGGCCACATGAATGCGCGACAGATTAACCCGAATGACTGATCTCTGCTCTGAATGCCAGGATGACTTGTCGGACCCTTGTCGCACTTACTATTACGATTGGGCCCGGATAAACCGAAGCAACGTGTACGAAGCCCGCGACTTGCCGCTTCCTTGCTTGACCGTCTTCTCCTGCAGTTCGACCAACCAGCGTTTTCCCACGATGTCCGCGGCACGGGCGCCGGCACCGCGATGTTCGTCTTCTCCATTTCGCTGGATGACATCGGCGGCAACGATCCCCTTCAGCACGGGCCCGGCCGTGGGGTGCAACTCGAACCGGCGTGCATCGGGAACGAGAAAGAGGACACCTTCCCGCTGAATAATCGTTTCGTCGATCACGGTGGCGTCCGCTCGCTCCCTGCCTCGATGCAGGCTATGGCTATCGAACGACAGCTCGCGGTCTCCTTCAACGAGTCGCAGCGTGGCGCCGTTGTCATCAAGGACACGGAGAAAATCCCTGATCGCAAAGAGCGTCCTGTCGTCGAGGGTCTCTGCCGCTTCTTCGAATGCAGTCGGATTCTCGGCCGCGATATTGACCAACAGGTTGCTCACGTCTTCCAGGGTTTGCCGGAGCGACGCAACGATCGGTTCGCTGGTCTCGCCATTCTCTTGCAGGACAAATCCGAAGGAACCCCGCACAACATCGGTGACCAGCATCGTGGAGATGTCCCGACGCGGCACCGGTCCACGCGTCGCCAGCGGGCCCAGCGCCTGGCTGGCCATACGCTTGGTGACCAGTTCCTGATAATGGCTGATGGCGTCGGCAGCAAAGTCGGCTCGGATTCCCCGGGATCCCACTACGGGTGTTCCGCCAAAGAAGACCGCAACTTCGGCGTTGGAAGGCAAATCGGACTCCATGCGCGCGAGCCGTTCCGCCACGTCTGCCCGGCGATGCGTCAGTTGCAGCCAGCCTAGCGGGTCCTCTTTCTCCGTGCGTCGGGCGAGCAGTGCATCGAGGGTCGATAGTTCTGCCTGCAGGCTGTCAAGTTCCAGCTTTCTCATCAGAGCCCCCTGTTTCCAGCACGGCAAGCGCGGCGGCATCGTCGTCGACAAGGCCAACTTGCAGCATGCCCTTCCAATGATATGAATTCCGCTGGTGGGAAAAGAGCCCGAACCAGTAACGCGTGTCATCGACCAGCAGGGACCCTGGGCTCTGAAGGTCCATCAGGAATGCCTCACAGTGATATCGCGCCTTTACCGTTGCCGGTATCAGCAAATCGAGATGCTCTTGCTGGAGGACGTTCCACTTTGCGTTGTCGCGCGCTTCCTTCGGCCGCTCCACGAAGGTGACGACGTCAATGTCGCCGGGCGGACGCATGCGGGCGCTTTCGACGTCTTCGACGAAGCTGCCATCGAGCCATTGAAATCCTTGTGTCAAGCCAATGTCCCTCAGTGCCTTCCGATATGCCAGCAGGCCACGGAAGATGGTTTTTCGCGCTGGCGATTTCGCGAATCTCCGGGCCACATCTTCGATGCCGACCTGATAGGGGGACATGGAGCCGCGGCGTGCTGGTGAGTCGCCTACGAAAGGGGGTAACACGCCCGATGGCGTAAAAGCCGGAATCACAGTGTCGATCTCCGTCATGTGTGATTCCGAATGCTGCCCGGATGACGGATCCGCAACTTGCGACTAACTGAGCCGTCGATCGATTTAGGTATGCCGGAGCGACTTATGAGATTCTTCTGACGCCGGTTGAGCCGACTTGGACGACGTCGTTCAAATTACTAGACGACCGGTCTAATTCTGCTATCATCCCACCCCATGGCAACCACCACTACCGCTGACGTCCGCCAGCACATCCTCGACACGGCCAAGCCGATCATGCTCCGCAAGGGCTTCTCGGCGGTGGGGCTGAACGAGATCCTGCAGGCGGCGGGGGTGCCGAAGGGGTCGTTCTATCACTATTTCGGCTCCAAGGAAGCGTTCGGCGAGGCGCTGCTCGAATCGTATTTCGCCGACTATCTGGCCCACCTCGAACAGATGCTGGTGCGCGGGCAGGGCGATCACGGACAGCGGCTGATGCGTTACTGGACCGAGTGGCAGAACGCGCAGGGTACCGAGGATCCCGAGGGCAAGTGCCTGGCGGTCAAGCTCGGCGCCGAGGTTTGCGACCTGTCGCAGGCGATGCGCGGCGCGCTGGAGCGCGGCACCGGGCAGATCGTCCAGCGGCTGGCGGCATGCATCGAGGCAGGGTTGCGCGACGGTTCGCTGCGGGAGATCGACGACCCGCATGGGCTGGCGACGACGCTGTACCAGCTGTGGCTCGGCGCCACGCTGTTGGGGAAGTTTCGGCAGGACGGCAAGCCGTTCGCGCTGGCGATGGCCGCGACGCGGCAATTGCTGAAGCTGTCGTAGAAGAGCAGGGCCGGCGAATAACCCGCCGGTGGCGACGCGGCAATGAGGCGTCGCTTTTTTTGGCTTCGTTACTAGACGACCGGTCTAATTCCGGCGTTTCCGTTTCGGTTATCTCCGTTTCAGTCACCTCCATTTCACCGAATCGACCGACAAGGATTCGCATCATGAAACTGCTGATCGTATTGACCTCGCACGACCGCCTCGGCGACACCGGCCAGAAGACCGGCTTCTGGCTGGAGGAACTGGCGGCGCCGTACTACGTGTTCCGCGACCAGGGCGTCGATATCACGCTGGCCTCGCCGCAGGGCGGGCAGCCGCCGCTGGACCCGAAGAGCAGCGGCCCGGCTTCCCAGACCGACGCCACCCGGCGCTTCGAGGCCGATGCGGAGGCGCGCGCCGCGCTGGCGTCGACGCGCAAGCTGGCCGAGGTGTCGATCGACGATTTCGACGCCGTGTTCTATCCCGGCGGCCACGGCCCGCTGTGGGACCTCGCCGAAGACCGGCATTCGATCGCGCTGATCGAACGGGCCATCGCCGCCGGCAAGCCGGTCGCGGCGGTGTGCCACGCGCCCGGAGTACTGCGCCACGTCAAGGGACCGGACGGCAAGCCGCTGGTCCAGGGCAAGGCGGTGACGGGCTTCTCCAATACCGAGGAAGCGGCGGTCGGCCTGACCGACGTGGTGCCGTTCCTGGTCGAGGACGTACTCAAGGCCAATGGCGGCCGCTATGAAAAGGCCGCGGACTGGCAGCCGTACGCCGTCACCGACGGGCTGCTGATCACCGGCCAGAACCCGGCTTCGTCCGAGCCGGTCGCGCACGCGCTGCTCGGCGCGCTGGCGGCACAAGGCCGCTGAGGGCACTTCGTGCCAGACGCCTCTTGCTCAAGTTCGCTCCTGTTTTGATCTCACTGAAGGAAAACAATAGATGTCCGCGCTGTTCCAACCGTTCCAACTGAAAGATGTCACGCTGCGCAACCGTATCGCGGTGCCGCCGATGTGCCAGTACGTCGCCGAGGACGGCGTCATCAACGACTGGCACAAGGTCCATCTGGCCGGCATCGCGCGCGGCGGCGCGGGTCTGGTGATCGCGGAGGCGACGGCCGTCTCGCCCGAAGGCCGGATTACGCCGGGATGCGCCGGCCTGTGGAACGACAGGCAGGCCGAGGCATTCGCTCCCGTGGTGAGCGCCATCAAGGCCGCCGGCGCGGTGCCCGGCATCCAGATCGGCCACGCGGGGCGCAAGGCCAGCGCGAACCGGCCGTGGGAAGGCGACGACCATATTCCCGAAGGCGATCCGCGCGGCTGGCAGACCATCGCGCCTTCCGCCATCGCGTTCGGTGCCGGGCTGCCCAAGGTGCCCCGTGCGATGACGCTCGACGATATCGCCCGCGTGCGCGCCGATTTCGTCGCCGCCGCGGAGCGGGCGCGCGACCTCGGCTTCGAATGGCTGGAGTTGCATTTCGCGCATGGCTATCTGGCGCAGAGCTTCTTCTCGCCGCACTCCAACCAGCGCGACGATGCCTACGGCGGGTCGGCCGAGAATCGCGGCCGCTTCCTGGTCGAGACGCTGGCGGCGGTGCGCAAGGTCTGGCCCGAGCGCCTGCCGCTGACCGCGCGTTTCGGCGTGATCGAATACGACGGCCGCGACGAGGAAACGCTGAGCGAAGCCATCGCGCTGACGCAGCGGCTCAAGCAGGAAGGGCTGGACATGCTGAGTGTCAGCGTCGGCTTTTCGACGCCGGAGGCGAATATCCCGTGGGGTCCGGCGTTCCTCGCGCCGGTGGCCGAGCGGGTGCGTCGCGGGACCGGCCTGCCGGTGGCATCGGCCTGGGGCATCGATACGCCGCAGCTCGCCGAACGCGTCGTCGCCCAGCAGCAGCTGGACCTCGTGATGGTTGGGCGTGCCCATCTGGCCGATCCGCATTGGCCGTATCACGCGGCCAAGGTGCTCGGCGTCGAGCGCGCCGCGTGGACGCTGCCCGCGCCCTACGCCCACTGGCTCGAGCGCTACAAGGTCGCCTGAGCGCGACGAAGGCCGCACCGCGGCGGGGCGCTGTCCGCGCCCTCCGCGCATTGGCTCGAGCGCTACAAGGTTGCCTGAGCGCGACGAGGGTCCCGCTGCGGCGGGGCCCTGAGCGCGCCCTACGCGCATGGCTCGAGCGCTACAAGGTCGCCTGAGCGTGACTGCGGCCGCGCGACGGCGGGGCCTTCAGCGCCTTCACGCGGCCGAGCCGGTGCCCCGCGCCTCCGCCTTGGCCGGGCGGCGCGCACCGGCCGTCGCGGTGCAGCCGATCGACGCGACGATGATGCAGCCGATCGCCAGCCACTGCGTGGCGCTCAGCTGCTCGTGCAGCATGACGAGCCCCGCCAGCGCCCCCATCGCCGGCTCCATGCTGAGCAGGATGCCGAAGGTCCGCCGCGGCAGCCGCTTGAGCGCGACCATCTCCAGCGAGTAGGGAATGGCGCTGGACAGCACGCCTACGGCCAGCCCGGCCAGCAGCAGCGCCGGGCTGAACAGCGCCGTGCCCGCATGGGCGAAACCGAACGGAAACACCACCAGCGATGCCATCAGCAAGCCCAGCGAGGTCGCCTGGCCGCCGTGGGCATTGCCCGCGCGTTGGCCGAAGATGATATAGAGCGCCCAGCCGACCCCGGCCGCGAGCGCATAGCCGATGCCGACCGGATCCAGATTGCCGGCATGTTCGCGCAACGGCAGCAGCAACAGCAATCCGATCACCGCAAAGGCGATCCAGAGGAAATCGATCGCACGCCGCGACGAGGCGATCGCCACGGCCAGCGGGCCCGTGAATTCGATCGCAATCGCCAACCCGAGCGGCACCGTCCGCAGCGACATGTAGAACATCAGATTGGTCGCACCCAACGCCGCGCCGTACAGCGCGATGGCACGCGCATCGGCCCCCTTCAGCGGCCACCGCCACGGCCGCCACGCAATCAGCAGGATCAGCGCGGAAAACCCGACGCGAAGCGCGGTGGTGCCCTGCGCGCCGACCGCATCGAACAGGCTCTTGGCAAACGACGTGCCGATGCACAGCGAGGCCATCGAACCCATCAGGGCAAGCACGGCGAGCAGGGTGGAACGGTCTTGGGAAGCGGGAGAGGACACGGTTTCTTGTTTTGTGGTCCGACGGGCGGGCCGATCGGGCTCTCGCCGCAACCATACCGGCGCGGCGGTGGATGAGGCGCAAGTGTAGTGGAAGGCGTGGGTATGGGACAGCCAGCAAAGCCGATTGGACCGAACCGGCGCTTACTGCGCCTCCGCACTCCCTGCCGGTCCTGCCTGCGTTGCCCCGTTCTGTTCGACCTGCTTCGCCTTGCGCATCCCTCGCAGATTCAGCGCGGCCAGCGCGAACTGCAGCACCACCAGCGCATAGGCGCTGGTGTGCAGGCCCCAGACGACCCACAGCACATTGCTGAGCAGGAAGACCCAGAAGCCGACCTTGCGGCGCGTGGCGATGCGCGAACCGATCAGCCAGGTGGCCGCGACGGTGATGGCCATCGCCGGCCATTGCAGCATGTCGATCCAGTCCATCGCCTCTCCTGGTTGCGTGTCGGCCCATGCAGGCCGAACGCCGCCAGCATAGGCCGGAGCGCCTACCGCGGGACACCGGCGTCGGGCCGCATCGGCTGTCAGCCGATTCCGACACCGGCGCCGCGGCCCGCAGCCCTCAGCTCGCGAAGGTGACGTAGCCCTCGGGCGAGATCGGCCAGGCCGGGTTGTAGGCCACCTCCCACAGGTGTCCGTCCGGATCGGCGAAATAGCCCGAATAGCCGCCCCACGGCAAGGCGCGCGCCGCCGATACCAGTTCGGCGCCGCTGGCCACGGCCTGCGCCATCAGGCGGTCCACTTCCTCGGGCGATTCGACGTTGTGGCCCAGCGCCGAGCCGCGTGCGCCGGGGCTCGACGGCCCATGGATTTCCGCCTCGAAGGAGGTCTTGTTCCATAGCCCGACGATGAAGCCGTTGAACTGGAAGAACGCGATGTCGCCGTTGTCGAATACCGGCGACCAGCCCAGCCCACCGCAATAGAAGGCCTTGGCGCGGTCGAGATCGGCGACGGGGAGGGTAACGACGGAGATGCTTTGCTTCATGATGGCCTCGCTGAAAAGGCTGCACGGCATGCCGATGGGGCAGCCGACACAGCGTCGAACGAAAAGGCTTCGCGCCGAGACCGGGGATGGACAGCAAGTCGACGTGTCGACGTGGACGCACGCGGCCCTGCCCACCGGATCTGCGGGCGAAGGTCGCGGGTCGGCGGGTGCCGACAGAACCCCTGATTCGGGGCGGGCGGACTAACCGATACCGCCGCTGTCTTTTTCGACGCCGCGATTATCCCGCACGAGGTCGGCACCCGCAAATTCCGCTTGCCTTCGCATGGAATGGCCTGAATGGCGCGCGGAATGGCACGCAAACAGCCCGGCTTTACATTTGCCAACCCCCCGCCTTAAATGTTCCGCACCAGCGCCCTCCGCCGATCCCGCCTTCTACCCTCATCCTCCCAGGTCCCAGACCCGATCGATCCGGGCACGCACACCACGTGATGGCCATCACCCCGCCACCGCGCGGCCCCAGGCCGGACAGCCTGTCGAGGGCGCTGCGTCAAAAGCAAGACGAGGTGCGCCATGACCAGTGTGACCAGGGAAACCATCGACCAATGGAAGTCGGGTATGCGGGGAGCGGTGTTGCAGGCAGACGATCCCGGCTATGAGGAAGCGAGAAAGGTGTGGAATGCCACGGTGGATTGCCGGCCGGGCGCGATCGCCCGTTGCGCCGGCGCCGCCGACGTCATCAGCGCGATCCGCTTTGCCAGGCAGAACGGCATGCGCGCGGCGGTGCGAGGCGGCGGCCACAACATCGCCGGCACGGCGGTCTGCGACGAAGGACTGGTGCTCGACATGTCGACCATGCGGTCCGTGGTGGTCGATCCGCAGGCGCGGGTGGCCTGGGTCGATCCAGGCGCGACGCTCGCCGATTTCGATCATGAGGCGCAGGCCTTCGGGCTGGCGACGCCGCTGGGCATCAACTCGACCACGGGCGTCGCGGGGCTGACGCTCGGCGGCGGCTTCGGCTGGATCAGCCGCAAGTACGGCACCACGGTGGACAATTTGCTGGGCGCGCACATCGTCACGGCGGACGGCAAGTTCCGCCGCGTCGATGCCGACAACGATCCCGATCTTTTCTGGGCCATCCGCGGCGGCGGCGGCAATTTCGGCGTGGTCACGCAGTTCGAGTTCGAGATGCATCCGGTCGGCCCCGAAATCTACGGCGGCCTGGTGGTGTATCCGTTCGAACAGGCGGCGCAGGTGTTCCCGCGCTATCGTGACTTCATCGAGGCCGCGCCCGACGAACTGACGGTATGGGCGGTGTTCCGGCTGGCGCCGCCGCTGCCTTTCCTGCCGGCCGAGGTGCACGGCAAACCGGTGATGGTGCTGGCCAGCTGCTATATCGGCCCGTCGGCCGATGGGGCGGACGCGGTCGCGCCGCTGCGCGAATTCGGCCAGCCCTATGGCGAGCACCTGGGCGCGATGCCCTATACCGCGTGGCAGAAGGCCTTCGATCCGCTGCTGACGCCGGGCGCGCGCAACTACTGGAAGTCGCACAATTTCGCGCGGCTGGACGACGGCATGCTGGCGGTGCTGAACGATGGCCTGGCGACGCTGCCGTCGCCGGAATGCGAGATCTTCATCGGCGCGCTCGGTGGGCATGTTGGCCGCGTGCCGGTGGACGCCACGGCCTATGCGCATCGCGATGCCAACTTCGTGATGAACATCCACGGCCGCTGGCAGCAGCCCGCCGACGATCAGCGCTGCATCCAGTGGACGCGCGGCCTGTTCGACGCGCTGACGCCGTTCGCATTGGGCAGCGTCTACGTGAACTTCCTCACGCAGGACGAGACCACGCGGGTGGATGCGGCCTATGGCAGCAACTATGCGCGGCTGGCGCAGATCAAGCGCGAATACGATCCGGACAATCTGTTCCGCGGCAATCAGAACATCCGGCCGGCGCAATAAGGCAACCACGCAACCACGCAACCACGCAACCACGCAACCACGCAATAAGGCAATCACGCCAGCGCGTTTCGCCGCGCCGCGCAGCTGGCGCGGCCTAGGCCGTCGCCACCCGCGGCGGCCGCGGCCGCGTCGCCACGGCGAACGCGATCTGCGCGAGGCCGGCGGCCAGGCCCAGCGATACGCCGACCTGCCAGGCCAGCGTGTACGAGCCGAGCGCGTCGAACAGCAGACCGCCGCCGAAGGCGCCGACGAAGCTGCCGATCTGGTGGCTGAAGAACGCCACGCCGCCCAGCATGGCCTGCCAGCGCAGGCCGAAAGTCTCCGCGATCCAGCCCGCCACCAGCGGCGCCACGCCCAGCCACAGGAAGCCCATCACCGCGGCGAACACCAGCGTGCTCTCGGGCGTCGGTGCCGACGAGAAGTACCAGGTCAGCGCCAGCGAGCGCACCGTGTAGATGCCGCCGAGCAGCAGCAGCTTGTTGACGCGGCCGCCGGCCCAGCCGAAGAACAGGCTGCCCAGCACGTTGAAGCCGCCGATCACGCCGAGCGCCTGCGCGCTGAGCATCGCGTCCATGCCGCAGACATCGAGATAGGACGGCAGATGCGTGGTCAGGAAGACCAGCTGCATGCCGCAGACGAAATACGCCAGCGCCATCACCAGGAAGGGCGCATGGCGCAGCGCGGTGCCCAGCGCCTGGCGTGCGTTCTGCTCGATCCCGGTGGTCGACACCGGCGCGGGCAGCCGGTCCACACGGCCGGCGAACCACGCGGCCGGCAGCATCGCCAGCGCCAGCACGACGAAGGCCGCCATGCCGACGCGCCAGCCGTAGCCCTGCGCGACGACCTGCCCGATCGGCGCGGCGATCAGCGCGCCCAGCGACCCGGCGGCCGACACGATGCCGAGCACCGTGCTGCGCAGCGTCGGCGAGATCGGACGGGCGGCGACCGCCATCGCGATCGCGCTGCCGGTGCAGGCCATCGAGGCGCCGATCGCGACGCCGGCGCCCAGCGTGACGCCGATCATCCCCTCCGCTCCGGCGAGCAGGGCCAGCCCCAGCACATACAGCGTGGCGCCGCTCATCATCAGCGGGCGAAAGCCGACCCGCACCGCCCACGCGCCGGCGATCGGCTGCAGCAGTCCCCAGGCGAGGTTCTGCACCGCGATCGCCACGGTGAAGTCCGATACCGAGATGCCGATGTCGCGCGTCAGCGGCGGCATGAAGATGCCCAGGCTCTGGCGCAGGCCCATGGCCAGGCTCAACATCACGGAAGCGCCGATCAGGATCGGCAGGGCGGGACGCAGTTCGCTGAGCAGCGAGGGGTTCAGGCGGGAGGAAGGCACGGCGGGGCTGTCTCGGAGAGATTTGTCGTTATGGGTATGGGGGACTGCGGTGCCCGGAAGGGCTTGCGGCGCGGCGGCGCGAGGCGGCGTGCGGGGCATGTCCAGGGACGACCGAGCGTAAGTCCGTCCGTTTGGGGGTGTCAATTTTTCTCAAAGACGGACCGCCGCGGCCGCATCGTGGAACGCGCGCGGCAGGGAGGGCGCGGCACGGAAATTGCAGCCGCCGCTCCGACATGACGACCTCGCTGCCCGATTCCATCCGGCGCCTGCTGCGCGAACGCTTCGACATCCGGCGGCTGCGCCCCGGCCAGGCCGAAGTCATCGACAGCGTGCTCCAGGGCCACGACACGCTGGCGGTGATGCCCACCGGCAGCGGCAAGTCGCTGTGCTACCAGGTGCCGGCGATGTGCCTGGACGGCCTGACGGTGGTGGTCTCGCCGCTGATCTCGCTGATGCAGGACCAGGCCGAGAAGCTGGAAGGACTCGAGCTGGATCCGGCGGTGGTCAACAGCGCGGTCGGCGATGCCGCGGCCGATGCCGCGCTGGACAGTCTGGCCCGCCGCGACGAGCGGATTGTGCTGACCACGCCGGAGCAGCTGCAGGACCCCGAAGTCATCGCGTCGATCCAGCGCAATCGCGTCGCCTTGCTGGTCGTCGACGAGGCGCACTGCATCTCGCAGTGGGGCCATGATTTCCGTCCCGCGTATCTCGGCATTCCCGATGCGGTGCGCGCGCTCGGGCGTCCGCCCGTGCTGGCGCTGACCGCGACCGCGACCGACGCGCTGATCCACGATATCGCCGCGCAGCTGGACCTGCAGTCGCTGTGCGTGGTCAAGGCCGGCCTGTACCGGCCCAATCTGATCTATGCGGTCCAGCATGTCGCCGGCGACGACGAGCGGCTGGCGCAGGTGCGCAGCCTGGTCGCGCGCGAGCCAGGCGCGGGCATCGTCTACACGGCCACGGTGCGCGAGGCCGAGCGGCTGCATGCCGGGCTCAAGGAGGCCGGGGAGGACGTGGCCCTCTATCACGGCCGCTGCACCGCCGCGCAGCGCCGCGACAGCCAGGGAGCCTTCATGGCTGGCGATTGCCGCGTGATGGTGGCCACCAACGCCTTCGGCATGGGCATCGACAAGCCCGATGTCCGCTTCATCGTCCATGCCCAGCTGCCCGGCAGCCTCGATGCCTATTACCAGGAGACCGGCCGTGCCGGGCGCGATGGCAAGCCGGCACGCTGCACGCTGCTGCACGACGAGCGCGACAAGCGCGTCCAGCAGTTCTTCTTGGCCAACCGCTATCCCGGCGCCGATACGCTCGAACAGATCGTCGCGGCGATGGGCGGCCGCCGCGATGCCGCCGCGCCGCTGTCGCTCGACGCGCTGCATCAGGCGTTGCCCAATGTGGCCCGGCGCAAGCTGCAGGTCGCGCTGACGATGCTGTGCGAGGCCGATATCGCGCGCCGCCACCAGGACGGCAGCTACAGCCGGCAGCCGGACAAGAACGATGCCGAGGCGGTGCGCAGCATCGCGGCGCAGTACGCCGAACGCAGCGACAAGGACCGCGCCACGCTCGAGGCCATGCTGCACTACGCTCGCAGCGGCCGCTGCCGCTGGGCGATGCTGCTGGAGTACTACGGCGAGCACGGCGGCCCGGAACGCTGCGGCACCTGCGACAGCTGCGTGCGGGCCGCCGAGGCCGCGCGCCATCCGGTCGAGCCGCTGCCCGAAACGAAAACCGGCGCCAGCGCGCCGCGTTTCGCCGAAGGGGACAAGGTGCGCGCCCGCCGTCATGGCGTCGGGACCGTGGTGGCGACCACGCGCGAACGCGTCGATGTGCGCTTCCCGGACGGCACGATCCGCCGCTTCGTGCCGCGCTATCTGAGGCGCGAGGCGTAGGCCGCCGCTCGTACGCGTGGCGGTCGCGGTCCTGTGGCGGCGCACGGAAGGCGCCTGAGCCGTGCCGGGCCATACATGACAAAACCGTCAGCCTGGCGCCAGCGGCTTGACCGGCAGCGACGGATAGCATCGGTGCCGCCCGATGTTCTCCGATTGCCGCCATGCCTGCCGACCCCGCCTTCGCCGCATCCCGTTCGCCGTCTTCACCGGCATCGTCTTCTTCGAGGCCGCCAGCCACCGCGCCGCTGCTGCTGCCACTGCTGCTGGCGGCATTGACCCTGGCCGCCTGCGGCAAGGAGCAGGCCCCCGCCGCCGCCCGGACCCCCGAGGTCGCCTATGTCACGCTGCGGCACCAGCCAGTGGCGCTCAGCACCGAACTGCCCGGCCGTACCGTGGCCTACCGCGTCGCCGAGGTTCGGCCGCAGGTCGACGGCATCATTCTGAAGCGGCTGTTCAAGGAGGGCAGCGAGGTCCGGCAGGGGCAGCAGCTCTACCAGATCGACCCGTCCATCTACCAGGCCGCGCACGCCAGCGCGTCGGCGACGCTGGAGTCCGCGCGGCAGACCGCGCAGCGCTACGAGCGGCTGGCGCGTGATCGGGCGGTGAGCCAGCAGGAATACGAGCAGGCGCGAGCGGCCTGGCTGACGGCGCAGGCGGCGGTGGACCGCGCGGCGATCGACCTGCGCTACACCCGGGTGCTCGCGCCGATCTCGGGGCGCATCGGCCGCTCCTTCGCCAGCGAGGGCGCGCTCGCCACCAACGGCCAGGCCAACGCGCTGGCCACCGTGCAGCAGCTCGATCCGATCTATGTCGATGTCACGCAGCCGTCGTCCGCGCTGCTCGGGCTGCGGCGCGATCTCGCGGCCGGCCGCCTCGAAGCCGCGGGGGACAACGCCGCGCGCGTGCGCTTGATCCTCGAAGACGGCAGCGAGTACGCCGAGCCGGGCTGGCTCGAGTTCACCGAGGTGGGGGTGGACACCGGCACCGGCTCGGTGACCTTGCGCGCGGTGTTTCCCAATCCCCGCCACGAACTGCTGCCCGGCATGTTCGTGCGGGCGCGGATGCAGCAGGGCGTGCGGCCCGCCGCCATGCTGGCGCCGCAGCGCGGCGTCACGCGCGACGCGAAGGGGCAGGCCACCGCGCTGCTCGTCAATCAGAACGACGAGGTCGAGCTGCGCCGGATCGAGGCCGAACGCGTGATCGGCGACAACTGGCTGGTCAGCGGCGGCCTGCAGCCGGGCGAACGGCTGATCGTCGAGGGGCTGCAATTCGTGCGGCCGGGCATGAAGGTGCGGCCGCTGCCGCTGACGGCGGTGGCGCCGGCCGACACGGCCAACACGGCCAACGCAAGCAGCGCGGCCAGCGCCGTCGTCTCCCAGCGTTGAACGGAGCGCCTCGATGTCCCGATTCTTTATCGAACGCCCCATCTTCGCCTGGGTCATCGCGCTGGTGATCATGCTGGCGGGCGCGCTGTCGATCGGCGCGCTGCCGGTGAGCCAGTATCCGGCCATCGCGCCGCCGACCATCGCGATCCAGGTCAACTACCCGGGCGCGTCGGCGCAGACCGTGCAGGACACCGTGGTGCAGGTCATCGAGCAGCAGCTCAATGGGCTGGACCGCCTGCGCTATATCTCGTCCGAGAGCAACGGCGACGGCAACATGACCATCACCGTCACCTTCGAGCAGGGCACCAACCCGGACATCGCCCAGGTGCAGGTCCAGAACAAGCTGCAGCTGGCCACGCCGCTGCTGCCGCAGGAGGTGCAGCAGCAGGGCATCCGCGTGACCAAGTCGGTGCGCAATTTCCTGATGATCGTCGGCGTGGTGTCCAGCGACGGCAGCATGACGCGCGAAGACCTCGCCAACTACATCGTCTCGAACATCCAGGACCCGCTGTCGCGCACGCCGGGCGTGGGCGACTTCCAGGTGTTCGGCGCGCAGTACGCGATGCGGATCTGGCTCGATCCGGCCAGGCTCACCGCCTACCAGCTGACGCCGTCGGACGTCAGGACCGCGATCCAGGCGCAGAACGTGCAGGTCGCGTCGGGCCAGCTGGGCGGACTGCCGTCGGTCGCCGGCCAGCAGCTGAACGCGACGGTGGTCGGCAAGACGCGCCTGCAGACGCCCGAGCAGTTCCGCGAGATCCTGCTCAAGGTCAACGGCGACGGCTCGCAGGTCCGGCTCAAGGACGTGGCCGAGGTCGGCCTCGGTGGCCAGGACTACAACATCAATGCGCAGTACAACGGCCGCCCGGCCTCCGGCATCGCGATCCGGCTCGCCAGCGGCGCCAATGCGCTCGATACCGCCAAGGCGATTCGCGCGACGCTGGGCGAGCTCGAGCCGTTCTTCCCGCCCGGCATGCAGGTGGTCTATCCGTACGACACCACGCCGGTGATCTCGGCCTCGATCGAGGGCGTGGTGCGCACGCTGCTCGAAGCGGTGGTGCTGGTGTTCCTGGTGATGTATCTGTTCCTGCAAAACGTGCGCGCCACGCTGATTCCCACCATTGCGGTGCCGGTGGTGCTGCTGGGCACCTTCGGCGTGCTGGCGGCGTTCGGCTATTCGATCAATACGCTGACGATGTTCGGCATGGTGCTGGCGATCGGGCTGCTGGTCGACGACGCCATCGTGGTGGTCGAGAACGTCGAGCGGCTGATGGCCGAGGAAGGGCTGTCGCCGAAGGAAGCCGCGCGCCGTTCGATGGGGCAGATCCAGGGCGCGCTGATCGGCATCGCGCTGGTGCTGTCCGCGGTGTTCCTGCCGATGGCGTTCTTCGGCGGCTCCACCGGTGTCATCTATCGGCAGTTCTCGATCACCATCGTGTCGGCGATGGTGCTGTCGGTGCTGGTCGCGCTGGTGCTGACGCCGGCGCTGTGCGCGACGATGCTGCGTCCGCTGCCGCAGCATGGGCAAAGGCAAAGGCAAGGGCATGGGCAAGGGCAAGGGCAAGGGCAAGGGCATGGGCATGGGCATGGGCATGGGCATGGGCATGGGCATGGGCATGGGCACGGCGCGCCGAAACGCGGCCCGCTCGGCTGGTTCAATCGCGCCTTCGACGCGGCCACGCGCGGCTACGAGCGCGGCGTGGTGGCGGTACTCAAACGCCGCGGCCGCTATTTCGCCGTCTACCTGCTGATCCTGGCGCTGGCGGCGTGGATGTTCACGCGGATCCCGACCTCGTTCCTGCCCGACGAGGACCAGGGCGTGCTGTTCGCGCAGGTGCAGACGCCGCCCGGCGCGTCGGCGCAGCGCACGCAGCAGGTACTGGACCGGCTGCGCGAGTATCTGCTGCAGGAAGAGGGCGGCGTGGTGCAGTCGCTGTTCACCGTCAACGGCTTCAACTTCGCCGGCCGCGGCCAGAGCTCGGGCTTTGCGTTCGTGCTGCTCAAGCCGTAGCACGAACGCATCGGCGAGGCGACCAGCGTGTTCGACCTGGCGCGGCGCGCGCAGGCGCGGTTCAGCGGCATGCGCGATGCGATGGCCTTCGCCTTCGTGCCGCCGGCGGTGATGGAGCTGGGCAATGCGACCGGCTTCGACGTCTATCTGCAGGACCGGGCCGGCGTCGGCAGGGAGGTATTGATGCAGGCGCGCGACCGCTTCCTGCAGCTGGCCGCCCAACGCCCGGAATTGCAGCGGGTGCGGATGAACGGCCTGAACGACGAGCCGCAATACCGGCTGCAGATCGACGACGAGAAGGCCCGTGCGCTCGGCGTGTCGCTGGCCGAGATCAACGGCACGGTGTCGATCGCCTGGGGCTCGAGCTATGTCAACGACTTCATCGACCAGGGCCGCGTCAAGCGGGTCTATCTGCAGGGCAGGCCCGACGCGCGGATGAATCCCGACGATCTGGCCAAATGGTTCGTGCGCAACGAGCGCGGCGCCATGGTGCCGTTCACCGCGTTTGCCAGCGGCAGCTGGGGCTACGGCTCGCCCAAGCTGCAGCGCTACAACGGCGTGGCGGCGATCCAGATCCTGGGCGAGCCGGCGCCCGGCCACAGCTCCGGCGAAGCGATGGCCGCGGTGGAGGCGATCATGGCGCAGATGCCGGCCGGCGTGGGCTACTCCTGGAGCGGACTGTCGTACGAGGAGCGGCTCTCGGGCGCGCAGGCTCCGGCGCTGTACGCGCTGTCGCTGCTGGTCGTATTCCTGTGCCTGGCCGCGCTGTACGAGAGCTGGACGATCCCGTTCTCGGTGATGCTGATCGTGCCGCTCGGCATCGTCGGCGCGCTGGCGGCGACGCTGCTGCGCGGCCTGCCCAACGATGTGTTCTTCCAGGTCGGCCTGCTGACGACGATGGGGCTGTCGGCCAAGAACGCCATCCTGATCGTCGAGTTCGCCAAGGCCCTGCAGGATCAGGGCAAGGGCATCGTCGAGGCGGCGATCGAGGCCAGCCGGATGCGGCTGCGGCCCATCGTGATGACCTCGCTGGCCTTCGTGCTCGGCGTGGTGCCGCTGGCCACGTCGGTCGGTGCCGGCTCGGGCAGCCAGCATGCGATCGGTACCGGCGTGATCGGCGGCATGATCACGGCGACGGTGCTGGCGATCTTCTGGGTGCCGCTGTTCTATGTCGCGGTGCATCGCTGGTTCGGCGGAAAGTACCGTCCGCAGGCCGGCGAAGCCTCGACCAGGACCGCGTGAAGAACCTTACCGCCCGGGTATTTGTTACTCACGGGCCCGGTGCGCGGGCGGGAGCCGATGCCGGCCGCACAGGCCTTCCTCCCGCCGCAAGCCCGCCCCGACGCGGTTTGCGGCCCCCGCTGCGCATGCGCCGCCGCCAATGGCAGGCTTCTTGCAGCTTCGGCTGCAGGCATCGTGACGAATGGAGGACACCATGGCACAGCAACCGCAAGGCGGAAAGGGCGGCAGCGGCGGGGGCCAGCAGAACCCCGGGCAGAATCCCGCCACCGATCCGGCGCAGCGCCCCGATCGCGAGGCCGCCAATACCGATGAGACCGTGCAGGCCGAGGAGCGCGCTGCGGGCGGCGCGTCGGGCGGCGCCGCGGGCGGCGTGTCCGGCAGCGGCAACACGCTGGGCGATGGCATGACCTCCGGCGGCGCGGAGAACGTCGAGGAGCGCAAGGTCCTCCAGCAAGGGGAGGACGGCCAGGACAGCCAGAACGACAACAAGGGAGACAAGGGCCAGCAGGGCCCCGTGAAGATCGCCGTCGCCGGCGACGAACACGGGGACGAGGACGCGACCAGCCAGTAGCAATGGATTGCCGCGGCGCACCGACGCAGGTCCACGGCGCGATGGGCGCCATGGGCCCTTTCGGCGCCGATGCGTCAGGCGTCAACCGCTGAGCAAGCAGAGGAGCACCCGATGAAAACCACCTGGGTCCTGGTGGCCGACGAGGCCATCGCCCGTATTCTCGAAGGGCACAAGCCCGGCCAGGAACTGGCCTGCATCGATGAACTGACCGACGCCGGCGCGCATGCCGATGCCGCCGATCTGCGCCGCGACGCCTATGGACGCCGCGCAGGCGCCGGAGCGGGCCCCGGCGCGGGGCCGGCCGTGGGCGGCGGCACGGGCCGCCAGCGTGCGCCGTCGAGCGTCACGTCGTCGGCCGGCGAGGACGAGCTGCATCTCGAAGCCGAGGGCTTCGCCCGGCGCGTCGCCGAGCATCTGGCCGAGGCGCTGCAGAAGCAGCGCTACGACGAACTGCGCATCGCCGCCGCGCCGCGCTTCCTGGGGCTGCTGCGCAAGCATCTGCCCGCGCAGGTCGCCAACGTGGTGACCGAGGAAGTCGACAAGGACCTGGTGCATCTGCCCGAGCGCGAACTGACCGAACGGCTGTTCGCCGCGAAGTTCGCCGGCGATCGGGCCGGCGGCCAGTCCGCCAGCTGAGCGCGAGGCCGCCATGCCGCGCCGCGTGGTGGGCGCGGTCCGTAATCTCTACGGACTGCTGAAGGACACGGTCAGCGCCTGGATCGACGATTACGCGCCCAGCATGGGCGCCGCGATCGCCTACTACACGGTGTTCTCGGTGGCGCCGCTGCTGCTGATCGTCATTTCGGTGGCGGGCGTGGTGTTCGGCGCCGACGCCGCACGCGGGGCCATCGTCGCCGAACTGCAGGGCTTTTTCGGCACCGAGGGCGCGAAGGCCATCGAGGACATGCTCGCGGCGGTCAGCGAACCGGCCACCAGCACGCTGACGGCGCTGGCCGGGCTGGTCACGTTGCTGATCGGCGCGACCACCGTGTTCGCCGAACTGCAGAGCGCGCTCGACCGCATCTGGCGCGTGCCGGAACGGCAGAAAACCTCGGGGTTGTGGGGCCTGCTGCGCGCGCGCGTGCTGTCGTTCGGCATGATCCTCGGCATCGGCTTCCTGCTGATCGTGTCGCTGCTGGCGAGCGCCGCGCTGGCGGCGCTGTCGCGCGGATGGGCGCCGCTGTTCGGGGAAGAGGAGGCGCTGGCCCATGCCGTCGATTTCGTCTTCAGCCTGGCGGTGATCACCACGGGCTTCGCGATGATCTACAAGATCATGCCGCGAGCCCGCGTGCGCTGGCCCGACGTCTGGCTGGGCGCGCTGGTGACCGCGCTGCTGTTTACGTTCGGCAAGTTCCTGATCGGCCTGTATATCGGCAAGACCGGCGTGGCCTCGGGCTACGGCGCCGCGGGTTCGCTGGTGGTGCTGCTGGTGTGGGTCTACTACTCCGCGCAGATCTTCCTGCTCGGTGCGGAATTCACCTGGCTGTATGCGCATCGCTACGGCTCGCTGCGCGGGCAGCAGCCGGCCGAACGGACGGTGCAGGTCAAGACCGGGCGCTTTGTCGAACGGCAGCCGGCCGAGCATCCCGGCGAGCGCTCGGGCCAGTCCTAGGCGCGGATCCGGCCGCCGCGGCGGCGGGACGCCATGGTAGAGTACCTGCGGCCGCTGCCCTGTGCGGCGGTGCCCCTCCGCCGAGCGCCCGCACCATGCCGATCACGTACCTGCGCAATCTGACCGGAAAGGACAGGAGTACCCTGGCCAACTGGCAACTGGCCCGCTACCTGGCCTTCGTCGCCGGGGCCATCAATGCCGGCGGCTTTCTCGCGGTACACCAGTACACCTCGCACATGACCGGCATCGTGTCTGCGATGGCCGACGACCTCGCCGTCGGCCATGCCGCGCTGATGCTGGCCGGATTGGGCGCGTTGATCTGCTTCGTGGCGGGCGCCGCACTGTCGGCGATGCTGGTCAATTGGGCGCGGCGGGTGCGGCTGCACAGCCAGTACGCGCTGCCGCTGATGGTCGAAGCCGCCCTGCTGCTGTGCTTCGGTCTGCTGGGCGGCAATCTCGAACGTCGCGAATGGCTGTTCGTGCCCGCCACCGTCGCGGTGTTGTGTTTCATCATGGGTCTGCAGAACGCGTTGATCACCAAGCTGTCGCGCGCCGAGATCCGTACCACGCACGTGACCGGCATGGTCACCGATATCGGAATCGAACTCGGCAAGCTGTTCTACTGGAACCTGACCGAAGGCGAGGGCGCTGCGCGCGTCGTCGCCGATCGGCGCAAGCTCGTCATGCTGGCCACGCTGGTTGGCCTGTTCTTCGTCGGCGGCGCCGCCGGTGCGTTGGGTTTCAAGCAGGTCGGTTTTGGCATGACGGTGCTGTTCGCGGCGCTGCTTGGCGCGCTGGCGGCCGTACCGGTCTGGGATGATCTGCGCCGGCTCGCGTCGCGCCGCTAGTCCGCCGCCGGCTCGCGGCGCCGCTCGCCGAAGCGGGCGAGGTAGTGCCATACCTTCTTCAACTCCTGCGAGTCATGCTGTCCGCCGCGGGCCGCCTCGCCGATCAGCGCGGGCGTCAGCCAGCCGCCGCGTGCCAGCGCGCAGCCCAGTTCGACGTAGCGCGGGCCGCGATAGCCGGGGTGGCGGCGCAGTTCGTCGACCGACAGCCGGAAGCCCGCATGCCATTCCAGCGCGCAAGGCAGCGCGCGGGCCATCGCCTCGATCTCGGTACCGCGATAGCAGGGATCGAGCACAAGCGCCTCGACATCGCGCGCCAGATCGACCGGTCCGTGCACCTGCGCCTCGATATAGTCGTCGAGCGGGTCGGGCTGCGCCGTGGCTGCCAGCGCCATCAGGCCCATGCGCTCGGCCACGCCGAACGCCGTCGGCTCGTAGACGCTGTCGGGATAGCAGAAAGTCGTGCGCCCCAGCACCGCGCCGGTGAGCCGCAGATGCGCCGAGCCGAAGCGCGGCGAGCCGCCGGTGGCACGGCCGCGGAAATTGAGCGCGCCGTACTTCGGGCGCTCGGCCGGCGCGGCGTCATCGTAGGCGCCGCCGAACAGCCGGCTCTCCCACTGCCAGCGGTCGCCGCCGGGATGCGCGGTCAGGCCGCCATTGCTGGTGCCGGTCTCGAACTGCGAGCGATAGACGCCGTCGTTGGCAAGCGCCTGCAGGAACGGCACGCCGCGGTGCAGGCGGTCGGGATGGAAATTGAGCGTGACGCGCAGCGTCGGGTCGATCGGCTCGCCGAGGCTGCGTGCGGCGACATGGGCCAGGGCACGGGCCTGGGGAGAATCCGGGGGCGGTACCCATGAATCCCCGGTATCGGTGGCATGGACGGGCATGACGGTCGCTTGGCGATTGGCTTGCGGTGCGGCTTGCAGGTCGGCTTGCGGTTCGACTTGCGTTGGGCTTGCGTTGGGCTTGCGGTTGGGCTCGCAGGTCGACTTGCGGTGCGGCTTGCCGCCGCAGTAGCCGATGCATTCTAACGTCGCCGATGCGAAGCGCGTGCCATGCCTGTCCTTCGCCCGATCAAGCCCGCATGCCGTCCAGCACCTTGTCCAGCGTCAGCGGATAGCTGCGCAGCCGGATGCCGGTCGCATTGAACACGGCATTGGCCAGCGACGCCCCTGCGCCGCAGATGCCCAGCTCGCCGACGCCCTTGGCCCCGAGCGGATTGGCCTTGTCGTCGTATTCGTCGAGGAAGACCGCCTCGATCGCCGGGATGTCCGCATGCGCGGGCACGTGGTAGCCGGCCAGGTCGCGGTTGACGAAGGCGCCGTAGCGAGGGTCCACCATGGTCTCTTCCATCAGCGCCGCCCCCACGCCCCAGATCATGCCGCCGATCATCTGCGAGCGCGCCGTCTTTGGGTTCAGGATGCGGCCCGCGGCGAATACGCCCAGCATGCGCCGCAGCCGGATTTCGCCGGTGTCCATGTCGACGCCGACCTCGGCGAAATGCGCGCCGTAGGCGTGCTGCGAATAAGTCTGGTATTCCGGACCGCGCTGCACCTCGCCGGTGACGCTGAGCCCGTCGGGCATCGCACGGGCGAGCAGCGCGCCCACCGGCTCCGATCTGCCACCGGCATGCAGGCGGCCGTCCGCCAGGCGAGCCTGCGCCGGGTCGGTGCCGAACAGCGGCGAGGCGCGGTCCGCCGCGGCGACCTCCGCAAGCCGGCGGCACAGCGCGGCGCAGGTATTGAACACGGCCGAGCCGGTGCTGGCCGCGCCCCAGGAGCCGCCGGAGCCGGGCGTCGGCGGGAAGTCGCTGTCGCCCATCTCGACCTGCACCGCCTGCATCGGCAGGCCAAGCGATTGCGCCGCGATCTGCGTCAGGATCGTATAGGTGCCGGTGCCGATATCGGTCATCGACAGCCGCACGCGCGCGGTGGCATCGCGATACAGCGTGACCTCCGCCTTTGACGCCTGCAGGTAGTTCGGCCGGATCGCCGCCGACATGCCGTAGCCGATCAGCCAGCGCCCGTCGCGCATATTGCCCGGCGTCGAGGGCCGGCGCGACCAGCCGAAGCGCTCGGCGCCCTCGCGCATGCAGGCGACCAGGCCCCGCGTGGAAAATGGCACGTTGCGCTCGGGGTCGACGCGCGGCTCGTTGCGGATACGCAGTTCGATCGGGTCCATCCGCAGCGCATGCGCCAGCTCGTCGACCGCGCATTCGAGCGCCAGCGCGCCCGGCGCCTCGCCCGGCGCGCGCATGATGTCCGAGGGCGGCAGGTCGAGCCGGACCAGCCGATGGCTGGTGCGCCGGTTCGGCGCGGCATACAGCGAGCGCGTGAAGGCCGCGGTCTGCTCGGCGAATTCGTCGTACATCGCGGTCTGCTCGATGACATCGTGCGCCAGCGCCGTCATGCGGCCGTCGCGGCCGGCGGCCAGGCGGATGCGCTGGCGCGTCTCGGTGCGGTGGTTGGTGTTGGCGAACATCTGCTGCCGCGTCAGCGTGACCTTGACCGGCCGGCCCGTCATCCGCGCGCCGATCGCTGCCAAGATCGCGTCGGCATGGGTCGGCACCTTGGAGCCGAAGCCGCCGCCGACATGCTTGCAGACCACGCGCACGTTCTCGGTCGGCAGGTTCAGCGTGCGCGACACCGCGATCCGGCAGGTATCGACCATCTGTGTCGAGGTATGGATCAACAGCCGGTCGCCCGACCACTGCGCGACGGTGCCGTGCGGCTCCATCGGATTGACGTGTTCGTACGGGGTCGTGTAGGTGGCGTCGATCCGCACCGGCGCGGCGGCAAACGCCGCGTCGAAGTCGCCGACCGCGGTGTCGTGCGGCATGCCCGCATTGATGCCGTCCGGCACATAGGCGTTGCGCAGCTCGGCGGTCATGTCGAACTTCGCGCCCCATTCCGGGGTGTACCGCACGCGTACGTGCGCCGCGGCGTCGCGCGCGGCCTCGAACGATTCGGCGATCACCAGCGCGACCGGCTGGCCGTAGTGACGTACGCGGTCGCTGTCGAGCATGGGCTTGGGCCGTTCGAAGCGCCGCGCCACCTTGGGCGGACCATAGGGCGACTGCGCCGGCGCGTTGCGATGGGTGACGATCAGGATCACGCCGGGCATCTGCGCGGCGGCCTCGGTATCGATCGCGGCGATGCGGCCGCGCGCGATCGTGCTTTCGACAAGATAGCCGTAGGCGAGCCGGCCGTTCGGCACGTGATCGCAGGCATAGACCGCGCGGCCGGTGACCTTGAGGCGCCCCTCGACCCGATCGACCGGTGCGCCGATCCATTGCTGGCCGCTGCGCTGGCGCTGCTGAAGTTCATCCATGGTGGGCTCCGTCGCGTTGCGATGCCAGCGTCAGGCTGGCCTGCAGCAACTGCCTGGCCAGCGGAATCTTGAAATCGTTGCCGCCGAAGCCGCGCGCGCCGGCCAGCGCCGCGTCGGCGGCCCGGGCGAACAGCCGGGCCGACGGCGCCTTGCCGGTCAGCATCGCCTCGACCTCGGGAACGCGCCACGGCCGATAGGCGATGCCGCCGAAGGCCGCGCGCACGTTGTGCATGCGACCGCCGTCGACTTGTGCGACGAGCGCCACCGATACCAGCGCGAACGCGAACGAGGCGCGGTCGCGCACCTTGCGGTACGACTGCACGCCGGGCGGAGGCGGCGGCAGCACCACCGCGCCGATCAGCTCGCCCGGGGCGAGGTTGGTCTCCAGATGCGGCGTCTGTCCCGGCGCGCGATAGAGCTGCTGGATCGGGATCACGCGCATGCGACCATCGGGCTGCACGGTCTCGATGCGCGCGTCGAGCGCGCTCAGCGCGACCGCCATGTCCGATGGATGCACCGCGATGCAGGCCTCGCTGTGGCCGACCACCGCATGCATGCGGTTGAAGCCGCGCAGCGCCGCGCAGCCCGATCCGGGCGAGCGCTTGTTGCACGGCATCGCGGTGTCGTAGAAGTAGGGGCAGCGCGTGCGCTGCAGCAGATTGCCGGCGGTGGTGGCCTTGTTGCGGATCTGCGCGGAGGCGCCGGCCAGCAGCGCGCGCGTCAGCAGCGGATAGCGTTCGCGCACCAGCGGGTGGGCCGCGAGGTCGCTGTTGCGCACGGTCGCGCCGATGCGCAGCGTGCCGTCGGCGCCGGCCTCGATGCCCTGCAGCGGCAGCGCGTTGACGTCGACCAGCCGCGTGGGCCGCTCGATCTGCAGCTTCATCAGGTCGAGCAGATTGGTGCCGCCGGCGATGAAGCGCGCGTCGGGCTGGGCCGCTGCCGCGACCGCCTCCCTGAGCGCGGTCGGGCGCTCGTAGGTGAATGGGATCATCGCTGGCTCCCGGCCGCGCTGCGGATCGCGGCGACGATATTCGGATAGGCGCTGCAGCGGCACAGGTTGCCGCTCATGCGTTCGCGCACCTCGGCCTCGCTCAGGTCCTGCAGCGATACCGTGCGGGCGCCGCTCAGGTCGGCACTGGCATGGCTGGGCACGCCGTCGGCGACCTCGCGCAGCATGCCGACCGCGGAGCAGATTTGCCCGGGCGTGCAGAAGCCGCACTGGAAGCCGTCGTGCGCGATGAAGGCGGCCTGCAACGGATGCAGCTGTCCGCCGCGCTCCAGTCCCTCGATCGTGGCGATCTCGTCCTGCTGGTGCATCACCGCCAGCGTCAGGCACGCGTTGATGCGGCGGCCGTTCAGCAGCACCGTGCATGCGCCGCATTGCCCGTGGTCGCAGCCCTTCTTGGTGCCGGTCAGATGCAGCGTCTCGCGCAGCGCGTCGAGCAGCGAGGTGCGGACATCGAGCGCGAGCTGATGGCGCTTGCCGTTGACGGTCAGCGTGACCGGTGCGTTCGGTGCGCCCGGCCTGCCGGGTTCGCCGGCTGCGGCCGGCATCGGCGCGCCGCCTGCGGCGCCCGGTGTTTGCGCGACGGCCGGCGTGACGGGCAGCACCGTGATGCCGCCGGCGGCCACCGTGGTACCGAGAAACGCGCGCCGGCTGAGCCGTGGCGTGCCTGTGTCGTCGTGGCGATTGCCCATGGGGAGCTCCCGAGTCGAGGTGGCGGGGCGCGGTGCTGCCGTGGATGAAACGAGCCGGCAGCAGCGCGATCGGGCGCAGTTTGCGCAATCGCTTTATCGGGTGGTAGCCTCGGCGCGGTTGAAACCTCTTCAACCGGATGGCTAGGAACGAGGCGGGCATTGGCTTTGGCGGCGACGCCGTCAGCGCATCGTCACGACGCTGTCAGCGTGGTGACAGTTTCGGGTCAGCGGCTTGTCAGCGCGCTGCCGCGATACTGCAAGCCAGGGGCCGCCGGGCGCGATCGACGCGGGCCGCGACGGCCCCGATCATCCCCACATTCCCCCCTTCGAACCGCACGGACAGGATGGCGCGATGGACCGCTTGCGAGCGCTGACGGTATTCGTACGTGTGGCCCAGGCCCGCAGCTTCAGCCAGGGCGCGCGCGAGCTCGGCATGTCGCCGCAGGCGGCCAGCAAGCAGGTGATGCTGCTCGAACGGATGCTCGGCGTGCGGCTGCTGCACCGTACCACGCAGAAGGTCGGCCTGACCCGCGAGGGGGAGCAGCTGCTGGCGCAGTGCCAGCGTCCCGTCGAATCGCTCGAGGTGGCGCTGCGCCATATCGATGGCGACCGCGAGCACGTGGCCGGCGTGGTACGCGTTGCGGCGCCGTATTCGCTGGCGCACCGCTATGTCGCGCCGGCCATCGCCGCGTTCGTGCAGGCGTATCCCGACGTCGCGGTCGAGTTGCTGGTCGGCGACCAGCTGACCGACGTGATCGAGCAGGGCATCGATATCGGCCTGCGTACCGGCAGCCTGCCCGACAGCTCGCTGGTGGCGCGCCGCATCGCGCCGCTGCAGCTGATCGTCTGCGCGGCGCCTGCCTATCTGGAGCGGCACGGCGTGCCGCGGAGCATCGCCGAGCTGGAGCGGCACCGTTGCACGAGCTTCCTGCATCCGCGCACGGGCAAGGTGTTTCCGTGGGAATTCCTGGTCGACGGCGCGATCGAGACGCGCACCTTTGCGCCGTTCGTCGCGACCAACGATGTCGATGCCGAGGTCGAGACGGTGGCCAGCGGCGCGGCGATCGGGCAGTTCTTCCAGTACGCGGTGGCGCAGCACCTGCGGGCCGGGCGGCTGGTGCCGGTGCTGCCCCAGCATACGACCGAGCGCTACGGGGTGTTCCTGTACATGCCGGCACGCGCGCACGTGCCGCGGCGCAATCGCCTGCTGGCGGATTTTCTGGTGCAGACGCTGGCCGGACATGAGGACTTCCAGCGCATTGTGCTGGAGCTGCCGGCCGTGCGGCGGCGCGCCTGATCGACGCGCCGCCGCGGTTCCACTACGCGGCTCGCCTTACGACGCCGGACACGGCAGGGCCGCCGCGATCTGCGGCCGGCCCTGCGCGATGGCCGGCGAATCGTCCGCGCTCACCGTGTTGTCGGTGAACCTGCAGCCGTAGTCGGGCCGCGCCACGGTGGCGGCGTCGAGCACGTTGTCGCCCTCCGGCCTCGGCCCGCCCTGTTCCCACTGCACCATCGCCTCGAACGCCGCCTTCTGCTCGGCCACCGTGAAATCGCAATGGCTGACGCCGCGGATCGCGCGCTGCACCAGCCATTGCGCGGTGCCCTGCGCATCGGCCCGCCGCTTGTAGATCTGCTGCATGCTGAACGGCACGTACATGTCGCCGAGCGTATGCAGCGTGACCACCGGCACGTTGATGCGCGCATTGGTCTTCGGGATCCAGCGCAGGCCGTCGCGCCGCAGGCGGTTGGCCTCGGGATCGGCCCTGGCGCGCAGGATGGTGTCGTTCAGCGTGGTTTCTTCCGCCGACAGCGCCGGATCGCCGTCGAGCTGGTAGACGATGCTGGTGGTCGACACGCCGTTGCGGTTCAGGATGCCGTTGATGGTGCCGTCGCCGCCGAAGGTGCCCCACACCGTGTTCTGCACCGGGCCGGCGAAGCCCTGATCGAACATGGGACGGGCGCCGCCGGTGAGGTTCTGCACGATCGCCTTGACCTTGTCGCCCTGCGCGGTGGTTGCGCTCGGGAAGGTGGTGAACAGCGCGTCGCGCACCGCCGGTGCGATCTCGGCCCAGTTGTTTACCGGCCACGCCGTGGCCGGACGGCCCGCGTATTGCTGGGCGGCGAGCTGGTAGGCCGCGAAGTAGTCGAACAGTTCGGTATCGCCGAGCACGCCGCACATCGGCACCGCGCCGTGATAGCGGACCTTGTTGTTGGCGGTATCCAGCGTCTCCTGGTCGACCGCCGCGGCGGCGATATGGCCGCCCATCGAATGGCCGATGATATAGATGCGGCTCGGCGGCGCGAGCGGCCGCCGATTCTGCGCGGCGATCTGCACGAAGGCCAGCGCCAGTGCATTGGTGTCCTCGACACCGGCGCGCACGTCGTAGTAGTTCTTGCTGTAGCTCGACGCCGCCCACGCGTAGCCGGCCTCGATCAGATGGCGGCGGATGCTCGGCGTGGTGACGCCCAGCACCGCGCCGGTGCCGGCATAGCCGTGCGCGTACATCACGAGCTTGCCGTTCCACTGCTTGGGAACCTCGATGCGGTAGCCGGAGCCCTTCAGCGTGCCGGTCCAGCGGTCGGTCTCCGGCGCGTCGGCCAGCGCCGGGAAGGCGAGGGCGGCTTCGTTGACGGTGAAGGTGCGGCTGTCCTGGGCGCGGGTCTCTTCCGGCTGGCGCGGCGGATCGTCGTCGTCGCCGCCGCAGGCAGCGAGCGGCAATGCGGCGGCCAGCGCCAGCGCCAGGGCGGCGCGCTTGGTGAGCTGCATGGTTGTCTCCTCGTTATCTCGTTTTGGACACTGGGGAGGCCTTCGCCTTCATGCCGCACTGCCACATCGCTTCGTCACGAAAACGAACGACCGTGCACGAAGTCTAAAGACGAGGAGACGAAAAGTAAAAGAAAAGCCGCCCAGCGTTTCGTCTGGCGAAATGCCGGGCGGCTGCTGCAGGCGGCTCCTGCGGGCGGCCGCTCCAAGGACGGTGGTGGCCGCCGGTCAGCCGCGCCTGGGAATTTCCAGCCCGCGGATCACCGCCGGCCGCGCGACAAAGGCATCGAGCACGCGTTGCACCTGCGGGAAATCGTCGAAGCCGACCAGCTCCCTGGCCTCGTAGAAGCCGATCAGGTTGCGGATCCACGGGAAGGTGGCGACATCGGCGATGGTGTACTGCTCGCCCATGATCCAGTCACGCCCGGCCAGGTGTTTCTCGAGTACGCCGAGCAGGCGCCGCGATTCGGCGACGTAGCGGTCCCGTGGGCGCTTGTCCTCGTACTCCCTGCCGGCGAACTTGTGGAAGAAGCCGACCTGTCCAAACATCGGGCCGACGCCGCCCATCTGGAACATCACCCACTGGATGGTCTGATAGCGCGCGGCCGGATCGGCGGGGAGCAGCTTGCCGGTCTTCTCGGCCAGGTAAAGCAGGATCGCGCCGGACTCGAACAGCGCCAGCGGCTTGCCGCCCGGGCCGTTGGGATCGAGGATCGCGGGGATCTTGTTGTTCGGATTCAGCGACAGGAATTCGGGCGAGAGCTGATCGTCGGCGTCGAACCGCACCAGGTGCGGCTCATAGGGGAGCCCGATTTCCTCCAGCATGATCGACGCCTTGACGCCGTTGGGCGTCGTCAGCGAATACAGCTGCAGCCGGTCGGGATGCTGGGCGGGCCATTTGCGGGTGATCGGGTACGCGGAAAGATCGGGCATGGTTCCTTGGTCTTGGTCCTGGCTTGACGGGACGGTTGCCGCCGCGGATGGCGATGGCGCCGGGCGGTGCCACCGGAGGGCACCGGGAGGCGCCGGCGATGGCGCCGAGGTTGGCATCGACGGTGGCGCCGTGCATCGCGACCGCCGCGGCGGGCAGAGGTGATCATAAGCCCTTTGCCGGCAACGCGTAGGGACGGTCCCGCGCCGGGCATCGGCGGCGGCCACCGCCCGTTTTGGTACGATGCACGCTTCCCGAATTCGCAGTACTCCGTGTGAAGCGTCTTTTCCTACTCAGCGCCGGCCACGCCGGCGAGCGCGCGCCATGATGCGCGACCGTCTGCGCAGCACCCTCGCCGACTGGCGGGCGCGGCTGCGCCGGCCCACCGGCCGCCAGATCGCCTGGGGCGTGGCCGCGATGCCCGTCCTCTTTCTCGCCTATACGCTGGTGCTGGTGCCGTTTACGCCCGGCATCAGCGATATCCGCAAGGCCAAGTCCGAGCGCCCCGCCCAGGTGCTGTCGGCCGACGGCAAGGTGCTGGCCGAGTTCAAGCGCGCCAACCGCGACTGGGTGCCGCTGGACAAGATTTCGCCCAACGTGGTGGCGGCATTGATTTCCACCGAGGACCACCGCTTCTACGAGCATTTCGGCCTGGACTGGCGGCGCACCGCGGCGGCAGCCTGGTACACGCTGTCCGGCGATCGGCAGGGCGGCTCGACGCTGACCCAGCAGCTGGCCCGCAACCTGTATCCGGAGGAGATCGGCCGCGCCGCCAGCGTGACGCGCAAGATCAAGGAAGCGATCACCGCGCTGAAGATCGAGGCGCTGTATTCGAAGGACGAGATTCTCGAGACCTATCTGAACACGGTGCCGTTCCTGTACAACGCGACCGGCATCGAGATGGCGGCGCGCACCTATTTCGACAAGCCGGCCGACCGGCTCGACGTGCTCGAGAGCGCCACGCTGGTCGGCATGCTCAAGGGCACCAGCTACTACAACCCGGTGCTCAATCCCGAGCGCGCGGTCGAGCGCCGCAATACGGTGCTGGCGCAGATGGTCAAGCGCGGCAAGCTCAAGCCCGCGCAATTCGAGGCGTTGAAGAAGCGCCCGCTGCGGATCGACTTCGAGCGGCAATCGCCGGAAGAGGGGCCGGCCCCGCATTTCGCGCAGCAGTTGCGCAAGTGGCTGATCGACTGGGCCGACCGCAACGACTACAACATCTACACCGACGGCCTGGTGGTCCATACCACCATCGACTCGCGCCTGCAGGCGATGGCCAACCAGGCGGTGGCGCGCCAGGGCGCGCGGCTGCAGGGAATCGCCAATGCGGCGTGGTCCCCGCGCGGTGGCTGGAGCGCGAATCGCGCGCTGGTCGAGGCCTTCATGCGCGAGACCGCCCAATACCGTGCCGCGCGCGAGGCAGGCCTCGCCGATGCGGACGCGCTGGCGCAAGTGCGCAAGAACGCCGACGCGATGCAGAAACTGCACGAACAGAAGACGCGCATCCAGGCGGGCTTTCTGGCGATCGATCCGCGCAACGGCGAGATCCGCGCGTGGGTCGGCAGCCGCGACTTCGCCGACGATGCCTTCGATCACGTGCAGCAGGCGCGCCGCCAGCCCGGCTCGACGTTCAAGCCCTTTGTCTACGGCGCGGCCTTTGCGCAGGGCATCGGCCCGGACACGACGCTGCGCGACGAGGCCGTCGAGATCCGGCTGGCCGGGGGCGAGGTCTGGCGCCCGACCGACGGCGGCCCGCCGAGCGGACGCGAACTGACGCTGCGCGACGGCCTCGTCTATTCGAAGAACACCATCACCGCGCAGCTGATGCAGCAGGTCGGCCCGGTGCGCGTGGCCAACCTGGCGCGGGCGATGGGCGTGCGGCAGAGCCGGCTCGACACGGTGCCGTCGCTGGCGCTGGGCACCAGTCCCGTGACGCTGAAGGAAATGGTCGCGGCCTACGGCACCATCGCCAACGGCGGCGCCTATCAGGAACCGACCATGGTGACCCGCATCGAGGACCGCGACGGCCATGTGCTCGAGTCCTTCCGCCCGGCATCGCCGGAGCGCGTGTTGCCGCCCGCGGTCGCCTACACGCTGCTCGACGTGATGCGCGATGTGGTCGCCCGCGGCACGGGCGCCAGCATTCGCACCCGCTACGGCATCCATGCCGACGTCGCCGGCAAGACCGGCACCACGCAGGACAACGCCGACGGCTGGTTCATCCTGATGCATCCACAGCTCGTGGCCGGCGCCTGGGTCGGCTTCAACGACGCGCGCGTGACGCTGCGCAGCGACTACTGGGGCCAGGGCGCACACAGCGCGCTGCCGATCGTCGGCGACGTGTTCCGCCGCGCCTTGCAGACGCGCGCCATCGATCAGCGCGTGCGCTTCGAGAACCAGCAGCAGCCGGGCATGCTCGATCCGTGGCTGAAGTCGGTGGAAGGCTGGTGGGCGCGCACCTTCGGTCCGGCGTCGGAGCCGGAGGCGGCGGCCGAGGTCCACGTCACGCCGGCGCCGGCCGCGCGGCAGGAGACGCCGGTGGACAGCGGCATGGCCTCCGAGCCTGAGGTGCTGGACGAGGCCGAGCCGCTGCCGTTGCCGACCGATCCGCAGGCATCGGCGCCGTTCGGGGAGCCGGTTGCCGGGGCCGGCCAGCCGGCATCGGCCGGGGCGGCGCCTGGGGCGATCAATGGAACCGGTACGCCTGGCGCCGCCGGCACGAATGCGGGGCCGAATCCGGGGGGCTACCCGGGAAGCTATCCGGCACCGGGCGTCGGCACTGGCAACGCCCCGCCTCCCGCGGTTTCGCCGCCGGCGGGGCAGGGCAGCGGGGCCGCGCAAGGGGCCGCGAACGGATCGGCCGGTGCACGGCCATCGGCAACACCACCGACGCCGGCGGCGCCCGCGCCGTCGCCTGCACCGTCTGCTGCGCCGCTGCCGCAGGCGGCACCGCCCGCCGTGCCGTCGGCACCGCCATCCGCACCGGCCCCGCCACCGGCCCCAACCCCAACGCCGGCACCGCTACCGCCGGCCACCAACGGCGCGGCGAGCCCCAATGCCCCCGGCTGATCGCAGTAGTCGCCGCAGTGCCCCATGCGCTATGCTTGCGCGATTTGGTGAGGATAGGCGCGCACAATGGGCATCCTGAGCTTGAGCAATCTGGTGGCGGAGTTCCTGCTCGCGTTCTCCGCGCTGCTCAGTATCATCAACCCGTTCGGCATGGCATTCGTGCTGTTCGACCGGACCCGCTTCCTGACCGTCGAGGAGCGTCGCAAGCTGAGCCGCCAGGTCGCGATCAATTCGCTGATCGTGCTGCTGGTGACCTTCTTCCTCGGCACCGCCATCCTCGGCTTCTTCGGCATCTCGCTGCAGGCGCTGCGCCTGGCCGGCGGCTTCGTGGTGGCGTTCAGCGGCTGGACCATGCTGAACGCGCCGACGCAGCCCGCCGAGAAGCGCATCGAATCGGTCTCGACCGGCGATGTCACGCAGATGGCGTTTTTCCCGCTGACGATTCCGCTGACCACCGGCCCCGGCTCGATCGCCACCGCGATCGCGCTGAACGCCAGCCGCAGCCGCGAATGGCGCGATGCGATCGAATCGGCGGTGGTGTCGGTGACGGTCAGTGTCGCCGTGGCGATCGTCGTCTATGTGGTCTACAGCCGCGCAGAACTGCTGGCCCGCGTGCTGGGACCGGAAGGCACCAACGTCGTCACGCGGCTGTCGGCCTTCCTGCTGCTGTGCATCGGCGTGCAGATCATGATGACGGGCATCAGCGAATACCTGACGACGCTGCCGGGCCTGGGCTGATCGCCGGCATTGCCCGCACCCCGCACCCCGCACCCCGCACCCCGCACCCCCGCAGCCCCGCAGCCCCGCAGCCCCGCAGCCCCGCAGCCCCGCAGCCCCGTACCGCCGCACCGCCGCACCGCCCGGCGGCGCGTGCGGATGGTCGGCCATCCCGCGACCTAATCCAGCCTGAACTGCCCCACCGCGCCGGTCAGCCGCGCCAGTTGCTGCTGCTGGCGCGCGACCTCTTGCGCGGTCTGGTCGACATGGTCGACGTTCTGGCGCGAGGCCGCGTCGATGCCGGCGATATTCCCATCCACCTGATCGATGCCAGCGCGCTGTCCACCGGTGGCGAGCGCCATCTGGTCGACGATGGCGGCGAGCCGCGCGACGCTGGCCTCGAGTTCGCCCATCGTGCTGCCGGCGGTGCCGACCAGTTCCGAGCCGGCGCGCGCGCGGTCGACCGATTCGCCGATCAGCGCGCGGATCTCCTTGGCCGCCGCGGCGCTGCGCTGCGCCAGCGTGCGCACCTCGCCCGCCACCACCGCGAAGCCGCGGCCCTGCTCGCCCGCGCGGGCGGCCTCGACCGAGGCGTTCAGCGCCAGGATATTGGTCTGGAATGCGATGCCGTCGATCACGCCGATGATGTCGGCGATCCGTTCGCTGGCCGCATGGATCTCGCCCATCGTGCGGATGACCGAGCCGATCACCTCGCCGCCCTGCGCGGCCACCGCGCGCGACGTGCCCGCCAGCGTGTGGGCCGCCTGCGCGTGGTCGGCGTTCTCGTGGGCGCTGCGGCGCAGCTCGCTCATCGCCGTGACGATTTCCTCCAGCGCGCGCTGCTGGCTGTGCGTGCGTTCGGCCAGCACCGTATTGCGCTGCAGGATGTCGCCGGAGGCAGCGGCGGCCTCCGCCGCGCTGTCTCGCACCTGCAGCAGCGTGCCGCGCACCGCGTCCAGCGTGGCCTGGAACGAGCGCGCCAGCGCGCTGGCCGGCCGCGGCGCGCCGGCGTCAGCGTCAGGTAGCCGGGATCGCTGCCGATGCGCGCGGCCAGCGCCGCCAGTTCGCCGGCGGAGCGGGCGTCGGCCTCCATCCGATGGGCCAGCACCACCAGCACCGCGGTCTGCACCACGACGAAGGCCGCATGCAGCAGCACGATGCCCAGGCCCGGCTCGGTGAAGCAGATCACGCCCCAGCCCCAGGTCTGGAAATAGTTGAAGCTCAGGTGGTGCACGGCGATCAGCGCCGCGGCCAGCAGGATCGGCCGGAAGTCGCGATAGGCCAGCAGCACCGACAGCAGCACGAACACCGCGAAGTGGTACTCGGCCTGCCCGTGCGCCTGGTGGATCAGCAGCCCGACCATCGTCATCGAGATCGCCGCGGTCGCCAATCGCGTGCCGAGCCGGCCCGGTAGCGCCGCGGCCCACAGGCTGGCCGCCGCCGACAGCGGCAGGCCGACCGCCAGGCTCGGGCCGAGCGTGCCGTAGCGCCAGCCCGCCAGCAGCGATGCCGCCCACAGCAGCCAGATCGTTCCGACCAGCAGGCGGTCGGCGCGCCGGTGGACGGCCTCCAGCAGCGTGCCGGCGGCCTGCGCCTCCGGCACGCGTTCATCCGGTCGCGTGGCGGTGTGACCCGCTTCCGCGCGCAAAGCGAGCGTGCTGCTACCCATTCGACCCCCTGTCGTTGCAATTTCGCATTCGTTGTGATGTTGTTATCGCGGCCGCACGACGGCATGCCGCCGCACCGACGATATCGGCAGATCGGAGGCGGACCTTAGGCCGGACGCGGTCATGGTTTACCCGCAAGGACGCGGGACGACCGGTGTCGCCGGTAAGGATT
Organism: Cupriavidus sp. DB3; assembly: GCF_020418465.1. Taxonomy (NCBI): domain Bacteria; kingdom Pseudomonadati; phylum Pseudomonadota; class Betaproteobacteria; order Burkholderiales; family Burkholderiaceae; genus Cupriavidus; species Cupriavidus sp. DB3. The sequence continues at coordinate 1,264,603 of NZ_JAIZPL010000001.1, read as the reverse complement.
GCCAGCGCGGTTGTAAGGAGGAGAGCGCCGGGGCGGGGCCATCCGGACCGATGAGCGGGGTGGAAGCGGCTGGGGCGGGGAAGGACGCCATATGCCGGCGGCGGCATGAAAGTTGCGGCCCCACGGCAAGGTGCCACGCGCCAGGCGTGGCGTTCGCCAACGTTTGCCAGACAGGAGAAAGCCCATGGCCACACCCGAGCAACTCCCGCCACAGCACCAGGACCGGCAGCCCGGCCTGGAAAGCGAGATGCATCCGAAGCCCGACAGCGGCGCCGACGACTATGTCGGCAGCGGCCAGCTGACCGGCAAGGTCGCGCTGATCAGCGGGGGCGACAGCGGCATCGGCCGCGCCGTCGCGGTGGCCTTCGCGCGCGAGGGCGCCGATGTCGCGGTGGCCTATCTGAACGAGCATGAGGATGCCAAGGAAACCGCGCGGCTGGTCGAGGAAGCGGGCCGCCGCTGCCTGCTGATGGACGGCGATCTCGGCGACAGCGCCCATGCCGCGCAGGTCGTCGAGCGGACCGTCAAGGAACTCGGCAAGCTGGACATCCTCGTCAACAACGCGGCCGAGCAGCATCCGAAGCAGCAGCCCGAGCAGATCGACGAGGCCCAGGTCGAGGCGACCTTCCGCACCAACGTCTTCGCGATGTTCCACCTGACCCGCGCCGCGCTGCCGCATCTGCAGCCGGGTTCGGCGATCGTCAATACCACCTCGGTCACCGCCTATCGCGGCAGCGCGCACCTGCTCGACTATTCGTCGACCAAGGGCGCGATCGTCTCGTTCACGCGCTCGCTGGCGCTGCAGGTGGTCAAGCGCGGCATCCGCGTCAACGGCGTGGCGCCGGGCCCGATCTGGACCCCGTTGATCCCGTCGACCTTCCCGCCGGAGCAGGTCGAGAAGTTCGGCAAGGAGACGCCGATGAGGCGTCCCGGCCAGCCGTTCGAGGTGGCGGCCGGCTTCGTCTTCCTGGCCTCGCGCGCGGCCAGCTATATCACCGGGCAGGTGCTGCATATCAACGGCGGCGAGGTGATCAACGGCTAGGCAAAGGCAAGTTTCGTTGTGGCAAGGGATCGATGGGTCGTCCGGCACCGGCCCATCGGGGGGCGCTCGCGCTTGACGTTCGGGGCTCGGCGTCTAACCTGAATGCTTGCTGGGGTAAGCTGCGCATTCGTGCAGTGGCCGCCATCGCGGTTGCCCGGTCCAGCCCCTTGCCACCATGCCCCACAGCTATCTCGGCACGCGCCACTACTTCGCCACGCAGCGCCGTACCCTGGTCGCGCTGCTGTTCGGCGCGATCCTGTTCCCCGCGGCGGTGCTGGCCACCTGGGCGTGGCTGTCGCTGCGCGCGGACGTGGCCGAGGCCGAGCAGCGCTCCGCGCGGCTCGCCCGCGTGATTCAGGAGCACGCCAGCAAGGTCTTCGAAGGCAATCACCAGATCAACAGCCGCATCCGCGATGCCACCGCGGGCTGGAGCAACGCGCAGCTGCGGCAGCACGAGGACGACGTCCATACCCGCCTGGCCGATATCGTCGGCGGCCTGCCGCAGGCGTCGTCGCTGGCGGTCTACGACGAGCAGGGCGTGCTGCTGGCCAGCAGCCGCTTCTACCCGGTGCCGCGCGTCTCGATCAGCGAGCGCGAGGACTTCCGCGCCATCGTCGGCGGGCTGCGTCCGTTCGATGTGACCGGCGTGGTCACCGACAAGGTGGTACCCGAGCGGGTGATCAACGTCAGCATGCCGCGGCTCGGTCCCGACGCGAATGTCGCCGGGCTGGTGTCGGTGGCATTGCGCCCCTCGTATTTCGCCGACTTCTATCGCGACGTGCTGAGCCAGGAGACCGGCGCCCAGGCCGCGCTGGTGCGCAGCGACGGCGTGGTGCTGGCCGCGTATCCGGACAGCGTGCCCGAGCAGGTGCCCGATGCGGTGCGCGAGGGGCTGCAGCGCGTATCGGAAGGGTCCGGCGACAGCGTCGCGCGGATGCCGGGCCTGGGCGGCGAAGACAGCATCGTTGCGCACTGGGCGATCGGCGGCGGGCTGCTGCACGCGGTGGTCGACATTCCGATGCGGGTGATCCACGCGCAGTGGCGGCACCGGCTGTATATCGGCGCGACCGTCGCGGCGATTCCCGCCTTCGCGCTGTGGGCGCTGGCCTGGATGAGCCTGCGCCGGCTCAAGCGCGAGGAGCAGTCGTATCTGCGCTGGCAGGAGGAGGTCACGCGCCGGCAGGAGGTGGAGGAGCGCTATCGGCAGTCGCGCAAGCTCGAGGCGGTGGGGCATCTGATCACCTCGGTCGCGCACGACTTCCGCAATGTGCTGTCGGTGATCTCGTTCAATACCGACCTGATGATCACGCGCCCCGATGTCGCGCGCGAGAAGGCGCTGGCCGGCATCAAGCGCAGCGTGGCGAGCGGCGTCGCGCTGAGCAACCAGCTGATCGGCATGGCCCGCAAGCGCCAGCACCGCAAGGAAGTCCTGCTCCTGCCGCAGGAAGCAGAGGGCTGGACGCCGCTGATCCGCTCGACCCTGGGTCCGCGCGTGCAGCTGCGCTACGAGATCGATCCGGCCTGCTGGCCGGTCTGCGCGGACAAGAACGAGCTCGAACTGGCGATGATGAACCTGGCGTCGAACGCGCGCGATGCGATGCCCAGCGGCGGGCAGTTCGTGGTGACGGCATCCAACGTGACGCTCGATGGCAGCCGTCCCGGCGGCATGCGCGGCAACTATGTCTGCCTGTCGGCGCGCGACAACGGCAAGGGCATGCCGCCCGAGGTGGTGGAGCGCGTCTTCGAGCCGCTGTTCACCACCAAGACCGCGGGCCTGGGCAGCGGCCTGGGACTGGCGCAGGTACACGACTTCTGCCGCGAAGTCGATGGCGTGGCGGTGATCGAATCCGAGGTGGCCAAGGGCACCACGGTGCGGCTCTATCTGCCGGCCTGGCAGCATGGCGACAGCCATGCGCGCACGCGCTGGGGGGGCGGCGCCAGCGCGGTGCTGATCGTCGCCGATCAGCCGCGCAGCGTGCAGAGCGCGGTCGAATCGCTGCAGGCAACTGGCCATCGCGTGACGCTGGTGCGCGACGAGGCCGAGGCAATGGCGGCGACCGACCGCTACGGCTTCGATCTGGTGATCGCGGATGCGCGCCTCGGTCCCGCGCTCGGCGGACTGGCGCTGCGCGATCGGCTGACCCGCAGCTTTCCCTTCCTGCCGGTGATCCTGATGACCGACGACGCCGACATGATCGCGCTCGCATCGGTGTCGGGGCTGCCGTTCCTGCTCAAGCCCTGGAACGCGCAGACGCTGGTCAAGGCCGGCATCCTGGCGCCGACGCGCGCCGTGGACGGACAATCGAGCCCGTCGCGGCTGTAGCGCTCGGCCGGTACCGATACAGACGGCACCGATTCAGACGGCACCGGTCGGCAGATACGCACCGCACGGTGGCATCGGCGCAGACCCCTCAGCCGGTACGGCGCAGCAGCGCGACCGGCAGCGGGTCCAGCACGTCGGCCACGCGCAGGCGGCCGTTCGGCGCCGACAGCGTGCGGCCGGTCAGTGCGTCGGTCCAGCGGCTGGCGCCCGGCTCGCCGACGCACAGCAGCGTGTCGCCCCATGCCGCGGGCGCGACGGCGGGCCGATCCTGCACCAGCCTTGCGGCCAGCCGCGTGGTGATGGCGATGACGCGCTCGTCGCCGCGGCGGCGCTCGAACGCCAGCAGATGCGAGGCCGCCGGGCCTTCGCCATGCAAGTGCCGGTAACCGCCATCGCGGAACAGCGCCGGCTGCTCCTGGCGCGCGGCCAGCAGCGCGCGCACCAGTTGCACCTTGATGCGGCCGTCGCGCCATTGCTCGAGCCAGCTCTGCCAGCCCGCCGTGCAGGCCAGCGCCGCGCGCAGCGCGTCGTAATCGACCGGGCGGCGATTGTCGGGATCGACCAGGCTGAAGTCCCAGCCCTCCGTGCCCTGATAGCGGTCCGGCACGCCTGGCGCGGTCAGTTGCAGCAGTGTCTGCGCCAGGCTGTTGAGCGCGCCGGCCGGTGCGATGCGCTGCGCGAAGCGCGCCACGCTGCCGAGCAGATCGCTCTGCGCCATCGCCTGCAGCAGCCCCGCGTAGGCCTGTTCGTAGGCCTCGTCCGGCCGGGTCCAGTGGCCGTGCCGCTTGGCCTCGCGCACCGCCTTGGTCTGCCAGGCACCCACGCGTTCGAGCAGGGCGTGCACGGCCGGGTCGCCGGCATCGCGGTCGGCCGGCAGCTCGGGCGGCCAGACACCGACCAGCGTTTGATACAGCATCAGCCGGTCGGCGCCATCGGGAACGGCGCGCTCGCCCGAGCCCGCCAGCCGCAGGGCGCGGCCTTCCCACTCGCCGACCGCGGCCTGCCATTCCGGCGCCAGTTCGCTCAGCACCGCGAGCCGCATCCGCATGTCCTCGCCGCGCTTGTGGTCGTGCGTGGCGGTCGCCAGCATCGCGTGCGGCCACACCTGCGCGCGAACCGCCATGCGGGCGTGGAAGCGATCCGGCGGCATCGCCAGCGTCGCGGGGTGGCTGCCGACTTCGTTGCGCGACAGCAGCCGCCCGTAGCGGTAGAACATCGTGTCCTCGGCGGCCTTGGCCGCCAGCGGCGGCATCAGCTGCTGCACGCGGGCGCGCGCCTCGCGCAGCGCGCCGCTCGCGTGCGGACCCGCGCAGAGCCAGGCCAGCAGCCGATCGACGGTGGCGGTGTCGTCGGGCCGGACCGCGCGGCGCGCCAGCTCGGCGGCGGTTTCCAGCCGCAGGCGGTCCTCGCGCGACCACGCGTGTTCGCCCAGGTAGGTGCGATAGACCTCGAGCGGTTCCAGCAGCGCGGCCAGCGCGCGGCGCCAGCTCGCCAGCGTCAGGTCGCGCGTGGCCGGCTCGGCGCGCGCGCAGGCATGCAGGCGGCGGCAGGCGCCTTCGAATTCGGTGACGAGAAAGCGCGACAGCAGATGGCGGCGCGCCTGCCGCACCTGTTCGCCATACGCCTGGCTGTCGCCGCTGACCTGCTGCCACAGCGTCGTCAGCGCCGTTTCGCCGGCGCCGTCGTGCAGCACCGCGCCGACCTCGTCCATGAAGTCGTAGCCAGTGGTGCCGTCGATCTGCCATTCGGTGCGCAGCGTTTCGCTCTCGGCCAGGATCTTCTCGATCACGATCCACGGGCGCGCGTTGCGCGCCGCCATCGCGGCGTTCAGTTGCGCGCGCAGCTGCTGGCAATAGCCGCCGGGGTCGGCCAGGCCATCGACATGATCGACGCGCACGCCGTCGATCAGGCCGTCCCTCGCCAGCCGCAGCACCAGCGCATGCACGTCGTCGAACACCGGCGGCTGCTCGACGCGCACCGCGACCAGCTCGCTGACCTCGAAGAAGCGCCGCCAGTTCAGTTCGTCCGCCGCGGTGCGCCACCAGGCGAGCCGATAGTTCTGCTGCTCCAGCAGGGCGTGCAGGCGTTCGAGGCCTTCCGGCGTCGCCGTATCGAAGCGCGCGCCGTCGCGGCCGGCATCGAAGGACGCCATCGATTCCTCGGACAACGGCACCTCGTGTTCGCCGTATTGCAGCCAATGGCGCTGGCCGTCGCTGCGCACCGCGATCTCGCCGGCCTGCAGCGTTTCCCAGTACGGGCGGCCCAGGATCGGCAGCAGCACCTTGCCATGCAGTTCGGGATCGGGCGAATGCCAGTCGATATCGAAGTGCCCGGCGTAGGGGCTCTCCGCGCCGCGCGCCAGCACGTCGGCCCACCAGCGGTTGTGCGTGGAGCTGGCCGCCATATGGTTGGGCACGATGTCGATGATCACGCCGAGCCCCGCGGCGCGCGCGCGGCCGGCCAGCGCCTGGAAGCCGGCCTCGCCGCCCAGCTCGGGATTGATCTGCTGGAAGTCGGTGACGTCGTAGCCGTGCGTCGAGCCCGGCTTGGCGGTGAAGATCGGCGACAGGTACAGATGGCTGACGCCGAGCGAGGCGAGATAGTCGACCTGGCGTTCGGCGTCCGCGAAGGTGAAGCCGGCATGCAGCTGGAGCCTTGCCGTGGCGCGCGGCACGATGGTGTTGCCCCGGTCGTCCGCGTGCTCGGCGGCGCGATCGACAGCGGGATCGGCCGAATGCGTGGCTGAATGCGCGGCTGAATGCGCGGCCGGGTGCGCGGTGGCGGAATGCGATGCGTTGCTGGAGGCTGACGACATGGTGGCAAGCGCCCGGCGTTCAGCCGGTGGTGTCTTCGGACGGCGTCTGCTGCCCGGATTGCAGATAGGCGACCGTGACGCCGGCGGACAGCGTGCCGTCCTCCAGCTGGCGCGCGGCGCCGGGCTCGCTCTCGGCCAGCAGCTCGCCTTGCGGTCCATCGCCGCAGGAAACGACCGCGTCGCCGAGATTGGCCCACAGCGTCAGCAGCGCGCCGTCGCCCATGCGCCAGCTCGCGCGCACCGCCGCGTCGCCGAGCACGTCGACGCCTTCGCAGCGCGTGCCGGGCAGCCGGGGCAGCAGTTCGCGCCGGCGCAGCGTGATGAGCGACCTGTAGTACTGCGCATTCTCGCCGTCCGGATCGAACTCCGGACGCGAGGCCTCGAAGGTGGTCGGTGCGTTGGGGTCTGGAATGCTGTGGGCGCGCGCGCCGTCGGCAAAACCGGCCATCGAGCCGAACTCGCGGCGGCGGCCCTCGCGCACGGCCTCGGCCAGTTCGGGCGGATGGCTGGTGAAATAGAGAAAGGGCGTGCGCGTGCCGCCTTCCTCGCCCATGAATACCATCGGGATCTGCGGACACAGCATCTGCAGCGCGATCGCGGCGCGCAGCGGGCGCGGCTGGGCCAGCGCCGTGATGCGCTCGCCGAACGCGCGGTTGCCGATCTGGTCGTGGTTCTGCAGGAAGCTGATGAACGCGGTCGGCGGCAGATGCGCGCTGCGCTGCCCGCGATGGACGGGCTTGTCGCCGCCCGCTTCACGCGTGCGATGCGGCGACGCCTCGCCCTGATAGGCGAAACCTTCGGCCAGCACGCGCGCCAGATGCCGGGTGGTGGGGCCAAGCGGCTGATGATCGCCGCGCGGCGCCGCGTCCTGGTCGTAGGCGCGGCCGTAGTCGGGGCCGGGATGGCTGCCGGAGTCGGCCCGGTGCGCGGCGTCGGCACCGGCGCCGAACTCGGGCGCGACCACCGCGCCATAGTCGGCGTAATAGCCGTCGTGCTCGCCGGTCAGCAGCACGTGCAGCACGTGGTGCGCATCGTCGTTCCACTGCGCGTCGTAGCCGCCGGCGAGCAGCTCGGCGTCGTTGTGGTCGTTCTCCAGCACCAGATGGATCTGCCGCCCGGCGCAGCGCTGCCGCAGCGTCGGCGCCAGTTCGGCCAGCCAGCCCTCGTCGGCGATGGCGTGCACCGCGTCGAGCCGCAGTCCGTCGAAGCGGAAGTCCTCGAGCCAGTAGCAGGCGTTCTCGGTGAAGAAGTCGCGGACTTCCTGCCGGCGGAAGTCGATCGCCGGGCCCCATGGCGTGCGCACATCCTCGCGGAAGAAGGTGCTGGCGTAGCGCGGCAGGTAGTTGCCCTCGGGGCCGAAATGGTTGTAGACCACGTCGAGCAGGACCATCATGCCCAGGCCGTGCGCCGCGTCGACCAGCGCCCGCAGCTGGTCGGGCGTGCCGTAGCTCGACTCCGGCGCGAACGGCAGCACGCCGTCATACCCCCAGTTGCGGCTGCCGGGAAACTCGGCCAGCGGCATCAGTTCGACCGCGGTGAAGCCGAGCGCCGCCAGCCGCGGCAGTTCGCGCGCCGCGCCCGCGTAGCCGCCGCACAGGCCGACGTGCATCTCGTAAATGATGGCTTCGTGCCAGGGCCGCCCCTGCCAGTAGGGATGGCACCACTGGTAGGTGGTCGGATTGACGACCACGCTGGCGCCGTGCACATCGCCGGCCTGCGCGCGCGAGGCCGGGTCCGGCACGATGGTGCCGTCGCCGAGGCGGAACCAGTAGCGCGCGCCTTCGCAGCAGGCCACGATGGCCTCGAACCAGCCGTCGCCGGCCGGCGTCATCAGCACCGGGCCGGCGTCGTGGATCTCGAGCCGGGGGATTTCGCCCTGTGCCGCCATATCGGGCGCCCACAGCCGGAAGCAGGTGCGGCCGTCGGCCAGCCGCAAGGGGCCGAAGCGGGGCTGGCGCGCCGGTGCGGCTTCAGACGCGCCGCCCAGCGGCGCGGGCGCCGGCGCGGTGCCCAGCGTTTCCCAGCCGCCGCGCGGCTGGGCCGCGGCCGCGGCGGCGGGGTTCGGCTCTACGCTCATGATGATTTCCGTGTCGATTCAAAGCCGTGTCGATTCAAAGCCGTAGCGATTCCAGGCCGCAGCGATTCCAGGCAGGCGGCAGGATCCGCAGCGGCGCGCGGCCCGCGCACCTTGCGGTCCCGCCGGCTTGCGGCATCAGGCGGCCGCCGTCGGCAGTGCATCGCCGAACCCGCCGCCGTTGCCGGCCGCACTGGCCTGCGCGGGCACTGCGCCGCGGTCGACCCGCGCGCCACGGCCGCGTCGCCGCGACGGCGAGGCCTGGATCGCGAGTTCGGGCGTGGGCTCGGAAGCCATGACGGGGGCGCTGGCCGGCGTCGAGCGCGGCACGCGCTGCGGCGAGCGTTGCAGCTGCGGCGCGGATTCGACCTGCGCGACCTGTGCGGCCTCGGCTGCCCGTTGCGCGGCGCGCTGCATCGCCAGCGCCGAGGCCAGGGCCGGCGACAGCGCGCTGTACAGCGACAGGTATTGCTCGGCCGGTTGCGTCCAGCAGAACAGCGCCTGCATGCCGGCGCGCTGCAGCACCTTCCACGCGCGCGGCCGCCGCAGCCATTGCAGCGCCCGCTCGATCGCCGCGCTCATCGCCTCGGCGGTCTCGCCGTCGAACAGGAAGCCGGTCGCGCCGGGCCGCGGTGTCGACCCATGGCCGGCGTCACGCACCGTGTCGACCAGGCCGCCGACGCGCGAGGCGACCGGCACCGTGCCGTAGCGCATCGCATAGACCGGGGTCAGGCCGAAGGGCTCGAAGCGGCTGCCGTGCAGCAGCACGTCGGCGCCCGCGTGCAGCAGGTGCGCGGTTTCCTCGCGGTAGCCGATCGACACGCCGACGCGGTCCGGATAACGCGCGGCCAGCGCCTCGAAGCCGCGCTCGATGGCGGCCTCGCCGCAGCCCAGCACGGCGAACTGCACGCTGTCGTCGGCCTGCAGCGCGCGCTCGATGGCGCCCAGCGCCACGTCGGCCATCTTCTGGTGCGTCAGGCGGCTGCCCATCGCGACCAGCGGCGCGGCCGGATCGGCCGGCAGCCCGAAGCGGTTCTGCAGCGCCGCCTTGCAGGCCCGCTTGCCGGCCATCGCATTCGGCGTATAGCAGTGCGGCAGCAGATCGTCGCTGGCGGGGTCCCAGTCCTCGGTGTCGATGCCGTTCGGGATTGCGCCCAGCACATCGCGCCGCGCCTGCAGCAGTCCTTCCAGCCCGTGGCCGAACTGCGGCGTCAGCATCTCCTGCGCATAGTTGTGGCTGACCGTGGTGACGCGGTCGGCGTAGCGGATGCCCGCCTTGAGGAAATTGAGCTTGCCCCAGAACTCGACGCCGTCGGACGTCAGGCAGTCTTCCGGCAGGCCAAGCTGCCCCGCCAGGCACAGCGGGAAGATGCCCTGGAAGGCGAGGTTGTGGATCGTGATGATGCTCGGCGTGTCGAGACCGGCGGCGCGCATCAGGAGCGGCGTCAACCCGGCATGCCAGTCGTGCGCGTGCACGGCGGCGGGCACCGGCAGCGGCGTGCGGCCTGCGGCGATGGCGGTCGCCGCATGCGCCAGCGCCGCGAAGCGCTGCGGGTTGTCGGCAAAGTCGCGGCCGGTCGGGTCGGTGTACGGCGTGCCGGCGCGGTCGTAGAACGACGGGCAGTCGAGCAGGGCGACCTGCACGTTGCTGCCCGGCATCCGACCGGCCATCAGCCGCATCGCACTATGCCCGGGTGCCAGCGCCAGCCCGGGCGCGCTCTCGGCAAGTTTCAGCGCGCCGAGGCTGCGCAGCCCCACGGCGCCGGCCAGGGCCTGCGGATAGCCCGGCATCAGGATCGTGACATCGAGGCCCCGCTGCTGCAGGGCGCGGGCCAGCCCGCTGACGACATCTCCCAAGCCGCCTGTCTTGGCCAAGGGCATGGCCTCGGCCGCCACGAATAGCACGTTCGTGTTCAAGTTGATCTCCGCCATTCTGAATGCGCTGGTGGTGGGGCGGCGGTCGGGCTGCACCGCCGCTGTTGCGCTTCACTCGCGGAGCGTCGTTGCATGGCGTCGGCGCGTGAAGCGTTGATGCCATGCGAATGGCATGCCAGCGTGGCGGATGTTTCGCAAAGGCTTTGCGTTCAACGGTTTGCGTAACCGGTTCGTAACTGTTGAAACAAGCACTGCGCAAAGCCTCCGCCGGCCGGTGTAAGAACTACATGCCGGGGCCGCCCTTGTGGCGGGTACCCGCCGTGCTCATCGCGGCGCGATGCAGCAGCGGCACCGGCACCGGTTTCACCCGCCAGATCCGCTCGCAGTACTCGCGAATCGCACGATCGGACGAAAAACGGCCCGAGCGCGCGCACGACAGCACCGACATCCGCTGCCAGCGCGCCTGGTCGGTGAACGCCACCGACACATCCTGCTGGCAATGCAGGTAGGAGGCGAAGTCGGCCAGCAACATATAGGGATCGTGTTGCAGCAGCCCGCCGAAGATCGGCTGGAACACCGACGGATCGCCGCGCGAGAAGAAGCCCTGGCCGATCAGGTCGATCACGGCGCGCAGCTCGGCATGGCTCTCGTAGCATGCGGCGGGCCGGTAGCCGGCGGCCTTCAGCGCGTAGACCTCGGCGGCCGACAGGCCGAACGGGAAGAAGTGGTCGGGGCCGATCGCTTCGCGCAGCTCGATATTAGCGCCGTCCATCGTGCCGATGGTGATCGCGCCGTTCATCGCGAACTTCATGTTGCCGGTGCCCGAGGCCTCCTTGCCGGCCAGCGAGATCTGCTCGGACAGGTCGGCGGCCGGATAGATCTTCTGCCCATAGGTCACATTGAAGTTGGGCAGGAACACAACCTTGAGCCGGTCGCGCACCTGCGGATCGCGGTTGATGACGTCGCCCACCGACGTGATCAGCCGGATCATCAGCTTGGCGTAGTGGTAGCCCGGGGCGGCCTTGCCGGCGAACAAGAAGGTGCGCGGCACGATGTCGGCGTTCGGGTCGGACTTGATCCGGTGGTACAGCGCCACGATGTGCAGCACCGCCAGATGCTGGCGCTTGTATTCGTGGATGCGCTTGACCATCACGTCGAACATCGACGACGGGTCGATCACCACGCCGGTGGTCTCGCGCACCAGCCGCGCGAGGTCTTCCTTGTTCTCGCGCCGCGCCGCCTGCCACCGGTCGCGAAAGCCCGTGTCGTCGGCGTAGGGCTCCAGTTCGCGCAGCCTGTCGAGGTCGCCGATCCAGCCGTCGCCGATCGACTCGCACACCAGCCGCGACAGCCGCGGATTGGACAGCGCCAGCCAGCGCCGCGGCGTGACGCCGTTGGTGATGCTGGTGAACTTCTCCGGCCACATGGCGTAGAAGTCCTTCAGCACGTCCTCGCGCATCAGCCGCGAATGCAGCTCGGCGACACCATTGATGGTATGGCTGCCGACGCAGGCAAGATGCGCCATCCGGACATGGCGCTGGCCGCGCTCGTCGATCAGCGACAGGCGCGACAGCTGCGACTCGTCGCCGAAGAAGCGGATGCGCACCTCATGCAGGAAGCGCGCGTTGATCTCGTAGATGATTTCCAGATGGCGCGGCAGCGTGCGCTGGAAGAGCGGCAGCGGCCACATCTCGAGCGCTTCCGGCAGCAGCGTGTGGTTGGTGTAGGCGAAGGCCTGCCGGGTGATCTGCCAGGCCTCGTCCCATGCCACGCCATGCTCGTCGACCAGCAGCCGCATCAGTTCGGCGATGCCGATGGCCGGATGGGTGTCGTTGAGCTGGACGGCGAACTTCTCGTGGAAGCGCGTGACAGGAATGCCGTGCGCGTCGAGCAGCCGCAGCATGTCCTGCAGCGAACACGACACGAAGAAATACTGCTGCTCGAGCCGCAGCTCCTTGCCTTGCTCGGTTTCGTCATTCGGGTAGAGCACCTTGGTCAGGTTCTCGGAGGTCACCTTCTTGCTGACCGCGCCCAGGTAGTCGCCGCGATTGAACACGCCGAAGTCGAAGGCCTCGGTCGCCTCCGCCCGCCATAGCCGCAATGTGTTGACCGTGTTGACCTGATAGCCGAGGATCGGCGAATCGAACGGCACCCCGACCACCGTCTTGGCCGGCACCCAGCGCACCCGGTAGTGGCCGCGGTCGTCGGTGTAGTGCTCGGTCTGGCCGCCCAGCTTGACCTGCACCGCCCATTCGGAGCGCTGGATTTCCCACGGATTGCCATGGCGCAGCCAGGTATCGGTGCTCTCGACCTGCATGCCGTCGATGATCGACTGGTGGAAGATGCCGTACTCGTAGCGGATGCCGTAGCCGAGCGCCGGGATCTGCATGGTCGCCAGCGAATCGAGGAAGCACGCGGCCAGCCGGCCCAGGCCCCCGTTGCCCAGCCCGGGCTCCAGCTCCTGCGCCAGCACCGTGTCGAGGTCCAGGCCGAGCTCGGCCATGGTCTCCTTGACCTCGTCGAAGATGCCCAGGTTGACCAGGTTGTTGCCCAGGTGCGGACCGAGCAGGAATTCGGCCGACAGGTAGGCGACCGTGCGCGAGGGCTGGCCCAGATACGTTTCCGCGGTACTGATCCAGCGCTGCACCAGCCGGTCGCGCACCGTATGGGCAAGTGCCTGATACAGATCGTTGGGACTGGCAAGGCCGGGCAGCTTGCCCTGCGTGTAGAAGACATGGTCGAGGAAGGCGCGGCGGATGGTCGCGCCCGACATCGCGGTGCGGGTGTCCTCGTGGCTGTCGGCGGGCATGGTTTCGGCGAGCTGGGCCCGGGCGGCTTGCGACATGGCGGTCCTCCGGTTGGGAAAACCGGAGGGAGTTGCAAGAGACGTACCTTGCCCCGGGTAAGCGGGTTTTGCTGGCCCGGACGGGTAGGGCGCCGGGCAGTTCTTGCCAATTATTGGTGAGTTTGTAGAAAACGGTTAGGAAGATCGGGGGCTTGGTTCGCGCCCATGTCGTCCCATTCCTACAAACGATTGCGCGCGCGGCGGGATGCATCGGGCGCCGCCCCGGACTAATGTCGGAATGCCATCCCGAGGAACGGCGCGACACGGCGCAAAGAGCGGCGCTGCAACGGCGCCAGAACGGCGCGGCCACGGCGCCGGACGGGAAGGGTGGAGACGGGAGCCACGATGCGCGCTTCGACGCCGGCCGCTGAGAGCGTGACAGCAGGGACGACAGCAGGAACCACCGCAGCGACCACGGCAGCGACCGCGGCAGCGGCGGCGCGCGAGACATTGCCGCCCGGCGTTCGCTATGTCAACGACACCGGGCCCGGCATCACGCGGCGCCTGGTGCGCGGCCGCTTCGCCTATTTCGCGCCGGACGGCACCCGCATCCGCGATCGCGACACCATCGCCCGCATCGACGCGCTGGCGATTCCCCCCGCTTACCAGGACGTCTGGATCTGCCCCGACCCCCGCGGCCATATCCAGGCCCCCGGCCGCGACGCCCGCGGCCGCAAGCAGTACCGCTACCACCCCGCCTGGATCGCGCTGCGCGACGAGAACAAGTACGACCGCCTGCTCGCGTTCGGCCGTGCGCTGCCCCGGCTGCGGCGGCGCGCCCGGCGCGACCTGCAGCGCAATGGCATTCCGCGCGAGAAGGTGCTGGCCGCCGTGCTGCTGCTGCTCGACGCCACGCTGGTGCGGGTCGGCAGCCGCCGCTACGCGCGCCAGAACCGCACCTATGGCCTGACCACGCTGCGCCGCCGCCACGTGCAGGTGCGCGGCAGCCGGCTGCGCTTCCTGTTCACCGGCAAGAGCGGCGTCGAGCATGACGTCACGCTGCAGGACCGCCAGCTTGCGCGGCTGGTGCGCACCTGCGCGGACCTGCCGGGCCAGCATCTGTTCAAGTACCGCGACGAGGACGGCGAGCTTCGCGAGGTCGGCTCGGACGATGTCAACGCGTACCTGCGCGAGGTGGCCGGCGAGGACTTCACCGCCAAGGACTTCCGCACCTGGGCCGGCAGCGTGCATGCGCTGGCCGAACTGCGCAAGGCGCCGGCGGCGGAAACCGAGGCCGCCCGCAAGCGCGCGGTGGCGGCCACCATCAAGGTCGTGGCCCGGCGCCTGCGCAATACCGTGGCGGTATGCCGGCAGTGCTATGTCCACCCGACCGTGGTCGACGCCTATATGAACGACAAGATGGCGGCCTGCGGGCAGTGCCGCCGCGCGGTGAGGGCGCTGAGCATGGACGAGACCCGGCTGCTGGCGTTGCTCGAAGGGCAGAGCGCGGCGGCTGGCCGCGGCTAGTGCCGCTGGCGAGGCAGTGCGGCTGGCATGGGTGAGGCGGCTGGGGCTGCTGGGGCAGCTGGCCCGCGGGGCCGGCTGGTGCAGCCTGTGCAACTGGTGCGGCGAGCGCGGGGAGGGCGGTGTCCCGCGGTTCAGCTGTGTTCGAGCAGCTCGTCGATGGTGCGGATCAGCGCTTCCGGCGCGCACGGCTTGCGGCAGTAGCGCACGTTCGGATTCGGCACCTCGGGCATGGTCTGGATGCTGGAGAAAACGACAATCGGTGTACGACTTAGCGACGCATCGCCCAGCAGCAGATGGCACAGCAGCGCGCCGTCGCCGCGCGGCATCACCCAGTCGGTGACCACCACCGAGGGGTGCAGCCGCTGGGCCGCATCGAAGCCGGCCAGTCCATCTTCGGCCAACTCGACGCTAAATCCCGCGCGGCTCAGGGCGCTGGCCACTGCATGGGCCACGGCGGGATCGTCGTCGACGACAAGTACGGTTCGCACGGTAATACCTTGTGTTGGCAGATCGCGATCGTTCCGACCTTGCCATGCAAGCGGCGCGCCAGGGGCGGGCGGCGTGGCCCCGCGCCAAGACGGTATGGCGGTATGACGTTATGACGGTATGGCGTCCGGCGCCCAGCCGTCCGGGCGTGAGGTCGCGAGGGCGCGAGAGCGCGAGGGCGGGAGGGCGCGAAGGCGTGCGGACGTGCGGACGTGCGGTGTCGTTCGGCCGCTCAACCCTTGGGCGCACGGCCCGAGCGCAGTGCCTCGATGCGCCGCTGGACTCCGGTCTGGCTGAACAGCGCCTGCACATCGAAGCGCAGCCGGCGCTGCCAGTTCGGATGGCCGCTGGTGGTGCCCGGCAGGTTGGGCTGCTCGACATCGGCCAGCAGGTCCTCGACCGGCACCAGCCGCAACGGCGTGCGCGCGCGCGACAGCCAGGCCAGGATCGTCGCCACCGGCGCACGGTCGGGGTCGGGCGCCTCGCCCCTGGCCAGTCCCGCTTCGCACAGCGCCTGCCACAGCGCCTGCCGGTCGCGGGCGCGCTCGGCGCGGGCGCCGGCCTCGGTCACGTCGGGGCCGAGCTGGTCCAGACGGGCGCGCCAGGTGATGTCCTGCCCCGCCCACCAGCCGGCGATGGTCGGCAGATCGTGCGTGGTCGACGTCGCGATCGCGTTGGGCGGCCAGCGCTCGGGCGGCACGAAGGGCGCCGGGGCCTCCGGCGCGGGCGTCGCGGTGTGTTCCGCCGGTTGCGGTACGGGTTTGCCGCCCGTGTCGTCGGGCGCGCGGCCGCTCGCATTGCTGTTCATCGCGCCGGTCTCTTCGCTGGTAGAGCGTGCGGCGGACTTGCGGCCGGAACTACCCGCCGTCTCGTCCTTGCCTTCGCTGTCCGGCTGCGCCCGCTCGAACCACAGCACATCGATGCCCAGCATGCCGCGCTCGGCCAGCGTGGTGTTGAAGGTGGCCGGCACCGTGCCCAGGTTCTCCCCGATGATGATCGCGCGATGGCGCCACGATTCGAGCGCGATCAGCCGCAGCAGGTCGTCCATCGGGTAGCGCAGATAGGCGCCCGATTGCGGCGGCACGCCTTCCGGCACCAGCCAGACGCGCGCCAGCCCGAGCGCATGGTCGATGCGCAGCCCGCCGACATGGGCAAGGTTCGCGCGCAGCATCTCGATGAAGGCCGTGTAGCCGTGCCGGCGCAGCCCGCGCGGCGAAAACACCGTGATGCCCCAGCTCTGCCCCAGCGGGTTGTACACATCGGGCGGGGCGCCGGCGGAGAAGCCCTGCAGCATCTCGTTCTGCCGGGTCCAGGCATGGCTGCCGGTGGGGTCGGTGCCGACCGCCAGGTCGCCGATCAGTCCGATCGCCATGCCGGCATCGCGGGCGCTGCGCTGCGCCGCGCGCAGGCCGTCCTCGGCCATCCATTGCAGGAACACGTGATAGCCGATCTCGTCGGGGAAGGCGCTGGCGAAGGCCGTCAGCGCCGCGTCCTGCGGCGAACGGTGCGTGACCGGCCAGCGGCGCCAGTCCCCGGCCACCTGCATCTCGGCGCGCGTCCCCGCCTCGGCCACGTGCTGGGCCTGCAGGGCCTCGAAGGCGGCGTGCGCCAGCAGCGGCGTGCCGCCCTTGCTGCGGAACAGCGCCAGATCGTCGGCGGCGTCGGCGGGCAGCAGCTGGTCCCGGTGGTCCCACAGCCAGCGCGTGATCTTCAGCCGCGCCTGGGCCACCGCCGGCCAGTCGATCTCGGCCTTCGCTTCGAGCGTCTGCATGAGCCCGCCCAGCTGCAGCGCCGAGATGGCGCGCGCCACCGCGGCGTGGCCGAATACCGGCGCCGGGTCGGCATACAGCACGTTCAGGAACAGCCGGCTGGACGGCGAGTAGGGGCTGTAGCGTTCGGGAAAGGCCGCGAAGCCGGCGTGCAGCGGGCTGATGGCGACCGCGTCGGCGCCTTCGCGTGCGGCCGCCTCGGCGAACATCGCCAGCGCGCTCAGGTCGCCCATGCCGGCCGGCGCGCCGCGGCGCAGGCCGTAGACCTGCACCGACGGGCCCCAGGGCTTGCGCCGCATCCGCTCCTGCTCGGACAGGCCAATGCCGCGCAGCGCGTCCTGCACGCCGAAACAGCGCGGCGGCGCGACCGCGACCTTCACCTCGACATCGCCCATCAGCAGGCGATGGTAGCCGGCGCTCTGCACCGCCGGCACGATCAGCGCGCCGCGGGCATCGCGGCGGGCGACGCCGGTCTGCACGCTGCCGTCCTCCAGTTCGAGCCGGAACGGCTGCTCCTGCCGGGTATGCGCCAGCGGCACGCGGATCGGCTTGCCCTGGTCGGCGGTCAGCAGCGGTGCCAACGCCGTGGCGGCGTCGTCGGCCAGCATCCGGGCGCGGGAGGCCTCGCACTGGCCGATGGTCTTGCACGGCAGGCCCAGCCGTTCGAGCACGATGCGCAGCGATTCCTCCGGGACCACGCGATCGCGCCCCTGGGCATCCTGCCAATACACCAGCAGGCCGGCACGCTCGGCGAGCAGGTGCAGCGATGCTAGCGCGGCATCGGGATTGGCTTGGCGCGGCATGGTGGGGCTCCTTTGTGGCTGACTGGTCGGGATGGCGACGTTGGCGGACGATGGCGGACGGTGGCCGGTGATCGGGGCGCTGAATCGGTAGCCGCACCGGGCGCCGAATCGGGTTGCCGAACGAGGCCGTCCGTTACGACGGCCCCGACGGCGCCAGCGTGGCGGCCAGCAGCACCGCGGCGTGCGGCGCGACCGGCTGGACCGGATGATCGAGCGGCGCTTCCGGCAATTCCGGCCGGGCGCTGTCGAACAGGCGGGACCAGATCAGCGCCGGCGGCGGCAGCCGGTATTCGACCGCCTCGGTGCCGGCATTCAGCAGCAGTACCGTCACGTGGACCTGCCCATCGGCGTCGCGTCTGGCGCGCCTGAGCGCCAGCGTCCGTTCCTCGGGATTGGACCACTGTTCGGGCGTCAGCGGTTCGCCATCGACGCCGAACCAGCCGATATCGTGAAGACCTGGTGCGAATTCCTGACGACCGTGGAGAAACTGCCGCTCCGCATAGGCGGGCAGCCGCGCCCGCAGGCCCAGCAGCCGGCGCACGCATTCGACCATGCCGCGCCCGGTGGGCGTCTGCGCGTCGTCCCAGTTCAGCCACGACAGTTCGTTGTCCTGGCAGTAGGCGTTGTTGTTGCCCTGCTGCGAGCGCAGCCATTCGTCGCCGGCGGTCAGCATCGGCGTGCCCTGCGACAGCAGCAGCGTGGCCATCATCGCGCGCGCGACCTGGCCGCGGGTGGCGAGGATCGCGGGATCGTCGGTCGGGCCTTCCACCGACCCGTCGGGGCTCCAGTTGGCGCTGGCGTTGTCGTCGGTGCCGTCGCGGTTGTCCTCGCCGTTGGCCTCGTTGTGCTTGGCGGCGTAGCTGACCAGGTCGGCCAGCGTGAAGCCGTCATGCGCGGTGACGAAGTTGATCGAGGCCCAGGGCTTGCGGTGGCGCCGGTCGAACAGGTCGGCCGAGCCGGTCAGCCGCGCGGCCAGCTCGCCGCGCTGGCCGGGGTCGCCGCGCCAGAAGCGCCGCACCGTGTCGCGGAACTTGTCGTTCCATTCTGCGAAGCCCGGTGGATGGTTGCCGACCTGATAGCCGCCCGGGCCCAGGTCCCATGGCTCCGAGATCAGCTTGACGCGCGACAGCACCGGGTCCTGCAGCACCGCGTCGAAGAAGCCCGCGCCCGGATCGAAGCCGTTGCCCTCGCGCCCGAGCGTGCTGCCCAGGTCGAAGCGGAAGCCGTCGACGTGGTAGCACTGGACCCAGTAGCGCAGCGAATCGAGCACCATCTGCAGCACGCGCGGATGCGACAGGTTCAGCGTGTTGCCGCAGCCGGTGTCGTTGATGTAGTGGCGCTCGTCGCCCGGCACCAGCCGGTAGTAGCTGGCGTTGTCGAGTCCGCGCCACGACAGCGTCGGGCCCAGCTCGTTGCCTTCGCAGGTGTGGTTGTAGACCACGTCGAGAATCACCTCGATGCCGGCCGCGTGCAGCCGGCGGATCGCGACCTTGACCTCGTTGAGCTCGCCGCCGCTGAGGTAGGCCGGCTCGGGCGCGTAGTAGCTCAGCGTGCTGTAGCCCCAGTAGTTGCGCAGTCCGCGCTGGACCAGGAAACGGTCCTGCAGGAAGGCGTGGATCGGCAGCAGCTCGATGGTAGTCACGCCGAGGTGATGCAGATGGTCGACATAGCGCGGGTCGGACAGCGCGGCGAAGGTGCCGCGCTGATGCGGCAGCAGGTCGTCGCGCCGCATCGACAGCCCGCGCAGATGCGCCTCGTAGATGACGGTGCGCTCCCACGGCACCGCCGGCGGGCGGTCGTCGCCCCAATGGAAGCTCTCGTCGACGACGATGGCCTTGGGCATCATCGGCGCGCTGTCGCGCCGGTCCGGCGTCAGGTCGGCGCGCGGGCTCTGCAGCCGGTAGCCGAACAGCGCATCGGCCCAGCGCAGCGGGCCGGTCAGCTTGCGCGCATAGGGGTCCAGCAGCAGCTTGGCGGGATTGAAGCGATGGCCGTGGTGCGGCTCGTACGGGCCGTGCACGCGATAGCCGTACACCGTGCCGAGCGAGGCGTGGGGCAGATAGCCGTGCCAGACCTCGTCGGTGCACTCGGGCATCGTCAGCCGCGCCAGCTCCTTGCGGCCGTTGCGCGAGAACAGGCACAGCTCGACCCTGGTGGCATTGGCCGAGAACACCGCGAAGTTGATCCCGAGGCCGTCCCAATGGGCGCCGAGCGGGTAGGGTTTGCCGGGAAGGAGCGTGCTGGCGATCGGGGAACGCGACAAGCAGGACCCTCCTAGTCGGGCAGATGGCGCAGCAGCAGCATCGCCAGCGGCGGCAGCGTCAGCGACAGCGAGGCGGGCAGCCCGTGCGAGGGCACGGCTTCCGCGAACAGCTCGCCGCCGTTGCCGACATTGCTGCCGCCATAGCACGCGGCATCGGTATTGATGATCTCCTGCCAGCGTCCGGCACGTGGCACGCCGAGCCGGTAGCCCGGCCGCGGCACCGGCGTCATGTTGATCACCGCCAGCACCACGTCGTCGCTGTCGGGCGCGGCGCGGCGCAGATAGGCAAACACGCTGTTATGGCTGTCGTCGCCGATCACCCAGCTGAAGCCGCCGGGATGGTGGTCGCAGGCGTGCAGCGCGGGCAGCTCGCGATAGGCGCGGTTCAGGTCGCGGACCAGCATCTGCATGCCGCGATGGTCGGGATGATCCAGCAGCGCCCAGTCGAGCTCGCTCTCGTGATTCCATTCGTGCCATTGCGCCAGCTCGCCGCCCATGAACAGCAGCTTCTTGCCGGGGTGGGTCCACATGAAGCCGAAATACGCGCGCAGGTTCGCCAGCTTCTGCCAGTGGTCGCCCGGCGCCTTGCCGATCAGCGAGCCCTTGCCGTGCACGACCTCGTCGTGCGACAGCGGCAGCACGAAGGCCTCGGACCATGCGTAGACCATGCCGAAGGTCATGTCCTGGTGGTGCCAGGCGCGGTGCACCGGATCGTGCGACAGATAGCGCAGCGTGTCGTGCATCCAGCCCATGTTCCACTTGAAGGTGAAGCCCAGTCCGCCGCTGTCGACGGGCGCGGTCACGCCCGGCCAGGCGGTCGATTCCTCGGCGATCGTCATCGCGCCGTGGCAGCGTTCGCGCACCACCGTATTGAGCTCGCGCAGGAACGACACCGCCTCCAGGTTCTCCCGGCCGCCGAAGCGGTTCGGCACCCACTGCCCGGCCTTGCGGCTGTAGTCGCGGTACAGCATCGAGGCGACCGCGTCGACGCGCAGCCCGTCGATATGGAACTCGCGCAACCAGTGCAGCGCGCTTGCCAGCAGGAAGCCGCGCACCTCGTTGCGGCCGAGGTTGTAGATCAGCGTGTTCCAGTCCTGGTGGAAGCCCTCGCGCGGGTCCTGGTGCTCGTACAGCGCGGTGCCGTCGAACTCGGCCAGCCCGTGCGGATCGGTCGGGAAGTGCGCCGGCACCCAGTCGAGGATCACGCCGATGCCGGCCTCGTGGCAGCGGTCGACGAAGGCGGCGAAGGCCTGCGGCGGCCCGAAGCGCGCGGTCGGCGCGAACAGCGACAGCGGCTGGTAGCCCCACGAGCCGCCGAACGGATGCTCGGTGATCGGCAGCAGCTCGATATGGGTAAAGCCGAGGTCGCGTACATAGGGGATCAGGCGCTCGCCCAGGATCTCCCAGCCGCGCGCGGGATCATTGACCTCGCGCAGCCACGAGCCGGCATGCACCTCGTAGACCGACATCGGCGTGGAATACGGGTCCTGGCTGGAGCGGCGGCTCATCCAGGCCTGGTCGGTCCAGCCGAACGGCGGCGCCGACACGCCGGCCTGCGTCACCACCGAAGCGGTGCCCGGCGGCAGCTCGGTGGCGAGCGCCAGCGGGTCGGCCTTGTCGGGCAGCGGGTGGCCGTGCGCGTCGCTGAGGTCGTACTTGTAGCGGCTGCCGGGCTGCACACCGAGCCCGGCCGGCACGAACAGCTCCCACACGCCGACGCCGTAGCGCAGCCGCATCGGATGGCGCGCCGGATGCCAGCCGTTGAAGTCGCCGATCACCGAGACGCGGCTGGCGTTGGGCGCCCACACCGCGAAGCGCACGCCCTCGATGCCGTCGACCATCATCCATTGCGCGCCCAGGCAGCGGCCCAGTTCGAAATGCCGGCCCTCGCCGATCAGGTGCAGGTCCAGCTCGCCGAGCAGCAGGTCGAACGAATACGGGTCGGCGCTCAACTGGCGGGTGCCGTCGGGCCAGGTGATATCGAGCCGGTAGTCGCGCCGGCCCAGCTTGTCCGGCAGCGTGCCGGCGAAGATGCCGCCGGCGTGGATGCACTGCATCGGCCCGATGGTATTGCCCAGGGTGTCGGCCAGCGCGACCGACTGCGCGCCGGGCAGGCAGGCGCGCACCACCGTACGGTCGCCTTCGCGGTGCGGCCCGAGCAGCGAGAACGGGTCGGCGTGGCGCGCATCGAGCAGCGCCTCGTATTGCACGGCGGCGTGTTCGGCGTGCCCGGAGTGTCCGTGCGGGCCCCGCGTCGACGCGGGGCCGGAGGAAGTCATGGTGGCCATGGTTGCGTCTCAGACGTGTGGGGCGGGGGGCGGCGAGGCCGGCGGTGCCGCGGCGGTGCCGCCGGGCATGCCCGTCAGCGTGCGGATCAGCCGAGCGAGGCCGTGCACCGGCAGGTCGATCCAGGTCACCCGGTTGTCGGCCTCGTACTTGACCTCGTAGGCGGCGCGCTCGAGCAGGAACAGGTCGAGCAGCGGCTGCAGCTGTGCCGCGCTGGCCCACGGGTGCAGCGCGGTGTCGGCCACCTCGCGGTAGCCGCCGAGGAAGGCGTCGGTCGCGGTCTGGCGGAAGCGCTCCAGCAGGCCTTCGCGCCGCTCGGCCTGCGCCGGTGGCAGCGCCGAATGGGTGCGCTCGCTGCGATCGGTGCCGACCGTGGCCGCGGCATAGTCGAACGAGCGCAGGATGCCCGCGACATCGCGCAGCGGCGAGGTCTTGCGGCGCCGGTAGGCCAGCGGCAGGCCGGGTTCGCCCTCGAAGTCGATGATGTAGGTGTCGTTCTGCGCGATCAGCACCTGGCCCAGATGCAGGTCGCCGTGAATGCGCGTCTGCAGGCTGCCCGGCGCCGCCGCGGCGAGCGAGGCGACCAGCTCGGGCAGCCGCTCGCGGCTGTCGAGCACCGCCTGCACGTCCGCGCGGTAGCGCTCGCCGATCGCGCCCTGCGGCGGCTGGCCGGCGCCGGCGCTCATCAGCTGCAGCGCGGTGTCCAGCGCGGCCATCGCGTCATCGGTCCACTCGCGCACCTGCGCGTCGCCGGCCGGCACGGGCGTGAAGGCCTCGTCCTCGCTCGGCCGCGCCAGCACCGCGTGCAGCTCGGCCAGGCGCCGGCCCAGCGTCGCCGCCATGGCGGCAAAGCCGTGCATCGCCTCGGTGAACTCGTCGTCGCCGTTCTCGTTCTCCATCGGCAGCGCGTCGTCGATGGCGCGGCCGATGTAGTCGAGCGTCCAGTTCCAGCCGTCGCCCTGGTTCAGGATGTAGCCCTGCAGCAGCATCAGCGTGTGTGGAGTGCCGTCCGCGCCGGTGCGCACCACTTCGCCGAGCAGTGCGGCCGCATTGGCGTAGCCCTGTTCGGTCAGGTAGCGCGTCATCTCGCCTTCCGGATGGATGCCGCCGGAGACGCGCCGCACCAGCTTGAGCACCGCCGAGTTGTTGAACGACAGCGAGCTGTTCGATTGCTCGGCGGACATCCACTGGATCGGATCGTCCTCCAGCGCCAGCGCCGCCAGTCCCGGTCCGCCGCGGAAGTGGATCTGCCCGCGCGGCGTGGCGATCTCGGTGCCGGCGCGCAGGGCCTTGACGACCTCCCGCGCGAAGCGCTCGACCACGAAGCCGTCAGTGGCCAGCCCGACGCGGCTGCCGCGGCGCACGCGCGCCATCGCCAGACCGTGCGCCAGTTGGGGGACGCTGGCGCCGGGCGCGTCGTGGTCCCACAGCACGCTGACGGGCAGTTGATAGCACTCGCTTCGTCCCTGCAGTGCGACCTCGACCTCGGACAGATACATCGCCTCGCCGGGCGCGGCGGCGCCGAACGGTACCGCGTAGGCGATCGTGACGCCCTGGATCTTCTCGCTCTTGGCGCCGAACCAGCGGCGCCGCGCGATGTAGTCCGGCAGCACCTCGTTGGACAGGATGCGACGCGACGCTTCGGTCAAGTCGGCTTGCGCGGTGTTTTGCATGATCAGCGTGATCAGCTCGGGCATCTGCTGCGGAGCGTCGACGTGCCAGGACGGCGGCTGCGCCTCGGTGGATAGCACGAACCAGTAGAAGCCATAGGGCGGCAGCGTCAGCAGATAGGTCAACTGGCCGATTGCCGGGAACGGGGTCGCGCCGAGCATCTCGACCGGCACCCGGCCCTCGAACTCGGACAGGTCCAGTTCGACCGCCTGCGGCGCGCGCGACAGATTGGCCACGCAAAGAATGTGCTCACCCTCGTATTCGCGCAGATAGGCGAGGATTTTCCGGTTGCCGGGGAACAGGAAGCGGAAGCTGCCGCGGCCGAAGGCGCGGTGCTGGCGCCGCAGCGCCAGCATGCGGCGCATCCAGTTCAGCAGCGAATGGGTATCGCGCGACTGCGCCTCGACATTGACCGCCTCGTAGCCGTACAGCGGGCCCTGCAGCGGCGGCAGCACCAGCCTTTCCGGATCGGCATGCGAAAAGCCGCCGTTGCGGTCGGGCGACCACTGCATCGGCGTGCGCACGCCGTCGCGGTCGCCCAGATGGATGTTGTCGCCCATGCCGATCTCGTCGCCGTAGTAGATCACCGGCGTGCCGGGCATCGAGAACAGCAGGCTGTTCATCAGCTCGATGCGGCGGCGGTCGCGCTCCATCAGCGGCGCCAGCCGGCGGCGGATGCCCAGGTTGATGCGGGCGCGGCGGTCCGAGGCATAGACCTCCCACAGATAGTCGCGCTCGCTGCTGGTCACCATCTCCAGCGTCAGCTCGTCATGGTTGCGCAGGAAGATCGCCCACTGGCAGTTCGGCGGAATTTCCGGCGTCTGGCGGATGATGTCGGTGATCGGGAAGCGGTCTTCCCGTGCGATCGCCATGTACATGCGCGGCATCAGCGGGAAGTGGAACGCCATGTGGCATTCGTCGCCGTGCGCGGGCCGCTCGCCTGTGGCGGGCGTGCCGCCGAAGTACTGCTGCGCGTCCTCGGGCCACATATTGGCCTCGGCCAGCAGCAGCCTGCCCTGGTAGTGGTCGTCCAGATGCTTGCGGATCTGGCGGATCACCGCATGGGTCTCGGGCAGGTTCTCGTTGCTGGTGCCCTCGCGCTCGACCAGATACGGCACGGCGTCGAGCCGCAGCCCGTCGATGCCCATGTCGAGCCAGAACCGCATCACCGACAGCACGTCGCGCAGCACCAGCGGATTGTCGAAGTTCAGGTCCGGCTGGTGCGAATAGAAGCGGTGCCAGAAGTACGCCCCGGCCACCGGGTCCCAGCTCCAGTTCGACTTCTCGGTATCGCAGAAGATGATGCGCGTGCCGCTGTAGGCCTGGTCGGTGTCGGACCAGACGTAGTAGTTGCGCGCAGCCGAGCCCGGCTTGGCGTGGCGTGCGCGCTGGAACCACGGATGCTGGTCGGAGGTGTGGTTGATCACCAGCTCGGTGATCACGCGCAGCCCCCGCGCATGCGCGGCGGCGATGAAACGGCGCACTTCGGCCAGCGTGCCGTATTCCGGATGGACGTTGCGGTAGTCCGCGATGTCGTAGCCGTCGTCGCGTCGCGGCGAGGGATAGAAGGGCAGCAGCCAGATCGTGTCGACGCCGAGGCTGACCAGATAGTCGAGCTTGGCCAGCAGCCCGGCGAAGTCGCCGACGCCGTCGCCATTGGCGTCGTAGAACGATTTGAGGTGCAGCTGGTAGATGACCGCGTCCTTGTACCAGAGCGGATCGGCGTTGAGCAGCGCGGTGCTGCCGCGCTCGGAGAGGCGCTTCATGCAGACTCCTCGCGTCGTGGCTTGACGTGCCACAGGGCGAACGGCAGCGCGTGCGGATCGAGCCGGATGCGCTGATGCTTGCCCTGCCACTGGAAGCGGTGGCCGTGCATCAGATCCTCGGCGGCCAGCGCGCCGTGATCGGGCAGGCCCCATTCCCACAGCGGCAGTTCGATATCGGCCTCGCGCACCGTGCGCGGGTCCAGGTTGATCGCCACCAGCAGCACGTCGTCGCCGAAGGCCGCGTCCGCATCGTGCGAAGTGGGGACGTAACGCGCGAAGTACAGCACCGCATCGTCGCTCGCATGCAGGAAGCGCAGGCCCAGGTGGTTCTGCAGCGCCGGATGGCTGGCGCGGATCTGGTTCAGCCGCGTGATTTCGGCAACGATATTGCCGGGCCGGTTCCAGTCCCAGGCGCGCAGCTGGTACTTCTCCGAATCGAGATACTCCTCCTTGGTCACGCCGTTGACCACCAGCGGCGTGCCCTCGCACAGCTCGAAGCCGTTGTACATGCCCCAGAGCCCGGACAGCAGCGTTGCCAGCGCGGCGCGGATCAGGAAGCCCGGCCGTCCCGAGTCGTGCAGGAAGTAGGGATTGATGTCCGGCGTGTTGACGAAGAAGTGGGGGCGGAAGTATTCGCGCAGCGGCGTGCGCGTCAGCTCCGTCATGTACTCGATCAGCTCGCGCTTGTGGTTGCGCCAGGTGAAGTAGGTGTACGACTGGCTGAAGCCCAGCTTGGCCAGCCGCGCCATCATCTTGGGCCGCGTGAAGGCCTCGGCCAGGAAGATGGTGTCGGGATGGCGCTCGCGCACGTTGGCGATCATCCATTCCCAGAACGGCAGCGGCTTGGTGTGCGGGTTGTCGACGCGGAAGATGCGCACGCCCTCGTTGACCCAGAACATCACGACGTCGCGCAGCGCGATCCACAGCGCGGGCGCGGCGCCGCCCTTGGCGTAGAAGTCGACGTTGACGATGTCCTCGTACTTCTTCGGCGGATTTTCCGCATAGCGCAGCGAGCCGTCGGGCCGGTGCGCGAACCATTCGGGATGCTCGCGCAGCCAGGGATGGTCGGGCGAACACTGGATCGCGAAATCGAGCGCCAGCTCCAGCCCCGCCGCGGCGCTGGCCGCGCGCAGCCGGCGGAAATCCTCGATGGTGCCCAGCTGCGGGTGGATCGCGTCGTGGCCGCCCTCGGCCGAGCCGATCGCATACGGGCTGCCCGGATCGTCGGGCGCGGCGCGCAGGCTGTTGTTGCGGCCCTTGCGGTTGGCACGGCCGATCGGATGGATCGGCGGGAAATACAGCACGTCGAAGCCCATCGCGCGGATCGCCGGCAGCCGTTCGATCACGTCGTCGAAGGTGCCGTGGCGCTCGGCGTCGCCGCTCTGCGAGCGCGGAAACAGTTCGTACCAGCTGGCAAAGCGCGCCGCCAGCCGGTCGGCCTCGACCGGCATCGCGACGGGGTGGCGCGTGGAGAAGTGGCGCGGATCGGCCGCCTGCATCAGCGTGCGGGTGTGCGGCGACAGCAGGATCTCGAGCCGGCGCAGGTCGTCCTTCGCCGCGGCCTCGAGCTCGGCTACCACCTCTCGCAGCGCGCGCGATGCCTCGCGCTCGCCGGTCCGCCCGTGCCGCAGCGTATTGGCGACCAGGCGCGCGCCTTCCTCGATTTCCAGCGTCACGTCGACGCCGGCCTGCTTCTTCTTGGTGACCTCGTCGCACCAGGTGGCGAAGGCATCGTGCCACGCCTCCACGGTGAATTCGTGCCGGCCCAGCGCGGTCAGCGCGAAGCTGCCGACCCAGCGGTCGTTGACGGTCGGCACCATCGGCGCCTCGTGCCAGCTTTCCTCGCCGGGACCGCGCCACAGCACCACGGCGGCGAGCTTGTCGTGGCCGTCCATCCAGATATCGGCGCTGACTTCCACCCGCTCGCCGGTTACGCGGCGCACCGCGAAGCGGCCGTTGTCGCAGGCCGGCGCGACGTTCTCGATGGCGATGCGCGGCGCCTGCACGGCCGCGGCGACGCTGCGTTCGAGCGCGGCGCGCACCGAGGTGCCGAAGCGCTTGCCCTCGCGCCGGGCCGGCTCGGCCAGCGCCGCCGACGGGGCGGCATGGAACAACTGCACGCCTGCCGGGGCCAGCGTGATGTTGTCCAGCGCATCGAGCAGCGTGCCGGGCTCGACGCCACCGCCAGGTCCGCCATCGGCCGCCAGCAGGGTGCCCGCACCATGCGGCAGCGCGCTGAGGATGCGGTCGGCGCCGAGGCTGGCCGGCTGCTGCAAATCGGGATTGATGACGATGGCCAGTGGCAGCGGCGCGCCGGCGGCGGGCATCGGCAGCCGCGCCAGCGCGACCAGCGCGCCATCGGCGCCGCTCAGCTGGCGCACCGCCAGCGCCGGGGCCGGACCGCGCGCGGCGATCCAGGCGTTGGCATGGATCAGCTCGTGCGACAGGTCGTAGCTGAGTTCAGGATCCGCGTCGCCATCGCGGCCGCCGTGCCGGTCGCGGGATTGCTCGGCGGCTTGGCCGCGGCCTTGATCGCGGGCCTGATCGCGAGGCGGGTCGTCGTCGCAGTCGCCGCCGCCGCATTCGAAGCCGGCGGGCACCAGGATGCCGTCGCCAAGCGCTGCCGCGGTCCACAGCGCGCGCCGCGCCGCCAGCGCGTCGAGGCCGCGCGCCTGCATCGCGGGCGCGGCCAGCACCGCGCCGAAGGGACGCAGCCGGGCGATTTCCTCGGCCAGCCAGGGGCTGCGGTAGTCCCACCACGGCAGCGAGCAGAAGGCGCCGTCAAAGCCTGCACCGGAGCCGCCGCCAGAGCCGCCGCCGGCCAGATCGGCCAGTTGCGCCGGGCTGGTACCGGGCGTCCAGGCCAGCATCAGCGGCGGACGGCGCGCCTCGCCGTGCTTGCCGCCTGCGCCCGCACCCTTCAAAGCCGCGATCAGCTTGCCCCAGTGCCGCCCCGCCACGCGGGCCGGCGCGCGGCACACATAGCCGGCGATATCTAGCTCGGCCAATCCCTGCAGCCGTTCGGTCCACCACGAGACCAGCGCCGCGGCAACGCCTTCGTCGTGCCAGCGCAGGCGCGCCCCGGGCAGATGGTTGTCGGTGTCGCGCGGATCGGGCATCGCGCCGTCGTGCCGCCAGCCCGGATCGATCGGCGCCGCGCCGTCGGGATAGCGGTCCAGCGCCAGCTCCAGCAGGCAGCCCAGCCCTTGGGCCCGGCAGTGGGCGGCCATCGCGGCCAGCGTCTCGGGCGGGGTATGCAGTGGAGAGGCGCCTGCCAGCAGCACATGATCGAAGCCGAGCGCCTTGGCCCGGGCCAGGGCCCCGAGGGTGCCGTCATTGGCCTGGTGGACAAAGTTCGGATCGATCTGGCAGATGCGCACGGATGGGCTCGCCGAAAGAGGACAGTCCGGGCACTGATGCGAAGCGCGTGCCAATATACCGCCGCGTCGGACAAGCACCGACGCGCCCGCGGAGCCTGCCTTGCCCCGCAAGGCATGGCGCGCGATTGCGGCAGGAACGCCGCTTGCCGAAATGACAAGCACCGAAATGTGGCCTGTAAAAACTACAGTGCCGCGCTGGCAGAAAGTATCCGAAGCGGTGCCGCGCGATCCGGCTCAGGCGGCCGGCCGTCCCGCGCCGGGATTGCGAGCACTGCGCCGCCGGCGGGTAGTGCCGGCCGGGCGCAGTGCGGCCGCAACGGGGCGGCTGCCGTCTCCATCCGCGGCGTGCCGGCTTTCGTCTCGGTCTCCGTCTCGATCGGCGGCGGCCAAGGCCGGCGCGGCGCGCGTGGCGGCGGCGGCCGGCAGCGCGGTGCGGGAAGGCGCGGGCGTGGCGCATTCCGCGCTGCGGCGGCACACCAGCACGCAGCCATGGCCGGGCTGACGGCAGTAATCGCGATGCAGCACGGCGGCCACGATGGCCGGATGGCAGTCCAGCAGGCCCGGATAGGTCTCCAGCGCCCACGGCCACGACAGGCCGTCGTCATGCAGCACCAGCAGCGCATGCGGCGGCCAGCCGGCCTGGGCCTGCGCCAGCGGTCCGCGCACCATCGCGCCGCCGTCGACGAGGGCCCCCCTGTGGCGCAGCAACGGCTGTACCGAGACGGTGGCGGCGCCATCGACCGCATCGGCTCCCGGGGTGCCGGGTTCCACCACGCAGGCGCAGAAGCGGCCTGCGCCCGCTACGCGCACGTGGCCCGCATGCGCTTCGATCTGGGCGGCCGCCAGCGCCATGTCGCCGCCCCCGGGCAGCGTGGCGCGGACGCGGTCGATCTGCTGCATCTGCGCGCCGAAGCCCTGCAGCGCGGCGACCCGGCGCGCCGCTTCGGCGCCGCGTCCCAGGCCCAGCACCACGGTCGACAGCCCTCGTGCCGAATGGATGTTGAGTCCGCCCGGCGCGGCATCGCCGTCGGCCGGCGCCCACACCACGCCCACCGCCACGGCCGGCAGAGACACCGGGCCGGGGCGATCGGCCGGGGACAGCGTCATGCGAATCACCGAGCCGGCGGGGCTGTCGTAGCGGTCCAGCGCGGTCACCAGTTCATACAGCTCGGCCAGCCTGCCGGCCACGCGGGTGCGTCCGTGACTGCCATCCCCGCCGCGCAGGGCATCGGGCCGATCGGACCCATCGGGCGTATCGGACGCATCGGAGGTATCGGACACATCGGACACATCGGACGCTTTGGCGGAACGGGGCAGGTCGACGGCCAGGATCTCGACCTGCGGCGCGGCGGCCCCCGTTACCTCCTCCTGCAGCGGCCGCAGATGCAGCACGCCGCCGCCGGCGTGATCCAGCATGCCGGTGGCCGCCGCGACCGCCGCGCGGCCGAGCCGCTCGGTGGCGATTTCGCCGAAGCCGCAGCGCACCGCCAGTTCGGTGGCTGCGTCATGCGCGTTCGCGAGATCGCCGGTCGCGTTGATGGCGATACGAGTCTGCATGGCCGTGTGCCGGGGCGATCAGGCCTGGCCGGCGCGGGCTTCGCTGCCCTGCGCGGTGCGTTTGCCCAGCTCGGCGAACAGCGCGACGATCTCCTGGTTGAACGCGGGGATATCGTCCGGCTTGCGGCTGCTGACCCAGTTGCCGTCGCGCACGACCTCGCGGTCCACCCATTCGCCGCCCGCGTTGCGGATATCGTCGGCCAGCGAGGGCCAGCTGGTCAGCGTGCGGCCCTTGACCAGCCCCGCGGATACCAGCAGCCACGGGCCATGGCAGATCACCGCGATCGGCTTGCCGTCGTCCTGCATCTTCTTGACGAAGCGCTGCGCGGCAGGGTCCATGCGCAGCGCATCGGCGTTCATGGTGCCGCCGGGCAGCACCACGCCGTCGAAGTCGTCGGGATGGGCGTCGGCCAGCGTCGCCTGCACGCCGAAGCGGTCGGCCTTCTTGTCGTGCTGGGCGCCCTGCACCTCGCCATCGTGCGGGGCGACGATCACGGTTTCGGCGCCGGCCTGCTGCAAGGCCTGGCGCGGGCCGGTCAGTTCGACCTGCTCGAACAGGTCGGTGACGAGGAAGGCGATGCGCTTGCCCGTCAGGGGATGATTGGCGTCGGGGGACGTATTGCGGTTCATCTTGCGGTCCTCGTTGCACAGGGAAGTTGCTACGTCGATGCGTCGATGCGAACGCGTCGATACGGAAGCGGACCGGCACGACCTTGTAGCTTTTGCGGCAGGCGGTAAAAAAAGCGCTCGCCGCCGCGCCGCGGGTCTTGCGGGAAGGCGGCGTCCGTGTCCACTTCGGTCCATAGCGGCAAGAAGCGTGCCCCCGCAATTTGGCGCCGCGCCGCGTCGGCCTAAGCCCGATGGGCCGGCGGCGGCCGCTGGCATACCATCGTTGTATCGATGTGCCTGCCGATGGACCCATCGGCCACGCCATCGCAGCCGGAGTCCGCCTTCCATGGACCTTGTCGTAGCGCGGCCCGAGGGCCTGTACTGCCCGCCGGGCGACTTCCATATCGACCCGTGGCGCCCCGTCGCGCGGGCCGTCATCACGCACGCCCATTCCGACCATGCGCGCGCCGGCAGCGGCCGCTATCTGTGCGCGGCGCCGGGGCGCGGCGTGCTGCTGTCGCGCCTGCCCGATATCCATCTGGACAGCCTCGACTATGGCGAGGCCGTGGTGCACAACGGCGTTCGCATCAGCCTGCATCCGGCCGGACACGTGCTGGGCTCGGCCCAGGTCCGGCTCGAATACGGCGGCCAGGTGTGGGTCGCATCGGGCGACTACAAGCTCGCGCACGACGGCACCTGCGCACCGTTCGAGCCGGTTCGCTGCGATACCTTCATCACCGAGAGCACGTTCGGCCTGCCGATCTATCGCTGGCAGTCGCAGGCCGAGCTGATGGCGCAGATCCTGTCGTGGTGGCGCGCCAATGCCGAACAGGGGCGGGCCAGCGTGCTGTACTGCTACGCCTTCGGCAAGGCGCAGCGCATCCTGCATGGGCTGATGACGCAGGCCGGCGAAGCGGGGCTGCCGGGGCCGATCGTCGAGCATGGCGCGATGACGGCGCTGAACCGGGCCTATGCGGCGGCCGGCGTGGCGTTGCCGGCGACGGTGCATGCCTCCGAGTTGCCGCCGCGCAGTCCGTTGCTGCGCCAGGCGCTGGTGATCGCGCCGCCGTCGGCGCAGCGCTCGCCGTGGCTGCGCCGCTTCGGCGATGCCTCGCAGGCCTTCGCCAGCGGATGGATGCGCATTCGCGGCACGCGCCGGCGGCGCGGCGTCGATCGCGGTTTCGTGATCTCCGATCATGCCGACTGGCCCGGCCTGCATGCGGCGATCGAGGCGACCGGGGCCGAGCGCGTGTTCGTCACCCATGGCTATGTGCACGCGATGGTGCGCTATCTGTGCGAGCGCGGGCTGCAGGCGCAGGGCTTCGAGACGCAGTACGGCGACGAGGAAGACCACGACCGCGACGAGCCGGACAGCGAGGCCTTGGCAGAGGCGGATGCGCAGGCCGACGCCAAGACCGACGCCGCTGCCTCGGCCCCCGTCGCGGCCGCGGCAGGGCCGGCCGATGACAAGGCCGGCCCGGCCATCCCCTCCGCCATCGACCCGCGGGACGCATCATGAAGGCCTTCGCCGAGCTGTACGCCGCGCTCGACGCCACCACCTCGAACAACGCGAAGCTGGCGGCGCTGCGCGCCTACCTGCAGGCCGCGCCGCCGGCCGATGCCGCCTGGGCGGTCTATTTCCTCGCCGGCGGCAAGCCCCGCCAGATGGTGCCGGTGGCGATGCTGCGCACGCTGGCCGAGCAGGCGGCGCGGCTGCCGACCTGGCTGTTCGAGGAGAGCTACCAGGCCGTCGGCGACCTGGCCGAGACCATCGCCTTGCTGCTGCCCGAGTCCGAGCATGCCGACGACGCGGGCCTGGCGGAGTGGGTCGAACAGCGGCTGCTGCCATTGCGTGGCCTGCCGCCCGACGTCCTGCTGCCCAGGCTCGATGCACTATGGCGGCCGCTCGACGCGCAGGCGCGGCTGGTGCTGTTCAAGCTGATCACCGGCGCCTTCCGCGTCGGCGTTTCGCGGCTGCTGGTCACCCGCGCGCTCGGCGAGGTGGCCGGCATCGATCCGAAGCGCGTGGCCGAACGGATGGTCGGCTATACCGATATCTCGGCGCGGCCCGATGCCGAGCACTATCTGGCGCTGATCGCCCCCGACGGTGGCGGCGAGCACGGCGAGGGCACCGGCGATGGGACCAACGTGCCGCGCAGCCGAGGCGGGCAGCCGTATCCGTTCTTTCTGGCCCATCCGCTGCAGGCGCCGCTGGAACAGTTC
This sequence comes from Cupriavidus sp. DB3, assembly GCF_020418465.1. Lineage (NCBI taxonomy): Bacteria > Pseudomonadati > Pseudomonadota > Betaproteobacteria > Burkholderiales > Burkholderiaceae > Cupriavidus > Cupriavidus sp. DB3. Next base: position 1,231,349 of record NZ_JAIZPL010000001.1, on the reverse strand, counting down.
GACGCGGTGCTGGGTCCGGTCTCGCAATGGCAGGTCGAATGGAAGTGGGACGGCATCCGCGCACAGATCGTGCGGCGCGATGGCCAGACCTGGATCTGGTCGCGCGGCGAGGACCTGATCACCGAGCGCTTCCCCGAACTGGCCGAGGCCGCCGCGCCGTTGCCGGACGGCACCGTGATCGACGGCGAGATCGTGGTCTGGCGCGACGAGCGGGTGCAGCCGTTCGCCTTGCTGCAGCAGCGCATCGGCCGCAAGAACCTGGGCGCGAAGCTGCTGCGCGACGCGCCGGCGGTGCTGCTCGCCTACGACCTGCTCGAATGGCAGGGCGAGGACTGGCGCCGGCGGGCGCAGGGCGAGCGCCGCATCGCGCTCGAGAGCGTGCTCGCCGTGCATCGGCATCCGGCGCTGCGGGCGAGTCCCCTGGTGCAGGCGGACGACTGGCCAGGGTACGCGGTGCTGCGCGAATCGTCGCGCGAGCTCGGCGTCGAGGGCTTCATGCTGAAGGCGCTCGATGCCGCCTACGGCGCGGGCCGGACCAAGGATGTCGGCGTCTGGTGGAAATGGAAGATCGATCCGTACGCGGTCGATGCGGTGCTGATCTACGCGCAGCGCGGCCACGGCCGTCGCGCCAGCCTGTACACCGACTTCACCTTCGCGGTATGGAGCGCGCCCCCGGGCACCGAGGGCCGGGTGCTGGTGCCGTTCGCCAAGGCCTACTCGGGCCTGACCGACCAGGAGATGCGGCAGGTCGATGCGATCGTGCGGCGGACCACCATCGAGACCTTCGGGCCGGTGCGCAGCGTCGAGCCGACCCAGGTGTTCGAGCTCGGCTTCGAGGGCATCGCCCGCAGCAGCCGCCACAAGAGCGGCATCGCGGTGCGCTTTCCGCGCATGCTGCGCTGGCGTACCGACAAGACGATCGAGGAGGCCGACACGCTGCAGACGCTGCAGGGCATGCTGCCCTCCGCAGAGCGCGGCGAACGCGCAGAACGTGCCGAACGTGCCGAACGTGCCGAGCGTGCCGAGCGTGATGAACGCGATCAGCGAGATCAGCGCAATCAGCGCGACGACCGCGGCAAACGCGGCAAACGCGGCAAGCGCGGGGAGGCCGCATGAGCGCGCGCGCGGCGGATGCGCTGGCCTCGACCCCGGCGCCGCTGGCGCAGGTGCTGCCGCAATGGTTCGCGCAACGCGGCTGGCAGCCGTTTCCGTTCCAGCGCCAGGTGTGGCAGGCGATCGCCGCCGGCCGCAGCGGCCTCGTGCATGCGACCACCGGCACCGGCAAGACCTACGCGGCCTGGCTCGGCGCGCTGCTGCGCCATGGCGAGCCGGCGGCGCAGTCTTCCATTGCACCGCCGTTGACCGTGCTGTGGCTGACGCCGATGCGCGCGCTCGCCGCCGATACCGCGCGTGCCCTGCAGGCGCCGCTGGCCGATCTCGGACTGAACTGGACCGTCGGGCTGCGCACCGGCGACACTGGCAGCAGCGAGCGCGCCGCGCAAGCACGACGGCTGCCGACCGCGCTGGTGACCACGCCGGAGAGCCTGTCGCTGCTGCTGACACGCGCCGATGCCAAGGAAGCGCTGGGCCGCGTGCGCATGGTGGTGGTCGACGAATGGCACGAGCTGATCGGCAACAAGCGCGGCGTGCAGGTGCAGCTGGCGCTGGCACGGCTGCGCCGCTGGTGTCCCGAGCTGGTGGTCTGGGGTTTGTCGGCCACGCTCGGCAATCTCGACCATGCCAGCGAGGTGCTGCTGTCGGGCACGCCGGCCGAGCGGCGCGAGCTGGTGCGAGGCAAGATCCCCAAGCAGCTGATCGTCGATACGCTGCTGCCCGATGCGGCGGGGCGCTTTCCGTGGGCGGGGCATCTGGGCCTGTCGATGCTGCCGCATGTGGTGCGCGAGATCGATGGCAGCAGCACCACGCTGGTCTTCCTGAACACCCGCTCGCAGGCCGAGCGCTGGTATCTGGCGCTGCTCGAGGCGCGGCCGGACTGGGCGGGACAGCTGGCGCTGCATCACGGCTCGCTCGACCGCGACGTGCGCGATTGGGTCGAGGCGGGACTGAAGACCGGCACGCTGAAGGCGGTGGTCTGCACCTCCAGCCTCGACCTGGGCGTCGATTTCCTGCCGGTCGAGCGCGTGCTGCAGGTCGGCTCGCCGAAGGGCGTGGCGCGGCTGCTGCAGCGTGCGGGTCGCTCGGGCCATGCGCCGGGCCGGCCGTCGCGGGTGACCATCGTGCCGACCCACAGCCTCGAACTGGTCGAAGCGGTGGCGGCGCGCCATGCGGTCATGGCCGGACGCATCGAAGCGCGCGAGTCGCCGGACAAGCCGCTCGACGTGCTGGTCCAGCATCTGGTCACGGTCGCGCTGGGCGGCGGCTTCGTTCCCGACGCGCTGCTCGACGAGGTGCGCGGCGCCTATGCCTACCGCACGCTGACCGACGCCGAATGGCAGTGGTGCCTCGACTTCGTGCGGCAGGGTGGCAGCAGCCTGTCGGCCTATCCGGACTACCGGCGCGTGCAGCCCGACGAGCAGGGCGTCTGGCGCGTGCCGGACGTCCGCCTTGCCCGCCGCCATCGGATGAGCGTCGGCACCATCGTCAGCGATGCGACGATGCAGGTGCGCTACTGGAGTCGCGCGGGACGCGGCGGCGCCTCCCTCGGCACGGTCGAGGAGGGCTTTATCGCGCGGCTGTCGCCGGGCGACTGCTTCCTGTTCGGCGGCCGGCTGCTGGAGCTGGTGCGCGTGCAGGAGATGACCGCCTACGTCCGCCGCGCCGACAAAGGACGCCCCGTGGTACCCCGCTGGAATGGCGGGCGCATGCCGCTGTCGACGGAACTGGCCGACGCGGTGGTCGCCACGCTCGAGGACGCCGCCGCCGGCAAGCTCGATCCCGCGCAGACGCCGGAGCTGCCGCTGATCCAGCCGCTGGTCGATCTGCAGCAGCGCTGGTCGGCGCTGCCGACGCGCACCACGCTGCTGGCCGAGACGCTGCGCTCGCGCGAGGGCTCGCATCTGTTCCTGTATCCGTTTGCCGGCCGCTCGGTGCATCTGGGCCTGGGCAGCCTGCTGGCATGGCGGCTCGGCTCGCAATTGCCGACCACGATCTCGGTCGCGGTCAACGACTACGGGCTGGAGCTGCTGTCGGCCGCGCCGCTCGACTGGGCGCACTGGCTGCCGCTGGTGCTGGCGCAGGAGCGGCAGCGCGATCTGGTCGCCGACGTGCTGGCCAGCCTCAACGCCGGCGAGCTGTCGCTGCGGCGCTTTCGCGAGATCGCACGGGTGTCGGGGCTGGTGTTCCAGGGCTATCCCGGCGCGCACAAGAGCGCGCGCCAGTTGCAGGCCTCGTCGAGCCTGTTCTACGAGGTCTTCCGCAAGCACGACCCCGGGAACCTGCTGCTGGGCCAGGCCGAGCGCGAGGTCCTGAACCAGGAACTGGATGCCGCGCGGCTGTCGCGCACGCTGGACCGGCTGGCGGGGCTGCGGCTGGATCTGCGCGTGCTGAAGCGGCCGACGCCGCTGTCGTTTCCGCTGATCGTCGAATTCCTGCGCGAGAAGTTGAGCACCGAGAAGCTCGCCGACCGCATCGCGCGGATGCTGGCCGAGCTCGAACGGGCCGCGGGGCCGGAGGGCGAGGGCGCCAGCGAGGGCGTTGGCATGTCGGTGCCGGTGGAAGAGCCGCCGGCAGATCGCGTCGCGGAGATCGCGCGCTTCGGCATGGCCGATCATGCCGGGTCGTCGTCGCGGTCGTCCTCGTCCTCGTCCTCGTCTTCGTCTTCGTCTTCTTCGTCGTCTTCGCGCCGTCGGCGCCCGCGCAAGATCTCGAAGCCGCTGCCGCCGCTGTGAGTCCCCCGATGTCGCTTGCTTCTTCGTCGTCTTCGTCGTCTTCGTCGTCTTCGTCCGCTCGCTCGTCGTCCCCCTTGTCCGCGCCCTCGCCCGCATCTACCTCCGCGCGCCGGGTGGAAGTCGCGGGCGAGACGCTGTGGCTGCTGCCCGAGCGCGCGGTCTGGTGGCCGGCCGCGTCGATGCTGCTGGTCGCCGACGTGCATTTCGGCAAGGCCGCGGCCTATCGCGCGCTTGGCCAGCCGGTGCCGGCCGGCACCACGCGCGACAACCTCGCGCGGCTGTCGGACCTTGCGGCTCGTTATCCGGCGCGTGAGCTGGTCTTTCTCGGCGACTTCCTGCATGCCCGCGCGAGCCGAACGCCGGCGGTGCTGGCAGCGCTGGCCGACTGGCGCGCCGGCCTGCAATCCGCGGTGCAACCGGGGCTGCGATGCACGCTGGTACGCGGCAATCACGATGCGCGCGCCGGCGATCCGCCGCCCTCGCTCGACATCGCGGTGGTCTCGGAACCGTGGCGGCGCGGGCCGTTCGCGCTGTGCCATCTGCCGGGCGCGGCCAACGGGGGCTACGAACTGGCCGGGCATCTGCATCCGGCTTATACCTTGCGGGCGGGCTCGGATTCGGTCCGCCTGCCGTGCTTCGTCTTCGATGCGGATGCCGGCATCCTGCCGGCGTTCGGTGCCTTTACCGGCCACGCTCCGGTCAGGCGCGCGCCGCAGCGGCGCGTCTATGTGATCGGCGACGGCCGCGTGTGGGCGGTGCCGGCGCGGTAGTGTCGCGTGGCGCGGAGCCGCGCAGAGGCGTTTTACCGCTCGCTGCGTACCGCTCACCGCGTACCGCTCACAGCTCACAGCTCACAGCTTACGGCTTACGGCTTACGGCTTACGGCTTACGGCTTACGGCTTCCAATTACCGCTTACTGCTCACCGTGGCCACGTCCAGCCGCCCCCCATCGCCTGGTACAGGGCCACGCTGGCATTGAGCCAATCCGCATGCGCCTGGATGAGGTTCAGCTCCGCGCTCAGCAGTCCGCGCTGCGCATCGAGCTGCTCCAGGTACGGCGAATAGCCGGCGCGATAGCGATTGGTTGCGTGACGCAGCGCGGCCGCGAGCGCTTCGCGCTGTTGGCCCAGATGAAGGACCTGTGCTTCGAGTTGACGCAACGCGGCGAGATTGTCGTTGACCTCGCGGAAGGCGGTCAGCGCGGCGCGGCGGTACGCGAAGGCAGCCTGATCGCGCTGTGCCGTCGCAACCTGTGCGCCGGCCTCGATGCGGCCGCCCTCGAACAGCGGTGCCAGGATGCTGCCGCCGAGCGACCAGATACGGACCGGGTTGGCCACGCCGCTGGCGTACAGCAGACCCGCGGAACCGGACAGGTGCAGCTGCGGCAGGAAGGCCTTGCGCGCGGCGCTCAGGTTGGCATCGGTCGCGGCAAGCTGGAATTCGGCCTGCGCGATATCCGGGCGGCGCCGCAGCAGGTCGGCGGGCAGGCCATCGGGCACGGGCGGCGGCCGCAGTGCGGACAGCGCGGCGCCGCGCGCGATCCCGCCCGACGGCGATTCGCCGATCAGCAGCAGCAAGGCGTTCTCCTGTCGTGCGACCGCCAGCTCGGCCTGCGGCACCGCCTGCGCGGTGGACTCGTATTCGGCGCGCGCCTGCGCGAACTCCAGTTGCGAGGTGTAGCCCGCATCGGCACGGCGCCGCGCCAGCCGCAAGGCGTCCTCGCGCGCCGCCAGCGTCTGCCGTACCACGGCGAGCTGGGCATCGAGGGCGCGCAGCGTCAGGTAGGCCCGCGCCGTGGTCGCGGCGACCGACAGCACCGCCGCGTCGTGGGCCGCTTCGCTGGCCCGCGTGCCGGCGCGCGCGGCAGCCGACAGGTCGGCCAGGCGCCCGAACAGATCGATCTCGTAAGCGGCCTGGAACTGCGGCTCGAACGAATTCGAGATCGATTCCCGTCCCAGCGCATTCAGGCTGCGGGAGCGTCCGCCGGTCGCGGTGGCGTCGAGCGTCGGCAGCAGCTGGGCCTGCGCGAGCCGCTGCTGCGCCCGCGCTTCGGCGACACGCGCCGCGGCGACGCCGAGATCGGCGTTGTTGGCCAGTGCGCGTTCGACCAGCTGCGCCAGCACCGGGTCGCCATAGCGGCGCCACCAGTCGCGCTCGAGCGGCGCGCTCGGGCCGGGTTCGACGCGCCATGCGGGGGGCGGCGTCAGCGCGGCTGCGGCCGGCGGCTCCGGCCGCGGGCCCATGCAGCCGAACAGCAGCGGCAGCGCCACCGCGCACAGCGCCATGCGCAACACGGCGCCAATGCGGGCGTGGATACGCGGGCCAATATGCGGGCCAATGCGCGGGGCAATGCGCGGGGCAATGCGCGGGCCAATGCGCGGGGCAATGCGCGGGCCAATGCGCAGGCCAATGCGCGGGCCAATGCGCGGGCCAATGCGCGGGCCGATACGCGGGGCAATGCGCGGGCCTATACGCGGGCCGATACGTGGACCGATGCGCGGACCGACAAGCGGACCGCTACGCGAGTCGAAGCGCCGAATACGTGAGCCGGCCGTCATCGCGCGTGGGACTCCGCCTGCCGGGTATCGACCTCGACCCGCACCGACATGCCGGGCCGCAGCCGCGCCGCAAGAGGCTGGTCCGGATCGATGGCGATGCGCACCGAGATCCGTTGCGCGACCTTGACGAAGTTGCCGGTAGCGTTGTCCGGCTGGATCACCGCGAACTCCGAGCCTGCCGCCGGCGCCAGCTGCTCGACATGGCCGGTCAGCCGCGCATCGTCGAGCCCGTCGACGCGAAAGCTCGCCGGCTGGCCGGGCACCATGTGCGAGGTCTGCGCCTCCTTGTAGTTGGCGATGACCCACAGCGTCGGCGGCACCAGGAACATCGCCTGCGTGCCGGCCGTCACGTACTGGCCCAGGCGCGCGCCGATCTGGCTCAGTTGCCCGTCCTGCGGGGCGCGCAGCACCGTGTTGGCCAGATCGATCTCGGCGAGCTTCAACGCCGCGCGCGCCGCTTCGACCGCCGCCTGCAATCCCTCGCGGCTGACCGCGACGGCCTGCACGTCCTGGCGGGCGATCTCGGCGGCGGCGCGTGCCTGGCGCACGGCGGCCTCGGCCTGCCGCAGCGCGGCGCGGGTCTGGTCGCGCTCGCGCAGCGAGACCGATCCGTCGGCCACCAGCTCGTCGACCCGCCGCATATCGGCCTGGGCCCTGAGCAGTTGCGCCTGCGCGTTGGCCAGGCTCGCCTGCTGCGCCAGCACCGTGGCCTCGCGCGAGCGGCGCGTCTGGTCGGTGTTGCTCAGGTTGGCGATCTGCGTGTCCAGGTTCGCGCGGGCCTGCTCGACGCGCTGCCGATAGATGCGATCGTCGATCTTCAGCAGCACCTGTCCCGCCTTGACCTGCTGGAAGTCGCGCACCGGCACGTCGACCACATAGCCGCTGACCTGCGGGCTGATCACCGTGGTCTGGCCGCGCACATAGGCGTTGTCGGTGCTCTGGATCACGTGCGTGAAGGGCGGGAGTCCCCACGCGTACAGGATGATCAGGATGCTGGCGAGCGCGATCGCGACGACGATGATCGTGGCCCGACGCGTGCCCTTGGGCGGCGACCAGCCGGTCGGCGGGGCGGAGGCCTGCTGCGGTACCTCGACGGGATCCTGCAGACGCTCGGGCGAGTCGGGCTGCGCGGACTTCTGCGCGCTCGTTTGCGCGGAAGCAGCGGGGCCGGGTTCGCGGTTCGGCGTTTGGTCGGTCACCGGTGGCTCCAGATGTTGTTGTTATTGCTGGCGTTGCCGCATCCGTGCCATCGCTTCCAGCGGCTCGGCCATCGGGTTGTGGCCGCGGATGCGATCGCGGATGTAGAGCGCCAGCAGCCAGACGAAGGTGGCGGACGCGATGATGCCGATCAACAGGAAGACGTCGTTGAACGCCAGCACATTGGCCTCGCGCGTGACCTGCTGCGCCAGCAGCGCCGAGCCCTCGGCCTGCCGCAGCGTGGGGTCGGTCAGCACGCGTCCGTAGGCGCCGCCGAGCGCCTGGATGCGCGCCGCATCGAGCGGGTCGGTCAGCGTGATCGACTGCACCAGCGAATGCGAGTGGAATTTCTCGCGATAGATCTGGAAGGTGCCAAGCAGCGCGGAGCCGGCAAGCCCGCCGAGCGATTGCGTGATGCCGAACAGCGCCGAGAAGCTGACGATATGGCTCATGCCCTTCGACAGCGCGCGCAGCATGCCGATCAGCAGCGTCGGCCCCATGAAATAGACCGCGGCGAAGGCGATCAGCGCCTGGCTCAGGTACATGTTGGCCGGGCGCGTCAGGTTGTTCGAATGCGCGTCCATGAAGGCGCCGATCGCGATCAGCAGCAGGGAGATGCGGATCGGCCGTTCCAGGTTCAACGGGTTGACCGTCAGCGCGCTGAGGACGAGGCCGGCGATGGTCGCCAGCGAGACCACCACGTACAGCGGAACCAGCTGGTCGTTGCCCATGCCGAGCGCGGTCAGCAGGCCGACCGCGCCGTAGGCCTGCTCGGACAGCAGCACGCGCACGGCGATGGCGACCAGCGCGAAGCGCAGCATCGCACTGCTGCCGAGCCAGCGGGTATTGAGCAGCGGATTGGCGCGGTTGTGCTCGATCCACAGCGCGGCGGTGATCAGCGCGACCGCTCCGCACAGCGCGTACCCGAGCCACGCGGCCTCGGTCCACCACAGGATGCGGCCCTGGCTCAGCACCGCGCACAGCAGCGCCATGCCGGGCGCGAACAGCGCGAAGGTCACGAAGTCCAGCTTCTCGAAAGCCCGGATGCGCTCGCTGGGCGGCAGCCGCAGCAGCGCCACCGCGACCAGCGACAGCAGCGCCAGGCCGAGTTCAAACAGGTAGAGCGCCTTCCAGTTGCCTGCTTCGAGCATGCCGGAGGTGAACACGCGCGCGAGCGGTGTGGCCAGCTGCGGCACGCCGATGCCGAGCACGATCGCCTTGAGCCGGTGCGCCGCCGGCATCGACTGGATCATGTAATACAGCGCCAGCGTGCTCAGCCCGCTGGCCGCGATGCCGTTGGCCGCGCGTACCAGCAGCGCGGTCTCGAAGGTATGGACGAAGATGTGGGCAAGCGTGATGACCACATAGCCGAGCAGGAACAGCCGCGCGAACTGCTGCAGGCCGTATTGCTGCCGGAACTTGATCAGCAGCATGCTGGCGCAGACGTTGGTCATCACGTAGACCGTCGACAGCCACGCGGCCTGATCGCTGTAGAGGCCGAAGACCCCCTGGATATTGTTCAGGTTGGCGATCACCAGCGCGTTGCCGAAGCCGGCGGTCAGGCCGATCAGCACGCCGACGCAGAAATAGCCGACGCGCCTTGGCGTCGGATGATCGGGCGTCGCAGGGGAGCCCGGAACGGTGGGCCGCTCGTGCGGTTTGAACTGGTATTCGGCCGTGGCAGCGCCCATTGGCATGACGGGGAAGCGGGTTCAGCGAAGGTCCAGCGGGTTCGATCATTGCCGCTGCGGGGCTGAAGTGTCAAGCGATGAGGTAGCCGTCAGGCAAAGGCGCGTGGGGAAGGGAGGTCGGCCTCGGTCGGCCAAAATAGCGATGGCCGGGATCGAAGTCCCGGCCATCCGTGGGCTGCAGTGGGTCTGCCGTCAGGCCGCCATCGCGCGCCGTTCATCCTCGGTCAGCTGCGGACCGTCGAGCGTCACGCGCGAATCGTCGTGGCGGAACTTGCGGATGATGGGCTTGAGTTCCTCCTTGATATGGTCCTCGCTGTAGCCGTTGAACAGGTGGCCGAGCAGGCCGCGGCGCAGATCGCTGGTGCCCATCAGCCAGTCGGCGATCGGGAAGGTCAGGTTCATGTTGTAGTGCATCATGATTCCCTGGTTGTGGTGCGCGGTATGGTGCCGGCGGATCGTGTTGATGAACGGCATATTGCGCACGAACCAGTTGTCATGGACGTGGCAGCAGTAGTGGAATACTTCGTAGACCAGGTAGTGCCCGACCATCGTCATGAAGACGATGTACGCCGCGTTGGCATTGATCAGCAGATAGGCCAGGTAGCCGAGCACACCGCCGCCGACGCCCAGCGTGATCAACACGCGCCAGGGGAAGAACACGATGCGGAATTCGCGCGTGGTGTCGATGGTGGGCTCGATATCGGTGAAGTACTGGTGATGCTGACGCGTGTGCCGCTCGTAGATGGCGCGCAACGCGAACACGTCGATGCGCCGGTGCATCACGTACTTGTGCATGAACCATTCGACCAGGTTGCCGGCGAGAAAGACCGGCAGCACCAGCAGCCACTCCCACGTCGCGTTTTCCAGCTTCGTCGCGCAGTAGTAGAGCGCGGCGATGCCGGCGGCGAAGATCACGCCGATATGCAGCAGGCCGTTGTACAGCGGGCTGATATCGGCCTTGTATTGCTCGCGGAATTTGCGTTGGCGTTCGCTCATCATGATGGTTGTCTCCTGTCTTTGGCGTACTGACATCGTACTAATATATTAGTGGTATATGGCTCGATGTCAAACGATTTGTGCCATCCGCTCGTGCCAAACGATGTCTCGCTGCTGCCTGCCGCTCCAAGAAAACGGCCCTCGCAAGCGAGGGCCGTGGGAAGCGGTCGTCCACGCGTCGGCGCGGACGACATCGCATGTTCGTTCAGCTCGACACTTCCTCCAGGCACTTGCCCTTGGTCTCGATGCCGAGCCACAGCACGGTGATCGCGGCAATTGCGAACGACAGCGCGCCCAGCGTGAAGATGCCGCCCTGGCCGGTGATTGGCAGCAGCACGCCGACCAGATACGGACCGACCAGCGAGCCGATGCGGCCGATCGACGAGGCGAAGCCCGATCCCGTTGCACGCGAGCGCGTCGGATACAGCTCGGGCGTGTAGGCATACAGCACGGACCACATGCCGAACAGGAAGAACTGCATGCACAGGCCAGCGGCGATCAGCTGCTCGACCGGCAGCTTCAGCACGGCGGCCTGGCCGTACAGATAGGCGGACGCGGCGCTGCCCAGCAGCATCAGCGCGCAGGTCGGCTTGCGCCCCCATTTCTCCAGCAGCCACGCCGAGAAGATGAAGCCCGGAATGCCGGCCAGCGAGATATAGACCGTGTACAGCACCGACTTGGTGACCGCGTAGCCGGCCTGCTGCAGCAGTGCGCCAAGCCACGTGGTCAGCCCGTAGTAGCCGAGCAGCGCGAAGAACCAGACGCCCCACAGCATCACGGTGCGTTTGGCGTACGGACCTTTCCACAGTTCGCCGAACATGGCCTTGCGGTCGTGCACGGTAGCGGGCGCGAAGCCTGCCTGTACCGCCGGCAGCGGCTTGCCGCTGGCACGCTCGACGCGCGCCTCGATGCCGGCCATCACGGCCTCGGCTTCGCGTTGCCGTCCCGCCCCTTCGAGCCAGCGCGGGGATTCCGGGACCATCCGGCGCACCACGAAGACGAACGCGGCCGGCAGCGCCATCGCGATGAAGATGCCGCGCCAGCCGATCACCGGCAGCGTCAGATACGCCAGCAATCCCGCCGCGATAAAGCCGATCGGCCAGAAGCCCTCGAGGATTGCGACATACTTGCCGCGGCTCCTGGCCGGCACGATCTCGGAGACCATCGACAGCCCGATCGGGAACTCCATGCCCATGCCGAAGCCGAGCAGCACGCGGTACAGCATCAGCGCCGTCACGCTGTCCGCGAGCCCGCACATCAGGCTGCCCACGCCCCAGAAGATCATGCTGACCTGGAACACCGGCTTGCGGCCGAAGCGGTCGGCCAGCATGCCGGCCACCGCCGCGCCGGCAAACATGCCGAGAAAGCTGGAACTGGCCAGCAGGCCGGTCTGCGCCGCGCTCAGGCCGAACTCGGCTTTGATCGAGCCGAGCACGAAGGTCATCATGCCGAGGTCCATGGAATCGAAGAACCATGCGGTGGCGATGATGCCGAACAAGGTGCGCTGATAGCGGGTCATGGGAAGGCGCTCGAGCCGCGCCGCGACTCCGGGGGTCAGCGCCACACTGCCTGCCGACATGTCCATGGTTGTCTCCTGTCGTTGTCGTGGGGCCGCCTGTGGGCGGTCTGTCTAATATATTAGATGGATGCGATAGGTATGCAAACCGTGTGTGGCAGAACGCGGGCCGCGCTGGCGTCCGCGGTGCCGGGTGGTCGCCCGGAAAGCGTTATGCGGCGCGGCTTGCCGGGCGAAGCTCGGGATTTGCCCTAAGCCCGCCCCAAGCCGGCCCTACGCCGGCCCTAAGCCGCCTGCCTGGCGGACGCGGCGCCGCCATGGGCGGCGAGTTCGCCGCGCCACGCATGCTCGATCACGCGCGCATAGGTGCCCGGCACGTCGTCGACGGGGAACGCCTGCGCCAGCCGCGTGACGGCCAGTGCGTCGCGCGTCAGCGCGGGCAGCGCTTCGCGCGGGACGCCGAAGGCCTGCAGGTTCGAGGGGATGTCGAGCGCGTCGATCAGATTGCGCACGGCCAGCGGCACGCCGGCGATGCGCGCCTCGTCGCTGCCCTGGTCGAGGCCGAACAGCGGCGCCAGCGCCAGCAGATCGGCACCGCGCGTAGTACGCAGCGCGTCCAGTACATAGGGCAGCATCACGGCGTTGGTGCTGCCGTGCGAGCGATGGGTCAGGCCCGCGACGGCATAGGCGATGCCATGTACCGCGTTCAGCCCGGCGCTGCCGTAGGACAGCGCGGCGTAGAGGCTGGCATAGGACATGCCGACGCGTGCCTCGATGTCGCGAACGCCAGCGTCACCGCTGTCGCCGTCGCCCCCCTTGCCGCTGTCGCGGTAGGCGCGCAGCAGGTAGCGGCTGCATAGTGCAATCGCCTCGCGGGAGAACAGCATGGTCAGCGCCGAGCGGCCGCTGTAGCCCGGATCGACGTTGCCTTGCCGTGGATAAGCCGCGCTGTCGACGGTCAGGTACGACTCGATCGCATGCGTCAGCGCATCGATGCCCGCATCCGCGGTCACGCGCGGCGGGCAGGTGTAGGTGAACTCGGGGTCGATCAGCGCAATCTGCGGACGCAGCGCGTTGTCCATCACCGCGATCTTGGTCGCGTTGTCGGGATCGACGAGGATCGCGCCCGGCGTCGCCTCCGAGCCCGTGCCGGAGGTGGTCGGCAGCGCCACCAGCGGGATCGGCCGCATGCCGGCGGGCAACGTACCGGCGAAGTCGCGCACCGGCCGGCCTTCCAGCAGCGTCAGGCTCAGCGCCTTGGCGAGGTCGATATTGCTGCCGCCGCCGAGCGCCACCAGATGGTCCGGGACACGGCGGCCCAGCCGCTTGCGCAGCGCGAGCGTGGCCTCGTCGCACAGCGTCGTGCTGGGATCCGGCATGCCGCCGTCGTAGACCACCGTCTCGATGCCCGCGGCGCGCGCGGCCTCGATGTACTCGCCGACCCACGGCGTGCGTCCGGTGAAGAAGGGATCGGTGACGAGCACGCCGTGGCGATGGCCGAGCCGCTGCAGCAGCGCCGGCAATTGCGCGCGCGTACCGGGGCCGACGATCAGGCGCGCCGGCGCGCAGAAATAGACCAGGTCTTCGATTCTCATGGCAACTCCAGCGGGATGGACGAAGGAAGGGCGGTTGATCCGGCAGGGCGCATCGAATCGGCGAGCTGCTGCAACCAGGGCAGCGCGAGCTCGGCGACGGCAACGGCATGGCCGGTCAGCAAACCGTGGCCCGCCAGTTCGATGGTGGCCAGCCGGCTGCCAGGCAAACCATCGGCCAGCGCCTGCGCGTGCGCCCATGGGCAATCGCCGTCGTCGCGGCCATGGATGACCAGGGCCGGCATCGGCAGCGAGGGCAAGCGCGAACGCTGATCGCTTCCCCGGATCGCCTGCCACGTCCGCGCGACGGCGGCGTGGCCGGCTGCCTCGCTCAAGCCGAGCCGACGCTCGCGCGCGGCGATCTCGTCCATCAGCGCCGCGCCCCCATCGGCGTGAAACCAGCGCGTCTCGCACAGGGCAGGGGAGCCCGACAGCAACAGCAGCGCGAGCGGTGCGCGTTCATCGCGATAGCGGTCGGTGTACTCGAGCGCCACCGACACGCCCATGCTCCATCCCGCCAGCACGAAGGGCCGCGCCTCGGCATGCCGCTGCACGACCTCGCGTACCGCGGCCGCATAACGCTCCAGCGTGTATCCGTCGACGGTGCCGGGCCGCGGCGCCGCCCCCCGTCCCTGCAGATTCGGCAGCACGAAGGTACAGAGCGCGCTCAGGCGCTGCGCCACCCGCAACCACGCCGCCCGCGTGCCCTGGATGCCGTGCAGCGCCACGACGCACAACGGCCCGCTGCCGACTTCGATCACGTCCATGGAGTCTGCTGCCATGGTGTCTCCTGTACATCTAATATATTAGATGGATCATAGTAGTGGACACCGGTGAGTAAACGCAAGCGGGATGTCTCTGTAGTGGACCGTTCCGGGCGCGCGGCGCCATGAATCGTCGCCGGTCTGACGGACCGGGCGCGCGATTTCACTGGAATGCCCATGTGCAACGCTTGCTGAAAATGGTCATTCCAGTGAAAACCAGTCGGAGCCCGGGGGCGCCGCGCCTCCCCCGAAAATGACTCATATACAATTTGCATTCGTCAAACATGCAAACGACGTCAATGGTCAAGAAAGCGGCGACAGTCAGGCGGGCGGCAGCGACCCATGTCGAGGACGAAGGTAGCGAGAACGGGGCGGGGCCGCGCGGGCGGCTGACGGATCAGGCCTATCGGTGGATCGAGGAAGCGATCGTCACGTTGCAGCTCGCGCCCGGTTCGTCGGTCTCCGAATTCCAGTTGAGCGAGATGACCGGTATCGGCCGCACGCCGATCCGCGAGGCGATACAGCGGCTGGCGCGCGAGCATCTGATCGTGGTGCTGCCGCAGCGCGGCCTGCTGATTCCGCCGATCGACGTGGCCAAGCAATTGCGGCTGCTGGAAACGCGTCGGGAGGTCGAGCGGCTGATCTGCCGCAGCGCGGCGCGCCGCGCCACCGTCGAGGAACGCCAGGCTTTCCGGCGGCTTGCCGCGGAGTTCGAGCGCTCGGTCAAGAAGGCGGATGAAGTGGCCTTCGTGCGCGCCGATGCGGGCTTCAACGAACTGTGCCTGCAGGCCGCGCGCAACGAGTTTGCCGAGGGCGCGATGCGGCTGATGCATGGGCTGTCACGCCGCTTCTGGTATTTTCACTACAAGCAGGCAGCCGATCTTCCCGAGATGGCGCGCCTGCACGCCCGTGTCGCCGCTGCCATCGCCGAGGGCGATGTCGAAGGCGCGGGCGCGGCGCTCGACGCGCTGCTGGACAATATCGAGGACTTTACCCGCGCGACCGTGCTGGGCGACCGCCGCTAGGGGTTGCCGGACCAGGCCCAGGCGAGGCCACCGCAACACCAGGGCAGCGCCGACGCAGAGCTCGGTGTGCCAAGGCAGGCCTTGGCAGACCCAGCGAGCAGGCCAAGGCAAGGCTCGCCACGGCCAGGGCCACGGCCACGGCAGGCCAACGGCGTCCAGCCGGCACGGCGCGGGTATGCAAACAAGGAAACCACCAACGCATGCCACGCCGCCAGATTCGCCCGCTTCGACTGATCCCGGCCCTGCTGTGCAGCCTGCTGACGGCCACCGCCGTCGCGCAATCGCCAACGTCGCCCACGTCGCCAACGTCGCCCACGTCGCCCACGTCGCCCACTCCGCTCGCATCGACCGATCCCGTCCCGGCCGCGGTCGAGGTCCGCAACCTGACGACACCGACCACCTGCGCCGAAGAGGACAACGTCTCCTTCTCGCTGTCCGCCGCGTCCATCCAGCGCTTCCGCGTCGAGGCGCTGCATCCCGCCTACATCGGCAAGATCCGCAAGGACAGCTCGGCGCCGGACTTCTCGGGCTGCAATTTCGGCGATACCCCGCATCCCACCGATCCGCGCCACAGCTTCAAGCCGCGCAAGGTTCGTCTGTATGATGGCAAGGACCTCGCGATCGTCGGCATCACCTTCGACAGCTTCTGGCGGCCCCAGCGCGTGCCGGTCACCGTCGGCGGGCGCAAGGATGGCGGTTTTCATCTGATCCAGTTCTTCGACAAGCGCAAGGGCCCCAAGGGCAAGGTCGTCGAGACCGAGGTGCTGGTGCTCTATCCGTCGGACGGCTACTGGCGCGCCAAGCCGCTGCCCGCGGCGCACCTGCCCGACAACGCCTATGGCTCCTCGTTCCTGATGGGGCCGGTACAGCAGGACCTGCGGCCGATCGTCGAAATCGCCCACATCGATATCGATCCGCGCCAACGCACCATCGGCCTGCGCTTTACCGCCGGGGGCGAGGCACAGGTGGCGATCCGCGAGATCAGCCGCACGCGCACCGCGCTCGATGTCGCCTTCCACCCGCCGTATCGCGCGCAGGCGCCGTTCGCGATGCTGCGCTCGATGTACGTGACCGAGGACAACGCCGACATGAGCCGCGTCAGCTGGCAGGACCCGGCGGGGCAGGCGCGCGACGCCACGGTCGCGGAGGTGTCGACCTGGCAGGCCAACGATGTCCGCTTCGGACGCACCGTCCCGTCGCGGCACAACACCAGCGCACCGGACATCCGCTTCAGCGATTTCCGCTGACGTGCCGGCACGGCCTGCCGTCTTTGTAATTCCGGGCAACGGAAGCACGAAGCGGCGGGCGCGCGGTGGCATCGCAACGCGCGGAACGAACTTTGCTTGAGGGACGGGTTGGCCGTACCGCCCCCCGCAGCCTTGCGCCGGGCGATACGAACCGAGCCGCCATCAGGAGACCGCCGTGAACCAAGCCGCCCGTCCCTTTGCCGTCGTCACCGGTGCCTCGTCAGGCATCGGCTTCGAGCTTGCGCGCTGTTGTGCGATGCAAGGTTACGATCTGCTGATCGCGGCCGACGAGCCCGCCATCGACACCGCGGCGGTGGCCCTGCGCGATACCGGCATGGCCGTCGATGCGCTGTGCGTGGACCTGGCCGATCCGGCCGGCGTCGAGGCGCTGTATCGCGCCACGAAGGGGCGTCCCGTCGACGTGCTGTGCGCCAACGCGGGCCGCGGCCTGGGCCGCGCCTTTCTCGACCAGGACTTCCGCGACATCCAGCGCGTGGTCGAGACCAATGTCACCGGCACGCTGGACTTGCTGCATCGCATCGGCCGCGACATGCGCGACCGCCGCACCGGCCGCATCCTGATCACCGGCTCGATCGCCGGCTTCATGCCGGGCACCTATCAGGCCGTCTACAACGCGACCAAGGCCTTCCTCGATTCCTTCTCGTTTGCGCTGCGGCACGAATTGCGCGATTGCGGGGTCACGGTGACCTGCCTGATGCCGGGCGCGACCGAGACCGATTTCTTCGAGCGCGCCGACATGCTCGACACGCGGCTGGGCCAGCAGAAGAAGGACGACCCTGCCGAGGTCGCGCGCGAGGGCTTCGAGGCGATGCTGCGGGGCGACGGCGACGTCGTCACCGGGTGGCAGAACAAGCTGCGCGCCGCGATCTCGAACGTGACACCGGCCGATCTGCTGGCCGAGCAGCACCGCCGCATGGCCGAGCCCGGCGGCGGCATGGAGCGGTGAGCCCGAGGAAGCGAAGGCTCGCCGCGCGCCAAATCGTCATTAAGGACCATTGCATAGCGGCCTTGCGCGTACTAGCGTCGTAGTTGTCGTTCCCCACCGCCGCCGTTCCGGCGCCCCATCCGCGCCGGCGGACGTTCGCATCCCGGGCACCGAGCCAGCCCTGCCAGCTGATGCCCGACAACAAGGAGACAGCCATGCGACAGCGCACGACCTTCGATCCCGCCCTTCCCGCATCCCCGCCGCGCAGACGCCCCCGCGGCTGGCTGATGATGGCCACCGCCGCGCTGTTGCTGTCCGCGTGCGGCGGCGACGATGACGACGACCACCATGGCCACAAGCCGCCGCCCCCGCAACCGGTGGCGGGCTGCGAGCTGAACGGCACGACCGGCGGCGAAGTGATCGTGCTGCCCGGCGAGCCCGGCGCCCCCGAGGTCGCCACCGGCTACGCGCCGAAGCGCACGGTCTATGCGAAGACGTACATGGCGGTGACCAACAATCCGGTGTCGACCAAGGTCGCCTGCGACATCCTGAAGGACGGCGGCACCGCGGTCGATGCGGCGGTGGCCGCGCAGATGGTGCTGAACCTCGTCGAGCCGCAGTCGTCCGGCATCGGCGGCGGCGCCTTCATCATGCATTACGACGCGCAGACGAAGAAGGTCATCGCCTACGACGGCCGCGAAACCGCGCCCTCCGGAGCCGACGAGAACTATCTGCGCTGGAAGTCCTCGACCGACCAGACCCCGCCGCTGCCCAACGCGGTGCGCAGCGGCCGCTCGATCGGCACGCCGGGCACGCTCCGCGTGCTCGAACTCGCCCATCGCGACTACGGCAAGAAGACCTGGAAGGAACTGTTCTCGCCGGCGATCAAGCTGGCCACCGACGGCTTCGCGATTCCGCCGCGCATGGCCGCGTCGATCTCCAGCGCCACCACCGTGCAGAACATCAAGCGCGATCCGGAGATGGCCGCCTACTTCCTGAACCCCGACGGCACGCCGCGCGCGGTCAATACGATCCTGAAGAACCCGGCGCTGGCGCAGACCTTCACCGCGGTGGCCGAGGGCGGGGCCGATGCCTTCTACAAGGACGGGCCGATCGCTCGCGCCATCGTCGACAAGATCCGCACCACCTACGATGGCGGCACCACGCCGGGCGTGACCACGCTCGACGATCTCGCCAACTACCAGGCCAAGAAGCGCGAGCCGGTCTGCACCACCTATCGGCAATACGAGATCTGCGGCATGCCGCCGCCGTCCTCGGGCGGCATCGCGGTCGGGCAGATTCTCGGCATCCTCGAGAACTTCGACATGGCCAGCCATGCGCCCACCAGCATGGACCAGAACGGCGGAAAGCCCAGCGTTACCGGCGTGCACCTGGTCGGCGAGGCCGGCAACCTGGCCTATGCGGATCGCAACCAGTACGTGGCCGACACCGACTTCGTGCCGTTGCCCGGCGGCAGCCCGGACACGATGCTCAACAAGAGCTATCTGGCCCAGCGCGCCGGCATGATCAGCCTGACCGCGGCGATGCCGCGGCCCGTGCCGGCCGGCAACTTCGGTGGGGCGCCGATGGGGGCGCCGATCATCGCCGAGCGCGGTACCACGCATCTGTCGCTGGTCGACAAGTACGGCAACGTGGTGGCGATGACGACGACGATCGAATCGGGACTGGGCTCGTACCACATGACCGGCGGCTTCCTGCTGAACAACGAGCTGACCGATTTCAGCGCGGAGCCGGTCGATGCGAACGGGGCGCAGATCGCCAATCGCGTGCAGCCGCTGAAGCGCCCGCGCAGCTCGATGTCGCCGACGCTGGTGTTCGAGCGCAAGGGCGACGGCAGCCGCGGCGACTTCAAGATGACCACCGGTTCGCCGGGCGGGGCCACCATCATCCAGTACGTCGCCAAGACGCTGGTCGGCGTGCTCGACTGGAAGATGGACGCGCAGCAGGCGGTGTCGATGATCGACTTCGGCTCGAACAACGCGACGATGATCGTCGGCGGCGAGCATCCGAACGTCGATACCAGCACGCCGCAGGGCGGACTGCCCGGCGACAACGATCCGCTGGTCAAGGGCCTGCGCAATCTGGGCCATACCGTCAGCGTGGGGAACCAGTCCAGCGGCCTGAGCGCGATCGTGCGGGAGACGATCGGCGGGGCGCCGGCGCTGGTCGGCGGTGCCGATCCGCGGCGCGAGGGCGTGGTGCTGGGCGATACGTTCCGGCCGTGATGTCGGCGCGCTAGCGCCCTGGTCGTGCGGCGGGCCGGATCCTGTGCGAGCAGGTCCGGCCCGCTGCGCTTGCATTGCCGCTGCGGACCCGGGGAATCCCGGTGTGGCCGCGTGCAGCGCCGGCGCAGCCCCGCGGCACCGCGGCCCCTGCGCCCGGTACAATGCCCGCTTTCCGCCCGCCCTGATTTCTTATCCCCCTCGCTCCCATGACCACGCTAGGAACGCCCCTTTCTCCCCGCGCCACCAAAGTGATGCTGCTCGGCTCCGGAGAGCTCGGCAAGGAAGTGCTGATCGCCCTGCAGCGGCTCGGCGTCGAAACCATCGCGGTCGACCGCTACGACCGCGCGCCGGGCCAGCAGATCGCGCACCACGCGCGCACCATCGCGATGAGCGACCCCGACCAGCTGAAGGCGCTGATCGAGGCCGAGCGGCCCGACCTGGTGGTGCCCGAGATCGAGGCGATCGCCACGCCGATGCTCGAAACGCTGGAAGCGGCAGGCACGGTCCGCGTGATTCCGACCGCCCGCGCCGCGCGCCTGACGATGGACCGCGAGGGCATCCGCCGCCTGGCGGCCGAGACGCTGGGCCTGCCGACCAGCCCGTATCGCTTCTGCGATTCGCTGCAGGAACTGCGCGAGGCCATCGACGGCGGCATCGGCTACCCGTGCGTGGTCAAGCCGGTGATGAGCAGCTCGGGCAAGGGCCAGAGCAAGCTCGACGGCCCGCAGGATGTCGAGCGGGCGTGGGAATACGCGATGGCCGGCGGGCGCGTCAGCCACGGCCGCGTGATCGTGGAAGGCTTCATCGATTTCGATTACGAGATCACGCTGCTGACCGTGCGCGCCCGCGGCGCCGACGGCAGCATCGAGACGCATTTCTGCGAGCCGATCGGCCATCTGCAGCAGGCCGGCGATTACGTCGAGAGCTGGCAGCCGCATCCGATGCATCCCGCCGCGCTGCAGAAGGCGCGCGAAATCGCCCGCGCGGTGACTGGCGACCTCGGCGGGCAGGGCCTGTTCGGCGTCGAGCTGTTCGTCAAGGGCGAGCAGGTCTGGTTCAGCGAGGTCAGCCCGCGCCCCCACGATACCGGCATGGTGACGATGATCACGCAGTGGCAGAGCGAGTTCGAACTGCATGCGCGCGCGATTCTCGGCCTGCCGGTCGATACCACGCTGAAGAGCCCGGGCGCCAGCGCGGTGATCTATGGCGGCGTGGACGGCGAGGGCGTGGTGTTCGATGGCGTCGACCAGGCGCTGCGCGTGCCGCGCACCGATCTGCGCCTGTTCGGCAAGCCGGAGAGCTTCGCCAAGCGCCGCATGGGCGTGGCGCTCGCCTACGACGCCGACGTCGAGGCCGCGCGGGCCAACGCGCGCGAAGCGGCGGGCAAGGTCGTGCCGCGGCTGCCGGACTGATCCACCGCCCGCGGCAGCCACATGCCGACCCACAGCCCGCGCGGCAAGGCATTGCGCGCCGCGATGCCACCGCCGTGCGCCGCGATGCTCGCCATGGCGATGCTCAGGCCAAGCCCGGAGCCCTCACTGTCCGGCCGCGCGCCGTCGCGGACCCGATAGAAGGGCTCGAACAGGTGCGGCAGCGCGTCGGGCGGCACGCCCGGCCCGCCATCGACGATATCGAGTTCGAGGCGATCGCCTGCGGTGCGCAGCGTCACGCGGATCGGCGCGCCCGGATCGGTATGCCGGATCGCGTTGCGCAGCACGTTGTCGATCGCGCTGGACAGGCGCACGCGGTCTCCCATCACCATGGCGGGCGGCGGCGCGGTCCATTCGACGGAGACGCCGCGCGCCGCGGCTTCGAAACGGGCGTCCTCGACCACGGCGTCCACCACGCCGACCAGTTCCAGCGGCTGCAACGGCAGCCCCTTGGCGCCGAGCCGGGCCAGCGTCAGCGTATGCGCGACCAGGCCGTCGAGCCGCTCGATCTCGCGTTCGATCCGATCGAGCTGCACCGACAGCCGGCCATCGTCGCGCCTGGCCAGTTCGCTCGACACCTGCAGCCGCGCCAGCGGCGAGCGCAGTTCATGGGCGATATTGCGCAGCATCCGTTCACGCGATCTGACCAGCGCCTCCAGCCGCGCCGCCATGCTGTCGAAGTCGCGCGCCAGATGGCCGAGTTCGTCGGCACGCGAGGCCATCGCGGGCGGCATGCGCGCGCGCAGATCGCCGCCGGCCAGGGCACGGACCGCCTCGCGCAGGCTCCGCACCGGCGCCGTGACATGGCGCGTCAGCGCCCAGCACAGCGGCGCGCTGACCGCCAGCGCGAACAGGCCCAGCGCCAGCATCACCGGCGACAGGTGCAGCATCTCCCAGCGCGAGGAATCGAACGGCAGGAAGACCATCAGCAGGTCCTCGCCATCAGGCAGCGGGATCGCCTGCGGGTCCCACCATGACACGCTGGCGCCGGGCGCGAGCGGCAGCGTGCCGCGATCGTGGTCGAGCGGCGCGCTCGCGTCGAGCGCATGGCGGGGGCGTTCCAGCGTACTGACCCAGTCATGGACCCGTGTCGGCAGGCGGCGGCCGAGGATGTCGACGTTGTGCTCGTCGACCAGGTAGATCTGCAGCGCCGAAAAGCGCGAGTCCATCGCGCGCACCCAGCGTTCCAGACCCGGCCGGCCCTGCGTGCGCGCGATCTGCAGCGCGTCGTAGGTCAGGCTGGCGGGATTGAGGCCGTCCAGTGCCTGGAAGCGATACCAGGCGACCGACGCGGTCAGCGCCATGCCGATCGCCACGATCGCGGCCATGCCGGCCCAGAAGGCGAGGAAGTTGCGCCAGAACAGCGGCAGCGAGGCCATCGTCACGCCACCAGCACGTAGCCGCGTCCGCGCTGGTTGCGGATCGCGGTCGTGGCCGCGGAGCCGTCCCCGCCGAGCTTGCGGCGCAGGCTGCTGATATGCGTGTCGATGCTGCGGTCGTAGCGGTCGGGCACGCGCCCCAGCGCGTACTGGCCGAGCTGTTCGCGCGCCACCACCTGGCCGGCCGAGCGCATCAGCATTTCGAGAATCCGCGTTTCCGTGCCCGTCAGCGAGGCCTCGCCATGGGCCTGCGTGACCTTGCCGGAGACCACGTGCAAGGTCAGCCCGCCGACCGTCAGCGTGTCGGCCCCGCTGTCCGGTGTCGAGTCGAAGCGGCGCAGCACCGCGCCGATGCGCGCCTTCAGTTCGCGCGGGCTGAACGGCTTGGCCAGATAATCGTCGGCGCCCAGCTCCAGCCCGATCACGCGATCGGTCTCGTCGCCATGCGCGGTGAACATGATGACCGGGCGCTGCGAACGCGCGCGATGCCGGCGCAGCAGTTCGAGCCCGTTGCCGTCGGGCAGCATCAGATCGAGCAGCGCCAGGTCGTGGTCGCCGCGCGCGAGCAGCGCCTCGCCGTCGGCGCCGCGATGTGCGATCGAGAATTGCCAGCGCTCCGGCTCGAAATACTCGCGCAGCATCTGCGTCAGTTCGACGTCGTCGTCGATCAGCAGGATGCGGCGGGGCGCGTCGGGCGAGCGTACTTGCATGCGTGTCGAAGGGGTGAAGCACCGTCCCGGCGGCGCGATCGCGCGCCACGTCAAGAAGTGCAAAGAAGTCAAAAGCTGTCCAAAGCTCGTTGATGAGCCCGGCGGGCCACATTCTAATATGAGAATGATTGTCATTCACAGAATCGGCCGCGTACGACGTGCCGGGCATACGGGGAAATCGCGAGCATGAGCAGTAGCAGCAACGACATGGGCAGCGGCGCGGCCAGCGGCAGCGCGAGCGTGATGACGGTAACGACAGGGACGACTGGAACGACCGGGACGACGGGAATGACGCGGCACCGGGCAACGACTCGGCGACGAAAGCTGCGCGCGGTGGCAAGGGTCGCGGCCATGCTGTGCGCGGGCGGCGGCGGATGGTTGGCAGGCGGTGCGCTGGCGCAGCAAGCCGCCGGCGAGGCGATCTCGCCGGCAACACGCGCCACATCGGCCACACTGGCCGCGCCAGCCACACCAGCCACGCTGGAAACCGTGGTCGTCACCGCCTCCGGCTACGAGCAGCAGATCAAGGAGGCGCCCGCCTCGATCTCGGTGATCACGCGCGAGGAACTCGAGAAGGGCGCCTATCGCGATATCAACGACGCGCTGATCGGCGTGCCCGGCGTGGTCGTCACCGGCGGCGCCGACCGCCAGGACATCAGCCTGCGCGGCATGGGCGCCAAGTACACGCAGATCCTGATCGACGGCAAGCGCCAGAATTCGCGCGAGACCCGCACCAATTCCGACAGCGCCGGGGTCGAGGGCGGCTGGACGCCGCCGCTGGCCGCGATCGAGCGGATCGAGGTGGTGCGCGGCCCGATGTCCTCGCTGTACGGTTCCGACGCAATGGGCGGCGTGATCAACATCATCACGCGCAAGGTGCCGAAGCGATGGACCGGCGAGGTGCGCACCGACGCCACGCTGCAGCAGCACAGCCACTCCGGCAACATCTACCAGGGCAATTTCTATCTGGCCGGCCCGCTGCAGACCGACCTGCTGGGCCTGCAGCTGTACGGCCAGTACACGCACCGCGAAGAGGACCACATCCCCTACGGATTTGGCGGCCGCGACACGCGCAACATCACGGCGAAACTCGCGCTGACGCCGAACCGCCATCACGACATCGTGCTCGAGGCCACCTCGATGCGGCAGAACATCGAGGAGACGCTGGGCAGGACCGTGGCGCCGCTGCCGCCCGGCGCGAGCTGCCCGCGCACCGGCTGCCCGGCATCGTCCGAGACCGACTATCGCAGCGAGAAATACGCGCTGTCGCACACCGGCCGCTGGGGCTTCGCGACCTCGGACAGCTATATCCAGCAGGAGGAGTTCGACAACCGTACGCGCCGGATGAAGATCCGGAATCTGGACATGCGCACCAGCTGGACGATGCCGCTCGGCAACCACATGCTGACCGTCGGCGCGAACTATCTGAACCAGCGCCTGAACGACCAGACCGGCAACCAGATCGCCGGCGGCCCGAACCAGGTCGAGCGCTATCAATGGGCGCTGTTCGCCGAGGACGAATGGCGGCTGACCGAGCGCTTTGCGCTGACCGGCGGCCTGCGCATGGACAAGGACGAGAAGTTCGGCGACCACTACAGTCCGCGCCTGTACGGCGTCTGGCAGGTGGCCGACCGCTGGACCGTCAAGGGCGGCGTCTCGACCGGTTTCCGCGCGCCCGACCTGCGCCAGACTGTGGCGGGCTGGGGCCAGACCAGCCGCGGCGGCAATATGTACGGCAACCCGGACCTGAAGCCCGAGACCTCGGTCACGCAGGAAATCGGCCTGCTGTACGACAACGGCACCGGCTTCCAGGCCGGCTTCACGGTGTTCAACAACGACTTCAAGGACAAGATCACCCGCGTCGCCTGTCCGCTCACGCAGTGCACCGATGGACCGAACCAGTTCGGCGCCAATCCGACCACCTACATGAACGTCGACAAGGCGTACTCGCGCGGCATCGAGGCGAACCTGAAGTGGCCACTGGCGCGCGACTGGTCGCTGGTCGGCAGCTATACCTTCACCAAGTCCGAGCAGGAGAGCGGCCAGTACCAGGGCCAGCCGCTGAACCAGCTGCCGAAACACCTGCTGACCGCGACGCTGAACTGGCAGGCCACCGGCGCGCTGCGCGCCTGGACCCGCGTCAACTATCGCGGCAAGGAAAGCCAGCCGATCACCGGGCCGTCGTCGAGCACCGTGGTGGCGCCGTCGTACACCTTCGTCGACCTCGGCGCTACCTATGGGGTCAACAAGAACGTGTCGGTGTTCGCCGGCATCTACAACCTGTTCGACAAGTCGGTCCGCTATGCCGACTACGGCTATGTCGAAGACGGCCGGCGCTACTGGATGAGCGTCTCGGTCAAGTTCTGAGGAGTGGCCATGCAATCGATTCCGTTCACGATGTCCGCTGCGACGCGGGCCTTGCGCCGCGCCCCTGCCGGCGCGCTCGCCGCGGCGTGCGTTGCGTCTTCTGCGTTCTGCTGCGTCGCCATTGCGGCGGCACCGCCCGCATCGGCGGCACCGGTGGCACCGCTCCCCGCCACCGGGCCCACGCTGTCGATCGCCCATGCAAAGGGCACCACGACGCTGCCGGCGCAGCCGGCCAAGGTGGTCACGATGGACCTGGCCGCGCTCGATACGCTGGACGCGCTCGGTGTGCCGGTCGTGGGCGTTCCCGCCACGACGCTACCCCCGCATCTGGCCCGCTATCGCAGCGACAGCGTGGTCAAGGTCGGCACGCTGTTCGAACCGAACCCGGCCGTGATCGAGGCGATCGCGCCAGGCCTGATCGTCGTCGGCGGACGGTCGGCGAAGCAGTACGAGGCGCTGTCCCGTCTCGCGCCGACGGTGGACCTGAGCATCGATCGCGCCGACCGCATCGGCAGCATCGCGCGCCATGCCGAGAGCCTGGGCCGCGTGTTCGGCCGGCAGCAGCAGGCGGCGACCGCGGTGCAGGCGCTGCGCGCCGGCGTGGAGACGCTGAAGCAAAGGGCGGCCACCGCGGGCACGGCCCTGGTGGTGCTGACCGCGGGCGAGAACATCAGCGCGCAAGGGCCGGGCTCGCGCTTCGGCACCGTGCACGACGCGTTCGGCTTCCAGGCCGCGCTGCCGGATCTGAATCCGGAGGGCAGGGGAACGAAGCTGACGGTGCAGCAGATCCGCGACGCCAATCCCGACTGGCTGTTCGTGATCGACCGCGACGCGGCGGTCGGCAAGCCGCCCTCGGCGGCGCTGGCCTCGCTCGACGGCGGCGCACTGGGGCGCAATGCCGCCGGCAAGCCGGTGCGCGTGGTCAGGCTCGATCCGATCCTGTGGTACCTGATGGATGGCGGTGGGCTGCGCGGCATGCAGCTGACGGTGCGGCAACTGAGCGACGCGATCGGCAGCGCAACGGCGCAAGGATCCGCGGCACCGGCGATCGCGGCAAGCGAGCGCTTTTTGCAGCGTTAGGCCAGCGCCAACCCAGCGCCAGCCCACATGAGGCCAGCCTCAGGCCAGCCTCAGGCCAGCGTCAGGCCAGCGTGAGGTCAGCGTGAGGTCAGCGTCGGGCCAGCGTTATCCGGGCGCGTCCGCCGCGCTGCTCAGGCCAATGGCTCGGCGTGGATCTTCCCCAGCAGCCACTGCATTCCGGCCAGATGCTGCTGGTCGTGGCTGCACAGGTAATGCACGAGGCTGCGGACCGTCAGCGCTCCGTAGCCCTCGAACTCCGCCGTGCGGGCAAGCTGCCGATCGTCCAGGCCGGCGATCAGCGCGACGGTCTTCTCGCGCGCCGCGCGGAAGTCCGCGAGCACCTGCGCGGCATCGGCGGTCGCATAGCCTCGCTCGATCGCCAGCGCGTCGCCGTCGATCGATGGCAGCAGCGGATGCGTCTCGGCGAGTGCGCGCGCGAAGCGCACGTGATAGCCATCGATCTCGATATCGCGAACGTGGCACAGCTGGCCGATCGCGGTGAACGGCTCGCTCGGCACGCCTTCCCAGCTGGCCGGGGACCAGTTGCGATGGGTGGCCGGAACGGCCGCGTGGAAGACTTCCAGTTGGCGCGGGAAATCGCGCAGGGCGGCAAGGGTGGCGGGGTCGATCATGTCGTGAGGGCGTTGGTACGCGACGTGAGGGTACGCATCGCGCAATGTACCCAGCAGCGGGGCACGCGGGCAATCATCACGCCGCTGTTCTCCCTTGCCGGACCGGAACAGAGAGAGTCAGCCCGGACATGCCCGCACAGGCAACACCGACCCCTCGGATCCGCACCAACGCTAGGCGGCGGCCGCCTCGTCCCCGGCATTCCGGTCGATCTGCCGCATCGCCTTCTCGATTTCGTCCGCATCGGTCGGCCTGACCAGCCGCGCCACCTCCTTGCCGTCGCGCAGGAACACCAGGGTCGGCCACAGCTTGATGCGGAACGAGCGGCCGAGCGGGCGGCCGCTGCCGTCCTCGACCTTGATGTGCCGCACCTGCTGATGGCGCGAGAAGGCCGAGGCAATCGGCGCCTGCGCCCGCATGCAGTAGCCGCACCAGGGTGCGCCGAATTCCAGCACAGCGGCGCCGGGCAACGCGTCGATATCCTCGCGTGGCGGTTCGATCGCCATATAGGTTTCCGACATGGCCATTTGTCGTCTCCGTATTTGTCCTCGATATCCCGATCTAGCGAAATTCACGCCAGGCAGGGCTCAAGAGTGCCGCAGGGCTGACGTAAACCCTGAATGAAACCACACTAACATCAGAATTAAGCGGCTACTGAGCCGCTTTTTTGATGATAGCCGTCCCCTGGCCCCATCATGAACATCAGTCAACGTCTGCTTTTCACGCTGTTCTTCTCCCTGCTCGCCTTGCTGGTCGTCGGCATCGGCGGCATCTGGCAACTGAACCAGGCCGAACAACGCCTGGAGTATTTCAACGAAAACACCCTGACCAGCGTGCGCCGGCTCAATGCGATCAAGGACAGCACCACCGCGATCCGGGTCCAGCTGTATCGCCATGCGCTCGCCGACGACGCGAAGGCCAAGGACGACGCCGAGCAGGAGATCGCCAACGCGATCAAGCGCTTCGACGATCTGGCCGCCCGGTACGAGCGCGAGGACATCTCCAACGATGCCGACCGCAAGCTGCTGGAGGAGGACCGCGCCGCGCTGGCACGCTATCGCGCCCAGCATCCCGCTTTCTTTGCGCTGTCCCGCACCAACGACACCGCGGGCCTGCACGCGATGCTGTCGTCGGGCGAGCTGCATCTGGCCTCGGGCGCGCTGCGCAAGCAGATCGACGCGCATCTGGACTTCAACAGCAAGATGGGCGACGACTCGGTGGTGGAGAACCAGCGCGCCAGCGCGATCGCGGTGCGCGTGTTCGGCACCGTCATCGGCGTGACCGTGCTGATCGTCGCCGTGCTGGCGTGGCTGCTGTATCGCCGCATCCGCGACAGCCTGGGCGAGATGCAGGCCAGCATGGAGCATGTCAGCGAAACGCTGGACCTGAGCCATCGCTCGCCGGTGCGCCGTCTCGACGAGGTGGGCCGCACCGCGCAGAGCTTCAATGCGCTGCTCGACCGCGTTGCCGCGGCGATGCGCGAGGTGCGCCAGTCGAGCGATTCGGTCGGCGTGGCCGCACGCCAGATCGCGGCCGGCAACGCCGACCTGTCGTCGCGCACCGAGCAGCAGGCCGCCTCGCTCGAGGAGACCGCGTCCAGCATGGAAGAGCTGACCACCACGGTGCGCCACAACGCGGACAGCGCGCGCCAGGCCAGCACGCTGGCCGACAACGCGGCCGCCGTGGCGCATCACGGCCATGTCGCCACCGGCCAGATGGTCGAGACCATGGGCGCGATCAGCACCAACTCGAACCGCATCGCCGAGATCACGGGCATGATCGAGGGCATTGCCTTCCAGACCAACATCCTGGCGCTGAACGCCGCGGTGGAAGCCGCGCGAGCCGGCGAACAGGGCCGCGGCTTCGCCGTGGTGGCCGGCGAGGTGCGCACGCTGGCGCAGCGCTCGTCGAGCGCCGCCAAGGAGATCAAGGAACTGATCGACGCCTCGGTGTCGACGGTGCGCACCGGCTCGGCCCAGGCCGAAAGCGTGGGCGCGACCATGAACGAGATCCAGCAGGCGGTCAAGCAGGTGTCCGACATCATCGGCGAGATCGCCGCGGCCACCGGCGAACAGAGCCGCGGCATCGAGCAGGTCAACCAGGCGGTCGGCCAGATGGACCAGGTCACGCAGCAGAACGCCGCGCTGGTCGAGGAAGCCGCCGCCGCTGCGCATTCGCTGGACGAACAGGCAACGCGCCTGCTGGAAACGGTCGCGATGTTCCGCCTCGCGGCGGGCCACGGCGCCGCCGCGCAGTCGAAGGGCGCGGCGGTTGCCCGCGCGCAGCTGGCCGCGGCCTGACGCGGGACGCACCGGCCTGAGCCTGGACGGCTTCGGCTTCGACAGCTCGTGCTTGGACGGCGCGCTTCGACGGCTTGGGTTTCGACGGCTCGGATTTCGACGGCTCGGATTTCGACGGCTCGGGTTTCGACGGCTCGGGCTTCGACAACTCGGCCTTCGACAACTCGGGCGTCGACAACTCGGGCTTCGACAGTTCGGGCCGCTAGCCGGCGGCCACCCGATTTGTGGCCACCCGCTGGACGGTGCCGCGATTGCCGTCCACCGCCAGCGTGTCGCCGTCGGCCAATTGCGACAGGATGCCGGGCAGATTGACCACGGCCGGAATGCCGAACTCGCGCGCGACGATCGCGCCATGCGACAGGTAGCCGCCGGTCTCCATCACGAGGCCGCCGGCGCGCAGGAACAGCGGCGTCCAGGCCGGATCGGTGCTGGGCGCCACCAGGATGTCGCCATTGGCCATCGCCGTCGCCTGTTGCGGGCTGCGTGCGACGCAAGCGGGTCCCTGCGCCTGCCCGGCGCCGACCGGCGTGCCGGACCAGCGCCCGGCGGCGGCATCTGCCACCGACGCGGCGCTCGGTTCCGACGAGGGGAACACCGCCGGCAATGCGCCCGGCTGCTCGACGATCACCGCAGGCTCGGTCTGCCCGGCCTGACGCGCCAGCGTTTCGGCGCGCCGCGCCGCGCGCCGGGCGGCGTGCTGCAGCGGCATCCGGCCTTCCGCGGCCGCGAGCAATTCGAACGCGGTCAGATGGAACACATCGTCGGCCCGCTTCAAGCCGGCGTCGTTGCCGTTCTCCTTGTCGTCCTCGTTGCTGCCCTCGTCAGCGTTCGCACCCGCACGGGTCAACTGCGCGCCTAGCGCCAGCGCGGTGCGCCGCACCACTTCGAGATACCGCATCAACGCGCTGCGCGCGGCCTCGCGCTGATTGCACTCGCGCGTCGCGACCCGCACCATCCGCCGCAGCAGCGGCAGCATCGCGGGGCGAGCCAACGGCGGTATCGCGGCGCGCAGACGCTGCCACGCCTGGCGCGCGGCATCGCGCTGGCGCTGCCGCACCGCGTGGGCGTCGCTGCCGATCATGCCAAGCACGGTGTCGAGCAGATAGTCGGGCGCCTCGCGCCAGCGCGGCTGCCGCACATAGCTTTCCGCGGTGGCGCGATGGCCGTAGCGCTCCAGGAATTCGGCGAACGCGCGGCGAAAGGGACTATGCGCGGGCAGCCGTTGCTCCCACTGCGCGCCGATCCGCTGCGGACTGCGCAGCCACGCCAGCGCTTCGGCATCCGCCGCGGCGGTCTCGGCCAACGCGATCAGCGCATAGCCCTGCTGCGCGGTGACGCTCGGCTCGCCCCCGGCCATCAGCGCCGCGGTCACCGCATAGCCCTCGCCGGGGCAGTACTTCTCGACCAGATCGACCAGCCCGGCGAGCGTGCCGCCGGCCGAGCCCTGCAGGAAGAACAGCGGATCGGCCTGCGCCACGGTGCGGAACTGCTCGCGCAGCAGCCGGGCCAGCGCGCCGCGATCGGCCGGCAGCGCCTGCTGGCGCCACTGGCGCGTCTGCTCGGCGGCGCGCGCCAGCGCCGCTTCGCCCAGGCGTCGTTGCCGCGGTGAGCGCGCCAGATAGCGCAGCATGCGCAGGCCGCGGGCGAGGCGGTCGCGCGCGCTGGGAGGCGGCACCGCGATCTCCGGCTGCGTGCCGCCGAGCAGGCCGTTGACGGCGTCGGGACGCACGCCCAGCGCGTCGTAGCACTCCCACTGCATCAGCGACACGTCGAGATACAGGCGGCCGTCGAACAGCGCCGCGTGCTCGGTGCCGGGCAGGATCGGATAGCCGGACAGCGAAAAGCCCAGCGTCAGCATCCGGTTGGCCATCGTGCGGCAGCCGTGCCAGTCGAGCGCGGACAGCGGGTCGGGCATGATCTCGCGGGTATTGCCGCGCGACCAGTAGCGCGGCTGCTCGCGCAGCGCCGGATAGGTGTGCCGCGCACGCGCGGTGACGGGCCTGGCCTGCACGATCCAGAAGCGCTCGCCGTCCCAGACCCATTCGATGTCATAGCGGGGATTGGCGAAGTCCAGCGCGCTGGCGGCATCGCGCGACAGCCCGCCGAGCGCGATGGCCTGCGCGTCGGACAGTACCGCCTCGGCGGCCTGCTGCGCGGGCGTGTCGATCACCGTGGTGCCGCCGCCGGACAGGACCCGCGTCATGCGCTGCTTGCCGCCGAGGCGGCGCGCGATCACGCGCAGCGCATCGTCGCCATCGGTGCTTTCGTTGCTCTGCAGCCGATATTCGTCGCCATCGGCCTGTCCGCCGACCAGCGCTTCGCCCAGGCCCCAATGCGCGTGGATCAGCAACTGATCGTCGCGGCCGGACAGCGGGTCGCAGGTGAAGGCGATGCCGGCCGCCACCGCCGGCAGCAGCGGCATCACGACCACCGCCATCGCCGGTTGGTGTCCTTGCCGGTCGAGACCGAGGCGTTGCCGATAGGCGACCGCCGCCGGCTCCCACACCGAATCCCAGGCCGCCTGCACCGCCTCGGCCACGGCATCCACGCCGGTCACGTTCAGCCGTGACAGGTGAATGCCGGCGAACGAGGCCTGCGCCGAATCCTCCTGCGGGGCCGACGAGCGGACCGCGAGCGGCGTGGTTTCCCAATCCCGCACCGCCAGTTCGCGCGCGAGCGCGTCGCGCAGGGCCTGGGGCACCGGATCGCCGGCGCGCCGGCCGCGGCTCGCGTCGGCATGGATCACGAAGCCGTCGGGCACCGGCACGCCGAGCTGCGCCATCAGCGCCAGCTGCCAGCCCTTGCCGCCGGCGGCGGCCGGCCCTTGCACCGCGGCGGCCGGCCAGTCGAGCAGCAGGGCGCTCATGGTGCGCGCTCCGGCTCGGCCGCGCGTGCCGCGCCGTGGAAGAACAGGTCGACGATGGCCGCGAACTCGGCGCGCAGGTCGCCGGCGGGCGCCGCGAGCCAGCGCATCAGCGCGCCCAGGTACAGATGATGGAACAGCGTGGCGAGCTGCCCCGACGGCAGGTCGCGCCGCAGCTCGCCGCTCTGCTGGGCCGCCGCCATCAGCGCATCGAAGGCGAGGTCCATGCCGCTGCGCCCTGGGGCTGCTTCGCCGCTGCCGTTGCCGTCGCTGTTGCCGCCGGCACTCTGCCCGAAGCGCCCCGGGCCTAGATCGAGAAAGCGGAAACGCAGATAGTGCGGCAGGTAACCGCGGCGCGCCTCGCACCAGTCGGCCGAGGCAGACAGCAGATAGCACAGCCGCGCCTGGAAGCTGCCGAGGCCGTCGAGCGCCCCTCGCAACTGCTGCAGTCCCGCGGCCAGCTCGCCGTGGAACTGGTGGGCCAGCAGCGCCTCCTTGACCGGGAAGTGGTTGTACAGCGTGCCCTTGGCCACGTCGGCCTGCGCGGCGATCTGCTCCATCGTCACCGCGTCGTAGCCATGCGTCTCGAACAGGTCGAAGGCGGTGGCCGCCAGATGGTCGAGCGTCTGATTGCGCTTGCGCTGACGCCGCCCCGCGGGAGGCGGGGCGGCGGTGGGCGGGTCGAACGGAGTCTGGGCAGTTCGATGGGCGGTTCGCCGAGGCGTGGCTTCCATTTGCACGTCGCTTAATTTTGAACGTCGTGCAATTTTATGCTTCGTACTCCCCTTGTCAAGCCGTCCGGTAAATGCGCTCGGATGGTCGTTCAGGCCGTCTCCGCCTCCGTATCCCCGATATAGACGACCTTCTCGGTCATCGGATCGAACGGCAGCGAGCCATGCTCGTGCACCACCAGCCAGCGCCCATCGCGCTTCTGGAAGCAGACCGTGATGCGGATCCAGGTGCCGCCGGCCGGATGGTCGGGCTCGTCCACCGGCGCGATGCGGCTCAGGCAGTGGCAGAACGCGAGATCGGCGCCGACGGTCAGCGCGATGTCCTTGCGTTCGGAGCGGAAGCGCCGGGGCAGATACGGAAAGCACGCCTCCCAGGTGGCGCGATATGCGTCGACACCTTGCAGCGCATAGGGCGGCTTGACGTCGAACAGCGCCACGTCGGGCGCATAGTTCGCCGTCATGGCGGCGGCGTCGCGCCGTTCCAGCGCGCGGGCCCAGTCTTCCATCATCTGCGCGATGGTCTGCTCGTCCTTGCTGATGCTCATGATGTGCTCCTTGTCGGTTCGGTTTCGAACCCGCCGCATGGGGTGGACCCGGCGTGGCCGGTGTGCCAGGGCGGCGGCTCCTGTCCTGTTGTCGAACGGCTTCGAGCCAAATCGACATCCGCCGCTGCATCGGTCGCGCCCCCGAAGTCGTGGCCGATGGCCCCGGGGGCGGCGGCAGGACGCCGGGTCCGCGCGTTGGGGGGGCGCGTCCACGGGGACGACGGACAGCGGTGCCTTAGAATGCACAGAACCGGGTTTGCCACCGCTGGCAGCGGCGGCATTCGCGCCGATACTTGTCGCAAGACCTGTCAGGTCGCAAACCATCGAGGAGTGCGTCATGAGGAAGGTTCGCCTTGTCATCGTGATGGGTGCCGTCATGCTGCTGGTTGGCGGCTGCTTCCTGCTGGGCATGGGGGACCGCGCCACGCTGACGGTGGCGCAGGGCACCGGTCCGTCGCCGACCCTGCCGCCGCCGAACAAGACCCTGCTGCCGACCGTGGACATCGCGCCGGCGATCGGCTGGCCGGCAGGGGCGCGGCCGACGCCCGCGCCCGGGCTCGCGGTGACGGCGTTTGCCGACGGGCTCGATCATCCGCGCTGGCTCTATGTGCTGCCCAACGGCGACGTGCTGGTCGCGGAGTCGAACGCGCCGCCCAAGCCGGAATCGGGCAAGGGCATCCGCGACTGGGTCATGAAGATGGTGATGAAGCGCGCCGGTGCCGGCACGCCCAGCGCCAACCGCATCACGCTGCTGCGCGACACCGATCGGGACGGCGTCGCCGACAAGCGCTCGGTCTTCCTGCAGGGCCTGAACTCGCCGTTCGGCATGGTGCTGGTCGGCAACGACTTCTATGTCGCCAATGCCGACGCGCTGGTCCGCTTCCGCTATCGTCCCGGCGCCGACCGGATCGACGAGCCGGGCGTCAAGGTGGTGGACCTGCCCGCCGGCATCAACCATCACTGGACCAAGAACGTGATCGCCAGCCACGACGGCCGCAAGCTGTACATCACGGTCGGCTCGAACAGCAACGTCGCCGAGAAGGGCATGGAGATCGAGCAGGGCCGGGCCGCGATCTGGGAGCTCGATCGCGCCAGCGGCAAGATGCGGCTGTATGCAACGGGCCTGCGCAATCCGAACGGCCTGGCGTGGGAACCGGTCACCGGCAAGCTGTGGACCGCGGTCAACGAGCGCGACGAGATCGGCAGCGACCTGGTGCCGGACTACATCACGTCGGTGCGGGATGGCGGCTTTTACGGCTGGCCCTACAGCTATTGGGGCCAGCACGTCGATACGCGCGTCCAGCCGCAGCGGCCCGAGCTGGTGGCCACCGCGCTGGTGCCCGACTATGCGCTGGGTCCGCATACCGCCTCGCTCGGCATCACGTTCGCGGACGGACTGCACTGGCCCGCGCCGTTCCGCGAGGGACTGTTCGTCGGCCAGCATGGCTCCTGGAACCGCAAGCCAAAGAGCGGCTACAAGGTGATCTTCGTGCCGTTCCGCGGCGGCATGCCGAACGGCGAGCCGATCGATGTGCTGACCGGCTTTCTCGACGGCGAGGAGCGCGCCCATGGCCGCCCGGTCGACGTCAAGGACGATCGCCGCGGCGGGCTGCTGGTAACCGACGATGTCGGCAACGTGGTCTGGCGCGTGACGGCAATGACGGCGAAGCGTCGATGAGGAGCGGTGGAACGGGGTGGGCGGCGGCCATGCTGCTGCCGCTGTCGGGATGGGCCGGCGCACAGCAAGCGCCCGCCGTGCCGGAGCCGGACGCGCAGCCGGCGCTGGCGCCGGTGGTCGTGACGGCCACGCGCATCGACGCCTCGGTGTTCGATACGCCCGCATCGGCCGATGTGGTGGCTGGCAGCGCGCTGCGCGAGGGCCGGCCGCAGATCAATCTGAGCGAAGGGCTTGGCGGCGTGCCGGGCCTGCTGGTCAAGGACCGGCACAACTATGCACAGGACCTGCAGTTGTCGATCCGGGGCTTCGGCGCGCGTTCGAGCTTCGGCGTGCGCGGGCTGCGCCTCTATGTCGACGGCATTCCCGCCACGATGCCGGACGGGCAGGGGCAGACCTCGAACATCAATATCGCCTCGATCGACCGCGTCGAGGTATTGCGCGGCCCCGCATCGGCGCTGTACGGCAACGCATCGGGCGGCGTGATCCAGGTCTGGACCGAACCCGGCGCGCGTCCGCCACTGCTCGAAGGCAGCTTCGGCGCCGGCAGCTACGGCACCTGGCGCCATGGCCTGAAGGCCAGTGGCGCGCCGGCCGAGGGGGAGCCGGGCCTGGACTATCTGGTCAGCGCATCGCGCTTCACCACCGAGGGATATCGGGACCACAGCGCCGCGCGCAAGAACCTCGGCAATGCGCGGCTGACGTGGCGTCCCGATGCCGACAGCGGCTGGACGCTGGTCGCCAATGCGGTCGACCTGAGCGCGCAGGACCCGCTCGGGCTGACACGCGCGCAGTTCGAGAGCGCGCCGCGCTCGGCGCCGCTGGCCGAACAGTTCCATACGCGCAAGACCGTGCAGCAGGCGCAGGGCGGGCTGCGCCATGAGCGTCGGATCGACGCCGACAACACGCTGATGGCGATGATCTACTACGGCCGGCGCGAGACGCGCCAGTTCCTGTCGATCCCGCCGGCGGCGCAGCGCAGCCCGCTGTCGGCGGGTGGTGTCATCGATCTGGCGCGCGACTACGGCGGCGCCGACCTGCGCTGGACGCACCATGCTCGGATCGGCCACATGCCGCTGACGCTGATTGCGGGGCTCGCCTACGACACGATGGAGGAAGCGCGCCGCGGCTACGAGAATTTCATCGGCGGCTCGGGGCAGCCCGTGCTCGGCGAACAGGGCCGGCTGCGGCGCGACGAACGCAATACGGTGTGGAACTTCGATCAGTATCTGCAGGCGTCGCTGGGCCTCACGCCGCGCTTGACCGTCGAAGCGGGCCTGCGCCACAGCACCGTGCGCTTCTCGTCGAGCGACCGCTATATCGTCGGCGCGAATGGCGACGACAGCGGCTCGGTGCGCTACGACAAATGGCTGCCCGTGGGCGCGCTGCGCTATCGCGTCGGCGAATCGCTGAATCTGTATGCCACCGCAGGACGCGGCTTCGAGACGCCGACGCTGAACGAGATCTCGTATCGGCCCGATGGCGCGGCGGGCCTCAATTTTGCGTTGCGGCCGGCCACCAGCACGTCGGTGGAAGTCGGCGCCAAGCAGAAGCTCGCCGGCGGCCTGCTGACGGCTGCGCTGTTCCAGACCCGTACCGACCAGGAGATCGTCACCGCGACCAGCAGCGGCGGCCGCGCGAGCTATCGCAATGCCGGCCGCACGCTGCGCCAGGGCGTGGAACTGGGCTGGAGCGGCGTGCTGCACCGTCATTGGCAGGCGCAACTCGCGTACAGCTTTCTGGATGCGACCTTTCGCGACACCGTGCCGCCCGGCATCGTCGCCGGCAACCGCCTGCCCGGCACCGCGCGCCACGCGTTCTATGGCTCGCTGGGCTGGGCGCCGCCGCGCGGCTGGCGCGCCGGCATCGATCTACGTTATCTGAGCGCGGTGCCGGTCGACGACCGCAACAGCGACCGCGCGCCGGGCTATGTCGTGACCGGCATCCAGGCGGGCTATGCGACGCCATTCGGCCGCTGGACGGTCAATGCCTTTGCGCGCGTCGACAATCTGTTCGACCGCCGCTATGCGGGTTCGGTGATCGTCAACGATGGCAATGGGCGATATTTCGAGCCCGCGGCGGGGCGCAATGCATTTGCGGGGATATCGCTGTCGTATGCGTTCTGAGCTTCAGGGTTCGAACTCTGGTTCCGATCTCTTGAACGCGGAGCTCCGGACTCCGCGCGCCAATTGCGGTAATCGCTCCGTTAATTCCGGTGGTTCGAAAACGCAATGGAGTTCGCAAAAAGCGCGCCGTGTTTCAGCTCTTACAATATGTCACGCCTTTCCGGAGCGATCGGAAATTATGCTCAAGATTCCCAATAAGGAAGTCAAGGAGAGGGAAATGAGAACCAATTTCAAGTACCGGGGGCTGGCATTCGGCGTGGCCGCGTCTGCCGCAATCCTGGCCGCCTGCGGTGGCGGCGGTGATGACGATGGCGGCGGCAAGGGTACGCTGAGCGTATCGATGACGGACGCGCCCGCCTGCGGTTTCGATCATGTCTTCGTCACCGTCGACAAGATCCGCGTCCATACCAGCGCCAACGCCGAAGACGGCACCGGCGGCTGGGCCGAGATCGACGTCAATCCGTCCCGCCGCATCGACCTGCTGTCGCTGCAGAACGGCACCCTGACCAAGCTGGGGCAGACCGTGCTGCCGGCCGGCCAATACCAGCAGATCCGCCTGGTGCTCGATCGCAATACCGGCAATTCCCTCGCCAACTCGGTGGTGCCCACGGGCGGCGCCGAACAGCCGCTCGATACGCCGAGCGCGACGCAGAGCGGGTACAAGATCATCCGTCCGTTTACCGTGCAGCCCGACACGCTGGTCGACCTGGTGCTCGACTTCGATGCGTGCCGCTCGATCGTGCAGCGCGGCAACGGCTCCTATGCGCTCAAGCCGGTGGTGACCGCGGTGCCGCTGGTGGTCAGCGGCGCGATCCAGGGCTATGTCTCGCCGGCACAGGCAGGCGCGACCGTCTACGCGCAGCAGAATGGCGTGACCATCAAGGGCACGCTGGCAGACAGCAATGGCGCCTTCACGCTGTCGCCGCTATTGCGCAGCAGCGATGCCGGCAACTACAGCGTGGTGGTCGTGCAGAACGATCGTGCCACCGGCGTGATCCAGAACGTGCCGGTCACCGCGCAGACCACCACCACGGTCTCGACCTCGGCGGCGCCGATCACGCTGCCGGCCTCGCCGATGCGCCGGATCACCGGCTCGGTGCTGCCCGCATCCGCGCAGGCCTTCGTGCAGGCGAAGCAGACCGTCGCCGGCTCGCCGATCGAAGTGGCCGTCGCCAATGCGAACTTCGATACCGGCGCCTATCAGCTGAACGTGCCGGCCGCCGCGCCGCTGGTGGGAACGTATCAGCCGACGCTGCCGATCGCCCTCGCTGCCGACACGGCGGCCGCGGGCAAGTACACTGTCACGGCGACATCGATTACTGGCGCCACGCTGAGCACCGACCGCGACGTGTCGGCGACCGATGCGACGGCAAACTTCCAGTTCTGATGCAATGAACCCCCAACGAAAAACCAGGAAAACGCAATGAAGGCAATGAAGGGAATTTGCGCGCTGCTGATCGGCGCCGGCACGCTGCTCGGCGGCTGCGCTGTCTATACCCCGCACGGTGCGGTGGTGACGCCCGGCGCGGTCGTGGTGGACCCGGGCCCCGGCCCGTACCACTGCCCGCCGGGACAGGCGAAGAAGGGCCGCTGCTGATTAGGCGTCCCGGTTGGCGAACCGGTCAGCGGTCCGGTTTGCGATCCGCCAACCGCCACGGTAAAGATGGGCCTGCGGGCCCATCTTTTTTTTGCCGTGATTTCCCGTTACGGCCGAGCGCGATGCTTCAATCGCGGATCAGCTTGTCGAGCTTGCCCTGGACCCGGGCCCAGGCCTCATGCTCCGGCAACGGCCCCTTGGCATGCGTCAGCCGTTTCCATTCGGTCTTGCGGGCCAATTCGGCATTGATCCCAACGAAATGCCGCTGGTCTTCGGGAAGATTCTCTTCGGAATAAATGGCGCCGACCGGGCATTCGGGCACGCACATCGAGCAATCGATGCATTCGTCGGGATCGATCACGAGGAAATTCGGCCCTTCGTGGAAACACGACATCGGGCAGACCTCGACGCAATCGGTATAGCGGCACTGGATGCAGGCATCAGTTACGACAAACGTCATGGGGCAATGCGCGGGGACACGGAACAACGAAAGCCCCGATGCTAGCGCGCGATCGGGTCGCCGTGCCGGCGCCGGTTTGTGCGACACCATCAAAAATCTTCAAGCCATGCCGCGGTACGGCATTCGATGGGGCCAAGGAGGGCGCCAATGAGGGCCGCCAATGAGGGGCGAAATAAAAAGGGGCCGGTAGTCCTACCGGCCCAACGTCCTTGCACCCATGAAGAAGACAAGGTCGATATGATCGTTCGCGCGGCGGCGCGCGAGTGCCCTGGCGCCGCCGCGTGCCCGCGTGGCGGGCCTTCGGAGGCTTCGCTTAGAAGCGGTGACGCATGCCGATGGTCACGCCGGTCTGGTTCTCGCCGGCCTGGGCGGTACCCGCGCCGTTCAGGCCCAGGTCCGAACCGTCCTTGTTGCGCACGTAGCCAACGTTCATATAGACGTCGGTGCGCTTGGACAGCGAGTAGTCGGCGGACAGCACGAACATCCACGGATCGGCACCGGTGTTCTTGGTGTCTTCGTAGTAGGCCGCGCCGGTCAGGCTGAAGGCCGGGGTGAACTTGTAGCGAGCGCCGGCCCAGTACAGGTTGCTGCGGACGCTGGTGGCGGTGGCGCTGCCCACGCCCTCGTCGCGCATCCAGCGATAGCCGGCGAACACCTTGGCGGCGCCGAACTCGTAGGCGGTACCGACCGCCAGGCGCTTTGCCGCGCGGTCCTGCAGCGCGACGGTGGCGCCCTGGTACTGGTCATAGGCCGTGCCGACCGAGAAGCCGCCCGCCGCGTACGACAGGCCACCACCGAACTGGCGCGCCACCTTGGTTTCGCCCGGGACTTCGCCGTTGTTGTCGCGGCCGAAGCTGTAGAAGCCGGTCGCGGTCAGGCCGCCGAACTTGCCGGTGTACTTGATGTTGTTGTCGGCGCGGCCGTTGAAGGCCGAGTCGACGCTGTTCAGCGAGTAGCGCGGACCGACGCCCATCGGGTCGAAGGCGCCGAACAGGTCGTACAGCGCGTTCTGCTGGCGACCCAGCGAGATGGTGCCGAAGTTGCCTTGCAGGCCGACGTAGGCGGCGCGGCCGAACAGGCGGCCACCCTGGGCCGACCGGCCGGTGTCGATATCGAAGCCGCTTTCCAGCACGAACAGGCCCTTCAGGCCGCCGCCCAGGTCCTCGGTGCCGCGCAGACCCCAGCGCGAGCCCGACAGGTTGCCCGAGTTCATGCGCACGGCGGTGTCGCCGCCGCCGTCGCTCGGGGCATTGCTGATGACTTCGATGCCGGCATCGACGATACCGTACAGTGTGACGTTGGTTTGGGCGAACGCTGCGCCTGAGGCGGCGGTGGCAGCGGTCGCGGCCAGCGCGAGGAGGGCTTTCTTCACGGTGTGTTCTCTTTTGACTGGTGATGGAAGACAGAGTCTGTCGCCGGCAGCGTGGCGCGGGTTCGACCCGTGAACCCCTGCCGGCGCAAACGGGGGCGATCTTCGCTTGCTTTTATGACACCTATAAGTACGGTGAAAATCACGTTGCAAAAAAGCCGCATTGAAAGCCCCTGCGCTGTGAAAGCCCCTACGCCATAAAAAGTCCTTATTACCGGCCGGCCCGTGTCCATGAAGACATTGAATCGCGCAGATATGACAAGGGCGAAGCGCCAAAGCGCTTCGCCCCAACGGCCCTTCAGGTCAAACGAGGACCCGCGGCGCCTCAGCTGCCCTTGGCCAGACGGCTCTGCAAGCGTTTGGCGCGATCGGCCGAACCCGGGTGCGAATCGAACATGCCCGACTTGCCGCCATCGAGCTTGGCGAGCTTCTCGAAGGCCGTCACCAGCCCCTGGCGGTTGGCCTTGTTCTTCGTCAGCAGATCGAACGAGTAATCGTCGGCGGCCGTTTCCTGCGCCTGCGAGAACTGCGCGTTGATCAGCTTCTCCGACAGGTCGCCCAGCTGCGACTGCGACAGCGCGGCCACGGTGCCGTTGGCGCTGGCGGCGAGCGCGCCGCGCGCGGCGACGGCGGTATAGGCCACCTGCATCTGGCTCTTGCTGTGGCCCAGCGCCACGTGGCCGATCTCATGGCCCAGCACGCCGCGCACCTCGTCGTTGTTCATCATGTCCATCAGGCCGCTGTAGACGCGCACGCAGCCGTTGGCCATCGCCCAGGCGTTGACGTCCTTGGTCAGGTAGACCTTGGCCTGGACCGGCACGCCGCTGTCCTTCAGGCCGGCCATGATCGCGGTCAGGCGCTTGGTGTACGGGCTGTTGGCCGGCGCGATCTTGTTTTCCTTGTCCGATTCGGCGCAGGCCTGTTCCGACAGCGTCTTGACGTCCGCGTCCGACAGCGTGGCCGCCTTGAACAGCGAGCCGCCGGCATCGACGAGGCCGTTGACGTTGCTGCCGGCGCAGCCGGCGATCAGCGCCGCGGCGCAGGTGGAAAGCAGAGTGAGCGAGAGAACCTTGGTCATCAGTGGAATTGCCCCTGGATTTTTATTGATTCGTTTCAAGCATGCCCGACGAATAAAAGGCGCCGCATTGTACGATTTTTTGGAATCCCGGATTGCAAACAACGGTAATAAAAAAACGCCGGACAGGCCGGCGTTTCAAGGCAATTCGAGGTAATTCGAGGCAATTCAAGCGGATGGCAGTATCAGGATCGCTTGCGATTGACGAATTCCGCCATATAGCGCTGCGGCTCGCCGGTATCGAAGGCGCTGCCGAATTCGGCGACGCTGTTGGCGATCGCCGTATCGACCGGTTGCTCTTCCCATTCGCGCAGCAGCCGCTTCTGCTGGCGTACCACCGTCGGGCCGAAGCCGGCCAGCAGTTGCGCGACCCGCTCGACTTCGGCGTCGAGCTC
This sequence comes from Cupriavidus sp. DB3, assembly GCF_020418465.1. NCBI lineage: Bacteria > Pseudomonadati > Pseudomonadota > Betaproteobacteria > Burkholderiales > Burkholderiaceae > Cupriavidus > Cupriavidus sp. DB3. Next base: position 1,188,991 of record NZ_JAIZPL010000001.1, on the reverse strand, counting down.
GGCCAGCGGCACCACGCGATGGACCAGGCCCCACGACAGCGCCTGCGCGGCGTCGCACAGCTCGCCGGTCAGCAGCATCCATGCCGTGCGGGCATTGCCGATCAGGCGCGGCATCAGCGCGGCGTGGATCACCGACGGAATGCCGACCTTGACTTCGGGCATGCCGAGGTTGGCGTTGTCGGCGGCGATCCGCAGATCGCACGCCAGCGCCAGCTCCAGTCCGCCGCCCAGGCACCAGCCCGGCATGCGCGCGATCACCGGCACCGGGCAGTGGCGCACGGCATCGCACAGTTCGCGCAGGCCGCCGATGAAGCGTTCGGCGGAGTCCCGCGTCAGCGCGACCATCTCCTTGATGTCCGCGCCGCCGATGAAGCCCTTGTCGCCGGTGCCGCGCAGGATCAGCACGCGCACCTGCGGATCGGCGGCGAGCCCGCGTACCGCGTCGGTCAGCGCGGCGATCACCGGCGTGCCGAGGATGTTGAGCGAGCCGGCGTTGCTGATGGTCAGGGTGGCAATGCCGCGCTCGTCGATGGCGACGGCGGCGTGGCGGCCCGGATGGGCGTTCGTATCGCCGGAGGGATTGGCCGGCGGATTGGTGGGCCCATCGGTCGGCGTATTTGTCGGCGTATTTGTCGGCGTATTGGTCGGCGTATAGGCGGGCGTAGTCGTCGGCGGATTGGCGGGAGCGCTCATGAAGTCCTCACTGCAGTTTGGCGAACTGGATCTTGTCGACGACGCGCTTCCAGTGCTGGTTTTGGTTGCGGATCAGGTCGGCGAAGGCCTTGCGCGAGGTCCACGCCGGAATCGCACCCTGCTTCTCGATCGCGGCGATGACCTCGGGATCGGCCAGCGCCTGGCGCACCGCGTCGTTGAGCTTGTCCAGGATCGCGTCGGGCGTGCCGGCGGGCGCGCCGAGGCCGAACCACGACGGATTGTTCATCGCCGGCAGGCCCGCTTCCGCGTAGGTCGGCACATCGGGCAGCAGCTTCAGGCGCTGCCTGGCGGCCACCGCCAGCGGCTTCAGGCGCTTGCCCTGGATCAGGCCCGACGAAGACGGGATATTGTCGAACACCACCTGGATCTGCCCCGCCACCGCATCGTTCAGCGCCGGCCCCAGGCCCTTGTACGGAACATGCAGCATGCGCGTGCCGGTCTCGCTCATGAACAGCTCGCCGTTCATATGGCTCAGGCCGCCATTGCCCGAAGAGCCGAACGAGTACTTGCCGGGATTCGCCTTCAGCAGCTTGATGAAGGATGCGAGGTCGGTGGCCGGGAACGACGGATTGACCACCAGCACATTGGGCACGTCGGCGAGGTTGCTGATCGGCGCGAAGTCCTTGACCGGGTCGTACGGCGTCTTCACGTAGACGTTGGGATTGACGGCGTGCGAGCTCTCGACCTCCATCACCAGCGTGTAGCCGTCGGCCGGCTGCTTGGCCGCATAGGCGCTGCCGACCGCGCCGCCGGCGCCCGGGCGGTTTTCGACGACCACCGGTTGCGCCAGGATGGCGCCCATTTTGGTGCCGATGATGCGGGCCAGGATGTCGGTGGTCCCGCCGGCCGCGTAAGGGACGATCAGCTTGATCGGCTTGCTCGGATAGCTGTCGGCATGCGCGGGATTTGCGATGGTGGCGATGGCGGCCGTGGCGGCGGTGGCGGCGGTGGCGGCCACCGCGGCGATCAGCTGGCGGGACTTGCGCACGGCGGCGCGATGCGGATGTTTCAAGGGTGTCTCCTCGTGGTCTTCGTGGTCTTCGTGGTCTGCGTGGTCTTGGTGGTTGTTCGTGGTTCTTCGTCGGTGTCCGCAGGTGTTCGTGGCCGGTCGTGGGCGCTCGTATGGCAAAGCATCAGGCGCCGTGCTCGCCCAACAGCGGCGGGGGAGCGAGCGCGGCGGCGGGCGAGTCGGGCAGCATCGGATTGCGCACCATCGGAATGCGGCCGAGCGTCGGATGCTCGGCGTGTTGCAGCAGGCCGCGATGCCGGACCTGCGGATGCGCGAACACCTCCTCGATCGAGTGGATCGGCCCCCATGGCACGCCGGCCGCATCGAAGGCATCGGTCCACTGCTGGCGCGAGCGGGTCGCGAATACCTGCGCCAGCAATGCCCGCAACGCCGGCAGATTGGCGATGCGCGCGCTGTTGGTGCGATACCGAGCATCGGCCGGCAGGTCGGAGAGGCCGGCCACCTCGCAGAAGCGCGCGAACTGCGCATCGTTGCCGATTGCCAGGATCAGATGTCCGTCGGCGCAGCGGAACACCTCGTAGGGCGCGCAGTTCGGATGCGCGTTGCCGCTGCGCGGCGGATTGCGCCCGGAGAACAGATAGTTGGCGCCCTGATTCGCATTGAGCGCGACCGCGACATCGAGCAGCGCGATGTCCAGATGCTGGCCCACGCCGCTGGCCTGGCGCTGGAACAGCGCGGCCAGCACCGCCGAGGTCGCATACATGCCGGTGCTCAGGTCCACCACCGCGACGCCGGTGCGCAGCGGTCCCTCGCCGGGCTCGCCGTCCGGCTGGCCGGTATAGCTCATCAGGCCGCCCATGCCCTGGAACACGTAGTCGTAGCCTGGCTTGTCGGCCATCGGGCCGCTCTGGCCGAAGCCGGTGATCGACAGGTAGACCAGCCGCGGATTGCGCGCCTGCAGGCTCGCATAGTCAAGCCCGTAACGCCGCAGCGTGCCGGCCTTGAAGTTCTCGACCAGCACGTCGGCCTCGTCGGCCAGCGCCAGGGTGGCGGCCTTGCCTTCCGGGGTGGTGAAGTCGATCGCCAGCGAGCGCTTGCCGCGGTTGCAGCAGGCGAAGTAGGCGGACATCCGCTCGCCGCCGTCGGCCGATTGCAGGTAGGGCGGGCCCCAGCCGCGCGTATCGTCGCCGCGCTCGGGATGCTCGATCTTGGTGACCTCGGCACCGAGGTCGGCCAGATTCTGGGTACACCAGGGCCCGGCCAGGATTCGGGACAGGTCCAGCACCTTGATGCCGGACAGGGCCTTGTGCAGCATGGGGTCTCCGCGTCGATTCGATCGCGGAGCAGTATATTTTTGCGCCCCTCGGCCAACCAGTCGAATGTCTTCAAGCCACCGTTCGCGGCAATTCAACGGTACGGCCGGGCCCGGTCACGGCAGCGCGTCGCGCGTCGCGGCGACGTGCGGATCGCCCAGCAGGAACTCGGCAAAGGCCTCGGCGAAGGCGGGCAGCTTGCCCGCTGCCGGCAGCACCAGATTCAGCTGGCGGCGCGCCCACTCTTCGGCGAGACGTACCCCGACCACGCGGCCGTCGCGCAGCGAGGCCGCGGCGACGCTGCGCGGCACCAGCGCCAGCCCCACGCCCGCCTCGACCAGCGCCAGCACCGCGTCGAAGGTCGGCGCATGCAGGCGGACATTGGGCGAGCGCCCCAGCCGGTGCGCGGTATCGCGCAGGAACACGACATTGCTGGTATCGCGGCCCGGGCAGACGAAGTCGTGCTCCAGCGCCGCGCCGAAGCGCACGCCGCCGGGTTGCGCCTGCGCCTCGCGCGTCAGCGGATGGTCGGCCGGCACGGCCAGGATCAGCTCGTCGACCGCGTACGGCATCCAGCGCACGCCCTGCGTCTCGACCTCGCCGGCGAGCACGCCAACGTCGGCCTCGCCCGCGGCGATGGCGGCCGCGATCTCGCGGCTGGCCCGTTCCTCCAGGTCGATATTGACCTCGGGATGGGCATTCAGGAAGCGGCCGACGCTCGGCAGAATGAAGCCGTTCAGCGAACTGCTGTTGGCGATCAGGCGGATATTGCCCTTCAACCCCGCGGAAAACCGCCCCAGCTCGCCGTGCATCCGCTCCAGGCCGCGCAGCAGTTCGCGCACGTGGCCGAGCAGCGCGGTGCCGGCTGCGGTCAGCTCCATGCCGCGTGCCGCGCGCACGAACAACGGCGTGCCCAGCGCCAGCTCGAGGTTCTTGAGCCGATAGCTGGCCGCCGATGCGGTGATATGGATGGCGGCGGCGCCGCCGGACAGGCTTTGCGATTCGGCGATGGCCTGGAACAGCCGTAGGTCCGTCAATTCGTAGCGCACCGGGGTCTCTCTGGCGGGTCGGTCGGTTCGGGCCATGCGAGGCAATGTATTGCATTGCAAGCCCGGTGCCGCATTCTAAGCCGCGCCCCCGCACCGGGCGCCGACGTCGCTCCGAGCCGGACTACAGGCCGAATGGGTAGGTGTCCGGCATGCCGGTACGCGCCGCGGTGCGCAAGGCCTTGACGGCGTCGCTGCGGTCGAACCATGCCAGCGCATCGAACTGCTGCGGCAGGCAGGCGAACGCATAGTGGCTGGCGAACTCGGTGTCGGGCCGGTAGACCACGCCGATGAAGCGTTCCTGGCGCGGCACCGTCAGCAGCGCGCGCGCCTGCTCGTGGACGCCTTCGCGCAGGTCGATGAAGCAGCGGTCAATGCCGGTGCGCTGGAACAGCGCCTCGTAGCTGTCGGCGCGCGCGGGCACGACGTCCATCACCTGCATCGGCCCGTCCCAGTCGGACGCCGCCGCCACGGTGCCGCGCGACGTCGAAAAGCCGATCAGCGCCGCCTCCTCGCCGAAGCGCGCGCGGCACAGCCGGCCGATATTGATCTCGCCATGGTCGCGGCCCATCGCCGTCGCATCCGCATCGCCGATATGCGAGTTGTGCGCCCATACCACCGCCTTCGCGCCCGGCGCATAGGTGTCCAGCAGCCGCGTCAGCGTGTCGAACATATGGGTGTCGCGCAGGTTCCAGCTTTCAGGCCCGCCGTAGTACATCAGCCGGTAGTACTGCTCGGCAGAGGCCACCAGATGCGCGTTCTGCGCGGCGTCGAAGAAGGGCTCGCGCCCGCGCATCGCGTAGTCGAGCTGCCGCTCGAGCAGCGCCTGCAGCTGGGCGATGACTTCGTCCTCGCAATCGCGCGCCCGGCCGCTCAGCACCGCGCCGCCGTAGCGCGACGGGTCCTCGCGCCACGGCAGCAGGCAGCCGTAGCGTTCGCGCGCCTCGCGCGCGCCGTCGGGATCGACGCGGTTCAGATAGCCCAGCACAGTCGAGATCGAGCTGCCCAGGCTGTAGATGTCGAGGCCGAAAAAGCCTGCGCGCTGGTCCGGCGCGCGATCGGCGTTGTAGCCGCGCATCCATTCGACCAGCGCCTCCACCGAGGTATTGCGCCACATCCAGGTCGGGAAGCGCCGGAACGGCGGTTCCTGATGTTCGGCCGCGGGCAGCTGGCGGACATAGCGGTCGATCGCGGCAGCATCCGGCCAGTCTGCCTCGACCGCCACGATGCGAAAGCCGTGCCGCTCGATCAGCCGTCGCGTGAAGGCCGCGCGCGCATCGTAGAACTGCGCGGTGCCGTGCGTCGATTCGCCGAGCAATACCACGCGGCAGTCGGCAAACCGGTCCACCACCGCGGCGAATCCTGGATCGTCGATGGCGGGAAGACGCTCGGCCGCCTCGGCGATGCATTCGACGATATCGGTATCGGCGAGCACCTGGCCGGTGATGGGATCGTGCAGTGCGCTGGTCATGTCGGTCCTCCGGGACTTCGTCGATGGTTTTCCGTCGATGGTCCCCGATCGATGGTCGTAGATCGATGGTCGTAGATCGATGCGGGGTTCTCGATTCGATGATGCTGGAGTCGATGGTCCTCAATCGCCGGCATTCTCGTTGCCCGCTTCCTCGGCCGTGCGCGCGACCAGCGGCACGAAGGCCACGCCGGCGAGGTCCTCGCGCTCCAACGTGCCGTCCGCACGCTTGCCGATGCGCAGCAGCCGCTGCGCGTGGCCGGGATGGCCATGCGGCATCACGAGCGTGCCGCCCGGCGCAAGCTGCGCCAGCCACGCGGCGGGGATGTCGGGGCTGGCCGCGGCGGAAACGATGGCGTCGTAAGGCGCGCCCGCTTCCCAGCCGGCGGTGCCGTCGGCCAGGTGGATCTCGACGTTATCGAAGCCGAGCGCGCGCAGCACGTCGCTGGCACGTTCGGCCAGCCGCCGCCAGCGTTCCAGCGTGATGACGTGGGCCGCGATGCGCGCCATCACCGCGGCCGCATAGCCCGAGCCGGTGCCGATCTCCAGCACGCGCGAGGCGGGATGCAACCGCGCGGCCTCGACCATGCGGGCGACGATATAGGGCTGGGAGATGGTCTGGCCGGAGCCGATCGACAGCGGCGCATCGTCGTAGGCCGATTGCCGCAGCGCGTCGGGCACGAAGCGCTCGCGCGGCACCGCGCGCATGGCCGCCAGTACCGCGGGGTCGCGGATGCCGCGTGCGGCGATCTGCAGCTCGACCATGCGCTGCCGGTAGCGTTCGGGCTGGTGTTCGGGGCCGTTGAAGAGAGGGGGATGCATGGCGGGATCGGGGCGCGGCGCGTGTGGCGCATGTCGTGTTTCGTGTTTCGCTTGTGTCACGCATCGACCGTGCCACCGATGGCGGCCGCGATTCCCGCGTGCTGTCGATCACGTCGTTTTGCCTGCCTTTGCACCGCTGGAAGATCGTGCATGGGCCCGCGTACACGCCGTGTAAATGCTCCATGCCCGTGCTCGACGCCGCCGCACGACGCTAACGGCACGCCGCCGCTGGCAACGATCTTGCGTAACGCTCGGCTTCTTTTTCCCCCGCCGTCCGGCGACTTCCAGGGGGCATGACGATGAAGAGCAAAGCACCACGCGCGAATCCGATGACCGATGTCACGGATGTGACCGATGTGACCGATGTGACCAGCGAGTCGTTGGCCTCGCAGCGGCCGATTCCCGCGGTCACCGAAGTGCCCGATGCTTCCACCATGCTGGCGCGCGACTACCTGAAGCTGGCCGCGCTCGGCTGGAGCTTCTATGGGGCGCTGATGGAGGAGGCCGGCTTCCAGTGGACCTCGTGGATCTGGAAGTGGGACCCCGACGAGCGCCTTGCGCAGCAGATCACCGCGCCCGCGCCGGCGCTGGCAATGGCGAGCAGATACGGGCAGACCGCCTGGGAGATCGGCGCCGACATGCAGGGGCGCTGGCTCGATGCATGGATGCGGTTCTTTACCTGGAATCCCGCGGCAGCGTTGGGCGGGATGACGGGCGGGACCCAGGCGGGCGCTACGGTGCAGTAGCGCCCGCGTTGCCTCGGAACTTACGGCGCGGTGCAGGTGTAGTTCGACGCCTGCGCCGCGGCCGCCGCGTCGTTTGCCGGTCCCGTATAGCGCGGATATTGCGGATAGCGGCACAGCGGACGCGAGAACGCGGTGGCGCCGTTGGTCTCCTTCGTGGCCGTCAGCGTGCCCGGCGCGGTGCCCCTGGTGACCCAGGTATCGAGCGCCGCCAACAGGTCGGTCTGATCCGCGCCCGGTCCGCCGGCGCAATGATTGACGCCAGGCGCCAGGTAGTAGCGCACGAACTCGTCGGCCGATGCCTGACCGCCGACCGCGCCGACCATCCCCTGGTAATAGGCGTTGGTGGCCTTGAAGCTGAGCGCCGAGTCGTTGGTGCCGTGCCAGAGGATCAGCTTGGCGTCGCTGTTCTTCAATGGCCGCAGGTCGATGTTGGTCGCGTCGTTCAGATTCGCCAGGTTGGCCAGCGCGGCGACATTGCTGTCCCAGGTATAGGTCAGCGAGTTCTGCGAGCGGTCGCGTGCCAGATAGTTCTTGACCGTCGTGTCCTGGAACAGGAACTGCAGCGCCATGTTCAGGTTGCCGTTGCCCGTCAGCCATAGGCCCCAGGCGCCCGGATCGTCCTCGTTGCCGGTCAGTGCCCAGCCCGCATTGGAATAGGCGCCGTTGGCCCACACCGCCGGCGTGGTCCACGACTGCACCACCGCCAGCTGCGCGTCCGACAGGCAGGCGTCACCCGCCTCCGTGCCGCCGGAGCAGCGAAGTACCGCCGGATCGAAGCTGCACGACAGCGGATTCGATACCACGCCGTCGGTGATGCCATCCTGCGCATCGCAGGCATCGCGCACCGCCTTCGCCAGCAGATTGGTCTTTGCGGTGGTGAACATGCCGCCCGGGGCGGCCAGTGCCTTGGCATTGCGATTGAATGCGCCCATGAAGCCGACCCAGTTGTAGGCCGGCGCGCGGGCGATGATGCCGTCGAACAGGTCCGGATTGCGCTGCGCCGCCATCAGTGCCTCGCGGCCGCCATTGGAGCAGCCCTCGAAGTAGGAGCGTTCCGGTGCCTTGCCATAGGCGGTCCGAAGCATCTCGCGCGCGGAGGACATCACCGTCGGCACCGACTGATGGCCGAAGAGCGCGGCGGCGTGCGGATCGTCGAGGGCAAAGTCGGCCGACAGCCCGTTGCCGGTATGGCCGGAGTCGCTGTTGACGGTGGCGTAGCCCTGTTTCAGCGCGGTCAGGTTGGTCGGCACGTCGATGCCCGGGATCGATCCGTTGTAACCGCCGCCGCCACCGTAATACAGCTTGCCGTTCCACCGATCCGGAAGCCGCAGCTCCAGGTTCAGTTGCGGCGCGATGGTCGCGTTGACCTTGCAGAAGAGCGGTTGCGGCCCGCTTGCCGCGACGGTCGCCGCCGCCGTGACGGTCGCGCCGGCGACGGTCTTGCCGGCCAGCTCCGCGCACGCCTGCGCGGCGTTGGCCGAAGGCCGGGGTTTGTGATCGTCGTCGCTGTCCCCGCACGCGGCCAGCACGGCCACAGTCACCGCAGTCAGGGCAATACGGTGCCAATGAAATGCCAAAGTCGGTGCCATGTCGTCTCCTTCGATGTCGTGGAGTCCGGCCAGGACGGGCGCGACCTGCCCCTCGACACCGGTCTGGCGCAAACTCGAGCGGTTGCTGCGGTTGCTGCGGTTGCTGCGGTTGCTGCTGCTTGGGGGCGGTCCGAAGAAAGCATAGACGCCGGTGACGACGCAGATTGTCCCCGCGAGGACAATCCGGGAGCCGTGGCATCGGGACTTGCCCTAGGTACGGGTCGGGAAGTGATGGGCGCGGAGCCCGCCGCAGAGGCAAGGCGAGGGGAAACGCAGGAACCCCCCGCGCCTCAGCGCCGCCGCTCGTGCTCGATCAGCTGGGCCAGCAGCCGCACGCCTTCCTCGATCCGTTCCTCGGCAATCCCCGTGTAGCCCAGGCGGAAGTGCGGAGATGGCCCGTCGGCCGCAAAGAACACATCGCCCGGCTCGATGATCACGCCATGCCGCAGCGCGACATCGCCGAGCTTGCGTGCGTCGAGTCCCGGCGGCCCTTCGACCCACAAGGACGACGCCCCCGGCGAATTCTGTACGCGGCATTGCGGCAGATGCCGCGCCAGCATGTCGCGCAGCACGGCCGCGCGGCGCTGGAAGATCGGCGCCACGCGCCGCAGCAGCGCGTCGTGGTGGCCCAGCGAGATGAACAGGGCGGTGGCACGCTGGTTGTTGGCCGGCGGGTGCCGCAGCATGTAGCGCCGCAGCGCCCGCGCCTGGCGGATCACCGTGCTGGGCGCGACGATATAGCCGAGCCGGATGCCGGGCACGAAGGACTTCGACAGGCTGCCCACATAGATCACGCGGCCCTCGCGGTCCAGGCTTTTCAGCGCGGGGATCGGCTGCGTCAGCGCGGGATTCTCGGTGTCGTAGTCGTCCTCGATCAGCACCACGTCGTGCCGGTGCGCCTCGGCCAGCAGCGCCTCGCGCCGGTCCAGCGGCATCGTCACCGTGGTCGGGCACTGGTAGCTCGGCGTAACGAAGGCATAGTCGCAGCGCGCCAGCTCGCCCTCGGGACGCAGGCCGTAGTCATCGACCGGCAGCGGCACGACCTCGCGTGCCCGCATGCCGAAGATCGCGCGCGCATCGCTGTAGCCCGGCTCCTCCAGCCCGACCACCGCGTCGCGCATCAGCAGATCGGCCAGCAGATAGAGCGCATGCTGGGCGCCCAGCGTGACCATGATCTCGTCGGGATTGGCCCAGACCCCGCGGCGCGGCAGCACGTGCCGCTGCAACTGCTCGATCAGCAGCGGATCGTCCCGGTCGATCAGGTCCGAGGCCCAGCCGCGGATCTCCAGCACGGCCAGCGCCATGCGCGAGCATTCGCGCCAGTCCGCGGTCGGAAACAGCGCCGGATCGAACTGGCCATAGATGAAGGGGTAGGGGTAGTTCTGCCAGTCGTTGGGCTTGACGATCGCGCGTAGCCCGCTGATGTCGGGCAGCCGTTCGCTCCAGTCGGGGCCGGGGGATTCGCTACCGCCGTCCGTGCTGGCCGGCGTGCCCGCGGTGCCGGCGTTGCCCACGGACGGCGGCCGCGCCACGCTCGGCAGTTGTTCGACGACGAAGTAGCCGCGCCGCGGCCGTGTCTCGAGGAAGTGCTCGTCGACCAGCTGCTGGAAGGCCAGGATCACGGTATTGCGCGCGATGCCCAGCGTCGCGGCGAGTTCGCGGCTCGAAGGCAGCGCGCTGCCTTCGGGCAATTGCCGCGACAGGATCGCGGAAACGATCTGCTGGCGCAGCTGGGCCTGCAGGCTCAGGCCCGAATCGGCGGGCAATTGCAGCAGCCGATTCCAGAACGTGTTTCCCTTGCCCGCCGTGGCCATGCCGTTCGCGCTCCATCTTGTGTTGGGGTCGGGGAGCATTATCGGGCAAGGGGCGGGGAGGGGATATGAGGGAAAGCCGGTGCTTCGACGCCCTCTCCCGCACGCGGCATGTACGGCGGGAGAGAGCGCAAGCCGCGCTACAGCACGTCGTCCTTCAGGTGATACCAGTGGTACAGGAACCGCTGCCCCAGCCGCCGGAACGGTGCGAACGCCGGCGACTCGACCCACTCCCGCACATTGGGGAAGGGCAGCGCCGAACGGAAGATCGGCAGCTCCGGACCCGGGTTCTTGCCCGCGATCATCGCCGCCATGCGGCGGCCCGCCTGGGCCGAGTACATGACGCCGTTGCCGCCGTAGCCCATTGCGTAATAGAGGGTCTGCGCGGGATCGGGCTGGAAGATGCGCGGCATCATGTCGTGGCTGACGTCGACCCAGCCCCACCACGAGTAGTCGATCGGAATGCCCTTGAGCGCCGGGAACTTGCGCACCATGTCGTCGACCAGCTTCTGCTCGTATTGGGGCCGCGGCGCGTCGGTGCCGGTGATCGCGCTGCGGCTGCCGATCTGCAGGCGGCCGTCCGGCATCAGCCGGTAGTAGTGGCGCAGGATGCGGGTGTCGGTGATCACCTGCGTCGTGCGGAAATTGCAGGCCGCGATTTCGTCGGGCGTCAGCGGCCGCGTCACGATCGAGTTCGACAGGATCGGGAACAGCCGGTTCTTCAGATGCGGATGCAGGCTCTGCGAGGTGTAGCCGCCGGTGGCGACGCCGACCGCGCGCGCCCGCACGATGCCGCCCGGCGTACGCAGGTAGTGCACGCCGTCGCGCGTGGTCCAGTCGAGCACCGGGCTCGACGGATGCACGGTGGCGCCCAGCGCGCGGGCGCGGCGCAGATAGCCGAAGGCCAGCTTGCCGGCATGGATGCCGATGCCTTCAGGCTCGTGCATCGCGCCGGCCGCCTCCTTGTCGTCGACGTATTCGCGCTTGACGGTATCGGCATCGAGAATGCGGGCGTCGTAGTGGAACACCTCGCGCAGCAGCCTGGCTTCCTTCTCCAGCGCCGGCATCGCCTCCGGACGATGCGCGATGTACAGATGGCCGCCCGGCTGCGGATCGCAGTCGATATCGCGGATCAGCGTCTTGAAGGTCTCCATGCCGGCGCACACTTCCTCGTGCAGCCGCAGCGCGGCGTCCAGGCCGTAGCGCTGGATCCATTGCGAGCGCTTGAGCCGGCCCGAGGCGCATTGCGCCTGCCCGCCGTTGCGCGTGCTGCAGCCCCAGCTGACGCGGTTGGCCTCGAGCACGGTCGCCTTGATGCCGTGTTCCTGCGCCAGGAAGATCGCGCAGGTCAGCCCGGTGAAGCCCGAGCCGATGATCGCGACATCGACGTCGACGTCGTGCGTGATCGGACCGTCGTCGGGCGGGGGCTCGCCGGCGGTGCCGATCCAGTAGGTCGGGGCGTAGTCGCGGCCCTGGCCGGGCGTCGGCGCGACCAGCGGGTCGTAGGCGGGATCGTAGGGCCGGGAAGGGCCCGTGGACCCGGTGTGTCCACCAGACTGCCCGCCCGACTGGCCGGGCGTCCCGTTCTCCCGCCCGATGGCGGTGATATCGGCAATGGCTTCCATCGCTGCGCTCCTGTTGCGACGCGTTCGATCAGCCGCGCGAACCGGCCGCCCGCGCGGGACGGTCCTTGCGATAGGCGTTCTTGACCGCGATCTTGCCGTCGCGGAAGGTGAACACGTCGACCATGCGCGCCTCGATGCGCGAGCCGTCGGCCTTGGTGCCGCGGAAGGTCGATTCGCTGACGCCGCGGTCGCCGCAGACGAAATGCTCGCCGTCGAGCCAGGCCGCGTCCGGGAAGGTCTGCCAGGCCAGCTGGAAGCCCTCGCGCACCGCCTCGCGGCCGCTGAAGGTGCGGCCGAACAGTTCGCCGCCCGCCACCGCGTGGAACACGCAGTCGTCGGTCATGAAGGACATCAGCGCGTCGATGTCGTGGCGGTTCCAGGCATCGCTGAAGGCCTGCAGCGTGGCGGCGGTGACGCCGCCGCTGGCGCCACCGGCCTGCTGTCCGGACAGGTTGCTGTCGGCCGCGGTCGCTTCGGTGCCGGCCTGCTTGCTTGCGTACTCCACTTGAATCTCCTCGATGTTGTTGCGGTCCGCGCGGCAGCGGACCCGGTCCTTTGCACGTTCCCAGCATAGGGAAGCGCCGGGACGCGCTGTAGGGCCAGTTGGATGGAATCGATTGGGCCAGCGGCTGCCGGCCCGGTGGGCTTGTCGTCCCCGGCGGACGCGGGGACGACGGGATCAGCGCCGTACCGCGTGGGCGCGGGGCATGTCGCCCAGATGCTGCTGGTGCGGGTCGATCTCGCTCTCGCGCCGCTCCGCGCCGCGGCGGTACTGCCGACGGACCAGATAGACCAGCAGCAGGATGCCGAGGCTGACCACGCCGAGCAGCAGCGGCTTGCGCTGGTCCGGAATGAAGGCCATCGCCACCACGATGCCCGTCATGCCCAGGATCGCCACATAGGTCAGATACGGATACATCCACATGCGCACGCGCAGCTTGTGCGGCGCCTCGCGTTCGAGCCGCGCGCGCAGCCGCAGCTGCGATACCGCGATCAGGATGTAGACGAAGATCGCCACCGTGCCGTACGAATTGACCAGAAAGGCGAACACCGTGTCGGGCGAGACGTAGGACATCACGACCGCGGCATAGCCGAACAGCGTCGAGAACAGGATCGCGCGGACCGGCACGCCGTTGCGGTTCAACTTGGCCAGTCCGGCCGGGGCATCGCCGCGGCGCGTCAGCGCGAAGATCATCCGCGACGAGGCGTACAGGCCCGAGTTCAGCGCCGACAGCACCGCGGTCAGCACCACCGCGTTCATCACCTGCGCCGCGCCGCGGATGCCCATGGCGTCGAGCGCGCTGACATACGGCGTGGCGATGCCGGGCGAGTTCCACGGCACCAGGCACACCACCAGCAGCACCGAGCCGACATAGAACACCAGCACGCGCGTGATCACCGAGTGGGTGGCCTTGGCGACCGCCTTCTGCGGCTCCGCGGTCTCGGCCGCGGCGATGGTCACGATTTCCGCGCCGAAGTAGAAGCCCGTCGCCGCGACGGCGCCGGTCAGTACCGGCATGATGCCGTTCGGCGCGAAGCCGCCGTGCGCGCTCAGGTTGGCGACGCTGGGCGCGGTATCGGGCCACATGCCGAGCACGAACAGGCCGGCCAGGAACAGGAACACGACGATCGCGGCCACCTTGATCGAGGCGAACCAGAACTCGAACTCGCCGAAGGACTTGACCGAGAACAGGTTGGTCAGCGTCAGCATCACCAGCAGCACCAGGCTGATGGCCCAGGAGGGCACGTCGGGCAGCCAGTAGCGGATCAGGTCGGCGCCGGCCACGGCCTCGAGCGCGACCACGATGACCCAGAAGTACCAGTACATCCAGCCGGTCAGGAAGCTGGCGAGCGCGCCGGCCTCGGGTTTGCCGTGCCACGCTTCGCGCGCGTAGTCGTAGAAGGAGCCGACGGTGGGCAGCGCGCAGGCCATCTCGCCGAGCATCCGCATCACCAGCACCACCAGCATGCCGGTCAGCAGGAAGGACAGGACGGCCGCCGGGCCGGCCGACTTGATGACGACGCCGCTGCCGACGAACAGTCCGGCACCGATCACGCCGCCGAGCGCGATCATCGTCATGTGGCGCTGTTTCAGGCTGTGCTTGAGGCCGCGCGAGCCCTCGGGGTTATCCAGCAATTTTTGTCTCCAGTGCTTCTCATGATGGTGTCGTCACGGCTTCGCTGTCTTTGTTTTGTCTGTCCGGGGCCGCATTGCTGCGGCGGCCCCGAAGGCCGTGATCGCGCGGCGCGGCAGGGCCGCACCGCGCGCCTCGTTTGCTTCCGTTATACGTAATCCTTGTACTTGTCGAGCAGGCGGACCGGCTTGGACAAGGCATCGCGGCGGAACGGATCGCCCAGTTCGCGGGTGCACATGATTTCCACGATGGTGGTCTTGCCGTGGTTCATCTGCAGGTCGATGGCCTTCTTCAGCGCGGGGCCGACGTCTTCCAGCCGGTCGACCACGATGCCTTCGGCGCCCATCGCGCGGGCGATCTCGGCGAAGCTCGGATTGTCCAGCTCGCCGGCGACGAAGCGGCGGTTGTAGAAGTCCACCTGGTTCTTCTTCTCCGCGCCCCACTGGCGGTTGTGGAAGACGACCGCGGTGACCGGAATGTTGTGGCGCACGCAGGTCATGGTTTCCATCAGGCTCATGCCCCAGGCGCCGTCACCCGCGTACGAGATCGCCGGACGGTGCGGTGCCGCGACCTTTGCGCCGATGATGGTGGGGAAGGCGTAGCCGCAGTTGCCCCAGCTCATTGCCGCGAAGAAGCTGCGCGGCTTTTCGAAGCGCAGATAGCTGTTGGCCACCGAGTTGATGTTGCCGATGTCGGTCGACACCATCACGTCGGCCGGCATGGCCTTCTCGAGTTCGCGCAGCACCTGGCGCGGATGCAGGTAGTAGCCGCCGTTCGGCGTGCGCTCGTTCTTCTGCTCCTCGATCATGTCCAGGCTGAACGGGTCGCGCTCGTGCGTCCACTCGTCCAGTTCCTTCTCCCAGGCCGCCTTTTCGGTGGCGATCTGGTCGGCGCGCGCGGCGCGGGTCGCGTCGCACGCCAGCGTGCGGTTGGCCAGGCGTTCGGTCAGCGCGACGGCGGCCGCCTTGGCGTCGCCGCAGATGCCGACCGAGATCTTCTTCACCAGGCCCAGCATCTTGTGGTCGGCGTCGATCTGGATGATCTTGGCCGTCTTCGGCCAGTAGTCCATGCCGTGCTGCGGCAGCGTGCCGAACGGTCCGAGGCGCGAACCGAGCGCCACCACCACGTCGGCACGCGAGATCAGCTTCATCGCCGCCTTCGAGCCCTGATAGCCCAGCGGGCCGCACCACAGCGGGTGGCTGGCGGGGAAGGAATCGTTGTGCAGATAGCTGTTGACCACCGGCGCGCCCAGCCGCTCGGCCAGCGCCTTGCATTCCTCGACGCCGTCGGCCATCACCACGCCGCCGCCGGAGATGATCACCGGGAACTTGGCCTGCGCCAGCAGCTCGGCCGCTTCGTTCAGGCTCTGCTCGCCGCCGGGGCCGCGGTCCAGCCGGCGCGGCTGCGGGATCTCGGCCTTGATCTGGCCGTAGAAGTAGTCGCGCGGGATGTTCAGCTGGGTCGGACCCATCTCGGCCATCGCGCGATCGAAGCAGCGGCCGGTGAATTCGGCCATGCGCGCCGGGTTGGTGACATGACCTTGGTACTTGGTGAACTCCTGGAACATCGGCAGCTGGTTGGCTTCCTGGAAGCCGCCCAGGCCGATGCCCATGGTGCCGGCCTCCGGCGTGACGATCACCACCGGGCTGTGCGCCCAGTAGGCCGCGGCAATCGCGGTCACGCAGTTGCTGATGCCCGGACCGTTCTGGCCGATCACGACGCCGTGGCGGCCCGACACGCGGGCATAGCCGTCGGCCATGTGGCCGGCGCCCTGCTCATGCACCACCGGGATCAGGCGGATGCCGGCCGGCGCGAAGATGTCCATCGCATCCATGAAGGCCGAGCCCATGATGCCGAACATGTCGGTGACGCCGTTGGCGGCGAGGGTTTCGACGAAGGCCTCGGAAGGCGTCATGGCCTGCGGGCCGGCGGTGGGGGTGTGGTCGGACATGCTTGCGGTCTCCGGTAGGTTGGGATCGTTGTTGATCGTAAAACGGTACGGTATGTACCGAAAACTGTTGTTTCGCTGAAATGTAGGACGGACGGCGGGCATCGTCAATAGGAAAATCCATTATTCGGAATGTGTTGTGTCTAAAAATGAGACTGAGCTATGATGGCTCCATGGAACCGCGAGGCCATGGCGTGCCTGCGCCGCCGCGGGACATCAGGGAAATCCCTCCAGCCTTGTCCGGCCTCATACAGCCTTATCCAGCCTCATAGAGCCTCATCCAGGAGAACCGAAGTGGCGATCGACCTTGCCAGCGTGGAACCGGACCGCATGGTGTCGGTGCGTGATGTGTTCGGCATCGACAGCGCGATGCGGGTGCCGGCCTTCGGCGTACGCGACGACCACGTGCCGGAAATCGATCCGGGCTACCGCTTCGAACCGGAGGTCACGCTGGCGATCCTGTCCGGCTTCGTGCGCAATCGCCGCGTGCTGGTGCAGGGGCTGCACGGCACCGGCAAGTCGACCCATATCGAACAGGTGGCGGCGCGGCTGAACTGGCCGTGCCTGCGCGTCAATCTGGATGGGCATATCGGCCGCATGGACCTGGTCGGGCGCGACACCGTGGTGCTGCGCGATGGCCAGCAGGTCACCGAATTCCAGGAGGGCATCGTGCCGTGGGCGCTGCAGCGGCCGATCGCGCTGGTGTTCGACGAATACGACGCGGGTCGTCCGGACGTGATGTTCGTGATCCAGCGCGTGCTCGAGCGCGATGGCCGCTTCACGCTGCTGGACCAGAACCGCGTGATCCAGCCGCATCCGTTCTTCCGGCTGTTCGCGACCGCCAATACGGTCGGGCTCGGCAACCTGACCGGCATGTATCACGGCACCCATCTGCTGAACCACGCGCAGATCGACCGCTGGAACGTAGTGGCGACGCTCGACTATCTGCCGCGCGAGGCGGAGATCGACATCGTGCTGGCGCGCGTGCCGGAGCTGGCCGACGCGGCGGGACGCGAGCTGGTCGGCGCGATGGTCGCCGTCGCCCAGCTGACGCGCGAGGGGTTTGCCGCGGGCGACGTGTCGACGCTGATGTCGCCGCGCACGGTGATCGCCTGGGCCGAGAACTGCCAGATCTTCCGCGATCCGGCGCTGGCGTTCCGGCTAAGCTTCCTGAACAAGTGCGAGCCGGGCGAGCGGCCGATCGTGGCCGAGTATTTCCAGCGGGGCTTCGGCACCGAGCTGGAGCCCTGCGGCGACGCGGCGGCCTGACGATGTTGGCACCAGCGATAACGGAGGCCGAGCACGCGGCGGCGTCGAAGGTTGCGGCCGCGGCGACGCGGGAGGTTGGGGCCGTGCTGACGCCGAAGGTTGGGGCCGCAACGCCGCCGGAGGCTGGGACCGCGGTGGGGCCGGAGCAACCGTTGCCTGCTTCGACCCAGCGCCGGCGCGAGGCCTTGTGCGCGGCGGCCCTGCGTGCGCTGGCGGGCGACGCCACGCTGCATTACCGCGCCGGCAGGCCCTGGCGCGGCCAACGGCCGCTGCCGCTGCACGCCCCGCACTTGCTGACCGATGCCGCGCGCGATACCTTCGCCGACCTGCGCGGCAGCGCGGACGCCGTCGCGCTGCGCCTGCGGCATGGCGATGCGGCCTTGCACCGCGCGCTGCGTCCCGCCGATCCCGTCGCGCGGCTGCTGTTCGAACTGTTCGAGCAGCTGCGCTGCGAAACCCATCTGCCCGCCGGCATGCCGGGCGTGGCCGCCAACCTGCACCGGCGCTTCGCGCAATGGTCGCTGGCCTTCCATCGCTCCGGGCTGACCGAAGGGCGTTTCGGCATCCTGATCTACACGGTCGCGCAGGTGGTCTGGTCGCGCCTGTCGGGCCGGCCGGTGATCGAGGAGACCGAGGACCTGATCGAGGCCACGCGCGCCGCCATCGTGCCGGCGCTGGGCACCGCGCTGGCCGGCATGCGCCGCACGCGCGCCGACCAGCGCGCCTTTGCCGAACACGCGCGTGCCGCGGCGGAGATGGTGGCGGGGATGCTGCGCGACGATGCGCGGCGGGCCGGCCTGGCCGACGACGAGGCGCGGGAATCGCCCGAGACCGTGCGCGACGGCTTCTCGCTGCTGCTCGATTTCGAGGACGAGGCGCCGTTTCAGGAGGCAGGCGGCGCCGGCCCGGGCGGCGCGCGTGTCGACGCCCACGGTGCACTCGCACCGGGCTACGCGGCCTTCACCACGCGCTATGATCGCGAGCTGCGCGCCGCCACGCTGGCGCGCCAGGCTTCGCTGCAGGCATGGCGCGAACGCCTGGACCGGCGCATCGTCGAGGGCGGCATCAATCCGGTCCGCATCGCGCGCACGCTGTCGTCCGCCTTCGCGATACCGGCCGCCGACGGCTGGTCGTCCGGCGAAGAGGAGGGCCGGCTCGATCGCAGCCGGCTCGCGCAACTGGCCTGCGCCGGCGGCCAGCCGCGCATTTTCCGCCAGCCGCGGCTGCAGCCGCGCACAGACGCGGTACTGAGTTTCCTGATCGATTGCTCGGGCTCGATGAAGGCCCATATCGACCAGATCGCCTTGCTGGTCGACGTGATGACCCGCGCGGCCGATGCCGCGGGCCTGGTCACCGAAGTGCTCGGCTTCACCACCGGCGCCTGGAACGGCGGCCGCGTGGCGCGCGACTGGCAGGCCGCGGGCCGCCCGCCATCGCCTGGCCGCCTGAACGAGGTCTGCCATCTGGTGTTCAAGGATGCCGACACCAGCTGGCGGCGCGCACGAACCGGCATCGCCGCGCTGTTCAAGGCCGACCTGTTCCGCGAAGGGATCGACGGCGAAGCGGTCGACTGGGCCTGCGCCCGCCTGCTGTCCCGCCCGCAGGCACGCCGCCTGCTGGTGGTGGTATCCGACGGCAGCCCGATGGACCGTGCCACCGCGCAGGCCAACGGCGAGCGGCTGCTGGACGACCATCTGAAGGACGTGGTGGCGCGCCACGAGGCGCAGGGGCGCATCGAAGTGATGGGGCTCGGCGTCGATCTGGACCTGAGCCCTTACTACCGGCGCCATTTCCCGCTGGATACTTCGCGGCCGCTCGACACGGCGGCGATCGACGCGATCGCGCGCTGGGTGGGGAGCGGGGGACGGGGAGGGCTGGGGTAGCCGGCGCGCGATGGCGTAACGCATAACGTAGCCGAGCGGCTACGTTGAGGGCATTTCGGCCGCGCAACGGCAATAAAGGATACGAGCGGCTACGTTATGCGGTGCGCCTTATGCCGAAGGCGCCGCGAACCACTGCCACAGGGGCCCGGCCATCAGATACGCGCCCAGCACCACCAGCACCCCGAACGCCACCCGCCGCGTCGCCTCGGCCGACAGCGGCGGCGGGAAGCGCCGTGCCGCGATCGTGCTCAGCGCGACCACCGGGAAGGCCAGCGCGGCCTGCAGCCAGACGTCGCTGGCCAGTTCGCCTTGCCAGGCGCTGTAGGCGGTGCGCACCGCCGAGGTGGTGGTGAAGACCAGGATCAGCGCGCAGCGGATCTGCACCATGTTCAGCGGCTGGCGATAGAACTGGAAGATCAGCGGCGGCCCGGAGACGCCGAACAGGCCGCTGAGCAGGCCGCCGCAGACGCCGCTGACGAAGAAGCTGCCGTCGCCGGAGCGGCTGGACAACGCGGCGGGACGCAGGGCCGCGCCGATGCCGCCGTACAGCACCACGGCGCCGAGCATCAGCTGCAGCACGCCGGCGGCGGTGCCGCTCAGGTAGTGCAGCAGCACGACGCCGGCCACCACCGACGGCAGGATGCCGAGCGTGGCCGCCCGCACCGCGCGCCAGTCGATATGGTGCAGCTTGCCGGGCAGCGCGAGCGCGCCGTTGGCGAGCGTCAGCAGGCTGACCAGCGCGGCCAGCGTGGCGACCGGCGCCAGATGCAGGCCGCTGGCCGCGCCCATCACGATCAGACCCATGCCGAACCCGGTCACGGTCTGGAAATAGCTGCCGAGGCCGAGCAGGGCCAGTACCGGCAGCAAGGTGTCGAGACTCATCGGGACTGCGTGGCTCCCGATGATGTGGTGTCGGTCGCCGGGCCTCCAGCCATGCCCGGCAGCGCCATCTGCGCGCTGGCATCGCCCGCTTCGAGGTCCGCGGCCTGCGCCTGCACCACGGTGACCGCGATCACGTGAAAGATGTCGTCCGCGCTGCAGCCGCGCGACAGATCGTTGGCCGGGCGCCGCAACCCTTGCAGCATCGGCCCGATCGCCACCGCCCCGCCCAGGCGCTCGGCGAGCTTGTAGCCGATATTGCCGGCCTCCAGGCTCGGGAATACCAGCACATTGGCATGCCCGTGGACCTGCGACGCGGGCAGCTTGCGCTCCGCGATCTCGGCAACGATGGCCGCGTCGAGCTGCACGTCGCCATCGATGGCCAGGTCCGGCCGCAGCGCGCGCACGCGTTGCGTCGCCGCGGCGACCTTGTCGACGGCGGCGTGGTGCGCGCTGCCATTGGTCGAGAACGACAGCATCGCCACGCGCGGGGTCTCCATCAGCAGGCTCTGCGCGCTGTCGGCGGCGGCCATCGCGATCTCGGACAGCGCCTCGGCGTCCGGGTCGATCACCAGGCCGCAGTCGGAGAAGATCAGTCCGCCCTTGAGCGAGTGAAAGGGCTCGCAGAACATCATCAGGAAGAAGCTCGATACCAGCCGGAAGGACGGCGCGATGCCGATGATCTGGATCGCGTGGCGCACCACGTCCGCGGTGGTATGGACCGCGCCCGCCACCGAGCCGTCGGCGTCGCCGGCGCGCACCATCAGATTGGCGAAGCACAGCGGCGCCAGCACGTCGCGCTGCGCCTGCTCGGGCGTCATGCCCCTGGGCTGGCGCAGCGCCAGCCATTGCTGCGCGTAGCGGTCCCGCTGCGCGGCGCTGGCGGGATCGACCAGCTCCATGCCGTCCAGCGCGACGCCGTGCCGCTGCGCCGCATCGGCGATGCGGGCGGCATCGCCGACCAGCACGATGCGGGCGATGCCCTCTTGCGTCGCGCGCCGCGCGCCTTGCAGCACGCGCGGGTCCTCCGCCTCGCACAGCACGATGCGCCGGGGGGACGAGCGCGCGCGCTCGATGATGCGGTGGATCGCTTTCATGGCGGGATTGAAAAATGGGATGAAATGTACCGAAAACGGTGATCTGAGGGAAGGATAGAGCGGCGAGCCATTCCGGTCAACAAAAATCTCGGAAAACGGTACGTGATATGCACTAAAACGGGACAAAACAGCCCGCCACGGTGCGCTGAGGGTGCGAAGAAAGCCCCGGAACCGGGCTCCCGGGTGAGGCGATTCGCGCGGTTCGGCGGCCGGCGGGCGCTTGGACCCACGATTGCCGCCCAGTGGCACTATGGCCCGCGCCCCCGGCTGCCTACGATAGCGCTACCCAACGTGCAAGGCGTTGGCCGCCGATTGCCACCACGACGTGGCGACGGCCGATACAAGGACGCGACAGCCGTCCACTGCAAGGAGACATTGGCATGCGACCTGCTTTCTGTCTTCCCCTCCTCGAGTAGGCACCTTGCCGGTGCCTGGATCTCCGTGCCGCTCCCTGCCGCGGCACGCAACCTGTTTTTCTTGAGGAATACGACGATGCGTTGGATCGAGCGTTGGATCAAGCAGTTGGCAACGGGCGCGGTGCTGGCCGCCGCCGTGCAGACGGGCGCGCTGGCACAGCCCAGGGAAGTGGTGATCGCCTACCAGGACATGGTGGTGCCATGGCGCCATGTGCAGGACGCCAAGGAGATCGAGAAGCAGACGGGCTACAAGGTGTCGTTCCGCCAGTTCTCCGGCGGCGGCGACGTGATCCGCGCGATGGCGTCGGGACAGATCGCGATCGCGGAGGCCGGCACCTCGCCGATTGCCTCGGCCCTGTCGCAGGGGCTGGACGTCGAGCTGTTCTGGATCCTCGACGACATCAACGCCGCCGAGGCGATGGTAGCGCGCAACGGCACGCGCATCGAGAGCGTCGCCGACCTGAAGGGGAAGCGCATCGGCGTGCCGTTCGTCTCGACCACGCACTATCACACGCTGGTCGCGCTGGAGCAGGCCAAGGTCGATCCGAAGCAGGTCCGCATCATGAACATGCGGCCGCCGGAAGTCGCCGCCGCCTGGCAGCGCGGCGACATCGACGCGACCTTCATCTGGGACCCGGTGCTCGCGCGCATCAAGCCGACCGGCAAGGTGCTGCTGACCTCGGGACAGATCGCCCAGTCCACCGGCAAGGCGACCTTCGACGGCATGATCGTCAGCAAGAAGTTCGCGCGCGAGAACCCGGACTTCATGGTCAAGTTCGTCAGGATGCTGGCGGCCGCGGACGACAACTACCGCAAGAACAAGGCGGCGTGGACCGCGGATTCGCCGATGGTCAAGACGGTGGCCAGGATCTCGGGCGCCAAGCCCGAGGACGTGCCGGGCAGCATGTCGCTGTACGCCTTCCCGACGCTGGAGGAACAGGCCTCGGCGCGCTGGCTCGGCGGCGGCGCGGCCAAGGCCCTGCAGTCGGCGGCGCAGTTCCTGAAGGAGCAGGGCACGATCCAGACCGTGCTGCCCGACTACTCCGCCGGCGTCAACGCCGAGTGGGTCAAGCGGGCAATGCGTTGAGCCGCTGTCCGTCCCTATCCGCCAGTCATTTGCCAACGACCCAACAGGGAACCGAGATGGCCAAACTCGAAATCGACAACCTCAGCGTCAACTATGGGGGCGCGGGCGGTACGCAGACGCTCGCGCTGTCGCAGGTCAACCTGACCATGGAGCGCGGCGACTTCGTCGTCGCGCTGGGCGCCTCCGGCTGCGGCAAGACCACGCTGCTGTCCTGCATCGCCGGCTTCATGCAGCCGTCCGAAGGGGAGATTCGCCTCGACGGCCACGCCGTCAACGGTCCAGGCGCGGAGCGCGGCGTGGTGTTCCAGAAGCATGCCCTGATGCCGTGGCTCAATGTCGCCGACAACGTCGCGCTGGGTTTGCGCATGCGTGGCGTCGGCCGCGCGGAGCGGCTGCGCATCGCGCGCGACAAGCTGGCGCTGGTCGGGCTGGAGCACGTCGCCGACAAGCCGGTCTATCAGCTGTCGGGCGGCATGCAGCAGCGCGTCGGCATTGCGCGTGCGCTGGCCAACGATCCGGCGGTGATGCTGATGGACGAACCGCTGGGCGCGCTCGATGCGCTGACGCGCGAGTCGATCCAGGCGCTGATCCTGAAGCTGTGGGCGCGCGAGCAGAAGATCGTTTTCTTCATCACGCACAGCGTCGAGGAGGCGCTGTTTCTGGCCACGCGGCTGATCGTGATGACGCCGTCGCCGGGCCGCATCGCCCACACCTACGAACTGCCGTACGCGCGCCGCTATATCGAATGTGGCGATGCGCGCGCCGTCAAATCCGATCCGGATTTCATTCGCCATCGCGAGGAAATCGTCGACCTGATCCATGCCACGCCATAAGGATAAGCCGATGCCTGCCACCGTTCAGAGCCTGTCGGGCGCGCCGCGCGCGCCGGGCGCCAT
The DNA here is from genome assembly GCF_020418465.1 of Cupriavidus sp. DB3. NCBI lineage: Bacteria > Pseudomonadati > Pseudomonadota > Betaproteobacteria > Burkholderiales > Burkholderiaceae > Cupriavidus > Cupriavidus sp. DB3. The sequence goes on along the minus strand of NZ_JAIZPL010000001.1, from coordinate 1,165,277 downwards.
CGTTGCCGACGAGATGTCTTCCACCACGAACGCGGCGGCTGCCGCTGCCGCCGCTGGGCCGGCCGCGCCAGCACGCAAGGTCCGCACGGTCTCCGGTTACCGGATGCCGGGCGAGGGCTCCAGCTCGCGGATTTCCGCGGTCACCGTGGTGTCGCTGCTGGTACTGTGGTGGGTCGCCAGCCATTTCGGCTGGGTGCCGCCGCTGTTCCTGCCGACGCCGGAGTCGATCGGCAAGGCCTTTGTCGATGCGTGGAACGGCAATGTGCAGGGCGGCCTGCCGCTGCTCGACCATTTCTGGGCCAGCATGGTGCGCGTGTTCGGCGCCTTTGCGCTGGCGGCCATCACCGCGGTGCCGGTCGGCGTGCTGATGGGCGTGTCGCGCATCGCGCGCGGCGTCTTCGATCCGCCGATCGAGTTCTACCGGCCGCTGCCGCCGCTGGCCTATCTGCCGCTGATCGTGATCTGGTTCGGCATCGACGAGACCTCGAAGGTGCTGCTGATCTTCCTGGCCTGCTTCGCGCCGATGGCGATGTCGGCGCGCGCCGGCGTGCGTTCGGTGACGATCGAGCAGATCAACGCGGCCTATTCGATGGGCGCCACGCCGTGGCAGGTGATTCGCCATGTGGTGTTGCCGGCCGCGCTGCCCGACATCCTGACCGGCATGCGCATCGCGATCGGCTTCGGCTGGACCACGCTGGTCGCCGCCGAGATGGTGGCCGCCACCGCGGGCCTGGGCCAGATGGTGCTCAACGCCTCGAACTTCCTGCGTACCGACGTGGTGGTGATGGGCATCGTGCTGATCGGCCTGATCGCCTATGGCTTCGATCTGCTGATGCGCGGCGTGGAGAAGTGGCTGGTGCCGTGGAAGGGAAGGGCTTGATGCCTCATGCTCTCGCGCGGGTTGCTCCCCTCTCCCGCAAGCGGGAGAGGGGCTGGGGGAGAGGGAAAACGCCGCTCGATGCAGCGCCATCGTTCGACGCCGCGTGGTTGCCCTCTCCCTGCCCTGTCTCGCAAGCGGGCGAGGGAATGCAAAACGGATGTCGAGACGTCGCGCGAGATGGCAGCCCCGCGCGCTCGCCTTCCTCAGAACGTCGATGCCAGGTCCCGTGCCGCCTGCTGCAGCCGCGGCACGAATTCCAGCGAACGCGACAGCGGCGAGCGCACCGTCGGCGCGTGGACCGCGAGGGCGGCCACCACCTGGCCACGCTCGTCGCGCACCGGCACCGCGACGCAGCTGATGCCGGCGACGAACTCCTCGTTGTCGACGCCGATCTGCTTGTGGGCGCAGCGGTCCAGCTCCGCCTCGAGCAGTTCGACATCGGTGATGGTGTTCTGCGTGAAGCGTTCCAGCGGCAGTTGCTTCACCAGCGCGCGGCGCTGCTCGCGCGGCAGCAATCCGAGCAGCAGCTTGCCGCTGGCCGAGCAGTGCAGCGGCACGTGGGAGCCCGGCTTCAGGTCCAGCCGCAGCGGCCAGGGCGCCTCCATGCGGTCCAGATACAGCACGGCGCTCTCGTGCAGCATGGTCAGGTTGACGGTCTCGCCGATGTCCTCGACCAGCCGCGACAGGATCGCGTGGCGCAGTTGGCGGGTGCCGGAGTGCGTGACGATGGCCACGCCGAGGCGGGCCAGCCGCGGCCCGACCGCATAGGCGTTGCGCGCGCCGGGTTCGCGGATCACCAGTCCGCCCGCTTCGAGCGCGCCCAGCATCCGGTGCAGCGAGGCCTTGGGCGCCTCGAAGCCCTGCATGATCTCCGCCAGCGTCAGCGGCCGGTCGGCCGCGACCAGGAATTCGAGCAGCGCGAAGGCGCGCAGCGTGGGCGTGTCGCCACGGTCGTTGGCGGCTTCGCTGGGCGAGGGCGGGGGCGGCACCGGGGCGGGCCGCGCGGCGGCCTTGGCCGCGGCGGCCGAGTTGGCCTTGGCGGCCCCGCGCGCGCGTGGAGCGGACGCCGCGGCGGTGGTGGCGGTTTTCAAAGCGATTCCTCCGTTCCGGAAAACGAGACAAAGCGATTGTACTTCCGGATGGGGTGAGCCGCCATGAGACGGCGGTATGGCGCGGCAGGACGCCGCTCCTCGGACCCTCTCCTCGGACCCTACCTCTCCCCGGACCCTACCTCTCCCCGGACCCTACCTCTCCTCGGACCCTACCTTTCCTCGGACCCTGCCTCTGCCGGGACCTTACCGCGCCAGCTGCAACGTCACGATCCCCGCCAGCACCAGCGCCGTCGCCATCAGCCGCCGCCGGTCGAACGGCTCGCGCAGCAGGAAGTAGCCCAGCAGCGCGGCGAAGATCACGCTCGATTCGCGCAGCGCGGCGAGCTTGGCCACCGGCGCCAGCGTCATCGCCCACAGCATCAGCGCATACGACCCGACCCGGTTGATGCCGCCGATCCACGCGCGCTTCCACTCCGTGCGCAGCAGCGTCAGCAGCGTGCGGCCGCGCCGGACCGCCGCATAGCTCGGCATGAACAGGTGCGACAGCGTCTGCAGCCAGACGATGTACGAGAACACTTCGCCGTGGCGCTTGACCGCGGTGCCGTCGATCACCGTGCCGCCCGCCAGGCACGCGCCGGCCAGCAGCGCGAAGCCCATCAGCTGCGGCGACTGCGTGCGCCAGCGCACCAGGCTGACCAGCCCGCAGCAGATCAGCGCGATGCCGGCATAGCCGCCGGGGCCCAGCCGCTCGCTGCCCATCGCCAGCAGCAGCAACGCGACCATCATCGGCGCGCAGCCGCGCATCAGCGGATAGGCCTGGCTGAAGTCGCCGCGGTTGTAGGCCGCGACGAGCGACAGCTTGTAGACGACCTCCAGGCAGACCGTCGCCAGCAGGAAGGGCCAGACCGCCGGCGCGGGCAGCGGCACCACCAGCAGGAAGGGCAGCGCCGCCAGCAGGCAGAAGGTGTCGATCAGCGCCATCGACGACAGGCGGTCGCCGCCGATCTTGACGATCGCATTCCATGAGGCGTGCATCACGGCGGACAGCATCACGGCGACGAACGCCATCCAGTGGAAGTCGGCGGGAAGGGTCATGCTGGCCCTGTTGGGGAAGTGGCACGGCCGGCCCGGCAGCTCGCATCGTGCGCGCGGGCTGCCGGGGCCGGCCGGAAAGTCGATCGGTGCAATGCGTGGCGAGCGGAGCGGCGGGATCGGTGGGTTCGGTGGGATCCGTGGCGAGCGCCGCGGCTCAGGCCGCCTTGGCCAGCTGCGCCGCCATGTCGATCCCCATCTCCCGCAGCGTCAGCCCGATCGCGGACACCACGTTGCGCATTTCGTTGTCGTCGATCGCGCCGATGCAGCCGACGCGAAAGGTCTCGACCTGCGTCAGCTTGCCGGGATAGAGGATATAGCCGCGCTCGCGCACCTTCGCATAGAAGGTCTTGAAGTCATAGCGCGGATCGTCCGGCGCGTGGAAGGTGACGATGATCGGCGCCTGCACCTCCGGACGCAGGAAGGGACGAAAGCCCAGCTCGCGCATGCCGTCGATCAGCGCGGCGCAGTTGCGGCGATAGCGCTCGCCGCGCACCGCTTGCCCTCCCTCGGCCAGATACTGGTCCAGCGCCGCGCGGAAGGCCGCGACCACGTGCGTGGGCGGCGTGAAGCGCCACTGGGTGGTCTTCCGCATATAGACGTACTGGTCGTACAAATCCAGCGCCAGCGAATGGCTGTTGCCCTGGCTGGCCTCCAGCACGTCCTTCCTGACCAGCACGAACCCCATGCCCGGCACGCCCTCGATGCATTTGCCGGTGGCCGCCACCAGCGCGTCGAACGGCATCGTGCGCGCGTCGATCTCGATCGCGCCGAACGAGCTCATCGCATCGACGATCAGGCCCTTGCCGAGCCGCGCGCACAGCTGCGCGATCTCCGGCAGGGGATTGAGCACGCCGGCGCCGGTCTCGCAATGGACCTGCGCCACATGGGTGATCGACGGGTCCGCGGACAGCGCGGCCTCGATCGCCGCGGCGCTGGCGGGCTGGTCCTCCGGAATCGGCAGTTCGACCGAGGCGCGGCCGATCGCCTTGCAGATCTTCAGGATGCGCTGGCAATAGGCGCCGTTCTGCGGCACCAGCACCTTGCCGTCGCGCGGGACGACATTGGCGATCGCCGCCTCGACCGAGAACGTGCCGCTGCCCTGCATCGGCACGCAGACGTGGGTGCCTTCGCCGCGCACGACGCGGACCAGGTCCTCGCACAGGCTGCCGGTGATGGCGTTGAAGGCGGCGTCCCACGAACCCCAGTCGCGCAGCATGGCTTGCTTGGTCGCGAGCGAGGTGGTCAGGGGGCCGGGCGTCAGCAGAATGGGGTCGTTGCCGCGAATCATGGTCGAATCTCCTGGCAGGGGGGTGGCGGAGCGGGAATCGTGTGGTTGTGGTTGGGGTCAGTCGCGTTCGTCGGCGCCGCGCCAGGCCTGGGTGCGGCGCTCGAGCCAGCGCTGCAGGCCGTGGTAGGCGAGGCAGGCGCTGGCGCAGGTCAGCACGACCAGCGTCGCCATCGCGGCGGCCGGGCCGATATCGCCGGACTCGTCCAGATTGACGATCTCGACCGAGGCGAGCTTGGTATCGGTGCCGTACAGGAACACCACCGCGGACACGGTGGTCATCGCATTGATGAACAGGTAGCGCGAGATCTCGACGATCGCTGGCAGGCAGGCCGGCACGGTCACGCGCAGGAAGGTGGTGTAGAACGGCACCTTCAGCGAGGCCGAGACCGCCTCGAACTCGCCGTCGAGCTGCTTGAGCGCGGTCACCGCCGTCAAATGGCAGGACGCGTAGTAGTGGACGATGGTCACCAGCACCAGGATGCCCAGCGTCTGGTACAGGACGTTGAGCGGATTGGCCGCCGGCACGAAGAAGAAGATGTAGCCCAGGCCCAGCACCAGCCCCGGCACGCCCATCGGCAGCACCGCCATCAGCCGCACGAAGCCGCGCAGCCACGGGAGGCCTCGCGTCTTCTCCAGCAGATAGGCCGTGGTGAAGATGAAGACCGGACCGATCAGCGCGCAGGCCAGCGCCAGCTTCAGGCTGTTGAACCAGGAAGCAACGACGCCGCCTTCCACCAGGCCGACCCGGTAGTGGTTCAGCGACAGCGAGAAGTTGTAGGGCCACAGCTTGACGAAGGACGCGTAGATCGCCATGCCCATCACGGCCACCATCAGCGCCGCGACCAGCCAGCAGAATGCCGCCATGGCGAGGTCGAAGCGGCGGCTGCGGCGGGGCACGTAGGGCACCGAGCGGGCCGACATCTGCGCCATCTGCCGGCGCTGCACGCGCGCGTCGATGCAGTAGGTCACCAGCACCGGCACCAGCAGCATCAGCGCGACCACCGCGCCCTGCGAGAAGTCCTGCATGCCGATCACCAGCTTGTAGATGTCGGTGGCCAGCATGTGGAAGTTGCCGCCGATCACCTTCGGAATGCCGAAGTCCGAGATCGCGTAGGTGAACACCACCATCGCGGCGCTGACCAGGCCATAGCGCGCGGCGGGCACGGTAATCGTGAAGAACTTGCGCACGGTGGACGTGCCCAGCGCATCGGCCGCCTCGTACAGCCGCGCATCGGTCAGCGACAGCGCCGTGATCAGGATCATCAGCGCGTGCGGGAAGGTCGCGAACACCAGCGCGCCGACCACGCCGAGCGGCCCGTAGATCTGCAGTTCGCCCATATAGGGCTTCAGCAGCCCCTGGTTGCCAAACCAGAAGATGAAGGAGATCGCGGCCAGCAGCGACGGCGCCAGCAGCGGAATCAGCGCGAGATTGCGCAGCAGGCCCTTGGCGCCGATGCGGCTGCGCGTCAGCGCGTAGGCGAAGGTGAACGCGAGCGGCACCGTGATGGCGGTGGCCAGCGTCGATACCCAGACGCTGTTCCAGACCGAGTGCCACAGCGCGGGCGTGGCCAGGTACGTGCGGAAATGCGCAATGCCGGCCAGCGTGCCGTCGCGGTTCTGCACGCTCTTGGCCAGGATCATCACGATCGGCGCCAGCACGAAGCACAGCAGCGCCAGCGCGGCGGCCCACAGCAGCGCGTGGGCAATGCGGTCGGTCCAGTGGGTACGGACCGCACCGAAGGGGATGCCGGGCGCGGCGGAAGGGGATAGCGGCGCCACGGGCGGGGCCGACGGAACGGGCGGAAGGGGCGGAACGGGCGGCACGGTCGCCTTGGACAGGAGCAGGCTCATGGCTGACGGAACACTCGCAGGCGGTCGGCGGGAATGGCCAGGCGCAGCGGATCGCCCGCGCTGGGACGCAGTTCGTGCATGTCGTTGAGCGACAGGTCGGCATAGAGCGGCACCGACGCGCCGGCACCGTCCGCCAGCTTCAGGGTCAGCCGCGAAAAGGCGCCGAGGAACTCGATCTTGTCGACGGTGGCATCGAGCACGTTTTCGCCCTGCTGGTCGCAGCCGCGCACGCAGACGTCCTCGGGCCGGAAGAAGACCTGCACGGTGTCGTCGGTGCAGCAGCCCGGCGGCGCGGTGCATTGCAGGCGCCGTTCGCCCAGCCTCAGGTGGCCGTCGCTGTCCACGGTCGCCGGCAGCATATTGGTCTTGCCGACGAAATCGGCGGCGAAGGGCGTGGCGGGGCGCTGGTAGATCTGCGCCGGCGTGCCGATCTGCTCGATCGCGCCCTGGTTCATCACGACGATGCGGTCCGCCATCGACAGCGCTTCCTCCTGGTCGTGCGTGACCAGGATGGTGGTGATGTTCAGCCGCTGCTGCAGCGCGCGGATCTCGCTGCGCAGTCGCACCCGCACGCGGGCATCCAGCGCGGACAGCGGCTCGTCGAGCAGCAGCAGGCCCGGCGAAGTGGCCAGCGCCCGCGCGATCGCCACGCGCTGCTGCTGCCCGCCCGACAACTGGCTCGGGTATTGCGCGCCGCGCTCGGGCAGGCCGACCAGCGTCAGCAGTTCGGCCACGCGCGCACGCCGCTGCTCGCGCGGCATGCGGCGATTGACGAGCCCGTAGGCAACGTTGTCCGCCACGGTCAGGTTGGGGAACAGCGCATACGACTGGAACACGATGCCGTAGTCGCGTTCCATCGGCGGCAGCGTCGAGATATCGCGGCCCGCCTGCAGGATGGTGCCGGCGGTCTGCGATTCGAGGCCGGCGATGATCCGCAGCAGCGTGGTCTTGCCGCAGCCGGACGGGCCGAGGAAGCACAGCAGCTCGCCCTCGCGCACGTCGAGGTCGATATGGCGCAGCGCGGTGAAGCCGTCGGCGCCGCCGAACCGCTTCTGGATGCCTTTCAGGCTCAGATAACTGTCGTGCCGGGTGGGGGACGTGGTCATGGATGTGGGCTCCATCGAGTCGGACGGGGGCGCGCGTCTGGTGAATGCGTCTGGTGAATGCGTCTGGTGAATGCGTCTTGTGGTTGCGGCGGGCGGCGGCGAGTGGCCGGCCAGCGCGATGCCCTGCTGCCTGCCGCTGCTTACTGCTTCTCCGCCTTGGCGCTGTAGCGCTTTTGCCATTCGGCCAGCACGCGCTCGCGGTTCTTCGCGATATGGCTGAAGTCGTTCTTGACCAGCATCTTTTCGTAGTCGGCCGGAATCGTCTCGATCTTGCGGGCCACGCCGGGGTAGGCCACGATGGCCCAGTCGCGCGCGAACAGCTCGTTGGCTTCCTTGCTGGCGAGCCAGTCCAGATAGCGCTGCGCGGCCTCCTGCTTTTTGGTGCCCTTGACGATGGCGGCGGCCTCGATGTCGTAGCCCAGTCCTTCGCGCGGGAAGATGATGTCGATCGGTGCGCCCGCTGCCTTGGTCTTGTGCGCGCGCAGCTCGAACGAGATGCCGATCGGGAATTCGCCGGCGCCGGCCTGCTTGCACGGCTTCGAGCCGGAATGCGTGTACTGGGCGATGTTCTCGTGCAGCGCGTCCATGTACTTCCAGCCTTCCTGCTCGCCGAACAGCTGCAGCCACGCGGTCACGTCGAGAAAGCCGGTGCCCGACGAGGCCGGGTTGGGCATCACGATCATGCCCTTGTAGATCGGCTTGGCCAGGTCGCGCCACGTTTCCGGCTTCGGCAGGTTGCGCTTTTTTGCTTCGATGGTGTTGAAGCACACCGTCGCGCCCCAGACGTCCAGGCCGAGCCACGAGGGCGGCGTCGCCTTGTCGCTGTAGTCGCGCGTCAGGCGTTCGAAGCCCTTGGGCGCATAGGGCTGCAGCATGCCTTCCTGCTTCAGCAGCTCCAGGCTCGAGGCGGCCAGGCCGGCGATCACGTCGGCCTGCGGGTTGGCCTTCTCGGCCAGCGCCTTGGCGGTGATCACGCCGGTCGAGTCGCGGACGTACTTCAGCTCGATATCGGGCGCGACCTTGGCGAACCCCTCGGCGTAGGGCTTCAGCGTCTCGGTTTCCCAGGCGGTGTAGACGCTCAGCGTGGTCTTCTGCGCGAATGCGGCGCCGGCCAGAAGAAGGGCGGCGCTGGCGGCGAGGGCTTGCTTGGCGAGTGTCATGGCGGTTCTCATTGTGGGGCTCCTTGCGGCATTGTATGTGCTGAGTTGTGTCAATTTGGTGAATTAGTTGCAGTGCGTGGCCAGACCCGTGCGCCACCGTGAATCACCTGAAACCCTTGTGCAGCAACGCTTGCAAGACATATGCCCAAACGAATCCGCGCAGTCTCCCCGATTTCGCGCTCGTCGGCGTCTTGGTTTGTTGACAATATACAAACCGCTTGCTTTAATCGCAACCAGGAAATGCACGCACGCCAGCCGGGCCCAAAAGACGGTGGAAATGAATGCGCGGCGCGTGCACCGCCATCCCGTGCCAGGAGTCTTCATGTCCCGCCAAGCGCCGCTGTCGAGCGAAATCGAAATCCTGCAGAGCCAGTCGCTGACGTCGCTGGTGCAGCGTGAGCTGGAGCGGCGCATCACCGCGGGAGAGCTCGCGCCGGGAGACAAGCTCAACGAGATCGAGCTGGCCGGCGAGCTGAACGTGTCGCGCGGTCCGGTGCGCGAGGCCTTTCGCGCGCTGGAACAGACCGGGCTGCTGCGTACCGAAAAGAACCGCGGCGTCTTTGTCCGCTCGGTCTCCCTGCACGAGGCGGACGAAATCTATGCGCTGCGCGCCGTGCTGGACGAATACGTCGGCCGGCAGCTGGCCCAGCGCATCACGCCCGAGGCGCTGCGCGAACTGCGCGCGATGATCGAGGCGCTGGGCGCCGCCAGCGCGGCGCGCGACCTCGACGAATATGCGCGGCTGAACTTCGCCTTCCACGATCGCATGGTCGAGCTGGCCGGCAACGGCAAGCTGCTCGAGACCTATCGCCGCCTGGTCAAGGAATTGACGCTGTACCGGAGGGAAGCACTGTCCGCCGCGCCGACCGCGATGCCGACCTCGACGCGCGAGCATCGCGACATCGTCTCGGCGATCGCCTCGCGCGATCCGGAGCTTGCCGGCCGGCTGATGCGCGAGCACGTCGAGCGCGGCCGTGCGCGGCTGCATGCGGCGGTGCAGGGCCACGCCGGGGCCGGCACCGGCACTGACGCCGGCACCGGCACTGGCTCCGACGCGACATCGGGGGCCGCTGCGCCGCCGGGCGCCGCCTGATCCAATCCATCTGCAGGCGCGGGCCCCCGGCCGCGCGCCTGCCGGCCCTTACGCTCCTTACACCCCTTACAGCCCTTACGCGCCTGTCCCTTACGACTCTCACGACTTTTTCCGCACAGGACCCCGACATGCCCGCCCCTCGCTCCGACTCCTCGCCCGGCAAGCCCGCCGTGACCGTCAACCAGCGCACCTACCGATGGATGCAGCAGCCCGTGGTGGTGGTCTGCGTCGACGGCTGCGAGTTCGACTACCTGGAAGCCGCCGCCGCCTGCGGTAGCGCGCCGTATCTGCAGCGGTTGCTGGCCGAGGGCGCGGCGTTCCGTGGTGCCTGCGTGGTGCCGACCTTCACCAACCCGAACAACCTGTCGATCGTCTGCGGCGCGCCGCCGTCGGTGCACGGCATCTGCGGCAACTACTTCTTCGATCGCACGGCCAACGGCGGCCGCGGCGAGGAAGTGATGATGAACGACCCGAAGTACCTGCGCGCCGGCACCATCCTCGCGGCGTTCGCAGAAGCGGGCGCCAGCGTCGCCGTGGTCACGGCCAAGGACAAGCTGCGCCGGCTGCTTGGCCATGGGCTGCGCGGCATCTGCTTCTCGTCGGAGAAGGCAGACCAGGCCAGCGTGGAAGAGAACGGCATCGACAACGTGCTGGAACTGGTCGGCATGCCGGTGCCCAGCGTCTACAGCGCGGAGCTGTCCGAATTCGTGTTCGCCGCCGGCGTGCGGCTGATGGAGACGCGGCGTCCCGATCTGATGTATCTGTCGACGACCGACTATATCCAGCACAAGTTCGCCCCGGGCTCGGACGGCGCCAACGCCTTCTACGCGATGATGGACCGCTATCTGGCGCGGCTCGACGCGCTGGGCTGCGTGGTGGCGCTGACCGCCGACCACGGCATGAACGCCAAGCATGACGCGCACACCAAGGCGCCGAACGTGGTCTTCCTGCAGGACCGGCTCGATGCCTGGCTCGGCCGCGGCGTGGAGCAGGGCGGGGCGCGCGTGATCCTGCCGATCACCGATCCCTATGTCGTCCACCACGGCGCGCTCGGTTCGTACGCGACCGTCTATCTGCCCGACGATGCCACCGCCGGCGACGCCGCCGCGTTGAAGGCGAAGCTCGGCGATATCGAGGGCGTCGAAGCGGTGCTCGACAATGCCGAGGCCTGCGCGCGCTTCGAGCTGCCGCCCGATCGCGTCGGCGATCTGGTGGTGATCAGCGGCAAGCATGTGGTGCTGGGCACCAGCCGCAGCCGTCATGACCTGAGCGGACTGGACGCGCCGCTGCGCTCGCACGGCGGCGTGTCGGAGCAGACCGTGCCGCTGCTGTTCAACCGTCCCACCGCCGGCATTCCGGGCAAGGCGGTGCTGCGCAACTTCGACATCTTCGACGTCGCGCTGAATCATCTGCATTGATCCGGCCCGGCCCGGCCGGCCTCGGCCTCGGCTAGGCCTGGCCTGGACCGCATCGCCCCTTGCCTGCACCTCACGGAGCCCCGAACATGAACGCCCCCCAGTTTCCCGCCGCCTCTGTCAGCCCGCATTTCCGCGCCGAAGCGCTGCGCATCGACGGCGAGAAGGTCGTGCGCGACCGCGTCATCGACGTGCGCAATCCCTACGACGGCACGCTGGTCGGCACGGTGCCGAAGGCGACCGTCGAGGACGTGCGGCGCGCTTATACGGTGGCGCGCGCCTATCGCTCGACGCTGACGCGCTACGAGCGCGCCGCGATCCTCAATTGCGCCGCGGCGCTGCTGCGCGAGCGCACCGAGCCGGCCTCGGACCTGATCACGCTCGAATCGGGACTGTCGAAGAAGGATTCGCTGTACGAGATCGGCCGCGTCGCCGACGTGCTGAACTTCGCCGCCAACGAGGCCCTGCGCGACGACGGCCAGATGTTCTCGTGCGACCTGACGCCGCACGGCAAGAAGCGCCGCGTGATGACGCAGCGCGAGCCGCTGCTGGGCGTGATCACCGCGATCACGCCCTTCAACCACCCGATGAACCAGGTCGCGCACAAGGTCGCGCCGTCGATCGCCACCAACAACCGGATGGTGCTCAAGCCCTCGGAGAAGGTGCCGCTGTCCGCGTGCTACCTGGCCGATCTGTTGTACGAAGCGGGGCTGCCGCCGCAGATGCTGCAGGTGCTGACCGGCGATCCGGCCGAAATCGCGGACGAGCTGATCACGCATCCGGCGGTGGACCTGATCACCTTCACCGGCGGCGTGGCGATCGGCAAGTACATCGCGGCCAAGGCGGGCTACAAGCGCGTGGTGCTGGAGCTGGGCGGCAACGATCCGCTGATCGTGATGGACGACGCCGACCTCGAGCGCGCCTCGGACCTCGCGGTGCAGGGCTCGTACAAGAATTCCGGCCAGCGCTGTACCGCGGTCAAGCGCATGCTGGTGCATCAGGCCGTCGCCGCGCGCTTCACCGAGCTGGTGGTCGAGAAGACGCGGGCGTGGAAGTACGGCGACCCGATGGACCGCGGCGTCGACATGGGCACGGTGATCGATGCGCAGGCCGCGGCGCTGTTCGAGGCCCGCGTCAACGAGGCGGTGGCGCAGGGCGCGCGGCTGCTGATCGGCAACCAGCGCGACGGCGCGCGCTATGCGCCCACCGTGGTCGATCGCGTCGATCCGGCAATGACGCTGGTGAGGGAGGAAACCTTCGGCCCGGTCTCGCCGATCATCACGTTCCGCGATATCGACGAGGCCATCCGCATCTCCAACGGCACGGCCTTCGGCCTGTCGTCCGGCATCTGCACCAACCGCATGGACGACTTCACGCGCTTTGCCAACGAACTGCAGGTCGGCACCGTCAACCTGTGGGAGGTGCCCGGCTACCGCATCGAGCTGACGCCGTTCGGCGGCATCAAGGATTCGGGGCTGGGCTACAAGGAAGGGGTGCAGGAGGCGATCAAGAGCTTCACCAACCTGAAGTCGATCACGATGCCGTGGGGGTGAGAGCGGTGAGAGGGGCCGGGTGAGAGGGGGCGGGATCAGAGGTGCGGGCGCAAGCGGCGTGCGCGGTCGCCGCTGCCGTCCTGTCACAACGCTCCGCTAAAATCCCCGCACCTTCCACAAGCCTCGGAGCTCCCGTGCTGGCCGAACAACGGCAGAAATACATCCTCGACCAGCTGGCCGCCAGCGGCGCGCTGCAGATCAGCCAGTTGGTCAGCGAGCTCGACGTCTCGCGCGAGACCATTCGCCGCGACCTCAATGCGCTGGCCGCGCGCGGCCTGCTGACGCTGACCCATGGCGGTGCGCTGGCGTCGAACCGGGCCGAGGCCGATACCCAGACGCGGGCGGCCGTCAATGCCGAGGGCAAGCGCGCGATCGGCGTGCGCGCCGCCGAGCTGGTGCCCGACGGGGCCTCGGTGATCATCGACTACGGCACCACCACGCATGCGGTCGCGCAGGCACTGCTGGGCCACCACAACCTGCTGGTCTATACCAACGACCTGTCGATCGCGCTGCTGCTCGGCCGCCGCAACGGCAACCGTGTGGTCGTGCTCGGCGGCGAGCTGCAGGACAACGAGGACGCCACCAACGGCTGGGACACGGTCGAGCAGCTGTCGCGCTATCACGCTGATTTCGCCTTCATCGGCATCGGCGGCATCAGCAACGATGGCGAGGTCAGCGAGTATTCGCGCCCGGCCGCCGAACTGCGCGGCCGGATGCTGCTGTCGGCCAGCGTGCCCTGCGTGGTGGCGGACCATACCAAGTACGGCCGCCACACCGGCGTGCAGGTCCGGCACTTCGACAAGGCGGCCTATCTGATCAGCGACATGGCCCCCGAGGCCCCGCTGGCCGAGGCGCTGAAGCGCCGCGGACCGGCGCTGCTGATCGCCTGAATTGGCGGCCGGAACGGGGAGTTCCGCATTTTTGCGCTGCGGGTCACAACACTTTTGACTGTCGAATTTCACCATTTCGGTGCTAAAGTCGCGCTCCGACTCAAGAAAATCGACAGAGACAGCTGTGAGCCTTCCGACCCTCGATGCCTTCCTTGCCGGCGTGGCCCGGCGCGATCCTGACCAGCCCGAGTTCCAGCAGGCGGTCAAGGAAGTGATGATGACCCTGTGGCCGTTCGTCGAGCGCAACCCGCGCTACGCGGACCAGGCCCTGCTGGAACGGCTGGTCGAGCCCGAGCGTGTGATCCAGTTCCGCGTGGCATGGACCGACGACCAGGGCAAGGTGCAGGTCAATCGCGCCTTCCGCGTGCAGCACAGCTCGGCGATCGGCCCCTACAAGGGCGGCATGCGCTTCCATCCGACCGTCAACCTGTCGGTGCTCAAGTTCCTCGGCTTCGAGCAGACCTTCAAGAACGCACTGACGACGCTGCCGATGGGCGGTGGCAAGGGCGGTTCGGATTTCGATCCCAAGGGCAAGTCGGACGGCGAGGTGATGCGCTTCTGCCAGGCGCTGATGACCGAGCTCTATCGCCATCTCGGCGCGGACACCGATGTGCCGGCCGGCGATATCGGCGTGGGCGGCCGCGAGGTCGGCTTCATGGCGGGCATGATGAAGAAGCTGTCGAACCAGTCGGCCTGCGTCTTCACCGGCAAGGGCCTGGCCTTCGGCGGCAGCCTGATGCGTCCCGAGGCGACCGGCTACGGCACCGTCTATTTCGCGCAGGAGATGCTGCACCGTACCGGCCGCGACTTCGACGGCCAGCGCGTGCTGATCTCGGGCTCGGGCAACGTCGCGCAGTACGCCGCGCAGAAGGCGATCGAACTGGGCGCCAAGGTGCTGACCGTGTCCGACTCGGGCGGCGTGCTGCACTATCCGGAAGGCATGAACGACGAGCAGCTCGCCGCGCTGATGGCGTTCAAGAACGAGGAGCGCGGCCGCCTGTCGGACTTCGCCGAGCGCCAGGGCCTGCGTTTCGAGGCCGGCCGCACGCCGTGGCATGTGCCGGCCGATATCGCGCTGCCGTGCGCGACGCAGAACGAGCTCGATGGCGAGGATGCCAAGCGGCTGCTGGCCAATGGCGTGTTCTGCGTGGCCGAGGGCGCCAACATGCCGTCGACGCTGGAGGCGGTGGACCATTTCCTTGCCGCGCGCATCCTGTACGCGCCGGGCAAGGCCAGCAATGCCGGCGGCGTCGCGACCTCGGGCCTGGAGATGTCGCAGAACGCGATGCGGCTGTCGTGGCATCACGCCGAGGTCGACTCCAAGCTGCACTTCATCATGAAGGACATCCACCAGAACTGTATCCATCACGGACGCAAGGACGACGGCTACATCAACTATGTCGAAGGCGCCAATATCGCCGGCTTCGTCAAGGTGGCCGACGCCATGCTGGCGCAGGGCGTGATCTGACGCTCTTGACGCTCAGGCCGGGCGCGCCGGCGATGTAGCTTCTTACTCGCGTCTTGCCCGTGTCGCCGCGGCGGCGCTTGCGGCGTGGCAATTCTGCAAGCCCGTGTAAGAACGCGCCGCCGGCGCCCGGCGATACCGCACCCCACAGCGGGCCTTCGGGCCCGCTTTCTTTTTGTCAGTCGGTGCCGGCCGACGGTGTCGCCGCCGGAATGGCTCTTGCATCTTGGCCCTGGCGCGGCCGGCATAGCGTGACCAGCGGCAGCGCGAGTCCGAAGGCGACGTAGACCAGCGCCAGCGACCACGGCGACAGGCGCCGCTCGAAGCCCGGCGTCAGCCGTTTCGGCGTCAGGCGCAGGTCGACCACGCAGGCCGCCGCCGCGACCGCGAGGCCGGCCAGGATCGCCGCCGCGGGCCTCTGCCGCTGCGGTGAGCGGCCCACCCAGGCTTCGTAGAACGCGGCCCAGAATACCGACATCGCATGATGGATCACGTATCCCACCGCGGTATAGCGCCACGCCGGACCATTGGCATGGATCGCGCGATCGCCCCAGACCCAGTGGCTGACGGCATTGACCGGCGCCAGCGTGTCGCGGCAATCGAAATGGCCGGCGCAGGCCAGGGCGATGGTGGACAGTGCGCTGGCGCTGGTGCCGGAGACCAGGCTGCGGCCAACGAAATCCTTGATGGGGCTCATGTTGGCGCTCATGTCGGTTCCTCGGAACGGGATGCGGCGACCGGCGGCACCGCGCGTCCCACGGTGCTGCTGACCGGCGCCAGCGGTTTCATCGGCGCCGCGATTGCCGCGGCGCTGGCACGGGCCGGCTGCCGGGTCCTCTGCGGCGTGCGCGATCCGGCGAAGGCCGCGCGCGACCTGGGCGCATGCGAATTCCGTGCCGTCGATTTCGGCGCGCTGACCGACGCGCAGGCATGGCTGCCGCTGCTCGACAGCGTGGACGTGGTCGTCAATGCGGTCGGCATCTTTGCCGAGCGCGGCACGCAGACCTTCGAACTGCTGCATCGGCGCGCGCCGATCGCGCTGTTCGCCGCCTGCGCGCAGGCCAACGTGCGCGCGGTGATCCAGATCTCGGCGCTGGGCGCGGACGAGCAGGCCACCACGCCGTACCACCTGAGCAAGAAGGGCGCCGACGATTTCCTCGCCGGCCTGGGCCTGCCGGCCGCGATCCTGCAGCCCTCGCTGGTCTACGGGCCGGGCGGGACCAGCGCGCGGATGTTCGGCACGCTGGCGACGATGCCGCTGCTGCTGTTGCCCGAGGGCGGCAGGCAGCGCGTGCAGCCGGTCCATCTGGACGATGTCGTGGCCGCGATCGTGCGGCTGGTAATGATGGCCGGAGACAGCGACGGCGGGGGTCCCGGCGGTGGTCCTGGCGGTGGTCCTGGCGGTGGCCCTGGCGGTGGCCCTGGCGGTGGTTCTGGCGGTGGTCTCGGTGGTGGTCTCGGTGGTGGTCGCGGTGTTGGTCCCGGCGGTGGTCTCGGTGGTGGTCGCGGCGGTGGTCCCGGTTGTGATTCCGGTGGTGATTACAGCGGCGGTCGCGGAGTCGGTCGTGGAGGCGATCCCGGGAGCGATCCGGCAATGCGGCCGGATTGGCCGCAGGGACGCATCCCCGTGGTCGGACCGACGGCCCTGAGCCTGCGCGACTACCTTGCCGAACTGCGTCATGCGCTGGGGCAACCGGGCGCGCTGCGCGTGCTGCCGGTGCCCGACGCGCTGGTCCGCGCCGGCCTGCCGCTGATGACGCGCCTTGCGCCGGGGCTGCCGTTGAACGAGGACGCATTGGCGATGCTCGCGCGCGGCAATACCGGCGACCCCGCGCCGATGCATCGGCTGCTGGGAAGGCCGCCGCGCGCCGTCGACGAATTCGTACCGGCGCGCTGGCGCGAGGCCGCGCGCACGCAGGCCGTGCTCGGCTGGCAGCTGCCGATATTGCGCACCGCCGTCGCGCTGGTCTGGATCATCACCGGCATCGTCTCGCTGGGGCTCTATCCGGTCGAGGACAGCTATGCCTTGCTGGCACGCGCCGGCGTACCGCAGGCGCTGCGGCCGCTGGCGCTGTACGGCGCGGCCGGGCTCGACCTGTTGTTCGGGTTGATGTGCTTCGCGCCCGCGCGCTGGCGCTTTCCATGGATCTGGGCCGCGCAGGCCGCGCTGATCCTCGGCTACACGGCGATCATCAGCGTGCGGCTGCCAGAGTTCTGGCTGCATCCCTATGGTCCGCTCACCAAGAACCTGCCCATGTTGGCCGTGTTGTGGCTGCTGGGTACGCTGGAGCGCAAGCGATGGACTACATGATCGTCAAATGGATCCACGTGGTCGGCAGCACGCTGCTGTTCGGCACCGGCGTGGGCAGCGCCTTCTATCTGCTGGCCGCCACGCTGACGCGCGACAGCCGCGCGGTCGCGGTGACCTCGCGCCATGTGGTGATCGCCGACTGGCTGTTCACCGCCAGCACGGCGATCCTGCAGCCGGTGACCGGCTACATGCTGATGCGCATTGCCAATTTTTCGTGGGAGCTGGCGTGGCTGCGCGTGTCGATCCTGCTCTATGTAGTCGCCATCGCGTGCTGGCTGCCGGTGGTCTGGCTGCAGATGCGGATGCGCACCGTGTCCGCCGCCGCGGCAGGCGCGCAGGCACCGCTGCCGCCGGCCTACTGGCGGTACTTCCGCTGGTGGTTCGCGCTCGGTGTGCCGGCGCTGTTCAGCTTCCTGGCGATCTTCTATCTGATGATCGCCAAGCCGGCCACGCTGTTCTGAGGGCGTGCCGACGGGGTGACCGGCTTCAGCGTGTGCCAGTGACCGACGTCCGCGCGCGGGGTGCTGCATCTGACATGGAAAGCGGGCAGAAAGAAGGTGGAGCTGGACGAATGCAAACGGCAAAACGCGCAGGGTCATGCCCACTTCGTCCAGCGCCATGCCGAGCGCCAGCGCCGGATAGGATGGCTGCTCGCCCGGCAACGGGCACTGGAAGGGACGTTGCCGGGTTTGCCGGCGTCCGAGTCCAGCGATCAGCGACCGCATGCCGGGCTTGTGGCCGATGACAAGGCTTCGGCAGCGATGCTGGCCGATGTCGCGCTCGAACTGCGGGACGTGAGGATTGGGCTCGAGAAGCAGGCGCTGGATCTCGTCGAGGACCTCGAACACTACATCCTGTACGAACAGGCGGCGAACGAACTGGGGCAGGCGAATGACAATATTCGTGCACTGGGCGTGGCCACCGCGCGGGACGTCGTCATTCAGCTGGGCGGCAGCGCCTGCACCGTTGCATCTGCGGTCGGAAAGGCCGGCGTTCCGGGTGTGGAGCTCGCGCCGGTCGGTGTCGCCGGTGGCGCGTTCAGCGTGGCGATGGGTGCCCTGCATATGGCCGCCGGTTTTCTGAGCTGGTATCAGTCCGCGCGCCGGCTCGACGATATCCGTGCGGCTCGTGGTCGCGGCTCGAACTGGTTGACATCGGACTACCGACGGCAGCGTGCGGCCGCCATCGCCGATGCGTTCCACGAGACGCGCAGCGAGATGGCCTTCGGTACCCCGAATTCACAGGCCGACGGGGCGGCACTGCAATCGGCGGAGCAGACGCAACGAATGCAACAAGCGCTTCAGCCGGATCCGTCCAGACGGGCGGACATCGAACGTGCCAACGAGCTGGTCGACATCCTGATGCATCACCGCGAGCAGGCGTTTCAGACCATCGAATCGGCGGAGCGGCGCAAGATCTGGTGGTCGAGGTTGCGCACGATATACGGTGCGGTTTCCGTTGGCATCGGTGTGGGCGCAATACTGGCCACGACGGCATTCGGCCTGATTCCACCGGTCGGCATCATCGTGGGCGCCGTCGCGCTGCTGGCCGGTACGGTGTGGCTGCTGATCGCCTGTGTACGCCTTTATCAGGACCGGCGCGCTGGCCGTGCGGAATCGGCGCGAGACGAACAGGCTCGCGCGCAAGTCGGACACTTCGTCGAGGCAAAACGAGATGCCACCGTGGACGACATGCGGAACAACCGCTTCCTGGCCATCGACGTGTTGCTGCGAGCCTTGTTCGATCACGAGCAGCCCGTCGCCAGAGGCGTACTGTGGGAGGTCCTGGCCGCGCTCGAAATGGATCGCGCCCTGATTCACGCACTGGAGCTGCGATCGTCGGTGCGGCTCGACAGCGTCTACGCCGATGACCGCCGTACCATGATCGAAAGGGCGCGGTGCTGCGCCTCTGCCATCGACGAGGCGGCACTGAAGAAGGTGATCGAAGGCATGAGCCTGCGTAGCGACGACGCGATGCTTGCGCTGTTGCGGCAGCTGTTTCAGGACTTCATCGAAGGCAAGACGCCGATGCGGCTGGAGTACCAGCGCCGCACCGGGTTTTTCGCGTATCTGGCCGGGAAACTCCCTGCAGGTGTCCGCAGCAGGTTGGGGCTGGGCAGTCGCCCCGCGGCACGGCCCGCGCCAGCGCCCACGGTGACGGTGCAGGCAAGCGAAGCGACGGGGCGGACCGCCCTGATCGCGGAGCCGGACATGCCGATGCTGGTCGAGCCTTCGCCGGTCGCCTTCACTGACGCGGTGAGGGCGGCCGGCCCGTCCGCTCAGACGTTCGTCCGGAACGGATGATACTGATACAGCCACGTCTCCGACAGCGGCTTGCCGTTCAGACGCAGGAACAGCCGCATGTCGACCGGCTCGTCGCCGTCGACGGTCAGGTCGAACTGCGCGCGCCAGTGGCCCGGCACGCCGTTGGGCACGGCCTCGGTGAAGATGTACGAGAACTTGCCGCGCGAGGCCCACAGCACGGCCTCGGGCTTGGTGCCGAAGGGCAGGCCTTCGAGCGGTGCGCCCTTGAACTCGACCATGAACTTGCGCACGCCCGGCGGGCGCGGCTGGCCGGGCTGGCCGCCGTTGCCCATGCGCGTGGCCACGCAGCGGGCCAGCGGCGTGGGATAGGGTTCGTCCGCCAGCCAGTGCAGGCGGTAGCGCAGGCGATAGGCGTTGCCGGCCTTGGCCGGCGCCTTCGGCACCCACATCGCGACGATGTTGTCGTGAATCTCGTCGTCGGTCGGGATCTCGATCAGCTGCACGCTTCCCGCGCCCCAGCCCTCGCGCGGCTCGACCCACAGGCTCGGCCGGCGCTCGTAGAAGACGCCGTCCTGGTAGTGGTCGAAATTGCGGTCGCGCTGCAGCAGGCCGAAGCCGCGCGGGTTGTCGTCGCCGAAGGCGGACGCGATGGTGCGCGGCGGATTGTTCAGCGGACGCCAGATGCGCTCGCCCGCGCCGGTCCACATCGCCAGCCCGTCGGAGTCGTGCACCTCGGGGCGCCAGTCGACGCCGGTGCGCTTGACCGACTCGGAATACCAGAACATCGAGGTCAGCGGTGCCAGGCCCAGGCGCCCGACGTCCTTGCGCAGGAACAGCGCGCAGTCGACGTCCATCACCACGCCCTTGGCGCGCTGCATCGTGAAGCGGTAGGCGCCGGTGACGCTGGGCCCGTCGAGCAGCGCGTGCACGGTGACGGTATCGCTGCCGTCGCGCGGCGCCTCGAAATAGAAATGAGTGAAGGAGGGGAATTCCTCGGGCTTGTCCGGCTGCGCGACATCGACCGCGATGCCGCGCGCCGACAGGCCGTACTGATAGAGCTCGCCGATCGCGCGGAAGTACGAGGCGCCAAGAAAGGCGACCCAGTCGTTCTTGCGCCAGTCGAGCTTCTTCTGGTCGCCGAGCCGGCTCTCCTGGAAGCGAAAGCCGGCGAAACCGCTGCCGCGCGGCAGCTTGCGCGCCGGGCTGTTGGCCGGCATGTCGAAATACGACTCGTCGTAGACGATCTCGCGGGCAGTGCCTCCCGAACTTGCACCGCCGGTCTCGACCAGATGCATCCGGACCGGCACGCGGAAGAAGGTGCCCAGGTGGAAGAAGGTCACCGGAAACTGGCCGGGACCGTCGGCAAAGAGCGCATCGTCGGTGCGATAGCGGATCTTGCCGTGTTCCTCGTAGTCGATGCGGGCCAGGATGTCGGCCGGCGGGGAGGGGGGCGCGACATACGGCCGGCCTGCCATGGTGCGGGCCAGTTCGACCAGGCCCTCGTGGGTGAAGGGTTGGCCCTTGGCCAGTTTGATGCGGCCGGCGGCCAGAGCGGAAGCGGGAATGCCCAGTGCGGCGAGCGCAGCAGTGGCGGCGGCGGAGACCAGCACGGTCCGTCGGTTCATTTTCGGCATGCGGTGAATCGGCGTCTGGCGCCTTCAATGAAGTTGCAGAAAAGACGCCCGCTGGCGCAAAAAGTTCGACGGCTCCGTGGGGAGCCGGACGCCGCGGGCACGACAGAACGCAGCATGGTACCGCATGGCCCCGGCGCACTCGGCACTTGAAGACATGCGCAACGGACGCGGTCGAGACGTGACAAGGAGCAGACGAGACGCCGCTGAGACCGGGGTGAGATCGGAATGAGACCTTGCCGGACGCTGGTTGGGGGCTGCCTGAACCCAGCCGGCACCTTCTGCGACTCTGCGCGGACTTGGCCCGCACGCAAATAGAGGTTGTGATTCCGTACTTGTGAAATATAGTATGTGATATATCAATTCACCAAAAAGCACGGGAGACAGCCATCATGAAAGTATGTATCTACGGCGCCGGCGCCATCGGCGGCTATATCGGCGCGCAATTGGCCGGGGCGGGCGTCGACGTCAGCTTCGTCGCACGCGGGCCGCATTTGGCGGCGATGCAGGCGAACGGCGTCAAGCTGCTGATCGACGGCGAAGAGCGGGTGCAAAAGGTCCGCTGCACGTCCGACCCGCGCGAACTGGGCGAGCAGGACTATGTGTTCATCACGCTCAAGGCGCATTCGGTGCCCGGCGTGGTCGATCTGATGCAGCCGCTGCTGGGGCCGAATACCGCGATCGTCACCGGCGTCAACGGCATCCCCTACTGGTATTTCTATCGGCACGGCGGCGAGCTGGCCGGCACCACGCTGCAGAGCGTCGATCCGGGCGGCCGGCAATGGAGCGGCTTCGGTCCCGAGCGCGCGATCGGCTGCGTGCTCTATCCCGCGGCGGAAATCGCCGCGCCGGGCGTCATCCGGCACGTCTACGGCAAGAAATTTCCGCTCGGCGAACCTGACGGCACGCGCTCGGAACGGGTGCTGCGCCTCAGCGAGGCGATGATCGCCGCCGACCTGGAGGCGCCGGTGCGCGAGGACATCCGCAACGAGATCTGGCTCAAGCTGTGGGGCAATCTGTGCTTCAACCCGATCAGCGCGCTGACCCACGCCACGCTGGACGTCATCACGTCCGACCCGGGCACGCGCGCGCTGTCGAGGCAGATGATGCTCGAGGCCAAGTCGATCGCCGAACGCTTCGGCGTGCATTTCCGCGTCGATGTCGAGCGGCGGATCGACGGCGCGGGGGCCGTGGGGGCGCACAAGACCTCGATGCTGCAGGATCTGGAGGCGGGCAGGGCGATGGAAATCGACCCGCTGCTGACGGTGGTGCAGGAGATGGGCCGGCTGGTCGGCCAGCCGACGCCGATGATCGACGCGGTGCTGTCGCTGATCAAGCAGCGCGAGCGGATGGCGCAGGCGGCGTGAGCGCGGCCGGGCCCGCCATGGCGGCCACCATGGCGCTGGCCGTGGTGACCGCCATGACGGTGACCATGGCCGGGGCGGCGCAGCGGGTCGGTTGCGCCGCCGCCACGCCTGGACGATGCCGCCAGATCGAAGTGGCGGTGCACGCGTTCTGATATACCATATACAAAAATCGAAAGAGCGATCCCATGTCCGTGCAACCCGCGCAACGTCAAGCCGAGATGTCTTCCGCCACTGCCTCAGATGCGCCTCCCCCGGGCCTGGCGCTGTCCCTGCAGCCGATCAACGCCGGCGCCAGCCTGCGCGACCAGGCCTACGCGATGCTGCGGCAGGCGATCGCCGATGCCGACATCTACCAGTCGCGCGAGGAGATCCGGCTCGACGAGCGCGTCCTGAGCGAAGCGCTCGGCGTCAGCCGCACGCCGATCCGCGAGGCGATGACGCTGCTGGAGCAGGAAGGCTTCCTGCGCACGGTGCCGCGCCGCGGCATCTACATCATGCGCAAGACCAAGCGCGAGATCGTCGAGATGATCCAGATGTGGGCCGCGCTGGAGAGCATGGCCGCGCGCCTGGCGACGCTGCATGCGACCGACGAGGAAATCTCCCGGCTGCGGCATATGTTCGACAACTTCCGCGATACCACGCCGGCCGAGCATATCCAGGAATACTCGGACGCCAATATCGCGTTCCATCAGGCGATCGTGCAGCTGTCGAAGTCGCAGATCATCATGGACACGATCAAGAACATCTTCATCCACGTCCGTGCGATCCGGAAGATGACGATCTCGCAGAGCGACCGCGCCGCGCGCTCGATCGTCGACCATCTGCGCATCATCGAGGCGCTGGAAAAACGCGATACCGAACTGGCCGAACGGCTGGTGCGCCAGCACTCGCTGGACCTGGCCGACTACGTCGAGAAGAACTGCGATTTTCTCGACTGACGACAGTCCCGCGGCACGCGCCGCAAGCATCGAAGGCCGGTTCGCCGGCCTTTTTTCATGTCGCCGCCCGAATCATGTCTCCGCGGCATGCTGGCCCCGCCGCATCATGGCCGCACCAGCATCACGCCCGCGCCTGCGTCTCCCGCACGAATTCCGAGGCCGACTCCAGCAGCCATTCCCGCAACCGCGACATCGCGTCGCTGACCGGCTGCATTTCGGGATAGACGAGGTAGTACCCGCCCGATGACGGCATCGCCAGCGGCACCGGCATCACCAGCTCGCCTTCCTCCAGATAGCGCTCGACCAGGAAGCGCGGCACCAGCCCGATGCCCAGCTTCGCGCGCGCGGCGGCGATCACCATGCTGTGGTGGTCGTAGCGCGTGCCGCGCATCGCATTGACGTCCTCGACGCCTGCGAGGCGCATCCATTGTTCCCACTCGAACTGGCGCGTCGACAGATGCAAAAGCTCCGCCCCGGCGATATCGGCCGGGCGGATGCGCTTGCGGCCGCCGAAGTAGTCGGGATGGCAGACCGGCACCGACTCCTCGGGAAACAGCGGGTCGGCGCGCGCTCCCGGATAGTGCGGCTCGCCGAAGTGGATGGCGGCGTCGAAATCCGTTCCGTCGAACAGGAACACGTCCGAGCGCGCGGTCAGGTTCAGCACCACCTGCGGATGGCGCGCGTAGAAGTCGGGCAGCCGCGGAATCAGCCATTCGACCGCCAGCGTCGGCAGGCAGGCGAGCTCGACGATGCCGCCGCTGCCCTCGTGCGCCATGATGTCCAGCGTATCGCGCTGCAGCTTGCGCAGCGTTTCGCGGACCTGCCGGCTGTACAGCGTGCCGGCCGGCGTCAGCGTCAGCCGCTGGTTGACGCGATGGAACAGCTGCACGCCGAGCTGGCTTTCCAGCGTGGCGATCTGCCGCGACACCGCGCTCTCGGTGACGTAGAGATCGGCCGCCGCGCGGCGCAGGTTCAGATGCGAGGCGGCGGCCTCGAAGGCGCGAAGACTGGACAGGCTGGGGACGCGAAAAGCCATTGGCGCGATGGGGTGGAACGTGGTTGCGAAGTGGGCAGGACGTGGGCGGGGCGTAGGTGCGACGTGGCCCGCAAAGTTGATGCGTTTTTCTCATCAACCCCGGCAAATTTCTCGCTTGAGCACCGTTCGGGGATGAGAAAGAATCGGCGCCGTAGCAAATACCAAAGCCAATACCAACACCAATACCAACACAGCAAGAGCCCCCGGAGGAGACCGCATGACAAAGATGAACCCGTCCCGCATTCCTGCTGCCATCGCTGCCGCCATCGCGGCCGTCGCGCTGGCCGTGCCGATGACCTCAGCCGTAGCGCAGACGCAGGATTTTCCGAACAAGGCGGTCCGCATCGTCGTGCCGTACCCGCCGGGCGGGACGACCGATATGGTAACCCGGCTGATCGGCGATCAATTGTCGAAGGTCTGGGGCCAGCCGGTCATCGTCGACAACCGTCCCGGTGCCGGCGGCATCGTCGGCACCAGCCTGGCGGCGAAGGCGCCGTCCGACGGCTATACGCTGCTGATGGGCTCGGTCGGCGAGTTCGCCATCAATCCGACGCTGTACCGCAAGCTGGCCTACGACGTCGCCGATTTCGCGCCGGTGTCGCTGGTCGCCCGCGTGCCGAACGTGCTGGTGATGTCGCCCGCGTTCGCCGAGCGCTCCAGGGTGATGTCGCTGCCCGATTTCGTCGCCTATGTGAAGGCCAATCCGAAGAAGGTCAACATGGCCTCGGCCGGCAACGGTACCTCGACCCATCTGGCCGGCGAGCTGTTCCAGCGCATGACCCACACCGAGATGAGCCACGTGCCCTACAAGGGCAGCAGCCCGGCGATCTCGGACATGATGGCCGGCAATGTCGACGTGATGTTCGACAACCTGCCCGCCTCGCTCGAATTCATTCGCGCCGGCAAGCTCAAGCCGCTGGCGGTGACCTCGGCGCAGCGCTCGCCGGCGCTGCAGGATGTGCCGACGGTGGCCGCAGCCGGTCCGGTGCCGGGCTTCGACGCGACGCCGTGGTTCGGCCTGTTCGCGCCGAAGGGGGTGCCGCCGGCGGTGGCCGAGAAGATCAGCAAGGACCTGGCGGTCGCGCTGAATGACGCGAAGATCCTCGGCCGCATGCGCAATATCGGCGCCGAACCGGCCTTCAACACGCCCACCCAGTTCGCCGAGCTGGTCAAGCGCGACCGCGAGAAGTGGGGCGAGGTCGTCAGGCAGTCCGGCGCGACCATCGATTGATTTCCGTCGGCGGCGGCCTGCATGGCGGGCCGCCGTTCTTTTCGCAGGCCGGTGCCGCCGCGCCCGCGATCCGTTTTCCCAAGCCATCGTCTTCATTGTCTTCAGAGTCTCCATGTCCAACCACATCCTCTCTCTGGTGTCCGCCTGCGTGGGCGCGACCAAGGCCGCCAAGCTGCTGTCGCTGATCGAAACGCCCGCGGGCCTGCCCGCCGGTGCCGCCGGCCAGCCCAGCCGTGCCGAAATCGCGCACGCGCTGAACGTGGTGCTGTTCGACGGCATCCTGACGCGCGTGCCGACCGGCCGCGAGTACACCGAGGATGTCGCCGCCGCCGGCGGCAAGGTCAACTTCGACCATGGCGCGCTGCGCACGGTGGCGTGGCAGGCCAATGGCCAGCTGCCTCCTGGGGAGGCGGCCTTCACGCGCTTCCTGCGGCCGCTGGGCTATCGCCTGAATGGCACCTATCCGCTCGACCGCATCGGCATGACCGGCCGCTCCTATGCGCATGAAGACGCGCCGGACGGCATCGCGCAGTTCTTCGTCAGCGAATTCCACCCCGAGCGCTTCAGCGCCGAGCTGCAGGCCGCGGTGACCCGCGTGGTGTCGACCTCGGTCGATCCGCTGCGTCCGGACACGGTGGCGCTGCTGTGGAAGCTCGACCGCGACCGCACGCTGCCGCAGGACGAGGCCATCCACGTGATCTGCAACCTCACCGCCTGCTTCGAGCGCCATCACGACACGCCGCGGCTGGAGGACTACCAGCGCATCCTGCAGGAATCGGCCGAGATGGCGTGGATCGCCACCGAGGGCAATGCCTTCAACCACGCGACCGACCGCGTCGAGGACGTGTTCGCGCTGAGCGACCAGCAGCGCGCGCTCGGCCGGCCGATCAAGGAAAAGGTCGAGGTGTCGGGCAGCGGCCGCGTCAAGCAGACCGCGTTCCGCGCCGATCCGGTGATGCGCGAGTTCGTCGGCGCCGCCGGCGAGATCGTGATGCGCGAGGTGCCGGGTTCGTTCTACGAGTTCATCACGCGCGACCGCTATGCCGATGGCGGCAGCCAGAACAAGCTGGACCTGGGCTTCGACGCCTCCAACGCGCAGGGCATCTTCAAGATGACCGCGGCCACGGTCTGAGGCCGCGCAGATGTCGTCCAGCAAGGAGCTGATCGGGTTTCTGTCGCAGGCCCATCCGGACCTCGACGTGCTGACCGATGCGACCGACCGCGCCGGCTACGAGACCGGCGCGCGCTACGGCGCCGGCACCGCCGCGGCGGTGGTGCGGCCGGCCACGCGCGAGCAGGTGCAGGCCGTGGTGGCCGCCGCGCAGCGCTTCGGCGTGCGGCTGGTCGTGCAGGGCGCGAACACCGGCCTGGTCGGTGCGTCGACGCCCGATGCGGGCGGCGAGCAGATCGTGCTGAGCACCGCGCGCCTGAAGGGCGCCATCGCGGTCGACCCGCTGAACCAGTCGGTGACCGTCGGTGCCGGCGTGCTGCTCAGCGAGCTCAATACCCGGCTCGCGCAGGACGGCCTGTTCTTCCCGGTGGACCTGGGCGCCGACCCGACCATCGGCGGCATGATCGCCGCCAATACCGGCG
The DNA here is from genome assembly GCF_020418465.1 of Cupriavidus sp. DB3. NCBI lineage: Bacteria > Pseudomonadati > Pseudomonadota > Betaproteobacteria > Burkholderiales > Burkholderiaceae > Cupriavidus > Cupriavidus sp. DB3. The sequence continues at coordinate 1,138,058 of NZ_JAIZPL010000001.1, read as the reverse complement.
GCGCGCGGCTGCTCAAGTACGGCGACGTCCGGCAGAACCTGCTGGGGGTCGAGGCGGTGCTGGCCGAGCCGGCCGGCGAACTGCTGGACCTGAACCGGGCGCTGCGCAAGAACAATGTCGGCTTTGATTTCAAGCAGCTGTTCGTCGGCACCGGCGGTGCCTTCGGCGTGGTCACCGCGGCGACGCTGCGGGTCTATCCGCTGCCGGCGCAGACCGCCACCGCGCTGCTGGTGCCCACCGGCGTGGCCGAGCTCGAGGCGCTGCTGCTGGCGCTGAACGCGGAGCTGGGCGATTTCCTGTCGTCGTGCGAGGGCATCTCGCGCGAAGCGGCGCAGGCCGTGGTGCGCCACCTGGACGATGTCGAGGACCCCTTCGCCGAGATGGAAGGGGCCGACTACGCGATGCTGGTCGAGCTGTCGTCGACGATGCCGAGCCGCGCCGGCGGGCTCGATCTCGAGGCGCTGCTGATGGACTTCCTGGAGCGCCACTACGGCACGCTGATCGGCAACGCGGTGGTCGGCAAGCCCGAGGCGCTCTGGCGCCTGCGCCATTCGATCACCGAGTCGATCCGCAACGAAGGCAAGATCATCGCGCTGGACCTGTCGGTGCCGCGCTCGCGCTTCCCGGCGTTCCGCGCAGAGGCGCGCGCGCTGATCGCCGCGCGCTATCCGTGGCTGCGCATCTACGACTTCGGCCATCTCGGCGACGGCGGCGTTCACCTGAACATGGTCTGGCCGCTGCAGGACGCGCCGGCCTACGACGAGGCGGTGGCGAGCGAGGTCCGTGCCGAGCTGTACCGGCTGACGGTCGAGCGTTTCGACGGCAGCTTCAGCGCGGAACACGGCATCGGCCCGTACAACGAACGCTTCTATCGCGATTTCACCGCGGACGCCGTGCTCGGCCATGTCGGCGCGATGCAGTCGCGGCTCGATCCGCGCCGCACGCTGAGCCGCCTGTGGCTCGGCAAGGGCGAATGACGGGCCCGGACGAATGACCAGACCGGACCAATGACAAGCACGGACGCCACCATGTTCCCCTTTGCCTCGGCCTTCCAGCAGCCGGTCGGCTCGCCGATCCGCGAGCTGTTCCCCTACCTGTCCCGCCCGGGCATGATCTCGTTCGCCGGCGGCTACCCGGCCGCCTCGACCTTCGATACCGCGGCGATCGGCCAGTGCATGGCCGAGGCGCTGGCCAGCCATCCGGCCGAATGCCTGCAATACGGCGCCACCGAAGGCGTGCCGGCGCTGCGCGAGGCGCTGAGCCGGCAGATGGGGCAGGCCGGCGCGCCGACGCCCGCCGAACGGATCCTGGTGACCTCGGGCTCGCAACAGGGCTTCGACTTCCTGGTGCGCGCCTTCGTCGAGCCCGGCGTGCCGGTGATCGTCGAGGCGCCGACCTATCCGGCCGCGATCCAGGCGCTGCGCCTGGCCGGTGCCCGGCTGGTGCCGGTGCGGGCCGATGCCGAAGGGATCGATACCGTCGCGCTGGACCAATGCCTGCGCGACTGCGCGCCGGCCGAGCGCCCGCGCCTGATCTATCTGGTGCCGACCTTCGCCAATCCGACCGGCGCGACGTTGTCGCTTCGGCGGCGTCAGGAGGTGCTGCGGCTCGCCGCGCAATACGAGCTGCTGGTGATCGAGGACGATCCGTACGGCTGCCTCGCCTTCGACGGCGCGCCGCCCGCGACGCTGCTGTCGATGGCAAACGGCGAGCCCGCACTGCGCGACCGCATCATCTACCTGGGCAGCCTGTCGAAGACCGTGGCCCCCGGCCTGCGGATCGGCTGGATGGCCGCGCATCCCGACGTGGTGCGGCGCGCGGTGCTGGCCAAGCAGGCCTCGGACCTGTGCACGCCGCCGTGGATCCAGCGCGCGATGGCCGCCTATCTGGACGCCGGCCATCTGCGCGGACAGATCGCGCGCATCGTCGCGGTCTACCGCGACAAGCGCGACGCCATGGTGTCGGCGCTCGATCGCGAGCTCGGCGGCCGCGTCGACTATGCGCGGCCTGGCGGTGGCATGTTCGTCTGGGCCTCGCTGCCCGAGGGCGTCGATTCCGCCGCACTGCTGCGCGAGGCGATCGAGGAAAACGTGCTGTTCGTCCCCGGCAAGGCCTTCCACGTGGCAACCGGGCAGCCATCACCGGCGCTGCGGCTGTCGTTCGCGACGCCGTCGGTGGCCGAAATCGAAGAGGGCGTACGGCGCCTCGCGCGCGCGTTGGCGAGGGTCTGACGGGCCCGGGCGGCGGCATTCCCCGGTAATATCGCGGGGCTTCGGGCTTGCCCGTCATCCTGTCCTTGATCGCCTTGCCCGCCGCCTTGCCCGCCGCCCTCCCGACAGCCTTCCCGACCGCCCGATGGAATATCTGATCATCGCCCTTGGCGCCGCCCTGGCGGGATTCGTGCAGGGGCTGTCGGGCTTTGCCTTCGGCATGGTGGCGATGTCGCTGTGGGCATGGACGCTGGAACCGCGCATGGCCGCGGTGCTGACGGTGTTCGGCTCGCTGACCGGGCAATTGATCGCCGCGGTGCGCGTGCGGCGCGGCTTCGATGTCGCGGCGCTGGCGCCTTTCATTGCCGGCGGGCTGGCCGGCATTCCGCTCGGCATGCTGCTGCTGCCGTATCTCGACATGGCCTCGTTCAAGACCGCGATCGGCGCCTTCCTGGTGCTATGGTGCCCGGCCATGCTGATGGCGCGGCGGCTGCCGCCGCTGCGCTGGGGCGGCCGCAGCGGCGATGCCGGCGCCGGCCTGATCGGCGGCGTGATGAGCGCGATCGGCGGGTTCAGCGGCACCGTGCCGACGCTGTGGTGCACCTTGCGCGGCTATCAGAAGGACCGGCAGCGCGCCATCATCCAGAACTTCAACCTGACCATCCTGGCCGTGACGATGGCGGTCTACCTGATCGCGGGCAACGTCACCGTCGAGATGCTGCCCCGGTTCGCGGTGGTCGCGCCCGCGATGCTGATTCCCACGCTGATCGGCGCAAAGGTCTATCACCGCATCGACGAGGCGCGTTTCCGCGCGATCGTGCTGACGCTGCTGACGGTGTCGGGCGTGATGATGCTGGCATCGGGTTTGCCGACGGTGCTCGGCCGCATCGGCTGACGACGGCGATCCTGCGAGTGTGGTGGGCCTGTAGCACGGCCGCCGCCGCGGCATCGCGCAACGGCGGCGGCGCGACACGCTACGGTGCTACACCCCCAGCGCTTTCGCCATCGTCTGCCCCAGTTCGGCCGGCGAGCGCGACACGTGGATGCCGGCCGCGCGCATCGCCTCGATCTTGGCATCGGCGGTACCGCTGCCGCCCGAGATGATGGCGCCGGCATGGCCCATGCGCCGGCCCGGCGGCGCGGTGGTGCCGGCGATAAAGCCGACCACCGGCTTGTCGCTGCCGCTGTCGCGCAGGAACTGCGCGGCTTCCTCCTCCGCCGAACCGCCGATCTCGCCGATCATGATGATGCCCTCGGTGTCGTCGTCCTCGAGGAACAGCCGCAGGCAATCGATGAAGTTGGTGCCGTTGACGGGATCGCCGCCGATGCCGATGCAGGTCGACTGCCCCAGGCCGGCCGCGCTGGTCTGCGCCACCGCTTCATAGGTCAGCGTGCCGGAGCGCGACACCACGCCGATCCTGCCGGGCCGATGGATATGGCCGGGCATGATGCCGATCTTGCATTGCCCCGGCGTGATCACGCCCGGACAGTTCGGACCGACCAGGCGCGTGCGCGAGCCAGCCAGCGCGCGCTTGACGCGCACCATGTCCAGCACCGGGATGCCCTCGGTGATGCAGACCACCAGCTCGAGGCCGGCGTCGACCGCTTCGAGGATCGCGTCGGCCGCGAAGGGCGGCGGCACGTAGATCACGGAGGCCTGCGCGCCGGTGCGCTCGGCCGCCTCGGCGACGGTGTCGAACACTGGCAGGCCGAGGTGGGTCTCGCCGCCTTTGCCGGGCGTCACGCCGCCGACCATCCTGGTGCCGTAGGCCAGCGCCTGTTCGGTATGGAAGCTGCCCTGCGCGCCGGTCAGGCCCTGGCACAGCACCCTGGTGTTGTTGTCGATCAGCACGGCCATCTCAATGTCCTCCCCGCTTGGTGTTCCTCGTGGCCGCGACGACCTTGGTCGCGGCGTCGGCGAGGTCGTCCGCCGAGACGATCGGCAATCCCGAATCCCGCAGGATGGCCTTGCCCAGTTCGACGTTGGTGCCTTCGAGCCGCACCACCAGCGGCACGGTCAGGTCGACCTCGCGCGCGGCCGCGACCACGCCCTCGGCGATCACGTCGCAGCGCATGATGCCGCCGAAGATATTGACGAGAATCCCTTCGACATTGCGGTCGGCCAGGATCAGACGGAACGCCGTCGCCACGCGCTCGCGCGTCGCGCCGCCGCCGACGTCGAGGAAGTTGGCCGGCTTGCCGCCATGCAGCTGGATGATGTCCATCGTCGCCATCGCCAGGCCGGCGCCATTGACCATGCAGCCGATATTGCCGTCGAGCTTGACGTAGTTCAGCGCATGGCGCGCGGCCTCGGTCTCGGCCGGGTCTTCCTCGGCCTCGTCGCGCATCGCCTCGATATCGGGATGGCGGAACAGCGCGTTGTCGTCGAAGTTGAACTTGGCGTCCAGCGCCATCACGTGGCCGCTGTGCGTGACCACCAGCGGATTGATCTCGACGATCGAGGCGTCCAGCTCGGTGAAGGCGCGATAGGCCGCCAGGAACAGCCGCGTGGCCTCGCCGATCTGCTTGCCGCGCAGGCCGAGCCCGAAGGCCAGGCGCCGCGCGTGGAAGGGCTGGATGCCGGTGGCCGGATCGATCGCCAGCTTCAGGATCTTCTCCGGCGTGTGCGCGGCCACCTCCTCGATGTCCATGCCGCCTTCGGTCGATGCCATCAGCGTGATGCGCGAGGTTGCGCGGTCGATCAGCATGCCGAAATAGAGCTCGCGCGCGATGTCGCAGCCTTCCTCGACATAGAGGCGCCGCACCTCGCGGCCGGCCGCGCCGGTCTGCTTCGTGACCAGCACCGCGCCGAGTATCTTGCCGGCTTCCTCGCGCACCGCCTCGAGCGAACGCGCCACGCGCACGCCGCCCTTGCCGCCGGGATCGTTCTGGAAGCGTCCGGCGCCGCGGCCGCCGGCATGGATCTGCGATTTGACGACCCAGAGCGGGCCCCCGAGCGTGCGCGCCGCGTTGGCTGCCTCGTCCGGCGTGAACGCAACCGCGCCCCGCGGCACGGCGACGTCGTAGCGCCGCAGCAGCTCCTTGGCCTGATATTCGTGAATGTTCACTGTCTCCTCACTGGTTTGGATACGTCGTTGTGGTGGCTGACAGGAGGGGGCGGCATTGCGCCGGAAGCCTGCGTGGATATGGTATGTAATATATCAATGCGCAACAAGGCGAATTATTGGCCGGCAGCGGTACACGATCACGATCGCCTCGGAATTGATGCGCGCCGCCACTAAGCGCAAGCGTTTATAGGAGTTGGCCGAATTTATCGGCATGAAAACGACTGTTTTGCTGCGATGCGTCGTCGAAATTCAGCGCCTCTCCCACATTTTCTCCTTGCCGACCTTTGATATATCACATACGGTATGTCATCAAGATCGCCTGAAACGATCGATTCGCGTCGCAAGCCGGCAGCCCTGCCGAAAGAAGAAGGTGAAGCGGTGCGTGCCCATGCAAACGGCCCGCCCGGAGTCCAACGAGGAGACCAACACATGTCTGCAGTCGTATCGCTGCGGCCGGAATCGACGACGGCCGATGACACCCTGAAGCAGAAGAGCCGGGATGCCGGCATCGTGTCGGGCGGCCATCTGGTCGCGCGGGCGCTGAAGAACGAAGGGGTCGATACCATCTTCACGCTCTGCGGCGGCCATATCATCGACATCTACGATGGCTGCGTCGACGAGGGGATCCGCATTATCGACGTGCGTCACGAACAGGTCGCCGCGCATGCGGCCGACGGCTATGCGCGCCAGACCGGCAAGCTCGGCTGCGTGGTGACCACCGCCGGTCCGGGCTGCACCAATGCCGTCACCGGCATCGCCACCGCCTTCCGCTCCGAAAGCCCGGTGCTGCATATCGGCGGGCAGGGCGCGCTGACCCAGCACAAGATGGGCTCGCTGCAGGATCTGCCGCACGTCGACATGATGGCGCCGATCACCAAGTTCGCCGCCACCGTGCCGAGCACCGAGCGCGTCGCCGACATGATCTCGATGGCCGCGCGCGAATGCTTCAACGGCGCGCCCGGGCCCGCCTATCTGGAGATTCCGCGCGACGTGCTGGACCGCGAGGTCGACGTCGCCCGCGCGGTGGTGCCGCGCCCCGGCCACTATCGCGCCTCGACGAAGTCGATCGGCGATCCGCGCGACATCGAGAAGCTCGCCGACATCCTGGTCAATGCCGAGCGTCCGGCCATCCTGTTCGGCCAGCAGGTGTGGACCGCGCGCGGTCATGAGGAAGCGATCGCGCTGCTGCGCGGGCTCGATATCCCGGGCTATTTCAATGGCGCGAGCCGCGGGCTGCTGCCGCCGGGCGATCCGCATCACTTCGACCGTACCCGCTCGCAGGCCTTCGCCAATGCAGACGTGCTGGTGATCGTCGGCACGCCGTTCGACTTCCGCATGGGCTACGGCAAGCGCATCAGCAAGGAGCTGACGCTGGTGCAGATCGACATGGACTACCGCACCGTCGGCAAGAATCGCGAGATCGACCTGGGGCTGGTCGGCGATCCCGGCGCGATCCTCGGCGCGGTGCTGCAGGCCGCCAGCGGCCGCATCAAGCAGGACAAGCGCCAGGCGCGCCGCAAGTGGATGGCGGACCTGACCGAGGCCGAAGGCGTGGCCACGCAGAAGCTGATGCCGCTGTTCCTGTCCGACAGCACGCCGATCCATCCGTATCGCGTCGCCCATGAGCTGAACGCCTTCCTCGGCGAGGACACCATCTATATCGGCGACGGCGGCGACGTGGTCACGATCTCCGCGCAGGCGGTGCGGCCGCGCAATCCGGGCCAGTGGATGGACCCGGGCGCGCTCGGCTCGCTCGGCGTCGGCACCGGCTTTGCCATCGCGGCGGGCCTGGCCAATCCGGGCAAGGAGGTGCTGTGCTACTACGGCGACGGCTCCTTCGGCATGACGGCCTTCGACATGGAGAGCGCCAACCGCTTCGGCGTGCCGTATCTGGCCGTGATCGGCAACAACTCGGCGATGAACCAGATCCGCTACGGGCAGCTGGCCAAGTACGGCGAGTCGCGCGGCAACGTCGGCAACCTGCTGTCCGACGTGCCGTTCAGCCAGTTCGCGCAGATGCTGGGCGGCTACGGCGAGGAGGTGCGCGATCCCGCGCAGATCGCCGGCGCGCTGCAGCGCGGGCGGGAATCGATCGCGCGCACCGGCAAGTCCGCGGTGATCAATATCTGGGTCGATCCGCGCGAATACGCCCCGGGCACCAAGAACCAGACCATGTACAAGTAGCCGGCTGCCGGCTGCCGGCTGCCGGCTGCCGGCGGACCGGCGGCGCGCTCGCGGCGCGCGGCACCGGATGCGCAGGCCCCTGCAAGGCCCGCGCATCCGGCGGGCGGCGCACGCCCTCGCGCGCGCCAGCACGCCGTGGCACGCCCCCGTGCACCGACCGCGCCGGCCGGCTCCCGTGCAACCCACGATCACACCATAGAGGCGAGGAGACGACGCCATGAGCAAGGCATTGGAAGGAGTACGCATCCTGGACATGACGCACGTGCAGGCGGGGCCGTCGGCCACGCAGCTGATGGCGTGGCTGGGAGCGGACGTGATCAAGGTCGAACTGCCCGGCCGGGGCGACATTACGCGCAGCCAGCTGCGCGATGTGCCCAACGCGGACAGCCTCTATTTCACGATGCTGAACTCCAACAAGCGCAGCCTGACGCTGAACATGAAGACGCCGGAAGGCAAGGCGTTGCTGGAGGACCTGGTCGAGCGCTGCGACGTGCTGGTCGAGAACTTCGGCCCGGGCGTGCTCGATCGCGCGGGCTTCGACTGGGACCGGCTGCGCGCGCTCAATCCGCGCCTGATCTACGCCTCGATCAAGGGCTTCGGCCCCGGCCCGTACGCCGACTGCAAGGCCTACGAGAACGTGGCGCAGTGCATGGGCGGCTCCGCCTCGACCACCGGCTTCGAGGAAGGGCCGCCGACCGTGACCGGGGCGCAGATCGGCGATTCGGGCACCGGCGTGCATTGCGTGATCGGCATCTTGGCCGCGCTGCTGCAGCGCGAGCACACCGGCAAGGGCCAGCGCGTCGAGGTGGCGATGCAGGACGCCGTGCTGAACCTGTGCCGCGTCAAGCTGCGCGACCAGCAGCGCCTGGCGGCCGGCGCGCTGCGCGAATACCCGAACAAGGAATTCGGCGACTACGTGCCGCGCGCGGGCAACGCCTCGGGCGGCGGGCAGCCGGGCGCGGCGCTGCGCTGCGCGCCGGGCGGGGCCAACGACTACGTCTACGTGATCGTGCAACCGCAGGGCTGGGAACCGCTGATGCGGCTGTGCGGGCGCGAGGACCTGATCTCGCATCCGCAATTCGCCACGCCCGAGGCGCGCCTCAAATGCCTGCCCGAATGCTTCTCGATCATCGAGAAATGGACGCGCACGCGCACCAAGTTCGAGGTCATGGAAGCGCTCAACGAGGTCGATGTGCCGTGCGGCCCGATCCTGTCGATGAAGGACCTGATCGAGGACCGCTCGCTGTACGAGCGCGGCTATCTGGTCGAGGTCGATCATCCGCAGCGCGGCCGCTACGTGCAGCTCGGCTGCCCGATCAACCTGTCGGAATCGCCGGTCCAGGTCGATCGCTCGCCGCTGCTGGGCGAGCACACCACCGAGATCCTCGAATGGCTGGGCCGCACGCCCGCGCAGATCGAGGCGCTGCGCGCGGCCGGCGCGGTCTGACGCCGCCTTGCCCCGGGCGGCCCGGCGCCGCCCTTCGTTCGCAAACTCCGCTGCAACCATGACCCGATGGAGGTCTGACATGGCGTATGACAAGGACGCGGTGCGCAATATTCTCGCCACCGCCAAGGAACAGGGACGCACCGCGCTGACCGCGCCCGAAGGCAAGCTGGTCTGCGATGCCTATGGCATTGCCGTGCCGGGCGAAGGGCTGGCGAAGTCCGCGGCCGAGGCGGTCGAGCTGGCCGGCCGCATCGGCTTTCCGGTGGTGATGAAGATCGTCTCCCCCGACATCCTGCACAAGACCGAGGCCGGCGGCGTGCTGGTCGGCCTGGACGACGCGCGCAAGGTCGAGCAGGGCTACCAGACCATCCTGGACAACGCGAAGCGCTACAACGCCAAGGCGGACATCGTCGGCGTGCAGGTGCAGAAGATGATCGGCGGCGGCCAGGAGGTCATCATCGGCGCGGTCACCGATCCGTCGTTCGGCAAGCTGGTGGCCTTCGGCCTCGGCGGCGTGCTGGTCGAGGTGCTCAAGGACATCACCTTCCGCATGGCGCCGGCGAGCGAGCAGGATGCGCTCGGCATGCTCGACGGCATTGCCGCCGCGCAGGTGCTCAAGGGCGTGCGCGGCGCCGAGCCGGTCGATCGCGCGGCGCTGGCCAGCATGATCCAGCGCGTGTCGCAGCTGGTGACCGACTTCCCCGAAATCGCCGAGCTGGACCTGAACCCGGTGTTCGCGAGCCCCAACGGCGCGATCGCGGCCGACGTGCGCATCGTGCTGGACCATGCGCCGCAGCCGCAGCGCTATCGCCCGACGCAGGAGCAGATCGTCGCGCAGATGAACCGCATCATGCGGCCCGACACGGTTGCGGTGATCGGCGCCTCGTCCGAGGACGGCAAGATCGGCAACTCGGTGATGAAGAACCTGATCAATGGCGGCTACCAGGGCAAGATCTATCCGATCCACCCGAAGGCCGAAGAGATCATGGGCATGACCGCGTACAAGAGCGTGCTCGACGTGCCCGGCGAGATCGACGTGGCGGTGTTCGCGATCCCCGCCAAGCTGGTGGCGCAGGCGCTGGAGGAGGTCGGCAGGAAGGGCATTCCCGGCGCCGTGCTGATTCCGTCGGGGTTTGCCGAGACCGGCAACGTCGAAGGGCAGGAGGAGATCGTCGCGATCGCGCGCAAGCACAACATCCGGCTGATGGGGCCGAACATCTACGGCTTCTACTACACGCCGAAGAATCTGTGCGCGACGTTTTGCACGCCTTATGACGTCAAGGGCAAGGCCGCGCTGTCCTCGCAGTCGGGCGGCATCGGCATGGCCATCATCGGCTTCTCGCGCTCGGCCAAGATGGGCGTATCGGCCATCGTTGGCCTGGGCAACAAGTCCGACATCGACGAAGACGATCTGCTGACCTTCTTCGAGCAGGACGACGAGACCGAGATCATCGCGCAGCATTGCGAGGACCTGAAGGACGGGCGCGCGTTCGCCGAGGCGGCGCGGCGCGTGTCGAAGGTCAAGCCGGTGGTGGTGCTCAAGGCCGGCCGCACCAGCCTGGGCGCGCGTGCCGCCAGCTCGCATACCGGTGCGCTGGCCGGCGACGACCGCATCTACGAGGACGTCTTCAAGCAATGCGGCGTGATTCGCGCCCGCTCGCTGCGCGACCTGCTCGAGTTCGCGCGCGGCATTCCGAAGCTGCCGACGCCGAAGGGCGAGAACGTGGTGATCATCACCGGCGCGGGCGGCTCGGGCGTGCTGCTGTCCGATGCCTGCGTCGACAACGGGCTGTCGCTGATGACGATGCCGGAGGATCTGGACGCGGCCTTCCGCAAGTTCATCCCGCCGTTCGGCGCGGCCGGCAATCCGGTCGACATCACCGGCGGCGAGCCGCCGACCACCTATCGGAACACGATCAAGCTGGGCCTGGAGGATCCGCGCATCCACGCGATCATCCTCGGCTACTGGCACACGATCATCACGCCGCCGATGGTGTTCGCCAAGCTGGTGGTCGAGGTCAAGGAGGAGATGGCGGCAAAGGGCATCGAGAAGCCGATCGTGGCGTCTCTGGCCGGCGACGTGCAGGTCGAGGAAGCGGCCGAGTACCTGTACCAGCATGGGGTGCCGGCCTACGCGTACTCGACCGAGATTCCGGTCGCGGTGCTCGGCGCGAAGTACAAGTGGGCGCGCGGCGCGGGCAAGATCTGAGCGCGTAGAAGGGAGAGGGCGGCGGCGTTGGGAGGCGCCGCTGGCCCTCTCCCTCGACCCCTCTGCCGCACGCGAGAGAGAGGGGCGCTCGGTACGCGGGCGACGACAGCGTTGCCGAGGCCCGCGGTTTTCTCCCCTCTCCCGCCTTGCGGGAGAGGGGCCGGCGGAGAGGGCACGTCCCCCCGACACTGCCCGCACTGAACATTTACCCGCGCCACGGGAGACCCCATGCAAACCTGGATTCGCTTCGACGCCGGCGATGGCCGGCCACGGATGGGCCGGCTCGACGGCGAGCGGGTATTCGAATACGACGGCCCGGGCTACGCCTCGCCGAACCCGACCGGCGTTTCGTTCCCGCGCAACGAGGTGCGGCTGCTTGCGCCCTGCGAGCCGTCCAAGATCGTCGCGCTGTGGAACAACTTCCGCGCGCTGGCCCAGAAGCTGGGCAAGCCCGAGCCCGCGCATCCGCTGTTCCTGATCAAGCCCGGCACCTCGCTGGCGGGCCCCGGCGACACCATCGCGCGGCCGGCCGGCTACGGCGGCAAGATCGTGTTCGAGGGCGAGCTCGGCATCGTGATCGGGCGTGTCTGCCGCGATGTGCCGGTGGCCGACGCGGCCGCGCATATCTTCGGCTATACGGTCGTCAACGACGTCACCGCGGCCGACCTGATCGCCGAGGACCCGAATTTCCCGCAGTGGTGCCGTGCCAAGGGCTTCGACACCTTCGGCTGCCTGGGCCCGGCCATCGTCACGGGCTTCGACTGGCGCGATGCCAGCGTGGTCACGCGGCTCGATGGGGCCGAGCGCCAGCGCTATCCGCTCGATGACATGATCTTCACGCCCGAGCAGGTGGTCAGCCGGCTGTCGCGCGACATGACGCTGATGCCGGGCGACGTGATCGCCTGCGGCACCTCGGTCGGCGTGGGCTCGATGAAGGCTGGCGCGGTCGTCGAAGTGCGCATCGAAGGCATCGGTGCGCTGATCAATCCGGTCGGCGGCTAGCCCGCGCGGCAACGCGCCGCCGGCCTCGCTCGCGATGGAGGCCTGCCATGACGGACCCGGAAGAACTGGCTTATCTGCTCGCCGGTGCGTCGATGCTGGCCGGCCTGATCGGCTACCGCCACGCCGGCGTGTTCGCGCTGCACGCCGGCTGTCTCGGCGGCCTGGGCGTGGCCATGTCGGCCGCCTGGCTGTCCGGCGGCCATGGTCCGTGGGTGGTGCTGGCGGGATTGGCGCTGGCCGCGGCGGCGGCAGCGGGGATCGCAATCGGCGCGCGGGCAGGTGTGCGCGGCGCGCGCTCGTCGGGGGCGAAGTAGGGGAGAAGCAAGCATGTCGTCCCCGTTCAGGCGGGGACCCAGTGGCTTTCGAAGACGCTGGGTTCCCGCCTGCGCTGGGACGACGTGACGGCGCTCAGCTCGCGCGCCGGCTCATCGCTTCCAGATACGCGTTCTTCTTTTCCAGGATCAGCTGGCTCAGGAACGGCGCGTCGTACGCCGTCAGCAGATGCGCGTGGTAGGTCTCGATGTAGTGCGCGATGCGGGTGCGCTCGCACTCGACCACGCCGCACAGCCAGCCATACATCGCCTCATCCCAGCGGAAGCGCAGCCCCAGCTCGACGAAGGCCGAGTTGTAGGCGGCTAGCTGCTGCTGCACCGACGGCTGCTGCTGGTGCTGCTGTTGTACCGGGGCCGCGGCGGGAATCTCGTTCTGCCGTTCGATCTGCGCTTGTTCCATGGTCGCTCTCCTTTGCCGGTGCGGTGGGACATGCAGGCAGCATAGGGGCCGCGAACGATTAACAACAATTGAAGTTGATCGGCAAAACCATAAGCCATCGTTTATGGGTCGGACGATGCAAGCGCAAGGGCAGGGCCGGACCGGGCCTGGCGGGAGCCCGGGGCAGGATCAGGAGCGGACGGCGCCCTTGCCCCGAATCAGGCCGTCGACGGCGGTGATGCGATCGATCTGCGCCGCGCCTTCGCTCAGCAGGAAATGCTTGAACGCGAGCGCGACCGGCGGCAGCCGCTTGTTCTTGCGATGGACCACGTACCAGTTCAGCATCACCGGAAAGCCTTCCACGTCGAGTACCGCGAGATGGCCGGTGCGCAGTTCCAGCGCGACCGTGTGGGCGGACAGGAAGGCGATGCCCATATTGGCGATCACGGCCTGCTTGATGGTCTCGGTACTCTTGATCTCCATCGTGATGCGCAGGTTCTGCAGCCGCGCCGCGAAGCCTTCCTGCATCGAGTTCCAGGTGTCCGAGCCCTTCTCGCGGCAGATGAAGGCCTCGTCCGCCAGCGCGGACAGCGGCACGTTGCGCTTGCCGACCAGCGGATGATCCGGCGCGGCGACGATGACATAGGGGTGGGGCGCGAACGAATCGTTGACGGTGTCCATGCCCGCCGGCGGCCGCACCATCACCGCCAGGTCGGTCAGGTTGCCGGCGAGCTGGTGCAGCAGCTCCTCGCGGTTGTGCACCGCGAGGTTCAGCGTCACGCCGGGATGGCGCCGCATGAATTCGGCGATCACGCGGGGGAAGAAGTAATCGCCCGCGCTGATTACCGCGATATTGAGCCGGCCGCCCGCGATGCCGCTCAGTTGCGCCATCGCGTCCTCGGCCTCGCGGAACTGCTGGATGATGCTGCGGCTGTAGTGCAGCATCTCGGTGCCCGCGGGGGTCAGGTAGATCTTCTTGCCGAGCTGCTCGAACAGCGGCAGGCCCACGTGGTTCTCGAGCTGGCGGACCTGCGTGGAGACGGCGGGCTGGGTCAGGTGCAATTCCTCGGCCGCGCGCGAAAAGCTCAGGTGGCGTGCCACCGTTTCGAAGACCTTGAGCTGGCGCAGCGTGGCGTTTTTCATGGCGGCCTCGTTCGGTCGGCGTTGCGCGCGCTGCGGCGCTTGCTGCGGCGCGTGATCGGGATCGTTTTCGCTGCAGTGCATCGCGGCATCGCGGCATCGCGGCACCGCTGCACCGGTGCACGCGGTGGGCGTGGCGTGCGCCCGCCGCGGGATGGGCGTGTGTCTGTGGCGCGCGGTATGGTGCCGGCAGCGCCGTCCATCCATAGATGGTCGTCAATGATCTTAATAAAAAAGTTAAGGCGTCGTGGATAGTCGTTTGCACTAGCATCGAAGGACCCATCGGCGCTCGCGCAGCCTGCGTACCGCAGTCCCGCCGAACGACCGTGGCACATAAAAAAGCACAGCGCTGCCCCGCCGGCCCCACGCCGGCGGCACCGGCAGCGGCCGCAAGCCCACGAGGCATGCGGTGCACGAGGAGACCACGATGAATGTCTCGCTTCCGCAGTTGAAGGCCTTCGCCGCCGTCGCGCGGCATCGCAGTTTCACCCGTGCCGCCGCCGAGCTCGGACTGACGCAATCCGCCGTCAGCCGCAGCGTGCGCGAACTGGAAGAGGAAATCGACCTGCGCCTGTTCGACCGCACCACGCGCCAGGTCGAACTGACCGAGGCCGGCACGCTGCTGTCCGAACGCATCTGCCATCTGATCGACGAGGTCGAACAGACCTTGCACGAAACGCACTCCAGCGCGCGGCCGGCGCATGGGCGCGTGCAGCTGGCGGTAGGGCCGATGCTGTCATCCATGCTGGCGCCGGCGTGGCTGCAGGCCTGCCAGAGCGCGTGGCCCGACATCGATATCGTGCTGCGCGATGTCGCCCCCGAGGCGGCGCTGCATGCGGTGCGCGGCGGCGAGGTCGATTTCGCGGTGGTCAGCGACCCGGAGCCTTGCGCCGAACTGCAGTTCGAGCCGCTGTACGAGGAGACCTTCCATGCGGTGCTGCCGATCGGCCATCCGCTGGCCTCGCGCGAGGCGCTGGGCTGGGGCGACCTGAACGATGCGCAGCTGTTCGGGCTCGACCGCCAGTCCGGCATGCTGGCCGCCATCGAACGCGCCATGGCCGCCTATCACGTGCGGCCGCGGGTCTATCGGCCCCTGGGCCATTTCTGCGCGGTGCTGGGCATGGTGGCGCGGCGGCAAGGGCTTGGCGTCGTCCCATCGCGCGCCCGCGCCGCCGGCGTCCCGCCCGGCGTGGTGCTGCTGCCGCTGCGGCCGCATGCCGCCATGCAGGTTGTGCTGGTGCGCCGCAAGGGGCGGTCGCTGAAGCCGAACGCCGCCGCCATCTGGCGCGTCATCACCGAGCAGGAGGGCCCCGATGTGGCGCTGAAGACCGGCTGACCGCGGCCTGTGGCACAGGAGCGACAGAATAGGGGCGCTGTTTGATATATCACATACAGAATATTTACTTCTGGTGCGTTGCACCATATACTGGACATTCCTTGATTGATGTCTTATCGGAGTGTCCTGATGCAAACCACCCTGTTGACCCTGCTGTCGCTTGGCCTGTTCTCCCTCGGCGTGTCCGCCACCGTGCTGCTCGCCACCTGCCTGCCCGCGCCGACGCTGCTGCGCGCCCAGGCGCACGGCCGCTTCGCCGGCCTCGGTAGCGCCCCGCGCGATGATGGCGCCAGCGAGGACTCGCACAAGGCCGCCGGCCAATTCGTGCTGACCCATGCCTGAGGCGGTTCGCTGGCCGCGCGGGCCGCTCCGATCGCGGAGCGGGCGGCGTGGCCAGTGAATTCATTGTTCTTCTCCGTTACCCTTCCGCGCCTCCTTCCTCCCCCGGCACCCCGGCATCGCGGCGTGTTCGCGCCGTGTTCGCGCCGTACTCCCCGGAGTCAGCCGCCGCAGTCAGCCGCCGCAGTCAGACGCCGCTAATACTCGAGCAGCGCCTTGCCGATCGTGTTGCGCAGGATTTCCGATGCGCCGCCCGCGATCTCGTAGGCCTTGGCATCGCGCAGATAGCGGCCGTACGGCGAGTTCTCCATGACGCCATAGGCGCCGCAGATCTGGATCGACGTGCTCGCCACCTCGGTCGCCAGCGCGCTCGCCACCAGCTTGGCCTCGCTGGAGAGACGTGGCACGTCGCCGCCCGTGTCGAGTGCCTGCGCCGCGCGATAGGTCAGCAGCCGCGCCGCATCGATGCGCGCGACCATGTCCGCGAAGTACCACTGGATGCCTTGCTTGTCGAACACCGTGCTGTCGAACACCTTGCGCTGGCGGGCGTGCGCCAGCGACCGGTCGAAGGCCGCGCGCGCGATGCCCAGGCTGATGCCAGCCGCCATCGTCCGGGAGTAGTTCAGCGTGGTCACCGCCGCGCGCACGCCCTTGCCTTCGATGCCGATCAGGTGGTCCAGCGGCAGGCGGCAGCCGTCCAGCACCAGATTGACGTGCGGCCCGTTGCGCAGGCCGAAGGTCGCGGAATTCTCGCCGACGTAGGTCGACAGCCCCCTGGTATCGCCGGGCAAGGCAAACGCCGAGACGCCCTGTTCGGTCTCGGCCAGGATGATGAAGAACTCCGCGGCGGAACCGGAGGTGATGAACGACTTCTCGCCGTCGAGCACCCATTCGTCGCCGACCCGCTTCGCCTTGGTGTCCAGCGAGCGGATATCGCTGCCGTGGTTGGCCTCGGTCAGTGCGTAGGCGGAAATCAATCCCTGGGCAAAGCGGGGCAGGTAGCGCTGCTGCAGCGACGCATTGCCGAACAGGTGGAGGATCGTCTGCGCCTGCAGGATCGTGATCAGGCTGATCCCGACCGCCGCGCTGGCATACGAGGCTTCCTCGAACACGGCCAGCGCATGCAGATAACTGCCGCGTCCGCCGTACGCCGGCGGCAGGAAGATGCTGTTGTAGCCAGCGCGTGCCAGCGCGCGGATCTCCTCCACCGGATAGACATCGCGCGCGTCGATCGACGCCGCGTTCGGCTCGATGTGCTGCGCCACCAGCGCGCGCAGGTCGTCGAGAAAGTCCGGTTCGACCATGTCCTGCCACAGCGTCTTCCTGTTGTCGTTGCCGCCCGTCTGCTGCATCTGTGTCTCCTTTCGCGTCGTCGATGAGGGTGTCGATGTGTTTCAGTATGCTGAAACATGATTCTCTATATTGACATTATAGAAGCCCGCCCTAGAATCCGTGCAAGCGTGGCGGCCGGCACGGCCGGTCGGCGCGCGCACAAGAAGATCGACAGCGGAGACAACGATGAAGTGGTATCGCGAGTTGAGGAAGGACGAGCGCCGCACCTTCGTGGCGGCATTCGGCGGCTGGGCGCTGGACGGCGTGGACTTCATGATGTTCACCTTCGTGCTGGGCACGTTGATGTCGATCTGGCAGATCGACCGCACGCAGGCCGGCATGCTCGGCACGGTGACGTTGCTGGTGTCCGCCGTCGGCGGATGGCTGGCCGGCATCCTCGCGGACCGCTATGGCCGTGTGCGCGTGATGCAGTGGACCATCCTGTGGTTCTCGGTCTGCACGCTGCTGCTCGGCTTCGCCCAGAACTTCGAGCAGGCCTTCGTGCTGCGCGCGCTGCAGGGGCTCGGCTTCGGCGGCGAGTGGGCTGTCGGCTCGGTGCTGATGGGGGAGATCGTGCGCGGCAAGCATCGCGGCAAGGCGGTCGGCACGGTGCAAAGCGCATGGGCGGTCGGATGGGGCATTGCCGCGATCGCCTACACGCTCGTCTATTCCTTCGTGCCGGAGGAAATGGCGTGGCGCATCCTGTTCTGGATCGGCATCCTGCCGGCGTTGCTGGTGTTCTACATCCGCAAGCATGTGCCCGAGCCCGAGGTTTCGGCCAACGCGCGCGCCGCCGCGGCCGCGCGCGGCGAGACCGTGCCGTTCCATCGGATCTTCTCGCGCGGGCTGCTGCGCACGACGCTGCTGACCTCGCTGCTGTGCACCGGCGTGCAGGGCGGCTACTACGCGATCACGATCTGGCTGCCGACGCTGCTGCGGACCAAGTACCAGCTATCGGTACTCGATACCGGCGGCTATCTGATGGTGGTGATCGTCGGCTCGTTCTGCGGCTACCTGGCCGGCGCCTATCTGACCGACTGGTGGGGACGGCGCGCCAATCTCTATGTCTTCACCGTGCTGTCCGGGCTGTCGATCTGGTTCTACAGCCAGTACGACATCAGCAACAGCCTGATGCTGTGGCTGGGCTTCCCGCTCGGCTTCGCCGCCTCGGGCATCTATAGCGGATTGGGTGCGTTCCTGACGGAGTTGTTCCCGGCGTCGGTGCGCGCCAGCGGGCAGGGGTTCGCCTACAGCTTCGGGCGCGCGGTGGGCGCGCTGTTCCCGACGCTGGTCGGCCACCTGAGCCAGAAGATCGGGCTCGCGGCCGCCATCGGCGCCTTTGCCGCGGGCGCCTATGTGCTGGTGCTGATCGCGGCGCTGATGCTGCCGGAAACGCGGGGCAGGGATCTGGAGGGCAATCCGGAGGCGGTACCGGCTTCGGCGGAATAGGCGAGGCGCGGAGGGTGGCGCGAGGGCTGCGCGGAGGGCGGCGCGGGCCGGAAAGACGCCCGCGGCCCCCGCGCCTCAGGCGGCACGCGTTTCGAACGACGCGCGCCAGTTGCGCGCGAACGCGGTGATCAGCTTCACGTGCCGGTCCAGCGCCGGCTCGATCCGTGTCGACGGGCCGGCAATCGCCACGGCGTAGTACTCCTTGCCGATGCGCATGGCGTCGGCCACCGCGCTGACATCGTCGAAATACTCGCCGCTCGACATATACCAGCCGCGCGCGCGGCTCGCCTCCAGGTCCTTGAGCAGCGCGGCGCGCGAGGAGATCGATTTCCTGCTGCGCCGGGCGAACTGCATGCCGGCGATCATCGCGTCGCGCTCGTCGTCGGGCATCGTGCCGAGCAGCGCCTTGCCGACCGCGCTGGCGTAGAGGGGGCGCGTATCGCCGACACGGACGATGAAGCGGATGCTCTGCTCGCTCTCGAGGACCTCGACATACTGCGCGGTGGCGCCGACCAGCTTGGCCAGCACCACCGTTTCCTCGCACTTGTCGCGCATCTCGGCGAGCGCCGGCACGATCCAGTCGGGCAGCGGATCGAATTCCTCGATCGAGCGCGCCAGATGGCCGAGCAGCCGGGTCATGTAATAGCCGCCCTGGGTCTTGCTTTCCATCAGGTAGCCGCGCGCTTCCAGCGTCTTGACCAGGCCGTGGCAGCTGGACAGCGGCATGCCGGTGGCCTTGGCGAGCATCGACACGGACATCGGCCGGCGCTCGCGCGCGAAGGTCTCGATGATGTCCAGGGTTCGGCCGGCGGCGGGTACGGTCATGGGCTTCGGAATAGGCGAGGAGGATGGGGAGCCGAGTCGGCTGAACGGAATGATAGCGGATCGTTCCGCTCAGCCAGGCGATCCGCGGCCCTGTGATGCGGTCTTCAGGTCGATCGTCGCGGCGGAGTTCCTGGCCAGGCGGAAGCGCTGGATCTTCTGTGTCGGCGTCTTGGGGATTTCGCTCGCCAATTCGAGATAGCGCGGCACCATATGGCGGGGCAGCGCGGCGCGCAGGTGCGCGAGCAGCGCGTCGGCATCGAAGGCGGCGCGCGGCACCACGACCAGCTTGATCTCTTCCTCCAGTATCTCGTCGGCGACGCCCACCGCCGCGCAATCGGCAATCTGCGCGAACTTGAGCGCGGTCAGCTCGATCTCCACGGGCGAGATCATCTCGCCGCCACGGCGGATCAGTTCCTTCTTGCGGCCCTCGAAGTAGAGAAAGCCATCGGCGTCGAAGCGGCCGAGGTCGCCGGTATGGAACCAGAGATTCTCCATTGCGGCGAGCGTCTCCGCCGGCTTGCGGAAATAGCCGCTCATCATCACGTGCGGCTCGCGCGGCCGCACCGCGATCTCGCCGATCTGGCCCGGTGCCAGCGTGCGGCCATCGTTGCCGAGCACCACCACGTCGAAATCGTCGCGCGCCGCGCCAACCGAGCCAAAGCGATAGCGCGAGCGCGCATTGATCGTGACGAGGCCGCCCGTTTCCGTCATGCCATAGAGCTCATGGACCTGTACCGGCAGCAGGCCGTTCAGGCGCTCCCATACCGCGCGCGGCGCCCCGCCGCCGACGCACCAGCGCAGGCTGGTCTGCACCCGTGCGGTCCATTCCCGAGCCAGGATGCTGAGCACCGTGCCGACATAGGTGAAGCCGGTGGCGCGGTAATGCGCGGCCTGTTCCAGGAATCTCGACGCGGAGAAGCGCGCGACGATCGCCACGCTGCAGCCGGTGGTCAACGCCGACATCACCGAATACATCTGCGGATTGGCGTGATGCAGCGGCAGGAACGTCATGATGCGGTCGTCCTGCGTGATGCCGATCGCCTCCGCCACCTTCTCGCCCGCGGCCAGGTACGAGCGATTGGGAATCACCACGCCCTTGGGCTGGCCCGTCGTGCCGGAGGTGTACAGGATGGCGGCGGGCGCGTCGTCGTTCGCTGCGGCCGGCGCCGCGGGCGCATGCGAACCCACTGCGGCGAGATACGCGTCTTCGCCGGCAAGGCCGTGGACCGCGATGCCGCAGGAGGCGGTTTCGGTGGCGAAGCGCGCCTGGTCGCTTGTCTCGCACAGCAGCAGGCGGGATTCGCTCTGGCCGACGATATAGCGCAGCGGCTCGCCGAACATCTCGTGGCTGACCGGTACCGCCACCGCTCCGCGCGCCAGCAGCGAGAACCATGCGAACAGGAACAGCGGCCGGTTGCCGATCGCCACCACGACGCGGTCGCCCGGCTGGACCGCCAGTGTCTCGAGCCAGGCGGCGCCGCGCAGCGCCGCTTGCGCGACGGCGCCGAACGTCCAGCGCTGGTCTTCGAACAACAGGAACGGGGCGTCGGGGCGTTCGCTCGCCATGCGCAGCAGACGTGAAATCACGGTGGTCTCCAATCTTTCAGTATATTGAATAGTGAATCAGCCGGTTGACATTGTAAGGTCGGCGGCTAGAATTCGGAAGCGGTTTCGCTTTGCGCCGGCCTGATCGATGCGGCGAGCCGCGCGACGACAACGACATGGGGGACAAGCAGATGGCATCGCGATGGAAACGCCGGCCCGAGGGCTCGACATGGGGAGACTTCGGCGAGGACGATCAACTGGGCCGGCTGAACCTGCTGACGCCGGACAAGGTCAGGCAGGGCATAGCGGAGGTGCGCGAGGGCCTGTCGTTCTGCCTGAGCATGCCGCTGGATTTTCCGGGCGGCGCCGTGCTCAATCCGCGCCGCCATCCGCCGCGGCTGTCGCCGACGCTGCAGGACGGTTGCCCGTGCCTGAACTTTCCGCTTGCGCGCCTGGACGCGCGCAATACCGACGTGCTCAGCGATGACCAGGTCACGCTGGCGCTGCAGTACTCGACGCAGTGGGACTCGTTTGCCCATGTGGGCGCGTATTTCGACGTGATGGGCAACGGCGTCAGGGAGAAGGTCTACTACAACGGCTATCGCGCCAACGAACACGTGGTCGGCCCGCGCGACTACGGGCCCGATGGCGATGGCGATGGCGAGGGCGATGTCGATGTCCCCGGTCCGCACGGCGCGCATGCGCTGAGCGTCGCCAATATGGCGCGCAAGGCGATCCAGGGCCGCGCGGTGCTGGTCGACCTGAAGAAGCATTTCGGGCTCGAGCGGCACCATGTCGGCTACGACGACCTGATGCGCGTGCTCGATGCCGACGGCATCGCGATCGCGCCGGGCGACATGCTGGTGCTGCGCACCGGCTTCACCGAGGTGCTGGTCGGCATGAATCGCCAGCCCGATATCGACGTGCTGAACCGCACCGCCAGCGTGCTGGATGGCCGCGACGACGCGCTGCTGCAATGGATCACGGACAGCGGCGTGGCGGCGATCTGCGCGGACAACTATGCGGTCGAAGGGCTGCCCGCGCTGGAAACCACGCTGGGCCAGCGTCCGGCGCTGCCGCTGCACCAGCACTGCCTGTTCAAGCTCGGCGTGCCGCTGGCGGAGCTATGGTGGCTCGCGGAGCTGGCCGACTGGCTGCAGGCGCGCGGACGCTCCGCCTTCCTGCTGACGGCGCCGCCGCTCTACCTGCCCGGTGCGGTCGGTTCGCCGGTCACGCCGGTGGCGACGGTGTAGGCGGTGACGGTGTAGCGGGCGCGCAAGACGCAATAACCGCCAAACAAGCAAGAACCGCGGAAACCGCGGCGACTTCCAACAACGACACGGAGACAAACGATGAACCAGCATGCCTTGCGCGCTGGCGTGGCGGCGCTCGCCCTGGCGGCGACGCTGCTGCCCGGCGT
This sequence comes from Cupriavidus sp. DB3, assembly GCF_020418465.1. Lineage (NCBI taxonomy): Bacteria > Pseudomonadati > Pseudomonadota > Betaproteobacteria > Burkholderiales > Burkholderiaceae > Cupriavidus > Cupriavidus sp. DB3. The sequence continues at coordinate 1,115,841 of NZ_JAIZPL010000001.1, read as the reverse complement.
CTGCACCGCCGCGCCCGCCGCGGCGTCCACCACGCAGGCGGACGGCTATCCCAACCGGCCGATCCGCATGATCATCGGCTTTCCGCCCGGCGGCCCGACCGATATCGTCGCGCGCGTCATCGGCCAGGCGCTGGGCGACAGGCTGGGCCAGCCGATCGTCGTCGAAAACCGGCCCGGTGCCGGCGGAAACATTGCCGCCGAGGCCGTGGCCAAGGCGCAGCCCGATGGCTACACCTTGCTCTACAACACCTCGTCGATCGCGATCGCGCCATGGGTCTATGCGCACGTGAACTACGACCCTGTCAAGGACTTCGCCCCGGTGGCGCTGACTGCCGAGATGCCGCTGGTGCTGATGGTCAATCCGTCGGTCCCGGCCAGGACGCCGAAGGATCTGGTGCAGCTGATCCGCAGCCGGCCGGGGCAATTGAACTACGGCTCGTCAGGGACCGGCGCGATCGAGCATCTGTCGTCGGCACAGTTCAACACGATGTTCCACCTCAAGGCGACCCATGTCCCGTACAAGGGCACCGCGCCGGCACTGGTGGACTTCCTGGCCGGCGAGACGCAATTCATGATGACCACGCTCAATACCGCGCTGCCGTATATCCGCGACGGCCGGCTCAAGGCGCTGGCCGTGACCTCGCGCCAGCGCACGGCCACGCTGCCGGACGTGCCGACCGTGGCCGAGGCGATGTCGGCGGACTACGCTTCCACCGCGTGGCAGGGCCTGGTCGCGCCGGCGAGGACGCCGGCCGCGGTGATCGGCAAGCTGAACCAGGCGGTCAACGCGGTGCTGGCCAACCCGGCGGTGCGCAAGGTGCTGGCCGAGCAGGGCGTGGATGCGCTCGGCGGCTCGCCGGAACGCTATGGCGCCTTCATCCAGTCGGAATATGCGCGCTGGCAGAGCGTGGTGAAGGCGTCGGGGGCGAAGATCGAGTAGGCGGGCCGCAGGCGTGGCGCCGGATCGCCGGATCCCTTCAATCCAGCGTCACGCCGGAATCGTCGATCACCTTGCGCCAGCGCTCGACCTCGGCGGCCAGATAGCTGCCATAGGCTTCCGGCGTGGAGCCGCGCGCTTCGGCGCCCTGGGCCGCCAGGCTCGCGCGGACTTCGGGCGCGGCCAGCGCCTTCACGGTGGCGGCGTTGAGCTTGCGCACGATCTCGGACGGGGTCTTCGCCGGGACCATCATGCCCTGCCAGGCGGCCACCTCGAAGCCCGGCATCACGGTCTCGGCCACCGTTGGCACATCGGGCAGCTGGGCATTGCGCTTCAGGCTCGTGACCGCCAGCGCGCGCAGTTTCCTGTCGCGGATAAAGGGCAGCGACGAGTTGATGGTGTCGGCCATGAACTGCACCTGCCCGCCCGCCAGATCGGTCAGCGCGGGCGCGCTGCCCTTGTAGGGCGCGTGTACCGCGCGGATGCCGTTGGCCTGCAGGAACAGGAAGGCGGCCAGATGCGTGACATTGCCATTGCCGGCCGAGCCGTAGGTCAGCTTGTCGGGCTGGGCCTTCGCATACTGGATGAATTCCTGCAGGTTTCCGACCGGCACCTGCGCGTTGACCTCGATCACCAGCGGCACCGCGGCCGTCAGCGCCACCGGCGCGAAATCGCGGCGGCCGTCGTAGCTCAGCTTGCGGTAGAGCGTTGCGCTGAGGGCGATCGACGAGGTGTTGTAGAGCACCGTATAGCCATCGGCCGGCGCCTTGGCGACCAGCTCGGCGCCGATATTGCCGTTCGCGCCGGGGCGGTTGTCGACCAGTACCTGCTGGCCGAGCTCGTCGGACATCTGTTTGGCGATCACGCGCGCCACCAGGTCGGTCGGGCCGCCCGGCGGGAACGGCACCACCAGCTTGATCGGCCGCGAGGGAAAGCCGGCCGCGTGGTTGGCCGCATTGTCCGCCGCGTGTGCAGCGGCGGGGATGACGCTGAACGTGATGGCCGCGATCGTCGTCGCCATGGCGGCGAGCGCGCCGGCGATGGGCTTGGCATGCATGGTGGTCTCCTCCGCGCGGCGTCCGGCCGCGTCGATTTTGTTCGTGGGGGTAGATCAGCGTCCGGCCAGCAGGCGCCGGGCGGTATAGGTCATCACGTTCTCGTTGCGCTGGTTGTAGACCTCGATCAGCGAATCGACAACGGCGCGCCCGCTCTTCGAGGTCGGCCGGATGCCTGTGACCTTGACCGTCGCCCAGATCGTGTCGCCGACCACCACCGGACCGTGGATCTTCTGCGTCAGCTCCAGCATCGCCAGGCCAGTGCCCTGGATCATCGTCTGCAGGATGAAGCCTTCGATCAGCGCATAGGTCAGCGCGCCGGGCACCGGCCGCCCGCGAATCGCGCCGGCGTCGTAGCCATCCTCGATGAAGATCGCTTCCAGCATGCCGGTGACGCCGATGAAATTGACGAGGTCGGTTTCGGTGACCGTGCGGCGGAAGGTGCGGAAGGTCTGTCCTTCCTCGAGGTCTTGCCAATGGAAGCCCTGGCCGAGGCGGGGCAGGTTGTCGTGGTTCATCGCGTCTCCTGATGGGGGATCTCGTTACCTGGATTGGCCGCGGCATCGCCGGCGGGCTGGATTGCCATGCAGCGGGTCGCGCCGCTTGTCAACATCGCATCGAGTTCGGCGGCCGTGACACCGGCGCTGGTCAGTACCGCGGCCGTGTGCTCGCCCAACCGCGGCGGCATGCCGATCGGCGTGCGCGCTCCGTCGAAGCGCACCGGCGCGCCGGGAAAGCGCAGCGTGCCCATCGCGGGATCGTGCAGCGAGGCGAAAAACCCGGTGGCCCGCAGATGCGGATCGTCGGGCAGCTCGGACAAGGTATTGACCTTCGCCACCGGAATCTGCAGCGCTTCGCAGACGCCGAGCCAGTGCGCGGTGGTTTGCTGCAGCACGATCTCGCCGGTGATGTCGTACAGCGCCTCGATATGCGTCGTGCGCGCGGCGATGCCGGCAAAGCGAGGATCGGCGGCCAGGTCCGGCCTTTGCGCTGCCGTGAAGAAGTCGCGCCAGTGCCCGTCGGTGTACGGCATCATGCAGACGTGGCCGTCGGCGGTGCGATAGGGCCGGCGCAGCGGCGCGAGCACGCGCGGATAGCCGGCCGGGCCGCGCGGCGGATCGAAATGCAGGCCGTACAGATGCTCGACCAGGTTGAAGGCGGCCATCGATTCGAACATCGGCACCTCGACGAGCGTGCCGCGCTGCTCGCGCTGCCGGCGTTGCCCGCGTCCCGCCAGCGCGGCGCAGATGGACAACGCCGCGATCAGGCCGCAGGTCTTGTCCGCGGCGATGGTCGGGAAATAACGCGCGTCGCCGGTCTGCTCCGCCATCAGGGCCGCATTGCCGGCCAGGCCCTGGATGATGTCGTCGTAGGCCGGCTTGCCGCCGTAGGGGCCGTCCTCGCCAAAACCGAGCAGGCTGGTATAGACCAGGGCCGGATGGCGCGCCATCACGTCCGCCGGCGCCAGGCCCAGCGCCGCCAGCTTCTGCGGCCGCATGCTGTGCATCAGCACGTCCGCGGTGGCGAGCAGCCTTTCCATCGCGGCCTGCGCCGCCGGCTGCTTCAGGTCCAGCACGACGCTGCGCTTGCCGCGATTGACCCCGAGAAAGATCGCGGCCATGCCGTCCTCGGCGGCCGGTCCGGTGTGCCGGGTGGAATCGCCGTCGGGCGTCTCGATCTTGATCACTTCCGCGCCCAGGTCCGCCAGCCACTGGCTGGCGTATGGGCCCATCACCACGGTGGAAAGGTCCACCACGCGGATGCCTGCGAGAGGCAGCATGCCCTGTCTCCGTCTCGTTGTTTTGCCCGCAGGGTAGGGCAGGCCGCACGGCGGGTCTAATATTAGTTTTTTGAGAAGCGATATCGAGGAGATATCACGATGGATCTGCGTCAACTGCAGCAGTTCGTGGTGCTGGCCGAGACCGGCAACTTCCATCGCGCCGCCGAGCAGCTGCATATGGCGCAGCCGCCCTTGTCGATATCGATCCGCAAGCTCGAGGCGGACATGGGCACGGCGCTGTTCGAGCGCACCTCCCGCGGCGTGCGGCTGACTCAGGCCGGCGAGGCCGCGCTGCACGATGCGCGCCGCTCGCTGTTCCATGCCGCGCAGGCGCGCGCGGCCGCCGCGGCGGCGGCCAATGGCGAACGCGGCGCGCTGCGCATGGGCTTCATCGGCTCGGCCACCTATGCGTTGCTGCCGAAGCTGATCCCGGCGTTTCGCGCCGCGCATCCCGGCATCGAGCTGGTGCTGCACGAATCGACGACGGCCGCGATCCTGCAGCGGCTGGAGAACCGCCAGCTCGACGCGGGTCTGGTGCGCTTCCCCGTGCTGAGCACCGGCGACTTCGTGCTGACGCCGCTGGAGAACGATGGCTTCGTGGCCGCGGTGTCGGCCGACAGCCCGCATGCGCGCGGCCGTTCCATTGCCTTGCAGGCCCTCGCCGGCGAGGACTTCATCATGTTTTCCGGCGCCGAGGTGCCGAGCCTGCGCGCCGTCGCGATGCTGCTGTGCCAGGAGGCCGGCTTCGTGCCGCGCGTCGCGCAGGAGGCGGTGCAGGTGCAGACCATCGTCAGCCTGGTCGAAAGCGGGCTGGGCGTGGCACTGGTGCCCGGCGTGACCGCACGCCATACCAATCGGCGCGTGCGCTTTCTCAATCTGTCGAGCCCGAAGCCGGCCGCGCGTATCGGCATCGCGCTGGCGACGCGTGCGGATGCGCAGGACCGCCAGGTACAGCGGTTGCTGCGTGTGGCGCGGGCCGCGGTGCGCTAGGGGTTTTCCCGTGCCGTCTGCGGGGGCCGGACCGATGCCGCCCGGCAGCGGCCACCACGCGCCGCTCGCCGTGCCGGCACGCCATTGATGCCGGGGCCTTGGCTAACTCCCTGATGTCCAGACGCTGTTCAGTCGGACCGCGGCGCGCTTGATGCGCGTCTCGCATCAATCGGCACGTGTGTGTCGAGCGGCGTTCCCGCGTCGCCTCGCGGCCCGCCGCGCACCGGCAGCACGCAAGGTCGCCAGGCCCGGTAAGCCACGGCAAAAACCCCTTGACTCGACTGATATACCACATACTGTATAGCACTAGACGGCAGCAGCGGACGTCCTTGCCGCCGCCGCATGAGAGGCGCCATCAGGCTCCCATTCCCAATCGACGCGGTTCCCCACCGCCGAAAAGGAGACACCATGGAACAACCGCAAGACGCGCAGCGCTCGCCCTTTGCCTCGCCGTGGGTCCAATTGGCCTTCGGCGTCATCTGCATGGCGATGATCGCCAACATGCAGTACGGATGGACGCTGTTCGTCAATCCGATCGACGAGAAGCACCAATGGGGACGCACCGCGATCCAGGTTGCGTTCACGATCTTCGTGGTCACCGAGACCTGGCTGGTGCCGATCGAGGGCTATCTGGTCGACAAGTACGGGCCGCGGCCGGTGGTGGTCGGCGGCGGGCTGTTGTGCGGCGTGGCCTGGGTGCTGAACTCGATGGCCGAGTCGCTGCCGATGCTGTATTTCGCCGCGGCGGTCGGCGGCGTCGGCGCCGGCGCGGTCTACGGCACTTGTGTGGGCAACGCGCTGAAGTGGTTCCCGAACCGGCGCGGGCTGGCGGCGGGCATTACCGCGGCGGGGTTTGGCGCCGGCTCTGCGCTGACCGTGGTGCCGATCGCCTACGTGATCAAGAACAGCGGCTACGAGGCGGCGTTCCTGTGGTTCGGCCTGGGGCAGGGCCTGGTGGTGTTCTTCCTCGGCATGGCGCTGTATCCGCCGTCGGCGAAGATCCTCGACGAGGTCAAGAGCACGCTGAAGGCGGCGGCCACCTACAACGCCTCGCCGCGCCAGGTGCTGGCCTCGCCGATCTTCTGGATCATGTACGCGATGTTCGTGATGATGGCCGCAGGCGGGCTGATGGCCACCGCGCAGCTCGGCCCGATCGCCAAGGACTTTGGTCTCGACAACACGCCGGTGTCGATCCTCGGGCTGACGCTGCCGGCGCTGACCTTCGCGCTGACGATCGACCGCGTGCTGAACGGCCTCACGCGTCCGTTCTTCGGCTGGGTCTCCGACAATATCGGCCGCGAGAACACCATGTTCATCGCCTTCGCGGTCGAAGCCGTCGGCATCCTGCTGCTGTCGAAGTATGGCCATCATCCGGTCGCCTTCGTGGTGCTGACCGGCGTCGTGTTCTTCGCCTGGGGCGAGATCTACAGCCTGTTCCCGGCCACCTGCGGCGACACCTTCGGGCCGAAGTTCGCCGCCACCAATGCCGGCCTGCTGTACACGGCCAAGGGCACGGCCGCCTTGCTGGTGCCGTTCAGCAGCGTGATCACGGCGGCCACCGGCGACTGGCATGCGGTCTTCATGCTGGCCTCCGGCATGGCGGCGTTCTCGGCCTTGCTGGCGGTGTTCGTGCTCAAGCCGATGCGCGAGGCCCATATCCGCAAGCATGTGCATGCCAGCGCCGTTCACCCGATGGGCTTGCAGCCGGTGCCGGACGATCTGACGTAGCGGCGTCTGCAGCAAGGGCGGGCGCGCCCACCGTGATGCCGGTGGGCGCGGGAATCAGCAGCGGCGGCAGGGCCCGCGGCCGATGGCGCTATCATCGACCCGGCGGCGCCCCCCAACGCCGCTTCCCACAGGCATCCAGGACAACGAACAGAGATGACCATGAATCAGGTCGTGATCCCCATTCCGGTCGACAGCATCGGCCGGCAGCGCAAGCGCCGCCAGCCCAAGGGGCGGCAAGTCGACCCCGCCGCGCTCGCCGAGGTGCGCGCGCTGCTCGGCGAGGCGCCGCGCCGGCGCGATCTGCTGATCGAACACCTGCACGCGATCAACGATCGCTATGGGCAGCTCGCCGCGCCGCATCTGGCGGCATTGGCCGCCGAGATGAAGATGGCGCAGGCGGAGGTCTACGAGGTCGCGACCTTCTATCACCACTTCGACGTCGTGCGCGAGGATGCCGATGGCGCGATCGCGCCGCCGCCTGCGCTGACCGTGCGCGTTTGCGAGGGCATCGCCTGCGAGATGGCCGGCGCGCAATCGCTGCTCGACAAACTGCCTGCGCTGCTCGGCACCGACGTGCGCGTGGTCGCCGCGCCCTGCATCGGCCGCTGCGAGCGCGCGCCGGCGGCGCTGGTCGGACAGAATCCGGTCGACGTGGCCAGCGCGGAGGCGATCGTCGAACGCGTGGCCGCGGGCGCGGTGCGCCACGAGCCCGAGCCGTACGTCGACTACCAGGCGTATCGCGAGCAGGGCGGCTACCGCACCCTGCGCGCGGTGGCCGACGGCGCGCTGTCCGCCGACGACGCCATCGCCACGATGGAGCATGCGGGACTGCGCGGCCTCGGTGGTGCCGGTTTCCCGGCGGGACGCAAATGGCGCATCGTGCGGGCCGAGGACGGCCCGCGCCTGATGGCCGTCAATATCGACGAAGGCGAGCCCGGCACCTTCAAGGACCGCTTCTATCTGGAGCGCGATCCGCATCGCTTCCTCGAAGGCATGCTGATCGCCGCCCGGGTCGTGCAGGTCGATGCGATCTATATCTACCTGCGCGACGAGTACGCCGGCTGCCGCGCGCTGCTGACCGAGGAACTGCGGCGGCTGCGCGAGGACCCGCCATGCGCGGACCTGCCGCCGATCGAGTTGCGGCGGGGCGCCGGCGCCTATATCTGCGGCGAAGAGTCCGCGATGATCGAATCGATCGAAGGCAAGCGCGGCTGGCCGCGGCTGCGCCCGCCCTATGTGGCGCAGGTCGGCCTGTTCGGCCGGCCGACGCTGGAGCACAACTTCGAGACGCTGTACTGGGTGCGCGACATCCTGGAACGAGGACCTGAGTGGTTCGCCGGGCAGGGCCGGCATGGACGCAAGGGACTGCGCTCGTTCTCGGTGTCGGGCCGCGTCAACAAGCCGGGCGTGCATCTGGCACCGGCCGGCATCACCATCACGGAGCTGATCGACGAGTATTGCGGCGGCATGCTCGATGGCCATCGTTTCTACGGCTACCTGCCGGGCGGCGCGTCGGGCGGCATCCTGCCCGCCTCGATGGGCGATATCCCGCTGGACTTCGACACGCTGCAGCCGCATGGCTGCTTCATCGGCTCGGCGGCAGTGGTGGTGCTGTCGGACCACGATCGCGCGGTCGACGTGGCGCGCAACCTGATGCATTTCTTCGCGCACGAGTCCTGCGGCCAATGCACGCCCTGCCGCGTCGGCACGGCCAAGGCCGTGCAGCTGATCGCGCAGCCGCAGTGGGACCGGGAGGCGCTGGCCGACCTGTCCGCGGTGATGCGCGATGCGTCGATCTGCGGGCTGGGGCAGGCCGCGCCCAATCCGATCGACTGCGTGATCCGCTATTTCCCGCACGAGCTGGCCTGAGCGCGAGCAGCCGCAACAAGCCGCAAGCAGCCCGAAGAAGCCGCCGTACGACAGATCCGACAGATCCAAGAGACCGCCATGAATGCATTGACCCGCGCCGAACGCGCCCTCGTCCAAGCCTCCGATCCCGCTTCGGTCGCCTTCCAGCTGAACGGCCGCGAGGTGGTGGCCGCGCCCGGCGAAACGCTGCTGCAGGTGGCCAGGCGCGAGGGCGTCGAGATTCCGCACCTGTGCTACAAGGACGGCCTGGAGCCGGCCGGCAACTGCCGCGCCTGCATGGTGGAGATCGATGGCGAGCGCGTGCTGGCGCCGTCGTGCTGCCGCCAGCCGGCGAACGGCATGAAGGTGCAGACCGATTCGCCGCGCGCGCGCAAGGCGCAGAGCATGGTGCTCGAGCTGCTGCAGTCCGACATGCCCGAGACCGCGTACACGCGCGACAGCGAACTGGACCAGTGGTCCGCGCGCCTCGAGATCGGCAAGCCGCGCTTTGCGCCGCGCGCACCCGTGGCGCCCGATCTGTCGCATCCGGCCATCGCGGTCAATCTCGATGCCTGCATCCAGTGCACGCGCTGCCTGCGCGCCTGCCGCGACGAGCAGGCCAACGACGTGATCGGCATCGCGCTGCGCGGCGCCGACGCTAAGATCGTGTTCGACATGGACGATCCGATGGGCATGTCGACCTGCGTCGCCTGCGGCGAATGCGTGCAGGCCTGCCCGACCGGCGCGCTGATGCCGGCGCGCGCCGCCGCGCTGGCGGTGCCTGACAAGCAGGTGCAATCGGTCTGCCCATATTGCGGTGTCGGCTGCCAGCTGACCTATCACGTCAAGGACAACCGCATCCAGTACGTGGAAGGGCGCGACGGCCCGGCCAATCACGCGCGGCTCTGCGTCAAGGGCCGCTACGGCTTCGACTACGCCGCGCACCCGCACCGGCTGACGGTGCCGCTGGTGCGCCGAGAGGGCGTGCCCAAGCGCGGCGATGCGGTGATGGACCCCGAGCGCGTGATGGAGGTGTTCCGCGAGGCGACGTGGGAGGAAGCGCTGGCGCTTGCCGGCGGCGGCCTCGCGCGCATTCGCGATACCCACGGCAAGCGCGCGCTGGCCGGTTTCGGCTCGGCCAAGGGCAGCAACGAGGAGGCCTATCTGTTCCAGAAGCTGGTGCGGACCGGCTTCGGCAGCAACAACGTCGACCATTGCACGCGGCTGTGCCACGCCTCGTCGGTGGCGGCATTGCTCGAGGGGATCGGCTCGGGCGCGGTGTCCAACCCGGTGATCGATGTCGGCAAGGCCGAGGTCGTGATCCTGATCGGCGCCAATCCGACCGTCAATCATCCGGTCGCGGCCACCTGGATCAAGAACGCGGTGCGCAACGGCACCAAGCTGATCGTCGCCGATCCGCGGCGCTCGGACCTGGCGCGCTTCGCCTATCGCTTCCTGCAATTCCAGCCGGATACCGACGTCGCGCTGCTCAACGCGATGATGCATGTGATCGTCACCGAAGGGCTGGTCGATCGCGACTTCATCGAGAGCCGCACGATCGGCTACGAGGAACTCGAGCGCAATGTGGCCGCCTACAGCCCCGAGGCGATGGCGCCGATCTGCGGCATCGACGCCGAGACGATCCGCCATGTCGCGCGGCTCTACGCGACAGCGGGCAGCGCGATGATCCTGTGGGGCATGGGCGTGTCGCAGCACGTGCATGGCACCGACAATGCGCGCTGCCTGATCGCGCTGGCGCTGATGACCGGCCAGATCGGCCGGCCCGGCACCGGCCTGCATCCGCTGCGCGGCCAGAACAATGTGCAGGGCGCCTCGGACGCCGGGCTGATCCCGATGATGTATCCGGACTACCGGCGCGTCGACGATGCCGACGCCGCGTCGCGATTCGAGGCGCTATGGGGCACGCCGCTCGATCGCCAGCCGGGTTTGACGGTGGTCGAGGTGATGCAGGCCATCGAACGCGGCGAGGTGCGCGGCATGTACATCATGGGCGAGAACCCGGCGATGTCGGACCCCGACGCGCAGCATGCGCGCGAGGCGCTGGCCGCGCTCGATCATCTGGTGGTGCAGGACATCTTCCTGACCGAGACCGCCTATCTCGCCGACGTGGTGCTGCCGGCCTCGGCCTTCCCCGAGAAGACCGGCACCTTCACCAATACCGACCGCATCGTGCAGCTCGGCCGGCAGGCCATCGACCCGCCGGGACAGGCGCGCCAGGACCTGTGGATCATCCAGCAGATGGCCGCGCAGTTGGGCCTGGACTGGCGCTACGGCGACGTGGCCGAGGTGTTCGACGAAATGCGGCTGGCGATGCCGAGCATCGCAGGCATCACCTGGGAGCGGCTGCAACGCGAACACGCGGTCACCTACCCGTGCCGCGCCGAAGGCGATGCCGGCGAGCCGGTGATCTTCACCGACGACTTCCCCACGCCGACGGGCCGCGCGCGCTTCGTGCCGGCCGATATCGTGCCCGCGGCCGAACGGCCGGACCAGGACTATCCCTTCGTGCTGATCACCGGGCGCCAGCTCGAACACTGGCACACCGGCAGCATGACGCGCAGGGCGGGGGTGCTCGATGCGCTCGAGCCCGACCCGACCGCGCTGGTCCATCCGCTCGATCTGGCGCAGTGGGGCGGCAAGCCCGGCGACGTCATCACGCTGGCGTCGCGCCGCGGCGAGGTTGCGCTGTATGCGCGCGCCGACGAGGGCACGCCGCGCGGCGCGGTGTTCGTGCCGTTCTGCTATTACGAGGCGGCGATCAACAAGCTGACCAATTCGGCGCTCGATCCGTTCGGCAAGATCCCGGAGTTCAAGTACTGCGCGATCCGGGTGACGCTGGGTGGCACACCGCCGGAGCAGTCGAGCTATGGGGGCGGGCAGATCCTGGCGCGGGCCGGCTGAGGGATCGACACGACGGACTTCATCGACCCCAGGTTCGAGTTCGAGTTCGAGTTCGAGGCTGGCGCGGCGCGGGTCCTGCGACGCACGCGCAACGGCATGGCGCAGAGGCGGCCGTAAGGTCGGAATCAGCGGGCCACGCCAAGGTCTTCGGTTCGCACCGCCGAGCGTACCGTCCGCTCGGCATGCTGCGGCGGTATCGCGGCAGCGGGCGCGCCGCGGGACAACAGGCGCTGCGCGAGGAAGGCGACGACCTGATCGATCACGCCCGCATCGCGCAGGATGCGCCGATGGCCCAGGCCCTCGGTGGTCAGCAGCGTGGCGCCGGGCCACGAACCGGCGATCGCGGCGCCGTCTTCCCAGCGCACCTCCTTGTCGTGGCGATCGTGGACGACCAGCGTCGGCGGCACCGGGCGGCAGCGGCCGATATCGGGCACGTTGAACGCACCCCATGGCATGCCGAGCCACTGTTCGCTGTTGCGCTGCACGCGCGCCAGTACCGCGGGCGCGACGCCGAGCTGCCAGGCCAGCGTGGCCGAGGCGTGGCGCATGTCGGCGGGCGCGCCGATCAGCACCGCGGCAGCGGCGGGCAGCCCTTCGCGCAGTGCCAGCGCCGCCGCGGCCGAGCCCAGCGAGTGCGCGACCACCGCATGGATCGGCCCGGCGTGCCAGGCGGCCGCCAGCAGCGCGCGCGACATCTCGATCAGCGAGCTTTGACCGGGGCCCAGCGCACCCGCATCGGAGGCGCCGTGCGACAGCGCGTCGAAGGCGACCACGCGATGGCCGGCGGCGAGCAGCGCGGGCACCAGCGCCTGCCAGTGCGCGGCATTGCCGCCCCAGCCGTGCGCCAGCAGCACCGCCGGGCCTTCGCCGTGCCAGCGGTAGACGCGCACGCGGCGCGTCGCGCCGCCGCCAGTGACCAGCGCCCAATCGGCGCGCGCCCCGGCGAGGAAGGCCTGCCCGGCGGCATCGACGTTCGCGTCCGGCACGCCGAACCAGGCCCGTTCGAAGGCGCGCGCGGTCTGCTCGGGAAACAGCGCCGACGCGGTCTGCCAGCGCAGGCGCCGCCATGCCAGGCCGGCCTGCGCCAGCCGCGCGGCGATCTGGCCCGGTGCGGCCTGGCCGGGGCGAAGGGGAGACAGGGCCTGTGTCACGATATTCACTCCGTTTGCGGTTCCATCCCCAACCCGTCGACCTCGCTGCGCGGCCCCCTCGTGCTTCTCTCGGGCCTCGATAAGACCGACCGGTCGTGCTATTTATCGGCGAAAACATTGCCGAGGAAAAACGTTGCCTCGGGGGACCAGCGCAAACGTTCGGCGCGTGCGGCCTATCCGGCTTGCGGGCGTCCTGTGCGGCCCTGTGCAGTCCTATGCGGCCTATGCCGCCGCGCGTTTGCCTCTCGTGACCAGCGAATGGAAGGCGCGGCGCGCCATCGCCTGCGCATCCGCGCGTCCGAGCATCTTCAGCGATTGCTGGAAGGCCATCACGATGCCGGCCATCTCGAAGGCAATCTGGCGCGGTTCCTCGTCCGCGCCCAGGCTGCCGTCCTGGATGGCGTCCGACGCGACGCGGACCACAATGCCGTTCCAGTCCTTCAGCGCGCGGACCAGCATGTCGCGGATCACGCCCGGCCGGTCGCGATACTCCTGGCCCAGCGCCATGAACAGGCAGCGGCCGCCGGAGTCGGTGCTGCCGATCCATTCGAGCTGCCCTTCGAACAGCGCGCGCAGGCGCGGTATGCCGCGCGGCTGGCGCAGCGCGGGCTGCACCACCCTCGCCGTGAAGCGCTCGATCGCCAGTTCCAGCACTGCCTGCTGCAAGGCCTCCTTCGACTTGAAGTGCGCGTACAGGCCGCTCTTGGACATGTCCGTGCTGGCGGCCAGTTCCGCGAGCGACAGCTGCTCGAATCCGATCCGGGTCGCGGTATCGAATGCCTGAGCGATGATCGCGCTGCGCGTCAGATGGCCTTTTTGCATGCTCGGAAGAATAGCACGACCGGTCGGTCTGTCAAACCGAACTTGGCGCTAACGAGCCCTATTCGCTATTGTGGAAGCACGGGCACTTCAAAGGGCCCGATATCGCGACGGCAGGGCTGGAGGAAAGCCAACCGGCACAAACCGTGAATTCTGTAAAAGTGTTTCCCTGATTACATACGGAACGCGACGTGTGCTCTATACTCGAATGCACGTCCGCGCACTTTCTTTTTTGGTGACTGGAGACCGATATGAACAGTACAGCCGTGCCACGAGGCGCTAGCGAACCGTTCCGGCAACTGCGGGCATTGCGCCGAGCGCGCAAGCTCAAGCAGGAGGACGTCGCCCGCAAGGCCGGGATCTCCCGGGAGGCGTATCTGCGCGCGGAGTCGGGCCAGGCCGATCCGCGTATGTCTACCTTCCTGGCCGCCTGCGAGGCGCTCGGTCTGGAGGTGGTGCTTGCCCCCCAGCATCTGGCGCAGGACGTCAACGCCTTCATCGCCAGCCGCAACGGCGGCGTGACCGCGGCCTCGATGGCCGGTCCGGCGGGCGGCGCATCGGCGTCCTCGGCTTCGTCCGCCTCCCCGGGCGGCGGCACGTCCGGCGCGGGTGGCATGGGCACCCCGCAGGGCGAAGGCCACAAGCCGGTCTGATCCTGTCATCTTCCCCTTGCGGCCGGCGTTCGTCCGGCCGCTGGTTTTAGCGCCGCGCGGCCTCCCACCGCATCCGGCGTGACCGGGCGCGTTCGTCCAGGTGCCTTCGTCCGGGGGCCTTCGTCCAGGCGCCTTCGTCCGGTAGCACTTCCGCGTTCCCCTTCTCCGCCGTTTCTCCCGCGCTTCCGGTTCTCCGGCAAAAGCCGCCGTGTGCACATCGCCGTGCCGCCGCGGGCCCTTCACGTCTGTTCCCGTCGCCTTCCTCTACACCGCTGCCGGCTTTTTGGCCGAATCCGGATTGACACCTTTCGTATCGCTGATTACGATTCGGTAAATTCGTTTCACAATACGTAATTCATCGGCTGGCCGCGCGTGATGCCGCGCCATGCGGCCTATGCTGGGAAATGCGCGCCGGCAGGCGCCGAACCACAGCCCAGACAGCACCAAGCAGAACGGAGACAAGGCCCATGTCCAAAGCCTTTGCGTCGCAAGCCGACCTCGAAGCGAAGCAGGTCACCTTCACCAGGCTGTCCGACAACGCCTACGCCTATACCGCCGAGGGCGATCCGAATTCGGGCGTGGTGATCGGCGACGACAGCGTGCTGATCGTGGACACCACCGCCACGCCCGCGATGGCGCAGGACCTGATCGCGCGCATCCGGACCGTGACCGACAAGCCGATCAAGCACGTGGTGCTGTCGCACTACCACGCGGTGCGCGTGCTGGGCGCGTCGGCCTATTTCAGCGAAGGCGCGCAGAACGTGATCGCCAGCCGCGGCACCTACGAGATGATCGTCGAGCGCGGCGAGGCGGACATGAAGTCCGAGATCGAGCGGTTTCCGCGGCTGTTCGCCGGCGTCGAGACCGTGCCGGGCCTGACGTGGCCGAACCTGGTGTTCGAGCGCGAGCTGACGCTGTTCCTCGGCAATCTGGAGGTCAAGATCCTGCATCTCGGCCCCGGCCACACGAAGGGCGATACCGTGGTGTGGATTCCGTCGCAGAAGATCCTGTTCTCCGGCGACCTGGTCGAGTACGACGCGGCCTGCTATTGCGGCGACGCGCAGCTCGAGGAGTGGCCGGCCACGCTGGACGCGCTGCGCGCGCTGCAGCCGCAGGCGCTGGTGCCGGGACGCGGTCCCGCGCTGACCACGCCGGAGCAGGTCGACAAGGGCCTCGCCTACACGCGCGATTTCGTCAGCACGCTGCTGCAGCGCGGCCGCGAGGCGGTGGCGCAGAAGCTCGACCTGAAGGGCGCGATGGCGCATACGCGCGCGGCGATGGACCCGAAGTTCGGCCACGTCTTCATCTACGAGCACTGCCTGCCGTTCGACGTGGCGCGCGCCTATGACGAGGCCAGCGGCATCAAGCATCCGCGCATCTGGACCGCGGAGCGCGACAAGGAAATGTGGGCCGCGCTGCAGGACTGAACCCCGGCGGCATGCTGGCCGCCGCAGTTCGCGGGACAGCGGGCGCGGCGGCGGGATGGAGACGACATGGAAACCCCAGCTCAGGCAAGCGAGAACGATCCGGCAAAGGACCGAGGCACGGATCCGGCCCACCACGCGGCCCGCACCTTTGCTTACCGTCGCTGCGCGGAACAGCAGGCGGGCGTGCAGGCTGGCGTGCAAGGGGGCTTGCAAGGGGATATGCAACCCGGCGTGCAACCCGGGGTGCAAGCGGATGTGCAAGCGCCGCTGCGGCCCGTGGTCGTGATCGGCGCCGGTCCCGTCGGCCTCGCCACCGCCATCGACCTGGCCCAGCAGCAGGTGCCGGTAGTGCTGCTCGATGACGATTGCACGCTGGCCAGCGGTTCGCGCGCGATCTGCTTCGCCAAGCGCACGCTGGAGATTTTCGATCGCCTCGGCTGCGGCGAGCGGCTGGTCGACAAGGGCGTGCGCTGGCACGTCGGCCGCGTGTTCTTCGACCAGGAGCAGGTCTACAGCTTCGATCTGCTGCCCGAGAGCGGCCACCATCGTCCCGCCTTCATCAATCTTCAGCAGTACTACGTCGAGGGCTACCTCGTCGATCGCGCGAGCGAACTGCCCGGTCTCGAACTGCGCTGGCGCCATCGCGTCAGCGGCCTGCGGCAGGAGGCCGATCGGGTCGTGCTGACGGTATCGACGCCCGAGGGCGACTACACGATGGCGGCGCGCTACGTGGTGGTGGCCGACGGCGCGCGCAGTCCCGTGCGCCAGCTGATGGGGCTGCAAAGCCAGGGCCGGACCTTCCGCGACCGTTTCCTGATCGCCGACGTGCGCATGGCCGCCGGCTTCCCGGCCGAACGCTGGTTCTGGTTCGATCCGCCGTTCAACCGCAATCAGTCGGTGCTGCTGCACCGGCAGCCCGACAATATCTGGCGCATCGATTTCCAGCTGGGCTGGGATGCCGATCCCGAACAGGAACGCCAGCCCGAACGCGTGCTGCCGCGCCTGCGCGCGCTGCTCGGGCCGGACGCGCAGTTCGAGCTCGAATGGGTCAGCGTCTACACCTTCTCGTGCCAGCGCATGGAGCGCTTCCGCCACGGCCGCGTGCTGTTCGCCGGCGACGCGGCGCATCGCGTCTCGCCATTCGGCGCGCGTGGCGCCAACAGCGGCGTGCAGGACGCGGAAAACCTGGCGTGGAAGCTGCGGCTGGTGCTGGCCGGGCTGGCGCCGGACGCGCTGCTCGACACCTATGCCAGCGAGCGCGAATACGCTGCCGACGAGAACATCCTGCATTCGACGCGCTCGACCGATTTCATCACGCCCAAGAGCGCCACCAGCCGCGTGTTTCGCGATGCGGTGCTGCGGCTCGCTCGCCAGCATCCGTTCGCGCGCCAGCTGGTCAACAGCGGCCGGCTGTCGACGCCGACCGTGCTGACGCCGTCGCCGCTGAACACGCCCGATACGGCGGCGTTCGGCGGCGCGATGGTGCCCGGTGCGGTCTGCGCCGATGCGCCGGTGCGCGTCATGGGCGAGGAAGGGCAGGGCACGGCAAGGCAGGGAAACGAGGCGCGGGGCGAGGGCTGGCTGCTGCCGCATCTCGGCAGCGACTTCACCGCGCTGGTGTTCGCCGACGCTCGGGGCCTGTCGCCGGCGGCGTGCGCGGCGCTGGAACAACTGAGCGCCGCGCCGGTGCCGGTCAAGGTGGTCTGCGTGATGCCGCCGACGCCATCGACGCAGCCCACGCCAACGTGCTCTCCAACGTCCTCGCCAACGCTCATGGCCACGCCGACGTCAACGCCGACGCCAACGTCAACGCCGATGCCAACGCCGATGCCAACGCCGACGCCAACTCTGCCGCGCGGCGCGGTAATCCTCGAAGACATCGACGGACTGGTCGCGCGCCGTTACGACGGCCAGCCCGGCACCTGCTATCTGCTGCGCCCCGACCAGCACGTCTGCGCACGCTGGCGCCAGGCCGAGCACGACGCGCTGCTGACCGCGCTGCGCCGCGCGCTCGGCATGCTCGACGTGCAATGGCATGCGGCGCCGGCCGAGCCCGAGCCGCCGGCCGCGCAACTCGTCACCGAACCCAATCTCGCGCGGCCGGACGACGTCTACGAGTCGCTGCTGGAGATGCATCGCGATCTGAGCGATGCGCAAAGCCAGGCCGCCAACGCGCAGCTGATCCTGCTGCTGGCCAACCATATCGGCGACACCGCGGTGCTGCGCCAGGCGATGGCGCTCGCGCGCGCCGCCGTGCCGCCCGCGGTCCCCGACCCGCAAGGGGATGCCGCCGTGCCGATTCCGGTGCCGGCGTAAGCCGATCACCCAAGCCCATCCTTCTCCGAGAACCTTTCCGAGAACTTTTTCAGAACCTCTGTCAGGACCACCATGACCCAAGCACTACGCCAAGACACCGACGCCGGCGCGCTGCGCTACCAATCCGGCTTCGCCAACGAGTTCGCCACCGAGGCCCTGCCGGGCGCGCTGCCGGTCGGACAGAATTCGCCGCAGCGCGCGCCGTACGGCCTGTACGCCGAGCAGCTGTCGGGCACCGCCTTCACCGCGCCGCGCGCGCACAACCGCCGCTCGTGGCTGTACCGCATCCGCCCGGCGGCGATGCACGAGTCCTTCGTCAGGATCGAGCAATCGCGCATCGTCAGCCGCTTCGACGACGTCGCGCCGTCGCCGAACCAGATGCGCTGGAGCCCGCTGCCGATGCCCGATGCGCCCACTGACTTCATCGACGGCATCGTCACGATGGGCGGCAACGGCGGTCCGGAGGCGATGGTCGGCTGCGGCATCCACCTGTACCTGGCCAACCGCTCGATGCAGGGCCGCTTCTTCTACAACGCCGACGGCGAGATGCTGATCGTGCCGCAGCAGGGTCGGCTGCGCCTGGCCACCGAACTGGGCGTGCTCGAGGTCGAGCCGCAGGAGATCGTGGTGGTACCGCGCGGCGTGCGCTTCCGCGTCGATCTGCTCGACGGCGAGGCGCGCGGCTATATCTGCGAAAACTACGGCGCGCTGCTGAAGCTGCCCGACCTTGGCGTGATCGGCTCGAACGGCCTGGCCAATCCGCGCGACTTCCAGACCCCGGTGGCCTGGTACGAGGACGTCGAGGGCGATTTCGAGCTGGTGGCCAAGTTCCAGGGCAATCTGTGGCGCGCGAAGATCGATCATTCGCCGCTGGACGTGGTGGCCTGGCATGGCAACTACGCACCGTACAAATACGATCTGCGCCGCTTCAACACGATCGGCTCGATCAGCTTCGACCATCCGGACCCTTCGATCTTCCTGGTGCTGCACAGCCCGTCCGATACCGAGGGCGTCGACAACATCGACTTCGTGATCTTCGGCCCGCGTTGGCTGGCGATGGAGCACTCGTTCCGCCCGCCCTGGTTCCACCGCAATATCGCCAGCGAGTTCATGGGCCTGATCGAAGGCGTCTACGACGCCAAGGCCGAAGGGTTTGCCCCGGGCGGCGCGAGCCTGCACAACTGCATGAGCGGCCACGGCCCCGATGCGGAGACCTTCGCGCGCGCCACCGAGGCCGACACCACCAGGCCGCACCGCATCTCCGACACGATGGCCTTCATGTTCGAGACGCCGACGGTGATCCGGCCCACGCGCTACGCCGCCGAATCGGCCGCGCTGCAATCCGACTACCAGCACTGCTGGCAAGGGCTGAAAAAGCATTTCAACCCGAATCAGCGCTGACGATCGCGCGGCCCGGCATCGCACCACCTATCGCACGTATCGCACGTATCGCACGTATCGCACGTATCGCACGTATCGCAGGTATTGCACGTATCGCACGCAGCGAACGCAGCGACCTCCGAACACAGAACCCGTCCAACGCATTGCATCCATGACCCAAGCCCAATCCTCCCGCAGCTGGATCGAATCGGCCAACGACGCCGCCACCCATTTCCCGCTGCAGAACCTGCCCTACGGCGTGTTCTCGCACGGCTCGCAGGCCCCGCGCGTCGGCGTCGCCATCGGCGACCGCATCGTCGACCTGTCGGTGCTGGACGAAGCCGGCCTGCTGCCGGCCGCGACCCGCGGCACCTTCGCCGCGCCGGTGCTGAACCGCTTCATCGCGCTGGGCCGCCCTGTCTGGCGCGAGACGCGCCAGCGCCTCGCCGAGCTGCTGGCGGCCGACACGCCGACGCTGCGCGACGCCGCCGCGCTGCGCGAGCGCGCGCTGGTGCCGATGGCCGGCGCCCGCCTGTATCTGCCGGTCGAGATCCCCGGCTATACCGATTTCTATTCGTCGAAGGAGCACGCGACCAACGTCGGCCGCATGTTCCGCGACCCGGACAACGCGCTGCTGCCGAACTGGCTGGAAATCCCGATCGGCTACAACGGCCGCGCCAGCTCGGTGGTGGTGAGCGGCACGCCGATCCGCCGCCCGAACGGCCAGATCAAGCTGCCGAACGAGGCGCGGCCGATCTTCGGCGCCTGCCGCAAGCTCGACTACGAACTGGAGATGGGCTTCATCGTCGGCAAGGACTCGGCCCTGGGCGTGCCGGTGCGCGTCGACCAGGCCGACGATTATCTGTTCGGCATGGTGCTGCTCAACGACTGGAGCGCGCGCGACATCCAGCAGTGGGAATACGTGCCGCTGGGGCCGTTCAATGCCAAGACCTTCGGCACCTCGATCTCGCCGTGGGTCGTCACGATGGAAGCGCTGGAGCCGTTCCGCCGCGACAACCCCGAGCAATCGCCCGAGCCGCTGCCGTATCTGCGCCAGTCGGCGCGCAACGCCTACGACATCGAACTCGAGGTCGCGCTGCGGCCGCAGGGCGCCGAGCGCGCCGAGCCGATCAGCCGCACCAACTTCCGTGCGATGTACTGGACGATGGCGCAGCAGCTGGCCCACCACACGGTGTCGGGCTGCAATGTGCGTGTCGGCGATCTGATGGGTTCGGGCACGATCAGCGGCACCACGCCGGATTCGTACGGCAGCCTGCTGGAACTGACCCGCAACGGCAACGAGCCGCTGAAGCTCGCCGGCGGCGTGGAGCGCGGCTTCCTGCAGGACGGCGATGAAGTGGTGATGCGCGGCTGGTGCCAGGGCGATGGCTATCGCATCGGCTTCGGCGAGGTCAGCGGCGAGGTGCTGCCGGCACCGAAGATCGAGGGCTGATCGCCCGCGCGCAGCAACGCCACGCGAGCCGGGCCCGGACTGCCGCGCAGCAACGCCACGCGAGCCGGGCCCGGACCGCCGCGCAGCAACGCCGCGCAAGCCGGCCCGGACCGCCGAAGCAAGGCCACCCAAGCCGGGGCCGGACCGCCGCGCGGGGGACTGGGCCGGCGCGGGCCGCACCGTACCCCTGCTCAATCGGCCGTACCGTACCGCGCCGGACCCAGGCGGACGTACCGTGCCGTGCCGGACCTAAGCGGCCGGCGTGGCGTCCAGCACCACCGCCGCGCGGCCCGTCAGCAGTACGGCGCCGCCGCCACGCAGCGAGAATTCGTAGAGCACCTGTCGATCGTCGCCGCCGATGCGTTCTGCCTCGATCGTCAGCGCCCCCGCTACGGTATCGAGCCGCTCGACGAGGATCTCGACCTTGCGCACGCTGGCCAGATAGCCAAGGCTCGGCGCGGCCGCGGCGCCGGTGCGCAGCAGCGCGCCATGCACGGCCATCGCCTGCGCCGCATATTCGATGCCGCACAGCGCGGCCAGCCTTCCTTCGGCACGCAACGGATGCTCGGGCGACGTGTGGTTGCGTGCCTCGCAGCGGATGCGCTGCGCATTCCAGTCGACCACCTCGTCGAGCAGGCACATCGCGCCGCGATGGGGGATATGCGCGGCGATCCAGTCGCGCCGGACCGGCGTGCCGGGCGGCATGGCGGCCGACGACGCGCCGACGTCGCGGGCGTCGTTGGCGTCGTTCGGGTCGTGGGCGTCGTTCACCGCCATGGCGCGACCTCGACGCGCAGCCGCAGCGGGTCCAGATAATCGAGCACCGCCGTGGTGTCGTCGCCGCGTGCCAGCGCCTGCAGCAAGGGCAGGGCGCGCGCGGCCGGGATGGCGGCGCGCAGCGCTTCCAGCGCGGCATCGGCCATCGGCGTCGGTGTCGGCGCGTCGCCTTCGAGGACCAGCGATGGCCGCAGGCTCGCCAGCGTCACCGCACCCGGCTCGGCCGTCAGCACCAGCGCGAGGCCGAACGCATCGGGAATCGGCCGCGCACTGCGCAGCGGCTCGGGATAGTCGGTGTCGTAGGCGATCAGCACGCAGGGCGAGCCGGTCGCCAGCACCTGGCTGTAGGCATCGAGCAGGCCCGCGGCAAAGCTGCCGTCGTGCGCGCACATCGCGTTGGACGGCGCCATCGCGCCGGTCGCGATGCTCCAGTAGCCGGCCGGTGCGTTGTGCACCGAGTTGTGGAAGCGGGTCGGCGAGATCATGGGATCGTCGCCGGCCAGCGATTCGCAGATCGCGTGATAGTTGTGGCCGTCCGCGCCCGAGGCGCTGAACACGGTTGCCAGCGTGGCGGCATTGCGTCCGCTGGCGGCGATCGCCTGCCGGCCCACTGCGAGCGCGAGCTTGACCGCGGGGCCGGTGCGCCGGCGCTCGGCCGACGGCAGCCCTTCCGGCGCGGGCAACGCGGTGGCGGCGTGCAAATAGGGAGTCTCCGCGCGCAGCACTGCCGCCCCTTGCTGCCAGTCCGTGAGTCCCGGACCGAGCAGGCCGATCCCTTCGACGAACACCGGCGCCGTCATGACCGTGCGCCTTGCAAATGCGCGTCGGCGCGGCCAAACAGCAGGCTGCAATTGGAGCCGCCGAAGCCGAAGGCATTGCTCAGCGCGTAGCGGGGGCGATGGCCGGCATCGACCGTCCCGGTGCGCAGCAGATAGCCCACCGGCAGCGCGGGATCGAGCTCGGTATCGGCATTCCCGCCCGGCAGCCAGCCCTCGCGCAGCGCCAGCGCGCTTATCACCGCCTCGATCGCGCCGGCCGCGCCCAGCGTATGGCCGGTCGCGCCCTTGGTCGAGCTGCAGGGCGTCTTGCCGAACAGCGCGAGCACGGCCTTGCCCTCAGCGGCGTCGTTGCTCGGCGTCGCGGTGCCATGCAGATTGATGTAGTCGATGTCGGCCGGCGTCAGTCCGGCGTCGGCCAGCGCCTGCTCCATCGCCAGCCGTGCGCCCAGTCCGTCCGGATGCGGGCTCGACATGTGATGCGCATCGCTGGATTCGCCGACGCCGCACAGCAGCACCGCGTCGTCGGGCAGCGCCGCCGCGCCGGAGCCTGGCAGTGATTCGGGCAGGGATTCGGCCAAAGATTCGGGCAAAGATTCGGCCAAAGATTCGGGCAACCGTTCCAGCAGCCCGAACGCGCCGCCTTCGCCGATCGAGATGCCGTTGCGCCGCGCATCGTAGGGCCGGCAGGGCTCGGCCGACACCAGCTCCAGCGAGTGAAAGCCGTACAGCGTGGTGTGGCACAGCGAATCGACGCCGCCCACCAGCGCCGCGTCGATCAGCCCGGCCTCGATCATCCGGCGCGCCGAGGCGAACACCTTGGCGCCCGACGAGCAGGCCGACGAGATCGCCGCAGCCGGACCGGTCAGGCCCAGGTACGCGCGCACGAAGGCCGGCAGCGAGAACGGGCTGTGCCGGTGCGCGTAGTCGAAGTCGGGCGGCAGCGCGCCGGTCGCGGGATCGCGACGCCGGTAGGCCTGCTCGGTCTCGAGGATGCCGCCGGTGCTGGTGCCGAGAAACACGCCGATACGGTGGGCGCCATATCGCGCGATGGCCTCGCGCACGCGCTCGGCGAAGCCGTCCTGTTCGAGCGCCAGCCGCGCCAGCCGGTTGTTGCGGCAGTCGAAGCTGGCGAATTCAGCCGGCAGCGGGGCGTCGTCGACGCCGGCGACCTCGCCGACATGGGTGCGCAGCCGCACGTCGCCGAAGCGGCAGGGCGCGAGTCCGCTGCGCTGGGCGCGCAAGGCCGCGGAGGTCGCGGCCAGGCCATGACCCAGGCAACTGGTGACGGTGAAATGGGAGAACTGCAGGGCGGACACGGACGGGGACAGCGGACGATCGGGATGCGTTGCGGCGCGTTGCGGCGCGTCGCCGATATTGCGGGGGCGGCCGGGGCTGCCGGCGTTGCGGTCGGTGGCGGGCACCGATGGGCGGCGCGATTGTATCAAAGCGGCTCCAGCTCGCCGGTGGAGGCCGTGGTGGAGGCCGCGGCGGAGGTCGTGGCCGAGGAGCGTGCCGCCTCCTCTCGGGACGCGGCGCCGGGCTCGGCCTGCATGGCCCGCACGGCCTGCCCCTTGGGCGCGCCCGAAGCATCGAGCGCATCGGCCGCACCGACGGCACCGACCGCCTCGACTGCATCCACCGCATCCACCGCATCCACCGCATCCACCGAATCGAGCGTGCCGACCATCAGCACATTGGCGCCATGCGCATCGCGCGGCAGTGGCACCTCGCGCAGCGTCATGCCCATGCCGCGCAGCAGCGCGCGCCATTCGTCGGCGGGCCGGCAGGTCAGCGGGCTGGTGCGGCCGGCGCGCAGCCACTGCACCACGCGATCGACCGCGCGGCTGTAGCGGGCCCGCCAGCCCGCGCTGGCGTCGCCGACGCGCATCAGCAACCGGCCCCCGGGCGCCAGGCAGCGCAGCGCGTCGCGCAGCAGCGCCTCCTGCGCGGGGCGGTCGATGTAATGCAGCACGTCGAGCAGCACCACCAGATCGCAGGCCGCGGCGACCTCGGCCACGGCGGCGCGGGCATCGGCCTGGCGGATTTCCGCCGGCCACGGGCCCGGCTCGGCCAGCGCGGCGCGGGCGCGCTCGGCGTCGGCCGGCGTCAGCTCGATGCCGAGATAGGAGCGCGGGACCGGCGGCGCCGGCCAGCCCCGCGGCCAGCTGTCGGCATGGCATTGCTGCGCCGCCAGCAGCCAGCTGGCCAGCAGGCCCTGGCCGCAGCCGATATCGAGAATGCGTGCGCGGTCGGGGATCAGGCCCTGTGCCAGCGCGATCGCGAAGACCGGATCGTTGCGCAGCTTGAAGCGGGCGAAATGCACGGCGAACGGGTCGGCCGCGCGGTAGCGGGCGCTGGCCCGCGCGATCAGCGCCTCGCCGGCCGGGCCTGCGGCATCGGTCCACCGTGTCATGCCGGCACCGCCTCGCGCAGCGTCACGTAGCGCAGCCCCGCCTCGTCGATGGCGCGCAGCACACGCGGCAGCACCACCAGGATCATCGGCGTGCCGGCGCGGTCGGTGCCCGGGTTGCCGTCATGCATCAGCAGGATGTCGCGCGCGGCCAGGTCCTTCAGCAGCCGTGCCTCCACCTTGTCGGGGTTGCCGCCGCGGAAGGTATCGAAGCCGCGCCGCGTCCAACTGGCGAGCCGCAGCCCATGCCGGCACAGCGCCGGCTCCAGCAGCGGATTGCGCAGGCCGGCGGGCGCGCGGAAGAAGCGCGGCACCTGCCCGGTCAGTTCGGTCAGCAAACGCTGCGCTTCGCCGACCTCGCGCGTGATGCGGCCCGGGCCGAACGTGGAGAAGTGCAGCCAGTGGTGCTGGGTATGGTTCTCGATCGCGTGCCCGCGGCGCACGATGTCGGCCACCAGGTCGGGATGGCGCAGCGCGCGCTCGCCGATGCAGAAGAAGGTGGCGCGGGCGCCGTGCGCATCGAGCAGGTCCAGCACGGCCGGCGTGACCTCGGGATTGGGGCCGTCGTCGAAGGTCAGCGCGATGCTGTGGCCGGCGCTCGGCGGCAGCCGCAGCAGGTTCGGTCCCAGCAGCGTGCTGCGCGGCCACAGCCCGGCGCCGGCCAGCAGCAGATTGGCCGCGACCACCGAGCCGGCCGCCCAGGGCAGCGTCGCCGGCTGGGCCAGCACCGCGGCCACCGCGCCCAGATGGACGGCGGCCGCGCCGCCGATCAGCGCCGACGGCCGCCAGCTGCGGACCGTGCCCGGCGCGGCGCTCGATTGCGGCCCGGGATAGGAATTGCGCATGCGCGTCATGGTCTTGCCTCCTGATCGTGACCGGCCGCGGTCGGACGGGGCGAGGCACCCAGCATGGCCGCCGGCGCGAACACCGCAGAGAACAGCAGCGCCAGCACCGCGCCCGGACCGACCGTCTGGCCGAAGGCCTGCAACAGCGGCAGATGTGATAAGCCTAGCAGACCGAAGGCCGCCACCGTGGTCAGGTTGGCCAGCAGCAGCGAGACCAGGGTGCGCGGCGCGATCGCAGCGGGTTCGCTCGCTCCGGGCTGGTTCGTCCCTGCCTCGTTCCCTCCAGCTTCGTTCGCCAGGGTCTCGCTCGTTGGGGTCTGGTTCCCTCGGGTCTCGTTCGTTCGGACCTCATTCGCTTTGGGCCGGCTCGCGCCGAGCATGTTACCTGCGGGTTCGTCCGCCCCTGCCGTCCCGGCCGCGCCGTTGAAGAAGAGCGCGTAGTTCGAGCCCACCGCGACCAGCAGCAGCATGCCGACCAGATGCAGCAGCGACAGCGTCTTGCCGGCCAGCGCCAGCGCGGCGATCACGACCAGCGCGGCGGCGGCCAGCGGCAGCAGCGTGGCCAGCACGCGGCGCGGCGAACGCAGCGCCACCAGCAGCAGGATCGCGATGGCGGCGGCCCCGCCCAGCGACAGCCGCAGCGCCTCGCGCAGATAGCCCGCGTAGAGCCGGTCCGATTCGCCCTTCAGGTCGACGAACAGCGCATCGGCAACGCCCGCCCGGGCGATCGCGGCGCGGATCGCCGTGGGTACCGGCAGCGCGGCCGGGCTCTGGCTTGCCGCTGACGATGCGCCGGCCTTGGCATCGGCATGAGCCCCGGCACCAGCACCGGCACCAGCACCAGCACCAGCACCAGCACCAGCACCAGCACCAGCACCAGCGTCGGCTTTGGTGTCGGCACGTGCGTCGGCATTCGGGACGGCATTGGGGCCGGCATTGGGGCCGGCACTGGCGGGGGCATTGGCCTGAGCCGCGGCGCGCAGCGGCAGCGTCGCGGTCCAGCGGCCGCCGTGCTCGGTCAGCAGCGCATCGACCGCCAGCGCCATCGACGTGCCGCGCAGATCGGCCCGCGTCAGCGGTGGCATCTCGCGTACGCGCGCGACCTCGTCGAGGAAGGGCGCGAACAGCGCCGGCTTGACCGGCAGCTCGGCCACCGCGGCCTGCAGCCGTCCGGCCAGTTCGTCCCGGGGCGGCAGCGCGGCTTGCCGCGCGCGCTGCGTGGCCTCGCTCGGCAGGAAGCGCGCCGGGCTGTCGAAGCCGCCGATCACGCCCTGGGCGACCAGCGGCGCCAATTGCGCGCCGACCCGCTCGGCGCCCTGCAGCGCCGCCTGTTCGCTGGCCGCGGACACGGTGACCAGGTAGCGCACGTCCGGGGCGCCGAGGTCGGCGCGCAATTGGGTATCGAGGGCCTGCGCGTCGGCCGGCACCGGGCTCAGCGAGGTCAGTTCCTGGCTCCACAACGGCGTGCGCTGTACGGCAATGAGCCAGACCAGCACGAGCACCGCGCCGAGCACCACGGCGAGCGCCGGCCAGCGCAGCCGCGGCGCATGCGCCGCGATGCGGGCCAGCCGGTTGCCGAGCGGGCGCAGGTCGCGCATGCGCCAGCGCGCCGGAATCAGCTGCGGCAGCACGAAGCGCGTGACCAGGGCGGCGGTGGCCAGGCCCGCGATCGAGAACAGGCCGAGCTGCGCCAGCCCCGGAAAGCCCGACAGCAGCAGCGAGGCGAAGCCGCAGATCGAGGTCAGCACACCCAGGCGCACCGTGGGCCAGAAGGCGCGCGTCCAGCGTTCGCGCGCGGCCGCGGCGGTGGCGCAAGCGCTGGCGGCGGTAGTCGTAGCACTGGCGCCAGCTGCAGCGGTAGCGAGAGCGGCAGCGGTAGTGATAGCGGTAGTGGTAGCACCGGCACCCGCACCCACAGCCGCGCCAGCGGCAGCAGTGCCGGCTTCAGCCGGCGCATCGTCATCCCGGTCCTGCGCGGTCTGCGCGAACAGATAGATCGCATAGTCGACCGACTCGCCGATCAGCGTGGTGCCGAACCCGAGCGTCAGTCCGTGGACCATGCCGAAGCCCAGGCTGACCGCGGCGATGCCCGCCAGCACGCCGGACAGCACCGGCACCAGCCCGAGCGCCAGCGCGGTCGGCGAGCGGTAGACGAACCACAGCAGCGCGACGATCACCGCCACGCCGATGGTCGACAGCCGCTCGACCTCGGCGCGGATGGTGTCGCGCGTCTGCACGCCGATCGCGCCCGGGCCGGACATCACCAGACGGAATTCGCCTTCCTTGGCGCCGGCCTCGGACACCGCCGCGGCAAAGGCCGAGCGGATCGCCGCCATCGCCTGCTCCTGCGCGTCCAGGTCCGAGCCGGGCGCGGCGGTCTGCGCCAGCAGCACCGCGCGGCGGCCGTCGCGCGAGGCCCAGGCGCCGTCGCGCATCGCCGCGCCGTGGCTCGGATCGAGATCGGCCAGCAGCGTCGCCACCTCGCCGGTCGGATCGCGCGGCAGCAGCGGCTTGATCATCAGCCCGGCCGACGAGCCGAGCAGGTCGATGGTGTCGCCGATGGCGGCGCGCAGGCCCGCCTCGGTGAAGCGCTCGGGCGTGACGGCGGGGCTCAGCAGATAGCGGTGCGCGTACAGATAGCGCTGGTCGCGCTCGCGGTTGACCGGCTCGCCGTTGTCGATCGCGGCAAAGCGCGGATCGCCGCGCAGCTTGCCGGCCAATGCCTTGGACAGCGCCGCGCGCCGGGCGCTGTCCTGCGCGGCGTCCTGGGTATTGTCATGCGTGCCGTCCGGTGTCCGGTCATGCCTGCCGCCGCCTTCGATGCCGATCAGCAGCAGCCGCGACACCAGCCCATCGCGCAGCTGATCGACCAGCAGCTGCTGTTCGGCGCTGGGCGCGCGCGGCAGGAAGGCCGACAGGTCGGCGGTGAAGGTGGTGCGCGCCGCGATGGCCGCGCAGGCCAGCACGAAGGCCAGCCAGATCGCGACCGCCAGCCGTGCCGGCAGCGTCCTTCGGTGCAGGCGTTGGCCGGCCGCGCTCATTGGCCGCCGGTCGGCACGATGGTCATCACCGAGCGATCGCCGTCGGCCTGGCGGATCTCGACGCGCTCGAGCCGCTCGCCGGCGCCGTCGATGCGGATGGCGGCAATCGCCGCGGCCATGCGGCTGTCGGACGGCGTCAGCGTCAGCGTCCAACGCTTGGCGGTGCCTTCCAGCGCGAGCCGGTAGTACTGCTCCAGCGCCTGCCGGTTGCCGGCCAGCGTGCCGCGCAGGCTCTCGATAAAGCCCGCGAGTTCGGGATGGTTGCCGAGCGGAATGGTGGTCCTGCGGCCCGCCCGCTCGACCGTCAGCATGTCGCCCTGCACCAGCAGCGTCTCGGGCTTGGGCGCCAGCGTGCGCTTCTCGAGGCGGTCCGGCGCGACGAAGCGCAGCTCGCCGCTCGATTCCAGCGGCCGTTCCAGCATCGCCATGTACTTCTTCTCGACGAAGCGCGCGCTGCCGGCCGGCTGCCGCGCCAGCGTCGCCATCAGCCGGTCCACGCTCCAGGCCGCGTCGGCCCGGGCCGGAGGCGACTTCGTGGAAACCGCGCTGGATGCCGCCGTAGTTGCCGTTGTAGGAGCCGTTGTAGGAGCCGTTGTAGGAGCCGTTGTAGGAGCCGTTGTAGGAGCCGTCGTAGGAGCCGCCGCCGCGGCGCGGGCGAGCGGCAACTGGCAGGCCAGCGCCAGGCAGCACGCCGCGCCGAAACGAAGGCCAAGAGCGGGGGCAAAAGCGAGGGAAGGAGCGTGGGCAGGCAAGCGAAGGCTTTCGAAGATCCAGGTCATCGACATCATGCGTCCGCAGGCGCCCGCGTGGGCGCCTGCCAGAAATCGTAGAAGTTGAACCAGTTGTACGGCGCCGCGCGGCAATGCCGCTCGAGCAGCGCGACGTAGCGGCGCAGCGCGGCGTCGATGGCGGCCTCGCGCTCGGCGGCCGGCGTCGCCGAGAAGTCGGCGATCGTGTCGAAGTGGATGTCGTAGCGGTTGCCGCCGCGATACAGGCCCGTCATGAACAGCACCGGCCGGCGCAGCATCGCCGCCATCCGCAGCGGCCCGGTGGCGAAGGGCGCCGGCGCGCCGAGGAATTCGCACTGCCGCGGCGGATCGGTGGCGAGCCGGGCGAGCGTGCGGTCGGCCAGCAGGCCGAGCAGGTAGCCTCGCTCCAGGTAGTCGCGCGCCTGCAGCATCGCGTCGAGCCGGCCCAGCGGGATCACGTCCTGCCGCACCGCGGGATTGATCGCCGCCAGCACGTCGTTGAGGCGGCTGGCATTGTCCTGGTACATCATTACCGCCAGCCGCAGCGCCGGATAGCGCAGGCCGACCGCGCGCACCGCCTCGAAGCTGCCCAGATGGGCGCCGAACAGGAAGGCACCGTCGCCGCGCGCGATCGCCTGCTGGATGGCCGGCTCGCCATGGACGCGGATATCGAACAGGTCCAGCCGGCCGTTCAGCAGATAGACGCGGTCATGGATCGTCGACGCGAAGGCGAAGCCCTGCCGCATCACGTCGGCAAGACCCGCCGGACGACCGAGCGCGCGCGACAGGAACTGGCGCGAGGTGCGGCGCGCGCCCGGCGAGATCAGCAGATAGATCGCCACCACCGGCCACAGCAGCGGGCGGCTCGCGCGCCGGCCCAGGCGCAGCGACAGCCAGCGCATCACGCGCAGCAGCCGCAGATGGCTGCGCTCGGGCTGGCTGCTCCAGTCGTCGGCCGGCGCCGCGTGGCTCTTGTCCGGTGCCGTCATACCGCCGCGTCGGTCGGGCCGGCGTGGCCCGGCAGCGTCAGCACGCCGCTGGCGACGGTGCGGCCGGGGCCTTCGAGCTCGAAGCGGACCGTGTGGTCGGCACTGTGGTCGGCGCTGTCGTTCGCTTTGTCGTCGGCTTGGTTGCCGGCTTGATGGTCGGCCCGGTCCTGACCCGGGTCCTGGCTCACGCTGGCATAGCGCACCGTGACCGGCTCGTTCGGCACCACCGTCGCCAGGAATTTGACCGAGGCGAGGCGTGCAGGGTGTGGCGGGCGGCCGAGCGCCGCGGCGATGCGCAGCACCGCATGGTCGAGCAACACGACGCCTGGCACGATCGGGCGGCCGGGAAAGTGTCCCGGCAGCGCCGGATGGCCGGCCTCGATGGTGAAGACCCCCGCGCTGTTCATGCCGGTCCCAGCACGGTGGTGGGCGCACGATCGTCGTGGCGAGCGGCCTGGCCGCTCTGCAGCCGCGCCACCAGCGGCTCGAGCAGGTCGCGCGGCAGCTTGCCGGTGGCGTTGCGCGGCAGGCTGTCGACGAAGAACACGCGCCGCGGCAGGAACACCGGATCGATGCGCGCGCGCAGCGCATGCACGATGTCGGCGGCGCTCACGCCCGGCGCGACCACCAGCGCGGTCAGGCGCGCCTCCTTGCCCAGCCCGCCCGCGGGCTCGCCGCGCGGCATGTGGAAGACGCCGTCGATCACGCCCGGGATCGCGTTCAGATGATGGTTCAGATAGGCCAGCGAGGTGCGCTTGCCGGCGATCTTGATCAGGTCCGCCTTGCGGCCATGCAGCAGGAAGCGATGGGCGTCGAGCAATTCGATCGCGTCGTTCAGCGCCACCGGCTGGGGCAGATGGGCGCCGCTGGCGAGCCAGACGGGGCCGTCGTCGCTGTCTTGGCCCTCGTTGCCTTCGTCGCCCGTCGGAACGGTCGCGGTTTCGGCATCGTGCGTCCGCTTGAGCCGCAGCGCCACGCCGGGCAGCAGTTGCCAGGCGGCATCGTGCGCGGTGCGGCGCGTGGCGATGTGGCCGGTCTCGGTGCTGCCGTAGATCTCCAGCAGCGGCGCACCGGTCCGCGCCTCGATGTCGCGCGCCAGCCGCGGCGCCAGCGGCGCGGTCGCGGACAGCAGCCGCGCCAGCGCCGGCAGTTCGACCGGCGACAGCTGCAGCGTGCGCAGATGCACCGGCGAGGCCACCAGCACGCGCGGCGCCGGCACCGCGGCCAGCGCGGCGGCGACGTCGTAGGGGTAGAAGGGATGGGCCGCGCTGAGCGCCACGCCGCCGTGCAGGGCCAGCATCACGGTGCATTCCAGCCCGTACATATGCTGCGCCGGCACGGTGCCGACCAGCGTCGCGCCGGCCAGCGCATCGATGCCCAGCCGGGCCGCGGCGGCACGCGCATTGCGCACCATCGCGCCCCAGCTCTTGCGATGCGGCATCGGCAGGCCGGTCGAGCCGGAGGTGAACAGGTAGGCGAGCGTCCGGTCCGCCGGGATCCGGGGGATCGTGATCGGCAAATCGGCCGCGTCGCCGGCCCGATCCGCGTGTGCGTCGTCGCGCGTGCCTTCGTGCGTGTCTTCGTGCGTGCCCCGCAGCGTCACCCGCATGCCGGGCAGCCCGGCGCCGCTGGCGTCGCCCGCGCTGCAATGGCAGCCGGCGCCGTCGTGCAGGCAGAAGGTATCCGGGGCGAAGGTCGCCAGCTCCCGGACCATTTCCGGGGTGTGCGCCGGCGGCAGCAGGCTGATCTTGTCGGCCAGCAGGCTGGCGCACAGGCCGACGGTGAAGAGGTAGCGATCCGCGCACATATTGAAGACGTGGCGGCCGGCCGGCAGCCGGGAGGCCAGGTCGCGGACGTCGGCGAGGAAGCGCGCCACGGTGACCGGGGCGCCATCCCGGTAGGCGACGATCTGGTCGCTGCGGGTATGCGCGATCAGCGGCAGAGTCCCGGCGGACGGGTTCGCCTCGGCGCCGCCGGCAGGGCGGGCGCTGGAATTCTGTGGGCGCGATCGGCGCGGAATGCGGGACACTGGCATGGCGGCGCGGTCGGGACTTCGGCCTGGCTTCCGGGGAGGGCGGAGACTGCACTCCCGGGCCGGCGGCGAAGCGGTCCGGTCATCGATCTTTGGGGACTATGGCTGGAAGACCCGAAGTGTGGGGGTTCCGTTTCTCGCCGTGGCGGCGAGGTTGTTACCAAATTTCACCCGTATGGAGCGAACCCGATGGGCTTGGTAGCATTGCGCCCGAAGGCGGTGCCGCAGTATACCCCACGGCTTTGCGCACCCCCGGGGCGCCGCCCGGCGGGCCGCCGCGACGATATAACTTACATTTAGCGACAATGACCGATCTCGAAATCGAACTGGCCCGGATGATTCTCGGCGAACTGGACATTACCGAGCTGACGCTGGACCAGGTCACGGCCGATACGCCGCTGTACGGCGAAGGCTTCGGCCTCGATTCGATCGACGTGCTCGAAATTGCACTCCTGATCTCCAAGAAGTACGGATTCGAGCTGCGCTCGGACAATCCGGACAACAAGACCATCTTTGCCACGCTGGGCAGCCTGGCGGCCTACACCGCCGCCAACCGTACCCGCTGATGCCCTCCACGCACCGGACGCCCCGGGCGGCGCCCGCACCCGCCCACAAGCTGGCTCTGGTCACCGGCGGCAGCGGCGCGCTCGGACAGGCCATCTGCCAGACCCTTGCCGCGGGCGGCTGCCGTGTCTGGGTCCATGCCAACCGGCGCCTGGACGAGGCGCAACAGGTGGCCGAGCGCATCCGCGCCGCCGGCGGCGACGCCGAGGCGATCGCCTTCGACGTGACCGATGCCGATGCCACCGAGCAGGCCTTGCAACGCATCCTCACCGAGGGCCCCGTGCAGGTGCTGGTCAACAACGCCGGCATCCACGACGACGCGCCGATGGTGGGCATGACGCGCGAGCAATGGCGCCGTGTCATCGACGTCTCGCTGCACGGCTTCTTCAACGTGACCCAGCCCCTGCTGATGCCGATGATGCGGACCCGCTGGGGGCGCATCGTCAATATCGCATCGGTGGCAGGCCTGATCGGCAATCGCGGTCAGGTGAACTATGCTGCAGCCAAGGCGGGCGTGATTGCGGCCACGCGCTCGCTGGCGATCGAGATGGCTTCGCGCGGCGTCACGGTCAATGCGGTGGCGCCGGGCATCGTCGATTCGCCGATGGCGCAGCCGGCCTTCCCGCCCGAGCGGATCCGCGAGCTGGTGCCGATGGGCCGGGCCGGCCAGCCGGACGAGGTGGCGGCGATGGTGGCCTATCTGGTCTCCGAGGCCGCCGGCTATGTCACCGGGCAGGTGCTGTCGATCAACGGCGGCATGGCGACCGGCTAGGCGAAAGGGACGCGGAG
Source organism: Cupriavidus sp. DB3 (assembly GCF_020418465.1). Lineage (NCBI taxonomy): Bacteria > Pseudomonadati > Pseudomonadota > Betaproteobacteria > Burkholderiales > Burkholderiaceae > Cupriavidus > Cupriavidus sp. DB3. Next base: position 1,082,407 of record NZ_JAIZPL010000001.1, on the reverse strand, counting down.
GGACGCGCAGGGACGCTGAGGACGAAAAGCGACGAAGCGGAACGAAGCAAAGGAACCAACCGTACGGCACAAACGTCGAGGAGAAGGGAGCAGTGCGCAGGCAAGGGCCGGCGGACGCAAAGCGCGCCGCGCCGGCCAGGGACAACACATTGATGGAGCACGGCCGCATGACCGAACGTTCGACCACGCATCTGGTGATCATCCCGAGCTACAACCCCGGCCCCAAGGTGCGCGAGGTCGTGCGCGAGGCGCGAGCCCAATGGAACCCGGTCTGGGTCGTCGTCGACGGCAGTACCGACGGCAGCACCGAATGGCTGCAGCAGCAGGCCGAGGCCGATCCCGGCCTGCGCGTGCTGGTGTTGCCGAAGAACCGCGGCAAGGGCGCCGCCGTGCTGCACGGGCTGGAACAGGCCGCCGCCGAGGGCTACACGCACGCGCTGACTATGGATTCCGATGGCCAGCATCCCGCCGCGATGATCGGCAAGATGCTGGAGCTGTCGCGCCGCAACCCGGACGCGATGGTGCTGGGCAAGCCGGTGTTCGACGAGAGCGCCCCGCGCGCACGGGTCTATGGACGGCGCCTGAGCAATGTCTTCGCCGACCTCGAGACGCTGTGGGCCGGCATCGGCGATTCGCTGTATGGCTTCCGCGTCTATCCGATCGCGCCGCTGTGCGCGGTGATGCGGGGCAATCGCTGGATGCGGCGCATGGACTTCGATCCCGAGGTCGCGATCCGGCTGTGCTGGCGCGGCGTGCGGCCGATCAACATCGATACCCCCGTGCGTTACTTCCGCGAGGACGAGGGCGGCGTGTCGCACTTCCACTATGTGCGCGACAACATCCTGCTGACCTCGATGCATATCCGGCTGGTGGTCGGCTTCCTGCTGCGGCTGCCGATGCTGGCGCTGCGCCGCCTGGGCGAGCGCGGCAGCGCGGGGACGAAGCCCGCGGCCTGAGCGGGCCGATTCTCGCCGGGTGTTTCCTCTCCCGAGCGGGCGAGGGCATGGGCAGAGTAGAGGCAGCAACGGCGTCTCCCATGCCGACCCACGCCGACCGACCCACGCCGACCGACCCATGCCCCTCGATACGGCACATCGACGGCGCAAACAAAGAAAAGGCGGTCTCTCGACCGCCTTTTCACCTGCCCGTCGCCCCCTGTCCCCAAACAAGGCGGCGGGCAGGCCTACCGGTACCGCTGCAGCTTGTGCCGCAACGCGCTACAACCTGCCCATGACGACCAGCGCGATCACGATCAGCAGGATCAGGCCAAGCCCGCCGCTGGGCCAGTAGCCCCAGCCGCTGCTGTAGGGCCACGAAGGCAGCGCGCCAATCAGCAGGATGATCAGCACGATCAGGAGAATGGTGCCTAGAGTCATGGGAGGCTCCTTTGCCGAGGGCTAGCCTGGCGGGTTTGTTCGTTGGTCTTGAATACCGTGCCACCCCCTTGGCGCCGTTCGGCCGCCTTGGGGTCCGCTCCCGGTTGCTTCAACGATAGACCCGCGCCACCGGCCTCCCACCCGGTCCGGCGCTGAAAGCCATGTAGGAATCGGACGACGCGCGATGTTTTCGGAAACACGGTGGCGCGTGCCGATTCCGGGCCGATGGCTATCGGCGCAGGCGGCGGATCAGCGACGAGGTATCGTCGCGACCGCCTCCGTCGCGCTGCAGCTCGGCATAGAACTGGTCGACCAGCGCGGTGACCGGCAGCGTGGCGCCGTTGCGGCGGGCCTCGTCCAGGCACAGGCCGAGGTCCTTGCGCATCCAGTCGACCGCGAAACCGAAGTCGAACTTGCCTTCGACCATGGTCGGTCCGCGGTTCTCCAGCTGCCACGAGCCGGCGGCGCCCTTGCTGATCACCGACAGCACCAGCGGCATGTCGAGCCCCGCGCGCTGGCCGAAGGCGATCGCCTCGGACAGCCCTTCGAGCAGGCCGGCGATCGCGATCTGGTTGACCATCTTGGCAAGCTGCCCGGCGCCCGGGCCGCCGATGCGCGTGACCGCGCGGGCGAAGGCCGAGATCACCGGCTCGGCGCGCGCGAACACCGCCTCGTCGCCGCCGCACATCACCGTCAGCACGCCGTTCTGCGCGCCGGACTCGCCGCCGGACACCGGCGCATCGATGAAGTGCAGGCCGCGCGCGTTGGCCTGCTCGTACAGTTCCCGCGCGACGTTGGCGCTGGCGGTGGTGTGGTCGACGAAGATGCAGCCGGCCGGCGCGGCGTCGAAGGCGCCGTCGGCGCCGGTCAGCACCGCGCGCAGGTCGTCGTCGTTGCCGACGCAGCTGCAGACCAGCTCGGCATCGCGCGCGGCCAGCGCGGGCGTGGCCGCCGACTTGCCGCCGAAGCGCTCGACCCAGGCCTGGGCCTTGCTGGCGGTGCGGTTGTAGACCGTGACCTGATGCCCCTTGGCGGCCAGGTGGCCCGCCATATGGAAGCCCATGACGCCGAGGCCGAGGAATGCGACACGCATGACTGCTACTCCGTGTTGTTATCGAATGTGGAAGGGAAAGATCGGTGAGACGCGCTGTGCCGCGCGTTGGGGTGGAGCGCCGGATCCGGGGATGCGCGGCGCGCCAGGGTCATGAGTATACGGGGCGCGTTCGTCCGCCCCGGGGGGCACCTACCGGCCGTCCATGCTCGACGCCCCGGCATCGCCTCCATCGAAATCGGCCGGCGCGACCTCGCCCGGCGCGCGCGGCGCCGGCACCTTGGCGGGCGGCGGGCGCATGCGCGCGCCGTCGCCGAAGCTGCCGCGCAACGGCGGCCGCGCCAGGTTGGCCTCCCATGCCTGCCGGATCGCCCGCGCGATCTGGTTGTAGGCCTCGCGCGAGATCACGTTCTCCTCGCGCATCGCCTGCAGCTCGTGCTGGCCCTTGCGCAGCGCGAACAGCATCAGCATCCGTTTTTCCAGCGCGACGGTGTAGCTGCCGAATTCCTCTCGCATTTCCTGCAGCGCCTGCTCGGCGGCGTGGAAGCGGTCCTCGAGCACGCCGTCGAGCACGGTCGCCATGCGCGCGCCGAACACCGGCGACAGCATCGCGCGGTTGTATTGCCGCAGCCGCTGCAGCACGGTCTGGCGCACGATCATCAGCTCGAAGCGGTCGGCCAGCACGCGCGCCAGCGGCCGGTCGATCGACAGGCGCCGGTGCAGGAACAGCGCGATGCGAAAGCTCTTCTGGTAGTCGAGGATGTGGCGGGCGGCGCGGTTGTAGCCGATGCGGCCCTGTTCGCGCGCGGCGTCGATCATCTGCGCGGTGTTGCGCATCATCGCGTCGAGATTGGCCACCGACACCACGCCGTTGCCGTACTCGGGAATCAGCTCGCTCTCGCGCGTGGCGAGCGTGACCAGGCCGATCGACAGCCGCGCCCGCTCGGACAGCGCGCTGTCGAAGTCGAAATCGGCCGAGCCCAGTTCGATATCGCGCCGGTAATGCGCGGCGACCTCGCGCGCGGCCGACGGCGGCAGGCCGAAGCTGTCGGCCAGGCGATCCAGCGCGCTCTCGACCTCCTCGGTCGACAGCCGGATCGCCTGGCGCTGCAGCGCCAGCTCCTGCGGCGACAGCGCGTCCAGTTCGAGCCGGCGGATCAGCCAGCGCAGCGTGGTGCCGTTGACCAGCAGGCTGACCAGCACGAAGCCGGTCGCCAGGATCGCGACGAAATGGCGCGTCTCGAGCGGCAGCGCGCGGTTCTCGGCGATGCCCAGCGCCAGCACCAGCGTGACGGCGCCGCGCAGCCCGCCCCAGGCGATCGCCAGCTTGTACGCATTATCGATCGGCGCCGACAGGCGCAGCCAGGTCAGCACCGGCAGCAGGCCGAACAGCGTCGCCAGGCGCGCCAGCAGCGCGGCCGCGACCAGCGCCAGCAGCAGCCAGCCGTGATGCGGCGTGACGCCCTGCAGCAGCGCCGGCACCCGCACCGCGGCCAGCAGGAAGACCACCGCGCCCGCGATGCCGGCGAACTGCTCCCAGATCATGCGCAGGTGCCGCCAGTTGGGCGGGTTCAGCCGGGTCGGGCCGAGCGCGCCGAGGGTCAGCCCGGCGCAGACCACGGCGACCACGCCGGACACATGCAGCAGCTGTTCGGCCAGCAGATAGAGCGGGTAGGGCAGCGCCAGCGTCAGCGCGGCCTCGGCCACCGCGAGGCCGGCGAGGGCCGGCAGCAGTTCCGCGAGCAGGCGGCCGGCGATCAGCCCGCATACCATGCCGCCGCCGAAGGCCCAGGCCAGCTCGGTCAGGCCGGCAGCAAGCGTGGCCTCGGCACCGTGGCCGGTCAGCATCGCGATCAGCACGCCGACCAGCGCGATCGCGGCGGCGTCGTTCAGCAGGCTCTCGCCCTCGACCAGCCGGATCAGCCGGGCCGGCGCGCCGACATCGCGAAAGATCGCGATCACCGCGGCCGGGTCGGTGGTCGCGACCACCGCGCCGAGCAGCAGGCACACCACCAGGTTCATGCCGCTGGCCGCCGCGGTGACCACGCCGATCACGCCGGTGGCGACCACCACCGCCACCACCGCGAGCAGCAGGATCGGCGCCGCGTCCGGCAGCATGCTGCGTACGTCGGCGGTCAGCGCCGCATGGAACAGCAGCGGCGGCAGGAAGATCCACAGATAGGCTTCGGGCGGCAGCGAAGGATCGATCAGCGGATGCAGGAAGTGTTCGGCGAACTCGGGCAGCGTGGCGTCGATGGCCACGTAGCCCGCGCCGATCGCGATGCCGATCGCCGACAGCAGCGTCGATTCGGGCAGCCGCAGCCTGGCCGCGGCGACCTGCACCACCGCGACAATCGCCAGCAGCGCGCCGAGCAGGATCAGTACGTCGACGATGATGTTCACGGGCGGGCGCTCCCGGCGCGCGCGGCAAGGCAGCGGCGCGGAAGGAGGAAGGGGAACGGCGAAAACACGGAGCGGTCCTGGCTTGCGGCGAAAGAGAGGCTCGACCTTAGCGCGAAGGTGTGGCGCAATTCAAGGTTTTGCCGCGGCGGCGGGGCGTATCGGCGCCGAGCCTGTAGAATCGCGGTGTTCGACCGGCACCGCCGGACCTTCTGTTGTCCTCCTAGCCTGTCGGCCGCCTCGGGTCGGCAGCGTGCACGAAAACGCCATGTCCGAGTTCGATGAAGCCCGACTAGCCGCGGCCGCCTGGGTGCGCGCGCAGATGGATCGCTACGGCCTGTCGCTGGACGATCTGGTCGCGGCCGGATGTTTCTCCGGCGCCAGCCGGGCCAAACGGGGCCGCGCCGCCGCGGCCGACGCGACGGCATCGAGCCCCGCGTCCGCCGATTCCCAAATGTCGGCGACCCCGGCCACATTTGCCGCGGCTCCTGCCGCCTCCACAGCCACCACGGCTGCCTCGGCTTCCACAGCCGCGACGGCCTCCACGGCTTCCGCAGCCGCCGCGGGCTCCGCGGCTTCCACGGCCAAGGCTTCCAGCGCGAACGAACCCGCGCCGCCGCAGCCTGCCGGCGTCCTCTATCGCAATGCCCTGGGTCAGTGCTGGGATGGCACCGGCGAGATGCCCGACTGGCTGCAGCGCGCCGTCAACGCGGGCCAGACGCCCGAGTTCTATCGCGTCAGCTGAATCGATACCGCGCCGGACGGGGACGTCGCGCCGACCGGGCCCCAAGGTCGAGGGATCCCGGAGGTCGGAGAGATTCGAGAGGGTCCGAGAGGCCCGAGGGGTCCCGACAGGTCCCGAGAGGTCCGAGTAGTCCCGAGAGGTCCGGGGTCCGGGAGGTTCGAGAGGTCAGAGAGCGCCTAGCGCTTCGACAGGTCCGCCAGGGGCTGCGAGGCCGGGGGATTACGGCGTTCGCGCGCCGCTCAGCAGCGTGCCGGGCTCGACGGAAACAGCGCCTCGGGCGTGGCGCCCGCCAGCGTGCCCAGCGGCGAGCGCGGCGGCATATGGCGATACTGGCTCAGTTCGAGCCCCGGCAGCACCGCGGCGATGGGGCACATGGCCGCGCCGCCGGGATGCCTCGCGTGGCGGTCTTCGCCGTCGGCGGCATGGCCGCCGGCGCCATCGTCTTCCGTGTCCCGCTCCTTGTCCGCGCTCATGCAACCCGCCTGGTCGCGACCCACCAGTTCCGCTTCGGCCTGCAGCTTCAGCGCGGCGTGCCGGCTCATCAAGGGCGTGGCCGCGGTGGCCTGCGCCGCGCCGCAAGCCAGCTTGGCCGTGCCGGCGACTCCAGGCAGGGGCAGGGCCAGCATGGCGAGGGACAGCAGAAGGCGTTGCGGCAGACGGTTCACGAGCGGATCGGCGAGTGGCGGACAGGTTGGAAGAAAGCGGGAAGGACCGTGTCGAAGGTGCGTGGCAGACACTGCGGCGGCGGCCACGCTGACGGTCAGGCCGCATTGTACCCGCAGGTCCACGGACACGACCCTGACGGCAACATGACAAAGCTGCAAGGCAGCGGGTTGGAACGGTCCGCCGGCGCATAATGACTGCGCCTTGCGGTACGGCCGCAGGCCCGCGGCGCCGGCGCGACGGCCCCGGCGCCGCCATCCATTCATCGACACGATCGACCCAGGAGACGGACATGCAGATACAGCCTTATCTCTATTTCGGCGGACGCTGCGAGGAGGCGCTGGCGTTCTACGGCAAGGCGCTCGGCGCCAAGGTCAACATGATGATGCGGTTCAAGGAGATGCCGGCCGAGGAGGGGCAGGGCGGCGCCGGCGGCGACGGCCAGCCGCCGCTGCCGGCCGGCTGGGAGGACAAGATCATGCATGCCAGCGTGACGGTCGGGCAGAGCGAGATCATGGCCTCCGACGGCATGCCTGGCGCGCCGCCCGAACCCTTCGCCGGCTTCAGCCTGTCGATCGTCGCGCCCTCGCTTGACCAGGCGCGGCAGTGGTTCGACGCGCTGTCCGAGGGCGGCCGCGTGATGATGCCGATGCAGAAGACCTTCTGGTCGGAGGGCTTCGGCATGCTGCAGGACCGGTTCGGGCTGAGCTGGATGGTCAACGTCGCGCATTGAGCCGACGGCATTGCGGCGAAGGACCGCCGGCGGGGGATGTGGCACAAGGACGCGCCTCCGGACGCGTGGCCTCCGGGGCGCGGCATCGAGGTGTGGCGTGGCATCAGGGCATAAGGGTGTGGCGTCAAGGTGTGGCATCCGGGCATGAGGTCACGGTACCGAGCCGCGGCATCAGGGCACGGACTTGAGGAATTGACCGCGCCGGAGTTAGGGTGGCTTGACCCTGTAGCGGCTACAGGCTATTCAATGCCACCCATGCCACAGCCCACGGAACCTTCGATGGCCAGACTCTCGCCGGAAGACCCATCCTCCACGCCTTCGTCCTCCTGCTGCGATTCAAAGGCAGGCGCTTGCGGCCAGCCCGCCCATGACGATGGCCACGATCACGACCATGGCCACGCCCACGCCCACGCCCACGCCCACGCCCACGCCCACGCCCACGCCCACGATCACGATCACGATCACGATCACGATCACGGGCACGGGCACGGGCACGGGCACGGGCACGGGCACGGGCACGGCCATGCCGGCGCCAGCGACCATCGCCACGCGGACTCCTGCTGCGCCGCGCCGCCCACGCCGCCCACTACGACCTCCTCCTGCTGCGTCGCGCCGCCCGCGCCTCCCACTACGACCTCCTCCTGCTGCGGCAGCGCCTGCGGCGCCGTCGCAATGCCGCCCCCGCCGAGCGAAGCCGCGGCGCCGGCCGGCGCCCGCACCGCGCGCTTTCGCATCGAGGCGATGGACTGCCCGACCGAGGAGGCGCTGCTGCGCGGCAAGCTCGGCGGCATGCCGGGCGTGGCGGGCCTGCAATTCAATCTGATGCAGCGGATCCTCACCGTGCATCACACCCTCGATTCGGAGCAGCCGCTGGTCGCGGCGATCGCCAGCGTCGGCATGCAGGCCGAGACCTTGGCGGTCGAAGGCGGCGCCTCGCCATCCACGGCACAGGCCGCGCCGGCGCCGGCCACGCCATGGTGGCCGCTGGCGCTGGGCGGCGTCGCCGCACTGGGCGCCGAGCTGGCCGAGTGGTTCTCGTTGGCTACGCCCTGGCTGCCCGCCGCCTTTGCGCTGGTTGCGATCGCCGTGGCCGGGCTGGGCACCTACCGCAAGGGCTGGATCGCGCTGCGCAACCGCAATCTGAACATCAATGCGCTGATGAGCATCGCGGTGACCGGCGCGCTGCTGATCGGCCATTGGCCCGAAGCGGCGATGGTGATGGTGCTGTTCGCGCTGGCCGAGCGGATCGAGGCGGCCTCGCTGGACCGCGCCCGCAACGCCATCCGCGGCCTGATGGCAATGGCGCCTGAACAGGCCACCGTGCTGCAGGCCGACGGCGTCTGGCTGGCCGTGCCCGCAGGCTGCGTGTCGCCGGGTGCGGTCGCGCGGCTGCGCCCGGGCGAGCGGGTCGCCCTCGACGGCCGGGTGCTGCGCGGGCAGTCGGCGCTGGACCAGGCCCCGATCACCGGCGAAAGCGTGCCGGTCGACAAGCAGGCCGGCGATCTGCTGTTCGCCGGCTCGATCAACCAGACCGGCGAGCTCGAATACGAAGTCACCGCGCCGGCCTCGGATTCGACGCTGGCGCGCATCATCCATGCGGTAGAGGCCGCGCAGGCGAGCCGCGCGCCGACGCAGCGTTTCGTCGACCGCTTCGCGCGCATCTACACGCCGACGATCTTTATCATCGCGCTGCTGGTCGCCGTGCTGCCGCCCCTGCTGGCCGGCGGCGCCTGGCTCGACTGGATCTACAAGGCGCTGGTGCTGCTGGTGATTGCCTGCCCCTGCGCGCTGGTGATTTCCACGCCAGTCACGATCGTCAGCGCGCTGGCCGCGGCCGCGCGCCACGGCATCCTGATCAAGGGCGGCGTCTATCTGGAGCAGGGCAAATCGCTGCGCTGGCTGGCGCTGGACAAGACCGGCACCCTCACGCACGGCCGCCCGCAGCAGATCGACTACGCGCTGCTGCCCGGCGCACCGACGGGCGCCCGCGCGATCGCGGCCAGCCTCGCCGCGCGTTCGGACCATCCGGTCTCGGGTGCGGTCGCCGCGGCGGCGCGGCGCGATGGCGTCGAGACGCTGGCGGTGCAGGACTTCGAGGCGCTGCCGGGGCTCGGTGTCACCGGCACGGTCGATGGCCAGCGGTACTGGCTCGGCAACCACCGGCTGATCCACGAGATGGGGCTGTGCTCGGACGAACTGGAGGCGCGGCTGGAGGCGATCGAACGCCAGGGCCGCACCGTGGTGCTGCTGGCCGGCGGCGAGGCGAACGCGGGCGGGGCCAACGACGGCGCGGTCAACGCTGGCGCGACCAATGCAGGCGCGACCAATGCAGGCGCGGCCAACGCGGGCGCGGCCAACGAACGCGTGGGCAATGCCGGCGTGCAGGCGCTGTTTTCCGTCGCCGACACCGTCAAGCAGACGAGCCGCGACGCCATCGCCGAGCTGCACGCGCTCGGCGTCGGCACCATGATGCTGTCCGGCGACAACCCGCATACGGCGCAGGCCATCGCGGCCGAGGTCGGCATCGACGAGGCGCGCGGCAATCAGCTGCCGCAGGACAAGGCCGAGGCCGTCGCGGCGCTGACCGCGCAGACGGCAGCACAGCGGGGCCCCCGGCATGGCCGCGTCGGCATGGTCGGCGACGGCATCAACGATGCGCCCGCGCTGGCGCGCGCCGACATCGGCTTCGCGATGGGCGTGGCCGGCACCGACACCGCGATCGAGACCGCCGACGTCGCGCTGATGGACGACGACCTGCGCAAGATCCCGGCCTTTATCCGGCTGTCGCGCCGTACCGGCACGGTGCTGACGCAGAACATCGCGTTGGCGCTCGGTATCAAGGCGGTATTCCTGGCGCTGACCGTGGCAGGGCTGGGCACGATGTGGATGGCCGTGTTCGCCGATATGGGAGCGAGCCTGCTGGTGGTATTCAACGGGCTGCGGCTGGCGGGACGCCTGCGCTGAGCGTCGGCACCCGGCCGGCGCTTCCGGCCGCGGGAAAACCGCCGCCTCGGCGTGGGGCCCAGGAAAACCGCCGCCTCGCGTGGGCCCCGGGGAAAGCCGCGCTTCCAGCGCGGCCCCAGGAAAGCAGGCTTCCGGCGCGGGCCCCAGGAAAGCAGGCTGCGGGCGCGGGCGGCGAGGCCCCGCGCTTCAGCGCTGCACGATCAGCTCGCCGCTGCGCCCGGGCACCGTGCCCCAGGCCAGCGGCAGATGCGGCAGCCGCGTGCGATCGAGCTGTTCATACAGCGCCGCCAGCGGCGCCAGCCGATGCCCCTGCCGGCGCCATCCCTGCAGCAGGCGCTCGAACACCGGCGCCAGCTTGCCGCCCTCCAGCTCCGCATGCAGCGTGAAGACATGGTCGCGGCCGTCTTCGGTGCGGGAGAGCAGCGCCTCGTGGACGTTGTTCTCGTCGATGCCATCCGCCCCAATCAGTTCGTCCAGCGTCGGCAGCGTGGTCGGCAGTTGCACGTGGCGGCAGGGCGTGCCGTCGAGCAACGGTACATAGGGCTCGGCGCCACGGCCATCGGAGGCATAGCGCAGGCCCCAATCGTCGAGCTGCCGGAACGCTTCCGCATTCATCTGCCAGCCGGCCGCGCCATGCGTCGATGGCGGCGTGCCGAACACCGCCTCGAAGCGCTGCCACGCACGCCGCATCTGCGCGCGCGTCCAGGCAGCATCGCGCGTGCGCACATGGTCCTGCCAGTAGACGTGGTCCCAGGTATGGATGCCGCATTCATGGCCGGCATCGCGCGCCGCGCGCATCGCGTCGGCGGCGCGCAGGCCGATATCCGGGCCCGGCAGCAGCACGCCATACATCAGCGTGCGCAGGCCGTAGTGCGAGACCACCGAGGTGCGCGACACCTTTTGCAGAAAGCCCGGCCGGAACACGCGCCGCAGCGCCCAGCCGGTATGGTCCGGACCGAGGCTGAACAGGAAGGTGGCGCGGGCGTCGCGGGCTCGCAGCAGGGCGATCAGCTTCGGCACGCCTTCGCGCGTGCCGCGCAGCGTGTCGACGTCGACCTTCAGGGCGATCATGGCCATGGGTTGTCGTCGAGCTTGTGATGGAGCTTGTTGTAGCGCTCGCTGTAACGCTTGTTGAAGAGCTTGCAGTCGGGCACACGCGGCCTAGTTGCCGGAATCCACCAGCGTGCGGGCCTCGATCACCTTCTCGCGATAGGCCTCGAAGATCCGCCGCAGCGATTCGGCCATCGTCACCGTCGGCTGCCAGCCGAGCTCCTGCATCGTGTTGTCGATCTTCGGCACGCGGTGCTGCACGTCCTGGTAGCCCTTGCCGTAGAACTCGCCGGACGAGGTCTCCAGGATGCGGCTATGGCGCGCGCTTTCCGCGTACTCGGGGTAGTCGGCGGCCATCCGCAGCATCATCTCGGCGAGCTCGCGCACCGAGTGGACGTTGCCCGGGTTGCCGATATTGAAGATCTTGCCGCTGGCGATGCCGCCGGGATTCTCGATGATCCGCATCAGCGCGCTGATGCCGTCCGAGATATCGGCGAAGGCGCGTTGCTGCGCGCCCCCGTCGACCAGCCGGATCGGTTCGCCGCGCACGATATGGCCGAGGAACTGCGTGACCACGCGCGAGCTGCCTTCCTTCGATTCGAAGATCGAGTCCAGCCCCGGCCCGATCCAGTTGAACGGCCGGAACAGCGTGTAGTTCAGGCCCTGCTCGATGCCGTAGGCGTGGATCACGCGGTCCATCAGCTGCTTGGAGCAGGCGTAGATCCAGCGCGGCTTGTTGATCGGCCCGTAGACCAGCGGCGACGATTCGGGGTCGAAGGCCTCGTCGCCGCACATGCCATAGACCTCCGAGGTCGACGGAAACACCAGGTGCTTGCGGTACTTGACCGCCGCGCGGACGATCGGCAGGTTGGCCTCGAAGTCCAGTTCGAAGACCCGCAGCGGCTGCCGCACGTAGGTCGCCGGCGTGGCGATCGCGACCAGCGGCAGCACGACATCGCACTTGCGGATGTTGTACTCGATCCATTCCTTGTTGATGGTGATGTCGCCCTCGAAGAAATGCATGCGCGGATGGTTGACCAGCTCGCCGAGGCGGGCCGTCGACATGTCCATGCCATAGACTTCCCACGACGTGGTTTCGAGGATGCGTCGCGTCAGGTGGTGGCCGATGAAACCGTTGACGCCGAGGATCAGGACTTTCTTCATGGACTTCCAGACTTCAGGCTTGAGGAGAGGACTGCAGCAGCGCGGCGAGGGCGGCGGGCGACAGCGGCGCGTTGCCTTCGGAGAGCGCGAGGATCAGCACCAGGCCGCCGTCGCCGCACAGGCCGACGATGCGGCCGTCGAGCACGTGCAGGCCGGGCGTGAGGCCGGCCAGCACCTGCGTCGGCGGCATCTCGGCCGGCAACGGACGGCGCGCGCGTTCGACCACCAGGCGGCGGCCCTTGAGTTCGGTGAAGGCGCCGGGATAGGGCGGCGCGACCGCGCGGATCAGGTTGTAGACCGCGGCGGCCGGCTGCCGCCAGTCGATGCGGCCGTCCTCGGGACGGCGGCCGGAGAAATAGCTGCCTTCGGCGAGTACGTTAGGACGGCGCGGCGTGTTGCCGGCCAGCATCGCCGGCAAGACCCGCCACAACGTCTGCTCGGCCGCCACGGTGACCTTGTCGAACACCTGCTGCGCGGTATCGTCGGGCAGGATCGGCACCGCGGTCTGCGCGACGATATCGCCGGCGTCCGGTTTGGCCTCCATCGCGTGCAGGGTTGCGCCGGTCTCGGTCTCGCCATGCAGCACGGCCCAGTTGACGGGCACGCGGCCGCGGTACTTCGGCAGCAGCGAGCCGTGCATATTGAAGGCGCCGCGCGGCGCCAGTGCGAGCACGGCCGGCGGAATCATTGCGCGGTAGTAGAACGAGAACAGCATGTCGGGCCGCGCGGCCTTGACCGCGGCGGCCAGCGCCGGGTCGTTCGGATCGTCGCCATGGACGACCGGCAAGCCCAGTTCCGCGGCGGTGTCGGCCACGCGGCGGAACCAGATCGTTTCATCGGGGCGATCGCGATGCGTGACCACCAGCGCCACCTCGACGCCGCGCGCGTGCAGCACGCGCAGGCAGCGGTCGCCGACGTTGTGGTAGGCGAAGACTACGGCGCGCATGGGGGCTTCCGGTCGTGACGGGGATCGCGGGGGTCGTGGGGATCGCTGGGACCGGACCGGCCGCCGTCGCCGGATTCATCGAACTCGCTGAATTCGCTGAACTCCTCCAGCCCTGACCGTCGTCCGCCGTCGCCGCGTCGCGCATCGCCCTGCGACGCGTCCAGGATCGCCTTGATCCGATAGCGCGGCCGGTCGCGTACCTGCTGATAGATCCGGCCCACGTATTCGCCCAGCAGGCCGATGCCGAACAGCATGATGCCGACCAGGAAGAAGTTGAACGCGAACAGCGTGAACAGGCCCTGTACCTCGGAGCCCAGCAGGAATCGCCGTACCAGCAGCACCACGAACAGGCCGCCCGACAGCAGCGACAGGATCGTGCCGATCATCGAGAACCATTGCAGCGGCACGATCGAGAAGCCGGTGACCAGGTCGAAGTTCAGGCGCACCAGCTGATACAGCGAGTACTTCGATTCGCCCGCATGCCGCTCTTCGTGCCCGACCACGATCTCGACCGGATTCGACGAGAAGGTGTAGGCCAGCGCCGGGATGAAGGTATTGACCTCCCGGCAGGCGTTGATGGTATCGACCACGCTGCGGTCGTAGGCGCGCAGCATGCAGCCCTGGTCGGTCATCCGGATATGCGTGATCCGTTCGCGCAGCCGGTTCATCGCGAACGAGGCGACGCGGCGGAACGCGCTGTCATGGCGCTGGCGGCGAATCGTGCCGACATAGTCGTGGCCGGCGCGGATCGCCTCGACCAGCCTCGGGATTTCCTCGGGCGGGTTCTGCAGGTCCGCGTCGAGCGTGATCACCATGCGGCCGCGCGCATGCTCGAAGCCGGCCAGGATCGCCATGTGCTGGCCGAAATTGCCGTTGAACATCACCACGCGCGTGACCTCGGGCCGCTGGCGGAACTGCCGCGCCAGGATCTGCGCCGAGCGGTCGGTGCTGCCGTCGTTGACGAAGACGATCTCGTAGCTGGTGGCCAGGCCATCGAGCGCGGGATAGAGCCGGTCGAACAGCGCCTGCAGGCCGGCCTCCTCGTTGTAGACGGGGATTACCACCGAGACCTCGATCGGCCTGGCGCGCGACGGCGACGACTGGCCCGGCAGCGGCGCGGTCTCGTCGTCGCGCGCGGTCGCGTCGTCACGAATGCGCGTGGGCTGGCCCGGCAGCGGATGCGGCATCGCGCAGGACAGCAGTTCGGAAGTTACGGAAGCAGACGTTTGCATGTTTCGTTCAGCGTGGCGCAGACGCGCTCGACATCGGCCTCTTGCATGGCCGGGAAGAGCGGCAGCGTGAGAATGCCCCGCCCGATGCGCTCGGCGTGCGGCAGCATGCCTTCGCGCCAGCCCAGCGAGCGGTAGTACGTAAACAGATGCAGCGCGGGGTAGTGCACGCCGGTGCCGATGCCGGCCTCGCGCAGGGCCTGCATCACCGCGGCCCGTCCGCCTTGCAGGCGCTCGGCCGGCAGTACCACTTGAAACATATGCCAGTTCGGCAGCGCTGTCGCGGGGTCGCCGGCGACCGGCAGCTCGATGCCCAGTTCGGTGAGGCCATGCCGCGCGGCGCCGTCCATGTAGGCGCGGGCCAGCGCCGTGCGGCGCGCGGTGATCGCGTCGAGCCGCGGCAGCTGTGCCAGCCCGATCGCGGCGTTGACATCGGTCAGGTTGAACTTGCCGCCCGGCACCTCGACGTCCATGCCGTCCAGGCCGCTGCGGATCACGCCCTGCAGGCGCAGGCGCTCGGCGCGCAGCGCCTCGTCCTCATCGTTCATCACCAGGCAGCCGCCTTCGACCGTGGTGATGTTCTTGTTGGCCTGGAAGCTGAAGCTGACCAGGTCGCCGAAGCTGCCGATGCGGCGGCCGCGCCAGCGGGAGTCGATCGCCTGCGCGGCGTCCTCGATCACGCGCAGGCCGTGTTTCCTGGCGATGGCGTAGAGGCGATCCATGTCGACCGGCAAGCCGGCCAGATAGACCGGCAGGATCGCGCGGGTGCGCGGCGTGATCGCGGCCTGGACCGCGTCGAGGTCGAGATTGCGCGTGCGCGGATCGATGTCGACGAACACCGGTCGCGCGCCGACCGCGACGATCACGTTGGCGGTGGCCACCCAGGTGATCGCGGTGGTGATCACCTCGTCGCCGGGACCGATGCCGGCGATCCGCAGGGCGATCTCCATCGTCGCCGAGCCGTTGGCGAAGGTACGCACCGGCCGTCCGTCGAACAGCGCCGACAGCGCGGCCTCGAAGGCCTGCATCTTCGGGCCGGAGGTGATCCAGCCCGAGGCCAGCACCTCGCCGACCGCGGCGATCGCGTCGGCGTCGATGTCGGGCCTGACGAAGGGCAGGAAGGGCGCAGCGGATGGGGCGGCGGCTTGGGTGGATTGGGCGGAAGCGGGCATCGGGCGAAGTCGTCAGGACGTCAGCGGCAACGGAAGGTCGGCAGCGTGGTCGGGCAGGCGTGGTCGAGAAAGCGGGGTCGAGAAAGCGGGGTCGAGAACAAGCGGTCGGAAACACCGGTCACGAACGCGCGATCAGGAACACGCCGGCCAGGATCAGCAGGATGCCGGCCATCCGCAATGGTCCGATCATCTCACCGAACAGCCACCATGCGGCCACCGCGTTGACCACATAGCCGAGCGACAGCATCGGGTAGGCCATCGATACATCGACGCGTGACAAACCGACGATCCACACCGCGACGCTGGCGACGTAGAGGCTCAGCCCAGCCAGCACCGGCCATTGGGCCAGCACGCGCAGCGCGGTATCGAACAGCGTGGCGCGGTCCAGCGCGATCGCGCCGACCGCGTTGACGCCGGCCTTGAGCAGCAGTTGCGCGCAGGCGTTGAGCAACACGCCGGTCAGGATGAAAGCGAAGGTGGTGATCGTCATCGATTGGAAGCGGAAGCGGGCGCTGCGGACGCGGCCGGGGCAGCAGGCGCGGGCGGCGCAGCGAAATTGGTGACCACGACGCGGCGGACGTCTTCGGCGACCCGATACATGGGCAACGCCTGAGCCTGCAATCTGGTGTACATCTCCGGCGACATGATGGCGACCGCGGGCCGGCCGTTGCGCCACGTCTGTTCGAACGCCTCCAGCGTCGGAATCCACTTGTCCGGTTCCTGCTGCAGGCCGAACTGCAGTTCGTCGGGATGCCAGACCAGCGTCAGCGGATGGCGCAGGTAGAACGGCAGCGTGTGGTCGAGCATGCCGACGCCATAGAACGGCATGTCGTCCTTCAGCACCTGCTGAATGGCGGGTACCAGATCGATGCCGGAGGTGCGCCGGCCCATCACCTCATGGCCGAGCAGCGCGACCGTGAAGCTGGTGTACATCGCCAGGCCGTAGACCACGATGCTGGCCAGCCGGCCGTTGCGCCGCGCCAGCCAGTGGGCGAGCAGCACGCCGGCGAACATGACGACGAAGGCGGCGCCGATCCACAGCGCGAAGATCCGGTAATAGGCGTTGGGCGTGTTGTCGGAATCGAGCGTCGCGACCACCGGCGTGGCGGCCAGCCCGAGCACCGAAACGCCCAGCATCAGCAGCACCAGGCGGCGCCAGCCGGTGTCGCCGATGCGGTCCAGCGCGACGCCGGCCAGCATCCCCAGCGCCGGGAAGATCGGCACGATATAGCCGGGCAGCTTGGAGTTCGACAGGCTGAAGAAGACGAAGATGGCGCCGGCCCAGACCAGCATCAGCAGGGCTGGGCGCAGCGGGACGGCATTTGCCGGCTCCCCCGCCTGCGCCGCCTGCGCGGCCTCGGTCCGCTCGCGGCGCACCGCGCGCCAGATGCCCGGCGCCAGCGCCAGCCACGGCAGGAAGCCGGCCAGCAACAGGGGCACGAAGTACCACACCGGTCCCTGGCGATGATGGACGCTGGTCGTATAGCGCTGCCAATGCTCGTGGATGAAGAAGAAGCGCAGGAATTCCGGATTGCGCTCGGCGATCAGCCAGAACCACGGCACCGTGATCGCCAGCAGCAGCGCGGCGCCCCACAGCAGATGCAGGCGGCGCCACAGGCCGAAGTCGCGCGTGATGGCGGTGTAGACCACCAGCACCAGCCCGGGCAACGCGATGCCGATCAGCCCCTTGGTCAGGATGGCGACGCCCATCGCGGCCCAGCAGCCCAGCATCCAGCCGCGGCGTGCGGCCGGGGTGGTGTCCGGATGCTGCGCCAGCAGCATGCAGGCCAGCACGCAGGCGAGCGCGCCGGCCAGCGTCATGTCCAGCGAATTGAAGTGCGCGGCGACGCTCCACATCGGTGCCGCGGCCAGCGCCAGGCCGGCCAGCCAGCCGGCGCGCGCGCCGAACCAGCGCCCGGCCGCCCACATCGACGCGAGCAGGCCGATGAAGCCGGACAGCGCCACGCACAGCCGCGCCTGCCACTCGCCGAGCCCGAAGGCGGTATAGGTCAGCGCCGTCACCCACAGGTGAAAGGGCGGCTTCTCGAAATACTTGACGCCGTTGTAGCGGATCGTGACCCAGTCGCCGCTGGCGAACATCTCGCGGGCGATCTCGGCATAGCGGCCTTCGTCGGAGCGCAACAGATGGCGGGCGTCCAGCGTCCCGAACCAGAGCAGGACGATATACAGGACGACCAGGGCAATCACCGCCGCGGACAAGCCGGCGGCGCGCGTGGTCGGGGAACGGCGCATGAAACTCCTGAAACGGTGCTGCGCGGCCTCGGCCGCTTGCTGACAACCCGCTACGGAGCGCTGCCGCTCCGTGTGGTGCATACGACGCCTATGTCAACGGCGAAGTTCGCATTTTGTGCGAAAGCTATGACGGCTGATACCGAAAAATGTCCTACAGGGGACCGCACCGGAGGGCTTTTTCCGGCTCGGGACATATGTCCTGTGGCGTCCATTTCACTTTTCGTGCCTCGTCGCCCCGGTCGGCAGCG
Organism: Cupriavidus sp. DB3; assembly: GCF_020418465.1. NCBI lineage: Bacteria > Pseudomonadati > Pseudomonadota > Betaproteobacteria > Burkholderiales > Burkholderiaceae > Cupriavidus > Cupriavidus sp. DB3. The sequence goes on along the minus strand of NZ_JAIZPL010000001.1, from coordinate 1,064,413 downwards.
GCGACGCACCGCCGCCCGCGCGGGCACGGGCGGCGCGCGATGGGCGCACGGACGCAAAAAAACCCGCCGGCAGCGGGTTCTTGAATTCGCCATCGGGACGGGCCGCCCCCGGGCTGGCCCGTCGGGCCGATGTCAGTTCGCCGGCTTGGCGGGCTTGGCCTTCTTCGCCTTGTGGCCGTTCTTCTTGCCTTCGTCCTGGCCCGGCGCGAGATCGGCGCGCGTGCTCTGGTTGGTGCCCTGGGTGTAGGGATCGAACTTGTCGCCGGCTTTCGCCCCCTGGCTGTAGGGGTCGAACTTCTCGCCCGCCTTGGCGCCTTGCGAGTACGGGTCGAACTGCTTCTTGCCGCCGGTGTTCTGGGCGTGCACCGCCAGCGAGGCGGTGCCGATGCACAGCGCGATGGCCGTCGCGACGAACTTGCTCATGGTGTCTCCTCGAAAGTTGCCGTCCATCGGATGGGCGGCTGACGATGGGCAGGCGCCGACGCGCCGCCCGCGCCAGTGTCTCCAACCTGTCTTGCGGCTGTCAAGCGAGTCATACCGGGCGTCGCGGGCGCGTCGGCCTCATGGAAAGCGAGGATTGCCGGGGTCGCCGGCCCCGGTATGCGCCTATTCCGTGACCGCGTCGGACGGATGCTTCCACGCCTCGCGGACCTCGGCCGACGGGGCCAGCGCCAGGTTGATGCCACGTCCGCCGATCGGCTTCTGGAACCAGCGCTGCTGCAGCGCCTCGATCTGCGGGCCGCGATAGACGCCGGCCAGGGTCTCGTCGACCAGCCGCTTCCACGCCGGGTCCGACTTCGACAGCATCAGCGCGTTCTGCTCGACCGACAGCGCGGGACCGACGATCACGAATTGCGATGGATCCTTGGCGCGGGCGCGCAGGCCGGCCAGCAGCACGTCGTCCATCACGAAGGCCTGGGCGCGGCCGGACTCGAGCAGCAGGAACGATTCGCCGTGGTCCTTGGCGTAGACGTCGCGATAGCCGTACTGGCCCTTGAGCCGGCGCACGTGGCGGTCGCCGGTCGAGCCGGCGCTCGTCACCACGGTCTTGCCGCGCAGGTCCTCGAGCGAGTCGATGCCCGCATCGGCACGCACCAGCATCCGCACCGTCGACACATAGTGCGAGACGCTGAAGGCGACCTGCTTCTGGCGCTCGAGCGTGTTGGTGTTCGGCGCGCAGTCGAGGTCGACCAGGCCGTTGACGATGGCGGGGATGCGGTTCTGCGGCGTCAGCGGCATCCAGCGCACCTTCAGGTCCTTCAGGCCGAGCGCCTGGCGGGCGCCCTCGGCCGCGCGCAGGCACAGGTCGACCGCGTAGCCGGCCGGCTGGCCCTTGTCGTCGGCGAACGAGAACGGCAGCGCGGACTCGCGGTAGCCGAGCACGATGGTGCCGCTGGAGCGGATCTTGTCGATGACCGGACCGTGCAACGCCTCGGCGCCGGCGGCGTGGGCGATGCCGGTGCCGAGCAGGGCTGCCGCGAGGAGGACCGGGCGGAACGAACGAAGAGGGCGACGGAAAGAACGAAGGGAGGACAGCATGGCGAAGCGATAGAAAACAGCAAAGACCAAAGGGTAGCGATAGGGAGGAGTCAGGGGAAGGACAACTTCGTCATAAGTAAATACCCTAGGTCGATGTGATGACGCGGGCACAATGACCGGTCCAGCATGGCGGCGCCGGCACCTGCACCCGGGTACAATCCCGGGCCACGCGCCCGGTGTCGCGTCGCGCACGGGCGCGTCGAGGCTGGTCCGCGATTTCCGTTCGGTTCCCGTTCGCTTCCCGTCTGTCACCCATGTCTTCGCAACCCGCGCGCCTGGCCGGCATCGATGCGCTCAAGGCCATCGGCTCGCAACTGATCGTGCTGCACCATCTGGCCTTCTACGGGCCGATGTCCGATGCGGCCCATTCCCTCGCCCCCGCCCTGATCGACTGGCTCGCCGACTACGCGCGCATCGCCGTCCAGCTCTTCCTGGTGATCGGCGGCTTCCTGGCGGCGCGCAGCCTGGCGCCGGAGGGACTGCTGCGCGCGTCCCGCCCGCTGGCGGCGCTGCTGCGGCGCTATCGCAAGCTCGTCGTGCCCTTCGCCGCGGCCATTGTCCTCGCCATCGCCGCGGCGGCGCTCGCGCGGCAGGGCATGGACCATCCCTCGATTCCGGCGCCGCCGCAATGGGGCCAGCTGCTGGCGCATCTGCTGCTGTTGCACGACGTGCTCGATATCGACGCGCTGTCCGCGGGCGTCTGGTATGTCGCGATCGATTTCCAGCTGTTCGGGCTGCTGTTGCTGGCGCTTTGGCTGGCGCGCCGGATGCCCGCCAGCAGGCGTGTCCGCGTAGGCGTGGCGCTGGTGGCGGCGCTCGGCCTGGCCTCGCTGTTCTGGTTCAACCGGGACGCCGGCTGGGACATGTGGGCGATCTATTTCTTCGGCGCCTACGGCCTGGGCGTGCTCGGCTACTGGGCCTCCAATCCCGGGCGCTCCCCCTGGTGGATCGCGGCGCTCGCGGCGGTGGGCGTCGCCGCGCTGATGGTCGATATGCGCTCGCGCATCGCACTGGCGGTCGTCGTCGCGCTGTGGCTGGCGATGGCACGGCGCGGCGGCTGGCTGTCGTCGTGGCCGCGCGGCCGTGTCTTCGCCACGTTCGGCGCGATCTCGTACTCGGTGTTCCTGGTGCACTTCCCGATCTGCCTGCTGGTCAACAGCCTGATGTCGCAGCTCGCGCCCGGCATGCCGTGGCTCAACGCGGCCGGCATGGCGATGGCGTGGCTGGCCAGCAACGCCGCCGGTGCGCTTTTTTACCGATATGTCGAATCGCGCGACCCCCTCGCGTCGCTGGGCAAGTTGTTGTTGCGCAACCGTACGGGGCTCGCCGGCTAGCAGGCGTTGCCCGCCTGCAACATCGGCGGCGCTGCACGATACGTGGGCGCCGCATGAACCGTTGTTGTGCCGCAGTTGGTGAGGGAGCGTACTCAAAAGGGGAAAACGCCCATACGCGCTTGGCATGGCGATTGCCTACCATCAAGGTAAACCTGACCGTTTGGTCAGGATTCACGCCTCGAGGCTGCCATGTCCGATCACATCGTCCTGACCTCGCACGCACGCCGCGACAAGCCGGCCGAGCCGATCCACTGGGGGGCGCCGACCGCGGCCGAGCGCGGACCCGTGATCGCGACGCTGACCAATCCGGCGCATCGCAACGTGATCGGGACGCATGCCGGCGCCTATGCGGTCTATCGCGCGCTGGCGGTCGCTTCGGGCACGTTGCAGCGCGACCACCGCCCCGACCTGACCGACACCGCGCCGGCCGAGCCGATCGGCCCGCATCCGCAATGGGGCGATCCCGACAAGATCGTGTCGCTGGACCCGTGGGGACATCTGGTCTCGACCGTCTTCGCCGACCGCATCGCTGCGGGCGTCGATATCCGGCCGACCATCGCCGTCACGCGCGCCCATATCAACATGCCGGAACTGGTGGCGGCGATCGCCGCCGGCCGGCTGATCCCCGACGGCAGGATCCTGTTTGCCAACGGCGACGTGCGGGTGACCAAGGCCGCCGTCGATCCGGTCTGGTATCTGCCCGGCATGGCGCGCCGCTTCGGCATCAAGGAGAGCGCGCTGCGCCGCAGCCTGTTCGAGCAGACCAGCGGCATGTTCCCGGAGCTGGTGACCCGTCCCGACCTGAAGGTCTTCCTGCCGCCCATCGGCGGCATGACGCTGTATTTCTTCGGCGACGTCAGCCAGCTGGGCAAGCCGCAGACGCCTGTCGCCTGCCGCGTGCACGACGAATGCAACGGATCGGACGTATTCGGGTCGGACATCTGTACGTGCCGCCCGTATCTGGCGCACGGTATCGAGGTGTGCATCGAGATGGCCCAGCAGGGCGGGGTCGGACTGGTGGTCTACAACCGCAAGGAAGGCCGCGCGCTGGGCGAGGTCACCAAGTTCCTGGTCTACAACGCGCGCAAGCGGCAGGTCGGCGGCGATCGCGCCGAGACCTATTTCGCGCGGACCGAATGCGTGGCCGGCGTGCAGGACATGCGCTTCCAGGAGCTGATGCCCGATGTCTTCCACTGGCTGGGCATCCGTCGCATTGACCGCTGGGCCTCGATGAGCAATATGAAACACGGCGCGCTGGTCGCGCAGGGAATCGAAGTGGTCGAGCAGGTGCCGATTCCCGATGCGCTGATTCCGGCCGATGCGAGGGTGGAGATCGACGCCAAGGTGGCGGCGGGCTACTTCACCCGTTACACGCCTCCGGACGCCACCGAACTGACGGTGGCCAAGGGCAGGGGACTGGACGAATGACAGAACGAAACGATGCGGCATCGATGGGCGCGGCGGGGCAAGCCGGCGCGCAGGCCCGTGCTTCGCGCGAGGGCTGGCAAAGCTGGGTGGAACCCGATCATCCGGCGTCGCCGTTGTTGACGGCGCAGGCGGTGCGCGCGCGCTGCGCCGCCGTGACGGCCGCGGTGGCGGCCGGCGATTCGCAGTGGTTCAGCTGGCATCCCGAGCGGGTCCCGGCGATCGCCGACTATGTGGCCACCACCATCCGCTCGCGCTACCGCGATCTGCAGGTGCCCTACCACAGCCGCTGGCGCCATTTCGAGAGCGGCGGACCGGGCGAGCTGCGCGACCGCTGGGGCATCCTCTGCGAACGCGCGGCGCTGACCGGCGACGATCATCGCGAAGAGCGCGCGCGCATCGGCATCGACCTGGTGATTCCCAGCGTGCTGCTCGACGCGGGCGCCGGGCCCGACTGGCGCTACCGCGACCCGGCCAGCGACCTGAGCCTGAGCCGCTCCGAAGGGCTGGGCGTGGCCAGCTTCGACCTGTTCGCGCGCGGCGGTTTCTCCGCGACGCCGGACGAGCCGCTGCGCTCGGATGCCGAGCGGCTGGCGCAGATCGACCCCTCGACGCTGGCCACTGCCTTCCAGGTCGCGCAGCACAATCCGCTGGTCGGCCTCGAGGGCCGGGCGGGTCTGGTGCGCCGGCTCGGCAAGGTCGCGCAGGCCACGCCGGCGGTGTTCGGCGAGCCGGCAAGACTCGGCAATCTGTTCGACTATCTGAAGGCGCATGCCAGCGAGGGGCGCATCGACGCGGCCTTCGTGCTGCGCACGCTGCTGGTCGCGCTGGGGCCGGTCTGGCCGGGGCGGCTGCAGCTCGAAGGCGTGTCGCTTGGCGATTGCTGGCGCCATCCGGCCAGCCCCGACGGCCTGGTGCCCTTCCACAAGCTGACGCAGTGGCTGACCTACTCGCTGCTCGAGCCGCTGGAGGACGGCGGCCTGACGGTGATCGGGCTCGATGCGCTGACGGGCCTGCCCGAATATCGCAACGGCGGCCTGCTGTACGACTTCGAGCTGATGGTGCCGCGCGATGCGAGCTTCGCCGAGGCGGTGCACCGGGTCGACGAGCCCGCCATCGTCGAATGGCGCGCACTGACGGTGACGGGCCTCGATCTGGTCGCCGAGGCAACGCGGCAGGCGCTGGGCCTGTCCGCCAAGGCCTTTCCGCTGGCGCGCGTGCTGGAGGGCGGTACCTGGGCGGCGGGCCGGCGCATCGCCGCCAAGCGCCGGCCAGGCGGTCCGCCGCCGTTCGCGATCGACAGCGACGGCACCGTGTTCTGAGTTCCTGAGCCCGTGCAGGGCGCGGCTGTCGCAAACGCTGCGCGCCTGCACGCCGTCGTCCCGCCCCGGCCGCATCCGGCCACGGCCGCATCGAGGAGTGCCATCATGACCGCCCTGTCTGCCGATCTGTCCGTCGATCCGTCCGTGGCGCTGTCCACGGGGCTGCCCACGGGACTGTCCGCGGGACTGCCCGCGGGCGTGCCGCCCATCGCGCCGGCCGCCGCTTCCGTGATGGTGGTCGACCACCCGCTGGTCCAGCACAAGGTCACGCTGGTGCGCAGCGAGGACACCACCACCGACAACTTCCGCCGGCTGGTGCGCGAGATCGCGCAGCTGCTGACCTACGAGGCCACGCGCGACCTGGCGATGGAGACCGTGGCGATCAAGACGCCGATCGCGCCGATGCAGTCGCCGATGCTGTCCGGCAAGAAGCTGTGCCTGGTGTCTATCCTGCGCGCGGGCAACGGTTTCCTCGATGGCATGCTCGACCTGCTGCCGGCCGCGCGGGTCGGCCATATCGGCCTGTACCGCGACCCGGAAACGCTGGAGCCGATCGAGTACTACTTCAAGATGCCGGACGATATCCAGGAGCGTCAGGTGATCGTGGTGGACCCGATGCTGGCGACCGGCAATTCCGCGATCGCCGCGCTGAACCGGCTCAAGGAGGCGGGCGTCACCGCGCTCAAATACGTCTGCCTGATTGCCTCGCGCCCGGGTTTGCGCGCCTTGCAGGCCGCGCATCCCGATGTGGCCATCGTCACCGCCGCGATCGACGAGCAGTTGAACGAGCACGGCTATATCGTGCCCGGACTTGGCGATGCGGGCGACCGGCTCTACGGCACGCGCTGACGCCGTGGCGCCCGCCAGGAATCCGGCCGTGACGACGATGGCGTTGGCGCCGCCACGCCCGGCCTCGCCATGGACGCGCTAGCTCCCGCCACCCGCCTGCAGGCGCTGGCCGGCCGCGACGGCAACGCCGGCCGGATCCGCCAGCGCAACGAGGCGCGCATCCTGCGTGCCGCCGAAGCGGTGTTCGCGCGGGCCGGCTTCGCGGGCGCCACCATGGCGGAGATCGCCACGCGCGCCGGCGTGCCGAAGTCCAATCTGCACTACTACTTCCGCACCAAGCAGGCACTCTATCGCGCGGTGCTCGCCAACACGCTGCGGCTGTGGCTGTCCCAGGCCGACATCATCAGCGCCAGGCGCTCGCCGGAGGCCGCGCTCGAGCAGTACATCCGCGCGAAGATGCGGCTGTCGGCGCGCTATCCCGACGCCTCGCGCGTGTTCGCCAACGAGTTGCTGCACGGCGCGCCCGAGATCGGCGACGTGCTGCGCGACGCGCTGCGCAGCCTGGTGGGCCGTAAGTCGGTGGTGATCCACGGCTGGATCGCCGCGGGACGGATGGCGCAGATCGATCCGAGCCATCTGTTCTTCACGATCTGGGCCGCCACGCAGACCTATGCCGACTTCGAGGCCCAGATCTGCGCGGTGCTCGGCGTGCAGCGGCTGGAGCGGCGCGACTACGAACGGGCGACCGAGCATCTGGTGGCATTGGTGCTGCGCGGCTGCGGCCTGACACCGCCCGCGCCGGCTCGCGCCGGCCGGCGTGCGCGCGGCACGGCGACGGCGGGCGCGCCGCCGGTTGCCCGCGAACGAGGCCCGCAGCGGCGCAGCGCCTGCCAGGGCAATGCCGATCCCTTGCCGTAAGCCGTAAGCCGTAAGCACGTCGGCAACAGCCCGGAGACCCACATGCTCGATCTGATCGTTCGCGACTGCAATCTGCCCGATGGCCGCACCGGCATCGACATCGGTATTGCCGACGGCCGCATCGTTGCCGTCGAGCCGGCGCTGCCGGCGCAGGCGGCCGAGCAGATCGATGCGGCGGGCCAGCTGGTGTCGCCGCCGTTCGTCGACGCGCATTTCCATATGGACTCGACGCTGTCGTACGGGCTGCCGCGCGTGAACCAGTCCGGCACCTTGCTCGAAGGCATCGCACTGTGGGGCGAACTGAAGCCACAGCTGACGCAGCAGGCGCTGGTCGAGCGCGCGCTCGCGTATTGCGACTGGGCGGTGGCGCGCGGCCTGCTGGCTATCCGCTCGCATGTCGACGTCTGCGACCCGCGGTTGCTGGCGGTCGAGGCGCTGCTGCACGTGCGCGAGCAAGTCAGGCCCTATCTCGACCTGCAACTGGTGGCCTTTCCGCAGGACGGCGTGCTGCGCAGCCCCGGTGCGCTCGACGACCTGAAGCGCGCACTCGACATGGGCGTGCAGGTGGTCGGCGGCATTCCGCATTTCGAGCGGACCATGGCGGACGGCGCGGCGTCGGTGCGGCTGCTGTGCGAGCTGGCCGCCGAGCGCGGACTGCCCGTCGACATGCATTGCGACGAGACCGATGACCCGATGTCGCGCCACGTCGAGACGCTGGCCGCCGAAACGGTGCGGCTGGGCCTGCAGGGCAGGGTGGCCGGCTCGCATCTGACGTCGATGCATTCGATGGACAACTACTACGTGTCCAAGCTGCTGCCGCTGATGCGCGAGGCCGGCATGGCCGCGATCGCCAATCCGCTGATCAACATCACGCTGCAGGGCCGGCACGACAGCTATCCGAAGCGGCGCGGCATGACGCGCGTGCCGGAGCTGCTGGCCGCCGGCGTGCCGGTGGCGTTCGGCCACGACTGCGTGATGGACCCCTGGTATGGGCTTGGCTCGGGCGACATGCTCGAGGTCGCCCATATGGGCCTGCATGTCGCGCAGATGACCGGGCAGCAGGGGATGCGCGCCTGCTTCGACGCGGTCACCGAGACCCCGGCAAGAATCCTGGGTTTGACCGGCTACGGCATCGCGCCCGGTTGCCGCGCCGACCTGGTGCTGCTGCAGGCCGCCGATCCGGTCGAGGCGCTGCGCCTGCGCGCGACCCGGCTGCTGGTGCTGCGTGCGGGCAAGGTCATCGCCAGCACGCCGCCGGCCACGGCCGCGCTGCGCCTGCCCGGCAGGCCGGAGCGGGTCGACTTCCGAGTGGGCGGCACGGCCACGGAGCGGTCTGCGGCATCGAGGTAAATATTTTTTGTGCGAGGGTGTTGACGACCCTCGATCGGATCTGCATAATTGCGGTCTTCGCATCGCAGCAAACGTGACGCAAGACACGGAAGCGGCGAACGAAGCCCAGGTGGCGGAATTGGTAGACGCACTAGGTTCAGGTCCTAGCGGTGGCAACACTGTGGAGGTTCGAGTCCTCTCCTGGGCACCAAAATCCTGAAGAGAAGGCCGTTGCAAATCGCAACGGCCTTCTTTTTTTTCGTCCGCGTTTCGTCCGCATTCGTCCCGCGTCTCGCCGGCGGGACTACCGGGTGTGGTTCCCTCGTGCGCTTTCCTGCCACGTCACCGCCCGCGCTGTCACCATTCCCTCTGCAATGACCTGCCGTCTCGCTGCCGGGTCCCGCCAATCCCTGCGGATTCCCGCTGATTCCCGCTGATTCCATATCGCGGCGCGCCGTTTCAGTGTTCGCGCGCGGCCGCTGCCGGAGCGCGCGCGGGACGGCCTTCATCGGGTTGACGCCCCTAACGGTTGCGTTGCCTTTGACCTATGCTCAGATCAAATCGGGCACGCTGACATCAGCCCGAAGGTGGTCGCCATGGACATGGTCTTGTTGTCGAGAGAGAGGAAGACCGGCGTTGCCGCTGGCCGGGCTTGCGTGGGCACCAACCATCGAAGGATCTGCCGCTGTCACCGATGGCGCTACGGCTCCTGTGTCGCCATCTTCCTGACCGCAATGGCCCAGGCCGAGAGCGGGCCACCCGGCAGCGATGCCGTACTCGGATGGCAGCCATTGGGCGAGGAAGAGGCCGCCGCGTTGTTGGCCGCGCTGGATCCGGCTTCGACATCGGCACGGTCCGATCCCTTCCAGCCCGTGCACGCGGCCGCGGACGCATCGGCGCCACCGCCATCCCTTCCTGAATCATCGACGCCGTCGGCCGCGCCAGTACTGTTGGCCTCGCTGCCGTCATCTTCGGCCTCCGCAGCGCCGCCATCTTCGGCCTCCGCAGCGCCGCCATCTTCGGCCTCCGCAGCGCCGCCATCGTCGGCCTCCGCATTGCCGTCATCTTCGGCCTCCGCATCGCCGCCATCGTCGCCTTCAGCATTGCCGCCATCGTCGGCCGCCGCATCTCCGTCGTCTTCGACCCCACGATCCGCGCTGACACAAATGGCAGCGGAATCCGAGGCCGCGATTCGCGCGGCCCTCGCCGCCGACGCACGCGATGGCGCGCGTCGGCCCGCATGGCTGCTGCACGCCGACGATGCCGCCTCCGCCAGCGGTTTCGTCGATACGCGCGTGCGCACGCTGTCGCTGGCGCTCGACGCGGTGTTGCCGCGCAGCGGGGTTACGATCCAGCCCCGCGTGCAGCTCGCCTACCAGCCGCGCGACGATGGCCTGCCCAACCCCGCGCTGGCGGCGATGCCGGCGGACGACCGCGCGACCGGCCTCGCGGTGCGGCTCTACGGCGCGCAGCCGACCCGCCTGGCCGGCGTCTATCCCTTCGTCGAGGCCGACCTGTGGCAGGACAGCAGCCGCAAGACCATCAACATCAACGGCACCCGCATCGACACCGATCTGCTGCGCGGCCTGTTCTCGTTCAATATCGGCGCGCACGGCAGCACGCGCGGCGGCGTCAAGATCTGGGTCAAGGTCAAGACCGGCCGCAATGCGGGCGGCATCATCGGGGCGCGCTATCGGTGGTGACGATCGGTGCCGCCTACCGGTGACGACTGCGGGTCGTGACTACCGGCGGCGACTGCCGATGGTGGCTGCCGGCAGGGGCTGCTGGTGGTCGCTGCGGGTGGTGACTGCCGGCAGTGGCCGCTGGTGGTGACTCTGGTAGTGATTGCTGGTAGTGACTGCTGGTAGTGACTGCTGGTGGTGGCGGCTGGTGGTGGCTGCTGGTGGCTGCTGGTGGTGACAGCGAGCCCAAGCATCGGCCCGCAAAAAATGCTTGCGTTCCCACGCCACTGCGATACAATTGCGCCCTCGCGTGCGGCTGTAGCTCAGTTGGATAGAGTACTTGGCTACGAACCAAGGGGTCGTGGGTTCGAATCCTGCCAGCCGCGCCACCTATACGAAGGGCTTCCATCACTGGAAGCCCTTTTTCTTTGCCTCCGCGCTTTGCGCTCGGTCTTGGCGCTCCCTCTTTGCGCCCGACTTTGCAGCCGGTCCTTGCCCCGCCCTTTGCGCTGATGGCGCATGCATCGCCGCGCCATCACCGCCGATTCCGGCACGCTGACCTTGCGACGGCCTCCTCAGGTGACAGCCGTTACAGCGCGGCTCGACACGGTGCTGCCGGCATTCCCTACACTGCGGCCATACCGATTGATGCGATGCCATTCTGCCGGCAACCCGAATTCCGCAGCGCGCAGCCGGCATCGCGCATCCCGCCCCGCATAGCCATGAAACCATCGACGCCTCTGTTCTCACTGCTTGCCTTCCCGCTCGTCTGCCTGCTTGCCGTGCCTGGCGCCACGACCAACGCCTACGCCGCCGATGACGACGATGCGGCCAGGATGGCAGCGATCGTCGACGCCGCCGTCAAGCCGGTGATCGAGCAGCATCGGCTTCCGGGCATGGCGGTTGGCGTGACCGTCGACGGCAAACGCTATTTCTTCAACTATGGGCAGACCGCAAGGCAGCGCGGCCGGCCGGTGACGAAGGAAACCCTGTTCGAGATCGGCTCGGTCAGCAAGACCTTTGCCGCCACGCTGGCGGCCTACGCCGAGGCGAGCGGCAAGCTGTCGCTGCAGGATCCGGTCAGCCGTCATCTGCCCGCACTGCGAGGTGGCATCTTCGACAAGGTCACGCTGCTCCATCTCGGGACGCATACCTCGGGCTTGCCGCTCGCGGTGCCGGAGCGGATCGACAGCGAGCGCGGCATGGTCGAATACCTGTCGGCATGGCGCCCGACTTATCCGGTCGGCACGCATCGCGTTTACTCGAACAATGGCATCGGCCTGCTCGGCGAGATTGCGGCGAACCGTCTCGGCGGGCCGTACAGCGAGCTGATCCGCACGATCGTGTTCGAGCCGCTCGGCATGAAGCGCAGCCACTTCAGGGTCCCCGCCGACAGGCAGGCTGACTATGCGCAGGGCTATACCGCAACGGATGCGCCGATCCGGATGAAGGAAGGGCATCTGTGGGAGCCGGCCTATGGCATCCGCTCATCGTCCGGCGATCTGCTGGCCTTTATCGAAGCCAATATGCCGGGGGCCCGCATCGACGATACGCTGCGCCAGGCGATCGCGCGCACCCATGTGCCGCGCTTTCGCGCGGGGCCCATCACGCAGGACCTGATATGGGAACAGTATCGCTATCCCGCGACCTTGCAGCAGCTGCTGGCCGGCAATGTGGCGATCCTGCGCGCCGAGGCCGCGAACCCAATCGACGCCGCGGCGCAACCGCGGCAGCCGGTGTATCTGCACAAGACCGGCTCGACCAACGGCTACTCGGCCTATGTCGCGTTCGTGCCGGACAAGCGGATCGGCATCGTGCTGTTGGCCAACAAGGCGTATCCGGTCGATCAGCGGGTGACGATCGGTTACGAGATCCTGTCGCGCGTGGCCGGGCGAACGAAGCCATAGCCCAGCGGCGATATCCGTGCAGCGATAACCCGGCAGCGAAAACTCAGCGGCGATAACTAAGCGGCGATAACTCCGCGGGGATAACTCTGTGGCGATATCCGTGCCGCGCTAACCCCGCGCCGGCTCGCCAGCACCGTCATCGGTGCGCCAGCGGAAACCGCACGCGCGCGATGACACCGGACGGCGCGTCGCCGCGGTTGTCGATGCTGGCATCGCCGCCGTATCGCTCGGCGATCGCCTTGACGATCGCCAGCCCAAGACCGCTGCCCTCCGTGCCGTGGACGTCGGCGCGAAAGAAGCGGTCGAACACGCGCGGCAACGCCTCGGGCGCGACCCCGTTGCCGGTGTCGCGCACTTCGATGCAGCCCAGCCCTTGCTCGCGATAGGCGCGCAGGTCGACGGTGCCGCCGTCGGGCGTGTACTTGAGGGCGTTGTCGACCAGGTTGCTCAGTGCCGTGCGCACGTCGGCGAGGTTGGCGCGCACCTGCAGGTCCTCCAGTTGCTCGACGCCGAGGTCGATGCCGTGCGCGGCCGCGCGGGGCAGGTGCATCTCGATGACGTCGGGCACCACATCGCGAATGGCCACCGGCTGCGACGAGGCGCGCTCGAGCGGGGCGTCCGCCCGTGCCAGCCGCAGCAGCTGGGAGACCATGCGCGTGCTGCGTGCGATCACCTGCTGCAGCGCGTTGTACTCGCGCAGGCTGTCCGGGTCCGACAGCGTACGGCCGAGGTTGTCGGCCTGGATCTGCAGCGAAGTCAGCGGACTGCGCAGCTCGTGTGCGGCATCGGCGATGAACTTCTTTTCGACGCGCAGCGACTGCGACAGCCGCGTGATCATCAGATTGATCGACTGGACCAGCGGCAGCAGCTCGCGCGGCACCTTGTCGGTCGGCAGCGCGTCCAGGCGGCCGATGTCGAGCCGCGCCGCACGCTCGCCCAGCGCGCCGACCCGCCGCAGGGCGCGCCTGACCGTCACGAAGATCGCCAGCCACGCCAGCGGCATCATCACCAGCGCCGGCGTCGCGCTGGCGATCGCCGCGTCTTTCGCAATGCGCTTGCGCGAGGCTTCGCGCTGCGCGACGTTGATGGTCCAGTTCGGCCCGTGCTCCGAGTACACCCGCCACCGTTCCTGGTCGACCGTCTGCGTCGAGAGTCCCGGCGGGGCCTCGCGGCCGATGGCGATCCGGTCGCTGTCCGGATGAAGGGTCGGCTTCGGCGCGCCGAGCCAGATCTGGATCACGATGCCATCGGATGCGTCGCGATACAGGTACAGCGGGTCGATCGCCCGCGTCATGTCGTCGCTGACGCGCGCCGCGACTTCCTGCAGGCGGCGGTCGAGCAGTTCATGGATCTCGGACGTGGCCAGCACGTAGGTCCACGTCGTATGCAGCAGGGCGAAGACCGCGATCACCGCGCTGAGCGCCAGGCTCAGCATCAGGCTCAGCGAACGGTTGCGCGATGGCGCGGCGTGCGGCGCCGGGGGCGAGTTGCGGTGCAGGGCGGTGTGGGCGGGCATGGTATCTGGCCAGGTACGCGCCGGACTGCCGGCCGCGGGATTCAGCTTGGTGGATCGTTCGGCTGGTCGTTCGATGGGCCGTTCGGCAGGTCGTTGGGCAGGTCGTTCGGTGCGTCGCTCGCGGGATCGCGCTTGGGATCACTCTCGGGATCGAACTCGGGACCGCTGCCGGTGCCGTGATCCCGCGTGCCGGATTGCGGCGCGGCCGGTCCCGCATCCCGCTTGACCTTGTCGCTGCCCAGCAGAACGGTCCAGCCGAGTCCACGCACGTTGCGAATGGCCGATGCGCCGAATTTCTTGCGCACCGAGTAGATCAGCACGTCGACCGCATTGCTTTCGACTTCCTGGCCCCAGCCATAAATCTTTTGCTCGAGCTGACTGCGCGACAGGATCGTGCCCGGCCGTTCGAGCAGCGCCAGCATCAACGCGAACTCGCGTGCCGACAGCGTTTCGGTATGGCCGTCCACCGTCAGGCTGCGCGTATCGAGATTGAGCCGGATGGTGTCGTCGCCGAGGCTGGAGGTCGCGTAGCCGGCCTTGCGCCGGAGCACGGCGCGCATGCGCGCCAGCAGCTCGGGAACCTCGAAGGGCTTCAGAACGAAATCGTCGGCGCCGGCGTCGAGCCCCTGCACGCGCGTGTCCAGGTCGTCATGGGCTGTCAGGATCAGCAGCGGAGTCTGATTGCCCTGCGCCCGCAGCCGCTGCAGCAGATCGAGACCACCCATGCGCGGCAGGCCGAGGTCGAGCAGGATGATGGCGTAGGAGCCTTGCTCGATCGCGTGCTGGCCCGCGACGCCGTCGCGCACCCAGTCGACGCTGCACTGCATGTTTTCCTTCAGCGCGCGCATCAGGCTGGTGCCGATCTGCAGGTCGTCCTCGATCAGGAGAATGCGCATGATTTCCGCTCGATACGCGATGTAAAAGATAAGCAGGAGCGACATCGACACGGTGCCGCTCCGCGGTGCATGGGCAACGTCGGCGAAACGTCGGCGGCGCAACGTCGCGCGCTGCGGCTTCACTTATACCGCCGGGGAATCGGCGAGGGAAGTGGCGCTTGTCCCCATCGGGGTGCCGCCGATGCTGTCGGCCGTGGCGTGGCCGAATCTCGGCGTGCGATCGCGCTGTCGAAGATCAAAAATACGGCGTGATTTTCTGATGTGCCCACAGCGATGGAGGGTGACACTTCGCGCCGGTCGGACTCGTTCCCGGCCTCCCCGCCTCTGCTTTGTCCGCCTGCCACAGGCGGATTTTTTTTTGCCGGCATCGTATCCAGCGTCTTTCCAACATCAAGTCGAAACGCAAAGCGCGTGATCGCATATTGGCGCTGTCCGCACCCGCGATCGCAAGGTCTTCGACCGTGCGTTCGCGCACGCAAACCGCCGTACGCGTCTCACATTTCGGGTTGCGAGAAAGAAGTTATAAGAAATCGATCAAGACTTTCTCTAAACGATTCGAGTAGACCCTCAAATTCTCAAAGTTCATTCGATAAATGGTTTGATATCGATGCGCTGTCCGGCGCCGTACAACGCATCGAATCGAACGCATCGAACCGATCGCTCACGACGCCGGACAGCGACGTCTTTCAGGTCATCACCGGATCGGTAGCCGGGTCCGGCGATGGAATGATGCAGCCACTGAGCACGAGTGTTCGAGGGAAAGAATGGGGGCAGTCAAGCTAATGATCTTCAGCCGGTCCGGCCGGATCGAGTGCAACGGCGAGACGCACGAAGTGCCGGCATGCAGCCTGGTCTTTACCAACGGCAATGCGACGGCGATTCCGGCACGCGACGGCATCGATACCTATGTCTTCCATTCGGGGGACTTCCAGGATATCTACCGCGAACTGCATGAGCTCGCGAGCCGCTACCGACGGGGCACGCAATTCTGGCGCGAACCCGTCAAGCGGATCACGGTGCCGGAGGAAACGATCAACGTGATTCGGCATCTCGGTTCCGCCGAGCCGCGCGCGATGCTCCGCTTCGCCTATGTCTACTGCATGGGAACCGAGCCGGAGTACTTCTCCAGGCTGCTGCACCACCTGATCGACAGCAGCCGCGACTTCTTCGAGTTCATCGAGGAGAACAGCATGAGCGCGTGGCCGGTCACGCAGTACGCCAAGGCGCTCGGCATCCCGGTGCGCAAGCTGAACGTGATGTTCTACGAGAAGTTCGGCGTGTCGGCCAAGAACTGGCTGCTGGAGCGCCGGCTGCAGCGGGCACGCGAACTGCTGCTGCTCACCTCGATGAAGGTCACCGATATTGCGCAGGAGTGCGGCTTCAACAGCCACGCGCATTTCAGCGTCAGCTTCCGCCGCCGCTACGAGGCCAGTCCCCGGCTGCTCAGGCAGCACCACCAGAGTATCAACGACGCAGCGAACGAGGAGTAGAACGACATGAATCTGAACGCATTGATCGATGGCATGGACGGGCCGATCTCTTCCGCCAGCTTCAGCATGGCGGAGGCCCTGCAGCGCGCGGTGACCACGGGCGAGACCATCGACTTCATTCAGGCTCAGAAGATGACGGCCGCCTTTACCAACATGACCGCGCTGCAAAGCTCGATCATCAAGGCGATGCACGACACCATCGCCGGCATCATCCAGAAGATCTAGCCATGCAGCCCTTGTCGCGAGAGGTCAGGCGCCTGCTGGTCGAACTGGCGTTCGCTGCAGCCAATC
This sequence comes from Cupriavidus sp. DB3, assembly GCF_020418465.1. NCBI lineage: Bacteria > Pseudomonadati > Pseudomonadota > Betaproteobacteria > Burkholderiales > Burkholderiaceae > Cupriavidus > Cupriavidus sp. DB3. The sequence continues at coordinate 1,047,975 of NZ_JAIZPL010000001.1, read as the reverse complement.
AGCGCCTGCGCGGGGAGATCGAGGTCTTTCTGGACACGCTCGACCTGTTGGTCGACGACGAGCAGGACCGAGCCATTTGCCGCGCGCACCTGTACATGCAGAGCGGCCGGCTCGTCGAGGCGCGTGCCTGCCTGGGCGAGCGCAACGATTCCCCGGCGTTGCTGCTGGCGATGCTGATCGCCGCCAGGCGCGATGCCGCCACGGCGCCGCGCGTGATATCCCCGTCGGCCCGGACGCGCCACTGAGTTATCGAAGACTTTCATCATGACTATCGACCCCACCACCGTCGCCGGCCAGATGCCGGCCACCGCCACGGGCAAGGAGCCTGCGGCAGCCGACATCCAGGCGTTCATGGATGCGATGTCCGCCCGCGTACCCAAACCGGAGGCCATTGCCACCGACGTTCTGCGCAAGGCGGAGGCCGCGGTTTCCGCACGTGTGCAGACCGTCGGTGCGAACGCCGCGCTGGATCCGGCCACCATGACACGGACACAGCAGGCGCTGCTGGAGATGCGCAACGGCGTCGACCTGATCGCGAAGATCGCCGGGACGCTGTCGCAATCGATCAACAAGCTGACGACGATGCAATGAAGCGCTTCCGCACGATCGCCCTGGCCATGCTCGCCGCCGCCACCATGGCGGGCTGCAAGATGACGCTGTACTCGAATGTCGCCGAGGCCGAGGCGAACCAGATGCTGGCCCTGCTGATGCTGCGCCATATCCCCGCGGAAAAGGTGGTGGAGAAGGGCGGCACGGTGACGCTGCGCGTCGACAAGGGCGAGTTCATCAATGCCGTGGAGGTCCTGCGGCAGAACGGCTTCCCCCATCACAAGCGGCTCGGCATGGAAGACCTGTTTCCGTCGAACCAGCTGGTGACATCACCCACGCAGGAGCGCGCCAAGATGCAGCTGCTCAAGGAGCAGCAGCTCGAAAGCATGATCTCGGCGATGGACGGGGTCATCGGCGCCAAGGTGTCGATCGCGCAGAAGGTCGATGAGAACGGCAAGCCGACGGGCGCACCGTCGGCGGCGGTGTTCATCAAGTATTCGCCGCAGTTCAATCTCGCCAACTACGAGGTGCAGATCCGCAGCCTGATCCGCGATGGCGTTCCCGATATCGCGTCGGACCAGATCAGCGTGGTGATGCAGGCCGCAGACTATCGCTATCAGGCACCGGCAGCCGAGGCGCCGCCGTCGCGTTGGCGGCAGTGGTTGCAGGCGCAGCCGGCGCAGGCGGCGGCCGCAGTGGCCGGTGGCGTGCTGGCGCTTTGCGCGATGGCGGGACTGTCGCTCTGGATCGCCCGGCGCAAGGGGAGCGTCGATGTCTGATGCCGCCAAGGCTGGCGCACGCGCGCAACAGGGCCTGTGCCCGGCGGTGCAGCGCTTGCACGCGCTCGCGTGGCGACCGGGCGAGGTGATGCACCGCGGGTGGTGGGGCTATCTCGGGCTCGACGCGTGGCGAGACGACTATCGCCGCCATCCCGGCAGCCGCCGCGCGCTCGACGCGCTGATCGTGCAGCGCCGCGGATTTCCGGCCATGCCGCTGCCTGCCGCGCTGTCGGACGAGCAACGCCGCTTGCTGTCCCTCGAGCCGAGGCTGCCGGTGCTGCTCGTCGCGCTGGGAGCGGTGGCCGCGCGCGCCCCTGAACTGCTGCTGCTCGGCGACTATCGGCGGCAATTGCTGGCGGTACTGGGTGACGACGGTTGCGACCAGCTCGCCGCGCTGGTGCCGGACGGCAAGCGCCCGTCCTTGAGCCGCCCGCCCGAACAGATCGTCGAATGGCTGCGGGAACTCGGCAGACTTTGGCTGGAGCAGACGCTGCCCGGCAGCACCGTCTGGCAGGCGCTGTCGATCTGCCTGCCGCCTCCGGGCGGACTACTGGTGACACCGCCGCCGGGTCTTGCATTGCCGATGCTGTTTCGCCTGGAACGCCTGCTATGAATCCCTTTGGACTGACGATCACCGCTGTCCGCGGTGAACTGCCCGTGGGCGGCGTCGTGCCGGCGGCAACGCTGGACGAATACATCGATGCGGCCGCCGTGCTTCGCCGCAATCGCTCGCGTGCGGCGGCCGTGCTGCTCGCCAGCAGGCGCTGCCGCGCCCAGGCCCGGCTTGAAGCGGCGCAGGTCCTCGCCGAGGCACGTGCCGAAGGCGAGCAGCGCGCCGAGGCAGCGGCGCGGGCGGCCCACGACGCGATCTGCGCGGACGTGCTGCACTGGCTGGTGCGGGAGGGCGAGCTCGAGGCGGCCATTGCCGAGCGGCTGGAATGGCGCTGCCGGACCGTGATCGCCGACGCGGTCACCTCCTTCGCCGGCGAGGCCGACCGCGCGGCGTTGATCGCGCAGCGCGTGGCCGCTCGTTGGCGCGAGGTGTCCTCGCACGGCGCGTTCACCTTGCGGCTGTGCCCTGACGACGTCGCGGCGGTGGCGGCGCGACTGCCGGCGGAGCCGGGATTCTCCATCAGCGCCGAGCCGGCGCTGGCTTCCGGCCAGGCGCTGATCGACAGCCCCTACGTGCACCTTCGCATCGATCTTGACCGTCATCTCGCTGTGCTGCTGGCCGCCATTGGCGCCGAGCCAAGCGAGGCGAGCCTGTCGGAGGCCAAGCCGGACGCGCTGGAAGGCACCCGCCGTGAACAGCACGAACAGGACCCGGGTGCGATGGGAGGCAGCCAGCGCAGCCGCCGCGAACAAAACCCGGATCCAGTCGAAGCCAGCCCCCGCAGCCGCCGCGACCAGGACCCGGATGCTCTGGCGAACCATCTGGACGGTCTGATTGCCGATCTGGACGACATCGCGAGAGGTCGGCTTTCGCCGCCGCGGCGCAATCCTGGTCTGCCCGATACCGACGCTGCAGGATGGCCAGCATGAGCCCGAAGGTACAAGGCCCCAAGGCCGTCATTCCGACCGGTCCGGCGCCGGCGATCCTGCCGGGCCAGGGCAGCGGCATACCGAGCCGCGGGCCTCAGCAGCTCAGTCCCGCCCGCTCGGCGATGGACCTCGCGGCGCGCGCCTTGAGCGCGTCGCGCCGCCTGCAGGAAGCCGGCCTCACCAACGTGCACTCCTCCAAGCTGCACGCACTGCTGCGGGGCGATCGCCGCAACGATGCCCTGCTGGCTCGTGCCTTCGTCGGCAAGCTGGCCAAGTCGCTGCTAGCCAACAAGGATCCCCGCATCGAACAGTTGCTGCAGCAGTTCGGCGACATCGACGACGTCGACAGCCTGTTGGCCGCGATCGAACGCAGCGAATTGCATCCGGCGGCGATGGCCTTGCTGCTCGCCGCGATGGCCGAGCAGCACCGTCCCGGGCGCAAGCGCACCCGTCTGGAGCAGGCGCTGGAGCGGCGGCTCGGCGCCAGCGGGGACTGGGAGCTCGCCATGCTTGGCTGGCTCGAGTTTGGTGCGATGACCCCGGAACTGATGTCGCAACTGAAGTCGCTGTATCAGCGCGCGGACGCCGTGCAGCAGGGCATCGCGGCGTTCCTGGACCAGCTGGCCGGCATCGGAGAGCGTCGGCGCAAGGTCAAGGTACTGATCCGTGCGCTCGGGGCCGAACTGAGCGGCATCGAGGACGACGCCGCCGAGGGCATCAAGCTCGCCGCGGTGGTTCGCGACCTGAAACGTCTGCTGATCTTCCTCGGATGCGAGGAGCAGTGCGGCCGGATCGCGCGAGGACTGGGCGACCCGCCGATCGAGCCCGATACGGTCTTGCGCCTGCTGATCCGCATGGTCGACCAGCCTTGGCTTTACCACGACTGGATTCGCGGCGAAGTCGACGGCATGCAGCCGGGCCGCGAGCGCGGCTACAAGCTGGTCCGGGACCTGACCCGGCTGGCCAAGCTGTTGCCGGAGCCGTGTTTTCGCGACGACGACCACCGGCAGCAGGTGCTGGCCGCGCTGGCCGAGTTCAACGACCGTGCCGAGAACGCGGACCCTGCCGAGGGCGACGCCACGGGCTGACGCCCCTTCAGGTATCCGCCCGATGCCGCGTGCCGCGACTGCCGCGCACGATGGCGACATAGCACGCAATGAGGACAGCAAGCGCGTCCGGTGGCTCGCGCCGCCGGGGTCGTGCCTGGATCACCGATGGATATTGGAACGCTGCGCAATCTGGAAAAGCTGTTTCGGCTGATGGATGTCAAGCCGATCACGATCGAGCCCCGCGTCGAGATACGCGACGGCGAGATCCAGGTGTTCATGGAAGTGCGCGACCGCCGCGTGCTGCTGTCCACCATGCGGCCGGTCGATCCCTACGTGGCCGACACGGCGCTGCGCTCGCTGCTGACGCGCTGGTCGCCCGCGTGCATGGCCGGTGTGCCGCTGCGGGTGTTCCGGGTCGACGACTGCCTGTTCGTATCGGGCGCGATGCCCGCCGGCAGCGGCGCGGAACTGTGGTACCGGACGGTCCGGGCACAACGCAGGTTGCTGGAAGCCTGCACGAAGGAGGAAGCATGAGGTTCGTCCTTGCGGCGTTGTTGTTGCCGCTGGCGCTGCTCTGGAGCACCGCGATCGTCGCGTTGGCACTGGCGCTGGTGCTCGGCGCGGTAGCCTTCGGCGTCGGCTGCCGGACCCCCGCCGCGCTGGGAGACTTATTCGGTCGCGCCGTACGGGCACGGCGCGGGACACGGCGCAGCGCACAGCGCGGGGCACGGCCATGATCAAGCGCCTCAGTACCTGGCTCGCCACCGTCGGCGGCCGGCAGGACGTCGTGCTGGCCGTCATGCTGATGGTGGCGGTGTTCATGATGATCCTGCCGCTGCCGACCATCCTGGTCGACCTGCTGATCGCCATCAACCTGGGCCTCGCGCTGCTGCTGCTGATGACGGCGATCTATGTGCGCGATCCGCTCGATCTGTCCGCATTGCCGTCGCTGCTGCTGATCACGACGCTGTTCCGCCTCGCGCTGACGGTCAGCACCAGCCGCCTGATCCTGCTGCAGCACGACGCCGGTGAAATCGTGACCGCCTTCGGCAATTTCGTCGTCGGCGGCAATCTGGCGGTCGGCATCATCGTGTTCTCGATCATCACGGTGGTGCAGTTCATCGTGATCACCAAGGGCGCGGAGCGCGTGGCGGAAGTCGGTGCGCGCTTCTCTCTCGACGCGATGCCCGGCAAGCAGATGAGCATCGACGGCGACCTGCGCGCCGGCACGATCGACGCCAACGAGGCCAAGCGCCAGCGCCAGCTGGTGCAGAAGGAGAGCCAGCTGTATGGCGCGATGGACGGCTCGATGAAGTTCGTCAAGGGCGATGCGATCGCCGGCATCATCGTGATCCTGGTCAACATCGTCGGCGGCATCGCGGTCGGCACGATGCAGCACGATATGGGCGTCGGCAAGGCGCTCGAGGTCTACTCGGTGTTGTCGATCGGCGACGGCCTGATCGCCCAGATCCCGGCGTTGATCATCTCGATCGCCGCCGGCATCGTGGTGACGCGCGTGCCCGGCGAGAAGCGCGAGAACCTGGCGCAGGACTTGGTCAACCAGTTCTCGCGCCAGCCGAACGCGCTGATGATCGCCGCCGGCGTGCTGCTGCTGTTCGCGCTGGTGCCGGGCTTTCCCGCGTTGATCTTCATGCCGCTGGGCGTGCTGCTGGGACTGGTCGCGTTCTATGCGCGCCGCCGCGCCAGATCGGTCGCTGCCAATACGGCGGATCAGGGCGGTGCGGTCACCGACGGCGATGGCGAGACGCGCATGACGCCGGGCGCCGAGCCGCTGTCGCTGAAGATGGCCAAGGATGTGGCGGCGCTGCCGGGCCTCGCCGAGGCGCTGGAGGCGCTGCGCTGGCACAAGTTCGAGCGGCTCGGCATCGCGCTGCCGAGGATCGAGCTGGTCGCCGAGGCCGGGTTGCCGGCCGGCAGCTTCAGCGTGCTGCTGTACAGCGAGCCGGTGCTGAAGGTCGCCATGCCGGCAGGGCGGTTGCTGCTGGCGCGGCAGACCGGCGCCATGCCGATCGCCGAGCGCGTCGACAACCTGCCGTTCGGCGGGCTGACCCTGCAATGGATCGCGCCCGAGCACCAGGGCTCGCTGGCGCAGTCGGGCCTGTCGCTGCTCGCCGGATCGCAGGCGGTGTCGTACGCCACCGCGCTGACCGTGGACCGCTTCGCCGACGAATTCATCGGCGTGCAGGAAACCCGCTACCTGATGGACGCGATGGAGGCGCGCTACGGCGAGCTGGTCAAGGAGCTGCAGCGCCAGCTGCCGATCAGCAAGGTCTCGGAGGTATTGCAGCGGCTGGTGGCCGAAGGCATCTCGATCCGCGACCTGCGCACCATCTTCGAGGCCTTGATCGAGTGGTCGCCGAAGGAGAAGGAGACCGTGATGCTGACCGAATACGTCCGCGTCGCGCTGCGCCGCCAGATCGTCGGAAGGCATACGCGCGGCGAAGGGCGGATCAACGTCTGGCTGATCGGCGACGGCATCGAGAACATGATTCGCGACTCGGTGCGGCAGACCGCCGCCGGCGCCTACTCGACCCTGCAGGGCGACCAGATCGAGGCCATCGTGGCGCGCATCAAGGCCGGCATCGCCGGACGCGAGGACATGGAGGGTGCGCTCGTTACCGCCATCGACGTGCGCCGCTTCCTGCGCAAGTTCCTCGAGCGCGAGTTGTTCAGCGTGCCGGTGTTGTCGTACCAGGAGCTGGGCGACGACGTGCAACTGCACGTGCTCGGCAATATCGACATGATCGGGGAGTACGACGATGCGTATGCCTGACGTCGACGCGATCGTCTCCGAGGTGGCGGGCCGCCTGACGCTGCCCGCGCTGGACGATGGCGTGGAGCGCTTCGGCCGGGTGGTCGAAATCGGACCCACGCTGATCAAGGCCAGCCTGCCCGACGCCGCGCTGGCCGAACTCTGCCTGATCGGCGCGGATATGCAGGCCGAGGTGGTCGGCCTGCAACGCGAGATCGCGCTGCTGTCGCCATTCTCCGAGCCGATCGGCATGAGCTGCGGCGCACTGGTGCGCCCGCTCGGCACCGAGCATCGCATTCCGGTCGGGCCGCATCTGATCGGCTCGGTGGTCGACGGCCTGGGCCGCCGGATGAGCGGCCCGCCGGTGCCGTCGGCGTGCGAAACGCGCGCGCTGGAGGCCGCGGTACCGGATCCGCTGACGCGCACGCTGATCGATCAGGTGCTGCCGCTTGGCGTGCGCGCGATCGACGGCATGCTGACCTGCGGCCGCGGCCAGCGGATCGGCATCTTCGCCGCCGCGGGCGGGGGCAAGAGCACGCTGCTCGGCATGATCTGCGACGGCAGCCTGGCCGACGTGGTGGTACTCGGGCTGGTGGGCGAGCGCGGGCGCGAAGTCCGCGAGTTTCTCGATCAGACCTTGACGGCCGAGGCGCGCGAGCGCTCGGTGGTGGTGGTCTCCACCTCGGACCGGCCGGCGCTCGAACGCCTGAAGGCGGTCTACACCGCGACCACCATCGCCGAGTACTTCCGCGATCAGGGCTTGAACGTGCTGCTGATGGTCGATTCGCTGACGCGCTTCGCGCGCGCCGGCCGCGAGATCGGGCTGGCCGCCGGCGAACTGCCGGCCGCCGGCAGCTTCCCGCCCAGTGTGTTCGCGCGCCTGCCGCGCCTGCTGGAGCGGGCGGGCTGCGCCGCCAGCGGCAGCATCACCGGCATCTACACCGTGCTGGTCGAGGGCGACGACATGACCGAGCCGATCGCCGACGAGGTCCGCTCGATCCTCGACGGCCATATCGTGCTGTCCCGCGAGCTGGCGGAAAAGAACCACTATCCCGCCATCGATATCCCGGCCAGCATCAGTCGCGTGATGCACCAGGTCACCAGCGAGCAACATCGGCAGTGGGCCGGAAAGGCGCGCCGGCTGCTGGCCCAGTACAAGGAAATCGAACTGCTGGTGCGCGTCGGCGAATACGAACGCGGTCACGACGCCGAGGCCGACGATGCGTTGGACCGCCGCGCCGGGCTGGAGGCATTCCTGTGCCAGGGCACCGGCGAACGCGCCGATTACCAGGGCACGCTGCGCCAGCTGCGACAGGTCATGGAGGGGTGATGGCCAGGCTCACCACCGCGCAGATGCTCGATCAGTTGCGCACCATCAAGACTTGCCGGGAAGGCGTGCTGCGCCATCGCGCCCGTCGCATCGAGGCGGACATGCGCGAGTGCCGGCAGCAGTCCGACACGCACAAGGCCGAGCAGGCCGATCTGCGCGCCCAGTGGCGTGCCGCCAACCAGACGGAGCAGGCGGTCGACCCGCGGGACTTCCACAAGGTCAAGCGCCAGTTCGCCGAGTTCTATCAGCGCGAACAGCAGCTGCAGGCCGCCCTGCGCAAGCTCGCCGAGCAGATCGCCGATTGCCGGGCCCAGGCGGCGCAGACCGCGCGGGCACTGAAGGAGAACCTGCGCGGCCAGGAGAAGCTGGCTGCGCTGATGGAGGAGCAGCGATGAGTGTGTCTCCCGTCGGCGGCGTCCCGCCCAAGGGCGGCCGCGATCGCGACGAGCGCCGCAAGGTGGAGCCGGAGCAGTCGGCGCAGTTCGATGCGGCGATGCGCAAGCGCAGGCGAGCCCGGGAGCGGAGCGCCGAGGAAGCGGAGCCCACTGGGACGCCAGCGTTCCTGCCGCCGGCATGGTGGTCGATGCGCGGCGGCGCGCGTCCAGAGTCGGCGGCTACGGCTGCAGCGGTCGCCTGCGGTGGCCAGGACGCCGGCCGCGCCGAGGCCACCGCGCCCGGCGACGTCGAAGCCGACCGCTTTGCGGCGGGTACGCAGACGCGCCTGAACGGCAATGCGATGCATGTCCGCTTCACGCAGGGGGCATGGGCCGGCATGGAGCTGCAGGCGTCGCTGCATGCGGGGCAGGTCGTCGTCACGCTGCGGCCGCTGAACCGGCAGCAGCACAAGCGCCTGGTCGAAGCGAAGTCGTCGTTGAGCGACGAGGTGGCCAGGCAGACCGGTGAAGTGATTCGATTGGAGGTAGCCGATGCTACTCGATGAATGGAGCGATCAGGAGCTGGAACTGGCGCGGGCAATCGGCCCTGGCCGCTCCAGTGCCGCAGCCGGTGGGCGGCGTATTGGCGCGGGCGGCAGCGCCCGCGGCGAGGGACTGGACGCGTTGCAGGCGCTGGATCGTCTCGGCACTGCCGATCCGCCGATGGACCCGCTGATGGATCCGCTGGTGGATCCGCTGGTGGATCCGATCCGGCGGCTCGATGCGTTCGGCGGCGATCCGCTTCCCGACGTCCACGCCGACGTCCACGCCGACGCCCACGCCGGCGCTCACACCGACGTTCACGCAGCAGACCGCGACGGCTGGGGCCACGGCATCGGCGGCATGGGCGACACCAGCGACACCAGCGATACCGAAGCGCAAGCCGAAGCCGGCGCGATCGTGCTCGACCTGAAGCCCTGCGGCGGCGACGGCGTGGTGATGTCGATGTCGATCGACGGGCAGCGTGTCCGCGCCTGGGCCGACGCCGACGCCTGGTGCGAATGGCTGGCGCCGCGGCTGGCGGTACAGCGCTTCCACCAGATCCCGCCCGATCTGCTCGGCCTGCTGGGCCAGTGGACGCTGTCGCCGCTGCAGCACCATGCCCGCCAGGCCGGTCTGGGCGCGCCGCACTTCTGCGCCGCCGAGCCTGGCAGCTGCGTGCGTGCGATCGCGCCCACGCTGACGCTGTGCCGCGCCGATGCCGAGCTCGACCTGCGCCTGCTGGACTGGCCCGAATCGTGGATCGCCGCACTGGCACAAACGATGGAAGACCGCCGGCCGCCGCTGGTGATCCCGCCGATCCCGGTCGCGCTCGCGGCCGGATGGGCACGCCTGAGCCGCGCGCAACTCGCCCGGCTGATGCCCGGCGACGGCGTCGTGCTCGAGCGCCCCGCGGCGATCGAGCACGGCCACGCCTGGCTGGTCGCCGAACGCCCGCTGGCGCTGGCGTGCTTTGCGCACGGCGCCTGGCATATCGAATACGCATGCAATGAGGAAACCGGCATGGAACAAGAGACGGACGTCACGCTGCGCGGCAGCCCGCTGGACGACGACAACATCGTGCTGACCGCGGTGGCCGAAGTGGGGCGGCTGTCGCTGTCCCTCGATACGCTGCGCGAGTTGCAGACGGGGCAGATGCTGGAGCTGGCCCATGCCGGCCACGGCCGGGTCACGCTGACGGTCTCGGGGCAGGCGATCGCCCACGGCACGCTGCTGCGCGTGGGCGACAAGCTGGTGATGCGGATCGAGTGAAGGCCGGCGATTTCAGGCATGGGCCCGATGCCGGCGTTCACCGGCCATGCCGAGAATGATCGCTCACCCACGGACCAGATCATGTCGCTTGCCGATCATCCTCTGCAGCTGATCCTGCTGCTGTTCGCGCTGTCGTTGCTGCCGCTCTTCATCGTGATGGGCACGGCCTTCCTGAAAATTTCGATCGTGCTGTCCACGCTGCGCAATGCGCTCGGCATCCAGCAGATTCCGCCGAACATGGCGATCTACGGGCTCTCGCTGGTGCTGACGCTGTTCATCATGGCGCCGGTGGGCATGGCGATCAGCGACAACCTGAAGGCCAATCCGGTCAGGATGGAGGCGCCGGATCTGTTCGGCCAGGTCGAAACCCGGGTGCTCGAGCCTTACCGCGAGTTCATCAAGGGCAAGGCGAGTCCGCAGCAGGTCCGCTTCTTCATGGACATCGGCGAGAAGATGTGGCCGGAGCCCTACCGCAATCGCATTCCGGACGATTCGCTGGTGGTGCTGATCCCGGCCTTCACCGTCAGCGAGCTGGTGGAGGCCTTCAAGATCGGCCTGCTGCTTTACCTGCCCTTCGTCGCCATCGACCTGATCGTCTCCAATGTACTGCTGGCGATGGGGATGATGATGGTGTCTCCCGTGACGATCTCGCTGCCGATCAAGCTGCTGGTGTTCGTGATGATCGGCGGTTGGGAGAAGTTGCTCGGCCAGTTGATCCAGTCCTACCTATGAGCAACGAAATCATTGCGCAGCTGGCGTCCAACCTGCTGTGGCTGGTGCTGATCCTGTCGCTGCCCGTCGTCGTCGTCGCGTCGGTGGTCGGTGTGCTGGTCAGCCTGGTGCAGGCACTGACGCAGGTCCAGGATCAGACGATCCAGTTCCTGCTGAAGCTGATCGCGGTCTGCGTCACGCTGGTGATGACCTATCACTGGATGGGCGCCACGCTGATCGGCTATACGAACATGGCGTTCGAGCAGATTTCCGTGATGGGGAAATAGGTGGACGGCTGGCAGCATATCGTTCCGACGCTCGCACTGACGATGCTGCGCCCCCTTGGCATGCTGGTGCTGATGCCGATGTTCTCGGCACGCGCGCTCGGCGGCGGCCTGATCCGCAATGCGCTGGTGCTGGTGATGGCGCTGCCCGCGCTGCCGATGCAGCTCGCGCAGGCCGCGCAGTTTTCCGAACTGTCGCTGCCGGCCCTGGCCCTGCTGGTGATGCAGGAGTTCGCCATCGGGCTGGTGATGGGCTTCTGCGCAACCATTCCCTTCTGGGCCATCGACATGGCCAGCACCGTGATCGACACCGTGCGCGGCACCTCGATGGCCTCGGTGCTGAACCCAATGCTGGAAGAGCAGTCGTCGGTGTTCGGCGTGCTGTTCACGCAGGTGCTCGCGGTGCTGTTTCTGGTCGGCGGCGGCTTCAACGCGATGCTTACCGCGCTCTATGCCTCGTATCAGAGCATGCCGCTGCTCGGCGGCTGGCATCTGTCGGCGAGCTTCCCGGGCTTTATCGCCCATCAGTGGCAACTGATGATGGAGCTGTGCATCGGCTTCGCGCTGCCCGCGCTGGTGGTGATGGTGCTGATCGATGCCGCGCTCGGCCTGGTCAATCGCTCGGCGCAGCAGTTGAACGTGTTCTTTGTCGCGATGCCGATCAAGAGCGCGCTGGCGCTGTTCGTGCTGGCCATCGGCATGAGCTACGCGCTGGGTGCCTTCCAGCAGCGTTTCGATGCGTTCGGCGGCGTGGTGGCCAATCTGCTCGGGACCATGCGATGACCGAGAAGACCGAACAGCCGACGCCGAAGAAGATCCGCGATGCGCGCGAGGAAGGCCAGATCGCCAAGAGCGTGGAGATCGCCACCGGCATCCAGCTCGCCGTGCTGCTCGGCTACTTCTGGGTGCGCGGCGAGGACATCGTCGACGCCTTCCAGAACATCATCGAGGTGGCGATCGCCAGCACCGGCGAGCCGTTGCGTGTGGCGATGTGGCGGGTGGCGACGGTATCCGGCACGCTGATGCTGCATCTGCTGGCGCCGGTCGCCATCGTGCTCGTGCTGGCGACGGTGGGCGCGGTGATGTCGCAGATCGGCCCGCTGTTCGCGCCGAAGTTCATCAAGCCGAAAGGCGAGCGCATCAACCCGCTGACCAACGCGAAGCAGCTGTTCTCGCTGCGTTCGCTGTTCGAGTTCGGCAAGTCGCTGCTCAAGGTGTCGATCCTGAGCATCGCCTTCTATTTGCTGATCAAGCGCTACCTCTATTCCTTCCAGTTCCTGCCGCTGTGCGGCGCCGAGTGCGGGCTGCGGGTCACCGGTGTGCTGATCGGCTGGCTGTGGGGAATCCTGGTGCTGTTCTACGTGGTGTTCGCCATCGCGGATCTGGCGTTCCAGAAGCGCAGCCTGACCAAGCAGCTGATGATGAGCCGCGACGAGATCCAGAAGGAATTCAAGAACACCGAGGGCGACCCGCATATCAAGCACAAGCGCAAGGAGATCCATCGCGATATCCAGAGCGGCAGCATGGCGGCCAACGTCAAGCGTTCCACCGCGGTTGTGCGCAACCCGACCCATGTCGCGGTCTGTCTGTACTTCGTGGCCGGCGAGACGCCGCTGCCCCAGGTCATCGAGAAGGGCGTCGATGCGCGTGCGCTGCAAATGATCGCGATCGCCGAGGAGGCGGGCGTGCCGATGGTCGAGCAGGTCTATGTCGCGCGCCGGCTCCATGCGCGTACCGAGGTTGGTGACTACATCCCCGCCGAGCTGTTCGAGCCGGTCGCCGAGATCCTCAGCCTGGTCAACGAGATGAGGCAGGCGGAGGAGGGCATCGGCGATGACGACCTGGATGACGAGCTGAATGACGATTCGGACGACGACCTGGACGTCGGCGAGGACACGGAAGGCGACAGCGACGCGGGCACCCACAGCGACACCGACACCCACGGCGACGCCGACCCCGACCCCGACCCCGACAACGACACCGACCCCGACACCGACAACGACACCGACAACGACACCGACACCGACACCGACACCGACAGCTGCACCGACACCGACAGCTCCACGCCAGGCCTCGACGGCGGCGTCGACCCCCGCGGCGCTTCCGGCCGCAACCCACGACCCGATCCCCGCCGCCCGGCCGATGGCTAGGCCGGTGCCAGGGACGGTCCCCCATTGGAGAGCGTTTCGTGATGAGGACGATAACGGCGGTCCCGGTGATCGCCCTGGTCGGCGGCCTGGCGGCAGGCGCCGCACACGCCGACGACGCCGCGCCATCGGCAGCGCAGGCTGCAGCGCAGGCCGTGGCACCGCCCGTAGCGCCGGCCATGGCACCGGCCCCGGCCCTGGCCCCGGCGCCGACCCCGGCACCGGCACCGGCACCGGCCCCGGCACCGGCACCGGCACCGGCACCCGCGATGGTGCCCCCCGTGCCACAAGCGGTGAACCCCGCGGCCGGCAGTATCTGGGGCGTGCGGAGCGCCGCAGAGCGGGAGGCCCGGGCCATCGTGGACAGCGAGCGGGCCGCTTCGTCGACCGCAATACCGCAAGCGCAACTTCGCGGCTCCGCTGGTTCGCGTGGCGCCGCTGACGGGCGCGCTGATGACGGACGCGCCGATGACGGACGCTCCGGCCACTGGGGCCCCGCTGACGGAAGCGCCGGCCACGGGCGCCCCGGTGTCGAACAATTGGCGCTCAGCACGCTGGCCCGCCATGCGGCACGCGCCATGGGCCAGGACAACGCCCGCGTGCTCGGTCTCGATGCCATCGCGCCGACCGTCGACCCCGCGGTTGCGTCGGCCGAGGCGCGATCGCCGGCTTCCACGGCACCGCGCGCGCGCACCGTCGCCTTCCGGCCCGACGCGATGCGCGAGGGAATGCGCGAGGGAATGCGCGAGGGGATGCGGGAGGCGATGCGCGAGGGAATGCGCGAGGGGATGCGCGAGGGAATGCGCGAGGGGATGCGCGATGGCGGCATGGCGGGCGAAGTCGTGACCGCCGCGGGGGGGGCAACGCGCCCGCGCCACACGCAACTGGCGCTCGCCCCGCCGAACGCCCGGCTGGCATCGGCGTACGACGATCTGATCGAAGAGGTCGCGCGCCGGCACGATGTCGCGCCGCATCTTGTCAGGGCGGTGATCAAGGTCGAATCCAATTTCCAGCCGCAGGCGCGCTCGCCGAAAGGCGCGGTCGGCCTGATGCAGGTAATGCCCGCGACGGGGCGACGTTTCGGCGCGGCCGATCTGCGCGATCCGCGCAGCAATCTGAGCGCCGGCACGCAGTATCTGCGCTGGCTGCTGAACCGCTTCGACGAGGACCTGACGCTGGCGCTGGCGGCCTACAACGCCGGCGAGGGCGCGGTCGAAAGGTATGGCCGCCGCATTCCGCCCTTTGCCGAGACGCAGGGCTACGTCAGCAAGGTGCTGGCGCACCTCGGCCTGACGCCCGGAACAGCGCAAATGCCCTTGCCGGCTGCCCCGACGGCGGGCGCCAATGCCCCCGGCAACGGCGGCACGGCCGATGCGCAAGCCGCCGGCACGATCGCGAGCCGCACCGACGACGGCAGCAGCGCGAAGGCGGGCCGTCCGGCGAGGGCCGGCAGCAACGCCGCGGCACGCCAGCAGGCCGATGCGACGCTGCGGACCGTATCGAACTGGATCGGCGCGCTGTTGACGTCCAGCTCGCAGCCGCCGACGCGCGCGGCAACAAACGGGACCACTGCCACGGTACGGGCGATGGCGACGGACGCGCCCGTCGAGGCGTCGACCTGGACGCGATTGCCGGCCCCCGAGCCGGTACGCGCGGGACCGGTCTGATGACGGTGCCATCAAGCATGCCGCCGCCGCGCGGCGCCGGCGCACGGCTTTCAGGTCATGACCGGATCACGCCGTCGCGTTCCCTGCCAGATGATGAGTCGATGAACCCACCGTCCACTTTCGGCCAGCGCGGTGCCGGCGCCTGGTTGCGCAAGCTGATGGATTGTCCAGGCGTCGCGGTGATCGCCGCCAATGGACCGACCGCGCAGATCGAGGTCGGCGGTGTGCCGGCCAGCGCGTGGTGCCTCGAGGCGGGACTGTGCATCGGCCTGCTGCTCGAGCTCGGCGCCGAGCCGCCCGAAGGCTGGCTCGACGACGCGACGCTGTCGTTGGCCGCAACGCCGGCCGCGGCCGATGACGCGCTGGCCAGCGATGGCAAGGCGTGGCTGCTGTGGCACCGCTACGACCACGATATCGAAGCGAAGCAACTGGAAGAACGGCTTGCGCTGCAACTGGCGCTGGTCCGGCGGCTGACGGAAAGCGCGCGCGCTGCCGCGACCGGACCGGGTTCGGATATTGGAAGACTGATATGAATGCATTGCAGCTGGGCAAGCTGACGTTTCTCGCCGCGGCGCTGGTATTCGCCGTCGAGGCGCGGGCGGCATCGGGCCCGCTGGGCCTGTCGGGCCCGGAGTTCTCCGTGTCTTCGCGCGGCATGAAGGTCGCCGCGCTGCTGCGCGACCTGGGCGCCAACTATGGCGTGCCGGTGATCGTCAGCCCGGACGTCAACGACACCTTCGTCGGCACGCTGGAGGGCCGCCAGCCGGAACGCCTGCTCGACCAGCTGGCGCAGCTGTACAACCTCGCCTGGTATTTCGACGGCCGCGTGCTGTACGCCTACAAGGCCGGCGAGGTCAGGACCGAAGTCCTGACGCCGTCCTATCTCGATGCCGGCGAGCTGGCGCAGTACCTGCGCGAGGCCGGCGTGTTCAAGGGTGGTACCTGCTCGGTGCGGCCGGTCAGCAATTTCAATGCGGTCGAGGTATTCGGCGTCCCGGTCTGCGTGCAGAGGATCGGCAAGCTGGCCAAGGATCTCGACGAGAAGACGTTGAACCAGACCCAGAACAAGGAGGTCGTGCAGGTCTTCCCGCTGCGCTATGCCTCGGCGGTCGATGGCGCCTACACCTACCGCGACCAGCAGGTCGTGATTCCCGGCGTGGTCACCGAGCTGCGGGAAATGGTGCGCAGCCGTGCGATTCCGGCGCCGACGGAAAGCGGGCAGGTGGTACCGGTCTCCGGCACGCAGCCGACGTTCTCGGCGGACGCCCGCAACAACGCCGTGATCGTGCGCGACCGCGCGGCGAACATCCCGCTGTACGCGGAGCTGATCAAGCAGCTGGACCAGCGGCCGCGGCAGATCGAGATCTCGGTGGCGATCATCGACGTGGACGCCGCCGACATGCGCGAGCTTGGCCTCGATATCGGCGGCAGCGTCGGCCTGGGCAAGTCGCGCATCAGCTTCAACGCCGGCAATGCCGCGGCCACGGACGGCACCTTCTCGACGGTGCTGAGCAACACCGCCGACTTCTTCGTCCGCATCAACGCGCTGGAGCAGAACTCCAGGGCCAAGGTGCTGTCGCGCCCGTCGGTGGTGACGCTGAACAACGTGCAGGCGGTGCTCGACCGCAACATCACCTTCTACACCAAGCTGCAGGGCAACAAGGTCGCCGAGCTGGCCTCGGTCGCGGCCGGCTCGCTGCTGCGCGTGACCCCGCGTCTGATCGACATGCACGGGGAGCAGGAGGTAATGCTGACGCTCGACATCCAGGACGGACGGCAGGAGCCGCCGGCCAACAACATCGAGCAGCTGCCCCAGGTGCGCAACTCCGGCATCGCCACGCAGGCCATCCTGCGGCCGGGTCAGAGCCTGCTGCTGGGCGGCTTCGTCGAGGAGAAGCAGCGCCAGGGCCAACGCAAGATTCCGCTGCTGGGCGACCTGCCGCTGGTCGGCGGCCTGTTCCGCAACGAGACCCGAGAGAACCTGAGCGTCGTGCGGCTGTTCCTGATCAAGGCCGAACCGCACGCCCTCAACTGAAGTGGTCATGAAATACCGATACCAGATCAAGATCCTCAGCGGGCCGCTGGCCGGACGCCGGCTGCGCTTGCCCGAGGGCGAATTCACCATCGGCGGCGCCGATCCCGACCTTGACGCCATGCTGGAGGGCGGCGGGCGCGCCGTGCTCGATTGCACCGGGCAGGGCGTGCTGCTGCGCACTGAGGTGCCGGTATGGATAGAAGGCGTGCCGACGAAGCCGGCGGACGTCCCGTTGCCGCTGGAGAAGGTCGTCGACATCGGCGGCCTCGCGCTGCTGGTCGGGGATGCCGATCGGCCGCTGCCCGAGCGCAAGGTACCGGCCCGGCGAGACGGGCGACGCGGCATGGTGGCGACCGTCCTGGCGTACGCCGGCCTGGTGCTGCTGATGTCCGGCAGCGCGGGCGCGGCGATCTGGGCGTACGGGATGCTGCAGCCGGACAGCGCGGTGGTCGATCGCGACGAGTGGCTGGCCGAGTGGCGCAAGCGGGCGCGGCAGCAGGGCATCGATGTTGCCACCCGTCAGGACGGGATGATGGTGCTGGCCGGCAGCTGTCTGGATTCGAATGCGCGCAACGCACTGGTTGACAGGCTGCGCGAGCACGGCAAGCCGTATCGCGACGACACCCTGTGCCAGGACGAACTGGTGCGCAACGTGCAGGCCGTGCTGAATCTGCACGGCTTCGGCGAGGCGCGGGTGCGGCCCGGTCCGGCGGTCGGCACGGTGGTCATCCAGGGCACCCTCCATGCCGACGCGCGCTGGCGCCGCGCGGTGTCGATGCTGTCGTCGATGCAGGGATTGCGGCGGTGGTCGGTGGAGGACCCGGTCGGCACCAGCGTCAAGACGCTGATCGGCATGCTGCGCGACGCGGGCCTGATCGGGCGGCTCAGCGTCGCGCGCGAGAAGGACCTGATCCTGATCACCGGCGTGCTCGATGAAGGCGCACAGCGCAGCCTGTCGGCGGTCACGCACGCGTTCGCGGGCTCGCATCCGGACGCGCCCAAGGTCATCTTCCAGAACATCCCGACCCGGTCGAGCCAGACCGGCATCTTCCCCGCGCCGGTGGTCAGCTTCGGCGGCAGCGGCGAGCTGGCCTTTCTCGATCTGGCCAACGGCACGCGCCTGAAGACGGGAAGCCGGCTGCCGGCGGGCCACGTGATCGTGCATCTGGACCGCAACGGCATCGACCTCGAGCGCGAGGGCGAGCTGATGCATCTACCGCTGGAGCTTTGATGGAACCGACTTCATCCAACACCCCGCCCCCCGCCCTGTATGGCACCGAGATCGAGTGCCGCCTGGCCGAGGACAGCGACGGCGCGCTGCGCAAGCAGCTGCGCGCCGAACTGGCGCGCGCGCGCCGAAGCATCGATGCACAGCTGCGCGCGCCGCAGACGCCGGAGGCCTTCGCCCGATTGACGGCGATGCGCGAGCTCTGTCTGGCCGGCACGCGCACGGTCGACAAGGTATGGCGCCGGCTGGCGGCACAGCGCGCGTGAGCGCTGCGCGAAGCGGCCCGAATGGCGTTGCAATGATCCATGACCGCAAACGCCTTGGCGCAATACCCGAACGAAAACCAAATGCTTTAGCACCCCGGATTTTTCAATAGATTCATGAAGCCTTGATCCGTAGAGTCATCACAACGGGCTTCGAATGGAGAAGCAAGATGGAAGAAGAGCAATTGTGGAAGCAGGCCGTGGAAACCCTCGAACGTCTGCGCGCAACGCTGCAAAAGGAGATGAACGACTGGGCCGAGATCGAACGGCGCATCGACGATCTGCAACTGCGCGCGACCAGGGATCCCAAGGCCGCGCAAGAGCTGGCCGCGCTGGCCGCCTTCCTGGATGCGAGCCGAAACAACGGCGACGACATACAGGGCCGGATGGAGCAGCTGCAGGCCATGATCAAGGAAATGAACCTGCGCGCCGCGCAGGACCGCCGCGAAATCGAGCGCTACAAGCAAAAGGTGTTCGGTGCGCGCGGGGAGGAACAACAAACCGCTCCGGTGCCGCCTCGCGCCGGGAGCACGGCGGAAAAGCCCAAGAAACGCGTGCGCCGTTTTGCATGACGAGGCCCTCCTGTTTTGAATCTTGAATATTGAATTGGAGTAGAAAAATGGCTGGACATATACAAACGCGACCCAATCCGGAACTGCTGCTGCAGACCGACGCGCCTGTCAAGGAGATGCCTCTGACGACCGCCGAGCCCGCGCCGCTGGCCGGCGGGCTGCTCGTTCCGCGTAACTACGATACCAAGCCGGTCACCGATTCCGCCTGCTTCGCGCTGATGTTCCAGGCGATCGAGAACCAGCGGCTCGAGGTCGGCGCGCGCATGGACGAATACAAGTGGAACAACGAAACGGCGCGCGCGATCGAGAAGCTGAAGAACGCGACCCAGATCGCCATCGACAAGGACATCGGTTCCGATCCGAACAAGACCACCACGCTGCCGAGCGACGTCGCCCGCTACATGTGGGACAACAACCTGCAGATCGACGGTGTCTTTCCCCGCAAATACGCGAGCTTCGAGGAATTTGCGAGTCAGAAGTACTCGGCCGCCCAGTTGCGCACCGCCATTGGGAGCCTGGACATCAAGAAGACCGAGTACACCGACATGAACAGCCAGTACATGCAGCAGACCAATATTGCGCTGAGCCTGCTGCAAGTGGTCCAGCAACTGCTGACGTCGCTGATCGACATGGTCAAGCGCATCAAGGAACAGATCACGTCCAAGGTCTGATCGCGCAAGCCAGCCAGGGGAGAGCACCGTGCAACGCGTGTTGAAGCAGGCAAGTCCATCCGGTGCGGCGCCGCTTGCCGGCGCCGGCCGCGCCGACGGCGATCGCGATCCGGCGCCGGCAGAGCCGATCGAGCCGATGGAGCCGATGGAGCCGATGGAGCCGATCGCTCATAACGCGGCGCAGCGGGACGTCGAGCGCTACTTCGCCGAGGGCGGGAGCCTGCGCGAATTGTTCGGGCTCGATGCCGCCGCGCTGGAGGTCCTGTACACGTACGCCTGCCAGCGGTACGAGGCAGACGACCACGAGGGTGCGCGGCAGCTCTTCCTTGCGCTGGCGGCGATCGACCCGCACGGCTACGACTACTGGTTGTCGCTGGGGCTGAGCCTGCAGAAGCTGCATCGGCACGACGAGGCGATCTATTGCTTCACGCGCTGCGCGCAATTGCGCATGTGGGAACCGAAGCCACCCTACCTGGCCGGGGTCAGCCTGCAGTTGTGCGGCGAGTATCAGAAGGCGGCGCAAGCCTATTCGGCCGCGATCGGTTGGTGCGGGGAGCAGATCACATACCAGGGACTGCGCGGTCTCGCCGAACAATCGCTGCAGTCGCTGCAGTCGTTTCAGGCCCTGCCGCCGGCAACCCCGCCGGCCGCAGAGAGCGCGCGAATGGAAGGAGGAAAACAATGATCGGTGCCAATGCACTACAGCCCGTCGGGCTGGTTCCCGGCGGGGAGAGGCAGGATCGCCTCGATACGCAGTGGGAGGCAAGCGGACCCGGCCGGACCGGCATGGTTCGTGGCAGCGCGGGAGCGCGCGTTGCCATGCCGGCCATGTTGCCGGCTTCGGCGTTGGAGGTCGAGGAGGCCGAGGAGGTTGACCAGGTCGCTCGAGCCGCGGCCTTTGCCGCTTCGCTGCTGAAGCCACCGCCGCCGGCGCTGCGCGAGGTCGACCGGCGCACCGCCGAGCGCGCCTGGGGCAGCGTCATGGACGTGTTGTCCGGCGCGTTTCGTGCCGCGAAGGCGGCCTCGAAGCATGACGAAAAGGCCGTTCAGCTGGCGCTGAGCGACCTGGGCGGCGCGACCGAATCGATGCACGCCTTCTATCGGCGCGCACTGAATCCCGAGGCGGTCCTGATGGAACTGCAGGTCGAGAGCGGGATCTTCACGGCCGAATTGATGAAGGCCAACCTCGACCACACCCTTGCCCTGCGCAAGGAAGAAATGGCGGCCATCGAGGAAAAGCAGCGCAAGGAGCAGGAGGCCGCCGAGAAGCAGAAGCAGATGCAGCAGAAGGCCGGCAAGGGGCAGGTACTGGGGCTGGTGCTGAACTGGGCCATGGCCGCCGCGCAGGTCGTGACCGGCGCGCTGAAGATCGCCACCGGGCAACCCCAGGGGGCCATCGACCTTGCGGCTGGTCTGGTCGGGCTGGCCAAATGCACGCTGCAGACCATCGAGATGGCTCACCCGGAGCTTGCCGGCAAGCTTCGACACCATATCGACGAGCTGGCGAAATGGGAAATGGGCCTGAGCGTGGTGGCCGGCCTGGCAAGCGTGGTCTCGGTGGCGAGGATCGCCAAGGCGGCCAATGCGATCCTCGGCACGGCAGCCGGCGAACTGCTGACCACCGGCGTGGAGCAGGGCGGCAAGCGAATCAGTTCGGTTGGCGTGACGCTGGTCAATGCGATGGAGAAAGGCGGCGACGCTGCCGAAGCCGCATCGCAGCTGGTCAAGAACATCGCCCAGACGATGGTCGACGACGTCGCCGTGCAGCTGCGCAACTCCCTGCGGGTTGCGGGCGGCAGCCAGAAGCTGGCGGAGGCATTCGCCAGGTCGTTCACCAATGAGGCCGTGCAGAAGCTGGTCGAGCAGTCGCTGTGGCAGGCCGCCAAGCAGATGCGCGGCCTGACGACCGAGGTCATCCAATCGACCTTCATCGACCAGGTCAAGAAGCAGCTGACGCTGGCGACAGTGCGCGCGGCGGTCAACTTCACGGCCGCGCTGGAGGCGGCATCGGCAACGGCGCGAGTCGTCGCGCCGGCGGCACAGCAGATCACCGTCAATGCGCTTCGCGTCGAAGGCGCCAACAAGAAGGAAGAGATCGAACGGATGATGATCCACGCGATGATGCTGCAGTTTCTGATCGATCTGATCGGCCGACAGATCAAGGAAAACAGGAACGCGCTCGAACGGGTCACCCAGGACCATATCGACAATACCGAAAACATCACCAACGCAATCGGCGAGATTCGCGACGTGGCACTGCAGGCCGTAACGGCCGGCGTTTGAGTGCCAACAGTCGTTCCGATCAAGAAGCGGGCGGTGGCGCTGCATCGGCAGGTCGCCGCCGACATCGCGGAAGCGATTTCACAGGAGCAGCAACGATGAACACCATCAGCAATTCGGCCAGCGTCGCGACGCAGCAGCCGATTACCGTGCCGGAAGCGTCGGCCCGCAGCAGCGAGACAAAGTCGGCGCAGGCCATGATCCTCGAATTTCAGGCCTTGATGAGGAAGCTGTACAACACCTACGTGGAGTGCCACGCGGCGCTCGAGAAGAACGTGGCGGATCTGCAGAAGCTGGCCTACCAACGGGCCATCGATGCGAAGGACCAACGCAAGAAGGCCGAGGTGGCGACCGGCGTGACCGGGATTGTTACCGGCGGCTTCAGCATGGCCTGCGGCATTGGCGGCGGCATCATCGGCTTGAAGACTCCCCTGGGCTACGGCATGGGTGTGGAAATGGGGTCGCATCTTGGCACGCCGGCCAGCGGTATCGGCAACGCCATTGGCCAGACCGTGACTGCCGGTACGCGCGGCAAGGCGGAGGAGGCGCAGATTCATGCCGACCTCGCCCGCAACGTCTCGGACTCGGCGGCGCGCGACGCAGGCAAGGCGCGCGACAACGCCGATCAGCATCACGATCAATATCTGCGTGAGGCCGGTCAGCTGACACAGGAAATGATCGCGGCCATCAAGGCCACGGTCGCTCCGCGGTAATCGATCGTGGCTGCGCCGAAGCATTCCGACAGCGAAGCGCCGCAGGCCGCGATCGCCGTGCCGGCGGATCCGGTCACCGGATTTCTGCTGTCTCGCGGCCTGCAGCCCGACATTGCCTATCTCGGCGAGTCGGCATTCGAACTGGGGCGCCGCGTGCGGTTTGCCCGGCTCGAGCTGATCTACCGCTTCCAGCAGGGCACCCTGTTGATCTGCGATATCGCGGCGTACGACGAGTCCGGCGTATCGGATTCCTCGGGATCGTCTGGATCGTCTGGATCGTCGGGTTCGTCGGATCCCACGAGCGCCCCAGGCGACTTCCGCGGGGCGATGCGCACACTGGTATCGCTGATCCATGCGATCGAGCGATCGGTACCGGAGGTCGAGGTCGTCGAAGGGCTGGTGCCGTTGACGGAGGGCCACGCGAGCGATGTCGATGAGCAGCAGCTTGGCCGGCGTTTGTTGTCGGTCTATCGCCAGCTGGGCGCGCAATGCGAGCCGCATGACATCGCGGGCATGGTGCAGGTTCGGTATCGGATGCGGGGCGGCCCACGGCAAGGGCGGCCGGTACAGCCATGACGCCGCGGGCCGCTACGGCAAGGACGGGTCCGGTCGGCATGGCCCGGACCGTGGATGCCCGATCAAACGTCGATCAGGCCAAGCCGTCGCGCCCATTTGGACAGGTCCGCGACATTGTGGGCGTCGAGCTTGCGCATCAGGTTCATCCGATGCGTCTCGACGGTCTTCAGGCTGATCGACAGGCGCTCGGCCACACGCCGGTTGGTATGTCCTTCGGCGACCAGCTTCAGTATCTGCCGCTCGCGCGGCGTCAGTCCGGCGGCGGCCACATGGCCGCCGTCGTCCCCCTCGGTGCGGCGCATCGCGTCCACCTGTTCGAGGTCGATGTCGGGATCGAGATAGGCCATGTCCTGGCGGACGGCGTGCAGCGCCGCCATCAGTTTTTCCAGGTTGCTGCGTTTGAGGACGTAGGCGTGCGCGCCGGCGCGCAGCGCGGCGGCCGCGCGGTTCTCGGAATGCAGGCCGGCCAGTACCACCACGCGAATGCTGGGCCATCTGCGGCGAATGGTCGCAATGGCGTCGACCCCGTCGAGGGAGCGCAATTGCAGGTCCATCAGGATCAGATCGGGATGGAACTGCAGGCAGGCGTGGACGGCACCGTGTCCGTCCGACGCTTCGCCGACGATGTCCACGGTCGGGTCGGCCTTGGTCAGCAGCGATTTCAGGCCCTCTCGCATCACGGCGTGATCGTCGACCAGCACGACGCGGGTGGCGGACAGGTGACCGGTGATGGGGCGGCGTGCGGATTGCACCAGGCGCGGCAGTACGGCAAGGCCGTTCAACGTTTGGATAGTCATGTGTTGCTCCGAAGACTATGCCGGAATCCGAGTTGCGTCCGATGCCAGGTGTTGGCTCGATGGCCCTCGGTTCAGGATGGCGCCAGTCTAGGTAGCGACAATGAGCAATAAATGATGGAACGATGAGATGGAAATGAGGGCCTGCGACCGGCAGCATCGACGCGCGGCATCGAAGCCGATCGATGCCATGGATCGAGGTGTGAACGAACGCGACTGGAGCGCGACATGAACAGACTGGATGGCTTTGACCGCCTGCTGGCGGAGTTCGGCGAATCGATCGGGATTCCCGAAATGGCGTTCGACGAGGATGGCCTGTGCCATATCCGCGTCGACGAGGAGTACCCGATCACCTTCCGTCGCGATGACGACAACCATAATCTGGTGCTGGTCGGATTGATCGCCGAAGAATTGCCGGAGCGGCTCGATCGCGAAATGGTCAGGGAGATGCTGGCCACCGGCGTCGAGCCGCTGCGCGACCACGGTGCCGCGCTGGGACTGGAGCCGCAGTCCGGCACGCTGATCCTGCATCAGACCATGCCGCTCGCCAAGATCGACCGCACGGTGCTGGAGACGCTGCTGGGCAACTTCATCCTGATGCAGAAGGACTGGTCGGCGCGCGTGGCCGGTGTGGATGCGGAGGGCGGCCAGGCCGACCAGGCCGGAACCAGGGCGGGCCACGAGCTTCCCGCCGGTCCGTTGGCCGGCCGGCCGGCCGGCCTCGGTGGTCCCGCCGGTCCCGCTGGTCTCGCCGGTCCTGCCGGCGCAAAGCCTGCGTCGTCGGGCACCGGTCAGCCCGGTGCCAAGGCCCCGGCCAAGCCGGCCGCGACGGAACCGCGCTACCACCCTCATCTGCATCACCGCTGACCGCTGACCACTGACCGCTGACCGCTGACCGCTGACCGCTGGCCGTTGAACGTTGCTCCGTTGCCCCGTTGCCCCGTTGCCCCGTTGGCCCGTTGGCCCGCCGCTGGCGGCGAACGTCGGTGCACGGTGCGAAGATCGACCGGCGGCGGCGTCCCGGCGCCACACTGTCGATTGACAATCCTGGCCCAGGCTATCCATCATTCTGGTCGGAAAAGAAGGCACCCCGGATCGGCATTCGCCCCGGGGACAGCCGCACAAGAAGGAACGGGAAATGATGCAGTGGATACGCCTAGTGGCGGGCGCGGCGGGAGTCGCGGCGCTGTTGGCCGGGTGCGCGGCGGTGCCGCCCGACGAGTCGCCGCTACGGGCGGCAGTACAACCGACGCGGGACGACGCCCGCGCGCTGGCCGTCGAAGTCTATACCTACGCCTATCCGCTCGTGCTGACCGATGTCACGCGCGAGGTGATGGCGGCGCGGGCCTCGGCCGGCGCGGCGGGGCAGACGGCGGTCAATACCTTTGTCCACCAGCGCGGCGCGCCGCGTCCCGGCGCCTCGGACATGGCAAGCCCCGACGCGGACACCCTGACCTCGATCGCCTGGCTCGATCTGTCGCGCGGGCCGGTGGTGCTGAGCGTGCCGGACACCCAGGGCCGCTATTACACGATGCAGTTGCTCGACGGCTGGTCCAACGTCTTCTCGGCGCTGGGCAAGCGGACCACCGGGACCCAGCGCGGCAACTACGCGATCGTCGGGCCGGACTGGACCGGTGCGTTGCCGGCCGGCGTGCGCGAGATCCGCTCCCCAACCGCGATGGCCTGGGCGGCGCTCCATATTCAGGTTGACGGCAGGCACGATCTGCCGGCCGCGCACCGGCTGCAGAACGGCTACCGTCTGACGCCGCTGGCCGCCTGGCCGAACGGCCGCCGCGCCTTGCCGGCGGTGCCGACGATCCCGCCGGCGGCGGTCGACCTGGAGACGCCCCCGGTCGAGCAGGTCGCGGCGATGGACGCGCAGGCGTTCTTCAACCGCTTTGCCGCGCTGCTGCCCGCCAACCCGCCGACGACGGCGGACGAGGGCATGATGCGGAAAGTCCGGGCATTGGGAATCGAGCCTGGCGCCCCGTATTCGACCACGGTGCTGGAACCGGAAACGGCGCGCGCGCTGCAGGACGGCGCGACGCGGGCGCTGGCCCGCATCGTTGCGCTGGCGCGTGGTGGCGAAGGGGCGGCGTCGGGCGCCTGGCTGTCGCGCAAGGACGCCGGCCGCTATGGCACCGACTACGACCGCCGCGCCGCCACGGCCTGGCTGGCGCTGGGGTCCAGCCTCGGCGAAGACACCATGGTGTTCCGCGCGAACGCCGACGCCACCGGCCAGCCGCTGCACGGCGCCAATCGCTACGTGATCCGCTTCGACAAGGGCGCGCTGCCGCCGGCCAAGGCATTCTGGTCGCTGTCGCTGTACGACCAGGCGCAGGACGTCGTGGCCAACCCGTTGAACCGCTATGCCATTGGCAGCCGCGACCGCCTGCGGCGCAACCGCGACGGCTCGGTCGAGATCGTGGTCCAGCATGCGCGGCCGCCGCGGGCACAGGCCGCCAATTGGCTGCCGGCTCCCGACGGTCCGTTCAACCTGATGCTGCGGCTGTATTGGCCGCAGCCGACGGCGCTGGACGGCAACTGGAGCGCGCCGCCGGTGCGGAAGGTCGGCGCGGACTGAGCGCAGATCGAGCGCAGATAGAGCGCCAACCGAGCGCCAACCGAGCGCCAACCGAGCGCCAACCGAGCGCCAACCGAGCGCCAACCGAGCGCTGACGGTGCAAAAAAAGGGGGCGGCCTGGAGCCGCCCCCTTTCTCATTGCCAGCCTGGCAGCCGGCCTCTGATGCCGCGCCTCGATCGCGCACACCCCGCCGATCAAAGCGCGATCAAAGCGCGATCAATCCGCCGTTCAATGCGCCGTTCAATGCGCCGTTCAATGCGCCGCGCAATCGCACTGCCCGCCCGCATGGGCAGCACGCTCCAGCGCCACCGGCTGCCGTTGCAAGCCCGCCGCGCCTTCCGCCGCCAGCCTCTCGCGCAACTGCCGGGCCGCGGCCACCATGTTCCGCAGCGCCGCCTCGGTCTCCGCCCAGCCGCGCGTCTTCAGCCCGCAATCGGGATTGACCCACAGCCGCTCGGGCGGAATCACCTGGCAGGCGCGCGTCAGCAGCTGGCCGATCGCCTCGACGCTGGGCACGCGCGGCGAATGGATGTCGTAGACGCCGGGGCCGATCTCGTTCGGATAGTCGAACGCGGCAAAGCCGTCGAGCAGCTCCATCGCCGAGCGCGAGGTCTCGATCGTGATCACGTCGGCATCGAGGGCGGCGATCGCTGGCAGGATGTCGTTGAACTCGGCGTAGCACATATGGGTGTGGATCTGCGTATCGTCGCGGACCACCGCGGCGGCAATGCGGAAGGCGCGCACCGCCCACTGCAGGTAGCCGTCCCAGTCTGCGCGCCGCAGCGGCAGGCCCTCGCGCAACGCGGGCTCGTCGATCTGGATCACGCGGATACCGGCCTGTTCGAGATCGGCCACTTCGTCGCGGATCGCCAGCGCCAGCTGCAGCGCGGTGTCGGCGCGCGGCTGGTCGTCGCGCACGAACGACCATTGCAGCATCGTGATCGGGCCGGTCAGCATGCCCTTCATCGGCCGGTCAGTCAGCGACTGCGCATAGCGGGCGGTATCGACGGTGATCGGCTCGGGACGGTAGACGTCGCCATAGATCAGCGGCGGCTTGACGCAGCGCGAGCCGTAGCTTTGCACCCAGCCGAATTCGGTAAAGGCATAGCCGCACAGCTGCTCGCCGAAGTACTCGACCATGTCGTTGCGCTCGGCCTCGCCATGCACCAGCACGTCCAGCCCCAGCGCCTCCTGGCGGCGCACGGCGTCCTCGATCTCGGCGCGGATCCGTTGCAGGTAGGCCAGCGCGCCCAGTTCGCCGCGCTTGAAGGCCGCGCGGGTCTGGCGGATCTCGGCGGTCTGCGGGAACGAGCCGATGGTGGTCGTCGGCAGCGGCGGCAACTGCAGCGCGGCGCGCTGATCGGCGATGCGCTGCGCGAAGGGGCTGCGGCGATCGGCCATCTCCGGCGTCACCGCGGCAACGCGCTGGCGGACCTGGGCGTTGACCACGCGGCGGGACGCCCGGCGGCCGGCCTGGGCGGAATCCGAGGCGGCCAGTGCGTCGGCCACCGCGGCCTCGCCGTCGTTCAACGCGGTCGCCAGCACCTTCAGCTCTTCCAGTTTCTCGGTGGCGAACGCCAGCCAGCCGCGGATTTCGGGGTCGAGGCGCGTCTCCGGCGCGAGCGACACCGGCACATGCAGCAGCGAGCAGGACGGCGCCAGCCACAGGCGGTCGCCCAGTTCGGCGTGCAGCGGCGCCAGCTGCGCCAGAATCGCGCGCAGGTCGGCACGCCAGATATTGCGGCCGTCGATCACGCCCGCCGACAGCACCGCATTGGCCGGGAGCACCTCGCGCCAGGCCTGCCACTGCTGCGGCGCGCGCACCAGATCGAGATGGAAGCCGTGCACCGGCAATGCTGCGGCGCGGGCGGCGTGCTCGGCCGCCGAATCGAAGTAGGTCGCCAGCAGCAGCTTGACGCCGCAGTCGGCCAGCGCGGCATAGGCCGTGTCATACGCGTCCAGCCAGGCGTCGTCGAGCTCCAGGCACAGCGCGGGCTCGTCGAGCTGGACCCATTCGATGCCGCGCGCCCGCAGCCGCTGCAGGATGTCGCGGTAGGCGGCGGCCAGCTTCGGCAGCAGCGTCAGGCGATCGAAGCCGGCGACGTGGGTCTTGGACAGCCACAGCCAGGTGACCGGTCCCACCAGCACCGGCTTGACGTGATGGCCCAGCGCCAGCGCCTCGTCGATCTCGTCGAACAGCCAGTCGACTCCGCCATCGAAGCGCGTGTCCGGGCCCAGTTCCGGCACCAGGTAGTGGTAGTTGGTATCGAACCACTTGGTCATTTCCATCGCCGGCTGCGCCGCATTGCCGCGGGCCAACTCGAAGTACTGCGTCAGCGTCAGCGTGCGCGGGTCGAAGCCGAAGCGTGCCGGCAGCGCGCCGAGCAGGGCGCTCATGCCCAGCATCTGGTCGTAGTAGGCGAAGTCGCCCGCGGCGACCAGGTCGAGGCCGGCGTCGGCCTGCTGGCGCCAGTGCGTCTTGCGCAGGCCGGCGGCGCACTCGCGCAGCGCGGCCTCGCTGGACTCGCCGCGCCAGAACGCCTCCTGGGCGAATTTCAGTTCGCGTTTCGCGCCGATGCGCGGGAACCCCGGAATATGCGTGCGTGCCATCTCTCGCTCCAAAACAAAGTGGCGCTCAGTGTCCGGCGGCGGGTAGAATGAATCAAGTGATATGTTTTAAACAAAATATGAATTGGTTTCATATCAGCGGCTGGCGTGCGGGGCGCGGGCGGGCCGGCGTCCCGTGCCTTTCCTTGACCGCCCACAGTCGGGTACGGACGAAACCCGGCACGAAACCAGGAACGACACCATGATCGAGGTCCGCCATTTCCGTTCGCTGGTCGCCATCGCCGAATCCGGCAAGCTCGCCACGGCGGCCGAGCGCGTCCATGTCAGCCAGTCCGCGCTGTCCCATCAGATCAAGGCGATCGAATCGCATTACGGCCTGTCGCTGTTCGACCGCACCCGCGGCGGCCTGCGCTTTACCCCGGCCGGAGAGCGGCTGCTGGCGTTGTCGCGCGAGGTGCTGGCGTCGATCAGCGCGGCCGAGCGCGACCTGGAGCGGCTAAAGGGCGATACGCGCGGGGAGCTGCGCATCGTGCTGGAGTGCCACACCTGCTTCGACTGGCTGATGCCGGTGATGGACGAATTCCGCACGCGCTGGCCCGAGGTCGAGGTCGACCTGGTGGCGGGCTTTCATGCGGACCCGCTGGCGCTGTTGGCCGAGGGGCGGGCCGACATGGTGATCGGCTCGCTGCCGCCGACGCGCCGGGGCCTGGCCGTGGTGCCGCTGTTCCGCTTCGAGATCCTGGCGGTGATCGCCAACGAGCATCGGCTGCGCAACCGGCGACGGATCGAGGCGGCCGATCTGGAGGGCGAGACGCTGATCACCTATCCGGTGCCGGAGCCGCGCATCGACCTGATCCGCGAGGTGCTGGAGCCGGCTGGCATCCGGCTGCAGCGCCGCACGGCCGAGCTGACGGTGGCGATCCTGCAGCTGGTCGCCAGCCGGCGCGGTGTCGCGGCGCTGCCGAACTGGGGCGTCAAGAACTACGTCGACCACGACTACGTGCTGGCCAAGCGCATTGGCGCGGGCGGGCTGTGGAGCGAGCTGTATGCGGCAATGCCGGCCGCGCTGGCCGAGCGGCCGTTCGCGCGGGATTTCGTCGCGATCGTGCGCGAGACCTGCGCGCGGGACCTCGACGGCATCGAGCTGTTGCCCGATGAAGCGGCGCAGGGCCGGGGCGGCAAGGAGGGCGCCAGGGAAGGCGCCAGGGAAGGCGTCGAGGGAGGCGCCAGGGAAGGCGTCGAGGGAGGCGTCAAGGCAGGCGTCAAGGCAGGCGTCAAGGCAGGCGTCAAGCGAGGCGCAGAGGGCGGCTGAACGCGCAGCCGAACGGACGGCTGACGCGGTGGCTGAACCGGCGGCGGCACCGGCCGCAGACCCGGTGGTTGAACCGGTGGTTGAACCGGTGGTTGAACCGGCGGTTGAACCGGCGGTTGAACCGGCGGTTGAACCGGCTGCTGAACCGGCTGCTGAACCGGCTGCTGAACCGGCTGCTGAACGCCGCCGCCTCGCCCCGGCCCCTCAAAGTTCGAGCACGATCCGCTGCCCGCACTTTGCCCGCGAACAGCAGCTCATCATCTTGCCGTTCGCTTCCCGCTCGGCGCGCGTCAGCACCACGTCGCGGTGGTCGATCTCGCCCGCCAGCACGCGCACTTCGCAGGAGCCGCACAGCCCTTCCTCGCAATCGCTCTGCACGTCGATGTTGCCGGCACGCAGCGCGGCGAGCAGGGTCTGGTCGGCCCGCACCGTGACGACGATGCCCGAGTCCTTCAGCTCTGCCTCGAAGGCCTGCTCCTTGCTCGGATCGAGCGCGCCCAGCGTCGAGGTGAAATGCTCGACGCGCAGCGCGTCTTCGGGCCAGCTCGCGCAACAGGCGGCCAGCGCGTCGAGCATGCGCGCCGGGCCGCAGGCGTAGATCTGCGTCGCGGCATCGGGCTGGCCGAGCAGCGCGCCCAGGTCGGCGCGCGCGCCTTCGTCCCTGGCGTAGACGTGCAGCCGCTCGCCATGCAGCGCCGCCAGCTCGTCGAGCAGCGCCATCGAGGCGCGGCCGCGGCCGCAGTAGTGCAGCTGGTAGTCGATGCCGAGTTCCCTCGCGCGCCGCGCCATCGCGCTGATCGGCGTGATGCCGATGCCGCCGGCGATCAGGATCAGCCGGCGCGCGCTTTCGTCGAGCCGGAAATGATTGCGCGGTCCGCGGATGCGCAGCCGGTCGCCGGCCTTCAGTTCGCGATGGATCCACGCCGAGCCGCCACGGCTCTCGGTCTCGCGCAGCACCGCGATCTCGAAGGCCTGCGTGTCGGCGGGATCGCCGCACAGCGAATACTGGCGCGACACCCCGGTATCGCCGCATTCGACGTCGATATGCGAACCGGGCGACCAGCGCGGCAGCGGCTTGCCATCGGGCGATACCAGCCGCAGCCGCACGATGTCATCGGCCACGCGCGTCACGCGCTCGACCACCACGGTGCGGTTGATCGCATGGCTGGACGGCTCGCCGATCCGCACCGGCGTGCGCGCCTGCAGCAGCGCGGGGTTGCGTCGTTCGGGGTTCTGGCTCGGGTCCCACTCGACCCACAGGTGCTCGGGGCCGCGGAACGAGGTGTTCGGCACGTAGGTGAACTTCTGCTCCGACAGCTTCATATGCGGCAGCCGGCGCGTGAATTCCTCGAGGAAGATCTGCATCTCCATCCGCGCAAGATTCTTGCCCATGCACTGGTGCGCGCCGTAGCCGAAGGTCAGCTGGTCGCTGGCATTGGCGCGGCGGATATCGAACAGGTCGGCGTCGGCGAAGTGGCGCTCGTCGTGGTTGGCCGACGAGGTCACGATCAGCAGCTTGGCGCCGGCCGGGATGTCGACGCCGCCGATCTGCACGTCGCGCGTGGCCAGCCGCCGCCATGCCGCGACCGAGCCGTTATGCCGCAGGCATTCCTCGACCGCGTTCGGGATCAGGCTCGGGTCCTCGCACAGCTCGCGCCAGGCGTCGGGATGCTGCAGCAGCAGCTTGATCGCATTGGCGCTGGCGTTGGCGGTGGTCTCATGCGCGGCGACGATGCCGGCCATCATCATCGAATGCAGATAGGAGTCGGTGACGACGTCGGGATATTCCTTCTGCTTGCGGATGCCGTACTGCATCCAGCCCGGGCCCGATGGATCCTGCCGCATCTTGTCGAGGATGCGCCCGGCGAGCTGCCAGAAGTTGCCGACCGCGTGCGCGACCTCGACCTGCTCCTCCGGTTTTGGGCGACCCCAGGTGTTGACCGTATGGGCGATCGAATACTTGCGCAGCAGGTCCATGTCCTCCTCGGGCACGCCGAGGAAATGCAGCGCCACGGTCAGCGGCACCTCCCACAGGATCTGGTCGACCAGGTCGGCCTTGCCGTCGTCGATGAAGCGGTCGACGTATTCGCGCGTCAGCCGGCGCACCATCGGCTCGTGGTGCTGCAGCTGTTCGGGCGTGAACGGCTCCATCAGCACGCGGCGGCGCGGCATGTGGGCGGGCTCGTCCTCGTTGACCAGCGTGCGGTTCATCGCGTAGCCGTAGGAGGCCAGCACCGCGTTGGCCTCGTCGCCGGTCGGCGTGATCTTCTCCAGGGCGATCGACGGGCTGAAGGTCAGGTTGTCGCGAAAGATCGCCTTGATGTCGTCGTAGCGGGTGACGACCCAATAGCCGAGCCTGGGGCTGTAGAACACCGGCTCCTGCTCGCGCGCCCAGCGCACGTAGTCGGGCGGATCCTGCTGGTAGCCGTCCTCGAACGGGTCGAAGTCCGCGGCGCGCGCGCTGACGGGGCAGCCGGTCGGGCTCAACAACGGCTGGGCAGCGGCGCCGCTGTCGGCAGGGGCCGGAGCATGCGCCTGGGCATGCGTTTGGCCATGCGTTTGGCTGTGAAACGGGCATCCCTGCGCGCGAGCCGGTTCTGTGCGTTCGCTCATGATCGATCCTCTGCAACGGGTTGGCGCGGCGGGCGGGTCCGCAAACCCGGCCCGCCCGCCGGGCTCATTCGAGCGTGATATTCAGGTCGCGGATCAGCTTGTGCCACAGCGCGGTCTCGCTGCGCAGCAGCGCGGCGAACTGCTCGGGCGTGCTGCCGACGGGCTCGACGCCGAAGTCGACCAGCTTGCGGTTGACCTCGGGCTGCCTGATCGCCGCGGCCACGCTGGTCTGCAGCCTGGCGATCACGTCGGGCGGCGTGCCGGCCGGCGTGACCATGCCGACCAGCGCGGCGGCCTCGACGCCCTGCAGGCCGATCTCGGCGAAGGTCGGCACATTGGGCAACTGCGGCAGACGCGTGGCATTGGCCACCGCGAGCGGGCGCAGCTTGCCGGCCTTGAGGAAGGCGGCGCCCGCGGCCAGGTCGGTCATCATCGCGGGCACCTGGCCGCCGACCACGTCGAGCAGCGCCGGCGCGGCGCCGCGATAGCCGATATGCACCATGCGCAGGCCGGCGCGTTCCTTCAGCAGCTCCATCGCCAGATGGTGCGGGCTGCCGGCGCCGGCCGAGGCGTAGCTGACCTTGCCGGGCGCGGCCTTGACCTTGGCGAGGAAGTCGCGCGCGTCCTTGAATTCGGCGTTGGCGCCGACCACCAGGATCATCGGGAACTTGCCCAGCAGCGAGACCGGCGCCAGATCGCGCGTCGGGTTGTAGCTCAGCGTCTTGTACAGCGCGGGGTTGAAGACCAGCGTGCCGTTGTCGGCCGACATCACGGTATAGCCGTCATGCGGCGAGCGCGCGGTCTCGGCCGCGGCGATCGCGGTGTTGGCGCCGGGTTTGTTCTCGACCACGACCGGCTGGCCGATATTGGTGGACAGCTGCTGGCCGATGGTGCGGGCCAGGAAGTCCGAGCCGCCGCCGGCGGCATAGGGCACGATCCAGCGGATCGGCTTGCTGGGGAAGCTCTGGGCGGCGGCTTGCGGCGCCAGCGCCAGGGCGGTCAGCATCGTGCCGGCGAGCGCCAGCATCGACGAGATCTTTCTCATTGTTTGTCTCCTCTGCGGGGATGGGCGGCGCGCCGCCGAATCGTGATGGGACGGTGGTCCGTCCTCTTGTGGCCGCGTACGCCCGATGGCGTCGATGGAATTACGTCAGGCGTAATGCGGTTATGCCAAAAGTAATTGGCGGCCGGACGGCTGTCAAGGGAAAATTACGCTGTGCGTGCTAGCATTACGCCATACGTAATTTCAAACTCACCAGGCGCACAGGCGGGAGCCACGGACATGGCCAATCAGCGAACCGAAGCGGAGACAGGGGAAGGCACTGGCGAGCGGGGCGGCGCGGGCGTGCAGGCGCTCGAAACCGGGCTGTCGGTGCTGGACGCGCTGCTGGGCTCGCTCCATCCGATGCCGCTGAAAGCCGTCGCGCTGGCCGCCGGCATGCATCCGGCCAAGGCACACCGCTACCTGGCCAGCTTCGTCAAGTGCGGCTATGTCGAGCAGGACGACGCGGGCCGCTACAGCCTGGGGCGCAATGCGCTGCGGATGGGACTGGCCTGTCTCGCACAGCTCGATCCGCTGCGGCTGGTGACGCCGGTGCTCGACGATCTGTGTGCGTCGACCGGCGAAACGGTGCTGGCGGCGGTGTGGGGCAACCACGGGCCCACCGTGGTGCAGTGGCGCGATTCGCTGCGGCCGGTCACGGTCAATGTGCGGCCGGGTTCGGTGATGCCGCTGCTGTCGTCGGCAACCGGCCGCGTGTTCACCGCCTTCCTCGATCCGGCCGTGACGGCGCCGCTGCTCGAGACCGAGCTGCAGGCGCGCGCGGCGCTGCAGCCGCCGCGCTTTCCGCACGATGCCGCCGAGGTGGCGCAGCTGCGCGAGCAGGTGCGGGCCAGCATGATCGGCAGCGTCCATGGCGATCTGCTGGCCGGCGTCGATTCGGTCAGCACGCCCGTCTTCGATCGGGACGGCCGGATCGTGCTGGCGATCACGGCGCTGGGTAATGCGGCCACCTTTGACGGCCGGCTCGACGGGCCGGTCGCGGCGGCCATCAAGGCGGCCGCGGCCGATCTGTCGCAGCGGCTCGGCCACGGCCTGCTGGCCGAGCCGGCCTGATCGCTCGGTCCGGAAGGCAGCGGACTGAAGGCGGGGACCTGAAGGCGGCGAACTCAAGGCGGCGAACTCAAGGCGGCGGACTTCAGGCGGCGGACTTGAGGCGGGACCTGAAGGCGGGGGCTGAAGGCCGGTCAGTGGACCGGCGCGGCGGCCGGCGAGGCCGCGTTCGCGGTATCGCGGCGCCGGGCGGCCGTCGGCTCCGGCTGTCCCAGGGATTCCTCGACGACCGCGACTTCGCGCACATCGACGCCGTTTTCCAGGCGCTTGACCAGCAGCGAGAACAGCGCCGGCTCCTCCGCCGTCACCGACAAACGCAGCCATTGACCGGCGCCGGGCAGGGCGCTCGGTACCAGCGTCATCGCGGCCAGCCCCAGGCCGGTGCGGCGCGCCGTCGCCAGCGTCCACTCGATGGCGCCGATCAGATCGTGCTGGTCGAGCAGCAGGGCGAGTTGCAGGGCGGGGGGCGAGGCTGGGGCGGACATGACGGCAACCGGTGGCAGTGAAGATGTAGTGAATTTACCAGCCGGTCCGCAGAATGTGCTTCTTAATATTCTGCTGTGATGACTCAGATCAGAATGAATCGGCTAGTATCCATCGGTGATGTAGAGAAATCTTCTTTTCCGACCGATTTGACCGATGCCGATGACCGATCCGACGAACCCCGCGATCACTCCTACGGCGGCTGCCACGACGAGTCCCGCTTCCCGGTCCGCCACCAGGCTGTCCCCGAAGCTCGACGAAACCGACCGCCGCATCCTGCGCGCGCTGCGCCGGGACGGCCGGCTGTCCAATCTGAAGCTGGCCGAGCAGGTCGGCCTGTCCCCCACGCCATGCTGGAACCGCGTGCGCGCGCTGGAAGAGGCCGGGGTAATCCAGGGCTATACCGCCTTGCTGAACCAGAAGGCGCTTGGCCTGCCCGACACCGTGCTGATCGAGGTCACGCTGGAGCGGCACGACGACGACATGCTCGATCGCTTCGGCCGCGCGTTGGCGCAGCTGCCCGAGGTCATGGAGGCGTACCTGCTGACCGGCGAGTATGACTATCTGATCAAGGTGGCAGTAGCGGGCACCGAAGGCTACGAGGAGTTCCTGCGCCACAAGCTGTACAAGTTGCCCGGGCTGCGGCACAGCCGCTCGACCTTCGTGCTGCGTTGCATGAAGCGCGAGCCGTCGGTGGAACCCTGAGCCACCTTGAAGGAACCCTAAGCGAACCTCGAGCCAACACTTGGGGAAACCGTGAAGCAACCGTGACGCAATCGTAAGCGCTGCGTTTCGCGCGTTTTCGCCTTCCGCTTACTCCACCACTTCGAGCTGGAACTCGCCGGTCGGCCCGTCGTACCCGATGCGCAGCCGCGCGCCGTTATGGCGGCAGGACTTGGCCACGCTGCGCAGTTCCGCCTGGCGTTCGCCGCGGCGCAGATGCGAGCGCGCCTTGGTGCTGATTTCACTGGGGCCGCAATCGTCGTTGCGGCATTGATAGCGCATCCATTGCCCATAGGAGCGCGGGCGCGCCGATGCTTCCGTGATGGTTGTGCACAGCGGACAACGTTGCAGGGCTTCCTTCATTGCCATTCCCATTCGGTGTCGTTTGCACGGGGACATCGTGCGAGCGTGCGGCAAAAGCGCCGCCAAGGCTCACTGCGATGAGCGCAAGCGATTTACGCAAAGTGATTTAACGCAAGAAAGTGATGCCGGAAGAAAGCAGATTATCGGCACATCGGGCCGGCCTTGGCTACCCCCAAATCGGTAGCCCCTCGGCGGGAGGGTCGGCACCGCGCGATCGGACGATCGCCGCGGTGCCGTGATGCAGCCCTCGAGCGAGGGCATGGCAGCAGGGGCGGCGGCGCTCAGGCAGCCTTGGCGACGACGCCGGCAGCCGGCTTCGTCTTTGCAGCGGCCTTCGGTGCGGCCTTCTTCGGTGCCTTGACGACCTTGGCGGCGGGCTTGGCGGCCTTCGGTGCGGCGGCCTTCTTCGGCGCGGCGGTCTTGGCGCCGGCCGGCTTCTTCGCCGACTTGGCGGCCTTCGCTGCCTTCGCCTTTTCCTTCTGCGCGGCCAGCTTGTCCTTCGCGGCCTGCTTCTCGGCCTGCAGTGCCAGCTTGGCGGCGGCGACAGCCTGCGCGACTTCGCGCTTGGCGGCGTCGATCGCCTTCTTCGTGTCGGCGCGCAGCTTCAGCAGGCGCTTCTTCGCGGCTTGCGCTTCGCGTGCCAGCACGCTGGCCTTCTTGGTCGGTGCCGCCGGCTTGGCGGACTTCACTGCGCGCGGCGCGCTTTTCTTGTTGGCAACGGCCATTGTTCTATATACCCGAAATGTGGTTTATGGAGCGCGGAGTATAACCGGTCACACGTGTACGAAGAAACGTTCTCGTCGCATCGTGTGGCGCTTTTGCGCGCGATGCGATCGTCTATGCTGCCTAGGGGATTTGCCGCGCGGCGCCCGCCGTTCGCGGCGCGGGGCGATCCGGTTTCAAATCGGTGACGTCGAAGCGGTGATTTCGCACCGACGATTTCGGCACCGACGATTTCGGCACCGACGATTTTCGAACCGATGATGCGCCGATGCCGCCGCGCAAGGAGCGATTGAGATGACCGATACCCATTCCGGCGCCGCCGGCAGCACCGGCAGTACCGCCATTCCGTGCCTGCGTTATCGCGATGCGCCGTCCGCAATTGCATGGCTGTGCGATACCTTCGGTTTCACGCGGCATCTGGTGGTCGAGAACGACGACGGCACCATCGCGCATGCGCAACTCAATTACGGCAAGGGCATGGTGATGCTGGGCTCGGTGCTCGATTCGCCGTATGGCAAGCTGATGCGCCAGCCGGACGAAGTCGGCGGCGGACAGACCCAGAGCATTTATCTGGTCGTGCCCGATCCCGACGCGGTATTCGCGCGCGCCAAGGCGGCGGGCGCGCAGATCGTGCTCGAGTTGAAGGACCAGGATTATGGCGGCCGCGATTTCAGCTGCTTCGATCTCGAAGGCCATCTGTGGACGATCGGCAGTTATGATCCGTGGGTCAGTACGTCGTAGGCGCGGACGATTGAATCCGCCAGTTTTCCGGATCCGGAATCCGGTTCCGGAACCCGTGCCATTACCCTCTGCGCCATTTCCAACACCATATTCAGAACCATTGCAAAACCAGGAGACACCTCGATGGCGACCCAGATTTTCGTCAACCTGCCCGTCAAGGACCTCGACCGCTCGGTCGATTTTTTTACGCGGCTCGGCTATCGCTTCGATCCCAAATTCACCGACCGCAATGCCACCTGCATGATCGTGTCGGACCAGATCTACGTGATGCTGCTGGTCGAGGACTTCTTCAAGACCTTCACCGGCAAGGCGATCTGCGATACCGGCAGCAGCACCGAAGTCATTCTGGCGCTGTCGATGGACAGCCGCGCCGCGGTCGACGACATGGTGTCGAAGGCCGTCGCGGCGGGCGCGCGCACGCCGAACGAGCCGAAGGACTACGGCTTCATGTACCAGCACGGCTATGAAGACCTCGACGGCCATCTGTGGGAGGTGTTCTACATGCAGCCGGAGGCGGCGCAGCAGTCGTAGTCGTCAGCATGTCGTTCCCGCGAGGGCGGGAATTCCAGCGTCCCGGAAAGCGGCCGGGCTTCCGCTTTCGCGGGGACGACAGGCCCTGACAGACGGCAAGGATGAGTGGGCGATGACCGTTGGCGACCGCTTCAACCGCTCGCCGCCTGCAGCGCCGTCACCAGCGCCATCAGCGGCCCGCTGTGCTGCGCGCGGCGCAGCCACATCGCCTCCACGGGCGGGAGGTCCCAGCGCAAGGCATGGGGCAGCAGGGCCGCGCCCCCGCCATTGGCCAGTTCGACCGCAACCGCGCGCGGCACGATCGTGATCGCGCGCGGCTGCGTGCGCAGCAGCGTGGCGATGGTCTTGATCGAATAGGTTTCCACCAGCGGCAGCGGCGGCGCCACGCCCGCGGTCGCGAACATCGTATTGATGGTGCGGCGGGTCGGCGTCTGCGGCGGCGGCATGATCCAGTCCAGCGTGGCCAGCCGCGCCCAGTCGAGCGCGCCGCGCGAGAGCCGCGCCGCGGCGCGCGTCGGCACCACCAGCGTCGGCTCCTCGCGATACAGCGGCACCTGCACGATGTCTTCCCCCGCGGCATAGAACGAGCGCGCGATCACGCAATCGACCTCGTGCGCGCGCAGGGCGCTGACCAGTTCGTCGGTGGTCCCCTCGCGCACCAGCACCGCGATGCGCGGCTGCTGGCTCAGGGCATGCGAGCAAGCCGCGTCCAGCACCGCCGGCGCGATGAACGGAATCACGCCGATGCGCAGCCGCCCGCCGAGTCCCGCATCGAGTACCGCCAGTTCGTCGCCGAGCGCCCGCGCGTCCGCCAGCGCGAGCCGCGCATACGCGAGCACGGCGGCACCGGTCTCGGTGGCTTCCAGGCCCGCGCGTGACCGATGAAACAGCGGCGTCAGGAAGATCTCCTCGATCTCGCGCAGCGCCTTGGTCACCGCCGGCTGGCTCAGGTTCAGCTCGGCGGCCGCGCGCGACAGCGAGCGATGCCGCTCCAATGCCAGCAGCAACGACAGCTGCTTCAGGCGCAGGCGGGATATCAGGTTGTGCTGCAGGCGGTCGGCGAAGGCAGGCATGGCAAAGGGACGAAGGAGGGGGCGAAGGATGGCGAAGGGCGGGTTTCCGGGAGTCGCGCGATCAGTCGCGCAGCCGGTCGAGAAACCGGTCACGCAGCCGGTCACGCAGCCGGTCACGCGCCAGTCGTATAACCAATCCGGAATGGAAGAATAAAGCAATCGTGCGTTCTGGTTATTCGATCTTCCTATACTTGCCCCATCGCTTGCCCCATCCCACCCACCCAGATCGCCTTCGGAAACCAGCATGTTCACCACCCGCCCGGAAATCGTCGGTACCTTCGGCGTCGTCTCGTCGACCCACTGGCTCGCCTCGCAGACCGCGATGGGCGTGCTCGAGCGCGGCGGCAATGCCTTCGACGCGGCGGTGGCCGGCGGGTTTGTGCTGCAGGTGGTCGAGCCGCATCTGAACGGCCCCGGCGGCGAGGCGCCGATCCTGCTGTGGAGCGAACGCGAGCGCGCCGTGCGCTCGATCTGCGGCCAGGGTCCGGCCCCCGCGCTGGCCGACCCGGCCGCGATGCGCGCGATGGGACTGGAACTGATGCCCGGCATCGGCCTGCTGCCCGCCACCGTGCCCGGCGCATTCGGCGCGTGGCTGACCATGCTGCGCGACTACGGCACGTGGTCTCTGGCCGAAGTGCTGGCGCCCGCGATCGCCTATGCGCGCGACGGCTTTCCGCTGGTGCCGCGTATTTCGCAGGCGATCCTGGCGGTGCGCGAACTGTTCCAGCGCGAATGGCGCGATTCGGCCGACGTGTGGCTGGTCGATGGCCGCGTGCCGTCACCGGGCTCGCTGCATGCCACGCCCGCGCTGGCGCGCACCTACCAGCGCATCGTCGAAGAGGCGCACGCGGCCGGCGCCACCCGCGAGAAGCAGATCGATGCCGCGCTCGACTGCTGGTACCGCGGCTTCGTCGCGCGCGAGATCGATACCTATTGCCGCACGCAGCAGGTGCGAGACACCACCGGCGAGCGCCATCGCGGCCTGCTGCGCTACGAGGACATGGCGTCCTGGCAGCCCGAGGTCGAAGCGCCGCTGACGCTGGATTTCGGCCGCTATACGGTCGCCAAGTGCGGCGTCTGGAGCCAGGGCCCCGCCTTCCTGCAGCAGCTCGGCATGCTGCGGCACGCCGGATTGGAGGCGCACGAACCGACGTCGCCGGGCTTCGTCCATCGGATCGCCGAGGCGGCCAAGCTGGCGATGGCCGACCGCCTCGCGTGGTACGGCGATCCGCGCTTTGCCGACGTGCCGGCGCAGGGCCTGCTCGATGCCGACTATCTGCGATCGCGCGCGCAGCTGATCGGCGCGCAGGCATCGCGCGAGATGCGGGCCGGCACCGTCGACGGCCGCGCACCCCGCCTGCCCGATCTCGACGCGGCCGAGCGCACGCTGGCCAGCGCCGATACGCGCTTCGGCGTCGGCGAACCGACCTTCGCCGCGCTGCCGCCGGTGCAGCAATGGGCCGAGAAGGAGATCTTCGTCGGCGACACCTGTCATCTCGACGTGATCGACCGCGACGGCAATATGGTCGCGGCGACGCCGTCCGGCGGCTGGCTGTCGTCGAGCCCCACCATTCCGGCGCTGGGCTTCGCCCTCAATACGCGCCTGCAGATGACCTGGCTCGAGCCGGGCCTGCCCAATTCGCTGGCGCCGGGCAAGCGGCCCTGCACCACGCTGTCGCCGTCGCTGGCCTTGCGCGACGGGGAGCCCTATATGGTGTTCGGCACGCCGGGCGGCGACCAGCAGGACCAATGGTCGCTGGCCTTCTTCATGCGCCACGCGGTGCACGGCATGAATCTGCAACAGGCGATCGACGCGCCGGCCTGGCACATCGACCACTTCCCCGGCTCGTTTTGGCCGCGCCAGACGGTGCTGAACCGGCTCAGCATCGAGTCGCGCTTTCCGCAGGCGACGCTGGACGCGCTGCGCGATGCCGGCCACGAGCTGCGCATCGGCGAGCCGTGGTCGGAGGGACGGATGTCGGCGTGTTCGCGCGAGCGCGACGGCAAGGGCCGGCTGGTGCTGCGCGCCGGTGCGAATCCGCGCGGCATGCAGGGCTATGCGGTGGGACGCTGAGAGTGGGGATGCCGCGGCATGGCCCGTGCAGGCGCCGATATGTCACGGCACGATGGAACGGCAGAGCGCCAGGCCAGCAGACCAGCAGAACGACAGAACGACAGAACGACAGACCGGCCGCGCGGTGCGTCCGGCATGACAAACGGGGGAAAACGACCATGAAGACGACGATTCGAAGCTGGCTGCGCGGGGTGGCCGCGCTGGCGCTGTGCTGCGCCGCAGGCGCCGCGGCGGCGCAGGACTATCCGACCAAGCCGATCACGCTGGTGGTGCCGTGGGCGCCGGGCGGTTCGACCGATATCCTGGCGCGGGTGCTGTCCGAACGCCTGACGCGCTCGCTGGGGCAGCCGGTCATCGTCGACAACAAGCCAGGCGCATCGGGCAATATCGGCTCGGCCATGGTCGCGCGCGCCAAGCCGGACGGCTATACGCTGCTGATCGGCTCGATGAGCACGCATGCGATGAACCCGGCGCTGATGCCGAACATGCCGTTCCGCG
This sequence comes from Cupriavidus sp. DB3, assembly GCF_020418465.1. NCBI lineage: Bacteria > Pseudomonadati > Pseudomonadota > Betaproteobacteria > Burkholderiales > Burkholderiaceae > Cupriavidus > Cupriavidus sp. DB3. The sequence goes on along the minus strand of NZ_JAIZPL010000001.1, from coordinate 1,005,426 downwards.
GCGTCGAGGATTTCACGCCGCTGGGCCTGCTGGCCTACGTCACCAACACGATGGTGGTCCACCCGTCGGTGCCGGCCAACAACGTCAAGGAACTGATCGCCTACGCGCGCGCCAATCCCGGCAAGCTGGCCTACGCCAGCGCCGGTCCAGGTTCGACCAACCATCTGAGCGCGGTGCTGTTCGAGAAGATGGCCGGCGTGGAGATGCTGCACGTGCCGTACAAGGGCGGGGCGCCTGCCGTGGTCGACACGGTCGCGGGCCAGACCCAGCTGCTGTTCTCGGCCGGCACGCAGACGCTGCCGCACGTCAAGGCCAACAAGCTGAAGCTGCTGGCCGTCACCGAGGCCAGGCGCTCGCCGCTGCTGCCCAATGTGCCGACCGTCGCCGAGACCGTGCCGGGCTACGAGCTGGCGGTCTGGTATGGCGCCTTCGGCCCGGCCGGCATGCCGCCGGCGCTGGTGACGCGCCTGAATGCCGAGATCAACAAGGTGATGCAGCTGCCCGAGGTCAAGGCAAAGATGGACGCGATCGGCGTGGAGACGACCACGTCGACGCCGCAGCAGTTCGGCCAGGTGCTGCGCCGCGATGCCGACCGCTACGGCAAGCTGATCCGCGACCTGAAGATCAGCGCGGAGTGAGCGTGAGCGAAGCATCCAATCCGCAGGACGCCGCGCTGGCGGCCCTGGCTGCGCTGCGGCAACGATTGACCGCGAAGCAGGCGGCTGCGCTGGAGTCCGCGCTTGAAGTCGAGCATGAGGCCGTGCATCGAGCCGAGCATGAGGCCCTGCATCGGGCCGCGCCAGGCCAGGCCGAACACGGCGCCGCGCTCTTCGACGCGGTCGGGGACGCCACGCTGGCGCTGCTCGGCCCCGGCCTGCTGACGATCAATCTGTGGCGCCCGGACACCCGGGAAGTGGTGCGCCAATGGTCCAGCGATCCCGCTGCCTATCCGGTCGGCGGCAGCAAGCGCAAGGGCGATACGCCGTGGACGCGGCAGCTGCTGGAGCGCACCGAAGTCTTCGTCGGCGAAGGCGACGCGGCGCTGGCCGAGGTGTTCGACGATATCGCAACGATCCGCGCGCTCGGGCTGAGGGCAGTGGTCAATGTACCGATCGGCGAGCGGGGTCGCTGCATCGGCACGTTCAACTACCTCAGCCCGAGGTCGGCGTGGCAGGCCGACGAGGTCGAGACGCTGCGCCGGCTCGCCGATCTGGCCGCGCCGGCCGTGGCGCAATGCCACGCGCGTCAGACAGGGCCCGCGCGGGACGGAGGCTAGTCTCGGTCGGCAGGCTCAGCCGGCGCGCGACGCGGGTCAGGTCTCGATCGGCTCCGGCGCCGGCTGCTGGAAGCGCCGCGACAGCAGCGCCTCGCGCGGGTGGTAATAGCGCAAGGTCAGCGAGAAGCGGCCGGCCGGCGCCGGCAGCCAGTTGGCCTCGCGTGCCGGCTCGGGCCGCGCATGTTGCAGCCACAGGTCGATGCTGCCATCGGCATTGACCAGCAGTCCCGGCGTGCGGTCGCCGATGGTATAGCGGCCGATCGGATTCTCGGTGAAGAAGCGCCGGCCGTCGGGCGCGAACTCGTACATCGACAGCGACCAGAACGCGTCGACCGGCATCGCCGGCGGGATATGCAGCCGGTAGGCCCGCGCACCGTCCAGCCGTTCGCCGGCCGCATCGTTGACGCAGGTGGCGTAGATGGCCTCGGCGCGTTCCAGCGCGCCCAGGCCGATCAGCGATACATGGGCGCGATAGGTGTAGTCCTTGCCGAAATTGCCCAGATGGTCCGGGCCCGATTGCCACGGACCCGATTCGCTGCCATTGCCGAAGCCCGGCGTGCGCGCCAGTTCCTTGCGCAGCGCCGGCAGCATCGCGCGCCAGGCCTGCTGGATCGGCGTCGGCAGGTCGCCGTAGGCATGGCGATGCCCGGGGCGGATGCCGACTTCGGCAAAACTCGCCACCAGCTCGCGTTCGTCGTCCGGCACCGGATTGCGGCCCAGCACCTCATTGACCAGATCCAGATAGCTGGCCGGATCGGCCTCGTCGGGCACGGTCTCCAGCAGGCCGCTGCCGCCGGTGTCTTGCGGTCCTTCTTGCGATCCAACTTGCGTTCCAACTCGCGATCCCACCGGCTCAAGCCGGATCGCATCCTGCAAGGCATGCACCGCCGGCAGGTCGTGCTCGCCATCGACCAGCAGCCGGGCGAGCAGCCAGACATCGTTGCTGGGACAGCGGATCAGCCGCGCGCCGGCTGGCGCGTCGCCGGACCAGTCGGGCCCAGCCAGCAGGAATTCGGCGGCCTCCGAGCCGGTCGTGCGATTGCCGATGCAGGCGAAGTTGTTGGTGAAGATGTCCAGCAGCGCCACGCTGTAGTAGCGCTCGCCCATGTCCGGCAGCCGCAGCAGCATCGGTCCGCCGTGCAAGGCCAGGTACGACAGCGAATACAGCGTGTCGTTGTTGGGCTGCGTCACGGTGCGGGCGCGATGGTCCAGCAACCGGCGGTAATGCAGCAGGCCGTTGACGGGCACGCGGTTGCGGTTCTGCGGGTTCTGCGTGATCTGCCAGCGCACCTGGGCGAGATCGTGCACCGGGAAGGTATAGATGAAGGCCTCGCGCAGGCGCGCGGCGAGGGCGGGATCGGTGGTGGTGTTTTCCATGGCTTGCATCGTGGCTGCTAGAAGATGGTGCGGATGCCCAGCGAGATGCCGAGTTGTCCCTTGGCATCGGGCCGCTTGTAATAGACCTGCGAGGTGGCCGGCGCGTAGCCGACCGACTGGCCGTTGGGCAGATAGCCGATGTTGTCCCAGTTCAGCGAGGCATTGCGCGCGTACATCACGCCGGCGAACACATCGGTGCGCTTGGTCAGCCGATAGTCGGCCAGCGCCAGGTATTGCTGCGGATTGACCGGATTGACGCTGGCGCCGCCGATATCGGCCCGCTTGATGTCGTCGTAGTAGTAGGCCAGGCTCAGGCGCAGCGCGGGTGTGGTCTGCCAGTGCACGCCGGCCCAGTACATGTCGTCGCGGTGCGGCAGCAGCGTGGGCGTGCCCTCGCCGGGCGCCACCGAGTTGCCCCAGCGGTAGCCGGCGACGAACTTGAACGCGCCGATCTCGTAGCTGCCGGCCAGGAAGGCGCGCATGTCGCGGCCGTAGTCGCTGGAGCCGGAGGCGCCGGACGCCTGCGCGGCATTGAGCGTCTTGACCTCGTCGTAGGCCGCCGCCACGCCGAAGCCGTTGGTGTAGTACGACACGCCGATGCCGTAGGCCGAGCCGGCGGCGAGGCTGCCGGTGCGCTCGCCGAACGACCAGTGCGTGTGCAGCGACAAGGGTCCGAACTTGCCGTGGTACTGGACCATGTTGTTCTCGCGGAAGTTCGGCCCGGCCATGCCGACCACCGGCTCGAACTCGGGGGCGTAGGCCACCGGCGTGAAGCTGCCCAGTGCCAGGAACGACGAGGTGTACTGCCGGCCGAAGGTGATGCGGCCCAGCTCGTTCTTCAGGCCGACGAAGGCCTGCCGGCCGAAGATCGCGTTCTGCCCCATCTGCCCGTTGTCGGTGTTGAACTGGTTCTCCAGCACGAACAGCGCCTGCACGCCGCCACCGAGTTCCTCGGTGCCGCGCAGGCCGAAGCGCGACTGCGCGATGCCCGACGAATTGAGCATCGTGCGCGAGCCGCTGCCCGGCGCCAGCACGCCGCCGCTGACGTTCTGCGAGTTGTTGACGTACTGCAGGCTGGCGGTGACCACGCCATACAAGGTCACCGACGATTGCGCATGCGCGCCCTGCGCCATCAGGCCGGCGGCCGCCGCCGTGATCCACCATCCCTTCATGCCGTGTCTCCTCCGTGTCTTGCGATGTTCTTCGTGGCCCGCAGCGTTTAATACGTGGTATTACGCGGGTCCGGAACACCATAGCGCCGCATGGCGATTCGAAAATCTGGGGATTACCCCGAGGCGCACGTTCGCGTCATGAGGACGTTCGATTTCTCGGGTTAATCCCTAGTATTAGAACGGCGCGACGCGTCTATGCTGACAGCGAACCTCGCGATGGTCGCGGGGACATTGCGGATCGCACGCATGAAGCTCAAACAGATTCGCTCGGTGATCGGCGAGGACACCGAGACGGCGGGACGGCGCAAGGTGGCGGCGCCGGTTGCCGAGGAAGAGGCCGCCGTGCCGGGCACCGCTGCCAGGATGCTGGAGATCGCGGAGCGCCTGTTCGCCGAGCATGGCGTCGAGCAGGTGCCGCTGCGCCGGATCGTGCTGGAGAGCGGCCAGCGCAACCGCTCGGCGCTGCACTACCACTTCGGCTCGCGCGAGGCGCTGGTCAGCCATCTGCTGAACCGGCGGCTGCACCAGATCAACGTGATTCGCCATCGCTATCTGGACCGGCTGGCGGCCGAGGGCCGCGATAACGATCTGCACGCGGTGGTCGAGTGCACCATCCTGCCGCTGGCCGACACGGTGCGCGATACCGACTGGGGCCGGCACTACCTGCAGGTGCTGGCGCAGACCACGTTCAGTCCCAACCTGCTGAAGAAGGGGCTGGTCGAACGCGACGCGGTCTCGGCGCTGGTGCGCGTGCGCAAGCTGGTGTTCGCGCTGTGCCCCGAGATACCGCGCGAGGTCATGAACCTGCGGCTGACCTGGTTCAACGACACCGTGGTCTATTCGCTGGCGCACTGGTATCGCGACCAGGGCCGCCGCGGCGGCGAGCCGCCGCTGGCCGAACTGATCGACTGCTGCGCGGCCAGCCTGAGCGCGCCGGTCAGTTCCCGCGTCGGCCGGCGCTAGCCGGTCCTACCGGTCTTTTTTCCCCTGGCGTTGCCCACGATGACGCTCCCCGGCGGAGCAGGGCGGCGCTCGTCCTTCGTTCTGTCACAGGAGTCGTTCGCATGCAGGAATTCGAAGCGCGCCCCGCCGCGCTGGCCACCGGCGACGGGGTCGAGGCCGTCGCCCCGGGTGTCTGGAAGCTGCACGGCCAAGGCCAGTCCTTCGTCGCGCAGATCACCACGCAGACCGCCACGCAGTCCGGCGCCGCCGATGGCGATGCGCTGCTGCTGGTCGATGCCGGTCCTGGCGGCGCCATTACGCGCGGCATGATCGACGCACTGCGCAGCGTGACCCCGTTGCCCATCGCCGCCATCGTCTTCAGCCACGGCCATCTCGGCTACAACAGCGGGCTGCCGCTGTGGCTGGCGCATTGCGCCGAGCGCGGCGACCCCGCGCCGCGCGTGATCGCCCATGCCAACGTGCTGCCCCGGCAGGCGCGCTACCGCGCCACCATGCCGCTGCAGGAGGCGCTGGCCGAGGTGCAGTTCCGCCAGCCGCGTGGACGCCTGGCCGGCAAGCTGAGCCAGCATGCGCCGACCGAAACCTTCGCGCAGGGGCTGACCATCGGCACCGGACCGCGCCGCGCCGAGCTGCTGTGGGCGCCGTCGGAGACCGACGACGCGCTCGCGGTCTGGCTGCCCGAATCGCGCATCCTGTACGGCGGCCCGGCCGTGATCGACTCGATCCCGAACATCGGCACGCCGCTGCGCACGCTCCGCGATGCGCCGCGCTGGGCCCGCACGCTGGAGAACCTGGCCGCGCTCGAGCCCGAGCGCGTGGTGCGCGAGTTCGGCGCCGACCTGTGCGGCGCGCAGGCGGTCGAGGTGCTGCGCCACACCGCAGGCGCGCTGCACTGGCTGCACGACGAGGTGATCCGGCTGATCAACCAGGGCATGGACGAGCGCGAGATGCTGGCGGCGCTGCGCTATCCCGAGGAGTTGTTCGGCAAGCCCTGGATGCGGCCGAGCTACGGCGATCCCAGCTATATCGCGCGCGATATCTACCGCGCGGAAAACGGCTGGTGGGACCGCAACGCGACCTCGCTGCATCCGGCGCCGCCGGAGCAGGCCGCCGCGCAGATCGCCGAGGCGGTCAGCGATCACGACGCGCTGATCCGCCATGCGCAGGGGCTCGCCAACAAGGGGGAGATCCAGCTGGCCCTGCACGTGATCGACGTGCTTGCCGGCGCGCCGGGCGATGCGCCGACGCTGCGGCAGGCGCGCGAATTGAAGGCCGGGTGGCTGCGCCAGCGTTCGCGCCAGGTGGCCAGCTATGTATCGCGCAGTCTCTATCAGGCCTGCGCCGACAGCATCGAACGCGGTGAGCGCCACCCGTTCAGCCAACGATAAGGAGAGGACGGACGATGTCGATCGACAGGAAGAGCGCCTGCGAGAGCGCGTACGAGAGCGGAGACAAGGGAGCGCACAAGAGGGCGGATAAAGAGGCGGACAAGAGCGCGGACAAGAGCGCGAACGGTAGCGCCAGTGCATTCGCGTCGCCGGACCGCCGGCGGCAAACGCTGCTGGCACTGATGGCCCTGGTGGCCGCGCCGCTCGCCACCGGGCCCGCATGGGCCAGCGATACATGGCCGTCGCGGCCGATCCGGCTGGTGGTCGCGTCCTCGGCCGGCAGCGGCACCGACCTGTTCGCGCGCGTGATCGCCGAACGGCTGGGCAAGCGGCTGGGGCAGACCGTGGTGGTGGACAACAAGCCCGGCGCGACCGGCATCATCGGCGTCGATGCCGTGGCCAAGGCCGCGCCCGATGGCTATACGCTGCTGTTCACCTATGCGGCGTCGATCGTTATCAACCATACGCTGCAGCCGAAGCTGCCCTACGACGCGCTGCGCGATCTGGCGCCGGTGGCCCAGGTGGGCGAGGGCGGCAACTTCCTGGTGGTCACACCGGATTTCCCCGCACGCAATCTGCGCGAGTTCGTCGCGGCCGTGAAGGCCAGGCCCGATGCCTATGACTACGGCTCCTGGGGCATCGGCTCGGGCGGACACCTGACCATGGAGGCGCTGAAGATGCAGGCCGGCCTGCGCATGCGCCACGTCCCTTACAAGGCGGTCGGACAGGTGCTGAACGATCTGCAGGGCGGCATGATCAAGGTGGCCTTCGTCGATACCTCGTCGTCGCTGCCGCTGATCCGCTCCGGCAAGATCCGCGCGCTGGCGATCAGCGGCAGCCGCCGCGGCGCCGTATCGCCCGAGGTGCCAACCATGCGCGAGCAGGGCTATCCATTCGATACCAACAGCTGGTACGGCCTGTTTGCGCCCGCCGGCACGCCCGCGCCGATCGTCAAGCGGCTCAACGCCGAGATCAACGGCATGCTGGGCGACCCGCAGATCCGCGAGCGCTTCGCGCTGATGAACATGGCCAATCCGCGGGCAAAGACCAGCGAGGCGTTCGCGGCGACGATCCGCGATGACATCAAGGTATGGGGCGAGATCATCCGGGCCAATGGGGTGACGGTGGACTGAATCCGCACGCATGGGGCGGGCATGTGTCCGGGTATGTGTCCGGGCGTGTGTCCGGGTATGTGTCTTGCGTCCGCCATGGGAGGGGGCGCAGCGCCACGCTGTCGCGGCGTGCTGCAGGCCCGACCCGCTACCCATTGCAAACGGAGATGCGCATGAAGGACAAATCTTCAGGGATTCCGAACCCCGTGGCCCCGCAGTCCGTCGAGTCGCTGACACCGGAGAAGGGCCCGCTGTCGCAGGAACGTGGGCAGAACCCGGCCGCCCAGGCCGATACGCTACCGTCGGAAAGCAACCCGGCCGGTAGCGCCAAGCAGGCGGAACAGGGCAGGCAGGGCAAGGAAAGCCAACAGGGCCAGCAGGGCCAGCAGGGCCAGCAGGGCCAGCAGGGCGGCAAGCCCGGCGCAAAACCCGTCGACAAGCCCGCCCCCACCCCGAACGAGGTGATGAACGAGCAGGTATCGCCGCCGGATGAACAAGGCGACCGAATGCAGTCGGATCGGCCGCATATCGGCGGGTGAGGCCGAGCTTCGTACGGCGGTGCCTGGCGGCACCTGCTTCTGATGCCAGGCCAGCCATTGGCTGGCGACACCGAGGCGCTCGCCGGAGTGAGCAGTAAAGTAGGATAAAGCCCAGTTATCCTACTTTGCTGCTCATTTTTTTGACGTCGAGTGAGCAATAAAGTATGATTTTTCGAGAATATACTACTTTAGTACCATGCGATCATTGCCTGACATCGCCGCGCTGCTCCGAACCCGCATGAAGGCGCTCTCGCTGACGCAGAGCGAGCTCGGGGCGCGGACCGGTCTGTCGCGCCGCACGGTTACCTCCATGCTGAGCGGAGAAGATGACTATAAAGTCACGACATTGCTCGCTGTGCTCGATCGCCTTGGCTACGAACTGGCCATCGTGCCGAAGGGCGCGGCAGCCGGCCTGGCTCAGGACGGCGCGTTCACGCCGACAGCGCCCGCGGTCAAGACTCGTGTGCAGGCGGCGCGGGAGCGTCTTGCGGCGCGCAAGACGGAAGCTGACAAGTCCTAGGCAGGCAATTCATGAACGTCAAAGCAGTCGGTATCTTCATCGGCAAGGTTCGGGCAGGCGTGCTGTTCCAGTACGCGCTCGGCGATGCTCAGGTCGTCAATCGCTTCGTGGCCGACGAGGCATTTGCCGCCATGCGCGATGCGCCGGTGGTTTCCCTGTCGATGCTGGCCCGCGAACGCGAAGCGCAGCGGGCGCTGTGGGCCGACGTCGGCTCAACGTTATTCAACGGACGCTTCAGCCCTTCCAATGGCTGGCTGCTGCCCGCGTTCTTCCAGAACCTGCTGCCCGAAGGCGTTTTCCGCGATCATGTCGCCGCGCAGCGTGGTTGCGACCCGAAGGACCATTTCGAGATGCTCGCGGCCTGCGGCAAGGATTTGCCGGGCAACGTCCACGCGCGGCCTCTTGAACTGACGCGCGACGAGCTGGCTCACTATGTCACGCAGGATGCCGACTCGGTCGAAATGTCGGTGACCGCCGACCCGATGGACGACGGCGTCTCGCTGTCAGGGGTGCAGCCGAAGGTGGGCGTCATCCGGCAGGGCGGGCGATATGTGGGCCGGACCAAGATGCAGGACACCCACATCATCGCCAAGCTGCCGGTAGTCGGGCAGCCGCTGTTGCCCGAGCTGGAGGAACTGTCGCTGCGGCTTGCCGGCGCAGCCGGAGTCAATGTCACCGAAGCGCACCTGGCCCCGTTGGAGGCCCTGGCGGTGGAGCATGGTTACGATCTTGGCGATGCCGACAGCCGCACCAATTTCCTCGCTGTGATTCGCTATGACCGCACGCCGCAAGGGCGGATTCATTGCGAAGACTTCGCGCAGATTCTCGAAGTCATGCCAGAGCAGAAGTACCTTGGCGCAAGCTATCTCGATGTGGCGGGCGTGATGATGGAATTCCCGTCGCTCGGCGAGTCGGCCGTGCATGAACTGCTGCGGCGCATCGTCGTCAACGAGATGCTGGGCAATCCCGACATGCACTTGAAGAACATTGGCATCTACTATCCCGACGGTCGCACGCCGGAATTGCCGCCGGCCTACGACATCGTCGGCTATTCCGCGTACAACCGCCGTACCGGGCATGCGCTGCACATCCTGCCTCCCGCTCTGAACGAGAAGCCGCGCATGTCGGTGAGCGACGCGCGGCAGGGCAAGGCTGCCAAGCCAGGCATTGGGCCGGCCGTTCTCCGGCGATTCTGCGCCGAGCTGGGCATCCCGGAGAAGCCGGCAGCGGCGGCGATCCGTCATACCGTTGCGGCAGCGGCGGCTCGCTGGCCAGCCATGATCCAGGATTCGCTGCTGACGGATCCGCAGAAGACAAGGTTGCTGGAGCATTTCCAGGGTCACCCGCTGGTCCAGTCCCTGATGCGGCGGCACGAGCCTTCGCAGGTTTGACGCGCCGTACCGCCGCGCCGCCGGCATGGCTCGCTCAAACCGCGGTATGCCCCCCATCCGCCATCACCAGCGCCCCGGTGACGAAGCTGGCCTTGTCCGACGCCAGGAAGGCGATCACCTCGGCGATTTCCTCGGGCTGGGCCGCGCGCCCGAGCAGGTTGTTCTTGCCGTGCTCGGCCAGGAACTCGCGGCCGTTGGGCATCTGGTCGTCCAGAATGCCGGTCACGATATCGCCCGGACCCACCGCATTGACGTGGATGCCATGCTGGCCGTTTTCCGCCGCCAGTACCCGTGTCAGCTGTGCCACCGCGCCCTTGGACGCCGCATAGGCCCCGATGGTCGGCAGCGCGACCACGCTGGCGTAGGAGCCGACGTTGACGATGACGCCGCGCTGGGCCGGGATCATCGCGCGCAGCGCTTCGCGGGCATGCACGAACATGCCGCGCGCGTTGATCGCGAGGATCTGGTCCCATTCGTCGACGGTCATCTCGGCGACCGTGCGGTTGATGATGCGGGCCGCGTTATTGACCAGGATGTCGAGCCGGCCGAAGCGCGCCATCGCCGTGTCCACGGCCGCGCGTGCGGTGGCTTCCTGCGACACGTCGCCGGTGAGGGCAACGATCTCGCCGTCGATCTCCAGTTCGGTGACCGCGTCCTTGATGTCCTCGGCCACCACGCGCGCGCCGCGGCGGTGGAGCAGTTCGACGGTCGCGCGTCCTACGCCGCCCGCCGCGCCGGTCACGATGGCGACGCGGCCTTCCAGGTCGCGCTGGTCTTGCTGTGCAGTCATGATTGGTACTCCGTACAGTGAAGGTGGGATGATTCGCGACGGCGCGCGTTCGATGCGGCATTTCCCCGGGAAAACGCCGCTCGGCGCTCGATGCCATCGCTTGCCATCACTGTACGAAGGCGGGGCGCGCAAGCCCATGCCGAATACTCGGGCGGGCTTGCCTGATTCTCTTGACCCGCGGCGCGGGCCCTCCGCCGCGGCCGTTCAGTTGCGGCCTTCAGTTGCGACCGCTCAATTGCACCGTTCAATGGCACCGTTCAATGGCACCGTGCAATTGCGACCGCTCAATTGCGACCGTTCCGCTGCGCGCGAACGCCGCAGGCGCTGCCGGCGCTGCGAGCGCCGCAGCCGCCGGGCGCAAGCGCTCAGGCGGCGCGCGCCCAATCCACGCGCGTGCGCAGCGCCATCGCTTCCTTCATCACGCGGGCCTCGTCGATCGGGCTGCGGCCGAAGAACCGCTTGAATTCCCGGCTGAACTGCGACGGGCTTTCATAGCCGACGCGGCTGGCCGCCACGGACGCATTCATGCCCTGCTGGATCATCAGCATGCGGGCCTTGTGCAGCCGCGTGGCCTTGATGTACTGCAGCGGCGAGGTGCCAGTGACCGACTTGAAGGCCGCGTGGAAGGCCGCCACGCTCATCGCCGCCGCGCTGGCGAGCGTGTCGACCGACAGCGGTTGGTCGTAGCCGGCATGGATCATTCGCAGCGCCTTGCCGATGCGGCCGAAGTTGCTCTGGTAGGCGAGCGACGCGCGCAGCGCCGCGCCCTGGGGGCCGCATAGCACGCGGAAATAGATTTCGCGCAGGATCGCTGGGCCCAGCACCGCGGCCTCCATGTCCGAGGTCAGCGCTTCGAGCAGGCGTACCACGGCGTCGCCGAGCCGGTCGTCGAGCGGCGTCGACTGGATGCCTGCTACCTCGGCGGGTCTCGCGTCCTCGGGTTCCGGCGCCGGCGCCGCACCAGACCGGGACGCCAACTCCAACGCCGATCCGGACCCCGATGCCGGCACCGATGTCGATGCCGACGCCGATGCCGATGCCGATGCCGATGCCGATGCCGATGCCGACGCCGACGCCGACGCCGACGCCGACGCTGCGGGTGTCCCCAACCCCGATGATGCCAACGCCGATGCCGGCACGGACAACGCCAGCTCGGCCAGCACACCCAGGTCCACGCGGATCGAGATCGCCAGCATCGGGTCCTCCGGCGAGGCCTCGGTCTGCGACTCGAAGGGAATCGGCAGCGACAGCACCAGGAAATGCTGGGCGTCGTAGACGAACTCGCGCCCCGCGAAGAACCCCCGCTTGCGCCCGCTGCACAGCACGATGATGCAGGGATCGTAGAGCACCGGCGTGCGCGGCAGCGGGCCGTTGGCACGCAGGAACTTGACCGCGTCGAGCGCGGACATCGTATATCCCTCCGCCGGCGCGAGGCGGCCGATCAGTGCGGCCATGCGTTCTTCACGCTGGCGGCGGGCATGCTCGGGCTCGTGTGGTCGTGGCGACGTTGGCATTGGATCGAAGGGGATGGACATGGTCGTCAGAAGCGGTGGCCAGGCAGGCGCGGGATGAAGGCGTCGAATCGCTCTACGCCCGCTGCATCATCGTGCTGTGCAGTTAGCGCAGGCGCCATTTGGAGGCCAGGAACAGGGGCAAGGCCGGTATGCGCGCAAGTGTAGCGCGCGGACAAGGGCCCGCGGGAGCGCAGGACGGCGCCAACGCACCGCTCTGGAGAATCAGGCAAGCGCTGCCGAGTTTTGGTCTAACGGGCGCCCGCGCACGCTGCCTACCATGGCCGCATGTCGTCGCCGTGCGCCATTGCGGTACACCGGCAAGGCCGACAGTCCATCGATCCACACTTCGGGAGTTCAGCATGAACAGGACCTGGTTCATTACCGGCGCGGCGCGCGGCATCGGCGCGTGCATCGCCAGGGCGGCACTGGATGCCGGCGACAACGTCGTCGCGACCGGACGCGATCCGCTGCGCATCGAGCAGGCATTGCCGGGGCACGGCGAGCGTCTGCTGGCCTTGCGCCTCGACGTCACCGACCCGGCGCAGGCGCGCGACGCGGTGGACCGCGCCGTGGCGACCTTCGGCCGCATCGACGTGCTGGTCAATAACGCGGGCTACGGCCAGCTGGGCATGTTCGAGGAGAACAGCGCCGACGATGTACTGAAGCAGTTCGACACCAACGTCCACGGCACCCTGCACGTGACCCGCGCGGTGCTGCCCGTGATGCGGCGCCAGCGCGCCGGCCGCATCTTCAATCTGTCGTCGATCGGCGGCATGGTCGGCTTCGAAGGCGCGTCGATCTACTGCGCGGCCAAGTTCGCGGTCGAGGGCTTCTCCGAGTCGCTGGCGCTGGAGGTGGCGCGCTTCGGCATCCAGGTCACCATCGTGCAGCCGGGCTTCTTCCGCACCGATTTCCTCGACGGCTCGTCGGTACGCTACGGGGCCGAGGCCATTCCCGACTACGTGTCGGCATCGGCGGCATTGCGCGGCGGCTATGACGACTACAGCCACCGGCAGCCTGGCGACCCGGACAAGCTGGCGCGGGCCATCGTCGAGCTGGCCGCCGTGCCGCAGGCGCCGTTGCGCTTCGCGGCCGGCACCGATGCGCTCGGCTATATCGGTGGCAAGCTCGATGCCGCGCGCGCCGAGCTCGAGCAATGGAAGGCGCTGTCGGCCTCGACCGATCATGCGGCCCAGGCGGCGTAGGGACGGCGCTTGCGGCCTCGACCGATCATGCTGCCCACGCCCAGGCGGCGTGGCGATGCGGGGTGACGTGGTGCGGCCGCCTCGACGACGCAGCGATCGCCAACGCAGCGATCACCAACGCACCGATCACCAACGCACCGATCACCAACGCACCGATCACCAACGCACGGCCCACGCGCCCCGAGCACGAACGAACGCCCCTCTCCCGCGAGCAGGAGAGGGGCCGAGGAGAGAGGGGGAAGGGTTGCCGGCGGGTCCGCCAGCGTTCAGGGCTTGCTGCGGAACTTACTGCGGTGCGCTTGCGCCGGTGCGCGTATCGGTGCTGCCGCCCGAGCCCGCGGCGGCGCCGGTGCCCGTGCCCGTACCCGTCGAGCCAGCAGTGCCGGTACCCGTGGTGCCGGTGGCGCCGGTGGTGCCCGATCCGGCGGTGCCGGTGGTGGTGTCGGCCGAGCCAGTGGTGCCCGTGGTGCCGCTGGTGCCGGTCGAACCGGTGGTGCCAGTGCCAGTGCCGGTGGTACCCGTGCCCGTGCCGGTACCCGCGCTGCCGGTGGTGTCGCTCGGGACGGGGCCCATCGGCGCGCTTGCCGCGCTGCTGTCGGTAGTGGCGGCATCGTCGCCGCCGCGGTTACAGCCGGCCACCAGGCCGCCCAGCATGGCGACGCTCAAGGTTGCAACGGAAATCCAGTTTCGCTTCGTCATGGTATGGCTCCTATAGTCATCCCCCATCGGACGAAGGCAACGGCCGTACCAGGGGCGCGGATGCGCCATATCAGGTGATCCCGGCGTGGTCTTGCCACGCTTCTTGCATCGACTGCGGTTTTTCGAGGAGCGCAGCGATGACGAAACCCTTCACGCCCATGCGGCGCACGCTTTTGAAAGCCCTCGGGGCCGGGTTGCCGGCCGGAGCCGCCGCAACGGGACTGGTCGGCGATAGTGCGCTGGCGGCGCCGCCGGGCCCCGCCAGCGCGGCGGCGGCCAATCCGGGTGGCGTGTCCCATTTTTTCAATGCGCGCGAAAGAATTACCGTGGATGCCATCGTTTCCCGGTTGATTCCGAACGACGAACTGGGGCCGGGCGCACGAGAGGCGGGCGTGACCGATTTTCTCGATCGGCAGCTGGCTGGGGCCTGGGGCGGCGGGGACCATTTCTATCGTCATGGACCCTTCCAGGCCGGCACACCGGAGCAGGGCTATCAGCTCGCGCTGACGCCCGCGCAGGCCTTTCGTACGGGTTTGGCCGCGATCGACGAGGTCAGCGCGAAGCGGCATGGCGGCAAGCCGTTTTCGCAGTTGCAGCCGCGTGAACAGGATGCCTTGCTGACGGCGCTGGAGAAGGGCGAGATCGAACTGGGCACGCTGCCCGGCAAGGTCTTCTTCCAGATGCTGCTCGACGGCACCATGGAGGGCTTCTTCGGCGATCCGATCCATGGCGGCAATCGCAATATGGCGGGCTGGAAGCTGGTCGGTTTCCCCGGCGTCTATGCCAGCTACTCCAACGATATCGAGCGCCATGGCGTGGCCTATGTGCGGCCGCCGATGTCGATCGCGATGGCGCGCGCCGCCGGGCATGGGACCATGCACGGCGCCGGTCATGGCGGCTCGCACGCATCGTCGCCGGCAAAGGGCGCATCGGCACCGAAGGGAGGGCGGCCATGAGCAAGACCCTCGATCGTGTCGATGCCGTGATCGTCGGCGGCGGCTGGACGGGTTCGGTCATCGGCAAGGAACTGGCCGCCGCCGGACATCGCGTGGTGATGCTCGAACGCGGCGAGCCGCGGTGGCCCTCTCCGGACTTCCAGGCGCCGACGGTGCATGACGAACTGCGCTATACGCGGCGGCACGCGCTGCATCAGAACACCGCCACCGAGACCTTCACCTTCCGCAACAACACCAGCCAGACCGCCCTGCCGATGCGGCGCTGGCAGTTCGCCTACCCGGGCACGCACCTGGGCGGCTCGGGCAATCACTGGTCCGGCGCCTACTATCGTTTCGATCCGACCGACTTCAAGCTGCGCAGCCATTACGAGCGCCGCTACGGCAAGGGCATCTTCGCGGCGGACCTGACCGCGCAGGACTGGCCTTTGAGCTACGACGAGCTCGAGCCGTACTACGACCGCTTCGACTATCTGATCGGCGCCTCGGGCTATGCCGGCAACCTGAAGGGCAAGGTGCAGCCGGGCGGCAATCCTTTCGAGCCGTGGCGCTCGCGGCCGTATCCGAATCCGCCGATGAAGGTCGCGCACGCCTCGGCGCTGTTCGGCGAGGCGGCCGCCAAGCTGGGCTATCACCCCTATATCCAGCCCTCGGCGCTGTCGACGCGGCCCTATGTCAATACCGAAGGGCTGCCGATGAGCGCCTGCGTCTACTGCGGATTCTGCTCGAACTTCGGCTGCGAGCATTTCGCCAAGGCCTCCCCGCAGGTCTGCATCCTGCCGGCCGCGATGAAGCTCGATACCTTCGCGCTGCGCACCGGGGCGCAGGTGCTGCGCGTCGAGCTCGACAAGGACCGCAAGCTCGCGCGCGGCGTCACCTATGTCGATGGCAGCGGGCAGGAGTTCTTCCAGCCCGCCGACATGGTGTTCCTGTGCGCGTTCAGCGTGCACAACGTGCGGCTGTTGTTGCTGTCGGGCATCGGCAAGCCCTACGACCCGGCCACGGGCCAGGGCGTGGTGGGCCGCAACTACACGCACCAGACCACCTCGGGCGTCAACCTGTTCTTCGACGAACGGACCCATATCAACCCCTTCATGGGCGCGGGCGCGGCGGCCGTGACGATCGACGATTTCAGCGCCGACAACTTCGATCACGGGCCGCTCGGTTTCGTCGGCGGCGGCTATATCCAGATCCAGGTGGTCAGCGGCGCGCCGATTGGCTACCACCCGACGCCGAAGGGCACGCCGGCCTGGGGCAGCGAATGGAAGAAGGCGGTGCGCCGCTACTACAACCATTCGGCGTCGATCACCATCACCGGCTCGGCGATGCCCACGCGCGGCGGCTATCTGTCGCTGGATCCGACCTATCGCGATGCCTGGGGACAGCCGCTGCTGCGCATCACCTACGACCTGCCGGACAATGACATCAAGCTGTCGGCGTTCCTGACCGCGAAGGGCGACCAGATCGGCAAGGCGATGCGCGGGGTAGTCGCCACCGAGCCCGGGCCGCGCCAGCGGCCATTCACCGCGACCAGCTATCAGTCGACGCACCTGAACGGCGGCGCGGCGATGGGCAGCGATCCCTCCAACAGCGTGGTCAACCGCTTCGGCCAATGCTGGGACGTGCCCAATGTGTTCGTCACCGGGGCCTGCCTGTTTCCGCAGAACTCGAACTACAACCCGACCGGAACGGTCGGCGCCACCGCGTACTGGATCGTTGACGCGGTCAAGCGCGACTACGTCAAGGCGCCAGGGAAGCTGATCACATGAACACGCCGAACGAAGTGGAAGCGGAGCGCGGCCGCGCGACGTGGTGGGTGGGCGCCATGGTGATCGGCATCGGCGCCTTTCCGCTGTATGGGCTGCTGTTCCAGGTCTGGCCCGATCTGTTTGCGCCGAGGCCGCAGCCGCGCCAGGCGTCGTCGTCCCCCGGCGCAACGGGCCAGGCTTCGGCGCCCGGCGCGGCATCGGCGCCGGCCGGCCCGGCGGCTGCGGCAAGCGAGGCGGCGGTGCGGCGCTCGACCGATTTCCTGCCGAAGGAACCGGCGTGGTCGCGGGCGTTGCTCGCGGCCAGCAAGGACGCGGGCAAGGAGGCCGGCAACAGCGAGGACAAGAACGCCGACAAGCGCGGCGCGACGATCGCCGCGAGCGGCAATGGCGCCGGGGCGATGGCCTGCGTGTCGTGCCATGCCACGGGAGGCTCCCCGGGAGCGGCGGGCGCCGCGGTGCCGGCCGGCGCGTTTCCGTCGCTGGTCGGCATGCCCGCCGAGTATCTGGCCAAGCAGCTGTTCGACTATCGCGAGGGCCGGCGCGTCGATCCGGTGATGGCGCCGATCGCCAAGGCGCTCAAGGACGACGAGGTGGCGGCGGTGGCCCGCTACTACGCGGCCCAGCCTGCACCGTCTTTGACGCTGGCCGAAGATGGCCAATCGGCGGCCCTGACGCTGCATGCGTCCGGCGACAACGGGCGCGCGCTGCCGGCCTGCGCCAATTGCCATGGCGTGGAAGGCGAGGGACAGGGCTTCCTGTTGCCGCGCCTGACGGGGCAGCCCGCGGATTATCTGGCCAAGCAGCTCGATGCGTTCCGCACCGGCAGCCGCCACAACGACGACGATGGGGCGATGCGCGGCATCGCGCAGCGGCTGGGCGAAGCGGACGCCCGCGCGCTGGCGAATTTCTACGCGCAGGGCGGGGCGCGCTAGGGCGCCGCCGGCGCGTTGCTGCGGCGCTGCCAGGGCAGCGGTCCGCAGCGAAGGTGCGGTGACGAAGGAGCGAGGGACAACGGGCGTCGTAGCGCGCGTCCGGCTGCGCGCCCGCCGCGCTCAGCCGCGCTCAGTCGCGCTCAGTCGCGCTCGGTCGCGCTCGGTCGCGCTCGGTCGCGCTCGGTCGCGCTCGGTCGCGCTCAGCCGCTGACCGACACGCCGCACGCCACGCTCCACGCGGCCGGTTCGGCGGCCTCGTTGGCAGCGTTGGCGGCATTCGCGCCGTTGGCCACATTGGCCGCGTTGGCCGCAATACCGGCGCCCGCGGCGGCGTGAATCACCCGGTTGCGTCCTTCGCGCTTGGCGCGATAGAGCGCGCGGTCGGCTTCGGCGAACAGACGCTCCCAGCTGCGGCGCGCATCGCCGGCGTGCTGCGCCAGCGCGATGCCGATGCTGACGCTGGCATGCCCGCCGATGTCTTCCGGCAGTGCGATGGCCGCGATGCGTGCCCGGATGCGCTCGGCCAGCAGCACGGCTTCCTCCTCGCCGGTGTTCGGGCACAGCAGGCAGAACTCCTCGCCGCCGAAGCGCGCCGCCACGTCGCTGGCGCGACAGGCGCGGCGCAGCGTCTCGGCGATCCGCTTCAGCACCTGGTCGCCCGCCTGATGGCCGGCGCGGTCGTTGACCTGCTTGAAGCGATCGACGTCGATCACCAGGCAGGACAGCGGCTTGCCGGTACGGGCGGCCTCGGCGGCCAGCGTCATCGCGGCGTCGTCAAGCGCGCCGCGATGGAACAGCCCGGTCAGCGAATCGAGGCGGGCGCGCGCACGCTGCTCGGCCAGCTGACGCTCCGCGCTCAGCAGCGTGAAACCGACCACGCCGGACAGCACCGCGATCAGCATCAGCAGCAGCGGCGCCTGGGCCAGCATGCCCGGCTCGTCGGGCCGCAGCGCGCTCCAGGCACCGGCCCCGCCGGCGGCCAGCGCGAGCGCCAGGCACAGCGCCTGCGCCGCCAGTTGCGCGCAGCAGGCGACCCATACCAGCGAATGGGCGATCGTATGCGAGCGGCGCTCGCGGTTGAGCAGGCGCAGCGCCTGCCAGACCACCAGCGCGGTGATCGCGTGGCCCAGCGTGCGGATCGCGCGCTCGGCCATCACGGCATCCTGCACCGTGGCGATCAGCCCGAGCAGCGCCACCGAGGCGACGCCGCCGGCCACCATCGCACGCAGATGATGCGGGGCCATCGCCATGCCGCTCGCGGCCAGGCCGCGCACCAGCATCAGTTGGGCGCCGAGGCACAGCGACTGTGCCAGTACGGCCCACAGCGGCGCCGGCGCGATCGCGCCGAGGGCCAGCGCCATGCCGCCCAGCGAGGCAAGCGCATGGGCGTCGGTCCAGCGCGCACGGTGGCCCGCTTGCGCGGCGCCATAGCGCAGGCCGATCGAGATGCCCAGCGTGCTGGCGAACAGCACCAGCAACGTCAGATAGGCAGTGGGTAAATCCGGCGACATGCAATCGTCTCCCTGTCGGCGCGCGAGCGGATCGCGACGCCAGTGGTGTAAGGCAATGCGCGCGCGGGCATGGCCGGCGCAGCGCGAATTCATGTCAGAGAGCTTGACCCGGATGACGCCGTCGACATTCCCGAAGCTGCGGTCCGTGGCATGGCTCTGTGTTGTCGGCGCCCAGATGGGCGCAGCCTGATCCCAGATGCAATCGCGGTCCCGCAGCGAGGCCGCGCATCGAGGCACGGCTTGTGTGTAGCTTTTTTGTTGATGGTGATTCTACTGATTGCGTCGAACCGCGCGTGTGCGGCATGCCACGTTTGACAATTGTTGACATTCCCTTTTTGTACCGTTCGCTAGGATTCGGCTCGTAGTTACAAGATTCATATCCGGGCCGGGGGAGCGACGACGCCGCGTCGTCGAGGCAACAAAACGGGGAAACCATGGGGAAGCAAGACGCGGCACGCAAGGGGCCGTTGACGTCGGGGGCCGGCGCCACCGGGACGCCCCCGGTGGGCGGGCTGCATGCCGCGCGCGCGGATCGCGCGGCCGCAGCCGCTGCCGATGCGCCGCGCGAACGCCTGCTGCCTCCGGCGTTCGCCACCGCCATCGTGGCCGCGGTGACGATTTGTCTCGCGCTGATGTTCCCGCGCGAGCCGCTGCGCGAGCGGCTGCTCGGCGAAGGGCTGCATGCGGGCCGCTCGATGGATGGAGCGACGCTCGACTATCTGCGGGCCTGGCTGCGTGTCTCGCCGCCCGATGCCGCGCTGGTGGCGGAGCTGGCCGAGCAATTTGCGCGCGAGGGCCGGCTGGAGGACGCCGAAACGCTGCTGGCCGGAATAGATTCCTCCGTGACCGATGAGGTCGCGCTGCCGATGCTGCGTGCACGGCTCGATGTGGCGCGCCAACGGGCCAATGCCGCCGCGGCCGACATGCCGGCCCGCCAGCGGTATCGGTCCGAGCAGCGCACGCTGCTGCGGCAGGCCGCG
The DNA here is from genome assembly GCF_020418465.1 of Cupriavidus sp. DB3. NCBI lineage: Bacteria > Pseudomonadati > Pseudomonadota > Betaproteobacteria > Burkholderiales > Burkholderiaceae > Cupriavidus > Cupriavidus sp. DB3. Next base: position 985,335 of record NZ_JAIZPL010000001.1, on the reverse strand, counting down.
GCCATGCCGGCAGCGCCTTCGGACCTGATTGCCTTCGCGGCGCAGGCGCGCGCGCTCGGCGCCGACGATCTGGAAGTCGCCTTCTATCGCGCCCTCGCGTGCCCGAAGCCTGCGCACGCCGCCCTTGCCGGGCGTCGTCACCCGGTCGCCCCGGTGCGGTCCGAATGGCGTGAAGCGCGGGAGAACCCGCGGCGGGTGCGCGGTTGATGCCGCGCACGCTGACAGCAGGCAAGTGTTAGATCCGGAGAAGCGAATGAGTGCAACGGCGATGGGCGACCGGCGCGCGGCCGCGGGCACGATCGGTCCGATCCACCGGGCGGACGATGTCCGTGCGGCATGGCTGGCGCCCGCCATGGGCGCCGGCAATACCCGCGGCGCCGTGCTGGAACTGACCGTGCTGATGACCGCGGCGATGGCGCTGTGCTATGCGGCGATGCCCGGCAATCCCTTGCTGCTCGACCTGGGCTTTCCCTGGGCCTGGCTGTTGCCGCTGGTACTGGCGCTGCGCTACGGCACGCTGGCCGGCATCGGCGCGGCGCTGATGCTGCTCGGCGGCTGGTTCCTGTTCCACCGGATCGGCGCCCAGCCCGGGGCGTTTCCGCGACCGTTCTTCATCGGCGGCACGCTGCTGGTCCTGTTGGCCGGACAGTTCGGCGACGTTTGCGCCAGCCGGCTGGCGCGCCAGCGTTTGATCCACCGCTATCTCGACGAACGCCTGGCGGCGCTGACCAGGCAACACTATCTGCTGCGCATCTCGCATGCTCGGCTCGAAAGCGATCTGCTGGCCCGGCCCACCACGCTGCGCGATACGCTGGCCCGGCTGCGCGCGGCGACCGCCGAGCAGGCCGGGGTCGAGCCGCAATTGGCGGCGGTACGCGGCGAGCGCGTGCCGCCCCGGCCCCTGGCCGCGGCGGCACCGATGATGCAACTGGCCGCGCAGGCCTGTCAGCTCGAGGCCGCGGCGCTGTATCCCTGCGACGGCGAGCGGGTGTTGCCGAAAGCCGCGGCGACGGTCGGACCGGGCTGCAGGCTCGATGCCGGCGATCCGCTGCTGCGGCGCTGTCTGCAGACCCGTCAGCTGGCGCATCGCCGCGCTGATGGCGACGATGGCGTGCACAGCCGCTACCTCGCCGTGGCACCGGTACTGGCCGGTCCCGATCGCCTGCTCGGCGTGCTGGTCATCGAGCGCATGCCGTTCCTCGCGCTGCATCACGACAACCTCGAACTGCTGCTGGTGCTGCTTGGCTATTACGCCGACGGCGTCGAGCATGCCGAGGCGGCGCGCGCGGTCGAGCGCGTGCTGCCCGACTGCCCGCACGAGTTCGCGCTGGACTATGCGCGGCTGGCGCGACTGCGGCGCGAGGCAGGCATCGCCAGCACCGTCGTGGCGCTGGCCTTCGGCGCCGACGAGCACAGCGCCGACTGGTTCGAACAAGCCGTGCGCAGCCGCCGCGCGCTCGATCTGGGGTGGGCCTGCGAGGGCGGCCCGCAACGCGTGCTGACGACGCTGATGCCGCTGGCCGATGGCGAGGGCGCGTCCGGCTATCTGCTGCGGATCGAACGGATGCTGCAGGCGCAGTTCGGCATCGATTTCGAACGGGGACGGATCGGCATCCATACTCTGCCGGTGCCCGCCGATGGCGATCCCGAACCGCTGCGCCGCCTGCTGCAGCGCTGCCAGGGCGGCGCCGCGCGGGGGCTGTCCGGGAGCGACGATGCTTGAGGCCCTGCTTGCCGTCGCCGGCGGCGCGGTGCAACTGGCCGCGCTGGCGGTGCTGCCGCACGGCAACGGCGCGACCGAGGCAACCGGCGCGCTGCTGGCGTATCTGGGCATGCAGGCGCTGGCGGCCGCGTTGCTGGCGATGCCGCTGCAGCGCCTGCTGTCCCGGCACGTTCGCATGCCGTCCCGCGTGGCCTCCCGCGTGGCCTCGCGCACGACATCGGCGTATCTGTTCGTCGCCGGCGCGCTGGTTCCGCTGGGCGGCCTGCTGGTCGTGCTGCCCGGCATGGCGCTGGCCAGGCTCGGGCATCGTACGCCGGCCATCGGCGGCATGGCTTCCGTGGCGCTGCCCGAGTTCGCGGGCGCAATGGGGGCCTGCGTTCCTGATCGGCCGGAGAATCGGCCGGCGAATCGGCCGGCGAATCGGCCGGACGCCGGCGACGATCGCGATCGCGCAGCACCGGTCCGCTGCTGCGCGCGCTGCTCGAGGACAGCGTCGAGGACGTCAGGCTGCTGGCTTACGGCATGCTCAACGCCGCCGAGCAGCGGCTGACGCGGCAGATCCTCCAGGCGCAGGACTGCCTGCACGCCCTGGCGGACGGCGATCCGGCCGGCCGGGCCGCGGCGCACGAACGTCTGGCGCAGCTGCACTGGGAGCTGGTCTACCAGAACCTCGCGCAGGGCGACGTGCGCGGCCACACGCTGGAGCAGGCGGACCGCCACGCCGAGGCCGCGCTGCAGGCACTGTCGGAGGCGCCGGGCGCGACGACGCTGTACGTGCGCGCCGCCGACGGTTCCGGCGTGGCGAGCCCGGCGGCCGGCCTGTGGCAGCTGCGCGGACGGCTGGCGCTGGCCCGCCGCGACCCCGCCGCCGCGCGCGCCGCGCTGCAGCGTGCCATCGCGCTCGGCTTTCCGCGCGAGCGCGCCTGGCCGCTGCTGGCCGAGGCGGCCTATCTGGAGGGCGATTTCGCGGCGGCCAGGGCCGCGATGCAGGGCCTGCGCCAGGCCGCGTCGCTGCCGGCGCTGCCGCAGCTTCAGCCCGTGCTGCGCTACTGGACATCATGAGCATGACCGTGCCGAACACGCCAAACGCGCCGAACACGCCAAACGCGCCCTTCGCAGCAGCCCCCGCGCCAACTGCTTACGCCGCCTCGCCGGACGCGAGGCGCGCGGGGCGCGGGGGCGTTACGGGGGGCGCGCGGGCCGCGCAGGTCGATATTGCGCTGCTGCTTGAAGGCAGCCATCCCTTCGCGAGGGCAGGCGCGCCGGGATGGGCCGAGCGGATGATCCGGGCCTTCCCGCAGACCACCTTCGCGGTCGTCGTGATCGGCGACCGGCGCGAGGCCTGCGGCGAGATGGCGGTCGCGCTGCCGGACAATGTCCTGCATCTGGAGACGCATTGCCTGCATGACGACGAACCGGCCGCCACGGTGCCGCGACAGCGGGCGGATGCACAGGCCTTCGCCGATGGGGCGCGCCTGCACGATCTGCTGCGCCAGCGCGGCAAGGGTATTAACGGCGTCGGCGGCAGCCACGGCGCCGGCGGCGTCAACAACCCGAACGGCGGACACGTGCAGGCAAGCGCCGCGATGCGCGAGCTGATCAACGCGCTGATGGACGCGCAGGGCGAGGAGGGCGAGGAGGGAAAGGAGGGCCGGCTGTCGGAACACGCCTTCCTGCACAGCCGGCCCGCCTGGGACATGATCGTCGAGCAGTACCGCCGCCATTGCACCGACACCTCGTTCTCCGACTACTTCTGGAGCGTACGCACGATGCACCGGCCGCTGTGGCGGCTGGCGCGGATCGCGGCGACGCTGATGCCGGCGCGCGTCTACCACGCGGCATCGACCGGCTATGCCGGCTTGCTCGGGGCGATGCTGCGCTACCGGCATGATCGCCCGTTGCTGGTGTCGCAGCACGCGATCCCTGCGCGCGAGCACGGCATCGATTGGTTCCAGTCGCGCTGGCAGCGCGACAACCCCTATCGCGACCCGCAGCATCGCCGCGGCGGCAACGCCGTCGAGCACGATGTCCCGGAAACGGACTATTGCCGCGAGCTGTGGCTGCGCTTCTTCGAATCGCTGGGGCGCGTCTGCTACGAGGCGGCGGACGAGATCGTCGCGCTCTATGAAGGCAACCGCCGCGGGCAGGTGAGGGACGGCGCGCCGGCCAGCCGCACGCGCACCATCCCGAACGGCATCGATCTGCCCGCGCTGGCGCCGCTGCGCGCGCAGCGGCCGGAGCGCGTGCCGCAGGTACTGTGCCTGGCGGGCCGGGTGGTGCCGCGCAAGGACGTCAAGACCTTCATCCGCGCGATGCTGACCGTGGTCAGGCAGTGTCCCGATGCGCAGGGGTGGATTGCCGGGGCCGAGGACGAGGATACGGAATACGCGCGCGAATGCCGCGGTCTGGTGCAAGGCCTGGGACTGGCCGGCAACGTGCGCTTCCTCGGCCCGCGGCGCCTCGACGAGCTGCTGCCGCAGGTCGGCGTGCTGGTACTGAGCTCGATCAGCGAGGCGCTGCCGCCGGCGGTGCTGCAGGCGTTCGCCGCCGGCGTGCCGTGCGTGGCCACCGATGTCGGCGCCTGCCGCGAGCTGATCGAGGGCGTCGGCGACGAAGACATGGCACTGGGCGCGGCGGGCGCGGTGGTGCGCATTGCCGATCCCGGCGCATTGGCACGCGAGGCGGTCGCGCTGCTCGGCGATGACGAGCGGTGGCGTGCCGCACAGCGCGCGGCGATCGTGCGCGCCGAGCGCTATTACACCCAGCATGCGATGGTGGCCAGCTACCGGCAGCTGTACCAGCATCTCGCAGCGAAACCGCACGCCGACGCGGGCGGACGTGCCGGCGTGGGCCGGCCGGCGTTGTCCCCGGCGACCATGTCGAATCCGGCCGGCGAACGGCTGCCGGCCGGCCGTTGCCCCTTCGCGGGAGCGCCATGATGGTGGACCTGACTTTCTTCCTGCGCGGCTTGCGGGACCGCAATCGCGTTGGCGGCACGCTGCAGGCCTACGGCTTCGCCAGCGTGCTCGCTTGCGGTGCCTGGGTGCTGGCGATCGCGGGCGTTCTGCTGATCGGCGTGCTCCGGCTGCCGACGGGATTGCCGGGCGCGCAAGCCGTGCAGTTCCAGGTATCGGCGATCCATCTGATCGCGGTCAGCCTGATGCTGACCGGACCGCTGCAGCTTCATCTGGTCCGCTACGCCGCGGGCCGTCTCGCGGAAGGTCGCGCAGAGGCGGTGCTGCCGGGCGTGCATGCGGTGGGGCTGGTGGTCACCGTGCTGGCCGGCCTGCTTGGCCTGGCGTGCGCGCTGTGGGCGTTCCCGCAGCAATCGGCGTGGTATCGCGCGCTGATGCTGGCGGGCTTCGTGCTGATGTGCCATGTCTGGATCGCGGTGACCTTTCTGTCCGGCATGAAGCAGTACCGCGCGATCGCCTGCGCCTTCGTGGCCGGCTATGCGGTGGCGGCGCTTGCCGCGCTGGCGCTGCGCGGCTTCGGCCTGGAGGGGCTGCTGGGCGCCTTCGTGATCGGCGAGCTGGTGTTGCTCGCCGGCACGGCGATACCGATCCATCGCGGCTATCTCTACCATCGCCATCACCGCAGCGACCGCAGCGACCGCAGCGACCGCAACCCATGCCTGCTGTCGTTCGAGCTGTTTGCCCGGCGCCATCTCCATCCGAGCCTGATGGCGATCGGCCTGCTGTACCCGCTGGGCCTCTGGGCCGACAAGCTGCAGTTCTGGTACCACGCGGGCACGGGGCAGCGCGTCATCGGGCCGCTGCATGCCTCCGCGATCTACGACGTCCCGGTGTTTCTGGCCTGGCTGGCCGTTGTGCCGGCGATGGCGGCGTTCGCGCTGCGCATCGAACGGGAGTTCGTCGCCCATTACGATGCCTTCGCCGACGCGGTGCGCGGCGGCGGCTCGCTGCAGCGGATCGAGGCGGCGCGCGACGCCATGGTGCGGGCCGTCCGGCTGGGCCTGTACGAAGTCGTCAAGCTGCTGGCGATCGCCGCGCTGCTGCTGTTCGCGCTGGGCCGGCCGCTGCTGGCGCTGTTCGGCATGGCCGACCTGTACCTGCCGCTGCTGCACGTCGACGTGGTCGGCGCGGGCCTTTACGTGGTGCTGCTCGCCACGCTCAGCGTCTATTTCCATCTGGACCGGCGCCGCGAAATCCTGCTGCTCGGGGCCGCCTTCGTGGCGCTGAACGTCGGGCTGACGCAGATGACGCTGGCGCTGGGTCCGGCGTGGTACGGCTATGGCTTTGCGTTCGCCGCGCTGATCGTGGTGGCGATCGCGCTGGTGCTGCTGGACCGCCGGCTCGAGCGCCTGGAATATGAAACTTATATGTTGCAGTAATGCGAATCGGGCGGCGAAGATAAGGCGGTGGAGCGCGGTATGGTGACCGACGCAGTTACAATTCGACACATCATTGCATTGACCGAACTCATCCCATCACGCCTGCCCGCGTCGCCGTGCCGGGCAAGCGGCGAACCGACCAGTCACTGAGAAGAACATGAATATCGCATCGGTCGAAGACGATCCCAGCCAGGCCGAGCTGATCCAGCAGATCCTGATCAGCGCCGGACATGCCTGCGACAGCTATTCGGGCGGCAAGGCCTTTCTGCGCGCGATGCGCGAGCGCTCCTACGATCTGCTGGTGATGGACTGGCAATTGCCCGACATCAGCGGCTATGACGTGGTGACCCACGTCCGCCTGCATTCGGGGCAGTACCCGCCGATCCTGTTCCTGACGAGCCGATCGCTGGAAGAGGACATCGTGATGGGCCTGGCCGGCGGCGCCGACGACTACATGATCAAGCCGGTGCGGCGCGGCGAGCTGCTGGCCCGCGTCGGCGCACTGCTGCGCCGGACCTATCCGTCCACCCCGGCCAACGAGGCCATCGTGGTGGGCGCCTATCGGCTCGATCCGGTGGCGCGCACCGCCAGCCTGAACGGCGTCGAGGTCGATATCGCGCCGCGCGAGTTCGATCTCGCGCTCTACCTGTTCCGCAACATGGACCGGCTGCTGCCGCGCGACGTCGTCGAGCAGGCGGTATGGGGCCGCTCGCTCGGCGCCAGCTCGCGCACGCTGGATACCCATCTGTCGCGGCTGCGCATCAAGCTCGGCCTGCGGCCGGAGAACGGCGTGCGGCTCGCCTCGGTGTATTCCTACGGCTATCGTTTCGAGCGCTGCGCGGAGCCCACCGATGGTGCGTGAGGGTGGGGTGGTGACGGCCACCGCGGCCAGTGCGGCTACAGGGGCCAGGGCGACCACCACGGCCACCGCGGCTGCCACGGCTGTCACGGTGGCCAGGGCCGCGGTTGCCGCATGGGCGCTGCTGGCGTTCGCGCCGGCACAGGCAGGCCCGGCCGGTGCCGATGGCGAGTATTTCCTGCATCAGGTCGAGCCGGGCGACACGCTGTTCTGGGTCGCCCAGCGCTATACCGGCCGCGCCGACGTCTGGCGCGAGCTGAAGGCGCTGAACCGCGTCGCCGATCCGTACCGGCTGCCGATCGGCACCCAGGTCCGCATTCCGCTCGCGCGCATTCCGGTGACGGTGGCGAGCGCGCGCGTGGTGTCGGTGGTCGGCCAGGCCGACGCCAACGGCGCCGCGCTGCGGCCCGGCATGCGCGTCGACGAGGCGGCCTGGCTGCAAACCGGTACCGATGGCCTGGTCACCTTCGAGCTGCCCGACGGCACCCGCGTCGCGATACCGGCGAACACGCGGCTGCAGGTCAAGCGTCTGCGGGTGTTTGCCGGCACGGGTCTGGGCGATACCGTGATGCAGGTCGATCGTGGCGGCATCGAGTCGCGCGTCGCGCCGGGCGGGACCGGCGTCGGCCGCTTCGAGATCCGCACGCCGATGATGGTTACCGGGGTGCGCGGCACCCGCTACGCGGTCGATGCGGGCCAGCCGGACGACGCGGGCCGGCGCGCCAGCCGCAGCGCCGTGCTGGAGGGAACCGTGGCGGTGCGCGCGCGGCGCGCCAAGCGCATGGTCACCGCGGGCCACGGCGTGGCCGTCGGCAGCGCGGGGGACGCCGCGGTGTACACGCTGCTGGCGGCGCCGACGCTGAGCGCGGTGCCGGCGGAGCCGATCTACGCCAGCCAGGCCGAAGTGGGCTGGCAACCGGTCAAGGGGGCAATCGGCTACCTGGTTCGCGTGACGCGCGACCCCGAGCGTACCGAAGCCGTCTTCGCCGCCACGGTCACGCCGGCGGCCGCTGCGCTGACCGGATTGCCCGATGGCCCGGCCTATCTCGAGGTGCGCGCCATCGACGGGAACCGCATTCCGGGCAACGCAGCGATCGCGCCGCTGACGGTTCGGCTCAATCCGCCGGCGCCCTATACGGTCGAGCCGGCGCCGCGCAGCACGGTGCACGGCACCGTGGCCGAGCTGCAATGGGCGGCGGTCGACGGCGCCGCCGAATACCACTTCGAGATCGCCTCCGACGCCGATTTCGGCACGCTGGCCGCGCACGGCAACACCCGCGAGGCAGGCACGCAGCAGACGCTGGCGCCAGGCAACTGGTGGTGGCGTGTGCGCTCGATCGATGCCAAGGGGCAGGCGGGCCCGTGGAGCGCCCCGGTGGCGTTCCGCCTGCTGCCGCCGGCGCCGGGCGTCAGCGTCGTCGAGGACAACGGCGGCGCGCTGCGCGTGCGCTGGGGCGCCGCGCAGCAGCCCGAGGCCTTCGCGCCGCTGGCCTACCGCGTGCAGCTGGCCGACGAGCCGGGTTTTGCCCGGCCCCTGCAGGATCAGCGCATCGAGTCGGACACCGCGGCGCTGCCGCGTCCGCCGGCCGGCGTCTACTACGTGCGGGTCGCCCGCATCGAGCGCGATGGCAGCGAGTCGCCGTTCTCGGCGCCGCAACGCATCGAAGTCCACGAGCATCTGCGCGACGGCACGGGGGCTCCGATCGGTACTGCCAGCGGCAGTGTGCGCCGTGGCGGGTAGCCGCATTCGCCTGCCCCAATTGCGCACCCAGCTGCGCACGGCCGCGGGCAGCGGCCTGATTGCCGGCTTTCATCGGCGCACGCTGATCGAATGGCTGGTACTGACGATGCTGGTGATGGTGCTGGCCGCGGTGCGCGCGGATTTCGGCGCGAGCCAGCGGCTGGACCTGGCCGTCTACGACATCGGCATCGCCGCGCAGCAGCACGCGCCGCGCGACGACATCCTGATCGTCTCGATCGACGATGAGTCGCTGTCCGCGGTCGGGCGCTGGCCGTGGCGGCGTTCGCTGCTGGCGGGGCTGGTCGATCGGCTGGCCGACGGCGGCGCGCGCGTGATCGGGCTCGATGTGCTGCTGGTCGAGCCGGACTGGCGCCATCCCGAGGACGACGAGGCGCTGGCGGTCAGCATGGCGCGCGCCGGCAACGTGGTCATTCCCGCGCTGGCCGAGCCGGTGCGCGACGGCTATCGCCTCAGCTATCCGCTGCCCGCGCTGGGCGCCGATGTCGGCCACATCAATATCGCCACCGACGTCGACGGGCTCGCCCGCCATCTCTATCTGCAGGAGGGCCTGCCGGGCCAGATGCTCGACCATTTCGTCGTGCGCCTGGTGCAGTTCGGCCAGCCGCAGCGGCCGCTGGACAGCTACCGGCAGGTGCCGGTCGACGAGACGCTCGCCGGCGAATGGCATCGCCGCCATCGCCTGGGCATTCCGTTCGCCGGACCGATCGGCACCTTCCGCACGGTGTCGGCAATCGACGTGCTCAGCGGCGCCATTCCACCCGAGCTGTTCCGCGACAAGCTGGTGCTGGTCGGCGCCGGCGCGACGGGTCTTGGCGACATGTTCTCCGCGCCGCTGTCGAAGAACGGCGCCGGCATCAGCGGCGTCGAGCTGCTGGCCAACGCCGCGCAGGCGCTGCTCGACGACAACGGCATCGTGCCGTTGCCGCGCGCCTGGTACTGGCCGCTGACGCTGCTGCCGGTGCTGCTCGCGTGCCTGGCGGCGCTGCTGATGTCCCCGCGCGACGCCCTGCTGGTCAGCGCCGCGGTGATCGTCGGGCTGTTCGGCGCCAGCGTGGCGCTGATGCATTTCGAGCGGCTGTGGTTCTCGCCGGTGCCGGCAATCCTGGCCTGCCTGGTGTTCTATCCGCTGTGGAGCTGGCGCCGGCAGGAATCGGCGCTGACCTTCCTGTCGGCCGAGGTCGCGCGGCTCGAACGCGAGCCGGCGCTGCCGGGCGGCAAGAGCGCGCCGCCGCTGGCCGGCGGTACGCTGGACACGCGCATGAGCGCGCTGTACCGGATGATCACGCGGCAGCGCGACCTGCGCCGCCTGCTGTCCGACAGGCTGGAGAACCTGCCGGATGCCACCGTGATTTGCGACGCCGACGGCAGCATCCTGCTGGCCAACGCCGGCGCGGTGGCGCTGTCGCCGCGGCTGCTGTCCGCGCTCAACGCCGAGGGCGGGGCGCGGCCCCTGCTCGATACGCTGATCGCCGACATCTTCGCGCCGCCGCAGGGCGGACTCGACTACTGGGATCGGCTCCGGCGCGCCGCCGACCACGGCGCGGCGCCGACGCGCGGCGAGCGCGCCGGGGTCGAGCTGCAGACCCACGACCAGCGCGCGATGCTGCTGCGCGGCGCACCGTTGCGCGGCAACGCGGGCGAGGTCGCCGGCTTCAGCATCAGCTTCATCGACATCACGCAGGTGCGGCTCGCCGAGCGCCAGCGCGAGGAAACGCTGCGCTTCATCTCGCACGACATGCGCTCGCCGCAGGCGTCGATCCTCGCGCTGGTCGAGCTGCAGGCCGACCCCGCGCGCGCGCTCGAACCGCCGGTGCTGCTCGAACGGATCCGCCACCACGCCGGCCGCACGCTGGCGCTGGCCGACGACTTCATCCAGCTCGCGCGCGCCGAATCGCAGCATCTTCGCTTTGCCGAGGTCGACCTGACCACGGTGCTGATGGACGCCGCCGATTCGCTGTGGGCGCTGGCGCAGGCGCGCCGCGTGACCGTCGCGGTGCAGACCGGCAACGAGGAGATGATGCTGTACGGCGAAGCGGCGCTGCTGATGCGCGCCGTCTCCAACCTGATCGACAACGCGGTCAAGTACAGCCCGCCGGGCGGCACCGTCACCGTGCGCGCCGGCCGCGTGCGGCACGACGACGGCAGCGATGGCGGTCTGATGGTGTCGGTCTCCGACCAGGGGCCCGGCATCGCGCCCGAGGAGCAGGCCCGCCTGTTCCAGCCGTTCAGCCGGCTGCAGGAGGAGGGCCGTCCGGTGCGCGAAGGTAGCGGTCTGGGGCTGCTGTTCGTCAAGACGGTGATCGAGCGGCACGGCGGCCATGTCGGCGTCGACAGCGCGCCGGGCCGCGGCACGACCTTTACGATCGCGCTGCCGGGCTGAGTGAAAGTTCTTCCCCCACATGTAAGAATCGCGCCGCCCGGTGCCACCGAAGGGAGACTTCGCGACGCACGACCGCTTGCCATCCCCGTGGAACAGCGCTTGCATTCCCGCCCCATGCGGCGCGACTGGCGTGCCGCTCTTCCCTGGGGAGCCCGCGATGAAAGCCCTTTGCTGGCACGGCAAGCACGATATCCGCTACGACACCGTTCCCGATCCCGTGATCGAGCACCCGCGCGACGCCATCATCCGCGTCAGCAGCTGCGCGATCTGCGGCTCGGACCTGCACCTGTATGACGGCTTCGTGCCCGGCATGGAGCACGGCGACATCATGGGCCACGAGTTCATGGGCGAGGTGGTCGAGGTCGGCGCGGAAAACCGCCGGCTGCGCGTCGGCGACCGCGTGGTGGTGCCGTTCACCATCATCTGCGGCGAATGCGATCAATGCCGGCGCGGCAATTTCTCGGTGTGCGAGCGCACCAATCGCAACAAGGACGCGGCCGACAAGATGTTCGGCCATACCACCGCCGGGCTGTTCGGCTACACCCATCTGACCGGCGGCTATGCGGGCGGGCAGGCCGAATACGTGCGCGTGCCCTATGCCGACGTGGCGCCGGTCAAGGTGCCGGCCGAGCTCAGCGACGAACAGGTGCTGTTTCTCGGCGACATCCTGCCGACCGGCTGGCAGGCCGCGGCGCAATGCGACATCCAGCCCGACGACATTGTCGCGATCTGGGGCGCGGGACCGGTCGGCCAGTTCTGCATCCTGTCGGCGCTGCTGATGGAGGCGAAGCAGGTGGTGGTGATCGACCGCGTGCCCGAGCGCCTGCGCATGGCGCAGCAGCTCGGCCCCGACCGCGTGACGCTGGTCGACTTCGAGAACCAGAGCGTGCTGGAAGCGCTCAACGAGATCACGCAGGGCAAGGGGCCGGACAAGTGCATCGACGCGGTCGGGCTCGAGGCGCATGCGACGCGCTCGCTCGATTCGATCTACGACCGCGTCAAGCAGGCCGTGATGCTGGAGACCGACCGGCCGCACGTGCTGCGCGAGATGATCTATGTCTGCCGGCCGGGCGGCATCGTATCGATTCCGGGCGTCTACGGCGGACTGGTCGACAAAATCCCGATGGGCGCGCTGATGAACAAGGGCCTGACGATCCGTACCGGCCAGACCCACGTCAACCGCTGGACCGACGATCTGCTCCAGCGCATCATCGACCGGCAGATCGACCCGACCTTCGTGATTTCGCATCGCGTCACGCTGGCGGAAGGGCCGTCGATGTACGAGACCTTCCGCGACAAGCACGACGGCTGCATCAAGGTGGTGATGACGCCGGCTTGAGCTTGCGTTTGACGTTGGGTCCGACGTTGCTGGCGTCGCGCTGGACGTCACGCTTGTTGTCGGGCTTGCTATCGCGCTTGATACTGCGCTTGCTATCCCGCTTGCTATCGCGCTCGAAATCGAGCTTGCCGTCGCCCCTGGCGTCCCGCTTCCCCGCCGACGGCCAGCCTCCACCGCCCGGCGCCGCACCGTCGCCGAACACCTCGCGGTGCCAGGCCCGCGTGACGTCCTCCAGTAGCGCGAGAAACCGCTCCAGCGCCGGCAGCGCATGCTCGCGCCGCACGGTCGCATGCAGGTCGGCGTCGAGCCCGCGGGCGGCCAGCGGCACGTAGCTGACATCGTCGCGCCGCGTGGCCGACAGCGAGGCCGGCAGCACGCTGACGCCGACGCCGGCGCCCACCAGCCCCAGCACCGTCTCCGGGTCGATCGACTCGTGCATCACGCGCGGCTCGAAGCCCTCGCGCAGGCAGGCGGCCAGCACATTGCGGATCATCGGGCTTTGCATGTTCAGCAGCACGAAGGCGTCGCCGGACAGCTGCCGCAGCGAGACACGTGGCGCGCCGGCCAGCGGATGGTCGGCCGCCATTGCCACCATCAACGGCTGCGCATAGACCAGGATCGAGCGCAGGTCGCTGCGCGCCGCCGCGCTGCACGAAAACCCCACGTCGATGCGCCCGCGCGCCAGCGCCTCGTACTGCTGGTCCGGCAGCAGCTCGTGCAGCGTCCATTCGACGCCCGGATTGCGCAGCTGGAACTGGCGCAGCGTCAGCGGCAACGGGCCGTACATCACCGAGTTGATGATGCCGATGCGCAGATAGCCCTCCAGCCCTTCGGCGACGCGCCGCACCTGCCGTTCCACCGATTCGCAGTCGTCGACGATGCGGCGCGCCCGCGTCAGCAGCGCCTCGCCGGCCCGCGTCAGCCGCGCGCCATGCCGGCCGCGCTCGAACAGCGTGACCCGCAGCGCGCCCTCCAGCGACTTGATCTGCTGGCTCAGCGGCGGCTGCGAGATATGCAGCCGCTCGGCGGCGCGGCTGTAGTTGCCTTCCTCGGCGACCGCGATGAAATAGCGCAGCTGGCGGAGATCCATATGCGATCCGTATGGATTGGATTCCGAAATCATATTTCACATATGGTTGGGCGACACCTAGGCTTTCCCTGATCCGTCCACGCCAGAGGGGCGGCCGAGGAGACCACGATGACCACCAAGCTCGATGTCAATGGGGCCCGCCGTCGGGTGGACGCCCCCGCAGATACGCCGCTGCTGTGGGTGTTGCGCGACCAGCTGGACCTGACCGGCACCAAGTACGGCTGCGGCATGGGCCTGTGCGGCGCGTGCACGGTCCATGTCGACGGGCAGGCCGTCCGCGCCTGCCAGACCCCGTTGTCCAGCGTCGCCGGCAAGCGCGTGACGACCATCGAGGGGCTGGGCAAGCCCGATGCACTGCACGTGCTGCAGCGCGCGTGGCAGGCCGAGGACGTGCCGCAATGCGGCTACTGCCAGTCGGGGCAGCTGATGTCCGCCGCCGCGCTGCTGGCGCGGAAGCCGAAGCCCAGCGACAGCGATATCGATGCGGCGATGGCGGGCAATATCTGCCGCTGCGGCACCTATGACCGGATCCGGCGCGCGATCCATCGCGCCGCGGCCGAACTGCGCAGCGGGAGGCCGGCATGAAGCGGCGCGACTTCCTGAAGAGCGGGGCGGCGCTGGCCGGCGGCCTGATGCTGGAGCTGAGCGCCGGCGGCGTGCGCGCGGCAGGCGCCGCCGCCGGGGCATCGTCCTCGGGCGCCCCCGCCGATGGCGCCGCCTTCGCCCCCAACGCCTGGGTTCGCATCACGCCGCAGGGCGAGGTGCTGCTGGTCGTGCACAAGTTCGACAGCGGCACCGGCGTCAAGAACGCGCTCGGGCTGATGCTGGCCGAGGAGCTCGATGCCGACTGGTCGCGCGTGCGCGTGGTGCAGCCGGACGATCCGCTGGCGCAGGTCTACATCCATCCGCTGTGGGGCATGCACGCAACCGGCGGCAGCACCAGCGTGCCGCTCGAATGGACCACGCTGCGGCGCGCCGGTGCCACCGCGCGCGCGATGCTGGTCGCCGAGGCCGCGCAGCGCTGGCGGGTCGATCCGGCCAGTTGCCGCACGAGCAGCGGCATGGTGATCGATGCCGCCGGCTCGCGGCGGCTCGGCTACGGCGATCTCGCCGAAGGCGCGGCACGGCAGCCCGTGCCGAAGGAAGTCGCGCTCAAGCGCCCGGCCGATTTCGTGCTGATCGGCAAGGAACGCAGCAGCTATCGCGTCGCGGACAAGCTGACCGGCCGCGCGCAATACGCGGTCGATATCAAGCTGCCCGGCATGCTGACCGCGATCGTGGTCCATCCGCCGGTGATCAATGCAAGCGTGGTGTCGTTCAATGCGGCCGAGGTCAAGGCGATGCCCGGCGTGCGCGATGTGTTCGCGACCGAGATTCCCGCGGCGATCGCGCATTTCCGTCCCGGCATGGGCCCGGCGGTACCGGACAACGGCGCCTGCCAGCCCGGCGTGGCCATCGTCGCCGACCACTTCTGGGCCGCGCAGCGCGCGCGCCAGGCGTTGAAGGTCCAGTGGGGCGACAGCGACATGGCGGACTTCAGCGCCGAGGGTGCGCTGCGCGAGCTGGGCCGGCATGTCGACGATGCCGGCCTCAAGAGCAAGGTCAAGGGCGATGCCGCGGCGGCTTTCGAAAGAGCCGACAAGGTCGTCGAAGGCGTCTACACGATGCCCTACAAGGCCCACGCGCAGATGGAACCGCTGAGCGTGGTGGCGTGGGTGCACGACGGCATCGTCGAATACTGGGGCGGCATCCAGGTGCCGTCGCGCTGCGCGCAGGCGGCGCAGACCATCGCCGGCGTGCCGGCCGACAAGGTCAGGATCCATCTGACCGAGGCCGGCGGCAGCTTCGGCGCGCGCGAGGGCATGCACCAGATACTCGAGGCCACCTGTATCTCGCGGCGCGTCGGCAAGCCAGTCAAGCTGATCTACAGCCGCGAGGACGATATGCGCGGCCTGTTCTACCAGACCGCCAGCGTGCACAAGGCGCGCGCCGCGCTCGATCGCGACGGCGGCATCGCCGCCTTCAGCCTGCGCGCGGTGACGCCGTCGATCAAGGAACCCGACGACCCCGGCTTCCTTGCCAAGGTGCCGGTCGATCCGAGCTGCACCGAGGCGATGCGCGACGACTTCTACTACGACATCGGCACGCTCGACCTGGCGTGGGTGCGGGTCGAGCCGAAGCTGCCGATCTGGTGGTGGCGCGCGGTCAGCTACGTGCCCAACGTCTTCGCGATCGAGAGCCTGATCGACGAAGCCGCGCATGCGGCGGGGCAGGATCCGCTCGCCTATCGCCGCCGCCTGCTGCGCGAGCGGCCCGAGCATCTGGCGGTGCTCGACCGTGCCGCGGCGCTGGCGGGCTGGCCGCGGGCTTCGGCGCCCGGCCGCGGACTCGGCATCGCGACCTATCAGGGCTACAAGAGCTATATCGCGGTGGTCGCGGAGGTCGAGGTCAAGGAGCGCGCGATCACGGTGCACAGGCTCAGTTGCGTGGTCGACTGCGGGCTGGCGGTCGATCCAGCTCGGTGCGGCAGCAGCTGGCGGGCGGGCTGTACTGGGGCGTGTCGACGGCGATGATGAACGAGGTGCCGATCGACCACGGCACCGTGCGCATCAGCAACTACCACGACTATCCGGTGGTGCGCATCACCGATGCGCCGCGGCTGGACATCGAGCTGATGCCGCCGTCGGGCAGGGCGCCCAGCGGCGTCGGCGAACTGTCCAATCCGCCGGTGGCCCCGGCGATCGGCAACGCGATCTTCGCGGCGACCGGCAAGCGCCTGCGCGCGACGCCGTTCCGCTTCGCCTGAACCGCGAACGATGAGCACGGTGGCGGGCGTCGTTTCGACGGCCGTCGCTGCCGTGCGTCGGACCGGCGCGGCCCCCCATGCGGCATCCCACGCTATGCCGGCACCGGCGCCGCCGCGGCACGCCGGCACGACCACGACAACAAGCACAACAAGCACAACAAGCACAACAACCACAGCGAGAACTGGAAGGAGACGCCCCCATGAAAGCGCAACACAACGCGGTGCGTGACACCGTGCCGCCGGCGCGCGCGCCCGTCGATGCGGTACCCGCCACCGGGCCGCTGCTGATGCTGGGCTTCCAGCATGTGCTGGTGATGTATGTCGGCGCGATCGCGGTGCCGATGATCATCGCCACCGCGCTGAAGCTGCCGAAGGAAGCGGTGGCCGTGCTGATCAACGCCGACCTGTTCACCTGCGGCATCGCGACCATCCTGCAATCGGCTGGCTTCTGGCGCATCGGCGTGCGGATGCCGGTGATGCAGGGCGTGGCCTTCAGCGCGATCCCGCCGATCCTGGTGATCGCCACCAATCCCGGCCTCGGGCTGCCGGCGGTGATCGGCGCGGTGATGGCGGGCGGTCTGCTGACGATGCTGATTTCGCCGGTATTTGGCAGGCTGGTGCGCTTCTTCCCGCCGATCGTCGGCGGCTCCATCGTGATGGTGGTCGGGCTGTCGCTGTTCCCGGTCGGCGTCAACTGGATCGGCGGCGGCAAGGGCGCGCCGGACTTCGGCGCGCCGCACAACCTGGCGCTGGCCGGCTTCGTCTTTGCGCTGATCCTGGCGATCAACCGCTGGCTCAAGGGCTTCTGGACCAATGTCTCGGTGCTGCTGGCGCTGGCGGCCGGCATGCTGGTGGCGATCCCTTTCGGCATGGTCGACTTCGCCGGCGTCGCCGAGGCGCCGATGGTGGACGTGATCCGGCCGTTCTACTTCGGCTGGCCCGTGTTCGATCCGCTCGCGGTCGCCACCATCGTGGTGGTGATGGTGATCATCATGATCGAGTCGATGGGCCTGTTCCTGGCCACCGGCGACGTCGTCGGCAAGACCCTGACGCCGCGCGAGATGACCGACGGCCTGCGCGCCAACGGCCTGGCCAGCGTGATCGGCGGCGCGCTGAACGGCTTTCCGTACACGATCTACAGCCAGAACATCGGGCTGCTGGTGGTGACCGGCGTCAAGAGCCGCTGGGTGGTGGTGGCGGCCGGCGTGATCCTGTGCGTGCTGGGGCTGTTTCCCAAGATGGCGACCGTGGTGACCTCGGTGCCGCTGCCCGCGCTCGGCGGCGCGGCGCTGTTCATGTTCGGCGTGGTCACCGCCGCTGGGGTGCGCACGCTGGGGCGGGTCGATTTCGAATCGCAGCGGCACAACGTCTATATCGTCGCGGCGACGCTGGCGATCTCGCTGCTGCCGACCTTTGCGCCGACGCTGTTCCACCATCTGCCGAAGTGGCTGCAGCCGCTGATGCACAGCAGTATCCTGCTGGCCTGCGTGCTGTCGGTACTGCTGAACCTGCTGTTCAACGGCGTGCCGCGCAGCGATCCGCACGCGCTGCCGCAGGGCGACGCGCAGGGAAGCGATCAGGCCCTGCAGCCAGGCCGGTGATCCTGCAAAAAGGGACCCCCGTCGTCCCCGCGCACGGGGGACCCAGTGACTCTAGGCACGACATAGGCTCAAAGCCGCTGGGTCCCCGCTTTCGCGGGGACGACGGGGCCACGAGGAGGGCAGGTCAATCCCAGGCGGGCGCGATGCCTTCCGGATTGGCCAGCCGGTCGCCGCGATCGAGCGTGGCGATCTTGGCCATCTCGTCGTCGGTCAGGCGCAGCTGCTGCGCCCGCAGGTTGCTGGCGAGGTTCTCGCGCTTGGTCGACGACGGGATCACCGCAAAGCCCTGCTGCAGTGCCCAGGCCAGCGCGATCTGGGCCGGCGTGGCGCCGTGCGCCTGCGCGATGGCCTGGATGACCGGGTCCTGCAGCACCTTGCCGTAGGCCAGCGTCATGTACGAGGTCAGGTGGATGCCCTGGCCGCGAGCGTGTTCGACCAGCTTGCGGTTCTGCAGATAGGGATGGATCTCGACCTGGTTGGTCGCGATCTCGCGCGCGCCGACCGCGGCGATGGCCTGGTCGAGCAGCGACACCGTGAAGTTCGACACCCCGATCAGCCGCGTCAGGCCCTGCGCCTTGGCCTCGGCCAGCGCGGCCATGTATTCGGGCAGCGGTACCGCGCCGTTCGGCGACGGCCAGTGGATCAGCGTCAGGTCGACCTGCTCGGTGCGCAGCCTGGTCAGGCTGTCCTTCAGGCTCGGGATCAGCTTGTCGCCGGCCAGGTTGTCGGTCCAGATCTTGGTCGTGACGAACAGGTCCTTGCGGGCAACACCGCTCTGCGCGATGGCCTGGCCGACCTCGGCCTCGTTGCCGTAGATCTGCGCGGTATCGATCAGCCGATAGCCGAGCGACAAGGCGTTCTTGACCGAGTCGATCACGGTCTGGCCGGTCAGGCGGAAGGTGCCGAGGCCGAAGGCGGGAATGGTCTGCGTCATGGTGAGCTCCAGGAATTCGGGGTCAGGATTGCGGATTCCGGGCATTGTCGGGCGGAACGCGCGGAGGAAACAGCCCCGGACCGTCAAATGACTGTTGCCTGCCGATCAAGGGTGGCGGGCTTGATGTCAGGCCGCTGCGGTCCCTTGGAGCGGGACCGCTGCGCTGGCGAGGCGATTCCTCTCCCGCGTGCGGCGCTTGCGGGGGAGGGAAGGGCGGCACCGACGCTGCAGTGGTATGCCAGGACTGCGCAATCACACCCGCACGTCGTCATGGTCCGTCGACACCGCCAGCGCGCGCCATGCCGACAGTTCCGCTTCGACCTTGCGGTGCTTCTCCGCGATCCGTGCCACCGTGTCCGAGCCCAGCGGCAGCCGCACCGGCGGCGTCTCGCTGTCGGCCAGCGCCAGCAGCGCGGCGGCCAGCTTGACCGGATCGCCCGGCTGCTGGTGGTTGGCAGCGGCCATGTGGCCACGCATCGCGCCGACGGTGTCGGCGTAGGCGCCGATCTCCGAGCGCACGCGCACCAGCGAGCTGTCGTCGAGGAAGTCGGTGCGGAAGAAGCCCGGCTCGACCACGGTGGCGCGCACGCCCAGCGGCGCGAGTTCCGCGTCCAGCGCCTCGGTCAGGCCCTCCACCGCGAACTTGGTCGCGCCATAGACGCCCCAGCCGGGATAGGCCGCATAGCCGCCGATCGACGAGATATTGATCACGTGGCCACTGCGCTGGCGGCGCATCTGCGGCAGCACCGCGCGCGTCACGGCCAGCACGCCGAACACATTGGTGGCGAACTGCTGCTCGACTTCCTTTGCCGAGGCTCCTTCCACCGCGCCGAGCAGGCCGTAGCCGGCGTTGTTGACCAGCACGTCGATGCGGCCGAACCGTGCGACCGCGGCATCGGCGGCGGCGATGGCCTGCGCCTCGTTGGTGACGTCCAGCGCCACGCTCAGCAGGTTCGCGTCCTCGCCCAGCGCGGCAGCGATCGTTTCGGGGCGGCGCGCGGTGGCGACGACGCGGTCGCCGCGAGCCAGTGCGGCGCGCGTCAGCTCCAGGCCGAAGCCGCGAGACGCGCCGGTGATGAACCAGACCTTGCTGTCGTTGCTGGCGCGGGTGGTGATGGTGGCGGACATGATGATTCTCCTGTGAGGATGCTGCGTTGGGTGAGGTTCGAAATGGCCGTGGCCACGCAGTCCAATGTAGGTCCGCCGCTCTCTTGACACAATGCGATGTAATGGGGCTTCAATAGCAACCAATGGTTGTCTGTTTGATCGGTGCATTTCGATTGAGCAAAGCTCAACCGTATGGCAGACTCGCCGCCATGGACAAACTGCCCCCACTGAACGCGTTGCGCGCCTTCGAGGCCGCGGGCCGGCACCTGAGCATCACGGCGGCCGCGGAGGAGCTGCATGTGACGCCCGGCGCCGTCAGCCGCCAGATCCGCGGGCTGGAGGAGGGGCTTGGCGTGCAGCTGCTGCACCGCGGACATCGGCAGATTTCGCTGACCAGCGCCGGCGAGGACTACTACCGCGCGGTCACGCGGGCGATGGACGACTTGCGCGAGGCCACCACTCGTCTGAACAAGCGGGCGAAACGCAAGCAGCTGAAGGTGCGTGCCTATACCACCTTCGCGATGCGCTGGCTGATCCCGCGGTTGTCGAGCTTTCATGCGGCAAACCGCGGCATCGAGGTGTTGCTGACCGCGTCGCTCGATCCGGTCGACTTCCGCAAGGAGGACATCGACGGCGCGATCCGGCTCGGCGACGGCAAGTGGAGCGGGGCGAACGCCTACCGGCTGGTGTCGAACATCCTGGTGCCGGTCTGCAGTCCCGGGCTGCTCGCCGCCGGGCCGAAGGTCAGGAAGCCGGCCGACCTGCGGCACCACACCTTGCTGCATTCGATCGCGCGGCCCGACGACTGGGCGCACTGGCTGCGTTCGGTGCGCGCGGAACGGGACGTCGATGCGCGCGGCGGCATGACCTACCAGAGTTCGGCGATGGCCTACGCGGCCGCCATCGAAGGGCAGGGCTTTGCGATCGCGCAGCGCTTTCTGGTGGCGGCCGACCTGGAGGCCGGCCGGCTCGTCGCGCCATTCCGTCAGGCCGTCGACATGGGCGATTTCACCTACTACCTGCTGACGCCGGCCGACCGCAAGGAAAGCCCCAGCATGACGGTGTTCCGGCAGTGGCTGCTGGCGCAGTTCGCGGCGCAGCAGTAGGACGAGGCGATATCGCGAGGATTGTCGTGACTCACGCCGCCGTGGCGGCGGGCGCGGCAACGTCGGCGCAGTGGATCGCACCGCTCGCACGCAGCCTGGCGATGTCGTCGCCGCTGTAGCCGAGCTGGCCCAGCACCGCCTCGGTATGCTCGCCGCATGCGGGCGCCGGCCGGGCCGGACGTGCATTTTCTGGTGCGCTGTTGATCGGGAACCCCGGCATGCGGATGCCGCCCAGCGTGGGGTGGGGCACGGTCTGCAGCATCCCATTGGCCGCCAGCTGAGGGTGCGCCATCACGTCGTCGTAGGTCGCGACGGGCGCGCACAGGATGTCCGCCTGCTGCAGCAGCGCCAGCCAGGTGTCGGTCGGCCGCGTGCCGAACGCCCGGTTCAATGCATCGACCATCGCGGCGCGGTTCGCCACCCGCAGTGGCGAGGTGGCAAAGCGCGGATCGTCGGCCAGCGATTGCAGGCCGAGCACCTCGCACAGCCGGCGCCAGCGTTCGGGCATGTAGGCGGCGACCATGATCCAGCCGTCGGCGGTGCGAAACGCTTGGTTCGGCGCCGAATACGGTGCCGCGCTGCCGACGCGTTGGGGCGCCTGGCCGTCGGCGCAAAAGCTGGTCAGCGACGACTGTTGCAGCGCCAGCGCCGCGTTGAACAGGCTGACGTCGAGGTGGCCGCCCTGTCCGTCGCGGGACCGTTGGGCCAGTTTGGCCAGGATGCCCATGCAGGCGACGTAGCCGGTCATCACGTCGACGACCGGCGCCTGCACCTTGCACGGCTCGCCGTCGGGCGTGCCGATCAGGCTCATCAAGCCCGAATCGGCCTGCATGATGCCGTCGACCCCGGCCCGGTGCGCGTACGGTCCGTGCTGTCCATAGGCCGAGATCGAGCAATAGATCAGGCTCGGATGCGCCTCGGCCAATGCCGCGTATCCGAGTCCAAGCCGATCCATCACGCCGGGGCGCATGCTCTCCACCACGATGTCGGCGCCGGCGCTCAGCCTGCGCGCCACGGCGATGCCGTCCGGCGCCTTCAGGTCCAGCGCCACGCCCAGCTTGTTGCGGTTGAAGCCGTGAAACAGCGCGGCATCGTCGCCGATCCAGCCGGGACCGAGGCCGCGTCCCAGTTCGCCGCCCGGCGGTTCAACCTTGATGACACGCGCTCCCATGTCGGCCAGCAGCATGGTGCAGGTCGGCCCCGCGCCAATCTGCGTGAAGTCGATCACGGTCAGGCCGTGCAGTGCGTCGCGCAACATGTCAGTTCTCCAGACGGGGACGGGCGCGTTTGAACGTCCCCTGCGCGGTGGCGATCAGCACGCCGGCATCGGAAGTCAATTGCGCCGAGGCGAAGTACAGGCTGTTGCCGGCGCGGGTCACCGAGGCCATGGCGCGCAGCCGCCCCGCGCTGGCCTTGCTGAGGTAGCTGATCGACAGCATGGCGGTGGCGGCGTGCCCGAGCGCGCCGTCCGGTCCCACGGGCAGGCCGGCATAGCCACAGGCGGCGTCCAGCATCGTCGCGATGACGCCGCCCTGCACGCTGCCCTGGCGGTTCAGGTGGCGCGGCTCCAGATCGAGCTCGAATACGCAGTGGCCGTCGCCGACGCTGGCGAGCCGGATGCCGAGGTAGTCGAGCAGCGGATTGTCCGCCGGCGGCACCGTGGCGGCGAATGGGGTCATTGGGGCCGGCGGGGTGATGGCGCGGTCGTTCACAACCCCACCTTGATGCCGTTTTCCTGGATCAGCCGCTGCCAGCGCGCCATGTCCTTGCCGAGCTGCGCCTTCAGTTCCGCCGGCGAAGAGGCCTGCGGCTCGAAGCCCTGCCTTGCCATCTGCGCGGACACCTCCGGCGACTTCAGCGCGGCGAGCATCGCGGCATTGATCCTGTCGATCACCGGTCTGGGCGTCTTCGCCGGCGCCAGCAGGCTGTACCACAGCTCGGCGTCGTAGCCCTTGATGCCCGCCTCGGCGAAGGTCGGCAGGTCCGGCATCAATGGCGTGCGCCTGGTTCCCGCGATTCCCAGCGCGCGCAGCCGGCCGGCCCGCACGTACTCGATGGCCGAGGCGAAGGTCGCGAAGGACAGCTGCACCTGGCCGCCCATCAGGTCGGTGATCGAAGGGCCGGTGCCGCGATAGGGAACGTGCAGCAGTTCGGTCTTGTTCAGCTTCGCAAAGACCTCGCCGGCCAGGTGCTGCGGGGTACCGTTGCCCGGGCTGCTGTAGCTGAGCTTGCCCGGATTGGCGCGGCTGTACTCGATGAAATCCTGCAGCGTGCGGAACGGCTGCTGGTTGTTGGCGACCAGCATGATCGGCACCGAGGCGATCCGCCCCACCGGCTCGAAATCCGCTTCGATCCTGAACGGCACCTTGATGCCGAGAAACGGGTTCATCGTGACCTGGCTGGAGGCGATCACCAGCGTATAGCCGTCCGGAGCGGCGTGGGCGACGTAGTCGGCGCCCAGATTGCCGCCCGCGCCGGGCTTGTTCTCGATCACGATGGTCTGGCCCAGCGCCTGGCCCATCTTCGGTGCGATCAGGCGGGCCAGGATATCGTTGCCGCCGCCCGGCGCGAACGGGACCACCAGCGTGATGGGTTTCTGCGTGGGGAAGGGGGCCTGCGCCGCGGCGCCGAGCGCGGTGAGCGCCAGCATGCCGGCCAGCGCGGTGCGCGCGAGGCGCGCGATGGTGGTCTTCGTTGTCATGGTCGTCTCCTGTCGGTATGTTGATTTGTTGATCTATTGGTTTGTGGGTTATCGCATTGGTTGGCAATCGGGACCCGGCGCGCCCGTCAGCGGCCGGTGTAGCGGGGTTGGCGCTTCTCGGCAAAGGCCTGGCGGCCCTCGATCCGGTCCGCGGTATCGCGCAGCGCGCCCCAGTAGAGCTCGGTCAGCTGCTGCGCATCGGCTTCGCTCAGATGGCTGGTCTGCCGCGACAGCTTCTTGACGGCCTGCACCGCCAGCGGCGCATTGGCCGCGATGCGGGCCGCAATGGCCAGCGCGCGGTCATGCAGCGCCGCCGGTGCCAGTGCCTCGGTCACCAGGCCGATGCGCATTGCCTGCGCGGCATCGATGCGCTCGCCGGTCAGCACCATCTGCATGGCATGCGCGGCCGGCACCGCCTTGAGCAGCCGATGCAGGCCGGAGACCGCCGGAATCGAGCCGACCGCGGCCTCCGGCAGGCCGAAGCTCGCCGACTCCGCCGCGATACGGACATCGCACTGCAGCGCGATCTCGAGCCCGGCACCGAGGCAGTGCCCGTTGATGGCCGCGACCAGCGGCTTGTGCAGGCCCAGATCAGTCAGGTCCATCAGCCGGATGTAGAGGCCGAGATCGGCCGCCGGCTCCGGCGCGCGAAACAGCGCCTCCGGATAGGAGGCCGGCGATGCGCGTGTGCCCTTCAGGTCCGCGCCGGCACAGAAGGCCCGCGTGCCGGCGCCGGTCAGCACCGCCACGCGCAGGTCGTCGCGATCGCGCACCGCTGACAGGTGCGCGCGCAGCTGGCGCAGCGCGGGGACGTCCAGCGCGTTCAGCGCTTCGGGCCGGTCGATGGTCAGCACCGCCACGGGTCCGTGGGTATCGAATCGTATGGTCATCGCGCGCTCCCTAGACGCTGGGGGAGGACAGGCTGCGTCCGCCGCAGACATAGAGCACCTGGCCGGTCACGTAGGACGAGCGCGGATCGAGGAAGAAGCCGACCGCGTTGGCGATGTCCTCGGCGGTGCCGATCCGCTGCACCGGCACCGATTGCTTCAGCCGTGCCTGCACGTCGGGCGCGAAGCCGCGAAACAGCGGCGTGTCGACGATGCCCGGGGCGATCGCATTGACCGTGATGCCCTTGCTGGCAAATTCGATGGCCAGCGAGCGCGTCAGGCTGACCACGCCGCCCTTGGCGGCCGAGTAGTTCGCTTGCCCGAAGCCGCCGAGCCAGGCGCGCGACGAGATATTGACGATACGTCCGTGGCCGCGCTCGACCATGCCGGGCAGCGCCGCGCGGCAGCACAGGAACTGCGAGCGCAGGTTCGTGTCGATGACCAGGTCCCAGTCGGCATCGCTCATCTTCAGGAAGCGCATGTCGCGGACCGCGCCGGCGTTGTTGACCAGATAGTCGACGCGGCCGGCGCGGGCCTGCACCTGTGCAAAGGCGTCGTTGACCGCGGCCGACTCCGTCAGGTCGGCGCTGGCGCCGAAGACCCGCAAGCCGTCGGCCGTCAGCGCGCCGACCGCGCCATCCAGCGCGGCGGCGTCCCGGTCGAGCAACGCCACGGTCAGCCCCTGTCGGGCCAGTTGCGTGGCGATGCCCAGGCCGATGCCGCGCGCGGCGCCGGTCACCACCGCGACGTGGGCGGGATCGAAGCGAGGGGTCGTGTCGGTTGCCATGTCAGACTCCCAGCAAGTGCACGGAGGAGGCGGCGTGGTCGACCCCCGCAATGCCGCCGCCGGTGCATTGGGTCAGGCCGACGCGGGCGTCCGCCACCTGCCGTTCGCCGGCGCGGCCCTGCAGCTGCCACAGGATCTCGACCATCTGCGCCACGCCGGTCGCGCCCAGCGGATGGCCCTTGGCCAGCAGTCCGCCGCTCGGATTGACCGGCACGCGGCCGCCGAGCCGGGTGGCGCCGGAGCGCAACAGCGGCACGGCCTCGCCACGGGGGGCCAGTCCCAGCGCTTCGTAGTAGAGCAGTTCCGCGATGGTAAAGGCGTCGTGCAGCTCGACGACATCGACGTCTTCCGGGCCCAGGCCCGCCTGCTGGTACGCCAGCCGCGCGGCGCGCGCGGTGATCTCCGCGTCCAGGATGTCGTCGTCGGCGCCCTCGCGCATGCCGGACACCACCACCGACGACAGCAGCTTGACGGGACGCGGCTGCGCCGGCCGCCGCGTGCCGAGCACCAGCGCAGCCGCCCCATCGACCTGCGAGGGGCAGCACTGCAGCAGCGTCAGCGGATCGGCGATCATGCGCGAGCCGAGTACCTCTTCGACCGTCGTGGTGCTGCGCTGCTGCGCATACGGATTGAGCGAGCCGTGATGGCGGTTCTTGACCGCGACCTGCGCCAGGTCGGCGGGCGAGGCGTCGCGCTCGTGCAGGAAGCGCGTGCCGCGCATCGCATAGACGGCGGGCAGCACCATGCCGGCCCGTGCGTACAAATCGGTCTTGTGGTCGTTGCGCTGCAGCGGAATGGTGCCGCCGCCGAGCGCCGTCAGTTGCTCGATGCCGACGACCAGCACCGTGTCGTACTGCCCGGCCAGCAGCGCATGCCGCGCCAGATGGACGCCGGTTGCCCCGCTGGCGCAGGCGTTCTCGACGTTATAGACCGGGATGCCCTTGAGGCCGAGATCGCGCACGATCAATTGGCCGAGGATCATGCCGCCCAGCACGTTGGCGCAGTAGACGGCCTGGATCCGGCCCGCGGGCACGTCGGCGTCGGCCAGCGCCTTCAGGATGGCCTGTTGCGCCAGTTCGGGGGCGAGTACGCCGGCATGGCGGCCGAATGGCGTCATCGCGCCGCCATGGAGATAGATGTCCTGCATCTTGCTTGCCTTCTTCGGTTGCGTTTGCGTTTGCGTTTGCGTTTGCGGTTGCGGTGGCGGTCGCGGCCGGGTCAGGGCCGGACGGCCTCGAAGACGTAGCCGAGTTCGTCATCGCGGCGCGGCACATAGCGGTCGCCGATGGCCGGACGGTCGTTGCCGGCCAGCCTTCCGAACAGCCGCACCGGACCGGTGAAGTCGACATAGCCGACCGCATAGGGCGCCAGCCCGGTCTTCGGCGCCGGATGGATGATCGTGAAGCTGTAGACCACGCCGGTGCCGGCGATGGTGACCGGGTCGTGGGCGGCGGCGAGCGGCGAGCGGTCCGGCAGCGCGGGAAAGATCCATTCGCCGGTGGCGCGCTCGCGCGAGGCAAGCAGATGGGGGATGGGTTCCGTAGTCCAGAGCGGGTCCGACACGGTTGTCTCCTGTGATGGTTGGCCTTGGCGTAATGGTTGTCGCCCGCGCCGGACCCGACAAACGATATTTCCGGCGCTTTCGCTTGAGAAAATATCAAGCGAAAGCGCCGGGCAGGGGCAGGGATTGCCGTAGCGTTGAGGCCGGCGAGCCGGAGCGGCCGGCGGGCGCCGTTACACCAGGGCCGGCACGCCCGTCAGCGCCGCGCCGCGTGCGCGCGGATCGCCGTCGACGGTGCGGGCGCCGTCCGAGTACGGATCGAACTGCCGTGCGGGCGGGGCGGAGACGCCGCTGCGGTCCAGCCCTGCGACCAGCGCGCCGTCTGCCGCGCCACGCGCCCCTTCGGAGTCGGGGTCGAAGCGGCCATTGCGAAGCCCCTCGCTGAAGACGTCATGGGTGCGCGCGCTCACGATGGCGGCGGAAACGTTGCCGCGGGCGCCCTCCGTGAACGGATTGAACGAGCCCTGGCGCAGCCCTTGCGAGAACACGTCGTGCATGCGCGCCGCGGTGCCGACCGGGGCGCTGTCGATCGGCGCGGCGTGCGCGCCTTGCAGCGAAAGGCCGACCACCAGCGAGACGGCGGCGGGGACGAAGATGCGGGTGAACTGGGAAATCATGATGTCGCTCCTGATGACGGGTCTGAATCGGTTCGCACTGGGCGGTGGCTGCGGCGCGTTCCCCGGTGTGGGGGGCGATGCAGCCGCCGTTGAGACCAATGTAGGAGGGCGGCAACAGTGGCACTAGGGCGTCCAATGCCGTCTCAGAAGCAACCAGAAGTCGGCAGTGGGGGCGAAACGTCAGGAGGCCAGCCCGACCAGCCTGGATAGCGACTGCTCAGCGCCGCGGCTCGCCTCGACCACGAAATCGATGAATCGGCGGACGCGCGCCGGCATTTGCGTGCGATGGGGAAAATACATGTACAGGCCGACGTTGCTGCTGGTGTAGTCGGTCAGGATCGGCTTGAGACGGCCACGGACCAGATCGTCGTGGACCATGTAGGCGAGCAGCTGGCCGATGCCGATGCCGGCGCGCACCGCTTCGACCTCGGTGTCCAGGTCGTTGAAGCTGGCGACCGTCGGCACTTCCTGGTAGACCAGATTGCCATCCACCTGCAGCTCCCATGGCACCATGCGACCGGTCGAGGCGCGACGAAAGCCGGTGCACCGGTGTTGCAGCAGCGCCTCGGGCGTGGCCGGCTCGCCGTGGCGCGCCAGGTATTCGGGCGACGCGCAGATGATCAACGGCACATCGCACAGCCGCCGTGCCACCAGGTTCTGGCCCGGGCTGGTGCCGACGCGAAAGCCGACATCGATGCGGGATTCGACCAGGTCGGTGAAGAGGTCGGTCAGCACCACGTCGAACACGATGCCCGGATACCGTTCCCGAAAGCCGTGCATCAGCGGCACCAGCACGCGGCTACCCAGCGATGGCGGCGCGGTCAGCCGGATCGTGCCGTCGTTCTCGCTCCTGCTGCTGCGGATCTGCTCGAGTGCCTCGTCGAGCTGGCGCATGCCCGGCGCCGCCAGCTCGAACAGCCGCGCGCCTTCGGTCGTCAGGCTCAGCTTGCGCGTGGTCCGGTGCAGCAGGCGGACGCCGAGGTCGGACTCCAACGTGCGCACGGCCTTGCTGACGGCCTGCGGCGTGACGCCGGCCTCCACCGCCGCACGGCGGAAGCTGCCGGCGCGCACCACGCCGATAAACAGGGTAAGAACGCGGGCCTTGTCCATGATCGGCAACCGATGGTTGAGAATGCCGCCATCATAACGCCGACCCGTTACCCAAGGCGGGCGGGCCCGTCGCGCTGCGCGCTAGAACCCCAGCGGATAACCGTCCTTGCGATGATCCGACGCCGCGGCATACCCCTGTGGCAGCCGCATCGCCATCTGTGCGCCGCCAAATTCGAGGCTGTCGGCCGGCGCCACCTGAACCGCATGGCCCATCGCACGCAGGGCCTGCACCGTTTCCGCCGGGCAGTGCGCCTCCACCGCGACGCCCGCGTTGTCGTCCATCACCCGCCAGCGCGGCGCGTCGCAGGCGACCTGCGGGTTCTGGTGGAAGTCCGCCAGCCGGCTCGTCATCTGCACGTGGCCCTGCGCCTGCATCGAGCCGCCCATTACGCCGAACGCAGCCAGCGGCGCGCCCTGGCGCATCAGGAAGCCCGGAATGATCGTATGGAAGGGGCGCTTGCCGGGTGCGACCTGGTTCGGATGTCCGGGCTGCAGCGTGAAGCCCCAGCCGCGGTTGTGCAGCGCGATGCCGGTACCTGGTACCACCACGCCGGAGCCGAAGCCCTTGAAGTTGGACTGGATGAACGACACCATCATGCCGCTCTGATCGGCCGCGGTCAGATAGACGGTGCCGCCGCTGTGCGGCTTGCCGGGGCCCGGATAGCTCGCCCTGGCGGGATCGATGGCGCGGGCGCGCTCGCTCAGATAGCCGGGATCGAGCAGGTCGCGCGCGGTGACCGTGCGCATCGCGTCGGCATCCGCCACGTAGGCGTGCAGATCCGCGAAGGCCAGTTTCATCGCTTCGATCTGCAGGTGCATGGTCCGGGCCGAATCGACGCCGGCAGACGCCACGTCCCATTGGTCGAGCATGCCCAGCGCCATCAAGGCACCGATGCCCTGTCCGTTCGGACCGATCTCGTGCAGCGTCAGATCGCGGTAGCGCATCTGGATCGGCTCGACCCAGTCGGTTCGATGCGCGGCGAGATCGGCTTCATCGATGCGGCCGCCGGTGGCGCGCGCATGCGCGGCGATGCGCGCGGCCAGTTCGCCGTGATAGAAGTCTTCGCCGCCGCTGCGGGCGATGCGCTCGAGCGTGTCGGCCTGGCCGGGGCAGACGAAGCGTTCTCCCGGCAGCGGCGCGCGGCCGCGCGGCGCGAACGCTTCGGCAAAGCCCGGCTGGCTTTCCAGCACCGGGATCTGGGACTGCCATTGGCGGTGGACCGTAGGCGAGACCACGAAGCCGTTGCGCGCGTATTCGAGCGCCGGCTCGAACAGATCCTCGAACGGCAACGAGCCGAACTTGTCCCAGGCGGTGCGCCAGCCGGACACCACGCCGGGCACCGTCACGCTGTCCCAGCCCTTGAACGGCATCGCGTCGTAGCGGGAAAAGGACTCGGGCGTCCACGCCCGCGGTGCGCGGCCCGACGCGTTCAGGCCATGCAGCTTGTTGCCGTCCCAGATCAGCGCAAAGGCGTCGCCGCCGATGCCGTTCATGCAGGGCTCGACCACGGTCAGCGCGATCGCGGTGGCCAGCGCGGCATCGACGGCGTTGCCGCCGCGCGCGAGCATGCGCAGCCCGGCGGCCGCAGCCAGCGGCTGCGAGGTGGCCACCACGTTGTCGGCCAGCACGGGCGCGCGCTGCGAGCGGTAGGGGAAGTTCAGGAAGGAAGTCATCGGATGTGCAATGGAAGCGATCGGGGAACGGGCGCTGGGCATTTGCCCGAGCGCCCGCGGCGGCGTGCGGCGTTCGGGCGTCAGTCGATCCTGACCTTCGCCGCCTGGGCGACCTTGCTCCAGGTCCGCATTTCCTCGCCGATCATCCGAGCGAAGGCGTCGCTCGGCGTGAATTGCACCTGCACGCCCTGCGTTTCGAGCGATTGCACCAGGTCGGGCATCGTCAGCGCGGCCTTGGTGGCGGCGGCCAGCTTCTGCACCACGGCGGGCGGTGTGCCCTTTGGCGCAACGAGGCCGAACAGGTTGTTGACCCCGAAGTCGCGGATGCCTGCCTCCGCCATGGTCGGCGCGTCCGGCAGCGAGCCGACGCGGCGCTCGGAGGCCACCGCCAGCAGCCTCAGCTTGCCGGATCTGACGTGCGGCAGCGCGGAAGGGATGCTGTCGAACATCATGGCCGAGCGGCCCGCCATCAGGTCGGGCAGCGCGAATGCACTTCCCTTGTACGGCACGTGCACCACGTCGACGCCCGTGCGCAGCCGGAACAGTTCGGACTCCAGATGCGACAGCGTGCCGTTGCCCTGCGAGGCGAAGTTGTACTTGCCGGGCGCGCCTTGCAGATACTTGACCAGGTCCGGCACGGTCCTGACCGGCAGCGTCGCGGGCACCACCAGGATGTGCGGCACGTTGCCGATGCCGGCGATCGGCACGAAGTCCCTGGCGAGGTCGGCGGGCTGGCTCGAATAGGTGGCGGCGGCGATCGCCGCATTGCTGACGGCGGCAAGGTACAGCGTGTAGCCATCGGGCGCCGCCTTGGCGGCATAGGCCAGGCCGATCGCGCCGCCCGCGCCCGGCCGGTTCTCGACCACCACTGGCTGCTGCAACTGCTGGGACAGGCGTTGGCCGACCGCGCGCGCCAGCACATCGGTGGCGCCGGCGGGCGGGAATGACAGCACCAGCTGGATCGGACGATCCGGGTACTCGGCAAGCGCTGCGGGTGCGCCGGCAGCGGCGGCCATTGCCACTGCCGCCACGGCGGCGAGCCGCAGCGCCTGGCGGCGGGCGGTGTTCAGGATGGTGCGCGGATGCGCCGTGGCGGTGCGCGCGGGGTGAAGCAATTGCATGACCATGATGTAGACGACTCCGTGATGGCTGCCTCAACGGCGTGCCGCCATGGCGGCGTTGCCGGGGAGGGGCCGGGATGGCGAATCTGGCGCGGTCCGCTTGTCGCGCGGCTCCGGGCGCCTGTCATGCCGCGTCCACGGCCGGGCCGCGGACTGCGCTGATGGGAATGGCCGATTCTAGGCACGGTCCGTGCGTCAGCGGATGCGGATCGGCCATGGCGTCATGCGGAAACGGAATAAGGCGCCAGCGGCCGCACTGCCGTGCCCCGCGACGAGGCCGGCACGCATCTGACGGAAGACGACCATGCAGTTGAAGTGGATCGAGGACCTGCTCGTGCTGGAGCGCACGCGCAGCTTTTCGCGCGGCGCGGAGTTGCGCCATATCACCCAGTCGGCGCTGTCGCGCCGCATTCGCTCGCTCGAGCAGTGGGCCGGGGCAGAGCTGGTCGACCGCAATACCTATCCGCTGGCGTTGACGCGGGCGGGCGCGGCCTTCTGCGCGACGGCGCGCGACGCGTGCGAGCGGCTGCTCGAAGCGCGCGCGGCGCTGCGGCGCGAGGCCACGATGCCGGACAAGGGCATCGAGATCGCGGCTGGCCACACCTTGTCGCTGACGTTCCTGCCGGACTGGCTAAGGCAGTGCCGGCAGCGTGCGGGCACCTTCCATGCGCGCGTGGTCGCCGCCAACGTGCTGGACGCCGTGGTGGCGTTGTCCGAGGGCCATTGCGATCTGATGCTGGGCTACAACCATCCGCGCGTGCCGGTGTCGCTGGACAGCGAGCGCTTCCGCAGTCTGACGGTGGGCAGCGACCTGCTGATGCCGGTATCGGTGCCTACCTCGCGCGGCGCGCCGGTCTTTTCGCTGGCCGATGCCAGCGGCAAGGCATCGAGCCCGACGCCGTTCCTCGCCTATACCGCCAACACCACGCTCGGCCGCGTGGTCGAGTCGATTCTCGAACAGAAACAGGCGCATCGCCGGCTGGTTCGCTGTTACGAAGCCGATATGGCGATGCTGTTGCTGAAGATGGCCAGCGAAGGGCACGGCGTGGCCTGGTTGCCGCACAGCACCGTCGCGCAGGCGCTGGCGGCGGGCACGCTGGTGCCGGCCGGTGACGACAGCTGGTGCTCGCCGCTGCAGATCTGCGCCTACCGCTCGGCACAAAGCGCCAATCCGACCTTGCACGCGCTATGGCGCATGCTGGCGGGCGAGCAGGCGGGCGAGCATGCCGACGCGCCGGCGCGGCAGGCGGCGCAGTTCGCGTAACGACGAGCGCTCGGACCCCGGCTCAGATGCCGATGAACTGCGCAAACTCCTCGACCGGCGCCCGCTGCGCCACCAGCCGATTGGCCGCAGCGTCCGGGTCGGCGTAGCCGATCGCCATGCCGGTGAACAGCATGCGTTCGGGCGGCGTTCCGAGGAAGCGGCGCATCGTTTCCGGATACATCGCCCAGCATTCCTGCGGGCAGCTGTCCAGGCCCGCTTCGCGCAGCAGCAGCATCACGTTCTGCAGATACATGCCGAGGTCCGACCATTGCGGCGGGCCCATGCGGCGGTCCACCGTGCAGAACAGCGCCAGCGGCGCGCCGAAGAACTGGAAGTTGCGCGCGAACTGCTGGCGGCGCGCGGCCTTGTCCTCGCGCGGGATGCCGAGATGGCCGTACAGGTCCTCGCCGACCTGGAAGCGCCGCTCGCGATAGGGCGACACCAGTTCGGGCGGATAGATGTGGTATTCGGCGGGCTCGCCCTTGGGTTCCTCCACCACGCGCTGCCGCATGATGGCCTTCAGTTCGTCCAGCGGGGCACCGCCGACCACCTGGATATGCCAGGGTTGCAGATTGCCACCGGACGGGGCGCGCGCGGCCTTCTCGACGATCTCGCGAATCACCTTCGGCGGCACGGGCTTGTCGAGAAAGCCGCGGATCGAGCGGCGCGTGGCAATGGCTTCGCTGACGTTCATGGTCTCCTCTCGTGCGTGGGTGGCGCGGGGCCGGCGGGTCCGTCGGCGCTCGCTCGGGGCGTTCGGGGCGCCGAGGGCCCTCGGGGCGCGCGTTCGCGGCGCGTGGCGTTGCATGGTAAGTTGGCGTCCGACGATACCACGACAACGGGAGACAGGCATGGCGGGTCCGCTGCATGGACTGAAGGTGGTGGAGATGGTCGGCCTCGGGCCGGGGCCGTTCTGCGCGATGATGCTGGCCGATATGGGCGCCGAGGTGATTCGCATCGACCGGCCCAATCGCGGCGCCGGCGTATTGCCCGAGGACGTCCGCTTCGACGTGACCGCGCGCGGCCGGCGTTCGCTGGCGATCGACCTGAAGCAGCCGGGCGCGGCGCAGACGGTGCTGCGGCTGATCGAGCAGGCCGACGTGCTGATCGAGGGCTTCCGGCCCGGCGTGATGGAGCGGCTGGGCCTGGGACCGGACGTCTGCCTGGCGCGCAATGCGCGGCTGGTCTATGGCCGCATGACGGGCTGGGGCCAGCACGGTCCGCTGTCGCAGGCGGCGGGCCACGACATCAACTACATCGCGATCACCGGCGCGCTGCATGCGATCGGCCTGCCCGACGAGCCGCCGGTGGTGCCGCTGAACTACATCGGCGACTTCGGCGGCGGCGCGATGATGCTGGCCTTTGGCGTGGTCTGCGCGGTGCTGGAGAGCCAGCGCAGCGGCAAGGGGCAGGTGGTCGATGCCGCGATGACCGACGGCGCCGCGCTGCTGTCGGCCATGATGTACGGCTTCAAGGCGGCCGGCCGCTGGAGCAACCGGCGCGGCGAGAACCTGCTCGACGGCGGCGCGCCGTACTACGGCACCTATGCCTGCGCCGACGGCAAATATGTCGCGATCGGCGCGCTCGAGCCGCAGTTCTATCGCAAGCTGATCGAGCTGTGCGGCATCGAGGATCCGGCCTTTGCCACGCAGGGCGACCGGCGCGACTGGCCGCAGCTGAAGCACCGGCTCGCCGAGGTGTTCCGCACGCGCACGCGCGACCAGTGGTGCGCGCTGATGGAAGGCAGCGATGCCTGTTTCGCGCCGGTGCTGGATTGGGACGAGGCGCCCGCGCATGCACACAATCGCGCCCGCGAAACCTTCATCGACGTCGACGGCGTGACCCATCCCGCGCCGGCGCCGCGCTTCTCGCGCACGGCGCCGGCCAAACCGGCGCCGGCATCGCTGCCCGGTGCGGATACCGAGGCCGTGCTGCGCGACTGGGGTTTTGCAGCCGAAGAGATTGCCGCGCTGAAGGGCGACGGCGTGATCTGACCCGGCATGGGCCCGGCGGGCCGCCGCCGTGGCCCGCCTCGCCGGCCCGGCGGCAAGCCGGATCCCGCGCGAACATCTATAGTGGTCTCGTGGCCAGGCCAACATCCTGCACCGCCCCGGCGGCATGCAGGCCGCCGCGCCATGCCCCCAGGAGACCGACATGCAGGTGCTGATTCGCGGCCTGCGCCGCGAGATCACCGAACAGCGTTTGCGCGACAAGTTCGCGCCCTATGCGCCCGTGCGCTCGGTGGAAATCATGCGCGATGGCGACCCCGAGCAGCCTTGGGCATGGGTGGACTTCGACATGGACCTCGTCGCGGCACTGGGCCTGCTCCGCCAGTTCGACGGGCAATATTTCGAAGGCGGCGTGATGCGCCTGCATCTGGTCCCGCACCAGAGCAGCGACTAATCAGCGACTAATCAGCGACTAATCAGCGACTAATCAGCGACTAATCAGCGACTAAGCAGCGACTAAGCAGGGACTAAGCAGGGACTGAGGAGCGACCGAGCTGCGACTGCCCGGCGATGGAGCAGTGATACGCGCCTTGCGGAGGACCGCAGACCCCGCGCGGCGCTGCATCAGCCCCGTTGCTCGCTGCGCCATGGCGGCCGCGGCCCCAGCGCCTTGCGCAACATCTCGACGAACAGCCGCGTGCGCGTCGACGCCACCCGCGATTGCGGCACCAGCGCCATCACGTCGGCGTCCGGCAGCCGGTAGCCGGGCAGCAGGGCGACCAGCCGCCCCGAGGCGAGGCTGTCGGCCACATCCCACTCCGACCGCGCCATGATGCCCTTGCCGGCCAGGCACCATTGATGGACGACGTCGCCGTCGTTGCTCTCCATGATCGGACGCACGCGCACGGTGTGTTCGCGTGCATCGGTGCCGCCGGCGCTCTTGCCGCTGCCTTTGCGCAGCTCCTTTCCAGCCTCCTTGCCGCCGTCGCGCCCGGCAAAGCGCCATAGCGTCACGTCCTCGTCGTTCTCCCTGAGCACCAGGCAGGCGTGCCGCGTCAAATCGGCGGGACGCTGCAGCGGCGGCGCCTTGGCGAGGTACTCGGGCGCGGCGCACAGCACGCGGCGGTTCGGTGCGATGCGGTGCGCGACCCAGCGCGAATCCGGTATCGCGCCGATGCTGACCAGCACGTCGAAGGCATCGCGCCCATGCACCGGCTGGCGCGGCAGCATCAGGTTGTCCGACAGGTACAGCTGCACCTCGAGATTGGGATGCGTGGTCTGGAACTGTGCCAGCAGCGGCCCGAGGTAGCGGCGGCCGAAGCCGAACGGCCCATGCACCTTCAGCTTGCCGGCCACCGCCTGGCTGCGCTGCCGCAGCGCTTCCTCGATGGCCTGCATCTGCTCGAGCACGCCGGTCGCGTGCTGCGCCAGCAGATGGCCCTCGTGGGTCAGCTGCAGCCGGCGCGTGGTGCGCAGCGCGAGCCGGATGCCCAGGCGCGCCTCGAGCTGGCTGAGCCGCTTGGTCGCGGCCGGCGGCGTCACGTTCTCCTCGCGCGCCAGCGCGGCGAGGCTGCCGAGCCGGTCCAGCGCCAGGATGAAGCGCAGGTCGTCGATGTTCAGCGTCATCATTATTAACCCGGAGGTGAATTAAGAAATTCTATGCCATTAACCACCCGCCGGCGGGCCGAACCTACACTGTGGCATCGATTCCAACCGGGGCCGCACCATGACAAGCGAACCAAGCCAACCACGCCAACCACGCCAGGCCAACCCCGCGCGCCAATACGATGTCGTGCTGTTCGACCTGCTGACCGCGCTGCTCGATTCCTGGACGCTGTGGAACAGCGTGGCGGGCGGCGAAGCACCGGGCCGCGCGTGGCGCGCCGCCTATCTGAAACGCACCTATGCCTGCGGCGCCTATCGTCCGTACCGTCCGTACGAGACGCTGGTGCGCGAGGCCGCGGTCGAGACCGGGCTGCCGGCAACGATGGCCGACGCGCTTGACGAACGCTGGACCGAGCTGTCGCTGTGGAGCGGCGCCGCGCACGTGCTGGAGCACCTGCGCGCGACGCACCGGCTCGGCGTGGTGACCAACTGCTCGGAGCGCCTGGGCCGGCTGGCTGCCGAACGCCTGAACGTGCCGATGGACGTGGTGGTGACCTCGGAACGCGCCGGCTTCTACAAGCCCGATCCGCGGCCGTATCGGCGTGCGCTTCAGGAACTCGGTGCCGAGCCGGCCAACACGCTGTTCGTCGCGGGCTCGGGCTTCGACCTGTTCGGCACCTCGGCGGTGGGGCTCGACACCTACTGGCATAACCGCGTGGGACTGGCGCTGCCGGAAGGCGCGCCGGCGCCGCTGCAGCAGGGGCCCAGCATCCTGCCGGTGCTGGAGCTTGCCGCGGCGCCACGCATCAAGTCGCCGGCGCAGGGCTGATCGGGCCGATCTGTCGGGACCGATCTTTCCGGCTGATCCATTGGGCCGATCTGGAGGAGACACCATGAAATTCGCCATTGTTGCCGCAGTGGTGGCGAGCGCGCTCGGCGCCGTTGCCGCGCCGGCCGCCGCGCAGGCGCCGAACTGGCCGAGCCAGCCGATCACGCTGATCATGCCGTTCCCCGCGGGCGGGCCCAGCGATGCGCTGGCGCGCGCGGTCGCCGCGAAGATGGCGCCGCGGCTGGGCACGTCGATCGTCGTCGAGAACGTCGGCGGGGCCGGCGGTTCGATCGGCATGCAGAAGCTCGCCCGCGCGCCGGCCGATGGCTACACGATCGGCTTCGGCACCATCGGGACCCATGCGGCCAACACGATCCTGTACCGCAAGCCGCTGTACGACGCGCGCAAGGACTTCGAGCCGCTGGGGCTGGTCGGCTCCGCGCCGGTGCTGCTGCTGGTCAAGCGCGACCTGCCGGTCAACGACTTCAATCAGTGCAGCTCGATTGAGCGATGAATGCCGATCTCGTGATGCCGACAAGGCAAGCAAGGAACCCCATGACACTGCATGAACTGGAAACGCCGGTGCTGGTGCTCGACCGCACGAAGATGGAGCGCAATATCGCGCGGCTGCGCGATCGGCTCGCGCCTTTTGGCGTCGCGCTGCGTCCGCACGTGAAGACCAACAAGTCGGCCGATGTTACCGCGCGCATCGGCGCGCCGGGCACGCCGATCACCGTGTCGACGCTGAAGGAGGCCGGCCACTTTCTCGAGCACGGCTGGACCGACATTCTCTATGCCGTCGGCATCGTGCCGTCGAAGCTGCCGCATGTCGAAGAGCTGGTACGGCGCGGGGCGCGGATGACACTGCTGCTCGACAACGTCGAGGCGGCTGCCGCGGTCGCCGCCTACTGCCGCGAGCGCGCGCTCGGCGTGCCGGTGCTGATCGAGATCGACACCGATGGCCACCGCTCCGGTGTCAAGCCGGAGGACCCGCTGCTGCTGCAGATCGCCGCGGCGCTGGACGGTGCCGAAGGGCAGGGCGCCTGGCTCGCCGGGGTGCTGACGCATGCAGGCGATTCGTACAACTGCCGCTCGGCCGCGGCGATCGAGGCGCTGGCGGAGCAGGAGCGCGCCGGCGCCGTCCGGGCCGCGCAGCGCCTGCGCGCGGCCGGTCATGCGGCGCCGGTGGTCAGTGTGGGCAGCACGCCGACCGCGCACTACGCGCGTTCGCTCGATGGCGTGACCGAGGTGCGGGCCGGGGTGTTCGTGTTCTTCGATCTGGTGATGAACGGCATCGGCGTTTGCGATACCTCGGACATCGCGCTGTCGGTGTTGTGCACCGTCATCGGCCATCAGCGCGAGAAGGGCTGGCTGATTACCGATGCGGGTTGGATGGCGATGTCGCGCGATCGCGGAACCGCGAAGCAGCCAGTCGACCAGGGCTATGGCCTGGTCTGCGATCTTGACGGCAAGCCGCTGGCCGATCTGGTGATGGTAGACGCGAATCAGGAGCACGGCATCGTCAGCCATCGCACCGATGCGGCTGCGACGCCGATGCTGCCGGTCGGCACGCTGCTGCGCATCCTGCCGAACCACGCCTGCGCAACGGCGGCGCAGCACGGCGCCTACACGGTGGTGGCCGGCAGCGCCGATATCGAGGCGCAGTGGCCGCGCTTCGGCGGATGGTAAGCGCGATGGCGGGCACGAATCCGAACGGGAAGCCGAACGCTACGCCGAGCGCTACCCCGGACGCGACCCGGCGTGCGGCTCCCAGCGCGACTCCGAGCGCGACTCCGAGCGCGACTCCGAATGCGACCCCGAGCGCGACGCCGAACACCGCCCGGATCGCCGCCCAAGGAGTCGCCTATCCCGACGTTCCGGCAATGGCGACGCCACGCGGCCACTACTCGCACGTCGCCACGGGCCTGGGCCTCGTCTTCGTCTCGGGCCAGCTGCCGCTGAACACGCAGGGCGAGCCGCGCGCCGATCTGCCGCTGGCGGAACAGGCCGCGCTGGCGCTGCGCAATGCCGAGGCCGCGCTGGCCGCGGCGGGGTGCGGATGGAAGGACGTGCTCAAGGTCACCGTCTACCTGGCCGGCGTCGAACATTGGCCGGCCTTCGACGCGGTCTACCGCGAGGTGCTGGGCGACGCGCGGCCGGCGCGCGCGGTGGTGCCGGTGCCGGCGCTGCACTACGGCGTGCTGGCCGAGGTGGAGGCGGTCGCCGCGCATCCCGCGGCGGTACAGGAAAGGCTGTCGCCGCCGCTGGTCCTGCGCTGAACGCGACAGGTGCCCGTCAGCACCCGATCG
Organism: Cupriavidus sp. DB3; assembly: GCF_020418465.1. Classification (NCBI taxonomy): domain Bacteria; kingdom Pseudomonadati; phylum Pseudomonadota; class Betaproteobacteria; order Burkholderiales; family Burkholderiaceae; genus Cupriavidus; species Cupriavidus sp. DB3. Next base: position 945,860 of record NZ_JAIZPL010000001.1, on the reverse strand, counting down.
CCATGCCGTCGCTGCGCGGATCGTGCGCGCCGACGATGGTGCCGTCGGCCTCGATGCGGATCGCACCGGGGTGGCCGGCGAGCGGGCTCTGCGCCGGGATCGGGCTGAGTTCGTGGCCGCGCGCGGCGAGCTCCGCCATCACCGCATCGCCGGCATCGGCCTCGAGCTTGAGGGTGTCGCGTGTGTCGGAGAACGTGCGGCCCAGCAGGAAGCGCGGGCGCGCCAGCGCCACCAGCGGGTCCATGCCGTAGTCGATCATCCGTGTCAGCACCGCCGCCAGCGTCTGCGGCTGGCCGTCCGCGCCCTGGGTACCGTAGAGCAGCGCCGGGCGGCCGTCCCGCAGATAGAGGCCGGGATTGAGCGTATGGAAGGGGCGTTTGCCGGGTCGCAGCACGTTGTGGTGGCCGGGATCGACGGAGAACGCCGCGCCGCGGTTGTGCCACAGGATGCCGGTGTCGCCGGCCACCACGCCGCTGCCCCAGTCGAAGTAGACGGTCTGCAGCACGCTGGCACAGCGGCCCCGGCTGTCGACAGCGCCGAGATAGACGGTATCGCCGGTACGGAAGCGGTGCGGCCACGGCAGCGCACGGTCGGGCCGGATCGCCGCGGCCAGCCTGTCGAGATGCGCGGGGGACAGCATCGCCTCCGCCGGCACGTCGACGAACTCCGGGTCGGCCACATGGCGGTCGCGCTCGATGAACGCCTGCTTCACCGCCTCGACCAGCAGATGGTAGTAGTCGGCGCTGCCTTCGGCGACCGCGGCGATGTCGAAGCGGTCCAGTATTCCCATGATCTGCAGCGTGGTGACGCCTTGCGTTGGCGGGCGCAGGCTGACCAGCTCCCCGCCGCGATACGGCACCGTCAAAGGCGCCTCGTCGCGGGCGCGCGTGGCGGCCAGATCCGCGGCCGTCAGCGGCGACCCGGCCTCGCGCAGCCCCCTGACGATGCGCGTCGCCAGTTCGCCCTCGTAGAAGTCCCGGGCGCCGTGCTCGGCGATCCGGCGCAGGCTGCGCGCCAGCTCCGGCTGGCGGAAGCGTTCGCCGACCTCGGGAATGCGGCCGTCGGGCAGGAACACGCGCGCGAAGCCCGGCCAGTCGCGCCACTGTCCGGCACGGAAGTCCTGCCAGAAGCGCTGCGATGGCGTCACGGGGAATCCATCGGCGGCATGCCCGATCGCGCGCTGGAACAGCGCATCCCACGGCGTGGTGCCGCCCCACTTGTCGCGGCTGATCCGATAGGCGCGATCCCAGGTGTCGACCGTGGCGGCGGTGGTCAGCGCGGCGGCGGGTCCGCGCGTGGGAATGCCCCCATCGAAGGCGGGCGGTGCTGCCGCGGCCTGCCCGATGCCGGACAACGTGCGCACGTCGCCGGCGCCGTCGACAATGACCCAGAACGCATCGCCGCCCAGGCCCGTGAAGTGCGGGCAGGTGACCGACAGCGCTGCGCCGATTGCGATCGCCGCTTCGATCGCATTGCCGCCGGCGCGCAGCACTTCGAGTCCGGCCTCGCTGGCCAGCGCATGCGGGCTGGTGACCATGCCCGTGCGGGAACGTGCGGGGCTTGCGGGAGGAAGCGGGGCGGCTGCCATCAGGCCTGCACCGCTTGCGGGGCGGCGCGGGCCATCCCGGTGGCGCGGCTTGCGTCGTCGCCGCCATTGCGCCCATTACCACCATGGCCGCCACTACCGCCATCGCCGCCATCGCCGCCGAGATAGGCCTGCACCAGCGCCGCATCGCGCGCCAGCACGTCGGCGCGGCCGCTGGCGACGACGCGGCCTTCCTCCAGCACATAGGCGCGGTCGGCCAGTGCGAGCGCGAGTGCCGCCATCTGATCCACCAGCAGGATCGTGATCGACGCCTCGCGCAGCCGGTCGAGCGAGGCGAACAGCTCGTCGATGACCTTGGGCGCCAGCCCAAGCGACGGTTCGTCGAGCAGCAGCATGCGCGGCTGCGACATCAGGCCGCGGGCGATGGCCAGCATCTGCTGCTCGCCGCCGGACAGCAGGCCGGCGCGCTGGTGCTGGCGTTCGCGCAGGCGCGGGAATCGGGCAAACATCGTCTCGATGCGGCGCTGCATCTCGCCACGGCGCAGGCGCCCGGACGGAAAGGCGCCGAGCTTCAGGTTGTCGAGCACGGAGAGTTCGGCAAACACCTGCCGCCCCTCGGGGACAAGCACGAGGCCCATCGCCGCGATGCGGGCCGCATCGATGCCGCCCAGATCCACGCCGTCGAACGCGATGCCGCCTTGCACCGGGCGGTGCAGGCCGGACAGAGCCCGCATCAGCGTGGACTTGCCCGCGCCGTTGGCGCCGAGCAGCGCCACCATCTCGCCCTCGCGTACCTGCAGCGCGACGTCGTGCAGCACCGGGGCGGCGCCGTAGCCGGCGCGCAGCGCGTTGACGCCCAGCAGTTCCGCGCCGGCGACGTCGCGATATTGGCGCGGCGGTGCGCCGGCGTCCGCTTCACCGGCGACCGCATCTCCGACGCTCGCATCGCCCAGATACGCACGGCGGACCGCCGGATCGGCCCGCACCTCGGCCGGCGTGCCGACCGCCAGCCGCTGGCCGGCATCGATCACCACGATGCGGTCCGATACCTCCATCACCAGCGACATGTCGTGTTCCACCAGGCCGACGGCGATGCCGCTGTCGGCGATGCGGCGCAGCAGCCGGCCGAGGCTGGCCTTGTCCTCGCGCGACAAGCCGGCAGCCGGCTCGTCCAGCAGCAGCACGGCCGGCTGCGTGGCCAGCGCACGCGCGATCTCGACCAGCCTGCGGTCGACGTGGGCCAGATCGGCGGCACTGGCATCCGGGTCGCCGCGATAGCCGCAGGCCCGCAGCAGCGCACGAGCCCGTTCGCGGACTGCGGCGGCCGTGAAGCCGGCGGTGCCGAGCAGCGGGCCGAGGCGCCCACCTCCCAGCGCGAGCGCGACATTGTCGGCGGCGCTCATGCCGCCAAACAGCTGCGAGGTCTGATAGGTCCGCGCGATGCCGTGGCGCGCGCTGTGGCAGGCGCCGCGCGCGGGCAGCGCGGCGTCGCCGAGCCGCCGGCCGCCCGCGTGCGGCCGGTAATAGCCGGACAGCATATTGAGTACCGTCGACTTGCCTGCGCCGTTCGGGCCGATCAGGCTGGTCACGGTGCCGGCGGCCACCGTGAACGACAGCCCGTCGACCGCGCGCACGCCGCCGAACACCATCGACAGGCCGTCGGCCACCAGCGCGCGACGCGTGGCCGCTTCGCGCATCGGCAGCGCGATCTCGGCTGGCTCATCCCCCGGCGCGGCTGCGCCGCGCTGGCGCCGCAGCCCGCGCAGCAGTCCCGCCGCCACGCCGACGATGCCCTGCGGCGCGACCCACAGCACCACCAGCAGCAGCATGCCGAAGCACAGCAGGCGCAGGTTCTCCAGGCTCGACAGCAACTCCGGCAACATGCCGACCACCACCGCGCCGATCACCGGACCGGCGACCGTGCCCGCACCGCCGATCATCACCACCAGCACGAACAGGATCGATTGCAGGAACGAGAACATGCCGGGCGTGACCATGCCCTGCATCGGCGCGAACAGGCCGCCGGCCAGCCCCGCCAGCGCGGCCGAGACCGCGAAGGCCACCGTGCGCACCAGCAGCGGCTCGATGCCGATCGACGCGGCCGCGGTCTCGCTGTCGCGCACCGCGCGCATCGCCGCGCCCCAGCTGCCGCGCGCAATGCGCGCATAGGCCGCCAGCGAGACCGCCAGCACCGCCAGCGCGATCAGCGTCAGCGCGCGCTCGCCGCCGTCGACGCCGGGCAGGGTCGGGTGGGCGATGCCCATCAGCCCGTTCTGGCCGCCGGTCAGCGCCCGCCATTCGACCGCGCCGTGCTCGACGATGAAGCCAAAGGCGATGGTGATCATCGCCAGGCCGGGCCCCTTGACGCGCAGGGCCGGCAGCGCGAGCAGGGCGCCGGCCAACGCCGCAATGGCGGTGCCCGCGAGCCAGGCCGGCCAGAAGCTCCAGCCGGCTTGGCCGGTCAGGATCGCGACACTGTAGGCGCCGATCGCGTAGAAGCCGACATGGCCGAACGAGATCTGCCCGGTCAGGCCGATCAGCAGGTTCAGGCCGACGCCGCAGATCGCGAGCATGGCGACGCCCGCGATCACGAAGACGAAGTAGCCATTCAGCAGCAGGGCCGCGGCCGCGGCGCCCAGCAGCGCCAGGGCGAAAGCCGAAATCTGCAGCGGCGTGCCGATGTTGGCCACGAGGGAGGGACGCGCGTTCATACCTTGCGTACCTCCGCGCGGCCGAACAGTCCCGCCGGGCGCAGCGCCAGCAGCGCGATCACCAGCGCGAACGTGATGATCTGCGTATAGCTCGAGCCCAGCGCGGCCGTGATCGCGGCCTCCACCACGCCGAAGATCAGGCCTGCGATCATCACGCCCCAGGCGCTGGACAGGCCGCCGAGGATCGCCACCGCGAACGCCTTCAGCCCGAACACCGTGCCCATGTCCGACTGCACGTTGAACAGCGGGGCGATCAGCACGCCGGCGACGCCGGCCAGCAGCGTCGATACCGCAAACGCGGCGGCGACGGTGCGGCGGATCGGAATGGCCATCAGCCGCGCGGCATCGCGGTTCTGCACCACCGCCAGCATCGCCAGGCCCCAGCGCGAATGGCGCAGCACGTAGTGCAGCACGCCCGCCATCGCGAGGCCGACCAGCGGGATCAGCAACTGCAGCGGATAGACGCCCAGCCCGTCGGCGAGCTGCAGCGACGACGCCGCCAGCGGCGACGGCAGGCTGCGTGGCTCGGTGCCGAAGGTCAGTGTGACGACGTTATCGAGCACGATGCCGAGTGCCACCGTCGCCATCAGCCAGGCATCGGAGCCGCGGCTGGCGAACGGGCGTACCGCGACGAACTCGACGGCCAGCCCGTACAGCGCGCACAGCGCCAGCGCGAGCAGAACGGACGGGGCCATCGGCCAACCGAGCATCTGCGCGAAGGTGTAGGTCAGCACGGCGCCGAGCATCATCGAGCTGCCCTGCGCGAAGTTGACGGTGGCGCTGACCACATAGGTCAGATGAAAGCCCAGCGCCATCAGCCCGTACATGCTTCCGAGGCCAAGACCGCTGATCAGGGCGGAGATCCATAACATGAGGCGTTCCTTACTTCGACGCGACCTGCTTGTCGGCGACCGGCACGATGCGGTTGTCGATGAACTGCGCCCAGACGTAGTCGTTCTCGGTCAGCGCGTCGTGCACCTGCGGCGAGAAGGGCTTCACGTAGGTCTTGATCAGCCCTTCATGGCGGTCGATGGCGTAGAAGCCCTGGCGTACCGCATCGCCCCTGGTCGAGCCGGCGCGCTGGATCGCCAGCGCAGCCAGATGCGTGGCGTCATAGGCGTTGGCCACGCCGACCGCCGGCGTGATGTCGTCCGGTCCCTTGATGTCGCTGTACCTGGCCTTCAGCGCGTTGACGACGCGCGTGCCGACCGGCGACGGCGCGCCGAAGAAGCTGTAGGTCTGCACGAAGTGGACGTTGCGCGCGTTCGGGCCGGCCAGCTCGGTGAAGCGCCCGCCGGCCGGGCCCCAGTGAGAAACCACCGGTACCTTCCAGCCCATGCGGTCCAGCGACTTGACGACCTGGGCCGAAGGGCCGACGTTGCCGACCATCAGCAGCACATCGGCGCCCGCGGCTTTCAGGCGGCCGAGCTGCGGCACCACGTCGACATCGTTCGCCTCGAACTTCTCGATGCCGGCGGCCTTCATGCCCTTGGCCGTCAGCGCGGCGACGATGCCCTTCTCGTTGGACTCTCCCCACGGGTTGTTGACCAGGATCAGTCCCGGCTTGGTGGCGCCAAAGGTCTTCTGTGCGTACTGCAGCATCGCCTTGTCGACCAGTTCGTCGACCGCGGACACGCGGAACACGAAATTCGGATTGGCGCCATTGCGGGTGATCGGCGTGCCGGCCGCCCACGGTCCCATGAACGGCACCTTTTCCTGGTTGGCGATGGGCACGATCGCCATCGACACCGGCGTGTCGAGGCCGCCGAACAGCACCGCGATCTTCTCCTTGTAGATCAGCTCGCGCGCGGCGAGCACGCCCTTGGCGGGATTGCTTTCGTCGTCGCGGCGGACCAGCTCGAGCTTGCGGCCGTTCAGCACGCCGCCCCTGGCATTGATCTCGTCGATCGCGATGGTCATGCCGCGCGTCAGCGCTTCGCCGGCGCGCGCGGACTGTCCCGTCATGGCGGTGATCAGGCCGATCTTGACGGGTTCGGCCGCCAGTGCCGGCACGGCGGGCAACGCGCAGGCAGCGGCGACGGCAAGCATCAGCGCGCGGCGGCGCGGTTCGGGACGGTGGCGGGACATGGCAGTTCTCCGGATCGGTGCAACGGGAAGGGAAAGATGTCGTGGAATCGACGGACCGCCGATCCGTTCGCAAGAGCCATGCCACAGGTCGACATCGGACCGCCATGCCTTGCGGACGAAGGCGTAGCGGATCGCATACGATCTGGCCTGCATCTTGCGAACGATTCGGGTATCGATATGAATGCGATCGAAGGCGGTGCATGCCGCACGGACGCGGTGCGGGATGTGCGGGAACGGGGCCATGGCGGTGCAGGGCACGCGGCGGTCACGCTCCGATCCTGCCCGATGCCGCTCCGATGCCGCGATCGCCAAACGACGAAGGGCACAGGGCAATGACCCACAATCCGAATTCGAATCCGATTCCGCTTCCACCACGGGCGGCAGGGGAGGGCGCACGCGACCGCCACGCTGCCACTGCCGCATTCGGCCCGCTGCGCACGCACGGGCGCTTCCCCTATCGGCCCATCACCGATGTCGACGATTTCCATTGGCCGGGTGGCGCGCGGCTCGCCGTCTATCTCGGCTTCAATATCGAGCACTTCGCCTTCGGCGAGGGACTGGGCGCGAATATCGGGCCCGCGTCGCCGCAGCCCGACGTGCTGAACTACAGCTGGCGCGAATACGGCAACCGGGTCGGCGTCTGGCGTTGCCTGGATCTGTTCGACGCGCTGCGCATGCCCGCCGGCGTGCTGCTCAATACCGCGCTGTACGACCATTGCCCCGAGGTGCCGGACGCCTTTCTCGCGCGCGGCGACGAACTGATCGGGCATGGGCATACGAATGCGGTGCGCCAGAGCGATCTGGACGAAGCCGGCGAGCGCGCGCTGCTGCGCCATTGCCGCGAACGCATCGCCGCCCATGCCGGCAAGCCGCCCACCGGCTGGCTGTCGCCATGGATCTCGGAGAGCGCGCTGACGCCGGACCTGCTGTGCGAGACCGGCTATCGCTATACGCTGAACTGGTGCCACGACGATCGTCCGGTCCGAATGGCCACGCGCGGCGGGCCGCTATGGTCGATTCCCTACCCGCAGGAACTGAACGACATTCCGATGATCGTCGGCCGGCAGATGGACGGCGCCGCGTTCGCCGACATGATCGTCGACCATTTCGACGAGATGCTGGCGCAGGCCAACCACGCCACGCGCCCGCAGCCACTGGTGATGGGCATCGCGCTGCATCCCTATCTGGTCGGGCAGCCGCACCGGCTGCGCCATCTGCGCAGGGCACTGCGGCATATCGCGCTGCGCCGCGATGCCGGGGAGATCTGGATGACGACCCCCGGGGCGATCTGCGAGGCGATGGAGGACGCGGTGGAGGACGCGGTGGAGGACGCGGTAGAGGACGCGGTGGAGGATGCGGTGGGCGGGGCTCCCATTGCGCCGCGTGGCATGACCGCTACCATGGACGGCACGCGCTAACATCATGACCCTTCATTCGTTGACCGAATTCATGTCCGCCAACGTCGACAAAGCCGCCGCCAGGACGACGGCGAGACCCGGTACCAAGGCTTCCGCCAGGACTGTCGCAAAAACCGCCGCAAAAACCGCCGGCAAGGCGGCCCCCAAGTCCGCCGCCAGCAAGGGCAAGGCATCCCCGGCAGCGCCGGCGACCGCTGCCGCGCCGCCGGCAGGCCGGGCGGCCGACGCCGACGCGCGCATCTACCAGGCGATCTTCGACGGCGTGCTCAATCATCGGCTGACGCCCGGCACCAAGCTGCCCGAGCCGGAGCTGTGCCAGCTGTTCGGCGTGGGCCGCGCGGTGGTGCGGCGCGTGCTGGAGAAGCTGGCGCACGACGGCATCGTGGCGCTGCGGCCCAACAAGGGCGCGGTCATCGCCGAGCCGACGCCGGAAGAGACCGGCCAGATCTTCGAGGCAAGGCGGGCGCTCGAACGCGTGCTGGTCGAGATGGCGGTGGCGCGCGCCACCGCGGCGGACCTGCGCGACCTGCGGCGGCAGCTGGCCGAGGAGCACGAGGCCATGCATCGCTTCGACCAGCCATCATGGGCACGGCTGGCGAGCGGCTTCCATCTGCGCATCGCCGCGCTGGCGCGCAATCCGGTGCTGCAGCGTTATCTGACGGAGCTGGTGTCGCGCTGCTCGCTGATCGTCGGCCTGTACGAGCCGCCCGGCCATGCGCCATGCGAGCACGACGAGCATGCGGCGATCGTCGATTGCATCGAGAAACGCGATGCGGCCGGCGCCATCGGCAGGATGGACGCGCATCTGCGCGAGCTGGAGCAGCGCATCGAGACCTCGCGCATGCAGGGCGAGAAGAGCCTGGCCCAGCTGCTCGGCCTGTGACACGACTTGAACGAGGCGATCGCGCCAACATGGAAATCGATTTCGACGCCATTACCGAATATCAGCGCTACAAGCTGATGGCCAGCCTGATCGTGCCGCGGCCGATCGCCCTGGTGACCACGCTGGGCGCGGACGGCACCGCCAATGCCGCGCCATTCTCGATGTTCAATATGCTGGGCGAGGAGCCGCCGATCGTGATGATCAGCGTCAACCGCCTGGCCGACGGCGCGCTGAAGGACACCGCGGCCAATATCGTGCGCTCCGGCGAATTCGTCGTGCATCTGTGCGACGAGGCCATGGCAGAGCGGATGCACCGCTGCGGCGAGCGGCTGCCGCCGGATGTCAGCGAGCTGGCGCACGTCGGCCTGACGGCGGCGCCCAGCACGCGCATCGCGCCGCCGCGGATCGCCGAGGCGCCGGTCGCGTTCGAATGCCGGCTGTGGGAGACGCTGGAGACCGAGAGCCGCCAGATCTTCATCGGCCGCGTGCTGCGGCTGCATGCGCGAGACGGCTTGATCGACACCGAACGCTGGCGCGTCAGGCTGCAGAACTATTTTCCGGTCGGCCGCTTCGGCGCGAGCTTCTACGTGACCACGCGCGACCGTTTCTCGCTGGAGCAGGAGGCGGGCAAGCCTGCGGCGTCCACCGCGATCGACGAGATCTGACGCGGCTATCCCCGTGCCTTGCGCCGTGGCTGGTGCTGGGGCTCGGGCTGGACGGCATCCTTCTTCGCCGCAGCCTTCTTCGCTGTGACCGTCTTCGCCGCCGCCTTCTTCGGTGCTGCCTTCGTCGGTGCCGAGTTCTTCGCCGCGGGCTTGCGCCTGGCCGGCGCCGCGTTCACCAGCCGCAGCGTTGCCTCCACCGCCTCGCGCGCCCAGGGCTCCATCTCGCCGGCTGACTCCAGGCACTGGGCCGGCAGGCTCAGGTAGTGCCGCATCACCACCTCCTTGTCGCGGCTCCGATAGCTGAAGGGCTCGCAGCCTTGCGCCTCGAATCGCGGCAGCGTGACCGCGTCGGCCTTTAGATAGCAGCGGCCATCGGTCACCAGGCCGAACATCAGCCCGTCGTAGTACAGGCCATGCCCGCCGAACATCCGCTTCGCCGTGATCGGGCCGATGCGGGCGGCCAGCGGCGCCATCAGTTCGAGCAGATGGTCGACGAAGGGATCCGGACGACGGGCTGACGTGGACATGGGGGACTGGCGGGGTGGCATGCGATCCGGCGATGTTAGCACCGCCCGCACCGTGCCCAGGGGGGATGCGCCGCCGCGCGAATGCTGCTAGCCTGACGCGGCCGGCGGCCGATGTTCCCGCAGCGGTCCGCCGCGAGCAGGATGCATGGAACGAACTCGGAACGAGCACAGAATGCGCACAGGATGCGCACAGAACAGGCACAGGAGACAGCAGCATGACGCTAGACCAGCAGGCGGCGATCCGCCGCGCGCATCAGCATGGCGTGGGAGACATCCTGCGGCGCTCGGCCCAGCGCACGCCCGACAAGACCGCGATCGTCTGCGGCGACGTGCAGTGGAGCTACCGCGATTTCGACCAGATCTGCGACCGCCTGGTCGCGGCCCTGTCGCAGCAGGGCATTGCCGCCGGCGACCGCGTCGCCATCCTGTCGCGCAATTCGCACGCCTTCGCGGCGATGCGCTTCGCGCTGGCTCGCATGGGCGCGGTGCTGGTGCCGATCAATTTCATGCTCAATGCCGGCGAGGTCGCCTACATCCTGCGCAGCTCGGGCGCGCGCACGCTGCTGGTAGGCGCGGGCTTCGAGGCGCTGGCCGTCGCCGCGGTCGAGCAGGGCGCGGCCGATGGCGTGCAGATCGGCCTGCAGATCTGGCTGCCCTCGGAGGACCAGGCCGACGGCGCGCCCGAAGGCATGCTGCGCTTCGACGATCTGCTGATGGCCAGCGCACCAATACGGGACATCGCGCCGGTCGATCCGCGCGCGCTGCTGCAGATCATCTACACCAGCGGCACCGAGTCGCTGCCCAAGGGCGCGATGCTGAGCCACGAGGCAGTGCTGTGGGAGTACGTCACCTGCATCGTCGAGGGCAATATGCAGGCCGACGACGTGGTGCTGCACGCGCTGCCGCTGTATCACTGCGCGCAGCTCGATGTATTCCTCGGCCCCGCGGTGTATCTGGGAGCGACCAACATCATCACGGGCCAGCCGCGGCCCGACGTGATCCTGCCGCTGATCGCGCGCCATCGCGTCAATGCGTTCTTTGCACCGCCGTCGATCTGGATCGCGCTGCTGCGCTCGCCGCTGTTCGAGGGCGCCGACCTCGGAACGCTGGCCAAGGGCTACTACGGGGCGTCGATCATGCCGGTCGAGGTGCTGAAGGAAATGCAGCGCCGCATGCCGGGCGTGCGGCTGTGGAACTTCTACGGCCAGACCGAGATCGCGCCGCTGGCGACCGTGCTGCATCCCGACGACCAGCTGCGCAAGGCCGGTTCGGCCGGCAAGCCGGCCCTCAATGTCGAGACGCGCATCGTCGACGACGAGATGCGCGATGTCGCGACCGGCGAGATCGGCGAGATCGTCCATCGCTCGCCGCAACTGCTGGACGGCTACTACAACGATCCCGAACGCACCGCGGAGGCCTTCCGCGGCGGCTGGTTCCATAGCGGCGACCTGGCCGTGCGCGACGAGGAGGGCTACATCACGATCGTCGACCGCAAGAAGGACATGATCAAGAGCGGCGGCGAAAACGTGGCCAGCCGCGAGGTCGAGGAAATGATCTTCCGCATCCCCGAGGTGTCCGAGGTCGCGGTGATCGGCCTGCCCGATGCCTACTGGGTCGAGGCGGTGACCGCGGTGATCGTGCTCAAGGAAGGGCAGTCGCTGTCCGAGCAGCAGGTGATCGACTTCTGCAAGGCCGGCATGGCGCATTTCAAGGTGCCCAAGCGCGTGATCTTCGCCGATGCGCTGCCGAAGAACCCCAGCGGCAAGCTGCTCAAGCGCGAACTGCGCCGCCGGTACGAGGCGCAGGCATGAGCGCCGGCGAGCCGACCCCCGACGCCTACTTCGACGCCGTCTACGCCAACGGCGACGATCCCTGGCACTACCGTACGCGCTGGTTCGAGGCCCGCAAGCGCGCGCTGCTGCTGGCGATGCTCGATCGGCCGCGCTATCGCTCGGCCTTCGAGCCCGGCTGCGCCAATGGCGAGATGACGGCCGCGCTGGCGCCGCGCTGCGAAGCGGTGCTGGCGGCCGACCGGCACGCGCGCGCGGTCCGGGCCGCGGCCGCGCGCGCCGGCCACGCCCCGCACGTGCGCGTGGAAACGATCAGGGTGCCAGCGGAATGGCCGCCGCAGCGCTTCGATCTGGTGGTGCTCAGCGAGTTCTGCTACTACCTCGCGCCGGATCAGGTCGCCTTGCTCGCGCGACGGGTACGCGAGTCGATGGAGCCCGACGGGCTGCTGCTGGCCTGCCACTGGCGCCATCCCTTCGACGAGCAGGCGTGTCCCGCGCCCGAGGTGCATCGCATCCTGGAGCAGGAGACCGGCTTCGCGCGCACGGCCAGTTACCGGGAAGACGACTTCATGATCGACGCGTGGGCCGCCGATGGGTTGAGACCGACTCAGCGCGAGGCCGGCTGATTCGCTGCCTTGCGTCTTGGCTTGGCGGCCACCACCGCCGGGCCTTCCTGCTGCGTGCCCAGATGCATCGCCAGATAGTCGATCGGCACGCGCACCTTCGGCGCCAGCACGCGTCCGTCGATCCCCGCCGCGCTCAGTGTGCGGTGATGCGCCCGGCGGCGTGGCGGGCGTAGCGGCCCAGCGCCACCTTGATCGCCAGCAGCACGGGGATCGCCACGACGAACAGCAGCGCCAGTGACAGGAAGCCGGCGTTGAAGGCGAGGGCGCCCGCCTGCCGCTCCAGCAGTGGTTCCAGCGTCGCGGCGATCGCCACGGCGGGATCGGCGTGCGACAGTGCCTGCCGCAGCGGCGATTCCATCGATCCCGCGGCGAGCGGTGCGTCCATGCCGACCGGCAGCGTCTGGACCAGCGCGGTGCGGGCGGCCCCATGGCGATGATGCAGATACGTCTGCAGGAAGGCGATGCCGATCAGCCCGCCGAATTGCCGGCCGAAGTTGAACAGCGCGGCGCCCTGGCAGGCCAGCGCCGCCGGCAGCCCGGCCAGCGTGACCAGCGTCAGCGACAGGAACATCAGCCCGAGGCCGAAGCCGCGGATCAGCAGCGGCGCGGTCATGTCGGACAGGCCGCTGTAAGCGGTGGCATACGACAGCATGCCCATCGCCAGCATGAACAGCACGATGCCGAGCGGAATCAGCTTGAACGGCGCCACGCGCGTGTACTGGGCCAGCGCGCCGCCCAGCAGCAGGCCCAGCGACGCGGTGGCGGCGCTCGATACCAGCAGATTGCCCGCGTGCGTTGGGCTGAGCCGCAGCACGTTGAGCGCGAAGGCGGGCAGCAGGAAGGCGCTGCCGAATAGCGCGAAGCCGGCCACGAAGCTGACGCAGAAGCCGAAAGCGAAATGCGGATCGCGGAACAGCCGCGCCTGCAGCCAGCGCCCGCCATCGCGCCGGCGCTGGCGCCATGCCGTCAGCAACAGGGTCGCCCCGGCCAGCAGGCCGGCCTGCACGATCGGTGGCGCGTGCAGCCAGTCGTGGCGATTGCCTTCCTGCAGCACGAATACCGTGGCGATCGACGCGACGGTCAGCAGCGCGATACCGATCGGATCGAGCGCGTGCGGTAGCCCCGAGCTTTCCGCGTCGCCACGTTGGTCAACCGGCTCGCTACGGAGCGCCAACAGCGCCAGCCCGATCCCCGCCACCCCGAATGGCACACCCGCCAGGAACACCAGGCGCCAGGACCCATGATCGGTGACCCATCCCTGCGCCAGCGGTGCCAGCGTGGTCGGCGCCATCACGGTCGCCAGCGCGAACACCGCCTGGCTCAGCGGCACCCAGCGCGGCGGCGCATCGCGAAACAGCAGCGCCTGCGCGGTGGCGAGCATCAGCGCGGCGGTAGCGCCCTGCACGAAGCGGCAGGCGCCCGGCATCGCCAGATCGAGCGGCAGCGATGCGGCCGCGGTCGACGCCACCAGCAGGACGCCGGACCACCGCAGCACCGCTGCCTCGCCGAAGCGGCGCGCCACCGCGGCCGCGATCACGAACGCCGCCAGCTTCGCCGCGAAGTACAGGATGTTGAGCCACGCCGCCTCGTCCAGCGTCGCATGCAGCCCGCCGGCGAAATGCGCCCGATTGACCATCATCAGCGTGCCGTTGATGGCGTCGGTCAGCGCGAGCAGCGTCACCGCCGCCAGCAGCGCGGCAAAGCGGCGGTCCATCATCGGGCCTGCGCGAGTTGCTGCGGGAGGCGCTGCGCGGCTTGCCGTGCGACCGGCGCCGCCGGGGCAGCAGGGGCCGCCCGGGCCGCCGCGTCGGATCGCGTATCGATCGACACCACCGCCGACAGCCCCGGCACCAGCTTCCCGTGCAGCGGACCGCCGCGCGCCGGCACGATCTTGACCGGCACGTGCTGCACGATCTTCGTGAAGTTGCCGGTGGCGTTGTCCGGCGGCAGCAGCGCGAACTGCGCGCCGCTGCCCGGCGACACGCTGACGACCGTGCCGTCGATCGGCACGCCGGGATAGCTGTCGAGCTCGATCCGTACCGGGCTGCCGACGCGGACGCGATGGAGCTCGGTCTCCTTCAGGTTGGCGACGACCCAGGACGCCTCGACCGGCACCAGCGCGAGGGCCGTGGTGCCGGGCTGCACGTAGCGCCCGACGCGAATCTGCCGATTGCCGACGACGCCGTCGACCGGCGCACGCACCACGGTATTGCCGAGGTCGATGCGCGCCAGCTGCAGCCGTGCCAGTGCGGACGCTTCGGCGGCCCTGGCCTCGTCGACCTGCGCGGCGATCACGTCCAGACGGCGGCGCTCGGCATCGAGGTGGGCCAGCGCGCCTTGCTCGGCGGCCGCCGCCTGTTCGGCCTCGGCGCGCGCCAGCTCATAGGCCTGGCGGCTGCTGGCGTGCACCTCCAGCAGCTGCGCGTGGCGCCGATGATCGAGCGCCGCGCGGTGCGTGGCCGACTGGCGGATGCGCAGCGTTGCCTGCGCCTGCCGGATCTGCGCCTGCTGCAGCCGATGCTGGCGCTCCAGCGTGGCCAGCGCCGCGCGGCGCGCGCGCACATCGGCTTCCGCCTGGCCGACGCGCGCCAGATAGTCGGCGTCGTCGATGCGGAACAGGACGTCGCCCGCGCGCACCGGCTGATTGTCGTCGACCGCAACGGCGCGCACATAGCCGGCCACGCGCGGCGCCACCGCCGTGACGTCGGCGCGGACATAGGCGTTGTCGCTGGTCACCGTGTGCTGGCGGTGCTGCCACCAGCGATAGCCGCCGTAGCCGGCCAGCAGCGCGCCGGCGATCGACAGCGAGACCAGCATCGTTCGCCGCGATGGGCGTTGCGCCAAGCGCCACGATGGCCGTCGGGAAGGGCCCGGAACCTTTGCCTGGGTCGCCATGCGATTTGCTCCGCGCGGCTAGCGATCGACGAAGGCGTCGTTCAGGCGGACGCCGCGCCGGCGTGGCGATTCCTCTTCGAGCATCGGATGCCGGTGATTGATATCGCTCAGGCTCATGCCGATCGGCGCGGGCGCCGGTGTGGACGTCGTGGCGGTGGCAGCGTCGCCGCCGCCGTCGCCTTGCCTGGTGGCGCAGCCGGACAGTGCGGCCGCCGCGATCGCCAGCGCGATCGAACTGGGGTAGAACCGAAACGTCATCGTGGGCCCGGCATTGTTGCATGCCGCCTCGTGGTGGAAGTGGCACGACTATAGGCAGGGCCGTCACGCAGGGGAAATCGAACGATTCGATGGCCCCCATGCGGCGTTTCGATGGGGACGTGCCCGCCGCGACGGGCGTCCGGCACCGTCAGTCTTCCGGCGGCGCGAGCATCGCGGTGAAGGCGTCGACGAGGTGCTGGCGCACGTAACGATGCACCGGATCGCTCTCGGCACCACCGTGCCAGTGCAGCCGGATCGCGATGGTGTCCTCGGTGCCGCGCACCGGCACGCAGGCCAGCGCGCCTTGCCGCACGATCAGCGGCGCGACCACGGCGGGCAGCACCGCGACCACCGGGGCGGCCTGCAGCAGCCGGCTCAGCGTCAGCAGGCTCTCGACTTCGGTGGGCATCGCGCCGGTGTGCTGCAACTGGCCGAGAAAGGCGTTGCCGGCCGAGCCGAGCGCGATCGCATGCGACAGGCCGATTGCCTGCAGCGTGCGCAGTTCGTCCGCGCCGACGCTGGCCGGCAGCGGCAGTTGCGCGGGCGCGTGCACGCAGACCAGCTCGCAACGATGCAGGTCCGCGCTGCGATGCCAGTCCTTCGTCGCGAGCGGCACGCCGGTGACCGCCATATCGATCTCGCGGGCGTCGAGGGCGTCCGGCATGCGGGCGGCCGGCATCGCGCGCGACACCAGCCGGATCGACGGCGCTTCGCGCGCCAGCGCGGCACACAGCACCGGCAGCAGCATCGCCTCCAGCGGTTCCGGCAGCGCGATGCGCAGGCACGCCTGCGCCGACGAGGGATCGAACTCGCCGGCCGGACGTACCAGGCCATAGGCCTCGTTCAGCAGCGCGCGTACCGGTTCGACCAGCGCCATGGCCTTGGCGGTCGGCTCCATGCCCCTGGCGCCGCGCACGAACAGCGGATCGTCGAACAGCCGCCGCAGCCGGGCCAGCATATGACTGACCGCGGGCTGCCCGAGGAACAGTTGCCGGGCCGCGCCGCTGACCGAACGCTGGCTCGCCAGCGCATCGAAGGCGACCAGCAGGTTCAGGTCCAGCGCGCGGAATTTGCGGTAGTCGAGGGGGGCGATGTTGTTCGATGTGTGCGGGGATATGTGGGCCGATGTGTGCGCCGCGTCGTTGCGCGGCCCGGTGACCGGATCCATGCCGTTTCTCCGTCGAGTTCGCCGCGCCAGCCGGGATCCGCCTGGCTCCATGGCCGTTATGGGGTGTCGCGGTCCCGTGGCTCCGCGATGGCATCGAGCATCGCCTGGCCGAGTGCGACGTCGCCTTGCTGCTTCAGCGCCTCGGCCGCGCCGAGCTTGTCGCGCAGTTCGCGATTCTGGCTCAGCTTGAACTTGCCGACCAGGCGCGTGATGTCGATCTCGATGCCGACGATCGCCTTCAGCATCGTATCGATGTAGTCGGCCGGAGCGTCCGTCATCTTCCACGGCTGCGGCCGCGAGGCCTCGTGCGTGCGCGTCAGGCGCGCCACCACGCCCCGGACGTACCGTTCCTCATCGCGGATCGTGATCCTGCCATGGGCATGGACCACCCGGTAGTTCCACGTCGGCACCTGCTTGTGGGTCTCGTGCTTGCTCGGGAACCACGTCGGCGTGATGTAGCCATCCTCGGCGCGGAACACGACCATGACCTCGTCGCCGTTCCGCACGTCCTGCCACACCGGATTCGCCCTGGCGACATGGGCGCGCAGCGTGCCGTTCCGGCCGGCGGACAGGTCCAGCTCGAACGGGAGATGGTTGGCGTCCAGGCCATTCGGGCCATGCGTGACCAGCATCGCGAATGGATGCTGACGCATCAGGCGATGCAGCGCTTCGACGTCCTGCACTTCGAAATGGGAGGGGATGTACATGGTCTCGAACGGGTCTCGAATGGCGAAAGGGACTGGCGTGGTGACGGGCGGAACTCGCGGGCGGAACTCGTGGGCGGAACTCGTGGGCGGACCTCGTGGGCGGAACTCACGGGTGGACCTCGCGGCAGATCTCACCGGCGGACCTCCACCGTGCTCGATGATCGGTCCGTGTCCGGCCGGAAGGAAGAGCCATTTTCGATGTATTCGAATGGACCAGTATTCGGGGTAATCGCCGATTTGAGGCAGTCCGCCGGGGCCGCGCCGGGCGTTCCGTGTTTTTTCACCCGGCCGGGAATACGCCCCTGGTCCGGGCAGCGGACCCGAGTACCTTGGCCAGTTTCTTGACCGCCGCGTCGATCTGTTCGTCGGTGTAGCCGCCGAGTCCGAGCACCAGGCCCGCGCGCGCGTTTCCGCTCGAGTACATCGGCGACACCGGCCTGACCGCCACGCCCGCCTCCATCGCGAGCGAGGCAATCCACTGGTCGTCCCACCCCTCGCCGAGCCACAGCACCAGGTGCATGCCCTGGTCCCCGGGCTGGAGCCAGGCCAGCCTGGGCGGTATCCAGCGCGCAATTGCCGCGATCAGATGCTCGCGCCGGTCCGCATAGACGAGCCGCACGCGGCGGATATGCCGGTCGAGGTGTCCTTCGTCGATGAATGCCGCCAGCACATGCTGGTCGGCGCTGGGCGAATGCCGGTCGATCAGGACACGGGCGCCGCAGAACGCCGGCACCAGCGCCTGCGGAACGATGGCATAGCCGAGCCGCAGCGAAGGGAAGAGGATCTTGCTGAAGGTGCCCAGATAGACCACGCGGTCGGGCGCGAGTCCCTGCAGCGAGGGAAAGGGATGGCCGACGTAGCGCAATTCGCTGTCGTAGTCGTCCTCGACGATCCAGGACCCATTGGCGCGCGCCCAGGCCAGCAGCGCGTTTCTTCTCGCCATCGTCAGCGGCATGCCCAGCGGATAATGATGCGAGGGCGTGACGAAGGCCACGCGCGCGCGCTCGGCCATCGCGCGGCCCGCCTCGATGTCCATGCCGGCCTCGTCGACCGGTACGCGGACCATGCCGCGCCGGTGTCCCGTGCTTTCCAGGATGCCGGTGATGCCGCGATAGGCGGGGTCTTCGACCCACGCGAGGTCGTCGGCGTCGAGCAGTACCTGGCACGACAGGTAGAGGCCCTGCTGCGTGCCGGAGGTGACGATCACCTGCTCCGGCGTGCAATGGACCGAGCGGGAGCGGCGCACGTAGTCGGCGATCGCGGAGCGCAGCGCCGGCACGCCTTGGGGGTCGTCGTAGCCGGAGGGCGCGGCCGCACGCAGCGCTCGCGTGCGATTGCCCAGCCGGCGCCATGCGTCGTCGGGCGCGGTGGGGCCCACCGGCACCGAAACCGCAAACGGCACGGGCGGCAGCGGCGCGAATTGCCGCGCGACGTCGGCAAAGGCCGCGGCCCGCGTGCTCAATCGCACCGGAGCCGCCGGCGCATCGACATGGCGGGCCGGCGTACGGCGCTGCGGCGCATCGGATAACGCCGTCGCAACCCTGGTGCCGGCGCCGGCCTGGGCCTCGAGATAGCCCTCGGCAATCAGCTGCTCGAACGCCTCCAGCACGGTCCCGCGCGACACGGCCAGCGAGCTCGCCAGATGGCGCGTCGATGGCAGCAGCTCGCCCGGTTTCAGTTCCCCTCGCCGGATCGCCTCGCGCAGCAACCGCGACAGCTGTCTGCCGAGCTGTCCTGCGGACCGGTCCAGCTTGCCGATGGAGGGCAGCTCCATTGCGTGACGGTGTCGTGCCATGTCTTCGCGCGTCGAAATGGATCAGGGCTCAATGCCGGTCGCGGGCGGCGTGGCCATTGGCATTGACATTGGGATTGACATTGGCATTCGCGTTGGCATAGACCACGCGGCCAGCGGTCCGCAGCGCCTCGACCATCAGCGTGGCGGCCGGCGACAGCAGCCGGTCGGTGCGCGTGATGATGCCGAAGTCGTCCATATGGCAGGGAACGTCCAGCGGCAGGATGGCCACCATGCCGTGGCGCGCATAGTACTCGGCGACATCGGCGGCCAGTACCGCCAGCATGTCGCTCTGCTCGATCATCTGCGTGACGAACAGCAGCGCGGCGGTCTCGACCACATTGGTCGGCGGGATCAGGCTGGCGCGCTGGAACATCAGGTCGAAGCGATGGCGCAGCACGCTGCCGGCCGGCGGAACGATCCACGTCGCCGGTTCCAGATCGGCCAGCGACAGTGCCGGCGCGTCCAGCAGCGGATGGCCGCAGCGCGCCACCACGCAGACCGGCTCGCCGGCCAGCGGTTCGTAGCGCAGTTGCAGCTTGTCGTGCTCGGCGAACAGCCGGGCCACCACCAGATCGAGCTTGTCCTGCGCCAGGCGCTCCAGCAGCACGTTGCTGTTCTCGATCTCCAGCGAGACGCGCAGCCCGGGGTTGTCGCGCTTGAGCTCGGCCACCGCGGGCGGCAGCAGCTTGACCGCGGGCGAGGTGATCGCGCCGACCGCGACATGGCCGAGGCGGCCCGCGCGCAGGCCCATCACTTCCTGCTGCGCCTGATCGAGGCTGCCGACCACGGCCCGTGCGTGGCGGATCATCGCGTCGCCATACAACGTTGGCCGCATGCCGCGCGGCAGCCGTTCGAACAGCGGCACGCCGAGCATTTCCTCGAGTTCGCGCAGCAGCTTCGATGCGGCGGGCTGCGTCATGTTCAGGAC
The DNA here is from genome assembly GCF_020418465.1 of Cupriavidus sp. DB3. Classification (NCBI taxonomy): domain Bacteria; kingdom Pseudomonadati; phylum Pseudomonadota; class Betaproteobacteria; order Burkholderiales; family Burkholderiaceae; genus Cupriavidus; species Cupriavidus sp. DB3. The sequence continues at coordinate 925,855 of NZ_JAIZPL010000001.1, read as the reverse complement.
CGCCGCGGCGCGATGAATATTGCCTTCCTCGGCCAATGCCACCAGCAGCAGCAATTGGCGGGTTTTCAGGCGGGCGCGGATATACCAGGGCGGGGAAGTCGGCATCGGGTTAACACGGATATCTGATTCGATATCGCAATGGCGTGAATTTTCATTAGAAGGATATCCGATCGGTTTGTACACTGCCGCCTGTCGAAAACAAAACCGATCGCCCAAGGCGCGACGCAGCCAGGAGACACCCTCAGCTGCCCCCAAATCCCGATGACGTCCCCCGCCGCGCGGCCATTGCCGCGGGCCGGCGTTCGTCCCGCCGCATTCAGGAATTTCCATGCCGGATTCAAAACCCAAGCTCCGCTCCGCCCAATGGTTCGGCACCGCCGACAAGAACGGCTTCATGTACCGCAGCTGGATGAAAAACCAGGGCATTCCCAATCATGAATTCGATGGCCGGCCCATCATCGGCATTTGCAATACCTGGTCGGAATTGACGCCGTGCAATGCGCATTTCCGCAAGCTGGCCGAGCACGTCAAGCGCGGCGTCTTTGAAGCCGGCGGCTTTCCGGTCGAATTCCCGGTGTTCTCGAATGGCGAATCGAATCTGCGGCCGACCGCGATGCTGACGCGCAATCTGGCCGCGATGGACGTCGAGGAAGCGATTCGCGGCAATCCTGTCGATGCCGTCGTGCTGCTGGCCGGCTGCGACAAGACCACGCCGGCGCTGCTGATGGGCGCGGCCAGCTGCGATGTGCCTGCGATCGTCGTCAGCGGCGGGCCGATGCTCAACGGCAAGCTCGACGGCAAGGACATCGGCTCCGGCACCGCGGTGTGGCAGCTGCACGAATCGCTGAAGGCGGGCGAGATCGACCTGCACCATTTCCTGTCGGCCGAGGCCGGCATGTCGCGCTCGGCCGGCACCTGCAACACGATGGGCACCGCCTCGACGATGGCCTGCATGGCCGAGGCGCTCGGCACCACGCTGCCGCACAACGCGGCGATTCCCGCGGTCGATGCGCGCCGCTACGTGCTGGCCCACATGTCCGGCATCCGCATCGTCGAGATGGCCCGGGAAGGGCTGTGCCTGTCGAAGATCCTGACGCGCGAGGCCTTCGAGAACGCGATCCGCACCAATGCGGCGATCGGCGGTTCCACCAACGCCGTGATCCACCTGAAGGCGATCGCCGGCCGCATCGGCGTGCCGCTGGAACTGGAGGACTGGACCCGCATCGGCCGCGATACCCCGACCATCGTCGACCTGATGCCGTCGGGGCGCTTCCTGATGGAGGAGTTCTACTACGCCGGCGGCCTGCCCGCGGTGCTGCGCCGGCTCGGCGAGGGCGGCCTGCTGCCGCATCCGGGCGCGCTGACCGTCAACGGCAGGACGCTGTGGGACAACGTCAAGGACGCGCCGAACTTCAACGACGAGGTGATCCGCCCGCTCGATCGGCCGCTGATCGCCGACGGCAGCATCCGCGTGCTGCGCGGCAACCTGGCCCCGCGCGGCGCGGTCCTCAAGCCCTCGGCGGCCACGCCTTCGCTGCTGAAGCACCGCGGCCGCGCGGTGGTGTTCGAGAACCTGGAGCACTACAAGGCCCGCATCGTCGACGAATCGCTCGAGGTCGACGCCAGCTCGGTGCTGGTGATGAAGAACTGCGGGCCCAAGGGTTATCCCGGCATGGCCGAGGTCGGCAACATGGGCCTGCCGCCGAAGCTGCTGCGGCAGGGCGTCAAGGACATGGTGCGGATCTCCGATGCGCGCATGAGCGGCACGGCCTACGGCACCGTGGTGCTGCATGTCGCGCCGGAGGCCGCGGCGGGCGGTCCGCTGGCGGCGGTGCGGGACGGCGACTGGATCGAACTCGACTGCGAGGCGGGCACGCTGCATCTGGACATCCCGACCGAGGAACTGGCGGACCGCATGGAGATGTTCCGGCCGCCGAAGCCCGAGGGCCGGGCGGGCGAGGGGGGCTATCAACGGCTCTATGTCGACCACGTGCTGCAGGCGGACCAGGGTTGCGATCTCGATTTCCTGGTGGGCTGCCGTGGTGCCGATGTGCCACGCCACTCGCATTGAGCGCGCATGGCACGGCAACGCATGCACGGCAACCCATGAACGGCAACCCATGAACGGCAACCCATGAACGGCAACCCATGAACGGCAACCCATGAACGGCAACCAGGAGCACACGCCATGCCATTGACCGGCCATCAACTGATCGGCGCCACCGCGCGGCGCGGCAGCGGCGAGGCCTTCCACGCGGTGCATGCGGCCAGCGGCGAGATCATCGCCGATCCCGCTTTTCACGGCGCCTCGCTTGCCGACGTGGAGGAGGCCTGCACGCTGGCCGCGCGGGCGTTCGATACCTACCGTGCGCTGCCCGACGAAGCCCGCGCCGCGTTCCTCGACGATATTGCCGCGCGCATCGAGGCGATCGGCGATGCGCTGATCCTGCGCGCGATGGACGAAACCGGCCTGCCGCGCGCCCGGCTCGAGGGCGAGCGCGCCCGCACCACCGGCCAATTGCGCATGTTCGCGTCGCTCGTGCGCAGCGGCGACGCGTGGGATGCCCGCATCGAACCGGCCCTGCCGCAGCGCCAGCCGCCGCGCACCGATCTGCGGCTGCGGCGCATCGGCATCGGTCCCGTGGCCGTGTTCGGCGCCAGCAATTTCCCGCTAGCATTCTCGGTCGCCGGCGGCGATACCGCGTCGGCGCTGGCGGCGGGCTGTCCCGTGGTGGTCAAGGCCCATCCCGCTCACCCAGGCACCTCCGAACTGGTCGGCCTTGCGGTGCAGGCCGCCATTGCCGCGGCGGGTCTGCCCGAAGGCGTGTTCTCGCTGCTGTTCGATGCCGGCCACGAGGTCGGCGCGGCACTGGTCGCGCATCCGGCCATCCAGGCGGTCGGCTTCACCGGCTCGCGCCGCGGCGGCCTCGCGCTGATGGCGATCGCCGCCGCACGGCCCGCACCCATTCCCGTGTATGCCGAGATGAGCAGCGTCAATCCGAATATCCTGCTGCCCGCCGCACTGGCACGGCGCGGCGAAGCGCTGGCGCGCGACTTCGTCGCCTCGGTGACGCTGGGCTGCGGTCAGTTCTGCACCAATCCGGGCCTCGTGCTGGCGGTCGGCGGCGAAGCGTTCGAGCGCTTTGTCGCCGCGGCGGCCAGCGCGATCGCCGCCGTGCCCGCCGGCGTGATGCTGACCGCCGGTATTGCGCGCGCCTATGCCGAAGGCGTCGAACGCCTGGCCTCGCATCCGGCGGTCACCACGGTCGCGCAAGGTGCCACGGCCTCGGGCCGCGCCACCGCGAGCCTGTTTCGCGTGCGCGCCACCGATCTGCTGGCCGACGCGCGGCTCGCCGAGGAATGCTTCGGCCCGTGCAGCGTGCTGGTCGAATGCGAGGACGCCGACCAGCTGCGCCGGGTGCTGGAGCAGGGCGAAGGGCAGCTGACCGCGACGCTGCATCTGGACGACGCGGACCACGACGCCGCCCGCGCGTTGTTGCCGGTGCTGGAGCGCAAGGCCGGCCGCATCCTGGCGAACGGCTTTCCGACCGGCGTCGAAGTTTGCGATGCGATGGTCCATGGCGGGCCGTTTCCGGCGACATCGGACGGGCGCAGCACCTCGGTCGGCACCGCCGCGATCGAACGCTTCCTGCGTCCTGTCTGCTATCAGAACCTGCCCGATGCGCTGCTGCCCGACGCCTTGCGCGACGGCAATCCGCTCGGGCTGCGGCGCCGCGTCGGCGGCAAGGTGGAGGCGGTGGCCACGCCGGCCTGACCCCTGCGCATCGAGGCCCATCCCGATATTCACAACATGCAGAACAATGTGAGGAGACCGATATGAACAGCCATTCCACGGCCGGGCTGGATCAGCCCGTGCCGCAGTCCATGCCGCAGCCCGTGCCGCTGCCCCACGACAGCGCCGACACCGCCCCAGCCGAAGAGTCCCGCATCATCGGCATGCTGACCCGCAAGCTGATCCCGTTCCTCGCGCTGATCTACGTGGTCGCCTACATCGACCGCTCGGTGGTCGGCTTCGCCAAGTTGCATATGAACGCCGCGGTCGGCATCAGCGATGCCGCGTACGGTCTCGGCGCCGGGCTGTTCTTCATCGGCTATTTCCTGTGCGAGGTGCCGAGCAATCTGGCGCTGGAGCGCTTCGGCGCGCGCCGCTGGTTCGCGCGCATCCTGCTGACCTGGGGCCTGATCACGATGGCGATGGCGCTGATCCACAACGCCACCACCTTCTACGCGCTGCGCTTTCTGCTGGGCGCGGCCGAAGCGGGGCTCTATCCCGGCATCCTGTATTTCCTGACCAAGTGGTTCCCGATGCGGCATCGCGCCCGCATCATCGGCCTGCTGGTGCTGGCGCAGCCGATCGCGCTGATCGTCACTGGCCCGATCGCCGGCTGGGTGCTGTCGACGCCGGGGCTGTTGGGCATGTCGAACTGGCAGACGCTGTTCGTCGTCAGCGGCCTGCCCGCGGTGCTGCTGTGCCTGCCGACGCTGCGGCTGGTGCCGGAGTCCCCGGCTGACGCCAAATGGCTGTCGGCGCGCGACCGTGCCTGGATCGAGCGCGAACTCGCCGCGGACCAGAAGACCTTCGCGCTCAAGTCGCACGGCAACCCGCTGAAGGCGCTGAAGGACAAGCGCGTGCTGCTGCTGTCGCTGCTGTTCCTGCCGTTTCCGCTGAGCATCTACGGCCTGTCGCTGTGGCTGCCGACGATCATCAAGCAGTTCGGCGTCACCGATGCGAGTACCGGCCTGCTGTCGGCGGTGCCGTATCTGTTCGCGCTGGTCGGCCTGTATCTGGTGCCGCGCCATTCGGACCGCAAGGGCGAGCGCTACTGGCACATCGTGGTCGTGTCGAGCGCAGCCGCGCTGACGATGGCGGCGAGCGCCTGGGTCCAGACCCCCGCGCTGCAGTTCCTGTTCATCTGCCTGACGGCGTTCTCGATCTATTCGATCCAGGCAGTGGTGTGGGCGCTGCCGGGGCAGTTCCTGACCGGCGCCAGCGCCGCGGTCGGCATCGCCACCATCAATTCGCTGGCCAATCTGGGCGGCTATCTCGGCCCCTACGGCATCGGCCTGATCAAGGACGCGACCGGAAGCCTCGCCGCCGGCCTCTATTTCCTCGCCGCGATGCTGGTGTTCGCGGTGCTCATGACCTTCGTGGTACGCGCCGCGCTCGAGCCGCGCACGCCGCGCTGATACGGCAAGCCCTGCATATGTCTTACACCCGCACCTCGCCGCGCTACCGCGGCATTTTCCCGGTGGTGCCGACCACCTTCACCGAAACCGGCGAGCTCGATCTGCCCAGCCAGAAGCGCGCGGTCGACTTCATGATCGACGCCGGCGCGGACGGCCTGTGCATCCTGGCCAATTTCTCCGAGCAGTTCGCGCTGTCGGACGACGAGCGCGAGTTGCTGACGCGCACCGTGCTCGAGCATGTGCGGGGCAGGGTGCCGGTGATCGTCACCACCACGCACTACAGTACGGAGGTCTGCATCGCGCGCAGCCGGCGGGCGCAGCAGATGGGCGCCGCAATGGTGATGGTGATGCCGCCCTACCATGGCGCGACGTTCCGCGTGCCGGAGGCGCAGATCCACGAGTTCTACGCGCGGCTGTCGGACGCGATCCGTATCCCGATCATGATCCAGGACGCGCCGGCCAGCGGCACCGTGCTGTCGGCGCCGTTGCTCGCACGCATGGCCCGCGAGATCGAGCAGGTGGCCTACTTCAAGATCGAGACGCCGGGTGCGGCCAACAAGCTGCGCGAGCTGATCCGGCTGGGCGGCGACGCGGTGGAAGGGCCGTGGGACGGCGAGGAAGCGATCACGCTGCTGGCCGACCTGGAGGCCGGTGCCACCGGCGCGATGACCGGTGGCGGCTTTCCGGACGGCATCCGGCCGATCATCGAGGCGCACCGCCAGGGCGATGCCGACCTGGCCTTCGCGCTGTACCAGCGCTGGCTGCCGCTGATCAACCACGAGAACCGGCAGGCGGGCATCCTCGCGGCCAAGGCGCTGATGAAGGAGGGCGGCGTGATCGCCTGCGAGGCGCCGCGCCACCCGCTGCCACCGATGCATCCGGCAACGCGCAGGGAACTGATCGCGATCGCGCGGCGGCTCGATCCGCTGGTGCTGCGCTGGGCGAAATAGCGGAACAGCGCAGCACAGGGCCGCAAACAGCGGCAAATAGCGGCGGGAGATGGCAATGTGGCGGCCTTGCGGGCCGCCACATTGCATTGCGAAGGCGGACGGCTGATTTGCCCTCTCGCTTGTCGTTTTGGTGACCGTCTCGTCGGCCGGTTCGTTGGCGGTCCTACTCGCCGTCGGTCCACTCCACCTGCACGCCGAGGCTGCGCAGGTTCTCGACGAAGCGCGGATGCGCGCGCCGGATCGGCGCCGCGTTGCGGATCTCCGAGCGGCCGTCGATGCTGGCGGCCACCATGAACAGCGCGATGGCGACGCGGATGATGTAGGGGCTTTCCACCACGGCCGGCGCCAGCGTGTTGCCGCCGAAGGTGATCAAGCGGTGCGGGTCCGACGAGAACACATGCGCGCCGAACTTCGACAGCTCGCTGGTCCAGCCGAGCGCGCTGTCGTAGACCTTGTTCCAGAACATCGCATTGCCCTGCGCCCGCACGCCCAGCGCGATGAAGATCGGCAGCAGGTCGACCGGGAAGTAGGGCCACGGCGCGGCCTCGACCTTGGTCAGCACATTGCTGGTGAAGGGCGTCTGCACCTGCAGCGGGCCGGAGCGCTCGGCGCGCGACCAGCCGTCCTCGTGCACGATGCGCACGCCGAACTTCTCGAAGGTCCGATCGATCAGCGGGAAATTCGCCGGCGCGCCGTTGCGCACCACCACGTCGCCATTGGTGATCGCACCGAGCGCGAGAAAGGTCGTGATCTCGTGGAAGTCCTCGTCGAAGGTGAACTCGCCTCCGCCGAGCTTCTCGCCGCCATGCACGGTCACGCGCGAGGTGCCGATGCCCTCGATGCGCGCGCCCATCATCGTCATGAAGCGGCAGAACTCCTGCACGTGCGGCTCGGACGCGGCGTTGGTCAGCGTCGAAGTGCCGCCGGCCGCGGCCGCGCACATCACGAAGTTCTCGGTGGTGGTGACCGACGCGTAGTCGAGCCAATGGTCGATCGGCCGCAGCGGGCCCTCGCTGTGCAGCAGCAGCGAGCCCTCGGCGCGTTCGACCTCGCCGCCGAAGCGGCGGAAGATCTCGACGTGCGGATCGATCTCGCGCACGCCCAGCGTGCAGCCCTTGACGTTGTCCTCGAGCCGCGCGACGCCGAAGCGGCTCAGCAGCGGCGGCACCAGCATGATCGAGGAACGCATTTCCTCGGGCAGATGGTGGCGGGCGGGATCGAAGACGGTATCGCGGTGATGCAGGTCCAGCGTGCCGCTGTCATGGTCCATGCGGACATCGCTGCCGAGCGTGCGGAAGATATCGAGGATCTTGCGCACGTCGGTGATGTCGGGCACGCCGTGCAGCCGGACCGGCTGGTCGGTCAGCAAGGTGGCGCACAGCACCGGCAGCACGGCGTTCTTGTTGGCGGAGGGTACGATGCGGCCACGCAGCGGCGTGCCGCCATGCACGATCAGATTTGACATGAGGGAGAGCGTCCGTGCCGCGCCGGCGGGCGGCGCCGAACGGCGGTAAGCGGTGGAAACGGACGGCATTGTACTGCCCCGGCCGCCGGCGCGGGCGATCGCCGAGGCCGCTATAATGCCCCGGCTACGGGCGCGCCGCCGCCATGCGGCCTTTGCATCGCCTGTGCCTGGGCTGTGCCCAGGCCCGTGGTTTGGCCCTTGCCTTGAGCCGTGCCTTGAGCCGTTCCGCGCCGCCATCCCGCAACGCCAGCACCAGCCAGCACCAGCCAGCACCATCGCGCCACACCCGCCTCGATCCGCGTCGACATGAACGCCCCCTTTCCGATCCGCAAGGAGTGCCCGCCCGGGGCCTGCGTCTGCGGCCGCGAGCAGCTGCTCGACGATCCGCAGGCGGACATCCGCGTGCTCCGGCTGACCAAGGAGGAAGAGAAACGGCTGATCGCGCGGCTGGAAGACGTGCAGACGCTCGACGACCTGCGCCGCATGCAGGAGAAAATGCATGCGCTGCTCGGCATCACGGTGACGATCGAGCCGAGCATTCACGGCGTGCGCACCGTGCGCGGCTTCAACATCGAACTGGCCGACCAGCTCGGTTTGTGCAAGAAGACCCGGCAGACCATTCCCGCGGCGATCCGCCGCTGTCTCGAACGCCATCCCGAGATCGCCTACGCGATTCTGGATGCGCAGGGGCTGCTGGGCGAGGGCTGAAGTCTCCGCGCCAGGACGGGGCCGGCGCCCCTGTTCAATTCCACGGCGCCCCGTCGGCCCATGCGCGATCGATCTCGTCGATCAGCCGCCGCACCTTCGGCGACAGATGGCGCCGGTTCGGATAGACCGCGCAGACCGGCGCCCCCGGACCGGTGAACCCCTCCAGCACCGGCACCAGCGTGCCCGCGCGCAGATCGCCGCCGACCAGGAAGGCCGCGATCTGCACCAGCCCCGCATCCGCCAGCGCCAGGTCGCGCATCGCCTCGGTATTGTTCATGCGCCAGCGTCCCTCGATCGCCAGCGTGCAAGGGCGGCCGTCGACCGTGAAGCGCCACGGCGGGGCCATGCCGGCGTGGGTATAGACGATGGTGTCGTGGCGCGCGATATCGTCCAGCGTCCTGGGCGTGCCGTGCGCCGCCAGATAGCTCGGCGTGGCGCAGGTCACCAGCCGGTGCGGCGCCAGCACGCGGCGGATCAGCCCGCTGTCGTGCTCGCCGCCGACGCGGATCGCGAGGTCGATGCCGTCGCGCACCAGATCGCTGTATTCGTCGGAGAAGGACACCTCGGCCCGCAGCTCGGGCCATTGCGCCAGATACCGGCGCAGGATCGGCACGATGTGCAGGCGGCCGAGGGTGACCGGCGGATCGATGCGCAGGCGGCCGCGCGGCACCTCGTTGCGCCAGGCCAGCGCGGCCTGCGCTTCGTCGACCTCCGCGAGGATGCGCACCGCATGCTCGTAGAACAGCCGGCCCTCGTCGGTCAGGCTGACGCTGCGCGTGGTCCGCTGCAGCAGGCGCGCGGCCAGTGCCGCTTCCAGCCGGGCGATGCATTTGCCGACCGCCGAGCGCGAGATCCCCAGCCGTTGCGCCGCCAGCGTGAAGCTATGCGCCTGCGCGACCTGCACGAAGGCGCGCACATCGCCCAGGTGATCGAGCGCGATGCCTTCCCCATTAGGCACGATTCGTCCCCAGTGTTGCGAAAGTTGGCTACTTTATCACCGCCTTGGCACCGATTACGCTTGCCGGACACGCGGGCAGCCCGGCGAATCGGGCCCCCCGCCGCGATTGAACAAGCCAATGACGAAGCCGATGGCCGGGCCGATGGCCGGGCCAATGACAGGGCCAATGGCCGAGGCCAACGACCGGGCCAATAACGGAGCGATCGCCGATGACCCAAGCCGATACATCACGACACGGTGATTCCCGCGCCGCGCAGGCGCAGACAGCTTCCCATGCGCCGAGGGACAACCGCTGGCCCGCGGTGGCCGCGGTCGGCCTGGCGACCTTCGGCGTCGTCACCACCGAGATGCTGCCGGTCGGCCTGCTGACGCCGATCGCGCAGGGCCTGCAGGTATCGGCCGGCAGCGCGGGCCTGATGCTGTCCGCGCCCGCGCTGCTGGCGGCATTGTTCGCCCCGCTGATCGTGGTCGGCGCGGGCTCGATCGATCGCCGGCACCTGCTGGCCGCCTTGCTGCTGGCACTGGCCGGCGCCAACGTGCTGTGCGCGCTGGCGCCGACGCTGCCCTGGCTGCTGGCCGCGCGCGTGGTGGTGGGCTTCTGCATCGGCGGCATCTGGGCGGTGGCGGGCGGGCTGGCGCCGCGGCTGGTGGCGGCGCCGTCGGTCGGCTGGGCCACGGCCATCATCTTCGGCGGGGTATCGGTGGCCTCGGTGGTCGGCGTGCCGCTGGGGGCGTGGCTGGGCGAACTGGTCGGCTGGCGCGCGGCCTTCGGCGCGATGGCGATCTGCAGCGGCCTGATCTTCGTGCTGAACGTGGCCACGCTGCCGCCGCTGCCGGCCGCCGCCCGCGGCTCGCGGCAAGGACTGCGCGCGCAATTCGGCAACCGCGGGGTGCGGCTCGGCCTGACGGTGACGTTTTTCCTGGTGGCCGGCCACTTCATGGCCTACACCTTCGTGCGGCCCTTGCTGCAGCAGGTCTCGGGCTTCGGCGCGGGGTGGATCGGCGTGCTGCTGTTCGGCTACGGCGTGGCCGGCATGATCGCCAACTTCGCCGCGGGGCCGCTGGCCGGACGGCATCCGGGACGCGCGCTGCTGGCCGTCGCGCTGGCGTTGAGCACGACGCTGCTGCTGTTCGCGGCGCTGGGCGGCACCATGGCCGGTGGCGCGGTGCTGCTGCTGTGCTGGGGACTGTCGTACGGCGCGGTGTCGGTCTCGGTGCAGAGCTGGATGCTGCGCGCCGCCGACGGCCTCGACGGCATCGAGGCCGCAACCGCGCTGCTGGTGTCGGTCTTCAACCTCGGGATCGCGCTGGGCTCGTTCTTCGGCGGCATCGCGGTCGACGCGGCGGGGCTGCATGCGACGCTGCTGATCGCCGGTGCGCTGACGCTGGCGGCGCTGGTCACTAGCCTGCGCATGCAGCGCGCGCCGGCGGCGGCTTCCGCTGGCCTGGCTCAATGCAGGCCGTAGCGCGCCAGGGTGTCCTGCAGTTCCAGCAGTTCGACCATGGTGGCGCCGCCGGCCAGCCGCTCGCGCATCTGCTGCTCCTTGCGTTCGCGCGCCTCGCTGGCCTCGATGACCTGCGCCACCTGCTCGCGCGCCACCACGACCAGGCCGTCGCGATCGCCGACCACGATGTCGCCGGGGCGGATCGCGGCGCCGCCGACGATCAGCGGCACGCCCAGCTTGCCCGGCTGCTGCTTGTTGGTGCCGCGGATGCAGACGCCGCGGCAGAACACCGGGAATCCCATCTCGACGATGCTGGCCGCGTCGCGCACCGCGCCGTCGATGACGAGCCCGGCCAGACCGATCGTCTGCGCCGCGAAGGTCAGCACGTCGCCCCACGGGCCGGCCTCGGCGAAGCCCTTGGCGTCCACCACCAGCACGTCGCCGGGCCGCGCCTTGGTCAGCGCGTAGTGGATCATCAGATTGTCGCCGGGACGGACATCCACGGTCAGCGCGGGTCCGGCCAGCCGCATGCCGGGATCGAGCGCGGCGATGCGCGGATCGACCGCGCCCTGCTGGCCCTGTGCCTCGTGGATGGTGGCCGTGCCGAGCCGCTTCAGGCGGTCGAGCTGCGCGGTAGTGATGTCGGCTTGCGTCATGGCTAGCGGGAAGTCCGGATCAGGAAAGGGGTGAAGGCTGGGATGCGAGCGGGGATGCCGGGCGGCGATGGGGCCGGGATGCGATTCAGTCCACCGTGGCGCCGGAGCGCTTGACCAGCGATTCCCAGTACGGCATTTCCCTGGCAATGAAGGCGCGGAACTGCGCGGTGGTGCCGCGCACGTCCGCCGAACCCATGTCCGACAGCTTGCCGGCGATGTCCGGCTGGCCCAGCACCGCGTTCAGCGCGGCGTTCAGCCGCTGCACCAGCGGCGCCGGCGTATCGGCCGGCACGAACAGGCCATACCAGTTCTCGATCACGAAGCCGGGGAAGCCGGCCTCCTGCATCGTCGGCAGATCGGGCAGCGTGCGGGCGCGTCTGGCACCGGTGGTAGCGAGCGGACGCAGCCGTCCGGATTTCAGTTGCGGGGCGATCGCGGTGGTGGTCTCGAAGGCGATCGGCACCTGGCCGGCAATCACGTCGGCGAGCGCCGGCCCCTGTCCGCGATACGGGATATGGACGATGTCGAGCTGGCGTTCGAGCTTGAGCATCTCGCCGGCCAGATGCTGCGGGCTGCCGCTGCCGCCCGAAGCGTAGCTGTATTTGCCGGGCGCGGCCTTGGCCAGCGCGACCAGCTGCGCCACCGAATTCACCGGCAGCGCGCTGTTGACGTACAGCACCAGCGGCACCGACGCGACCTCGCCGACCGGCGCCAGCGCGCGGGTGGGATCGAGCTTGAGCTGGTAGAGGTTGCGGTTGATCACGATGCCGGTGTTGTTGCCCAGCAGCGCGGTGCAGCCGTCACCCTTGGCGCGCGCGACGAACTCCGTGCCGATATTGCTGCTGGCGCCGCCGCGGTTGTCGACGATCACGGGCACGCCGAGCTGCTTCGACAGCCCGGGTGAGACGATGCGCGCGAGGATGTCGGTGGTGCCGCCGGGCGGGTAGGGCGACACGATCCGCAGGGTCGCGCACGGATAGGGCTCGGGCGTGGCGGCGCGGGCGTTCGGGGCGGCAAGGCCGAGGCCCGCCATCGCGGCGGCGGCGAGCAGCAGGGCGTGCCGGCGCGAAGGGCGGCGCGAAGAAAGGCGGCGAGCGTGGCCAGGTTCGATGTTCATGCTGTCTCCTGATGCAATTCGGTGCGACGTGTTTCGTCGTCTGTGGGCAAGGGTTCAATGCCGGCGGCGTTGGACCGCCAGAGGCCGTCGAGGACCGTCGATGCTCGTCAATGACCTTCGGTGTCCGCTAATGGCCGGCGCGCTGCAGCACGTGGTACCCGAACTGGCGGCGGGCCTCGCGCAGCGCCATGCCGGCCAGCGCCGCGTCGAGGATCCGCTGCTCGACATCGCGCGTCCGCAGCGCGCGCTCGATCACGCGCGGCGCCTGCGATCGCGGAATGACGACCACGCCGTCGGCATCGGCCAGCATGTAGTCGCCCGCGACCACGCGCACGTCGCCGAGGCTGACCGGCTGCCCGACGGCCGAGACCTGCACGCGATCCTTGCCGGTACGCATGAAGCGTCCGCGGGCATACAGCGGATAGCCGGCGGCATCGGCTTCCGCGGTGTCCCGGCAGACCCCGTGGATCACGGTGCCAGCGATGCCGCGATGCGCCGCCAGCCGGCTCATGATGCCGCCCCAGACGGTGCAGTCCAGCCGGCCGCCGTTGTCGAGCACGGCCACCGCGCCGGCCGGGATGTCGTCGAGAAAATCGCCGACGGTGCCGGGGGAGGCCACGTCCACCGGCACGAAGCTGACGGTGAAGGCCGGGCCGAACAACGCCGGCGCGCCGGCGATCGGCTGGATGCCCAGCGCGCTGCCGGGCAGGCGGAAATAGTCCAGGGCGTCGGAAACCTCGGCGGTGGAGAGCTCGCGCACGGCCTGCAGCCAGTCGTCTTCCCGCTTGTCTCCGTGCCCGTCTTCGCGTCCCACTGCGTGGCCGTCCCCGTGTTGCATGGCTTGCATGTCGATGTCCTCGTAAGCTTGAGGCGCAGTTTCAAGTAAAGTGCGAGCCGGATCAAACATCGATTATTGGACTCGGATTCAGAAAAAATGAACTTGCGACAGCTCAGCTATTTCTGCGCCGTGGTCGACGCGGGCAGCGCCGTCGAGGCCGCCAGCCGGCTGTTCGTCGCGCCGACGGCGATCAGCATGCAGATCGCGCAGCTCGAGGGCCAGCTCGGCGCGCCCGTCTTCGATCGTTCGACCCGGCCCATGTCGCTGACCGCCACGGGGCGCTTCCTGTATCCGCGCGCCAAGGACCTGCTGTCGCAGATGCGGCGGCTCGACGAGGAGGCGCGCGCGGTCGCCGCCGGCAATCTCGGCTGGCTCGGCATCGGCTTCACGCGCTCGGCGATCTTCTCGATCCTGCCCACGGCGGTGCGCCGCTTCCGCAAGCGCTTTCCCGATGTCCATCTCGATCTGGTCGAGCAACTGTCCGAGCATCAGCCCGCGCTGCTGCGGCGCGGGCGCATCGATGTGGGCATCTCGCGCTATATCGGCGAGTTCGAGCGCCCTGCCGATCTCGTGCATACGGTGCTGTTCGAGGAGCCCTTCGTCGCGGCGCTGCCGGCGACGTCGGCACTCGCGCGGCGCAAGTCGCTGCGCGCGGCCGATCTCGGCGCGATGGCGCTGATCCGGTATCCGAAGGACCCGCAGAGCGGCTTTGCCGACCTGATGCTGGCGGCGCTGCGCGAGGCGGGCGCGGACCCGCTGCCGGGCCACGAGGCGATCGAGATCCATACCGCGCTGGGGCTGGTGGCCGCCGGACTCGGCTTCACGCTGGTGGGCGCCTCGGTCGCCGAGGCGAACCGGCCCGATGTCGCCTTCGTGCCGATCGCGGACCTCGGCACCCGCGCGACCGTGGTGGCGGTGACGCGGGCCGATGCGTCGCCGCCGGCGGTGCAGGCCTTCGTCGCCGCGCTGAAGGAGGGCAGGGGCGGCCCGGAGCGCCCCGCGCCGCGACGGAAGTCCCGCGCGGGGTAGCGCGTCGCCGACGTGGCGCGTCGCCGTCATGTCGCCTTCCACTGCCATATCGTGGGGCACGGGGATGGCGGCATGATGGCCAACGTCGTGGTGCTGGCGCCGGGGCAGACCGTCGCGTCGTTGCCTTTGATGCGCGCGCATCCCACATGCGCTGACCGCGTATCGAAATCCGAAACGCTTCGTTTGTCATGGCGGCCCGCCGGGCTATCGTCGGGGCTACTCCGATCCCCGATCCATCAAGCCATGACGCTTTCGATCCCGAATCACGCGCTTCGCGGCCTCCGCGGCCTGCGCGGGCTGGCCGCGCTCGCCATCGCCTGCGCCGCCGTGGCCGCATCCGGCGCCGCGCTGGCCCAAACCGCCGCCGATACCTTGCGCATCGGCTACCAGAAGTCCGCCAGCCTGCTGGTGCTGATCAAATCGCAGCAGTCGCTCGAGCGCCGGCTCGCGCCGCTGGGCACCGCGGTCAAGTGGGTGGAATTTCCTGCCGGTCCGCAATTGCTGGAGGGCCTGAACGTCGGCGCCGTCGATGTCGGCTTCGTCGGCGAGGCGCCGCCGATCTTCGCGCAGGCCGCCGGGGCCGACTTCGTCTACATCGGTTTCGATCCCGCCGCGCCGCAAGCCGAGGCCATCGTGGTGCGCCGGGACTCGCCGGTGCGCACGGTGGCCGATCTGAAGGGCCGCAAGGTCGCGCTGAACAAGGGCTCGAACGTCCATTACCTGCTGGTCAAGGCACTGGAGAAGGCCGGGCTGAAGATCACCGATATCCAGCCGGTCTATCTCGCGCCGGCCGATGCGCGCGCGGCCTTCGAACGCGGTGCCGTCGATGCGTGGGTCATCTGGGATCCCTTCCTCGCCGCCGCGGAAAAGCAGGTCGGCGCGCGCGTGCTGGCCGATGGCCGCGGGCTCGTCAACAACTACGCCTACTACCTTGCCGCGCGGCGCTTTGCCACGCAGAAGCCACAGATCGTCGAGGCGCTGTTCGATGAACTGTTGCAGCAGGGCCGGCGCCTGAAGGCCGATACGCGTGCCGCCGCGGCGTCGATCGCCCCGCAGCAGGGGCTGGATGCCGACGTCGTCGAACGCACGCTCAATCGCAGCGAGTTCGGCGTCGCGCCGCTGACGCCGGCCGTCGCCGCGCAACAGCAGCAGATCGCCGATACCTTCCACGCACTGAAGTTGATTCCGAAGCCGATCCGCATTGCCGATGCGTTGCCTGCCGAGCGGGACAAATCGGAAAAACGGGACGCCGTCGCACAGCGCGGCGCGCTCCAGGCCGGAGATGCCCGATGAAAGTCCTGTGGTTCCTGCCCACGCATGGCGATTCGCGCTACCTGGGCACCGCCAGGGGCGCGCGCGCCGCGACCTTCGACTACTTCAAGCAGGTCGCGATCGCGGCCGACAGCCTGGGCTACGAGGGCGTGCTGCTGCCGACGGGCCGCTCCTGCGAGGACTCGTGGATCCTTGCCTCGAGCCTGATCGATGCCACGCGGCGGCTCAAGTTCCTGGTGGCGTTGCGCCCCGGGCTGATGCAGCCGTCGCAGACCGCGCGCATGGCGGCGACGCTGGACCGGCTGTCGGGCGGGCGCCTGCTGGTCAACCTCGTCACCGGCGGCGATCCGGAAGAGCTGCAGGGCGATGGCCTGTTCCTGTCGCATCGCGACCGCTATGCGCTGTCGCGCGAATTCCTGACGATCTGGCGCGAGATCCTGGCGCGCAGCCACGATGGCGGGGCGTTCGACTTCGCCGGCGAACATCTGCGCGTGGAGGGCGCGAAGGCGCTGTATCCACCGATCAGCCGGCCCTATCCACCGCTGTTCTTCGGCGGCTCGTCGCCCGAGGCCCACGACCTTGCCGCCGAGCAGGTCGATACCTATCTGACCTGGGGCGAGCCGCCGGCGGCGGTGGCGCAGAAGATCGCCGACGTGCGCGCACGCGCCGCCGCGGTCGGCCGCACGCTGCGTTTCGGCATCCGCCTGCACGTGATCGTGCGAGAGACCGAGGAGGAAGCGTGGCGCGCGGCCAGCGAACTGGTGTCGCATCTGGACGAGGACATCGTCGCCGCGGCCCAGCGCAAGTTTGCCGCGATGGATTCGGTGGGGCAGCGCCGGATGGCGGAATTGCACGGCGGCCGCTTCAACCGGGACGATGTCCGCCAGGGCCTGGAGATCGCGCCGAACCTGTGGGCCGGCGTGGGGCTGGTGCGAGGCGGCGCCGGTACCGCGCTGGTCGGCAACCCCGAGCAGGTGGCGGCGCGCATCCGGGAATACGCGGACCTGGGGCTCGAATATTTCATCCTGTCCGGCTACCCGCATCTGGAAGAGGCGCACCGCTTCGCCGAACTGGTGTTTCCGCTGCTGCCGCTGGCGCGGCGCGAGGCCGCCCAGCGCGTGCTGACCGGACCGTTCGGCGAGATCGTCGCCAATACCTTCGTGCCTTCGGCGGCCACGCCAGGCGCCAATCTGTCCGCGAGTTGAACGCCATGTCGAATCCCTCGAAAAGCGGTGCCGCGCTGACGGCCGATTTTCTCGCGACCACGCCGGCGCGCGCGCTGCTGCCCCAGGGCTGGGCGGCTTCCGTGCTGCGGCGCGGCCTGCCGTGGCTGGTGCCGGCCCTGATCCTGCTGCTGTGGGAGCTGGCCTCGCGCAGCGGCTGGCTGTCGAGCCGCGTGCTGCCCGAGCCGCTGGCCGTGGTCGCCGCGTTCCGCACGCTGGCGCTGTCCGGCGAGCTGTGGCAGCACACCGCGGTCAGCGCGTGGCGCGCACTGGCGGGCCTGGCGATCGGCGGCGGACTCGGGCTGTTGCTGGGGCTGCTGAACGGCACGTTCCGCACGGCCGAGACGCTGCTCGATTCGAGCCTGCAGATGGTGCGCAATATCCCCGCGCTGGCGCTGATTCCGCTGGTGATCCTGTGGTTCGGCATCGACGAGGCGGCCAAGCTGTTCCTGGTCGCGGTCGGCGTGTTCTTTCCGATCTACCTGAACACCTTCCACGGCATCCGCTCGGTCGACAAGGGACTGATCGAGATGGCGCGCAGCTACGGGCTGTCGGGCTGGGCGCTGTACTGGCAGGTGATCCTGCCCGGCGCGCTGCCGTCGATTTTGGTCGGCCTTCGCTTCTCGCTGGGCCTGATGTGGGTGCTGCTGATCGTCGCGGAAACGATCTCCGCGCAGGCCGGCATCGGCTACCTGACGATGAACGCGCGAGAGTTCCTGCAGACCGACGTGGTGCTGGTCGGCATCCTGCTCTATGCGCTGCTGGGCAAGCTGGCCGACCTGCTGGCCAAGGGGCTGGAGCGGTGGTGGCTGCGGTGGCATCCGGGCTATCAGAGCGCGGCGAAAGGCTGATCCCTCGGCCTGACCCCATCGGCCTGACCCCATCGGCCAGACCCCATCGGCCCGTCAAATCGACCTGATCGCGATCGACCCCTACCGGAGTTCATCCAATGCATGCCATGCAACAACATCTGCCGCTGCGGCGCGCGGGCAGGGAACCCGTCGAGCCCGGCGAGCCCACCGATCTGACCGCGCGGGCCGGGGCGCGCAGCGCCGAGCGCAATACCGACGGCACCCATGCCACCCACGCCACCGGCCGCCCCCGCGGCACCGAGGTCGCGGTCAGCGGCCTGCACAAGGCCTATGGCGGCCGCACCGTACTCCAGCACATCGACCTGCGCATCGCGCCGGGCGAATTCGTCGCCATCGTCGGCCGCAGCGGCTGCGGCAAGAGTACGCTGTTGCGGCTGGTCGCCGGGCTCGAAAGCCCCGGCGCGGGGCGGATCGCGCTCGACGGCCGGCCTCGGGGCGGCCATGACGACGGCACCCGCATCATGTTCCAGGACGCGCGGCTGCTGCCGTGGAAGCGCGTGCTCGACAACATCGCGCTGGGCCTGCCGGGCCGGGAAGGGCGCGAACGCGCGCGCGAGGCGCTGGCGCAGGTGGGGTTGGCCGAGCGCGCCAACGACTGGCCGGCGGTGCTGTCCGGCGGGCAGCGCCAGCGCGTCGCGCTGGCCCGCGCGCTGGTGCATCGGCCGCGCCTGCTGTTGCTCGACGAGCCGCTGGGCGCGCTCGATGCGCTGACCCGCATCGAGATGCAGCAATTGATCGAGCGCCTTTGGCTCGCGCATGGCTTCACCGCGCTGCTGGTCACGCACGATGTCGCCGAGGCCGTCGCGCTGGCCGACCGCGTGGTGCTGATCGAAGACCACCGCATCGCCCTCGACGAGCGCGTGCCGCTGCTGCGCCCGCGCAGCCACGGCGCGCCGGCATTCGCCGCGATCGAGGAACGCGTGCTGCGGCGCGTGCTGCGCCAGCCCGCCATCGCATCCCCTGACAACGACGCGCAGACCCGCGCATTGGCACCTCTCTGATGAATATCGTCGGCATTCTCGGCAGTCCCTCCACGCCTTCGCGTTCCGCCTATCTGCTGGAGCTCGCGCTCTCGCGGCTGGACGCGATCACGTCCTCCTACCGATCGATCCGGCCGCGTGACCTGCCCGCGCAAGCGCTGACGCAGGCCGATTTCGGCGACGCCCGCCTGCAGGACGCGGTGCGCGCGGTCGGCGAATCGCAGCTGGTGATCGTCGCCACGCCGATCTACAAGGCCTCGTACAGCGGCGTGCTGAAGGCCTTCCTCGATCTGCTGCCGCAGGACGGGCTGCGCGACAAGACCGTGCTGCCGCTGGCCACCGGCGGCAGTCCCGCGCATCTGCTGGCGCTGGACTATGCGCTCAAGCCGGTGCTGTCGGCGCTTGGCGCCCGCGACATCCTCGATGGCATCTACGCGACCGACCAGCAGCTGCCGTCGCGGCCCGAGGGCGGCTACAGCGCGGCGGCCGACATCGTCGAACGGCTCGACCGCTCGGTGCAGCGTGTCGCGGCCCGCGCGCGCGAACTGCGCGAGCGCGAGGCCGAGCTGGCGCGGGCGGCGTCCGCGCGGGCAAACAGCGAGCCATGGCCGGCCGAGCGCGTCCGCTGGTCCGTCTGAGCGCGCCATTACTGAGCCATTTCAACCAGGAACCTGTCATGACGATTCATGCCATCAACGTGCGCAACCAGTTTCGCGGCAAGATCCGCGAAATCATCGAGGGGCCGGTCGTATCCGAGATCGACGTCGAGACCCCCAGCGGATTGGTGGTGACCTCGGTCATTACCACCCGCTCGGTCAAGGAGCTCGAACTTGCGGTCGGCAAGGAGGTGATCGCGCTCGTCAAGTCGACCGAAGTGTCGATCGCCACGCTATGAGGGGAGGGGGGAGCGGCATGCAAGGGAAGCGACGGCAGCTGCTGCTGGCAGGGGCCGGCATCGCGGCATGGACGCTGGGCGGCGCGGCGCGCGCGCAAGCGGGCGGCAAACCGGAAACCGTGCGGTTCGGATATCAGAAGTCGTCGACGCTGATGATCCTGCTGAAGTCGCGCGGCACGCTGGAGAAGGCCCTCGCACCGCAGGGCGTCTCGGTGTCGTGGCACGAGTTCACTTCGGGCCTGCCGCTGCTCGAGGCGCTCAATGTCGGCGGGCTGGACCTCAGCGCCGATGTCGCCGACGCGGTGCCGCCGTTCGCGCTCGCCGCCGGAGCGAAGCTGACCTACTACGCGATCGAGACGCCGTCGCCGACCGCGCAGGCGATCGTCGTCCCGCGCGATTCGCCCTTGACCTCGATCGCGCAATTGAAGGGCCACCGGGTCGCCTTCGCCAAGGGCGCCGGCGCGCATTACCTGCTGCTGGAGGCGCTGGCGCGCAACGGCCTGTCGATGCGCGATATCGAGCCGGCGTATCTGACGCCGGCCGATGCGCGCGCCGCATTCGAGCGCGGCAACGTGGCGGCGTGGGTCATCTGGGACCCGTTCCTCGCGGCCGCGCAGCGGCAGGCGCAGGCGCGCGTGCTGGCCGACGGCACCGGCCTGGCCAGTTATCGCCGCTTCTATCTGGCGGCAAGCGACTTCGCGCGCCGCCGCGCCGACGTGCTCGCCACCGTGTTCGATGCGCTCGCCCAGGCGGGGGAGTGGGTCAAGGCCAATCCCGCCGCCGCGGCGGAATGGCACGCGCCGCTGATCGGCCTGGACGCGGCCACCGTCGAGATCGCCAACCGCCGCCGCAGCTACCGGCTGCAGGCGGTCGACGCGCCGGCGCTGGACGAGCAGCAGCGCATTGCCGATGCCTTCCACGCGCAGCAGATCATTCCGCGCAAGGTGGTGGTGAGCGCTTCGGCGGTCTGGCGGCGGCAGGCCTGAACAACGCGTACACCGTGTGCACATCGCGTTCGCACCGCTTGTGGACCGCTGCGGACCGCTTGCATGCCGGCCCCGATCGAAGGCTTGGCATTCGGCCAACCGGTGTACTAACCTCGTTCTACGTTGCGGTGAAC
This sequence comes from Cupriavidus sp. DB3, assembly GCF_020418465.1. NCBI lineage: Bacteria > Pseudomonadati > Pseudomonadota > Betaproteobacteria > Burkholderiales > Burkholderiaceae > Cupriavidus > Cupriavidus sp. DB3. Next base: position 905,119 of record NZ_JAIZPL010000001.1, on the reverse strand, counting down.
CGGGTTTACACGGGCCGTAACGGCGCCGTCGCAGGCGCACGCGCAGGGCGCTTGCCCTGGCTCGATTCAGTCCACTTCGCAATCCTCATGTGGCCATGCCCGGCAGGAATGATCCGCGCTGGCCAACACAGACCCGAACGATGACGGGGGCCATCCAGGTCCCGCGTCATTCTTCACGAGCGCGCATGGCGCAGCATGCCGATGCCGCCTTTGTCCGCGACCTGTCCTTGTGGTCGCGTGGGGACTTCCCCGGCAAGACGCTGGCTTCGGATGACCTGCACCGAGAGGCGCGCTCGTGTCCGCAGTGCGCGGCTTCGCGCGGAGTCACGCGGTTTCACGTGACCTCACGTGGCTTCACGCGGTGCCACGTATTGCCCGACAGGCCGCCCCTTCCCGCATCTGTCCGATTCCGCCCAGCGTCATGATCCTGTTGGCGCTCCCATGTCCGTCGTCGCGACGGCATCGGAGACGCTCGTCTCTTCGACGCCGAGGTAATCATGAACAATGTTTCTCTTCGCATCCCGGAAGGCATCGGCAGGTGCCTGATGGCGGTGGGCACCGCATCGGTACCCCTGCTGCTGGCGGTCGCGCCGGCCCGCGCCCAGACCCCGCCCGCCGCGCCCGCGCCCACTCCCCATACGCAGGAGGCCAAGGACCCGACCAGCAACTTCACCGCGCGATGGACGCGCGCCGATGCGCGCCAGATCATGGCGATGTCCTCGCCCAACGTGACCCCCGGGCAGAACTCGCTGCCGCAGCATCTGACGATGCCCGACATCCCGGCCAATTTTCCGCAGACCAACGATCGGGTGTGGGTCTGGGACACGTGGCCGCTGACCGATGCCAGGGCCAACCAGTACAGCTACAAGGGCTGGGAGATCATCTTCTCGCTGACCGCCGATCGCAATGCGGGCTATACGTTCGACGACCGGCATATCCATGCGCGCATCAGCTACTTCTATCGCCGCGCCGGCATTCCGGCCTCCCGGCGGCCCGCGAACGGCGGCTGGATCTATGGCGGGCATCTGTTCCCGGACGGTGCCAGCGTGCAGATCTTCGGCGGCGCGCCGATGACCCACAACGCCGAGTGGTCCGGCTCGACGCGCATCATGCCGGATGGCCGCATCGTGGTGTTCTATACCGCGACGTCGTTCAACCGATCGAGCCCGTCGGGCGGCAATATCACGCCGCCGATCGCCATCATTGCGAAGGCGGAAGGACGCGTGGAGGCCGACCACAACGGCGTGCGGCTGACCGGCTTCAACGAGCATATGAAGCTGCTGGAGCCGGACGGCACGTGGTACCAGACCGGGCAGCAGAACGAGTTCTTCTCGTTCCGCGATCCCTTCACCTTCGAGGACCCGGCGAATCCCGGCGTCACCTTCATGGTGTTCGAGGGCAACACCGCCGGTCCGCGCGGCGCGCGCACCTGCACCGAGCAGGACCTGGGCTACGCGCCGAACGATCCGCAGCGCGAGGACCTGAACGCGGTGATGGACTCCGGCGCGGTCTTCCAGAAGGCCAACGTGGGCCTGGCGGTGGCGATCAACAGGCAGCTGAGCCGCTGGGTGTTCCTGCCGCCGATCCTGTCGGCCAATTGCGTCAACGACCAGACCGAGCGGCCGCAGATCTATATCAAGGACGGCAAGTACTACCTGTTCACGATCAGCCATCGTTCGACCTATGCCGCAGGCGTCGAAGGTCCGGACGGCGTCTACGGCTTCGTCGGCAACGGCGTGCGCAGCGACTACCAGCCGTTGAACAATGGCAGCGGGCTGGTGCTGGGGAATCCGACCGACATGAACCGGCCGCGCGGCGAGCCTTTCGCGCTCGATCCGACGCAGAATCCGCGCACGTTCCAGTCGTACTCGCACTACGTGATGCCGGGCGGACTGGTCGAGTCCTTTATCGATGCGATCGGCGCGCGGCGCGGCGGTTCGCTCGCGCCGACGGTGCGCATCGACATCCAGGGCGCCAACACGGCGGTCGATCGCAGCTATGGCGTCAATGGGCTCGGCGGCTATGGCGACATTCCCGCCAATCGCGAGGCCCTGTTCAGCCTGCGTGGCGTGCTGATCGGCGACCTGGTGCGCCGGCTGTTCGATTGAGGGAGGTTGCGATGCAAAGGATCGCTGTATTGCAAGGCAGGCGGCCGGCCGCGGCGCCGCGGAAGGGGCGACTGCCATTACTGCCATTACTGCCATTACTGCCGTCGCTACTGCTGCTGGCTGCGTGCGGCGGCGGCTCGCCGGACGATGGCGCGCGGCTCAGCGACGCGGCGCAGCGCGCGCTGAGCGAGGCGCCTGCTGCCGCACCGCCGGACACGGCATCGGCCGCCGGCGCGGACCCGTTGGCGACCGCGGCCGCCGAAGGCGTGATCGAGGGCGAGGCGCCCGAATCGGCCGGCACGCCGCCGGTCGCCCCGCATCCGACGCGGCTGGTGATGCTGGAAGACGGACTCTACGCCCGCGACGCCGGCGACAACTGGAAGAAGTACGAGAACGGGAGCTGGGTATCGGTGCACGCGCCGCAGCTGCCGTCGGGCATGCAGTAGCGTGGAGAGCGGCGCGGCACGGCCGATGCGTTGGCATCGACCGCGCGCGCCGCTTACCCCGTCATTCCTTCATCCCCTTATCCCTTCAGCGCCTTCGGCTCCAGGTGCCACAGCTTGCGGTCGCTGGTCGACACCGCGACCGCACCGTGGGCCAGCGCGCTGCGGATGTCGTCCTGGTTGCAGACGAAGCCCGAGGTGACGATCGGCGGCAGCCCCTTGCGGTCCGCCTCGGGAAGATGCGCCAGCATCGGCGCCGGCATGATCTGCACGAGGTTCGGATCGCTCTGCTCCAGCGCCTTGACGCTGCGCGGCCAGGTCGAGCGGTCGGTCACGAAGACCTTCTGCATCGTCACCATGCCGGCGCGGTTGGCGCGCTGGATGGTCGCCACGCGAGTCGAGACCAGGCTCGCCACGCCGATGTCGGCCAGGTAGTCGACGCCGCCCTTGTCCTGCGACAGGCCTTCGCAGCTGTCGATATTGACGATGACGTACTTGCCGGCCTGGGCCAGCGTGGCGACCACCGGCTGCAGCTTGCGCAGCTCGACGTTGGCGACGATCGACACCTCGGCGGCGCTGTCGACGAAGGCGTCGACCTGTTCGACCCCGTACAGCGTCGCAATGACGGGATGCCGCATCAGGCGTGCACCGAGGGACTTGTCCATGGCGTTTATCGGGCTTCGTGGGAGAGAACGTCGGTCAGGCCGAGCTTCCCTGGGTTCAGGATGTTGTGCGGATCGAGCGCGCGCTTCACGGTGGCCAGCAGCGGGAAGGCGCTGCCCAGCGACGGCGCCATATAGGGCGCGCGCAGCAGGCCGATGCCGTGATGGTGGCTCAGCGCGGCATTGTATTGAATCAGCACCGCGTTGGCCGCATCCCAGGCGGCGCGATACCACCGTTGCCGGTCCTCGACCGCGACCTCGCCGCGCAGCGAGAAATACAGGCAGGCGCCGTCGACATAGGCGTGCGACTGGTGCGCGGAGCCGGCCAGCGTGCCGGGCACCGCGTTGATCGCGGCGACCACGTCGCGATAGATATCGGCCAGCGCGCTCCACGGCCCGCACATCTCCAGCGTATCGGCGACGAAGCCGGGGCTGCGCTTGAAGCCCTCGGCGCTCTTGCCGGTCAGGTAGCGCGTATCGAGCCAGCGCTCGAAGATTGCATCGCCGTCCAGCGGCTCGCCCAGCTCGCGGCACACGCGTTCGCTGATCGTCATCACCGCCTCGACGATCTCCGGCGCGCCTTCGTCGGCGACCAGCAGCACATTGGTGTCGGGCAGGCCGAACTGCACGCCGCTCTCGAGTTCGTCGTAGAGCCGCAGCGCAGCCGGATTGCCGCCTTGCTGCAGGATCTGCCGGCAGGCCTCCAGGCCGATCGCGAAAGTCTTGAAGCCATAGGCGATGGCGCGGCCATGGTCCGGCAGCCGATGCAGCTTCAGCCGTACGCGCACGATCACGCCGAGCGTGCCTTCCGAGCCGATGAACAGCTGCTGCAGGTCCGGTCCGAGCGCCGCGCGCGAATAGCCGCCGACGGTGACGAGCCGCCCGTCGGCCAGCACCACGTCCATGCCGAACACCATGTCCTCGATCTTGCCGTAGCGCGTCGACAGCTGGCCGGCGCCGCGGCACGCGACCCAGCCGCCCACGGTGCTGATGGCATACGACGACGGCCAGTGGCCCATCGTCATGCCGTACTCGCGCTGGATGGTCTGCTCGAAGATGTCGCCGAACATGCCGGCCTCGACCTCGACGATCTGGCTATCGCGATTGAAGCCGATCAGCCGGTTCATGCCGCACACGTCCAGCACGATGCCGCCGCGCACCGGCAGCGCGGCGCCGGTGACATTGCTGCGGCCGGCGGACACGGTGACCGGGACGGCGCGCTCGCTGGCGATGCGCATCACCGCCTGCACCTGCTCGACGGTGGAGACGCGCACGATCGCCGCGCGCGGCGTCGCCGGCTTGCCGGCGGTCTCGGTCATCATCGAACCGGCCCACCAGTCGCGCGTCCACGCGACCACGCTGCCGGTATCGGTCAGCACCTCGTCGGCGGCCTGCCGCAGCGCCGCCAGCGTGGCGGTGTCCACCGTCACGGCATCGCGCTGCAGGCCCGGCGCGTCGGGCGTCCGCGCGATGGTGGCGGCGTAGCCCGGCGGCGTGTGCGCGCCGACCACGTAGTTGCCGCGGTTGTAGCCGCGCTTGATGGCTTCCTTGCTGATCATGCTGCATCTCCCATGAGAACGGATTTTTCGAGGGCAACGGCGTCCAGGTAGTCGCCGACCTGCCGTGCCACGGCCGCCTCGGACAATCCGAGCTCGGCCTGAAGAAGTTGACCCACGCGCGCGGCGGCGCGGGCGGAGGCGTCGCGCGCCATCAGGCGGGCGCGCATGCGGCGCGACAGCACGTCGTCGACATTGGCCGCGAGTTCGTGGCGGGCCGCGTAGACGACCTCGGCCTCGGTGTAGGGCAGGCCCTCGACGATCGGCCGCGCGAGGCGCGGATCGGCCTGCAGGATGTCGCTGACGAAGCGCGCCTCGGTGCCGTAGCGCTCGCCCAGGTGCGCCGACAGGCCGCCCGAGGCGACGATGGCCTGCGCGTCGTAGCCGGCCGCGCCCAGCAGCCAGGCCGATTTCGTGCGGCATGCCGCGCGCTTGCCGATGACCTTCTGCGCCGCGTCGATGGTCTGCTCGGCCATATGGCGCGAGGTCGTCAGCTTGCCGCCGACCACGGTCACCAGTCCGTCGTCGGCGATGCGGATGTCGTGGTCGCGCGGGATTTCCAGCGTCTTGCCGCCGGGCGGCGCCACCAGCGGCCGGCAGCCGGCGATGCTGCCGACCACGTCCTCGGGCTGCAGGTCGGTCTTCAACGCCGAGCGCGCGCCCTCGAGCAGGAAATCCAGCTCTCGGCGCGTGCACAGCACGTTGTCGAGATCGCCCTCGTAATCCTCGTCGGTGGTGCCGAGGTAGGAGACATTGCCCCAGCGCGTGATGGTGGCGCGGCGGTTGCGGCCGGGCACCGGGATCGTCACCGTGCAGTCGTTGCGGATCTTCAGCCAGGGGATTGCGACATGCACGCCCTTGGCCGGGCGGATATGCAGGGTCTTCGCTTCGCCGGCCTTGCGGCCGGTCCAGTCGCGCAGCCAGACGCCGGTCGCCATCACCACCACGCCGGCGCGCACGCGGATCTCGCGCTCGCCGGCCTGGACGATGGCGCCATCGACCTTGCCGTGGCCGTCGCGCGTGATCTCGGCCACGCGGGCATGGTTGACCACGGCGGCGCCATGGAAGGCCGCGGTGCGCGCGATATTGAGCGTCAGGCGGGCGTCGTCGACGCGGGCGTCGAAGTACATGAAGCCGCCGGTCAGGTATTGCTCGTTGAAGGTCGGGCAGTGCGACAGCACCTCGGCCTTGGTCAGCTTCTGGTGCAGGATGCCTTCGCGCCAGCCGCCGGCGAGGTCGTAGGTCCACAGCAGGCTGTCGAAGGCCTTGGCCAGGCGCTTGTCGAACACGCCGTCGCGCTCCATCACCGGAAACAGGAATGGCAGCCGCTGCACCAGATGCCGCGCATTGCGGCGCAGGCGCTGGCGCTCGAGGAGCGAATGGCGGACCAGGCGGAGATTGCCGTGCTCGATATAGCGCAGGCCTCCGTGCACCATCTTCGAGGACTTGGACGAGGTGCCCGAGGCGAAGTCGCTCTTCTCGACCAGCGCGACGCGATAGCCGCGCAGCGCGGCATCGAGCGCGGTGTACGCGCCCGTGACGCCGCCGCCGACCACCAGCACGTCGAACCGCTCGCCTTGCAGCCGGTCCAGCTGCTCCGTGCGATCCAGCCGCAAGGGCTCGGTGCTGGCCATGGCGGCGCGCGCGCGGCTGGTGCTTCGGGATGGCAGAACCATCATGTTGATTGCTTCTCCTTGTTATTGGGCCGCCGGGGCATCGGCATGCACGCCGGCCTGCGAGGGGGCTTGCGAGTGGGCTTGTGAAAGGGCCCGCGAGTGGGCATTGGCAATGGCATCGACGTTCCCGAGTTCCGATGCGATGCGCGCATGCCACAGCGCGCGGCGCGCCTCCCGCTGGTCCGCGCCGATCGCCGGCTCGAACACCGCGTCGGCGGCCGTGGTGGCGCGGGCCTGCCGCAGGTCGTCCCACAGCAGCCCCGACGAGCCGGCGAGGAACGCGATGCCGCGCAGGCTGGCGCGGTCGGTCTCCTTCATGCGCAGGATCGGCAGGCCGGTCAGGTCGGCCTGCATCTGCAGCAGCGCGTCGCTGCCGGACAGTCCGCCGCCGACCAGCAGGCTCGATACCGCGACGCCAGCCATGTCGCGGTTGGCTTCGATGCAGGAGCTGACCGAATGCGCGATGCCGTCGAGGATGGCGTAGGCGATCTCGGCCTGCGTGGTCGCCATCGAGATGCCGTTCAGCGCCGCGCGCGCGGCCGGCTCCATGCGCGGCACGCGCAGGCCGGTCAGCGCGGGGATGAAGGTCACGCCGCCGGAGGACGACACGCCGGCGGCCAGCGCGCTGATCTGCCGGGCGTCGTCGAACCAGTGCAGCTTGTCGCAGATCCAGTTCAGCGCCGAGCCGGTGGTGGCGACGAAGGTTTCGACCGAGAAGTGCGACTGGCCGCCGTGGCGGCGCGCGGTCATCGTCAGCGTGCTGTCGGAGCGGCCCATCGCTGGCGGCAGCGTCGGGCCGACGATCAGGTCGACGAAGCTGCCGGTACCGTGCAGGCACATCGACTGGCCGGCGTCCAGGCAACCCAGGCCCACCGCACCGGCCAGCTGGTCGCCGGCGCAGGCGAGGATCGGCACGTCGATCCCCAGCACATCGGCCCGCGTGCGGCCGAAGTCGTCGGCGTCCTGCCGCAGCGTGGGCAGCAGCTCGGCGGGAAAGCCCAGCGCATCGAGCCAGTCGAGCCGATAGCGGTGCTCGGCCAGCACGTAGGCGCTGCACGAGGTGGCGTTGGTCGGCGTGGTCACGACGGCGCGTTCGCTCGACAGGTGCCACAGCAGCCAGCTGTCGATGGTGCCGAAGGCGAGCCGCCGCGCGCGCCAGGCGTTGGCGACGGCCGGCGTCTCGCGCAGATGCCGCGCGGCCCACAGGTAGGGCGAGCGCACGCCGGCCGGGCGGCCGACGCTCGGCCGCAGCTTCGCATCCCACGCCGCGGCGAGGCGTTCCAGCTCGGCGGCGTAGCGCGTGTCCTGCCACACCATTGCCGGCACCAGCGCGCGGCCGGTGGCGGTATCCCACAGCACCGCGGTGGCGCGCTGCGTGGCGATGGCCAGCGCCACCACGCGCCGTCCTTCACGGTCCGCATTGGCCAGCGTCGCGCGGCAGACGGCCAGGGTCTTGTCGAGCAGGACATTGGCGTCCTGTTCGACCACGCCGGGGCGCGGCGAATCCACGGTCAGCGTCGTGTATTCGAGGCACGAGACATGGCCGTCCGCGCCGACCAGCGCGGCGCGGGTGCCGGACGTGCCTTCGTCGATGGCGAGAATGACGTCGGTGGGGCGGGTCATGGCCGGGACTTCTCGATGGCGGGATTGAGGAAAGGCGAGGGCGCCTCGGTGTCGCCGCGGAACTGTGGGGCATCGGCCTCGTTGTCCGGATGGACGGCCGTGCGGGTCGGATCCCAGCGGATCGCGAAGCAGATCAGGCTGGCGACCAGCGGCACCACCGACAGGATCAGGAAGGTCTTCTCCAGCCCGTATTCCGCGCGGAACAGCGGAAACACCAGCAGGCCGAGCGCGGCACCGATCGCGCCCAGCGCGCCGATCACGCCGTTGGCGCCGGCGCGCAGCTCGCTGCGGAAGGACAGCGACGACAGGCTCTTGCCGTTGGCGCCCGGGCCGCCGGAATGGAACAGGATGAACAGCGAGGGCACCACCACCGCGACCCACAGCGGCATCTTGCCGTTGAACAGGCCCAGCACCAGCAGCATCGCGAACACCGCGGCAAAGCCGAAGGCGGAGGCGCGGCGCAGGCCCAGCCTGCGGCCGATGACCGGCGACAGGAAGCCGCCGACGATGCCGCAGACGTTGAAGACGAGCGCGCCGATGGTGGCGTAGACGAAGTCCTTGCCGAACAGCGCCGCACTGATCAGCGGCAGGTACCAGCCGATGGCGAAGTACTGGATCGACTGGCCGATCTGCACGGTCGCCGCCAGGATGGTGCGCGGCAGATAGATGCCGCGGAAGATCAGCAGCACATTGGCCAGCCCCCGCCGCGCCTGGTTCAACACCGGAATGCGTTCGGCCGGCGGTGCCGCGGTGAAGGGGCGGCCGTAGATGCGCGTCATGGCGAGCGCGGCGGCCTCGAGCCGTTCCTTGCGGGCCAGCCACGTCGGGCTCTCGACCAGGAACAGCAGTTGCAGCACCAGGATCGCCACGCCGAAGATCGCGGTGGCCGCGACCGAATAGCGCCAGATCGCATCGCCGACCTGCCACGAGTGGAACAGCAGCGCCAGCAGCAGGTTGGTGCAGACCGCCGTGTACCACATGCCTTGCCAGGTATTGAGGCGGCTCTTGAGCTTGACCGGGGTGAATTCGGCCAGCACGGCCATCGCGATGGCGAAGTCGATGCCGTAGGCCGCGCCGACGAAGAAACGGCCGACCAGGATCACTTCAAACGTGGGCGCGAAGACGACCAGCACGGCGCCGACCACGGCCAGCACCTTGGCCAGGATCAGCGGACGCACGCGGCCCCAGCGATCGGCCATCCAGCCGCCGATCGGATTGAAGGCGATCGCGACCCACGAGGCGAACGAGGTCAGCAGTGCGACCTGTGCCGGCGCGAGCGCGAGATCGCGCGTCATCGGCCCGAGGCCGGCGCTCAATGCGGAATTGGAAAAGGCGTCGAGAAACAGTCCGCCGAGTGCGAGCCACCAGATCAGGCCGGCTCTGCCCCGTATACCCGGACAGGAATCGATATAGGCGATGACATCGTCGATGCCACGAAGGCGGATGGCAGGCGCTTGCACGGCGGTCTCCTTGAATTGTTCTGTAAGAGGCCGCAGCAAACTGCACGCGCTAAGAGACCATCCTACAGATGGTCTCTTATCTGAATCTGCCCGGCCAATGTAGGCCGTCGGGCTTGATCAGTCAAGCGGGAAAACCCTGCCGGCGCCATGTCGGGAACGGCGGGAGAGCCGGGATGTCGATCACGTATGGCACGGCTCGGCGGCAGCCGAGATGACACGTAGATGGAGGGCGACATGTCGCTTCTGAACCAGGAACAACTTGCCGCGCTGCGCGGGCGGCTGGATGCGCGCGAGCGCGAACTGCAGCCGCTCTATCAGCAGGGACGCGATCGTCCGTCCAGCAACCCGGCCAGGGAGCCGCAGGACCTCGTCGACACCGCCGAGGGCGTCAACGAGGAGCTGGACCGCGCGGCGCTGCAGCAGCACTACCGCGGCGAACTGAACGATATCGCGCAGGCGCGCGAGCGCATCGATGCCGGCGAGTACGGCGTCTGCCAGGACTGCGAGCGGAAGATTCCGTACGCGCGCCTGCTGGCCAATCCGACCGCGACGCGCTGCGCGCCGTGCCAGGAACGGCGCGAGCGCACGTTCGCCAGCTAGGGCGGACGAGCGCTCGCCATTCAGGCCACCAGCGGCAGCGCTTCGCGCATCCGCAGCTCGGCGGGCTTGATCTCGCCGAGCGGCGACAGCAGCGCGGGATCGAAGGGACGCGGTGCGACGCCCTGCGCCACGCGCGCCGGCCAGTCGGGATTGGCCAGCGCGCCGCGGCCCAGCGCGACCAGGTCCGCGCCATCGGCCAGCGCGTCCTGCGCGCGCGCCGGCTCGTGCAGGCCGCCGTTGGCGATCACGGTCAGATGCGGCGCGGCAAGCCGCGCATGCCGGACCAGCGAGCGCGCGTCGCCGGGGAAGGCCGGCTGCCACGCCTCGAACTCCGTCACGTGCAGGAAGTCGATGCCCGTCTCGGCCAGTCGGCCGAACACGATCGCCGCGCCCTCGGCCCCTTCGGCCCATTTATGCGTGAAGTCGTTGACCTTGCCCTGCGAAATGCGCACGCCGACCGGAAAGCCGTCGCCGACCGCGCACCGCACGGCGCGTGCGGTTTGCTCGGCGAGCCGGATGCGGTTGCCGATCGGCCCGCCCCAGGCATCGTCGCGCCGGTTGGTGTAGTCGGTCAGGAACTCATCGAGCAGATAGCCGTTGGCGCCGTGGATCTCGATGCCATCGAAACCGGCGACATCGCGGGCGAGCCGCGCCGCTTCGGCAAATCCGGCGATCGCCGCGTCGATCTCGTGCGGCGCGATGGCGCGCGGCGTGCGATAGGGCCCCTTGCCGCGATAGACGCCCATCTGCATGCCCTTCGGCGCGATGGCCGACGGGCCGACCGTCTCGTCGCGGAAGCGGTTGGCCTGCGACAGCGCGCCTGCATGCATCAGCTGCACGAAGATGCGGCCGCCGGCAGCGTGCACCGCGTCGGTGACCGCGCGCCAGGCGCGCGCCTGCTCCATGTCGGTCAGGCCCGGCTGCCCGGCATAGCCCTGCGCATACGCGCGGTCGGTGTAGCTGCCCTCGGTGACGATCAGCCCGAAGCCGCCGCGCGCAAAGCCCGCGTAGTAGTCCACCATCGTCGGCGTGGGCACGCCCTCGGGCGTCGCGCTGATGCGCGTCATCGGCGCGACGACGAGCCGGTTCGGCAAGGCGAGGCCGTTGAGGTCCAGCGGATCGAACAGCGCCGGCCGTGCCTGGGCGTTCATGCCGGCGCTCCTTCGGCCACGGCGATGGCCTCGATCTCGATCAGCGCCTCGGGCGAATACAGGCTGGAGATCTCGACGATGGTGTCGGCGGGGTACGGCGCCGAGAACCACTTGCGGCGCAGTTCGACGATCTTGCCGAAGTTGTCCATCGACTTCAGGAAGATCGTGACCTTGGCCACGCGGTCCAGGCTCGAGCCCGCGGCCTCGAGCGCGCGCCGCAGATTGCGGAAGGCCTGCTCGGCCTGCTTGTCGAAGTCGCCGCGGCCGACGATGTTGCCGTCGTCGCCGATGGCGGCCTGTCCCGAGATGAAGACCAGATTGCCGACGCGGATGCCCTGCGACAGCAGGAACGGCGCGTACGGATCGGGGTTGGTGCGGACTTGTTCGAGCAGCATGGGAAACTCCGGGGTAAAGTTGAGGGAATTTCATCCGTCAGGCGGCCACCTTCATGACCGCAGCGGAGAATGTTCGCAGTATCGTGATCCCAGGCAGGCCCGACAAATGGTCAAATCTCACGTTATGGATGAGTTCAACTCATTCATGGAGTCGTCATGAGACGCCTTCCCCCACTGAGCGCGCTGCGCGCCTTCGAAGCGGCGGCAAGGCGCCTGAGCTTCAAGCGCGCGGCCGACGAGTTGAACGTGACCGCGACCGCGATCAGCCACCAGATCCGGCTGCTGGAGGAATGGCTCGGTGTTCGGCTGTTCGAGCGCGAGACGCGCAAGGTCGATCTGACCGCGAGCGGGCGGCTGCTGTTTCCGGCGATCCGGGACGGGCTCGACGGCTTCGAACGCGCGGTGCAGCTGGTGCAGCGCCAGCGCGCGGCCAATATCGCCACGCTGTCGTCCACCGTCGCGTTCGTCGCCAAGCGGCTGGCGCCGCGCGCGGGGTCGTTTCGCGCCGCGCATCCCGACTGGACGCTGCGGCTCGACGCCTCCAATGCCGTGGTGGATCTCGACAGCGATGCCGACGTGGCGATCCGCTATGGCGGCGGCCACTATCCGGGACTGACGGTCGAGCCGCTGTTCCAGGACCGTTTTGCGCCGGTCTGCAGCCCGCATCTGCGGCTGTCGTCGCTGAAGGACTTGCGGCACGCACCGCTGATCCATTTCGAGTGGGGCGCCGGCGTACGGCAGGACCCGCGCGCCGCGGTGTGGGGGCATTGGCTGGAAGGCGCCGGCGCCGGCGACATCGAGGTGTCCGCCGGGCTGTCCTTCACCGACGAGATCCACGCGATCCAGGCCACGGTCGCGGGGCAGGGCGTCGGCCTGCTGAGCCTGACGCTGGTGGCCGAAGAACTCGCCTCGGGCGTGCTGGTGCAACCGTTCGAGCTGTCGCTCGAGAGCTTTCGCTACGACCTGGTCTACAGCCCGCGCGCCGCCGAGCGGCCGGCGACGCGGCTGGTGCGGGAGTGGGTGCGGGCGGAGTTCGGCGAGGCCGCTGCGCGATAGGGAACGCGACCGGGCCGCGTTGCGCTCAGGCCGCGGGGCTCTACTGGCAGTTCGCCGGGCAGGTGCAAGGAATGAGAATGCGGGGCATAGGTTGCTGCACTTCTCTATACTTGTTCAATTAGTTGGACAACTCTATGGAGAAGGCCATGCGAACAATCCACTTCTCCGATGCCCGCAACAATCTGAAGGCGGTCATCGATCAAGCCATTGCCGATCACGACGCGATCCTCATCACGCGACGCGACGCACCCAACGCAGTGATCATGTCGCAAGAGCAATACGACAGCTGGATGGAAACCATGTACCTGCTGAGCAATCCGGCCAACGCAAAGCGGCTGATGCAGTCAATTGATCAGCACCGGAGCGGCAAAGGCGTGAAGCATGATCTGATCGATCCGGATGCTGAATGACGCGCCACCTCACCTTCATGCCTGCCGCCTGGGAGGACTACATCTACTGGCAGGGGCAGGATAAAAAAACGCTGAATCGGATCAATGCCCTGATCCAGGACGCGCAGCGGAATCCCTTCGAAGGCCTGGGCAAGCCAGAGCAGCTCAAGGGCACACTATCCGGTTATCGGTCACGGCGTATCGACGATACGAACCGGCTTGTGTACTACGCCAACGATGACGAGCTGGCCATCATTGCCTGCCGTCTTCACTACGGCGACAAGTAAGACTGCAGCAAGCTCAGTGCAAAAGTCGCCATCGTTGCGCTCCGGATTGAATGATGGCGCAGGCGGCGACCCATCTCCTGGCGCTGTATTGAACAAGACTGCTGCAAGGAAAAACGGGCTTCCGAAGAAGCCCGTGCAGGGTGCCGGCCTGCCTGGCGTGTGCCCGGCGTTGCCGGCGGGTGAGGGTCCGGTCAGGCCGGGACCTGTGTGCCGGCTGCCGCTGCCTCCTTCGAGAACAGGCTCCTGGACGCCGCCACGTGTCCGGCCAGCACCGGCCGCAGCACCATGAAGGCCAGGAACGCCGCGATCAGGTCCATCGTCGCCACGGTGTAGAGCACGGTGGACCAGGTGCCGGTCGCCTCCATGATCAGGTTGCCGATCGGCACGAACAGCGCGCCGATGCCCTTGGCGGTGTAGAGCACGCCGTAGATCTTGCCGATGTGCTTGGTGCCGAAGGCATCGCCGGCCAGCGCCGAGAACAGCGAGTAGACCTCGCCCCAGGCCAGGAACACCACGCCCGACAGGATCAGGAAGGCGTACGGGTTGTGGCCGAAATACCCCAGCGCGATGATGCCCATCCCTTCCAGCGAGAACGCGATCACCATGGTCTTCTCGCGGCCGATATGGTCGGAGATCCAGCCGAACAGCGGCCGGGAGACACCGTTCATGATCCGGTCGAGCATCAGCGCCAGCGGCAGCGCGGCCATCACGAAGAAGTGCAGGTCGACCTGGAAGTCCTTGACGCCGAGGTCCTTGGCGATGACGCCGAGCTGCGCCACGGCCATCATGCCGCCGGTGACCACCAGCACGAACATCACCAGCATCAGCCAGAACAGCTTGGTGCACATCGCTTCCTTCAGCGTGTAGTCGCGCGTGGCCTGCACCAGCTTCTGGGACGCCTTGACCTCGTGGGCCCGCGGCGAGCGCAGGAACCATGCGGCGGCGAACGCCAGCGAGCCTTGCAGCACGCCGAAGAACAGGAAGGTGTGCTGGAAGCCGGACGACTCGATCATCGCGGCGATCGGCAGGATCGTGGCGGCCGAACCGGCGCCGTAGCCGCCGGCCGTCAGGCCCACCGCGAGGCCGCGGCGATCGGGGAACCACTTGATCGCGTTGTTGATGCAGGTCGCGTAGATCGAACCGACACCCAGGCCGCCGACCGCGGCGCCGATATAGAAGCCCATCAGCGTGGTGGCCTGCGAATTGATGATCCACGCCCCACCCATCAGCACCGCGCCGAATGCCACCATCATGCGCGGACCGAACTTGTCGATGAAATAGCCTTCGATGGGCGCCAGCCAGGTCTGCACCAGCACGAACACGGTGAAGGCGATCTGGATATTGGCGCGCGACCAGCCGAAGGTTTCCTGGATTTCCGGAACGAACAGCGTCCAGGCGTATTGGACGTTGGCGGTGGCGATCATGCAGATGACGCCAACGAGAAGCTGTATCCAGCGCGTCTTTTCGGAGACCTCGGGATTGGTGCGGAATGCCGCCGTCGACGAATTATTCATGGCGCACTCCTTCAATCGTTTGATTCTTCCTGTCCGAATGTGCGGTGCCGCACCTCGGCTCGGATATCGTCGCTAGCATTTCAATGTCTCCTGTATCGTTGGCTTCTATGTCCGTTACACATCCGCTCCTGAAACAAAAAACCCTACGCTATTGCGCTGCCGGGGGCGGCAGGCGCGATCGGAACTGAAGGATGGGGCGAAGCGGGCTTGCTTAAACTGATCTGGCGGCGATGGACGACCCGGTCGAATCGATTTCCATGCGTTCCTCCTTGCCGTTGGTGTCCCTCTGTTGGGGTGCCGGTTGCCATCACGGTCATCGCCCCGCTCGCATTGGGTGTGGCGATGGGTTACAAGGTATGTGATATATCAATTAAGTCAAGTGAAAGGGATGGCAGGGTTTTCACCAGCAGGGATTCATTCCCGGAATCACTATGCTGCGCCGCTTCAGGTGGTTATCGAATGATTATGAAAAACAAAAAAGGCGCACCAATAAAATGGCGGACGACGCGTATTGCGTGACGCCTTTGCGCAATGCGCGGTGCCATTGTGTGCAATATGGAAGGATTAATTGACGGCGGAACGGCTTACCATGCGGCCATTTATGAATAATATTCGCGGTCATTATGTGTCGGGTCGGACAAAAATAAATCAATACCCGGAATCGATACCGATTGCGCATCACCGGCCGGCCGGTATCGCGGTAGATTGACGGTCTTGATGGCAAGGGCCGGCGCCACGTGCAGGGCGCCCTCGCGCCCAGGCCTGTCTGCGCAACAAGGAGGACGATCATGAATCCATCGACATCCCCGGCCGGCAAGATGCAATCCGCCGATGTGCAACTGGTGGCGTGGTCCTGGCAGACGCGGACCGGCCTCGATGTCGCCGCGGTGATCCACGCCCCGGATCGCGTACGGGTCGAAGGGCGGATGCAGGCGCAGTGGGACGACGGTCCGCTGGAGCTGGCCTATCGGCTCGAATGCGGAGCGGACTGGCGCTTTGTCCGGCTCGATGCCCGCACCGTGTACCAGCGCGACACGCGGACCCTGCAGCTCGCGTGGGACGGCGGGCAGTGGACCGATGGGCACGGTCCGCGCGATGACCTCGCCGACGCCGCCTACATCGACATCATGGCCACGCCGATCACCAACACGCTGCCGGTGTGCCACGCCAGCTGGCAGCCGGGCGCCAGCCAGGTCTTCACGATGGCCTATGTCCGCCTGCCCGAGCTGACGGTCGAGCCGGTCCGGCAGCGCTACACCTTGCTGGCCACGGAAGCGGACGGCCGCCGCCGCTTCCGCTACGAGACGCTCGGGCCGGCGGCAGAACGGCAGGCGTCCGGCACCGGCCTGAGCGGCTATCACGGCCAGGACTCCGCATTCACCGCCGAGCTGGTGGTCGACCCCGCCGGTCTGGTGATCAGCTATCCCCCATATTGGGACCGGATGCCGGCGGCACGGGCGCTGGCGGAAAGCGGCGCCTGACCGCGGGGCGGCGGGCGGTACGGGCTTTCTCCGACGCGGCTCGGCAGCGCTGTCACAAACGGCCCGCGCCAGACGTCTTGGGTTTGAACTGACTGCTACAGTGCCACGCCGGCACCGTGGCGGCGCCACGGTTGTGCCATGGCATTGACCCTTGACGATATCGAACGCGATGACCCGCCCACCCGATACCCGCGATCGGCCGGACCCGGCCACTACGGCCACTACGGCCACCACGGCAGCTACGGGCACCACCGCAGCTACGGCTGCCACGGCTGCCCCGGCGGCGACGGCTGCTACGGCTGCAACGGCCGCCCCCGCCGATCCCGCCACGCTGACCTTCGCCCGGCTGCGGCCGCGCCTGCACGGCATCGCCTACCGGATGCTGGGCACGGTCGCGGAAGCCGAGGATGTGGTGCAGGACGCCTGGCTGCGTTGGCATGAGGCCGACCGCGGCAGCATCGACAACGCCGAGGCCTGGCTGGTCACCGTGACCACGCGGCTGGCGATCGACCGGCTGCGCATGGCCAAGGTCCAGCGTGAGCACTACGCCGGCATCTGGCTGCCCGAACCCGAACTGACCGAATCGCCCGCCACCCCCGAGCAGCTGACCGAGCGGGCGGACGACCTGTCGGTGGCATTCCTGCTGCTGCTCGAACGGCTGACCCCGGAGGCGCGCGCTGCCTTCCTGCTGCGCGAGGTGTTCGACGCCGACTACGCCGACGTCGCCCGCGCGATCGGCAAGAGCGAAGCCGCGTGCCGCCAGCTGGTCAGCCGCGCCAGGGTGCAGCTGCGCGACGAGCGGCCGCGCTTTGCCGTCCCCCGCGAGACGCATCTGCGCCTGCTGCAGGGCTTTGCCCAGGCGATGGAGCGCGGCGACATGGCGGCGTTGCAGTCGATGCTGGCGGAGGACGCCGAGCTGATCGGCGACGGCGGCGGCAAGGTGCCGAGCTTCCCCAAGCCGCTGGTCGGCGGCTGGCGCATCGCCAAGGTGTTCGCGGTCGGGCCGCAGCGCCACGGGCAGACAGTACGCGCCGAACTGGCGCTGCTCAATGGCGACTGGGCCGTGCTGCGCTTCATCGACGGACAGCTGGAATCGGCGCAGTGCTACGAGACCGACGGCGAGCGCATCGTCCGCATCCACGCGCAGCGCAATCCGGACAAGCTGCTGCGCATCGCGCTGGCCCGCGGCGCCTGCTGAGCGAGCCCACGTTTTTTTAGGTGGGCGGCCGCTGGCCGCCGCCGTGATAACCCTTGCGCCCCGAACGGTGCGCAGCCATTTCGACCAGGAGAAAGCCATGACCCAACGCCTGAACTACATCCAGCAATCGCCCGAGCTGTTCAAGGCCTATCTGAATTTCAGCAACGCGATCGATGGCGGCGCGATCGAGCGATCGCTGCTCGATCTGGTATCGATCCGCGCCTCGCAACTGAACGGCTGCGCGTTCTGTCTCGACATGCATGTCAAGGAGGCCAAGCTGCACGGCGAGCGCGAGCTGCGCGTCTACCATGTCGCCATCTGGCGCGAGTCGACGCTGTTCTCGCCGCGCGAGCGTGCGGTGCTGGAATGGACCGAAACGCTGACGCAGCTGCCGCCGCACGGCGTGCCGGACGACGTCTACGAGCGCGTGCGGGCCCAGCTGTCGGAGAAGGAGCTGTCCGACCTGACCTTCGCGGTGATGGGCATCAACGGCTGGAATCGCGCCAACGTCGCGTTCCGCACGGTGCCGGGGTCGGCGGACAAGGCGTTCGGCCTGGACAAGGCCGGGCTGGAATAAGCCGCGCCGGCAACGCCGGCCAACCGATCCGTCCCCCGCCAAAGCGGGAAACCCCGGGGCGTCGCAAGACGCGGGGTTCCTGCCTGCGCGGGGGACGTCGTGATCCGCTTCAAGCCAGCCGGAACAATCCCACCGCCCCCGCCAGCTTGTTGGCCTGCGCCTGCAGCGCCGACGCGGCCGCCGACGACTGCTCCACCAGCGCGGCGTTCTGCTGCACCATCTCGTCGAGCTGGCCCACCGCCTGGTTGACCTCCTGAATGCCGCGCGTCTGCTCGATCGCTGCATTGGAAATCTCGGAGATCACGGTGCTGACCTGCGAGACATTGCCGACGATCGCCGTCATCGTCTCGCCGGCCTTGCGTACCTGGCTCGAGCCCGAGGCCACCTCGCCGACGGTCGATTCGATCAGCGTCTTGATCTCCTTGGCGGCCTGCGCGCTGCGCTGGGCCAGCCCGCGGACCTCGCCGGCGACCACCGCGAAACCGCGGCCCTGATCTCCCGCGCGGGCCGCTTCCACGGCCGCGTTCAGCGCCAGGATATTGGTCTGGAAGGCGATGCCCTCGATCACGCCGATGATGTCGGAGACCTTGGCCGACGCGTGCTCGATCTTGTCCATCGTGCCGATGACCTCGCCGATCACCACGCCGCCTTCGGAGGCGATCTGCGAAGCGGCGACCGCGGAATCGTCGGCCTGCCTGGCGGACGTCGCCGACTGCGCGACGGTGGCGGTGATCTGCTCCATCGACGCAGCGGTCTGCTGCAGGCTGGCCGCCGCCGACTCGGTGCGCTGCGACAGGTCCAGGTTGCCCGCGGCGATCTCGTCGGCCGCGTGCCGCACCGATTCGCTGGCATCGCGGATCTGCCGCATCACCGAGCACAGCTTGTCGACGAAGGTATTGAACGCCCGCGCGATCTGCGCGACCTCGTCCTTGCCGTCGGCCGGCAGGCGGCGCGTCAGGTCGCCATCGGCCGAGCCGATCGCGTCCATCACGTCGCGCACCTGCGACAGGCGGCGGAACGAGGCCGCCGTCGCCATGCCGGCCAGCGCGGCGGCGACCAGCGCGATCACGATCAGCGTCAGCGCGGAGGCCATCAGCACCGAACGCATGCCCGCGGTCGCTTCGGTCTTGTCCAGCGCGATCACCGCGATCCAGTCGGTATTCGGAATCGCCCGGGCGCGCAGCAGCTTGGCGGCACCGCCGACCTGCACTTCGGTCGGCGCGGCGGCCGTCAGCAGCGCGGCGAGCTGCGCGGCGTCGAGACCCGGTACCAGATCGGCGACGGGCTTGAGCGTCAGCTTGTCGTCGGGATGCGCGACGATCAGCCCACCTTGCGTGACCAGCATGCCGAAGCTCGACGGCGTCGGGTGGATCGCCTTGACGTTGGCGATCACGCGATCCATCGCCACGTCGCCCGACACCACCGCCTTGACGCCGCCATCGGCGACGACGGGCGCGGCGAAGGCCACCACCAGCTTGCCGCTGCCGGCATCGACATAGGGCGGCGTCACCACCGGCTTGCCGGCCGCGGCGGCCTGGCGATACCACGGACGGCCGGTCGGATCGTAGTCCGGCGGAATCCCGGTCGGATTGGAGAACATCGCGCGCTTGTCGTCATAGCCGACATAGACGTTGACGAAGCCGCCGGCGTCCGCGACCTGCTTCAACGCGGCCGACGGATCGGCCTGCAGCACCGCGTCGCGCAGCGAGGCAATCATTCGGCCATGGCCGTCGACCCAGTCGGCGATCGCGCCGGCATGGCCGGCCTGCAGCGCGCTCAGCGAACTGTCGATCGCGGTGTCGTTGTAGGAGTCGGCGACCGCGTAATTGACGGCGGCATTGACCGCGAGCGCGGCCACGACAATGCCCACGCACAGCGCGACGATGCGCGCGCGGATGGAGGAGAACATACGAAGCAAATTCCAGGAAGGGGCCGCCATCGATGGCGCCGGCCGGTTGACGAGGCCTGCGGTAGCAGACGCGATGGCTAACGGCGGGGATTGGCCAAACTTCACCCTGGCTTCTGTATGGAATTGCCTATGCAATGATTCGGTGTGACGAGTTGCGCATGACACCCCGAGCACCGGTCGATGCAGCGCGGATGCCAGTGAACGCTGCCCCTGGCCGCCGTTCCTTGCTTGCCGCTTCTTAGTTGCCGTTCGCGCCAACCCCGGCCCGCGTCCCCGCCGCCGGATGCTCCGGATAGTGCTGCAGCAGCATTGCCACCACGCCGTTGGTCCAGCCGAAGCCGTCCTGCAGCGGATATTCGCCGCCGCCGCCGCCAAGCGCATGGCGGCCCTTGCGGCGCAGCCGGTATTTCTCGACCAGCTTGTATTCGCGCCGATAGAGGCCGGCGACGGTGGACAGCCAACGGTCGGCGATCTCGTGCGCCAGCGCCTCGTCGCCATGGCGGCGCAGGCCCTGGATTGCCAGCCACTGCAGCGGTGCCCAGCCGTTCGGCTGGTCCCACTGCTCCCCCGATCGCACGCAGGTCGTGGCCAGTCCCCCTTCGGCGAGCAGTCGCGCCCGCAGCGTGGCGCCGATGGCGGCCGCCTGTTCATCCGATGCCAGCCCGACGAACAGCGGCATCACGGTGGCCGCGGTCAGGCACTGCCGGCGGGCGCCGCGATGCCAGTCGTAGTCGACGAAGGCGCCCAGTTCCGGATGCCACAGATGCCGCTCGATGGCTTCGCGCCGTGCGTGCGCCATCGCGGCATAGCGGGCCGCGCCAGCGGCATCGCCGGCGCGTTCGCACAGCGTCGCCAGGCGCGTCTCGGCATGCCACAGCAGCGCGTTGAGGTCGATCGGCAGGATCGCGGTGGTGCGGATCGTCGACAGCGATGCCGGCGTGCCGGGGGCCGACTCGTCGAGCCAGCGCGAGCTGAAGTCCCAGCCCGATTCCGCGGCGGCGCGCAGATCGCGAAAGACAAGGTGGGCCGGCCGGTCGCCGCGGTGCGCGGTGACGACGTCCTCGAGAAACGATTCCTCGCGCGGGCGGGCATGGTCGTCCCAGTAGCGGTTCAGCAGGCTGCCGTCCGGCAGCCGCACCGCGCGCCGATGCGCGGTGCCGGGGCACAATCGTTCGGCGCCGTCCATCCAGAACGCGTGTTCGGTGCGCAGATGCGGCAGGTACGCATGCGGTGGTTCCACGCCCTGCGCCTCGAACAGTTCCGTCATCAGCGTAAACACCGGCGGCTGCGAGCGGCTCAGGTAGTAGCTGCGCGTGCCGTTGGGCACCAGCCCGTAGCTGTCGAGCAGATAGGCGAAGTTGTCCGCCATCGCCCGCACCAGATCGTGGCGGCCGCTGGCCTCGAGGCCCAGCATCGTGAAATACGAATCCCAGTAATACAGCTCGCCGAAGCGGCCGCCGGGTACGACATAGGGGTGAGGCAGCGGCAGCAGCGAGCACCACGGCGGATGGTCGATCGGATCGCGCGTCAGCACTGGCCACAGGCTGTCGATATGTTCGCGCAGGGATTGGTCGGGGTTGGAGACGTAGTGGCTGTCCGGCACGGTGCTGCGCGCGAAATGCTCGGCGACGAAGGCCTCCAGCGAAAAGCCGGGAAGATCGCGCTGCCGTTGGTACCGGGACAGGATCTCTTCGGGCGGGGCGAGGGGCAGGCAATCGGGAAAGGTCTTGCTGTCGGCGAAGATGCCGCTGGCCTGCACGCGGACGAACAACTCGCCATAGCGCTCGGCCGGGGACAGCGCATCGGCATGCGCGCATCCCTCGAGCCGGTGCGGCGGCGGGCAGGGCAGCCGGGTAACTGCCGGCTCGCGGGTCGCGGCTTCCGCGGCGGGATGGACGCCCTCGGCAACAGCCTGCGCATTGGGGCCGTCCGGCGCGGCCGGCGTGACGGGCGGAACGGCATGGGCCGTGCCCGAGGGGCTGTCCTGCGCCGCGCGGATCGCGTCTCTATTGCTCCGCATAGTTCCACAGCAGCCCGCCGTCGATCACCAGCGTGGCCCCCGTGATGTAGTCCGCGTCGGCGCTGCACAGGAAGGCCGCCAGTCCCGCCACGTCGCCCGGCTCGCCGAGCCGGCCCAGCGGGATGTTGGCCAGCAGCGCGCGCAGCTGGTCGGGGCGTTGCTGCAAGCCCTTGTTGATCGGGGTCTGGATCGCCCCCGGCGCGATGTTGTTGACGGTGATGCCGAGCGGCGCCAGCTCGATCGCGAGGTTGCGCATCAGCATGCGCAGTCCGCCCTTGCTGACGCAGTAGCTGGTGAAGTTGGGGAAGGGCAGATCCTCGTGCACCGAGCTGATATTGACGATCTTGCCGCCGCGGCCTTGCTGGCGGCAGTGCTGCACGAATTGCTGCGACAGGAAGAACGGGCCCTTCAGGTTGACGTTCAGCACGCGGTCGTAGTCTTCCTCGGTGACCTCGCCGAACGGCGCGCGGATCTCGATGCCGGCGTTGTTGATCAGCGCGTCGATCGAACCGGCGGCAGCGGCGGCCTCGCGGAACAGCCGCTCGACCTCGCCCACGCCGGCGACGTCGCCTTTCACGACCCATGCCTGCACGCCTGCCTCGCGGATCTGCTTTTGCACCTGCTCGGAGCGTTCGTCCAGCCGATGCACCGCCACCACCACGTTGGCGCCTTCGCTTGCCAGCCGCAGCGCGATGCCGCGGCCGATGCCGGACGCGGCGCCGGTCACCAGCACAGTCTTGCCTTGCAGTCTCATCTGCGCACCTCTTGACGGTGAGGCCGCCGAAGGAAAGCGGCCGAGCCTGTGGGACAGGTATCCCGGTGTGAGTCGGTGCGCCGGCGTGAAGTTCCAGGCCGGCCGGGCGGCGGTGCCCGGTGGCGGGTGTGCTAGTTGGCGGTGGTCGCCGGGCTGCGGGTCTGCAGGAACAGCAGCAGGCCGAGGACGGAGGCCGTTGCAATGACCATGCCGAGCAGGCGTGCCGGCGCATCGGAGGGCAGGGACGCCAGCGCGGTACCGACTGCGGCGCAGAACATCTGCAGGAAACCCAGCAGCGCCGAGGCGGCACCGGCTTCGCGGCCGAAGGGCTGCAGCGTGATCGCGGTGGCCAGCGGATTGACCAGCCCCATGCCGAACAGGAATACCGCGATCCCGCCGACAAAGCCCGCCAGCGATGTGCCCGGCACGGCCATCAGCGCGGCGCCGCCGGCGGCGGCGATCACGATGCCGGACATGGCCACTGTCCGCAGGCCACGCGCCTTCGCCAGCCGCGGCGCCAGAAAGCCCGCGGCGAACACGACGAACACCGTGATGGCGAAGAACACCCCGAGCGACAGCGAAGACAAGCCGAGCTTGCCCATCAGCACGCGCGGCGCGGCGGCGAAGAACGTGAAGGTGTTGCCGGTCATCAGGCCCACCGCGCCCGCCGACAGGATGAAGCGGCGGTCGGCCAGCAGCGCGAGATAGCCGCGCAGGACCTTGCCCATCGACACGGCCTGGCGTCGATCGGGCGCGTGCGTCTCGCCGGTGGAAAGCCGGTAGTGGAGTGTCAATGCCGCGCCCGCCACGGCCAGCGCGACGAAGGCCGAGCGCCAGCCGAGCCAGCTGTCGAGCGCGCTGCCGATCAACGGCGAGAAGCCCGGCGCGGCGGCCATTGCCACCATCGTCAAGGCCAGCGCGCGCGCCAGCGCGGCGCCATCGAACAGGTCGCGGGCGATCGCCCGGGACAGGACCGAGGCCGCGCAGACGCCGAAGGCCTGCACCACGCGGCCGGCGATCAGCATGCCCAGCGTATCGGCGGCGGCACAGATCAGGCTGCCGGCGATAAAGACGGCCAGGCCGCCGAGCACCAGCGGCTGGCGTCCCCAGCGGTCGGACAGCGGACCGGCGACCAGCTGGCCGATCGCGAAGGCCAGGAAGAAGCTGCTGAGCGCGGCCCCCAGTTCGGCCACCGTCACGCCGAGGCTGGCGCCCATCGCGGGGAAGGCGGGCAGGATGATGTTGGTGGCCAGCGCGCCCAGCGCGGCCAGGCCGCCGAGCATCGCCAGCGTGCTGCCGGTCAGCGTGCGGGCGGTTGGGCCGGCGGTGGGGCTGGTGAGGGGACTGGTGATGTGGCTGGCAGCGGCGTTGGCAGCGTTGGCGCCCGCATCGGCTGGCATGTTCTGCATCCTGTTTCTCCCGGCACGCTGGTCAGCGGCGTCGGCAAGTGGTTATGATGGTGGTCGCAATCTAAATGCGTTTTAGACTTAGATCAACATCTATTTGGGCGGAGCGCCGAAGTGGCGACCGCGCCATATGACAGGAGAGCAGGATGCGGGTCACTCGCGCACAGGCCGAGGAGAACCGCCGGCGGGTCGTCGAGACCTCGAGCCGGCTGTTTCGCGAGCATGGTTTCGACGGCATCGGCATCGCCGATCTGATGAAGGCGGCGGGCCTGACGCAGGGCGGCTTCTACAAGCAGTTCGCCTCGAAGGAGGAGCTCGCGCGCGAGGCGAGCGAGCAGGCGCTGGAGCAAAACCTGGCGTTCTGGCAGCGGATGCGCGAGCAGGGCGGGGAGCAAGCCTTTACCGCCTTCGTCGAGCGCTATCTGTCCGCGACGCACCGCGATGCGGCGGACCGCGGCTGCCTGCTCGCCGCGTGCAGCGGCCATACGCGCCATCGCGCGCAACCGGTGCGGGCCGTGTTCTCGAAAGCGGTCGAGGACTATGCCGGCCTGCTGATCGAGATGAAGCGGCAGGCGGGCGTGGAGATGTCGCGGCCGCGGGCGCTGGCCGTGCTGTCGCAGATCGTCGGCGCGCTGATGCTGTCGCGCGCGGTCGACGAGCCGGCGCTGTCCGACGAGATCCTGCAGGCGGCGGTGGCGAGGTTGACCGACGATCGCCGATAGATTGCGCGGCGCCGGCAACGCCGTTCAGTCGGTCGCGGCGCTTGGTGCGACCGCTGCGACCCCGGCGACCCCGGCGACCCCGGCGACCTCGGCAACCTCGGCGACCCCGGCGACCCCGGCGACCGCAGCTGCGGCGACTTCCGCCATTCGTCGATAGCCCGCATCGCCCGGATGCAGATGGTCGCCGCTGTCGTAGCGCGGCAGCATTGCCTCCGGGCGTGCCGGGTCGCGCAGCGCCGCATCGAAATCCGCGACGGCATCGAATTCGCCGCTGTCGCGTATCCACGCATTGATGGCTTGCCGCAGCGCTTCTTTCCGCGGCGGCGCGTCGTAGCCGCGGATCGGCGTGCCGGCCAGCGCGCCGGCGAACGGCGTGATGGTGGCGCCGATCGCGCGAATGCCCCGTTCGTGCGATCGGCGGATCAGCGCGCGATAGCCCTCGATCATCGCGGCGGGGTCCGGTAGCGGCGTCCGCGCGGCGAAGGTCGAGCCTGGCCAGCCGATGTCGTTGATGCCGATGGCGACGATGACCGCGCGCACGCCCGTCTGGCCGAGAACGTCGCGCTCGAAGCGCGCCAGCGCGGACTCGCCCATGCCGTCACGCAACAGCTGGCCGCCCGAGATGCCGGCATTGAGCACCGCCAGGCCCTGCGGCGCGAGCCGTGCGGCGAGGCCGTCGGGCCAGCGGCGATTGGCGTCGACCGTCGAGCCATTGCCTTCGGTGATCGAATCGCCGATCGCGACCACGGCCCCCGCGCCGTGACTCGCCTCTACCTCGATGGCGGCGAGGAGCAGCCTGCCGCTGAAGGACGTTGCATCCGGCAGCGTGGCATCGCGCGTGGCGTCGCCCGGTGCCAGCCACGCGGTCTGCCGGCCATCCCAATGAAAACCGCCGGGCCGGAACGGCTTTGGCAGGTGCAGGCTGACCGTGAGTTCGCTCAGCGGGGGCAGCGAGAGTTCGATCGAATCGCTTGTCACGGTGGCACCGGCCGGGATCGTGATCGACGGACTGCCGCCGAAGGTCGCGGCGCGATCGGTTGTTGCATCGATGCCGTCGCGCCCGGTGGCGAGCGCAATCCGCGCCGCGCCGATCGTCACCGGCTCGCGTCCGTATCGGTTCGACAGCACCAGGCGTGCACGCGCGCCGCCGACGCTGATCCTTGCAATCTGGCGCAGCGTCTGGTTGTCGAGCCGTGCCGGCACGCCGGTCGGCAGCGGCAGTTCGCCGGCCTGCCAGACCGGCTGCTCGCTGGCGGTCCAGGTCGACAGCCAGTGGGCCGTGGGCGTTTCGGTGGCGAACGCGGCAAGCGCCGCGGTGCCCAGCGCGATGGCGGCGCAGGTGCGCAGCCAGCGTTGGCGGAGGGCATGGGGAAAGGCACGGGGAAAGGCACGGGGAAAGGCACGGGGAAAGGCACGGGCAAGGGCACGGGGAAGGGCATGAGCAAAGAGGTCGGCATGGTTCGAATCGTCCTGTGGAAGCCCGGCCGCAGGCCGGTACAGGCGCCAAGCTACGGTATGCCGACATCTTGCAGAAGATGGAAGAATGGCATGTCCGTCATTCGATATTGGAATGAGCGACCCACGATCCGTTACCCGCAACCCGCAACCCGCAACCCGCAACCCGCAACCCGCAACCCGCAACCCGCAACCCGCAACCCGCAACCCGCAACCCGCAACCCGCAACCCGCAACCCGCTACCCGCTACGCGCTACCCGCTACGCGCTACCCGCTACGCGCTACCCGCTACGCGCTACCCGCTACGCGCGTTGCGGCTCAACCCTGTCAGGAACTCCTTCATGGACACCATTCGCGCAATGCAGACCTTCGTCCGGGCCGTCGAACTGGGCAGCCTGTCGGCCGTCGCGCGCGAACAGCAGGCGTCGCAGCCCACCATCAGCAAGGTGGTGGCAGCTCTGGAGAAGCAGCTCGGCGTACGGCTGCTCGAGCGCAGCACCACCAGCCTGTCCCCGACAGAGGCCGGGCGCCGTTTCTACGAGCGTGCGCGGCGCGTGCTGGAGGAATTCGGCGAGGCCGTCGGCGATGCGCAGGGGCAGGCCGAGCGTCCGTCCGGACTGGTCCGCCTGAGCGCGCCGGTCAGCTTCGGCGTGCTGCGCCTGAACGCGCTGGTGCTGGCGTTCCAGCAGCGCTATCCCGAGGTGGAGGTCGAACTGCTGTTCGACGACCGCTATGTCGACCTGGTCGCCGAGGGCGTCGATCTGGCGCTGCGGCTCGGGGCGCAACTGCCGCCCAATGTGGTCGCGCGGCGCATCGCCGTGTCGCCACGCATGCTGGTCGCGAGCCCCACGCTGATGGCGCGGCACAAGCGCGTCCGCCATCCCGCGGACCTGGCGTCGGTGCCCATGCTGCGTTTCACGTGGCTGGCCGGTGGCGACGCGATCGTGATGGAAGGGCCGAACGGCCCGGCCACGATCGAGGCACCCGGCCGTTATCGCGTCAACAACTCGCTGGCGATGCGCGAGGGCTTTGTCGCCGGCGCCGGCTTCGGACTGACGCCGGCCTGGCTGGTGCAGGATCTGCTGGACGACGGCACGCTGGTGCGCGTGCTGCCACGCTGGCATGGCAGCGCGCAAGACGCCTTCCTCGTCTATCCGAGCCGCCGCTATCAGCCGGCCCGCGTGCGCGTGTTGATGGACTTCCTTGCCGAGCGCATCCCCTTGCTGCCCGGTATGCAGCCGGTGTAAGGCTGCCCGCGCAAGCTGCCCGGGCAAGGCTGCCCGGGCCGGGGACTACACCGATGCCACGATGGTGTCGCGCAGCCAGCGATGCGCGGGGTCGCGATGGACGCGCTCGTGCCACAGCATCGACATCTCGTAGCCCGGTATCTCGATCGGGGCTTCGACCACCTTCAGGCCGGCGGCATCGCGCACCAGGCGCGACGGCAGCATCGCGACCAGATCGGTGCTGGCCAGCACCGACAGCACGAACAGGAAATGCGGCACCGACAGCACGACTCGGCGCGACAGACCGCGCGCGGCCAGCGCCTCGTCGGTCGGCCCATGAAAACCGCCGCCATCGGGCGACACGATCACGTGTTCGAGCCTGCAGAACTGTGCCGGCGTCGGCTTGCGCTTCAGGCCCGGGTGGCCGGCGCGGCCGACCAGCACGTAGCGCTCGGCAAACAGCGGCCGGCGATGCAGCCCCTGCGGCGCGCCCTCGGTGGTATGGAAAGCCAGATCGATCTCTCCCTGTTCGGCCTGCCGCGCCAGCAGCGACGGCACCGCCTGCACGACCGCGAGGCGGGTGCCGGGGGCCATCGCGCGCAGGCCGTGCAGCAGCGGCAGCACGATCGTCGACTCGGCGTAGTCGAAAGCGGCGATGCGCCAGGTGTCGGTCGCCAGCGCCGGATCGAACGGACCCTGCGGAGATACCGCCCGCTGCAGCGCCTCGAGCGCTTCGCGCAAGGGCTCGCGGAGCGCCTCGGCACGGGCGGTCGGTCGCATGCCGCGCGGGCCCGGCAGCAGCAGGGGGTCGCCCAGCGTCTCGCGCAGCTTGGCCAGCTGCACGCTGACCGAGGGCTGCGACAGATGCAGCCGCTCGGCCGCACGCGTGACATTGCGCTCCGCGAGCAGGGCGTCGAGCGTGATCAGCAGGTTCAGATCCAGCCGTCCGAAATTGTTCATGACAATACCTGGAATTTCAGAAATTCATTTCCAATATAGCGGACGCGACCCTAAGCTGGCCTCCTCTTGCAATGGGCAATGGAGGCTCACGATGAATGTTCTTCTGGTCTATGCGCATCCCGAACCGCGCTCGCTGAACGGGGCGATCCGCGACTTTGCCGTCCAGCGGCTGAACGCGGCCGGCCATACGGTGCAGGTATCCGATCTCTACGCGATGCAGTGGAAGGCCACGCTCGACGCCGCGGACAACCTGGACCATCGGGCCGGCGAGCGCTTCGATGCGTCGCTGGACTCCAAACACGCCTTCGAACATGGCAGGCAAAGCGAGGACATCGCCGCCGAGCAGCGCAAGCTGCTGTGGGCCGATGCGGTGATCCTGCAGTTTCCGCTGTGGTGGTTCTCGATGCCGGCAATCCTGAAGGGCTGGGTGGAACGGGTCTATGCCTACGGGTTTGCCTATGGCGTCGGCGAACACTCGGATGCGCGCTGGGGCGACCGCTACGGCGAGGGCACGCTGGCCGGCAAGCGGGCGATGCTGGTCGTCACCGCGGGCGGATGGGAATCGCATTACAGCCCGCGCGGCATCAACGGGCCCATCGACGACATCCTGTTCCCGATCCAGCACGGGATCCTGCATTACCCCGGCTTCGATGTGTTGCCGCCCTACGTGGTCTATCGGACCGGCCGCGTCGATGCGGCGCGCTTTGCCACCATCCGGGAGGAACTCGGCCAGCGGCTGGATCGGCTCGACACGACGCCGCCGATTCCATTCCGCCGGCAGAACGGCGGGGACTATGCGATTCCGCAGCTGACCTTGCGGGACGACCTGGCACCGGGCCGGACGGGGTTTGGGGTGCATGTCTCGCCAGTGCCTGCGGAGTCGCCGTCGCTGTCGCTGTGGCCCTCGCAGGAAGCCGTCGCGCCGCCGTCCCTGCAGGCGGTGGGCTAAAAGAAACGGGCGTGCACAAGGCACGCCCGCTTGCCGCATCTTCGACGTCAATCGATGCGGTGGTGACGCCTTACCGCGGCGTCAGCTCGATCCGCTTCTCCGCGGCACGTTCGACCGCCTTGCGCGAATACACCAGCGGGAACGTCTGCCCCTTCGCCCAGATAGGTGCGAGATCCCGATAGTGCGGATTGCCGGGATCGCCCGATTGGCCCGGGGTATTGACGACGCGCCCCTGATCCCAGTTGCCGACGTCCAGCACCATGCGGAACGACGCGCCCGCGGTCAGGTGATAGTCGCTGTTGCGGTAGCTGGTGTTCATCGGCGTGAAGGCGGACCCGCCGATGCCGCCCGCATCGACGTTGTACTGGGCGCGCGTCGCGTCGTCGACGATGTTGGCGAGCGGATGGCGGAAGATCGCGCGATGCAGCGTGCCCCAGGTCGCCAGTTTTTCCGGCGAGGGCGAACGCCGCTCGAGCTCGGCCATCGCGGCCTTCAGCGAGGTCAGCATGACTTCATCGCGCCGCGCCGTCGGCATCCACGTGTCCGGCTGCTCCAGTACCGCCAGCACGCGCGCCGCATCGCCGGCGCCGACCAGCTTGGCCGCGTCCTCGGGCAGCGCGGCGCGCACCACCGCCTGCCGCAGATGGTTGCTGAACCAGATCTCGAACAGCGCGGCCGGCACGCTGTCGGCGCGCACATTGCCGTCCCAGCCGCGCAGCAGCGCGACCGCGCGCTGCACCTGCGGGTCCTGCAGCAGCGATGCCGCGGCGCCGGCATTGCCGACGGTGCGCATCACGGCCAGCGTCCGCTGCGCGGGCAGCGACACGGTGTCGTTCTGCCAGGCGATCGAATCGCGCAGCGAGCTGACCGGCGCGGCGGCGACCAGGCTCTTGAGCCGGCGAGCCCGCGAGCTGTCGCTCCATTCGTAGCCGACGCCGAGCTTCGCGGCCGGATGATCCGGCGGAATATTGTTCTCGTTGGCCGTGACGATATGGCCGGTGGACGGGTTGTAGGCCCACGGCAGCTCGTCCATGTTGCGGTAGCCGGCCCACTCGTAGCGGCCGTCGCCCGGTACCGGGAACAGGCCGTCCCAGTTGGGGCGGATCACGGTCAGGCCGCCCGGAATCCAGCCGATATTGCCGTTGCGGTCGGCATAGACCTGGTTTTCGCCGGGCGCGCCCCAGCGGTTCATCGCCGCGCGGAACTGGTCCCAGTTGGTCGCGCGCATGTAGTCCATCGAGCCGAAGTAGGGCGCCATGCCGGTATCGAGCCAGGCCGCGCGCAGCGCCCAGGCGCGATGGCTGGCGTCGTCGGCATGCAGCACCGGACCGTGGCGCGTGAAGTCGATGGTCACCGTGCGCGGCTCGGCCTCGCCGCGGACAGCGATCTTCTCGGTGATGGTCTCCATCGGCTCCCAGCGGCCGCGATAGCGGTAGGACTTGGGCTGCGCGGGATCGGTCTCGTAGACGTACAGGTCTTCCTGGTCCATGTAGAAGCGCGTCAGGCCGAAGGCGATGGTGCCGTTGTGGCCGATCGAGATGCCGGGCAGGAAGGGCTCGCCGGCGCCGATCACCGACAGGCCGGGCGCGTTCAGATGCGAGACATAACGCAGGCTGGGCGCGCCGTGCGCCCGGTGCGGGTCGTTGGCGAGGATGGGGCGGCCCGTGGACGTGCGGCTGCCGGCGATCACCCAGTTGTTCGATCCCAGGCTGCGGCCGGTGTCGCTGTTCGCGTCGACGGCGGCGTAGAGCTGGTCCACCGGCACCGCATCGGCGCTCGCCTTTTGCCAGGCTTCCTTGGGGAAATTCGCCGCGGCGGTGGCCAGCGTATAGGCCTTCTTCAGCGCGGCGGCGGGCACGGCGCAGGGATCCAGTCCCTCGGGCAGCGTCGGCGTGATGGGCGGATCGAGCTCGCGCCGCAGCCAGTCCGCGCGCGCCGCCTGCTCCTTGGCCTGGCAGTACAGCGTGGCGCGGTCGACCTCGCCGGTGAAATTCAGCGTCAGGCCGTGGTGGCGGATGCGGACGATGTCCTCGGCGCGCCAGCGCGAGGGCTTGTAGCCAAGCTGCTTGAACTCGCGCGGCAGCAGTTCGGGCTGCGCCTCGGTCAGCGCCACGTAGGCGTTGACGCCGGCGACGAAGGCCTCGGCCACGCGCTTCGCGTCGGAGCCGTAGGCCAGCCATTCGCGATACATGTCGCCGCGGTACAGCACGGCCCGCGCCATGCGGTCGCCGTCGACATAGGCCGGACCGAAGTCCTTGGCCATCTCGCCGAGCCCGCGCTTGCGCCACAGGTCGATCTGCCAGAGCCGATCGCGCGCGGCGATGAAGCCTTGCGCGTAGAAGGCGTCGTACAGCGTGCCGGCGTAGATATGCGGCACGCCCCAGCGATCGATCAGGATGCTGGCCGGCTTCTCCAGGCCGGGGGCGGCATAACGGTCGGTGGGCGGCGCTGCCGACGCGGTGCCTGCCAGCGCGGGCAGGGCAGCGGCGACGAGGGCGAGGTGGCGGAGCAGGGTGGCGGCGGGCCGCCGGCGGACGATGCGCATCGGGTCTCCTTGCTTTGTTGGTCTTGGTGGAGCGCGTGCCGGAGGCTGGCTCAGCGGAATCCGGCCACCGAAGCATAGCCGAGCGGGCGGCGGGATGGGGAAGGTGTGCACGGTGATCGCACGGATCGCGGGTGCGAAGGGGGCGGGCGACGGCGCTTGCGGCGGGGCGTGCGGCGGGGCGTGCGACGGGGCGTGCCGCGGGGCGTGCCGCGGGGCGTGCGACGGGGCGTGCCGCGGGGCGTGCCGCGGGCGGGCGGCGGGCACGCAGGTCAAGGCGGCCATGCCGTTGTCAAAATTGCACGCGCCCGGGGCATGGCGCGCTGCACCGGGCGAGGCTGTCGCACTCGGCACGATCCGTGCGTCACCCGGTTATATCAAGCCCTTCGAGTCACCGCCATGCCGAGAAAAGATGAGTACGGTACCAACGCCGAGGCCGCCCGCGCATCGACGCGTGGCCGCCACCTGATCGCACGTCCGATGCTGTGGGTGTTTATCGCGATCGTGCTGATCGGGCTGCTGGTGTTGTCGTACTGGTAATCGGGTAAGAATCGGGAAGGGCGGCCGTCGGCGCGCGGTCTGCTCGTGCCGCCTTCAGGCGCCGACCGGCACGTACTTGTCCCGGTGGGCCTCCAGCCATTGCGCCGAAGCGCTGGCGTCGTGGTCGGTCGGATGGAAATCCCGGCGGAAGTAGTCGCGCCACGCGCCGAACGTCTGGCGGATCAGGCCGCGCTTGCCGAACAGGAATCGCGCCGCACCGGCCCAGGTCCGCCATTGCCACAGCGTGCCGTCGCGGCGCAGATTGTCGATGGTCTGGCGCAGCGCATCGCCGAGGAAGGTGATGCTGATGCGGCGGAACCAGGTAATGCGCCATGCGTGGGAGCCGCCCAGCGCCTGGTACAGGTCGAAGGCGGTGTTGCGATGCTCGGTTTCCTCGGCGCTGTGCCACAGCCATAGCGTCGCCAGGCGCGGATCCTGCTCGCCGAGCATGTCTGCGTTGCGCAGCATCCAGTCGGCGAAGATCGCGGTGAAGTGTTCGAACGCCGCCGTGATCGCCAGCGGGTGGCGCGGGTCCACCCCTTCCAGCTGCTTCAGCCGTTCCTTCGATCGGACCTCCCACGCGTTGACCAGCCCCTGCGTGCGCAGATGCTCGTTGTAGAGGCCGTGCAGGCGGCGATGCGTGGCCTCCTGGCCGACGAAACCCTGCACCTCGGCGCGGAACCGGTCCTGCTGTTCGGGCGGCAGGGCCTTCAGGCCATTGCGCACCGCATCGATAAAGAATTGCTCGCCGACCGGAAAGCTCATCGACAGCGCATTCAGAAAGGCGGTGCGGAACGGATCGCCCGCGCACCAATGCCGCGGGATCGGCGCTTCCATATCGACGAGCAGGCGGCGAACGACGAGGTGCGTCACGGTGGTCTCCCGGGTGCGGGTGGGTGGTACTGCGGAGTACCGATCATGATGGCGTGGATCGGTACTGTCAAGTACCATGGCGGCGGATAATGCGCGACCCGCCACGAGCAACTCAACACGAGCGACCTACCACGGGCGATCCACCACGGGCGATCCACGATGAGGGATCCACGACGAGCGATCCACCACGAGCGACCCACCACGAGCGACCGACCACGAGCCGCCCATGCACGCACCCGCCATCCTGACCGCCGGCACCGCGCCGGGCCGCAGCGAACATCGACGCCGCCTGCTCGAAGGCATGGCCGGCGCCGTCGCGCGCAAAGGCTATGGGGAGGTCACCATCGCCGATATCGTCGCCGAGGCCAACGTCTCGCGCCGGACCTTCTACGAGCATTTCGATTCCAAGGCCGATTGCCTGATGGCGCTGTACGTCAGCGCGAGCCGGCATGCGCTGCAGGTGCTGCGCGACGCGATCGACCCGCGCCAGCCGTGGACCGCCCAGGTCGAAGGCGCGATGCGCGCCTATCTCGGCTATATGGCGGGCAACCCCGCGCTGCTGCGCACGCTGTTCATCGAAATCCTGAGCTTGGGCGGCCCCGGCCTGGCGGTACGCCGGCAGATCCACCGCGAACTGGCCGAATTCATCCAGCGCACCGTCGGCACGGACCAGCGGCGCCGGCAGCGCCTGCCCTACGAGAGCGCACTGGCCCTGGTCGGCGCGGTGCACGAACTGGTGCTCGAGCGCATCGAGGGAACAGGGCCGGCGCGGCTGGAGGGGCTGGTGCCGATGGTCTGCGATCTGGTGCGCCGGATCGTCGGGGAGCCTGTTTGATGCGCCCATCGGCCATGGAAGGAATCGACTCGAACAGGGATACCGTGAATGGCGGCGGAAGTGGCGACATTGCGGCTGTCAGGGACTGTTATCTGTCGGGACGAATTGCCAACGCGCTTCAAGCCGCGCAAACGCTTCTGGATCGGCACCCTGATCACGCCGAATTGCTGAACCTGGCGGGCGTTTGCTACATGGCGCTTGGCGATGACAAGGCCGCCGAGGCGGCGCTGCGCCGTGGAAGCCAGGCGGCGCCCGGGTCCGCTGACATCAGCAACAATCTCGGCGTGCTGTATCGCAAGATGGGGCGGCAAGACGAGGCCGAGCGGTGGTTCCGGCACGCTGTTGCCACGACACCGGGTCATGGGCAGGCACTGCTCAATCTTGGCCTGCAGTTGCGATCGGCCAGGCGTCTCGACGAGGCCCGGCACGCGATATCGCAAGCGATCGAGATCGCGGCCGACAACCATCAGGCCTGGAATGTCCTTGGACTGGTGCTGAAGGATCTACGCCGCTTCGACGAAGCAGACATCGCGCATCGGCGTGCACTGGCACTGGATCCGCACAATGCCTCGTACCGGCTCAACCTTGGCAACCTGCTGCTTTACCGGAACAATTGGCCAGAAGGGCTTCCGCTATTCGAGGCTCGTTGCGAGGCAAGTTTGCAGGAAGCATTCTCCAGCTCGCCCGGGCTACCGTTTCCGCAGTGGCGAGGCGAGTCGCTGGCGGGGGCATTGCTGCTGATCTGGCCCGAGCAAGGCTACGGCGATCAGATTCAGCTGGTGCGCTATGTCAGGAAGATCAAGGAATCCGGTGCCAGGCACGTTACGCTGGTGTGTGATGCCGCGACCCTGGCATTGTTCTCTTTGATGCCCGAAGTCGACGCACTAGTTCCGCGCGAACGATTCAATCCGTCCGCCTGCCCGCGGCATGATTTCTGGACCTATATCTGGAGCATCCCGCTCAATCTGAAAAGCGGGCCCGGGTCGATTCCATCGGAGTTGCCATATCTCTTCGCGCCCGCGACGGCGGCATCGAAATGGGAGCGCTTCTTTCCAAAGAGGCGCCTTCGTGTGGGACTGGTATGGAGAGGGAATCCCAGGAACGAGAACGACCATGTCAGGTCTCTGCCGAGCCTGAGGACGCTCGAGCCACTATGGGGAATCGGCGGTGTCACCTTCGTCAGCCTGCAGAAGGAGGCTGACGGAGACCAGCTGCGGTCGGAGATCGGTGACCGCTTCATCCTGAACCTGGGAAATCGGGCGGCCGACTTTGCCGACATGGCCGGTATCATTTCCCGGCTGGATCTGGTCGTGGGAGTCGATACGGCCGTGGTGCATCTGGCCGCAGCGCTTGGCAAGCCCACCTGGATATTGCTTGCCAACGTTGCAACCGATTGGCGCTGGACGTGCGAAGGACCGATATCGATCTGGTATCCGGGCGCCGTCAGGCTCTTTCGGCAGGAGGTGGGCGACACCGACTGGTCCGGCGTCGTCGCGCTTGTCGCTGATGCCTTGTCCGCGGTTCGGAAAGCGAAACCGTGACTGGAACAACAATACGGAGGTTCGCCCCATGCCCGTGTTTCGCAACCTGGATCAGGAATCGCTGGACAAGCAGTACAACAACCGGGCCGCAGTGCCGCAGCATCCGGCCATCCTGGCGCGGTGGGCGGCGGATGCCGCGGCCTTCCGGCAGGCGCACGCGGTCGAGGAACACCTCGCATATGGCAGCGATCCGAAGCAGACGCTGGACTATTTCCCCGCTGGTGGACCGGGCCGGCCGCTGCTGATCTTCATTCACGGCGGCTATTGGCAGGCGCTGGACAAGTCCGACTCCAGCCATCTGGCCGCCCCGTATCTCGCGCGCGGCATCGATGTGGCGATGCTGAACTACCGGCTCGCACCGGACGTGACGATGGCCGAGATCGTGCGCGACAACCGCAGTGCCGTGGTGTGGTTGCACCGGAATGCGCGCGTGCTGGGCTTCGACGCCAATCGCATTTTTGTCTCCGGCCATTCGGCGGGAGGCCAACTGGTCGGCATGCTGGCTGGCACGCGATGGGAGGATGTCGGCCTGCCGGCCGACGTGTTGAAGGGCGGCTGCTCGATCAGCGGGCTCTACGATCTGGAGCCGATCCGGCTGTGCTATCTCAACAAGGTGGTGGGGCTGACGGAGGCGGACGTCGCCGCCTACAGCCCGATGCACCATCCGCCCACCACCATGCTGCCGATGATCCTCACCGTGGGCGGCGATGAGTCCGATGAATATCACCGCCAGCAGGCGGAATATGCCGCGCTGCTCCGGCAACGCGGCGTGCCCGTCAGCATCGTCGAGCAACCGCACGGCCACCATTTCGACGCGCTGGAACCCCTCGGCGATGCCCAAAGCGAGCTGGCGTCGGCCGTGCTGGCGATGATCGAGGCGACAGCGTAAGCGGCGGTCAGGAGCGGGCCATCTGCGCATCCCTCGCCCTGGCCGGGAAGCAGAGGTCCGCCAGCAATGCCACGACGAGCAGCGCCGCGGCGGTCAGGAACAGCAGCCGGTGCGATCCCCCGCTCGCATTGAACAGCGCGGAATAGGCGTAACCCGCGACCGCCATCGCCGCGGCCGACAGGATGCTGGTGCGGCTCCAGGCGATGTTCTGCCGTGGCGCATGCTCCGGCACGAGTTCGTGCACACGGGCCAGCGCCAACGGCACCATGCCGGGCGCGAAGGTGCCGATGACAACGGTCAGGGCGCCCAGCACCAGCAGATTGTCGGTGATGTAGACAGCGGCCAGCACGATCGCCAGCACTAGCGAGACCAGCCGGATGCTCGGGCTGGCGCCGAGGCGATCGGCAAGGAATCCGTACAGCGGCGGGCCGGCGATGGCGCCCAGGCCGTAGATCGCCCAGAACACCGCGCCCAGATGCGTGCCGGCGCCCAGGCCGCGGGCGATGAAGTCCACCAGAAAGACCATCGGCGCCACGGCCGCCGTGGCCATCAGCGCGTACTGCAGGTACAGCATCCAGACGGCGCCGCCAAAACGCGGCGTCGCGACTGACACCGCTTTCGCCGGAATCGTGTGGGTGAGATCCAGTTGCCGCGGCGGCCACGCGAACCAGCTGGCGGCGGTCAGCAGCGCCGACAGAATGCCCAGGCCGATCCAGGTCTGGGCCAGGCCCAGTTGCAGCAGCAGCGGAATCAGGGTGCCCGATCCCGCAATGCCAAGCCCCAGACCGAGGAAGATAGCGCCGCCCGCGGCGCCTTTGCGCGCCGGGGGCACGTGCGGCAGGATGGTGCCGGCGACCAGCACCATGACCACGCCGCCCGCCACGCCCGACATGAAGCGCCACGAGAAATACCAGCCGAACGACAGCGGTACGGCGCACGCGAGGAAGGCCGCGGTGATCCACACCATCATCAGCCGCAGCGTGCGTTCGTTGCCGAGCCGCGCACCCACGGTGCGGCCGATCAACGCGCCGCAGACGTAGCCGGCCAGATTGGCGGCGCCCAGATAGATCACGCTGGACGCCGGAAACCAGTGCGCCTGGATCAGTTCGGGAATCAGCGGCGTGAAGGCGAAACGCGCCAGCCCGATGCTGTCGAGGCTGGCGCACAGGCCGGCAAAGATATAGCGCCAGACCAGCGCGCGGTCCAGCTGTGCCGGCGTGAAGGTGGGGGATGGCTTGGTCATTCGTTGGGTTGTTGAGGGAGGGCGGAGGGAGGCCAACGTCCAGCGACAACGCGATGGACGTGTCATGTTTGACACTCATGTCATGTTTGACAACATAGTCAAGATTGACGGAGGTGTCAATCATGCGCTTAAATGGCAGCATGTCTTCCAGGGGCATTTGGCGCCCCGGCATTCGGAGAAACAGATGGCTGGCGTTCGCCAATTCGATGAAAGCCTCGCGCTGGACAAGGCGCTGGCGCTGTTCTGGCAGAAGGGCTATGCGGCGACCTCGATGCAGGAGTTGGCCGAGGCCACCGGGGTGCAGCGCGGCTCGCTGTACAACGCCTATGGCGACAAGGAGACGCTGTTCCTGCGCGTGTTCGACGTCTATCGCGAGCGCTTCGTTAGCCAGATGCGCGAGGCGCTGGACAAGCCCAGGCTGCGCGACGCGCTGCGCAGCTTTTTCGGTTGCGTCATTGCTTCGATGACGACCGGGATGCCGACCCGCGGCTGCCTCAGCACCAAGACCGCAGTGGGCACCGAAGATCTGGACGGGCCGTTGCGCACGGCGCTGAAGGCCTTGCTCGACGATATCGAGCAGGTGCTGGTCGAGCGCTTGTCACGCGAAGGCGAACCGTCGCAGCTCGCGCTGCCGCCGCGGCAGGCGGCCCGGCTGATCGTCACCTTCACGCGGGGGTTGGTGGTGGTCGAACGGGTCTATCAGGACGAGAAGCGCTTGCGCGCGGCGGCGGACAATCTGGTCGCAGTGCTGCTTGGCGCTGCATAGCGGGTCAGCCGAATCGACGCGCCAGCCCGATTGCCAGGGCGGCACCATTGTTCAAGACCGGCCAACAGTCCTGGCAATGCCGGGGCGATGATCTTTTTGGCGCCGCCGCGCATAGTTCTCCCATGTCGCAAGCATTCCCTTCTTTCCGCGACCTTCCAACGGAGAACTGACATGAGCACCGACGAACGCACCAGCCACCGCACCAACGAAGGCACCAACGAAGGCACCAACGACCGCACCGCAAGCCGGGTCGCCATCGTGACCGGCGCCTCGCGCGGCATCGGCGCCGCGATCGCGCAGCGCCTGGCCCGCGACGGCTTCACCGTCGTCATCAACTATGCCGGCAGCGCCCGTGAGGCGGAGGCGCTGGCGGGGCAGATCGAGCAGGCTGGCGGGCGCGCCATCACCGCGCAGGCCGACGTCTGCGACAGCGCCGCGGTCCGGCGCATGTTCGACGCGGCGGAGACCGCCTTCGGCGGCGTCGATGTGCTGGTCAATAACGCCGGCGTCATGCGTCTGGCCACGCTGGCCGACAGCGACGACGCCCTGTTCGACAGCCAGGTCGCCATCAACCTGAAGGGCACCTTCAACACGCTGCGCGAGGCGTCGCGGCGCCTGCGCAACGGGGGGCGGATCATCAATCTGTCGTCGAGCGTGGTTGGCCTGTATCAGCCCACCTACGGCATCTATGCGGCCACCAAGGCCGGCGTCGAAGCGATGACGCACGTGCTGACCAAGGAATTGCGCGGCCGCAATATCACCGTCAACACGGTGGCGCCCGGTCCCACCGCGACCGCGCTGTTCCTCGACGGCAAGCCGCAGGAGCTCATCGAGCGGCTGGCCAAGCTGGCGCCGCTCGAGCGGCTTGGCCAGCCCGAGGACATCGCCAATGCGGTGGCCTTCCTGGCCGGTCCCGATGGCGCCTGGATCAACGGGCAGACGCTGCGCGCGAACGGCGGCGTGATCTGATGCGCGACGATCTCGCCGGCGCTAGCGGAAGTTGGCGCGATACTGCGCCGGCGAGATCCCCAGCCGCTGCTGGAACAGCACGCGCATGCGGTCGACCGTCACGAAGCCGCACTTGTAGGCGATCGATTTCAACGGCAGGGCGCTGCCTTCCAGCAGATTGCGCGCGATATCGATGCGCGCCCGCTCGATGAACGCGTGCGGCGTCATGCCGGTATCCGCGACGAACAGGCGGACCAGATTGCGTCCGCTCATGCCGACCTCGGCAGCCAACGCGTCGAGCGTCAGCCTGGCACCGATATTCGCCATCACATAGGCCTGCGCGCGTGCCACCGGTGAGTCGGCCTGGGTCGGCGCCGCGGCCAGATACGGGCTGAACTGCGACTGGCCGCCCTGGCGCTGCGCCACCACCACCAGCCGCTTGGCCACCGCCAGCGCCACCGCGGCGCCATGGTCTTCCCGCACCATGGCCAACGCCAGGTCGATTCCGGCGGTGACGCCAGCCGAGGTGACCAGCTTGCCGTCGCGCAGATAGATGCGGTCGTACTCGACCGTGGCGGCGGGAAAGCGCTCCGCGAGGTGGGCGGCATTCTGCCAATGGGTCGTCACCGTGCGACCGTCCAGCAGGCCGGCATGACCCAGCACAAAGGCGCCGGTACAGACGGACCCATGCAGCCGCGCGCGCGACGCCGCGGTACGCAGCCACTTCGACACCGCGGCATCCGCCGGCGCGGTCGGCAGCCCGGGGCCGCCGGCCACCAGCACGATATCGAAGCGGGGCGCTTCGTCGCCCAGCGACAGGTCCGGCATCAGCTGCATGCCGTTCGACGCGCGCAGCGGCTTGCGCGTCCTGCCCACCAGCACCGTTTCATAGCGGTCCTTGCGGCCGATAAAGGCATTGGCCTCGGCGAAGACGTCGACCGGCCCGGCGACGTCCAGCGCCTGTACGCCGTCGAGCATCAGGATGGCTACGGTGGTCACGCTCATGGGATGGGTTTCCTGCGGCTGTCTTCAAGCGCCGTCACGATGTCCGGATCTGACGGAATGGCGTCATTGTAGTCAAACACGGCGCAGACCAGAATGAAAGCGCGAGACCGGGACCGCTGTGGCGACCGAAGGCGACCAAGGACGACCCAGGACGGCGGCGGCCCCGGCTGGCAGTTCCCTTCTCACTCTTGCGATGGCGACCGCATCGTGCGCCTTGCCGATGCCCGCCATGCCGATCCTTCAGGAGCAATCAAGATGGCCGAAATCATTGCCGGCATTCGCGTACCCGACAGCGCGATGGCACGCGCCGCGACCCAGCTGGTGCGCGACACCGAGGACGACCTGCTGTACCACCACAGCCGCCGCGTGTTCTTCTGGGGCGCGCTGACCGGCGAGCGCAAGGCGCTGGCCTACGACCCCGAGCTGCTCTATATCGGCGCGATGTTCCACGATATGGGGTTGACGCAGCGCTATGCCAGCGACAATCTGCGCTTCGAGGTGGACGGCGCCAACGCGGCGCGCGACTTCCTGAAGGGCTATGGCATTGCCGAGCAGGATATCGACGATGTCTGGGCCGCGATCGCGCTGCATACGACGCCGGGCGTTCCCGAACATATGCGCCCGACGGTGGCGCTGGTCACGGCGGGCGTCGAGATGGACGTGCTGGGACTGTGCTATCACGACTTCACCGGCGAGCAGCGCGACCACGTCTGCCGGCATCATCCGCGCGAGCACAACTTCAAGGAAAGCATCATCGACCATTTCGCCGAGGGCACGCGGCGCAAGCCGCTGACGACCTTCGGCAACGTCAAGGCCGATGTGCTGGCGCTGAAGGATCCGAACTATCAGCGCCTGAACTTCTGCAGCATCATCCTGGGGTCGGCCTGGCCGACCTGAGCCAAGGCCGTGCCATGGCGCCGGACGGTCTGCGATACGGCATACGGGCGTGCCTTACCCCAACAGGCACGCCGCTCCCTGCGTCATTGCAGCGTCAGCCCGATCGCCTTGGTGGCGGCCTGGTAGGTCGGCCAGACGCGGCCGATGAACTGGCGCAGGGCATCGCCGGTCAACGGCGTGTCCTGGCTGCCGAGTTGTTGCCGGACCATCTTGACCTGCTCGGACTCGGTGATCGATTTCGTCACCAGATCGGCCAGCCGCGCGCCGATCTCCGGTGGCAGCCCGGCCGGTCCCAGCAGCATGTTGCATTCGGTCAGGTTGCGGAACACCGGGCTGTTGAAGCCCTCGTCTGCCCAGGTCGGGATGCCGGGCAGCCGGTCGCTGCGCGGGCCGGAGATGATCAGGATCGGCTTGAGGCCACCGGACTGCAGACCGCCCGACATGCCGAGCAGCGAGCCCGCGCCGACGTCGATATGGCCGGCCAGCAGGTCGCCCATCATCGCTCCCGTGCCCTTGTAGTTGATGATGTCGAGCTGGGCGCCGGTCTCCTTCTTCAGCTGGGCCACCATCAGCTGCCAGCCCGAGCCTACGCCGTAGTTGCCGACCGAGACCGGCCGCTTGCGGGACAGCGCCAGCACTTCCTTGAAGTTGTTGGCGGGCAGGTTCTTGTTGGCGACCATCACGCCCACGCCGGTGCTGACCGCGGCGATCGGCACCAGGTCGCGCGACGGATCGATCGGCGGCTTGCGCAGCAGCACCGGCGCCTGCGCGAGCTGGCTGTGCAGCGTGAACAGCAGCGTGTAGCCGTCGGGCTCGCTGCGCGCGACCGTCTCGGCGGCGATCATGCCGACGCCGCCGGGCTTGTTCTCGACGACCACGGGCACCTTCAGCACGCTGGTGAAATACTCGGCGAAGGCGCGGGCCGTACTGTCGTTCGACGAACCTGGCGCCTGCGCCGCGATGATGCGGATCGGCCGGGTTGGCCAGTTGGCGGCGCGCGCGGACGCGAACGGCCACGGCAGCACCGCGAGCGCCGCGCCGGCGCGCAACAAGCGACGGCGCCGGCCGTCTACCAGCCATGGGGGTGGGATCTCAGCCTTCATATCGTCTCCGTGTCGTTGTTATCACTGCCCGGCGGTGAGCCGCGGCCGCGGTCCGCGCCGCCGCGACCGCTACATGCCGATCAGCGCGGCCCGTTCCA
The DNA here is from genome assembly GCF_020418465.1 of Cupriavidus sp. DB3. Taxonomy (NCBI): domain Bacteria; kingdom Pseudomonadati; phylum Pseudomonadota; class Betaproteobacteria; order Burkholderiales; family Burkholderiaceae; genus Cupriavidus; species Cupriavidus sp. DB3. The sequence continues at coordinate 862,262 of NZ_JAIZPL010000001.1, read as the reverse complement.
CCAGATTGCGCACGATGCGGATCGACGCGATGTCGATCATCTTGCCGTCGTACTGGACGGCACCCAGGCCCTGTGCGAGCGCGGCATCGTAGGCGCGCATCATGTCGCGCGCGCGGGCGACATCGTCGGGCGAGGGCGAGAACACCTGCTGTGCAAGTTCGACCTGCGACGGGTGGATCGCCCACTTGCCGACCATGCCGAGGATCATCGCGCGCCGGGCTTCCTGAACATAGACGTCCGGGTCGCGGAAATCGGCGAAGGGGCCGTCGACCGCGTCGAGCCGGTTGGCGCGCGCGGCGATGGTCAGACGGTGCCGCTGGTAGTGCCAGATATCGCCCGGATAGCCGCCGCTGCCGCCGATATCCCGCACCGACACGCCCTGGCTGGCCGAGTAGTCGCCCATGCCGAAGATCAGGCATTCGAGCCGGGGCGTGGACGCCGCGATCGCTTCCACGTTCATCATGGCCTCGACCTCTTCGATCAGCACGTCGATGCCGATCCGATGCGGCAGCTTGAGCTTGATCTCCATCATCGTCAGCAGCTTGTCGACGAACTGCACGTCGGCGGCGCTCATCGCCTTGGGCAGCATGATGACGTCGAGGTTGGCACCCGCGCCCTCGACCACTTCGATGATGTCCTCGTAGGCGTATTCGGTGGTCAGGTCGTTGACGCGCACGCAGCGGGTGGTCCGGCCCCAGTCGAGCCCGTTCAGCGCGTCGACGATCTTTGCCCGCGCGGGCCGCTTCTCGGCCGGCGCGACGGCATCCTCGAGATCGAGGAAGACGAAGTCGACGTCCATCGCGGCGGCCTTGCTCATCATCTTCTCGCTCGAGCCCGGCACCGAAAGCTGGCAGCGGCGCAGCCGCCGCGGTCGTTGTTGTGCATCCCTTTGCATCGCTGTGTTTGCTCCTTGGTGGTATGCGCTGTCGCCAGGCTAACCATGGCGATCCGGTTTGTCAGGGCCGCAGCGCGGCAATCTCGGTCGCGGTGAAGCCGAAGTCGGCCAGCGTCCGTTCGGTGTGCTCGCCGACCATCGGGGCGCGGCGGCGCACCGCGCCCGGCGTCGCGCTCATTCGCACCGGCGTGCCGGCGACCGTCAACGGCCGGGCCGCGCCCGGCTGCTCGACCTCGACCAGCATGTCGCGCACGCGGAAATGCGGGTCGGCGAAGATGTCGCGGGCATCGAACACCGGACCGAACGGGATCTCGCCGCCGAGTTCGCGCGCCAGTTCCTGCTTCGTGAAGCGCCGGGTCCAGGCGGAGACGAGCTCGTCCACCTCTTCGCGATGCGCGACACGGGCGTCGTTGCTGGCAAAGCGGGGATCGTGCTGCAGCTCGGGCCGCTGCATGCGCGCGACCAGCAGGGCCCAGAAGCGGTCGTTCGGCACGCCCAGGCTGACGTAGCCGTCGGCGGCGGGAAACAGTCCGAACGGGCACAGCAGCGGGTGGCCGTTGCCTTCCGGCCCCGGCGCGTTGCCCGTCACGCCATACTGGAACACCAGCCGCTCGCAGACCGCGAGCACCGCGTCGACCATCGCCACGTCGACGAACTGCCCCTGGCCGGTACGCTGTGCGCGCCAGCAGGCCGCCGCGATGCCGTACGCCAGGAACATCGCCGGCACGATATCGCCGACGCCCGGGCCGATCTTGGTGGGCGGGCCGCCGCGGCGGGCGCCGGTGATGCCCATGATGCCGCCCATGGCCTGCGCGACCGGGTCATAGGCCGGCCAGTCGGCGTAGGGGCTGGCGCCGCTGCGCGGATCGCCGAAGCCCCGCAGCGTGGCGTAGACGAGCCGCGGGTTCGCGGCGGCCAGCGTCTCGTAGCCCAGCCCGAGGCGGTCCATCACGCCGACGCGGTAGTTCTCGACCAGCACGTCGGCCTGGCGTGCCAGCCGCAGCAGCGCCTCGCGCCCGGCGGGCTGCTTCAGGTCCAGCTCCACCGATTCCTTGTTGCGGTTGATCGAGCCGAAGTAGGCGCCGTATCCGCGCTGCTCCAGGCGCAGCGCGCCATCCAGATGCGGACCGTTGCGCCGCGTCAGATCGCCGCCCGGCGGCTCGATCTTGATGACCCGCGCGCCCTGGTCGGCCAGCATCATCGACGCATACGGCCCGGCCAGCATCTGGGTCAGGTCGAGCACGACCAGGCCGTCGAGCGCGCCGGCGGGGCGCTCGTCGCCGCTCATCGCTCGCCCCTGGTCATCGTTCACCCCAATGGCTCTTGCGCTTGAGCAGCACCGTGCGTTCGGCCTGCACGCACAGCTTGTCGTGCTGGTTGATGCCGTAGTGGCGGAAGCGGACGAGGCCGGCATCCGCGCGGTCGGGCGCGTCTTCTACCGCCAGCACCTCGGAGTAGGCGTACAGCGTGTCGCCATGGAAGACCGGATGCGACAGCCGGATCTTGTCCAGGCCGATTTCGCGCAGGCATTGCTCCGCGGTGTCCTGCGCGGCAAGGCCCAGCACCATCGACAGATTGATGCCGCCGAATACCACCCGCTGCGAAAAGATGCCGTTTGCCGCGCGCCGCATGGCGTCCTCGTTGAAATGGCCCTCGGCGGTGTTCATCACCATATTGGTCAGCAGCACGTTGTCCATCTCGGTCACCGTCTTGCCGCGCGCATGGCGGATCAGCATGCCGGGCGAGAAATCCTCGAAGTAGCCGTCGTGGCTGGTCAGCGCATGCGTCTTCATGCCGTTGCCCTCCCGGCGCCCTGGCGCTGGTCGAAGGCCCGGCTGGCAATCATCGCTTCGACCTCCGAACGTCCCAGCAGGCTGTTGGCGATGATGCGCTGCTGGATTTCCGAGGTGCCCTCGAAGATCTTGGTCAGCCGCGCGTCGCGCCAGTAGCGCTCGACCGGGAACAGCTTGGTATAGCCTGCGCCGCCGAAGATCTGCAGCGCGGTCGAGGTCACGCGTTCGGCCATCTCCGACGCGAAGTACTTGACCATCGACGCCTCCTTGTCGCAACGGCGGCCGCTGTCGATCTCGCTGCAGACGTAGTACAGCAGCTGGCGCGCGGCCTCGATTTCGGTGGCCATCGTGGCGATCTTGAAGCGGATCGCCTGATATTCGGCGATCGGCATGCCGAACTGGCGGCGCTCCAGCGAGTAGGCGATCGCGTCCTCGAGCGCGCCCTGGGCCAGTCCGATCGCACGGGCCGCGGTATGCGCGCGGGCGCCTTCCAGGCCCTTGGCCATCAGCAGGAAGGCCTTGCCTTCGCCGCCCATCAGGTTGCGGGCGGGGACGCGCACGCCATCGAGTGCCAGCTCGAAGGTCTTCCAGCCGAAATAGCCGATCTTGGGAATCGGCGAGCCGGTCATGCCCGGCGGAAAGCTGCCGCGTTCCTTCTCGATCATGAAGCAGGAAATCCCTTCCCAGCGCTTGTCGGGACTCGGCGGCGGCGAGGTGCGCGCGAACAGGATCAGGTAGTCGGCTCCATCGGCGAAGGTGCACCAGTACTTGTTGCCGGTCAGCACCCATTCGTCGCCGTCGCGCTCGGCGCGGCACGAGATCGAGGCCAGGTCCGAGCCGGTGTCGGGCTCCGACAGCGCGCTGGCGTTCAGGAATTCGCCGCGCACCACGCGCGGCAGATAGGCCTGCCGCATGTCCTCGGGCATCGCCTTCATGATCCAGCCGCCCTGCGCGCGCGCGACGATCGAGGCGACCGACATCCAGCCGCGCGACAGCTGCTCGCAAATCAGGCAGTACTCGAAGATGCCGAGGCCCAGGCCGCCGTACTGCTCGGGAATCGTGATGCCGAAATACCCCATCTCGGCCATCTTGTCGCGCAGATCCATCGGGATCTCGGCGTCGGGGCCGTCGAGGGCATTGGCGACGGGCAGCACCTCCTTCATGGTGAACTCGCGCGCCGCCTCGCGGATCATCTGGCGCTCTTCCGTCATGTAGCCCTTGCCGTCTGCCGATATGGTCATGCCCTGGTCCTCACAAGATTCGAACGTTTGAACGCGATCACCGCTTCGCCGCGCTGGTTGGTGCCGCGCGTGTGCCAGGTCACGATGCCGTAGCCGGGGCGATTGCTGGCGAGCCGGCGCGACACCACCTCGGAGCTGGCGTACAGCGTGTCGCCGGGATAGACGGGCTCCACGAAGCTGAGCTCGTCGACGCCAAGAAACGGACCGCCGCCTTCCGACAGGTCCTCGACCGACAGGCCGAAGACGGTGTTGAACACCAGCAGCGGATTGACCGGAATGCGCCGATGGCCGGCGGCCTCCGCCATTGCCGCATTGGTGTATTGCGGGTTGTAGTGCAGCGTCAGCACCGAGAACAGCGTGTTGTCGGCCTCGCTGACGGTGCGGCCCCAGTGATGGGTGAAGGCGCGGCCGGGCTCGAAGTCCTCGTAGCGGTTGCCGCGAACGCGCAGCGTCGCCTCGGCCTTGAGCCGGGCCACGGTGGGGTCCACGGAAGCGGTGTCCAGCGATGTCATCGGATTGCCTCGAACAGGGGGTCAAGGGAAGGGAGCCGGTCCAGCGCTTGCACCGCATCGACCAGGCGGCCGAAGCGCGCACCGCCGAGCACCGGCGTGACGATGGCCTCGGCCTTGGCCAGCAATTGCTGCCATTGCCGATCGAGATCGGTGGCGGGCACGGCGACATTGGCGCTCTCACGCACGGTGCGGCCATCGCGGGTGTGGATCTCGACCACGGCGGCGTTGCGGTCGCCGCCCTGATCGGTGCGCAGCACGACGCGTTCGCGGGCCCGCGCCAGGCGCGGATCGGTGGCCTGCCGGTCGGTGTAACTGTCCAGCGAGGCGGTGGACACGCCATCGAGCGCCATCACCGCAAGATGCTGGATCGCGAACTTGATCTCCAGGCCGGTGCGCGGCTGCGCGATGTCGCACACGCCGCGATGGGGACCGGACACCAGAATGGCCATCGTCTCCATATCGTCCAGGCCGATGCCATGCTTGCGGCGCGCCTGCGCCACGGCCTCCAGCGTGGAGTGGGTCAGGTAGCAGGACGCGTGGTACTTGAACAGCGTCTTCTCGATCGCCATGGTGTTTCGCGGCTCGAACCGGGCGGGCAGCGGATCGCCATCCGGCGCCTGCGTGGCGGCAAATCCCTGCGCGCATTCGAGCGCCGCGGTGTTGGCGGTGAAGCCGCGCGCCGCCAGCCGGGCCGCCATCACGCCATGCATCGCGGCCTTGCCGGCGTGCAGCGGCTTGGCCATCGTGCCGAACATGCATTTGAGGCCGGCCGCCTGCGTGGCCGCCAGGCCGAGCGCGTGCGCGCTGCGATCCGGGTCCAGCCGCATCAGCCGCGCGCACGCCGCCGCCGCGCCGATCGCGCCGGTGGTGCCGGTCGGATGCAGGCCGAAGCGGTACTGCGCGTCGCCAATCCGCTCGCCGATGCGCGATTCCACCTCATGACCGATCACGAGCGCGCGCAGCAGATCGATGCCGCCGGCGCGTTCCAGCTCGGCGACGGCCAGCGCGGCGGGCGCGACCGGGACGGTGGGGTGGCCGCGCATCGCCGAGGCGACGTCGTCGAAGTCGAGCGCGTGGCCGGCCGCGCCATTGATCAGCGCGGCGTCGGCGACGTGTGCGCGGGTGCCGCCCAGCAAGGTGCAGGGCGCGGTCGAGTCGCCGCCATGTTCGGCAGTCAGCATCGTGACCAGCGGCTCGCCGTTGGCGGCGATCGCCACCGCCAGCCAGTCCAGCAGCGCGTGGCGCGCCCACAGCAGGGCGGCCGGCCCGATCGCCGTGTCGTCGACCGTGCTGATCCACTGCACCATCGCGCCGGTATAGCCGGGTGCCGCCTGCTCGGATCGTTCCATGTCCACCTGTTCGATGCGCCCGGTGTGGCGGGCGACGGTTGTTGCGGGTGGAGGCAGTATCGGCCCGCGCGGCATCGGCGGGCATCACATATGTGATGGATGACGAAGGGCGCGAATCATCATGGATGTGATGGCGGGGCGCGGGGCCGAAGGGCAGACTGCATGTCGCGCGGTCCCCCACCGCCTGTCCGCCAACCACTTCGATATCGAGACCATGACCGACGATTCCCTCCGCCTGCGCCGCTCGGTGCTCTACGTTCCCGCGGCCAACGCCCGCGCCATCGACAAGGCGGCGACCCTGCCATGCGATGCGATCGTGTTTGACCTGGAAGATGCGGTGTCGCCCGCAATGAAGAGCGCCGCGCGGGCGCAGCTTGGGCAAGCGCTGTCGGCGCGGCGATCTGCGGGCCAGGAGATCGTGCTGCGCGTCAATGCATTGGGCACCGCCGAGTTCGCGCAGGACCTGATGCTCGCCGCCGGCGCGCGCTTCGACGCGGTGTTGCTGCCGAAGGTCGGCGACGACAGCGATGTCGTGGCATTCGCCCGCGCCTGCGCGGCGCTGGCGTGGGAGAAACCGCCGACGCTATGGGCGATGGTCGAGACGCCGCAGGCCATCCATCGGCTCGACGCGATCGTCGCGGCCGGGCGTGCGGCGACACCGCGCCTCGATTGCCTGGTGATCGGCACCAACGATCTGGCCAAGGACACCGGTGTATTTGCCGGCGAGGAGCGTCGCTATCTGATGCCCTGGCTGATGCAGGCCGTGCTGGCAGCGAAACGCTACGGCGTCGACATTCTCGATGGCGTCTGGAACGACTTCGGCGACCAGGCCGGCTATGCCGCGGAACTGACCCAATCGGTGCGGATGGCCTTCGACGGCAAGACGCTGATCCACCCGTCGCAGATCGACGCCGCCAACACGGCATTCGCACCGTCGGCACAGCAGGTCGCGGAAGCCGAGCGGATCGCCGCCGCCTTCGCGGCGAGCGAGAACGCAGACGCGGGGGTGATCAATCTCGATGGCAGGATGGTCGAACGGCTGCATCTGGAACAGGCGCTGCGGCTGCTGGCTCGCCACCGCGCAATCGTGCAGGCGGAGCAGCGGCGGGGCGGGGCGGCTGCGACTGCCGCGAACGCTCCGAACGCTGCGAATGCAGCGAATGCAGCGAACGCGGCGAAGGTCTAGCAGTTTCGCGCGACGGCCAGCACCGCGGGCAGCAACTGCTTGCGGCGCGCATGCAGCCGCGCCACGGGCCCGCCGGTACCGATGCCCAGCCATTGTCCACGGATCGGTGTTGCCAGCAGCGTGGCCAGGACGCCGGCGCCGGGCGTGGCGAGATTGGCCGATTCGTAGTAACCCTGCTCGCGCGCCTGCCGGACGGCGCGCATGGTATCGGCCAGCCGCGCCGGCGGCCATGCGCTCTTGTGCTCGGCGTTATAGCGGCGCAGCAGGCGGCCCACCTCGTCGTCGTTCATCCGGCTCATCAGCATGATGCCGATCGCGGTCAGATGCATCGGGCGCATCGCGCCGGAGACGGCGGTCAGCCGCAGCGCGTGGGGCGATTCGATGACCGACAGGTACTGCAGCATGATGCCGTTCTGGCGTCCCAGCAGCACGGTCTCGCCGGTGTCCGCCGACAGCCGTCGCATGGCATCGTGGACGGTCGCGCTGGTGCCATGCTTGCGCGTGGTCCAGTCGCAAAGGAAGGACACCCGCACGGAAGGGCAGAAGGTGCGCGCCTGCGCATCGAATTCCATATAGCCCCGGCCTACCAGCGTGCGCACCAGCATCGACGCGCTCGATTGCGGTATCCCCAGCTTCTCGACGATTTCGCCCACCCGCAGCGGCCGCCGCTCGCGCTCGAACAGCTCGAGCAGATCGAAGACGCGGTTCGCCGATTTCACCATGCCTGCATCCACAGCCTGTCTCCCCTTGCCGGGCGGTCGCGCCGCCGGTCGAATTTGCCGAACTGCCGTATGGTACGTCGGCCGTAGCGCCCCCGCCCACGACGTTCCGGTAGCACGGCCTCCCATGGGTCGCCTCGCCAAGGCTTTCCGATATGGAATCGAAACGTGCACGAATCATCGCTGTAGCCCAATTCGGGAATGGCATACATTGCTCCCACCCGGCCGCACGAGATCGCCGATCTCCCGGCCCGCATCCGCGAAAGCCAGCCAGAGCCATGAAAGCCTGCCAATTTCCCTCCCTGCCCAGCCGTGTCGTGGTCCGCGAGGTCGGCCTGCGCGACGGGCTGCAGAGCGTGCAGACCATCGTGCCGACCGAACACAAGCGCGAATGGATCCGTGCCGCCTACGACGCCGGCCAGCGCGAAATCGAGATCGGCTCCTTCGTGCCGGCGCGGCTGCTGCCACAATTGGCCGATACGGCCGAGCTGCTGGCCTTCGCCCGGACGCTGCCGGGACTGTTCTGCTCGGTGCTCGTGCCGAATCTGCGTGGTGCCGAGCTCGCGCTGGCCCACGGCGCCGACCTGATGCTGGTGCCGCTGTCGGCCAGCCATGCGCACAGCCTGGCGAACCTGCGCAAGACTCCCGACGAAGTGGTGGCCGAGGTGGCCCGCATGCGCGCGGCGCGCGACGCGGCCGGTGCCAGCACGCTGATCGAAGGCGGCGTCGGCACGGCGTTCGGCTGCACGATCCAGGGCCATGTCGAGGCCGACGAGGTATTGCGCCTGATGCGGGCGCTGCTCGATGCCGGGGCGGACCGCGTCAGCCTTGCCGATACGGTCGGCTATGCCGATCCCGCGCAGGTGGCCGCGCTGTTCGAACGCGCCGTCGCGATCGCCGGCGACCGCTTCTGGTGCGGGCATTTCCACGATACCCGCGGATTGGGGCTGGCCAACGTCTACGCCGCGATGCAGGCCGGCGTGAACCGCTTCGACGCCTGCCTCGGCGGCATCGGCGGCTGCCCGCATGCGCCGGGCGCGAGCGGCAATGTCGCGTCCGAAGACCTGGCCTATATGCTGGGCAGCATGGGCATCGATACCGGCCTCGATATCGGCGCGCTGCTGCGCCTGCGCGAGCGGGTGGCGGGCTGGCTCGCCGGCGAGACCCTGCACGGCACGCTGTGGCGCGCCGGCCTGCCCAGGACATTCCCCGGCATCGGCCCTGACGCCGATACCGGCCTTGCCGCGCCGAGCCCCTGCGGCACGGCCGCTACCCCGGCTTTTCCAGCCTGATCGCCAACGATTGGGTCATACCATGACGCAAACCAACGAATCCCTCCCGCTCGCCGGCATCCGCGTGGTCGAGTTCACCCATATGGTCATGGGCCCGACCTGCGGCATGATCCTGGCCGATCTCGGTGCCGAGGTCATCAAGGTCGAACCGCCCGGCGGCGACAAGACGCGCAACCTGCCCGGCCTGGGCATCGGCTTTTTCCGCGCCTTCAACCGCAACAAGAAGAGCGTGGTGCTGGACATCACCACCGACGAAGGCCGTGCCACCGCGGCGGAACTGGCCGGGCAGTGCGACGTGCTGCTGGAGAACTTCCGTCCCGGCCTGATGCGCAAGCTCGGCCTGGACTACGACACGCTGTCGAAGACCTGTCCGCGGCTGATCTATGTCTCGCACAAGGGCTTCCTGCCGGGGCCGTACGAGAACCGGCTGGCGCTCGACGAGGTGGTGCAGATGATGGGCGGGCTGTCGTACATGACCGGGCCAAAGGGGCGGCCCTTGCGCGCCGGCACCTCGGTCAACGACATCATGGGCGGCATGTTCGGCGCGATCGGCGTGCTGGCCGCGCTGCGCGAGCGCGATCGCACCGGCCGCGGCCAGGAGATCCAGAGCGCGCTGTTCGAGAACTGCGTGTTCCTCGCCTCGCAGCACATGCAGCAGTACGCGATGACGGGCGAGGCGCCGCCGCCGATGCCCTCGCGCGTATCGGCCTGGAGCGTCTACGACGTCTTCACGCTGGCCGACGACGAGCAACTGTTCATCGGCGCGGTTAGCGACAAGCAGTTCGTCACGCTGTGCAGGGTGCTGGAGCGGCCCGACCTGCTCGACGTGCCAGAGTACGCCAGCAATGCCTCGCGCGTCGCGGTGCGGCCGCGGTTGCTGGAGCAGCTCGGCGGCATCCTGCGGCATCACCGCGTCGCCGAGCTGGCGCCGAAGCTCGAGGCGGCCGGCATTCCGTACGCGCCGATCGTACGCCCCGATCAGCTGCTCGACGACGTGCATCTGAAGGAGAGCGGGGGACTGGTGCCGATGCAGGCCGAAGACGGCTCGACGGCGCCGGCCGTGCTGCTGCCGCTGCTGATGGGCGGCCGCCGCCCCGGCGTACGCAGTCCCTTGCCGAAGGCCGGCGAGCACAACGACGAAATCCTGGCGCGCCTGGGCAAGGGCGCGCGCTGACAGCACCGGGACGGCCGGCGCGCGATCTGCACCCGGCAAGCCCGAACAGGCCGCGGCACAGCGGCCGGACACTACCCATCCGGAGACAACATCATGCATTCGCCCCGCTCGCGCGCCATCGCGCCCTCGCTGCCGATCCGTCGCAACGTGATCAAACTGGCCGCGGCCGCCGTCACGCTCGGCATGCTCGGCGTGCCGGCGCTGTATCCCCTTCGGAACGCGCAGGCGCAGCCGGGTTCCGGCAAGCCGATCCGGCTGATCCTGCCGATCAGCGCGGGTTCCGGTGTCGATGCGATCGTGCGCACCGCCGCGCCGGCGCTGGGCAAGGCCCTCGGCCAGCCGGTCGTGATCGAGAACATGCCCGGCGCGGGCGGCATCACCGGTACGGCCGCGGTGGTCAAGGCGGCGCCGGACGGCACCACGCTTGGCATGGTGTCGAACAACCACGCGATCAATCCGAGCGTCTTCAAGTCGATGCCGTTCGATGCGATCAAGGACATCACGCCGATCAGCGTGCTGGGCGCGACCTCGCTGGTGCTGGTGGTCAACCCGAAGGTGCCGGCGCGCAACGTCAAGGAGCTGGTCGCCTTGCTGAAGGCCAAACCGGACGAATACAACTACGCCTCGTCGGGCAACGGCACCGTGATTCATCTGGCCGGCCAGATGTTCCTGGAGGAGGCCGGCGTCAAGGCGCGCCATATTCCTTACAAGGGCACCGGTCCGATGGTCACCGATCTGCTGTCGGGTCAGGTTCAGTTCGGCGTGGTCGCGCTGAACGCCGCGCTCCCGCATCTGAAGGCCGGCACGCTGCGCGCGATCGGCCTGTGCGGCGCGACCCGTTCGCAGGCGGCGCCCGATATCCCGACCATCGCCGAACAAGGCTTGCCCGCCTACGACATCGAGGGCTGGTTCGCGCTGGTCGGTCCGGCCAACCTGCCGCCCGCCGAGGTCCAGCGCCTGCACGATGCCTTCGCCAGGGCCTTCACCAGCCCCGAGGTGGTCGAGGCGCTGAAGAAGCAGGCGACCGCCACGCGGCCGACCACGCCGGCGCAGGCGGCAACGTTCTTCGCCAGCGAGGCGGCGCGCTATGCCACGCTGGTCAAGAAGGCCAACGTATCGGTCGAATAGCGGCACGCGGGGCTTCCCGGGATTTGAGCGAAGAGGAAGTGCGCAATCTGCGCGCGAACGCCCCCGATTACGTCCGCCGCGGCGCGGATTACAAGAGCCGACTGAAGAAGCTCGTGTGACAGAGCACTTGCGCCCGACATGCGTGCGGCACGCGTTCCGAGCGATACGCCGAGGGAAAACACCCGCTTCGCGGCGTCAGCTGCGACCGTCGCCCGAGGTCCCTCCCTGATGTCGGGCCAGATGCAGTTGGTGCAGCGTGATCTTGCGCACTTCCGCCTGGCTGCTGCCGATATGCGCGCGCAGCAGCATCGTGGCCTGGTCGGCGCGCTTGGCGAGGATCGCGCGCAGGATCTGCGCGTGCTCTTCGTAGGTGGCCTCGATCCGGAACGACTTGGTGAAATCGAGACTGCGCACCATGCGGATGCGCTCGGTGATGTCGCGGTGTATCCGCGCCATTTCCGCATTGCCGGCCGCTTCGACCAGCGCGCAATGGAATTCCTCGTCCCATTGCCGGACCTGGACGCCGTCGGTACTGCGCCGCGCGGGCTCCACCAGCCAGATCGCGGCCAACTGCTCCATGCGGGAACGATCAACCGCGGCACCGTACACCGCAGTCCCCGTGCACAGGCGCTGCGCCGCCGTGGTTTCCAGCACCATGCGCAGGTCGTAGAGCTGCTCGTAGCGGTCGAAGTCGAACGGCAGCACGCGCCAGCCGCTGCGGAACATCACCTCGACATAGCCCTCCTGCTGCAGACGCACCAGCGCCTGGCGCACCGGCGTGCGCGACACGCCCAGCCGGGCGCACAGCTCCAGTTCGGTGAAGCGGTCGCCGGGCAGCAGCCGGAACTGGCCGATGTCGCGCTTCAGTCCGTCGTAGACCTGGTCGGCGACCAAGCGCCGCGGGCCGGCGTCGGCGTCGGCCGTTCCCGTTGGGGTTGCCGTCCCGGTGCGAGGGCGGGCGGTCATCGGCGCCGCCTTTGTGGGCGCCGTCTTGGGCGCCGTCCTGGATGTTGTCTTGACCGCCTTGATGGTGGTCGCGCGTGCCTGCTTGCCGAGGGTCTGCATGGAAAGAAGGTGTCTCCGTCTTCTGCTGCTTCGAAGCATACCGCGCGGCGGGCCGTTCCGGCGCCGCGCGCAGTTCAGCGCCGCACCTCGCGCTGGAAGATTTCCATGCTGAGCCGCTTGGTATCGACGAAGCTGGGCTGCGACAGCGTCTCGACCGTGCGGGGTCGCGCATCGCCGTAGTGCAGGATTTCCGCGACCCGCGTGGGGCGTTTGGTCAGCAGCAGCACTTCGTCGGCCAGGTAGACCGCTTCCTCGAGATCGTGCGAGACAAGCATCATGGTGGTGCCGGTCTGCATGAAGACCTCCTGCAGCTTCTCGCGGATGAACAGCGTCATCTCGAAATCCAGCGCCGAGAAGGGTTCGTCGAGGAACAGCACTTCGGGCTTCGGCGCCAGCGCGCGCATGATCGATGCGGTCTGCTGCTGGCCGCCTGACAGCTCATACGGATAGCGGTTCAGGTCGAACTTGACGTCGAAGGAGGCGACCAGCTCGGCCATGCGGCGGTCGACCTCGGCCTTGGATTGCCCGGCCATCTTCAGCGGGTAGGCGATATTGTCGATGGTCCGCATCCACGGAAACAGCGCCTCGCGGTAGTTCTGGAACACGTAGCCGATCTTGGTGTCCTTCAGCGACTTGCCGTCGAACAGGATTTCGCCGGCGTCGATCGGCACCAGCCCGGCAATCATGTTGATCAGCGTGGACTTGCCGCATCCGTTGGGACCGAAGATCGAGACGATCTTGCCCTTCGGGATATCGAGATCGAAATTCTCGTACAGCGGCCAGCCGGCGAAGTACTTGGTCAGCCCACGGATGGTGATATGCGTGCCGGCGGGGCCGGGACGGAAGGCCGGCTTCGGCGTATCCGCGAAAACGGGGGCGTTGATCACTGCGCTCATCTGCCGCTCCAATGCACGATCCGGCGTTCGATCACCAGAAACAGGATGTTCAATACATAGCCGAGCGCGCCCGCGGCCAGGATCGCCGCGTACATGCTCTTGACGTTCAGAACCTGCTGCGCGTCGATGATGCGATGGCCAAGGCCGTTCTCCGAGCCGATGAACATCTCGGCGACGATCACGATCACCAGCGCCATCGATACCGCCGAGCGCAGGCCGACGAAGGACGGCTGCAGGCTTTCCCAGATCAGCACGTCCTTGAAGATCTGCCAGCGCGAGGCACCCATCACCTGCGCCGCCGCCACGCGCTGCTTGCGCGCGTTGATCACGCCGTAGGCGCTGTTGAATACCACGATCAGCAGTGCGCCGAACGCGGCGATCGCCACCTTGTTGATGTCCGAGACGCCGAAGATCAGCAGGAATAGCGGGATCAGTGCCGACGACGGCGTCGAGCGGAAGAAGTCGATCAGGAACTCGACGCTGCGATAGGCCTTCTCGTTGCTGCCGAGCACCACGCCCAGCGGCATGCCGACGACCGCAGCCACGAGGAAGGCCTGCAGCGTGCGCGCGACCGTCACCAGGAAGTCGGTCAGCAGCGGACCGCCGAGCAGGCCCGACACCAGCGTGGCGATGGTGTCGGACGGCGGCGGCAGCAGGATGGCCTTGATGAAGCCGCCGCGCACGGCCAGGTCCCAGATGATGAACAGCACCAGCGGGCCCAGGAAGGGCAGCAGGCGGCTGCCCAGCGATGCCTTCGGCGACGCGGGCGTGGATGCCGCCGCCGCGGCGGCCCATGGCGGAGAGACAGGCGAAGACGTGGTCGTTTCCGGCATGGCAATCAACCTTTGTAGAGCATCGAGTCGACCAGTACGCGCTTGCTGAAGATGCCCTTCTCGGCGAACAGGTCGAAATACTTCTGGAAGTACGCCACGTCGCTGGGCTTGAAATCGGTCGAGAACACGTAGTCGACCATCGGCACCTCGGCCGTCAGCGCCCCGTCGATGGCGGTATAGCCCTTCAGCGATGGGCGCGCCTCGGGCAGGTTCTTCTGCACCAGTTCGACGCCGCGCCGATAGGCCGCGATGTATTTGCGCGCGACGTCGGGATGCCTGGCGATGAATTCGCTGGACAGGCTGGCCGATCCGCCGAACCAGGGTGCCATCGGATCGCCCAGCAGGTATTTGGCGATCACGCCGACCTCCAGCGTGCGGGTCGCGCCATTGAGGCGGCCGATCGTGCCGGTCGGCTCCAGCGTGTAGCACGCTTCGATCTGGCCCGCGGCAATCGCGGCCACATGCTGGCCGATCGGCAACTCGACCACCGTGGCGCCGGTCGCGCCGGCGCGCTCGAGCACCGTCCTGGCCATCAGCACGTTCTGCACGCCGGGCCCGCAGCCGATCTTCCTGCCTTTCAGCTCGGCGATGCGCTGGACCGGGCTCTCCTTGGCGACCAGGAATTCGTCGAGCACGTACCTGGCATTGCTCGGGTTGGCGCAGAAGATCTTGACCAATCCCGGCTGGGCGATCTCGCCGATCGCCAGCGCGGCCGACGCGGTTCCACTGGCGCTGCCCTCGGCGCGCCCGGCGAGGATGGCTTCGGTGACCTGCTGCGGGCTGGCGAACTTCAGCGCCTGCACATTCAGGCCGGCCTCCTTGAAATAGCCCTTGTCGATTGCGGCGAAGAAAGGCAAGCCCGAGGCGACCGGCCAGAAACCGATGCGGATCGGCGGCGCGCTTTGCGCACGCACGATGGCGGGTGCGGCGATGGCGCCGAGCGCGGTCGCGGCGGCGGCCTTGAGCACGCTGCGGCGGCCGCGCTGCGGCGTTGCGGTGTCGAAAGCCGGCAACGCGCGGGCAGCGCGGGAGGGCATGGATTCACGGGGCATCAGATCGCTCCTGGAGGTTGAGGTCGCTGGTCGGTAGTGAGGCACGGGCAGTGTTCGGCGTGCGCGGGGCTCGATGGTTGGTGCGAGAGACGATTCCGTCAGGCGTTGGCCGCGACATAGGCGCGCCAGCCGCCGAAGTGGCTGATGTCGGTGGCACCGGCCAGCGCGAACGGCTCGCACAGGAAGCCCTGCACTTCGCTGCCGTCGTCGAGGCGGATGCGGCCGATGCCAAGCGGCGCAGGGATCAGCGCGACGAATGAGCCATAGTCCTGCATCGGCATCTCCCAGATTTCCAGCGCGATGCGGTGCCCGGTGCCGGGCGCGACGCGCAACAGCCCGGGCTTTGCCGGCGTGCTGTCCGGCAGCGCGTAGAGCCGATAGTCGGCGGCGGTCATGGCCGCGGATACCAGGCGCCCATGGCGCTCGGTCAGTTGGCGGTTCAGCGGCATGCCGCTCAGGTGCGCGCCCACCACGGCCACCCGCACGGTGTCCTGGCCCACGGGTGTGAGCCCAGGGATCGAGCCGGGCGTGGGCAACGGCAGGCCGGTCGCGCCCTGCGTCAGTCCGCTGCGGTGGTGATAGCGCTGCCCCAGCTCGGCCAGCCGCAGATCGCTGCCACATGGGCCGATCAGCGTGATGCCGAAGGGCAGGCCGTCCGCGCGCAGGCTGCTGGGAACCGACAAGGCCGCGTAGTCGAGCAGATTGACGAAATTGGTATAGGCGCCGAGATGGCGGTTCAGCGCGATCGGGTCGTCGCGCATCTGCGCGATCGTGTAGTGGGTCGGTGCGGTCGGCACCAGCAGCAGGTCGATGCGCTCCCACATCGCTGCCGCGCGCTGCCCGAGCGCACGCAATCGCGTCTGCGCGTCGAACACGTCGGCCGCGCTGTAGTCGCGGCCGCTGGCAACGATGCTGCGAACCGGCTCGAACACGTCGGCTTCGTGCGCATCGAAGAAGCGGCGGATCGCCGCGTAGCGCTCGGCCACCAGCGCGCTGTCGTAGAGCAGGGCAGCGGCCTCGGCGAGCGGCGCGTAGTCGATCGTCACCGGCTCGCCGCCCAGTTCGCGCAACCGTTCGATCGCGACGGTGAATTCGCGCTCGGCAAGCGCATCGCCGCAGAATTCGAGCGTGTTGGGGACGCCAAAACGGAAGGTGGCCGGAAAGGGGCAGCGACAAAGCTGCAGTTCGCGTGAGTACGGGTCGAGCGCGTCGTAGCCCTGGGCAACGGCCAGTACACGGGATGCCGTGTCGACCGTGCGCGCGAAGATGGACACGCAGTCGACGCTCTGCGCTGCCGGCAGTACGCCGCGGGCGCTGATCAGACCCTTGCTCGGCTTGAGCCCGACGATATTGTTCAGCCCCGCGGGCACGCGGCCGGAGCCGGCGGTATCGGTGCCCAGCGCGAAATCGACTTCACCGGTGGCCACCACATAGGCCGAACCCGAGCTCGATCCTCCAGACACATAGCGCGCATCGAAGGCGTTGGGCACCGCGCCATAGGGCGAACGCGTGCCGTTCAACCCGCAAGCGAACTGATCGAGATTGGTCTTTCCATACAGCGATGCACCAGCCGCAAGCAGGCTCTGCACCACCGGCGCGCTGTCGCGCGGCATCCGGTCGAACGCAGGGCAGGCCGCCGTGGTCGGGTAGCCGGCCAGATCGATGTTGTCCTTGATCGCAAACGACAGGCCGGCCAACGGCCCGTCGGCCGCGCCGGCAAGCGCGATGTCCAAGCGCCGGATCCAGGCGGGGGACGTCTCGTCATGAAGAATAGGGTCGGCAGCGGCAGGTCGCATTTTGGTGCATCCAAGCTTGTATCCAAGATGGAATGCAACCGCCATGCCAGCTCTCCCCGCAGTGTCCCGGCTCGCGGCGAACAGTCTGACGGCGATCAAACCGAGAACCGATTCGGCGCAATTGACTTCTAATGATAATGCAATATCATTATCGGATTTGTCGACCTGGCCGACCTTATCGACCTTATCGGCCTTATCGACCTTATTGGCCTCGTCGACCTCGTCGATCTCATCCACCCTGACCCGCTCACCGTGCGCTCTACCATGCAAAGACAACCTCATACAAACCGATGGCAGCAGCGCGCCGCCGTGGCTTTGCTGGCCACGGCGCCGGGCATCTGCGCGGCGCAGGAAGGCGAGGCCGGAGCGGTCGCGGAGCTGGAGGCGGTGACCGTTACCGGCACGCGCGAGCGGGCCTACCGCGCGGTGGTCGCACCCACCGCCAACAAGAGCGATACCGCGCTGAAGGAAACGCCGTTCTCGATCCAGACCGTGACGCGCGAGTTGATCGAGGACCGTGGCGTGTTCACGCTGGGGGAGGCCATCCGCACGGTCCCCGGTGTGACGGCACAAGTCGGCTGGGGCGGCAGCAACGACCGCTTCCGCCTGCGCGGCTTCGCGACCTCGGCGAACCTGAAGAACGGCTTTCGCCGCAGCGTCTTCGCCCCGGTCGACGAGATGGCCAACATCGAGCAGATCGAGGTGCTCAAGGGCCCGGCGTCCGCGCTCTATGGCCGCTTCGAGCCGGGCGGCGTGGTCAATATCGTGACCCGCAAGCCGCTGGACAAGCCGAGGCACAGCGTGGAATTGACCGGCGGCAGCCATGATTTCCGGCGCGCGACAGTGGACAGCACCGGGCCGATCAGCGACACGCTGAGCTACCGGATCACCGGCTCGTGGCAGGACAATCGCAGCTTCCGCGACTTCGTCGACGCGCAGACGCTGTTCGTCTCGCCGGTGCTGCAGTGGAAGCTGGCACCGCAGACCCGCCTGACCGCGGAGTTCGAGTTCGGCCGCCGGCGCGGCGCCTTCGACCGCGGCTTCGGCAACAGCCCGCTGTTCCTCAACGTGCCGATCCACTACAACTATGGCGAGCGGGACGCGCGGCTGGACAACGACAGCGCGCTGGGCTCGCTGGTGCTCGATCATCGCTTCGACAATGGCTGGGCATTGCGCGCCGGCGCGCTGCGCTCCCATGCGCGCACCGATGCGGTCTGGTACCCGTATGGATTTCCCGCGCTCAGCGGCGCCGATGGGCCCGACCCGCAGGTCAATCGCCGCAAGCAGCGCAATATCGACCGGCAGACCGATACCACGCTGATGGCCGAGGCCTCGCGCCGCTTCGATACCGGCGGCATCGGCCACCGCGTATTGATCGGTGCCGATTACAACTGGGACGAGTGGGACTTCAGCGCGCAGGCGAATCTGGGGCCGGGCGGCTTCCCGGTGAACCTGCCGATCGATCTCTACCACCCGGTGCATGGCGCCAACGCCGGCGCGCTGCTGCCGTACGACGGCTCGCGCTACGCCAGCCGCAACCTCGGCCTGTACGCGCAGGACGAGCTGCAGTTCGGACCGCATTGGCGATTGCTGCTCGGCCTGCGCTACGACCGCTCGCGGACCAGCGCGCGCGCCCAGTACCTGCAGGCGGCCGACACGCTGGTGCGGCATGACGATGCGCTGTCGCCGCGCGTGGGGCTGACGTGGACGCCGGTCGAGCCCGTGTCGCTCTACGCCAGCTGGGCGCGGTCCTTCCTGACCGAACCGTCCGGCGGCATGCTGCGCGCCGGCACGCTGCCCGCGCCGTCGCGCGGCAAGCAGACCGAGATTGGCGCCAAGTTCAGCCTGCTGGACGGCCGGCTGGAGCCGACCGTCGCACTGTTCGACATCCGCCGCAGCAACGGCGTGGTCTCCGATCCGGAGGACTTCAACTATGTGGTCCAGGTCGGCGAGCAGCGCAGCCGCGGCTGGGAGATCGACGTGCCGTTCAGCATCACGCCACGCTGGCGCGTGCTGGCGAGCTACACGCAATACAAGGCCGAGATCGCCGCCGACAGCAATCCGGCGCTGGTCGGCAAGCTGCTGGCCAATGCGCCGCGCCGCACCGCCAGTATCTGGACCACCTACGATTTCGCCGGCGCCGCGTCGGGACTGAGCGTCGGCATCGGCGCGACCTATGTGGGCGAACGGCAGGCCAACACGGAGAACTCGTTCGCTCTGCCGTCCTACACGCGCTGGGACGCAAATATCGCCTACCGCTTCGGCAAGGCGCGGCGCTACAAGCTGCAGCTGACGGTGCAGAACCTGGGCGATCGCCGCTATTACGACTCCGGCGGCGCCTTCGTGCCGACCTATCCGGGCGCGCCGCGCACCGTGTTCGCCAGCTTCGGAGCGACGCTGTGACGGTGTTGGCGACCACGGGACTGTTCGCCGGCCATGGCGGGCGTCCGCTGCTCGGGCCGCTCGACCTGTCCATCCCGAGCGGGCGGTTCGTCTGCCTGCTGGGCGCGAATGGCGCCGGCAAATCGACGCTGATCCGCACGCTGTGCGCGATGCAGGCGCCCGTGGCGGGACAGGTGCATCTGGACGGCGAGTCGATCCACGCGATGCCCGCCGCGCAACGTGCGCGGCGTCTTGCCGTGGTGTTGACCGAGCGGGTCGACGGCACGCTGATGCGCGGCTACGAGCTGGCCAGCATGGGGCGCTATCCCTATCTGGGCTGGGCGGGCCGGCTGAGCCCCGACGACCATCGCATCGTGCACGACGCGCTGGCGAGCGCCGGCGCCCTGTCGCTGGCGGAGC
Source organism: Cupriavidus sp. DB3 (assembly GCF_020418465.1). Classification (NCBI taxonomy): domain Bacteria; kingdom Pseudomonadati; phylum Pseudomonadota; class Betaproteobacteria; order Burkholderiales; family Burkholderiaceae; genus Cupriavidus; species Cupriavidus sp. DB3. The sequence goes on along the minus strand of NZ_JAIZPL010000001.1, from coordinate 842,529 downwards.
GGCTGGTTGCCGAGATGTCCGACGGCGAGCGGCAGAAGATCATGATTGCCCGCGCGCTGGCACAGCAGCCACGCTTGCTGGTGCTCGACGAAGCGACCGCCTTCCTCGACCTGCCGCGCCGCGTCGGCACGATGCAGCTGCTGCTGGATCTTGCACACCGGCATGGCCTCGCGGTACTGCTGTCCACGCACGACCTGGAACTGGCGCTGCGCTACGCCGACGAGCTGTGGTTGATCGACGGCCAGCGGCGGTTGCATGTCGGCGCACCGGAGGACCTCGCCATCGACGGCGTGCTGGGGGCGAGCTTTGCCGCCGACGGACTGACCTTCGATCTCGAACGCGCGGAGCTGCGCGTGGGACCGGCAGGAACCCGCGCGATCCGGCTGGAAGGCGCGGGGCTGCGCGCCAGCTGGGCCGCACGGGCGCTGGAGCGGGCCGGGTATGTGCGCGATCCCGCCGCCGCGCTGACGCTGCGCGCCGATGCGGCGGGATATACCGTCGCCGGTGAAGGCGGCGTGGCGACGTGCTATCCGACGCTTGGCGCGCTGGTCGAGGCGCTACGAACGCCGTCGAGCGCGGCGGCGTTCGCACGGGAGGAGCCGCGGTGAACCGGCGCGGGACCGCGACCGTAACCGGGTCCGCCATCGCGTCGGCGACCGCATCGGCGATCGCGTGGGCCAGCGCGTCCGCCATCGCGCTGGCCGTGCTGCTGTGCGGCTGCACGCGGATCGAAGCGCCGCCGCGCGCCAGGTGGCCGAAGCAGGCCGTCGGCGCTGCCGGGCCCACCGCGAATCTCGATGCCGCTTGCGTCGCCGACTATCGGCCCGGAGTCGATTATTTCCCGCACAAGACGACGTTCTCGCATGCGTCCCAGCTCGAGGTCGAATACGGCCCGCACTACAAGCGCGTGCGCTTCACGCCGAGCGTGGGCACCGGCGAACGGCTCGAATACCTGCTGGTCCAGTGCGGTACGCCGGTGCCGCCGCATCGCGACGACGTACCGGTGATCATGGTGCCGATCCAGCGCCTGGTCACCGGCAACGCGGCCATGCTCGGCGCGCTTGACGAACTGGGCCTGGTGGAACGCCTGTTCGGCACGGAAAACGTGCGCAGCGTGACCGTGCCATCGGTGCGGGCGCGGATCGAGCAGGGCAAGGTCCATGATATGTGGGGCTACGGCCATGCCTCGATCGAGCAGGCGATGTCGGTGCAGGCCGATGTCTATCTCAGCTTCTATTCGGCCTATCCGCAGGGCAATATGCATCCGCGCCTGTGGGAGCTGGGCGTGCGTGCGATCGCGCAGGCGGACCATCACGAGCCCCATCCGCTCGGGCGCGCGGAATGGCTCAAGCTGCTGGCGCTGCTGACCAACCGCGAGCAGCGGGCCAACGCGCAGTTCGCGTCGATCGAGGCGGCGTACCGCCGGCTGGCCACGCTGGCGGCGCGCGCGCCGACTCGTCCCGCGGTGATGTCCGGCTTTGCCGCGGGACGACAGAGCTTCGAGACCTTCGGCGCGGACAACCAGCGCGCGCGGCTGATTGCGGACGCGGGCGGACGCTATGTGCTGGACGGCGGCGGCACCGGCAGCCTGGTCTATCTGCCGTTCGAGCGCGTCTATGCGCGCGGCGTCGATGCGCCGGCCTGGCTCGGCACGGTGGGAGGGCGGGCCGATCTCGAAGCATGGCTTGCCGCCAGTCCGCTGCACGGGCGCTTTGCCGCGGCGGCCGGCCGCAACGTCCATGCATGGGACCGCGGCTATACCGGGGCCTGGGCGTATCCGTACCAGGACCAGAGCATGACGCGGCCGCATATCCAGCTCGCCGAGGCCATCGCGGCGCTGCATCCCCAACTTGCTGACGAAGCGGCCGACATCATTTTGGCTGCGCAAGCCGCCACGCCGACCTCCGATCCCCCCTCTCGATTCCTGCGGAAACTACCGTGACGACCCTGACTTCTGCCACGGCGCCGATGCCGCGGACCTCCATGCGGCGTGCTCCGCTGAGCTTCGCCGGCCTGGTGCTGGCCATCGTGGTGTTGCTGCTGACCGAACTCACGCTGGGCGCGGTGGCCGTGCCGCTGCCGGCCGTGCTGCAGGTATTGACCGCGCAGCCGGTCGAGGCCGAGGTCTGGCGCGAGATCGTGCTGGGCTTTCGCCTGCCGCGGGCGATCAACGCGATGGTCAGCGGGGCCGCCCTGGGCGTGTCGGGCCTGCTGCTGCAGACGCTGTTCCGCAATCCGCTGGCCGATCCCTTCGTGCTCGGCATCGTGCACGGCGCGCGGCTGGGCACGGCACTGCTGGTCACCATCGCCGGCGTCGCGGGCAATGCCTTTCTGCTGCGCTACGGACTGGTCGGCGACCTCGGCATGGCACTGGCATCGATCGCCGGCTCCACCGCCGTGCTGGCCTTGCTCGCGGTGCTGTCGCGCCGGGTCGGCACGGTGACGCTGCTGATCACCGGACTGATGCTCGGCTATCTGGCGGTCGGGCTGATCAGCGCCTCGATGCACTTCATCGACGAAACGCAGGCGCGCGCGTTCAAGGCCTGGGACGACGCCAGCTTTGCCGGTGCCACGCGCCGGCAGCTCGAACTGCTGGTGCCCGGGGTAGCGATCGGCCTGCTCGGCAGCCTGTTGCTGGTCAAGCCGCTCAACGGCCTGCTGCTCGGGGAGCGCTATGCCGAATCGATGGGGATTCCGGTGGCGCGGGTCAAGCGGGCCGCGTTGCTGGCCACCGCATGGCTGACGGGACTGGTGACGGCCTTCTGCGGACCGGTGGGCTTCCTGGGACTGGTTTCCGCGCAGGTGGCCCGCGCGCTGTGGCGCTGCGCCGACCATCGCGTGCTGCTGCCCGGTGCGGCGCTGGTCGGCGCGGTCCTCGGCCTTGCCGCCGACCTGGTGGTGCATCTGCCTTGGAGCCGGCATGTGTTTCACCTCAACGCAGTGATCGGCCTGGTCGGCGCGCCGGTGGCGCTCTACATGCTGTACCGGACAAAGGCGCTGCATCGCGCCGAATGAGGACTACTGCGGCGGCGGCCTTCCACTGAATAAGTGCAATTAACCGCCAGTATTTTCGCCCAACTCCCAAGCCCGCCTGCAATCTGCGCGATCCGGACGGCAACAAGGTCCACGTGGTCCATCGCGACGATCTGCCTGCGGTTTCCGGCTGACAGGCAACAGCCGCCGCGGATTTCACTTGCGGCATCGTCGCCGCGCGCCGGTCACCGCCGCACGCGCGATGCCCAGAACAGGCTGACAGCTAGTCCATCGCGGGTCAGCGTCCGGCGCTGCCGGTGTGGGCAAGGAGTGGTGTGGATCGCCGGCATGATACGGGCGATCCGCGGCGGCACGACGGCCTAATCGAGAAACAGGTCCGCGATCACCGAACGCAGCCAGCGATTGGCCGGGTCCTGATGGTAGCGCTCGTGCCAATGCTGCTTGATCGAAAACGTCGGCAGCGGGAAGGGCGGGGCCAGCGCCTTGACGTTGGCGATGCCCATCAGCATCTGCGCCACTCGCTCCGGCACCGTGGCAACCAGGTCCGTATTGGCCAGCAGATTCCCGAGGCCCGGCAGTGTCGGCAGCGACAGCGCGACGTTGCGCGTGACGCGCCGCCGCTCCAGCTCGCGCTCGAGCAGATCGTGCCCGGTGCCGGCCGCGGTGATGGCAACGTGCTTCTCGCGCTTGAACAGCGACACCGTCATGCGCCGATCCACGCGGGGATGGTCCTGTCGCACCACGCAGGCGAAGCCCTGGTGAAACAGCCGTTGCTGGTAGAAGCCGGCCTCCAGCTCCGGCATGAAGCCGACCGCCAGATCGGCCTCGCCGCTTTCGAGCTGCTTCGGCGTGTCCGTGGAGATGCGCATCACTTCCACGCGAATGCCCGGCGCCAGCGCATGCAGTCGGTTCATCAGGCCCGGCAGAAACTGCAGATGACTGATATCGGTCATGCTGATGCGGAAGGTGCGTTCCGATCGCGGCGGGTCGAACACCACCTGCTGCTGCGTGGCGGTGCGCAGGATCGCCAGCGCCTGGCGGAACGGCTGGATCAGCGTCTCCGCATGCGGGGTCGGCAGCATGCCTTCGGCGGTCCTGACGAACAGCGGATCGCCGAACTGCTTGCGCAGGCGGCCAAGCGCCAGGCTGACCGAGGTCTGCGGCAGGCCAAGATGTTCGCCCGCACGCGACACGCTTCGCGTCTTGTACACCTCGTCGAAGATCGCCAGCAGCTTCGTATCCATTATTAAGAATCCCGCTTGCGCCTATGTCGGCCATTGCATGGACGCCATAGTGCCATTGCCCTAATCTTGCCGCAAGGCGCCACCGGATAGCGCGCCGGCATACAAACAAGACATCCTTGGAGACATCGCATGCAAACAGGCAGGCTGGGGAGATGGCTCGCTTGTACCGCGCTGGCCGCGACGGCCGCGGTATCGACGCTTTCCCATGGACAGGACTGGCCGAGCGGACCGGTGCGCGTGATCGTGCCGTTTGCGGCCGGCTCGACGCCCGATATCACCGCGCGGCTGATCGGCGAACGGCTGACAGCACGGCTGGGGCAGCCGATGGTGGTGGAGAACAAGACGGGTGCCGCCGGCAATATCGGCACCGATGCCATCGCCAAGGCAAAACCCGATGGACAAGCGATCGGGCTCAGCATCGCCGGTCCGCTGGCGGTCAATTCGCTGCTGTACGGCAAGATGCCCTATGACCCTGCGCGCGACCTGCAGCCGGTGACCATCGCGACCAGCCAGCCGGCGGTGCTGGTCGTAGCCAATCGCGTCCCGGCGCGCAACGCTGCCGAACTGCTGGCGCTGCTGAAGAAGCAACCGAAGGCATTGAGCTATTCATCGATGGGCGCCGGCACGATCTCGCATCTGGCGGTGGCGGCGCTGGCCGCGCGCAGCGAGGCCGATCCGGTCCATGTGCCGTACCCCGGCTCCGGCGCGGCGGTCACCGCCGTGATCGCCGGCGACGTCGACATGGCAATCCTGCCGGCGGCCACCGTGATGCCGCATGTCAGGAATGGGCGCATCAAGGCGCTGGCGGTGGCCAGCGCGAAGCGTTCGCCCTCGCTGCCGGACCTGCCGACGCTCGCGGAGGCCGGCATCGCCGACGTGCAGGCGGACGCCTGGATCGGCTATGTGGTGCCGGCCGGCACGCCGGCGCCGATCGTCAAGCGGCTGCACGACGAGATCGTCGCGGTGCTGGCGGAACCGGCGCTGCGCGAGAAGCTGCGCCTCCAATTCATGGACCCGGTCGGCAACACGCCCGATGCGTTCCGCCGCGTGATGGCGGAGGACGTCGCACGCTGGAAGCCGGTCATCGAAAAACACAGGATTCGGCTGGACTAGCATGGCAACGACAATGGAAGGTCTCTCTGCTCGCTCTGGACTCTCTCGCGGGGACACGCTGACCGAGGCGGCGCGCGATGTCCCCGTGCTCGGCCCCTTCGATGTGGTCGTGCTGGGCGGCGGCCCCGCCGGCATCAGCGCGGCCGCGGCGGCGGCCTGCAACGGGGCGCGCGTGCTGCTGGCCGAGCGCTACGGTTTCCTCGGCGGCATGGGCACGGCGGCCGGCGTGACCAACTTCTGCGGGCTGCATGCCAACGTATTCGGCGAGATCCGCCAGGTGGTGCACGGCGTCGCCGACGATCTGCTGATGCGGATGCGCCGGCTCGACGGCCTGAACGAACCGCATCTCGTGCTCGGCAAGATCCACGCGCAAGCCTATGACATGTCGGCGTTCAAGTGCGCCGCCGATGCGCTGCTGGCCGATCACGGCGTTCATCTGCTGTTCCATGCGCTGGCCGCCGGCGTCGCGCGGCATGCGGACGGCACGCTCGATGCGCTGCTGCTCGAGACCAAGTCCGGCCGCGTCGCGGTGCGCGCGCGCTGTTTCATCGATTGCTCGGGCGACGCCGACATCGCGCACTGGGCCGGGGTGCCGACCGAGAAGGGTGACGGCCACGGACATATGCTGTACCCCACGCTGATGTTCCGCGTCGGCAATGTCGATGCGCAACGCGCGGGCGAGGCCTGGAAGACGATCCCGGCGTTGATGGACGAAGCCGAGGCCGCCGGGGAATTCCGCTTCCCGCGGCGCGGCGCGGTGGTCCGCCCGCAGAAGCATCCTTACGAGTGGCGCGTCAACGTGACCCAGCTGCGCAAGCTCGACGGCTCGGCAACCGACGGCACCGATGCGCAGTCGCTGAGCGAAGGAGAGATCGAGGGCCGCCGCCAGATCGTCGAGTACCTGCGCTTCCTGCGCACCAGGGTGCCGGGCTTCGAGAACGCCTACGCGCTCGACATCGCGCCGCAGCTCGGCATCCGCGAAACGCGCCGCCTGATCGGCGAAACCATGCTGAGCGCCGACGATGTGCTTAACTGCGCGGATTTCCCCGATGCGATCGGCGTCAACGGCTGGCCGCTGGAAAAGCATGTGGCCGGCGACGTGCAATGGGTCTGGCCGCCGATTCCGGATTCGCGCGGCTACAACCAGCTGCCATACCGGATGCTGCTGCCTCGCCGCGCCAGCGCGGGTGGCGTCGACAACCTGCTGGTGGCGGGCCGCTGTGCGTCGATGACGCATGACGGGCAATCGGCCGCGCGCGTGTCCGGCGCCTGCTTCGTGATGGGCCAGGCGGCCGGCACCGCAGCCGCGCTGGCGGTGCGCGACGGCCGTTCGCCGCACGACATCGACGTGGCGGAACTGCAGGCCTTGCTGGTCAAGCAGGGCGCCTTTCTCGGCGAAGCGAAATATGAGCGCTTGAAGCGCGCCTAGCCCTGCACCGCGGGTATCGCCGCTCGGCCGCCCGGATGCCCGCGGCCGAGCACCAGCATCGTCAGGCCGGCCAGTACAGCCGGAATGCCGACCAGCACGAACAGCGCCGGCATGCCCAGACCCAGCGACAGCATCGCGCCGCCGCCGACGGAGCCGACCACCGAGCCGATGCGCCCCACGCCGTTGGCCCAACTGACACCGGTCGCGCGGCAATCGGTCGGATAGTAGGCCGCCGACAGCGCGTTGGCGCCGACTTGGGAGCCGGACACGCAGAAGCCGGCCCAGAACACGGCGACGGCGGCCAGCACCGGGCTCGCGGTCACATTGCCGATCAGGGCGGTGAAAACGCCGGCCAGCGTGTAGCTCGCGGCCAGCACGTAGTGCGGGTTCAGCCGGTCCATCAGCCAGCCGAGCACGATGGCGCCCACGGTGCCGCCGACCTGGAACATCGCGGTCACCAGCGCCGCGTGCTTCAGCGAGATGCCGGTGCCGCGCAGCACGGTCGGCAGCCAGCTCGACAGCAGGTAGATCACCAGCAGGCTCATGAAGAAGGCGAACCACAGCAACAAGGTGCCGCGCAACAGATCGGGACGGAACAGATGCCAGACCGGCGAGCCGGCCTGCGCGCGCGGCGGCACCATGAAGCCGGCGTCGCGCAGGTCCGCGTTGCGGTCGATCCGCTGCAGCGTCGCGGCGACGCGATCGAGCTTCTTGCTCACGGTCACCAGATAACGGACCGACTCGGGCAGCAGCACCAGCAGTACCGGCACCAGCAGCAGCGGCAGCACGCCGCCGACCACCAGCACGGAGCGCCAGCCATACGATTCGATCAGGCCCGCGGAGGCCAGCCCGCCGAGCGCCGAGCCGATCGTGAAGCCGCAGAACATCGTCGTCACCAGGAACGAGCGGCGTTTGTCGGGACAGTATTCCGAGGTCAGCGTGATCGCGTTGGGCATCGCGCCGCCCAGCCCAAGGCCGGTGATGAAGCGCAGCGCGATCAGCTCCCACAGCGAGTTCGACCAGGCCGATACCAGGCTGGCCACGCCGAAGAACAGCACGCTGAAGACCAGCACCGTCTTGCGGCCGTAGCGGTCCGACAGCGGGCCGAACAGGAAGGCGCCACCCATGAGGCCGGCCAGGCCCGCGCCGAACAGCGGCCCCAGTTGTGCCGGGCTCAACTGCCATTCGCGGCGGATGGCGGGCGCGATGAAGCCGATCGCGGCGGTATCGAAGCCGTCGATGGCGACGACGAGGAAGCACAGTACGACGATCAGGATCTGGAACGGCGATAACGGCGCTTCGTCGATGAAGCGCGTCACGTCGATGGCGGCGGGGCGCGGCATGGTTGTCTCCGGATTCTGGTTTTGAATGGATGAGCTGGGGCGCCGCCGTCTCCGTGGGGAGGCGGCGGGACTACGTGGTCCAGCAAGAGCTTCAACGAAACGTCGAGCGACGAAATATCGAGCCGGGCTAGCCCGGGCGCTGGCCCGGAGCCTTCAGGCAATCCTGCGCGCGCCATCCATGCAGCCAGGCCAGCGCGTCGTAGAACTGCTCCTGCGTGCGGTCGACCCACAACGAATTGCGCACCAGCCGTTCGACGCCCTTGGCGTGGTAGATCCGGCCCATTTCGCGGGCGGAATACAGCACGCGCGCCGTGCGCGGAATCCGGACCTTGTCGTACAGCGCGAACGCGGCCTCGAAGTCGCCGTCGCAGTGCTCGACCGCGGCGCCGAGCGTCACCGCGTCCTCCAGCGCCTGGCAGGCGCCCTGAGCGAGGTATTGCGTCATCGGATGGGCGGCGTCGCCCAGCAGCGTGGCGCGGCCGAAGCTCCAGCGCTCGACCGGATCGCGGTCGGCGGTCGCCCAGCGTTTCCACGAGGTCGGACGATGCAGCATCTGATGCGGGCGCGGATGGATGCCTTCGAAGTAGGACAGCACTTCCTCCTTGCTGCCCTCGCGCACGCCCCACACCTCCTGCTCGCGGCTATGGAACGTCACCACCAGGTTGTACTGCTGGCCGCCGCGCAGCGGGTAGTGGACCAGATGGCAATGGTGACCCGCCCAGACCACCGGCGCATTGATGCGCAGGTCCTGCGGCATGTCCTCCAGTTCGACGACCGCGCGATAGACCACGTGGCCCGTGACGCGTGGCTCGTCGCCCAGCAGCACCTGGCGCACGGCCGATTTGACGCCGTCGCAGCCGATCACGGCGTCCGCGCGGTGCCGCTCGCCGCGCTGGTCGATCACGGTGACGCCGTTGTCGTCCTGCTCGAGGCCCTCCACCCGCGTGGCCGTGCGGAAGCGGATCAGCGGATGGTCCTGCACCGCTTCGAGGATCGACAGATGGATGTCGGCGCGATGGATCACGGCATAGGGATTGCCGAACCGTTCGCGGTAGCGTTCGCCGACGTCGACCACCGCGACCTCGCTGGCATCGACCGCGTCCATCAGCATCAAATGGTCGGTGAATACCGAGCGGTTGCGCGCTGCCTCGCCGACCCCGAGCGCGTCCAGCGCGGCGAAGGCATTGGCCGCGAGCTGGATGCCCGCGCCGATCTCGCCGATCTGTTCGGCCTGTTCCAGCAATTCGATGCGGATGCCCTGCCGCGCGAGGGCCAGCGCCGCGGCCAGGCCGCCGATGCCGCCGCCGACCACGATGACCTTGCGGTCCTGTTGTGTTGTGTTCATCGATGTCTCCTGTCCCGCTCCTCGGGCAGCATGGCGCTCAGCCTTGATAGTCCGGCTGCCGGCGCGGCTCGGCGGCGCGGAAGGCCGGATGCTCGGCCGCATGGCGGTAGACCGCCATCGTCAGCGGAAAGCGCTCGGTGTCGCAGCCCATGCGCTGCGCGTTGGCGATCTGGGGCACCAGGCAGCAGTCCGCCAGCGTTGGCTGGTCGCCGAAGCACCACGGGCCGGCCGCGCGCTTGGCCAGCAGCCGTTCGACCATGGCCAGGCCCTCGTCGACCCAGTGCCGGTACCACGCATCCTTCTGCTCCGGCGATACGCCCAGCGTGTCCTGCAGATAGCGCAGCACGCGCAGGTTGTTGACCGGATGGATGTCGCAGGCGATCGCATACGACAGCTCCAGCACGCGCGCCCGCGCTTCGGGGTCGGCGGGGATCAGCCGCGGTTCCGGATGGCGCGCATCGAGGTAGTCGATGATCGCCAGCGATTGCCCCAGGTGCAGGTCGCCGTCGGCCAGCGCCGGCACGCTGGCCGAGGGGTTGATCCGCTCGACATAGCTGGCGTCGCGATGCGCGCCGTTGCGGATATTGACCGGCACGTAGTCGTAGGGCAGGCCCTTCAGCGCGAGCGCGATGCGCACGCGGTAGGACGTCGAGCTGTTGAAGAAGCTGTGCAGCTGCATGATCGGCTTCCGCTCAGACGATGCGCACCGACAGTTCGCCGAGTCCCTGCACGCCGGCCACTATTTGCTGTCCCGGCTTCACCGCGCCGACGCCTTCCGGCGTGCCGGTAAAGATCAGGTCGCCCGCTTGCAGGCGGAAGTACTGCGACAGGCAGGCCACCGTTTCCGCGACCGACCAGATCAAATGCGAGACATTGCTGCGCTGGCGCGTCTCGCCATCGACGGTCAGCCACAGCTCGGCCTGCTCGGGGTGGCCGACGTTGCCGGCGCGATGCAGCGGGCCGATCGGTGCCGATGCATCGAAGGCCTTGCCGATTTCCCAGGGGCGGCCCATCTCGCGCATTTTCATCTGCAGGTCGCGCCGGGTCATGTCGAGACCCACCGCATAGCCCCAGACGTGGTCGAGCGCCTGCTCGACCGGAATATCGCTGCCGCCACGGCCGATCGCGGCCACCAGTTCCGCTTCGTAGTGATAGTTCTGCGTCTGCGAGGGGTAGGGCAGCGACAGCGTGTCGCCGTAGGCCACCGGAATCACCGCGTCGGCCGGCTTGCAGAAGAAGAACGGCGGCTCGCGGTCCGGATCGAAGCCCATTTCACGGGCATGCGCGGCGTAGTTGCGGCCGACGCAGTAGACGCGGCGAACTGGGAAGCGGTCGTCGCCGCTGCCGGCAACGGGAATGGCGACGGTGGGCGCCGGATCGAAAACATAGGGCATGGGAAGTCCTTGCAGGATCGTATCGTTCGGGAATGAATGCGGGGATGGCGCGCGCGGCCCGTGCGCCGGGGCGCGCCACTGTTCCGATGTGCGGGCGGTCAGAGCCGTTCTTCGCGCAGCAGATTCAAGGCGCTGAGCACCGGGCGGTCCGAATAGCTGAACAGCACCGCGTCCTCGACGCACGCCAGCTGCACCGGCTGCCACGACGGCGCGACGAAGATGTCGCGCGGCTCGAACTGGAACTGCATCTCGCCGATGCGCGCGGTGCCGCGGCCCTCGACGACGCTGTAGACGGTCGCATCGGTGCTGCGATAGGTGCGGCCCTGGAAGCCGGCCGGCAGCAGTTGCATGAAGGTGGCCATGGTCGGCATCGGCCAGCCGCCGGTGGCGGGATTGACGTAGCGCAGCTTGACGCCGTCCCACGGGTCCAGGTCGCCATGGCGATAGAGCTGGTCCAGCGCCTCGCGCGTCCTCGCGTACGGATAGCTGAAGATCGGCGAACTGCCGCCGGTTGGCTGGTGGCGCACCGGCACCATGTTGTTGCCGAAGCGCGCGAAGCTGTTGCCCTCGGGCCGCGTGACCGGCTGCACGGCTTCGGGATAGCTCTCGGCAAAGCCGGCATCGAGCTGCAGCAGCAGCGGGATATCGAGTCCGTCGAGCCAGACCACCGGTTCGCCACCGTCGGACTCGATTGGATTGCCGTGGTCATGCCAGGTCCACGACGGCGTGATGATGAAATCGCCGGGATGCATCGTCGTGCGTTCGCCGTCGACCGCGGTCCACGCGCCCTGGCCCTCGACGATGAAGCGCAGCGCGGACTGCGTATGGCGATGGCTGGGCGCGATTTCGCCGGGCAGGATCAGTTGCAGGCCCGCGTACAGCGTCGACGTAATGCTCGATTTGCCGCGCAGGCCGGGGTTTTCGAGCACCAGCACGCGGCGTACCGCTTCGTCGGCGCTGATTACCGAACCCGCCTGCATCACCAGCGGACGGATCTGCTCGTATTTCCAGATCGCCGGCTGCGCTTTCGGCTGCGGTTGCGGCGGCACCAGCGCGTGCAGCGATTCCCACAGCGGCGCCATATGGCTGCGTCCGATCTGCTCGTAATAGGCCGCGCGGGCGATATCCCGCTTGCTGTTCGACATCGAGGTCTCCAATCGAGAAGGCACCGGCGGAGGCCCCCATCTCCCGTCTGCGGATGAGAGGCAGGGGGGCTTGTCCGCGTCATTCGTCGTTATTCGTTGGTTGGAACTGTAGCCGTGCAGGTATATTTCGAAAAATGAATTGTTGATCTGATCCATACGAATATGGATATGACTGGGAGGGTTTTCCCTGATGGATTGGACACACAGGCTGCGGCTTCGCAACCTGCAAATGCTGTTGAGCCTGGCCGAGACCGGCAACATGAGCCAGACCGCGGCGGCGCTCAATACCACGCAGCCCGGCCTGTCGAAGTGGCTGCGGGAGCTCGAGGAGGACATCGGCCTGCCGCTGTTCGAGCGGCACGCGCGCGGCCTGCGGCCGACGCCTTACGGCGAATCGCTGATCGAACATGCGCGCCGCATCGAAGCGCAGCTCGATAGCGCGCGCGACGATCTGCAGGCGCTGCGCGATGGCGGCAGCGGCCTCGTGGTGATCGGCACCTCCGGCGCATCGGCGGCCGATACCGTGCCGCTGGCGGTGGTGCGGCTGCTCAAGGCGATGCCCGGCGCGCAGATCCGCCTGGTCGAGAGCACGATGGATGAGCTGATGAGCCGGCTCGCGCGCGGCGAGCTCGACATCGTGGTCGGGCGCTCCGCGCCCGAGTTGCAGGACGCGCGCCTGCGTACCGAAGCGCTGTACATGGAGCCGATCCACTTCGTCGCGCGCCCCAAGCATCCACTGCTGGCGATGGCGGCGCTCGACTGGAACGCGCTCGAATCGTTCCAATGGGTGATCTGGCCGCGCGGCACGCCGATCCGCAATGCGCTCGAATCCGCGTTGGCGGCGGCCGGGCGCCCGTTGCCCGCGCGCTGCGTCGAGTCCAATTCGACCATCCTGAACCTGACGCTGCTGAACCATACGAACATGATCGGCGTCGCCTCGCACCGCACCGCGCGCCGGCTCGAGGATCTGGGCGCGCTGCGCATCGTGCCGTTGCGGCTGTCGGGCTTCGGCTCGGTGTCGATGTATTGGCGCGAGGACAGCTTCCGCCGCGGCGCGGTGGTGGCCGCGCTCGATGCCTTGCGCGAAGCGGGCGGGGGTGGCAGCGTGTGACGGTGGTCTGCCGTCTCGAACGGTCCCACGCGCACGTGCGGATTGGATATGATGGCGCCCGCCGGCTTGCATCGGCTTCGGCTTCGGCATCGGCTTCGGCTTCGGCTTCGGCTTCGGCTTCGGCATCGGCATCGGCCTGCGAGCCGCAACAACGACAACAACGAACGCAAATCATCACCACACGAAAGGAGACCGCCTCATGACGCCAATCACGCCCATGACGCCTCGCGCCCGCCATCTTCCCCGCCGTACCGTTCGCGGCATCGCGCTCGCCGGCCTCGCCACCGCCATGCTCGGACTGCCGAAACCCGCCAGCGCCGCCGACTATCCGACCAAGCCGATCCGCTTCATCGTGCCCTACGCCGCGGGCGGCACCACCGATCTGGTCGCACGCACCGTCGGCCAGCGTGTCGGCGAAAAGCTGGGCCAGCCCGTGGTGATCGAGAACCGGCCGGGCGCCGGCGGCAATATCGGCATGGAGGCCGTGGCCAAGGCGGCGCCGGACGGCTATACGATCGGCTTCGGCGCGATTTCTACCAATGCGCTGAACCCGCATATCTACAAGGCGATGCCCTTCGATCCGCGCCGCGATTTCACCGCGGTGAGCTTGCTCGGTACGTCGACCATCGTGCTGGAGGTCGGCAATCAGCTGCCGGTCAAGACCGTCGCCGAGCTGGTGGCGTGGGCCAAGCGCAATCCCGGGCTGACCTACGCGACCGCGGGCACCGGCACCTCGATGCATCTGGCCGGCGCGATGTTTGCGCAGATGACGGGCACCAGCCTGACCCACGTGCCGTACAAGGGCAGCAGCCCGGCAATCAACGACATGCTGGGCGGACATATCCCCGTGATGTTCGACAACCTGCCGGCCTCGCTGCCGCATATCCAGGCCGGCAAGCTGCGCGCGCTGGCGGTGGCGGGCAGCACGCGCTCGCCGGCATTGCCCAATGTGCCGACGCTGGCCGAGGCGGGACTGGCCGGCTATTCGGTCGAGCCGTGGTTCGGCGTGTACGGGCCCGCCGGCATGCCGGCCGACATCGTGCAGAAGCTCAATGCGGCGTTCGTCGAGGCGCTGGGCAGTGCGCCGGTGCGCGACAAGCTGGTGCAGGCCGGCTTCAACCCGAAGTCGTCGAGCGCCGCCGAGCTGCAAGCGCTGACGCAGGCGGAATACGAGAAGTTCGGCAAGGTGGCGCGCAGCGCGAATATCACGGTGGATTGATTGCGCCAATGCGGTGATGAAGCCCGGACATCGACACGCCCGTCGCGTACCTGTATATTTATACAGTCCATTTCGGCCCCGACGAACGACGTCAACGAAGGGCCTCACCGAAATGGCGCGATCCCCTGCAGTTATCGATGCCCGCCGCTGTTACTGCCACTCCGCCCAATTCTTCCGCCATCGCCCAGGACCGGCTCCCCGCTTCGCCGTGCGGGGAAGTCGGGCCAGTGGTGGCGGCCGACGACGAACCGCGCTACATCGTCGCGGTCCGCACGCTTTGCGAATTCACCGCCCGCGCCGGCGATCTGGACCTGCGGTTCACCCCTTCGCCGACCGCGCTGGAGGGCGTGGCGGGCCATGCCACCGTGACGTCCCGCCGGCCTGCCGGCTATCGGACCGAAATCGCGCTGAGCGGTGACTTCGGTCCGCTGCGCGTGCGCGGCCGTGCCGACGGCTACGATCCGGCGCTGCGGCGGCTCGAGGAAATCAAGACCGTGCGCGGCGATGCGGCCGAGGTGCCGGCCCATCATCGGCATCTGCATTGGGCGCAGGCCAAGGTCTACGGCTGGCTGATGTGCCAGCGCGAAGATCTCGAAGACATCGAGATCGCGGTGGTCTATTTCGATATCGTCAGCGGGCGCGAGCGAACCGAGGCGCAGCGCTTTACCGCGGTGGCGCTGCGCGACGGCTTCGAGGCGCAATGCCGTGCCTTCATCGGCTGGGCCGAGCAGGAGCTGGCGCATCGCGCCGAGCGCGATCTGTCGCTGGAGGCGCTTGCCTTTCCGCATGCCGGATTCCGGGCCGGCCAGCGCGAACTCGCCGAATCGGTTTATCGCGCGAACCTCTCCGGCCGCTGCCTGCTCGCGCAGGCGCCCACCGGCATCGGCAAGACCGTCGGCACGATCTTCCCCGCGCTGAAGGCGATGCCGAAGCAGAAGATCGACAAGCTGTTCGTGTTGTCGGCCCGCTCGACCGGCCGGGCGCTGGCGCTGGAAGCCGCACGCGGGCTGGCCGCGCAGCGGGAAGCGATGCCCCTGCGCGTGCTGGAGATGGTGGCCCGCGAGAAGGCCTGCGAATATCCGGGGCGTGCCTGCCACGGCGAAGCGTGTCCGCTGGCGCGCGGTTTCCATGACAGGCTGCCCGCGGCGCGTGCGCAGGCGGCGCAGCGGACGATGCTGGACCGCGGCCACATCCGCGAGATCGCGCTGGCCCACGACATCTGCCCGTACTACCTGAGCCAGGAAATGGCGCGCTGGAGCGATGTGGTGGTGGCCGACTACAACTACTACTTCGACCGCACGGCGCTGCTGCATGCCTTTGCGCTGCACGACGGCTGGCGCGTCAGCGTGCTGGTCGACGAGGCCCATCAATTGCCGGAGCGGGCGCGCGACATGTACAGCGCCACGCTCGATCAGGCCGAATTCCGCGCGCTGCGGCGGCAGGCGCCGGTGGAGCTGCGCCGCGCGTTCGATCGCGTCGGCCGCCAATGGAATGCCGCGGCGAAGACGTTGGCCGGCGACTATCGGGCCGAGGCGAAAGTCCCGGCGCCGTTGCTCGATGCCTTCGAAGGGCTGTGCGCTGCGTTGCTGGAACGGTTCACGGAGCGGCCCACCGAGCAGGACCCGGCGCTGCAGCGCTTCTATTTCGATGTGCTGCAATTCTGCCGGCTCGCCGAACAGATCGGTCCGCATTCCGTGTTCGACATGACGCGCATGCCGGCGCGCGGCGCGCACGGCAATGTCCGTCTGGGGGTACGCAACCTGGTGCCGGCGCATTTCCTGCGGCCGCGGCTGGCGGCTGCGCATTCGGTCTCGCTGTTCTCGGCGACGCTGGCGCCGGCCTCCTACTACGCGGATATGCTGGGCCTGCCGGAGCGATGGGTCTGGCACGAGGTGCCGTCGCCCTTCCAGCCGGACCAGCTGCGCGTTCGCGTCGCGTCGCATATTTCGACCCGCTTCGCGCATCGGCAGCGCTCGCTGCCCGATATCGTCGAACTGATCGCCGCGCAGTATCGCGACAGTCCGGGCAACTATCTCGCGTTCTTCAGCAGCCACGACTACCTGGGCGATGCGCTGGCCCTGTTCGCGCAGCGGCATGCCGATATCCCGATCTGGTCGCAGGCGCGCGGCATGGACGAGGGCGAGCAGGCCGAATTTCTCGCCGCCTTCCAGCCGGGCGGCCGCGGCGTGGGTTTTGCCGTATTGGGCGGGCCTTTTGCCGAGGGCGTCGATCTCCCCGGCGACCGCCTGATCGGCGCCTTCGTCGCCACGCTTGGCCTGCCCCAGTTCAATCCGGTCAACGAGCAGCTGCGCAGCCGGCTGGAGGACACGTTCGGCGACGGCTATGCCTACGCGTACCTGTATCCAGGCCTGCGCAAGGTCGTGCAGGCGGCGGGCAGGGTGATCCGCACCAGCGAGGACCGCGGCGTGGTGTATCTGATCGACGACCGGTTTGCGCAGCGGTCGGTGCGGGAGTTGTTGCCGAGATGGTGGCGGGTCGATGCGTAATTCGGGAGCGGCAATGCGCATGCTGGTGTGCCTAAGAAGGCATTAGCATTCGGTTTGCTCTGGATATACAATTTCCAATGTATATCCAAGGAGAAAGCCATGCAGGTAGCGAAGTGGGGTAACAGCTTGGCTGTGCGTCTGCCGTCCAGCGTCGTGGAGGCGCTCGAATTGCGTGAAGGTGACGACATCGAGATTGTGGTCGATGACCCGCGGACCTTCGCTGTCCGAAAAAAGCCCGGTGCCGATGTGTTGCTGGAGCGGGTGAGACAGCTGCGTGGAAGGCTGCCAGCTGACTTCAAGTTCAGTCGGGATGAGGCGAATGAGAGAACCTAAAGGCAGCGCGTTCATTGATAGCAACGTCGTTCTTTATTTGCTGTCGGAGGACGCCAGGAAAGCAAACCGTTCTGAAGCCTTGCTGAGGACGCGGCCGATGATCAGCGTTCAAGTGCTGAACGAGGTGACCAGCGTATGCGTCCGAAAGCTGGATATGGCTTGGCACGAGATCGCGGACCTGGTGGACGCGGTGAAAAGTTTTTGCACTGTGGTCCCACTCACAGTCGATATCCACGACTCTGCACGGCGACTGGCTGAACGGCATGGCTTCGCGTTCTACGATGCCTGCATCGTCGCTACCGCTTCCATGAGCGGATGTCAGATCCTGTACACAGAGGACATGCACGACGGGCTGATCGTCGAGGACGGCCTGACGATACGGAATCCTTTTCTCTAGGCTGCCGATTGCCCGCTACGCCAGCGCCGCGATGGCCATCACGATCCCCGCGACGGCAAGCATGCCCACGACCGCAACGAGCTCGAACTCGTACCACGCTTCGCGCCGCAGTGGCGAGGCAGGATATCGCCCCAGCGTGACGATCTTCAGTACGAGCCAGCCCGGCCAGTAGAGGACGAACTGGAACAGCACGTACATCGCGAACCGCGCCACGAACCCGATGACCGACTCCATTGGCCATGCCCCGCTTGATGGTGGAATGGCCGCATTCCAAGCGGGGCGGCCGGTGCGTCAAGCCGCCATGGGGTAGCCATCAAGCCGCCGCATACGCCGTCTTCACCGTCGTATAGAACTCCTGCGCATACCGCCCCTGTTCGCGCGGACCATAACTCGATCCCTTGCGTCCGCCGAACGGCACGTGGAAATCCACGCCGGCGGTCGGCGCGTTGACCATCACCATGCCGGCCTGCGCGTGGCGCTTGAAATGCGTCGCCAGCTTCAGCGAGGTGGTGCAGATGCCGGCGGACAACCCGAATTCGGTATCGTTGGCGAGCGCCAGCGCTTCCTCGTAGTCGCGGGCCGCGATCACCGCGGCCACCGGCCCGAAGATCTCCTCGCGCGCGATCCGCATGTCGTTGCTGCACTCGACAAACAGCGCCGGGCTCAGGTAGAAGCCGTCCTTGCCGAGCGACAGCCGTTCGCCGCCGCACACCAGCCGCGCGCCTTCGGCCTTGCCGATGGCGATGTAGCGCTCGTCCTGTTCGAGCTGGCGCGCGTCGACCACCGGGCCGATCTGCGTGCGCGCATCGCGGGCGTCGCCGACCACCAGTGCCGCGGTCCGCTCGGCGAGCCGGGCAACGAAGCGGTCGTGGATGCCCTGTGTGACGATGATGCGGCTCGACGCGGTGCAACGCTGGCCGGTCGAATAGAACGAGCCCTGCAGCGCGACTTCGACCGCAAGCTCGAGGTCGGCATCGTCGGTGACCACCAGCGGATTCTTGCCGCCCATCTCCAGCTGGAACTTCGCCATGCGCTGGCAGGCCTGCGCGGCGATGCTGCGCCCGGTGGTCACCGAGCCCGTGAAGCTGATCGCGTCGACCTGCGGATGTTCGACCATCCGCTGGCCGACATCGCGTCCGCGGCCGAGCACCAGATTGAACGCCCCGGCCGGCAGGCCCGAGCGGCTCAGGATCTCCGCCAGCGCCCAGCTCGAACCCGGCACCAGCTCCGCGGGCTTGAACACCACGCAATTGCCGTAGGCCAGCGCCGGGGCGATCTTCCACGCGGGAATCGCGATCGGGAAGTTCCACGGCGCGATCAGCGCGACCACGCCGATCGGCTCGCGCGTGATCTCGACACCGATGCCGGGGCGCACGGACGGCAGCACCTCGCCCGCGGTACGCAGCGCCTCGCCAGCGAAGAACTTGAAGATCTGCGCGGCGCGCACCACCTCGCCGGTCGCCTCGGGCAGCGTCTTGCCTTCCTCGCGCGCCAGCAGGTCGCCCAGCTCGGCGCGGCGCTGCAGCAGCTCGTTACCGACGAAATCGAGCACATCGAAGCGCTGCTGCGGCGTCGACAGCGACCACTTGCCGAAGGCCTGCCGCGCGGCGCGGACCGCCTGGTCGACTAGGGCGGCATCGCCCTGCGCGTAGTGGTCGATGATGTCCGACACATCGGACGGATTGACGTTGGCGCTGCTGTCGTTGCCGGCGACCCATTCGCCGGCGATGTAGTGCGATTTCACGGTAGCTTCCTTGTTCAACGGATCGGCGCTGCGGCATCGACGTCGCCCCGGCGAAGACGGGAACCCAGCGGCTTGCGCAGACGCTGGATTCCCGCCGGCGCGGGAACGCCGGCGATCACTCCTTCTCGATGCCGGCGGTGCGGATGATGCGGCCCCAGCGGTCGAGTTCGGCGAGCTGGAAGCGGCCCAGCTCCTCGGCGCTCGACAGCGCGATTTCCTGGCCGCTCTGCTCGACGACCTGCCGCACGCTCGGCGTGGCCAGCGCGCGATGGACCAGTTCGCTCAGGCGTTGCACCACCGGCTGCGGGGTATTGGCGGGCGCATAGAGCGCGTTCCAGTAGCCGGCCTCATAGCCGGGCAGCGTGTCGGCGATGGTCGGCACATTGGGCACCAGTGCCGAGCGCTTGGGACCGCTGAAGCCCAGCACCCGCAGCTTGCCGGAGCGCACCTGCGGCAGGCTGGCCGGCAGGTCGACGATCATCAGGTCGGTCTGGCCCGCGACCAGGTCCACCACCGCAGGCGGATTGGCCTTGTACGGGACGTGGGTCATCTCGGTGCCGCTCATCTGCTGGAACAGTTCGGCGGCGACGCGTGCCGACGAACTGCCCGAACCGTAGGTCAGCTTGCCCGGCTCCTTCTTCGCCAGGGCGATCAGCTCGGCGACGCTGTTGGCCTTGACGTTCTGATTGACGACCAGCAGCTGGTAGCCCTTGGTCAGCATCGAGACGGGCGTGAAATCCTTGATCGGGTCGTAGGGCAGCTTCTTCAGCAGATGCGGATTGGCGGCCTGCGTGGTGTTGGTCGTGATGAACAGCGTATAGCCGTCGGGGTTGGCACGCGCCACGGTCTGGGCCGCGATGCCGCCCATCGCGCCGGCGCGGTTCTCGATCACCACGGCCTGTCCGGTCAGCCGGGTCACCTCGTTGCCCAGGGCGCGGGCCAGGCCGTCGGTGGCGCTGCCGGGGCTGGAGCCGATGACGATCGTGATGGGACGGGCGGGATAGGTTTCCGCGAGCGCGCCGCCAGTCAGCGAGGCAAAGGCGCAGAAGGCAAGCAGGGTGCGACGAAATGGCATCGATAGTCTCCAATGAAGTTTCTTGTAGTGGGACGCGGCACGTCCCCTCACTGCGCAGCGGGCAGTCGCCCGCGATGAAATCAGCGTGCGAGCCCCCAGCCGGACATCAGCTCGTGCAGGCGGCGCTGCTGGGCCTCGGTCAGCGGCCACGCCGAGGGCGGCCGTGCGGCGCCGCAGTCGTTGCCCATCAGTTGCAGCGCGGCCTTGACGACCGTGACGTTGGTGCCGTTGTTTTCCTGGGCGCGCAGATCCTCGAAGGGCAGCATCTCGCCGATCAGGCGCATCGCCAGCGCATGGTTGCCGTCTTCCAGCGCGCGGTGGATCGCCACCGAACGCTCGGGCATCACGTTGATCAGGCCGGAGGTAAAGCCGCGTGCGCCGACCGCATAGAAGGGCGGCGCCCAGACCTCGGCCAGTCCGCCGACCCAGGCCAGCCCGCGGTCGGCGGTGCGGCGGATCGCTTCGGCCAGCATCATCGGCGTTGGCGAGGCCCACTTGACGCCGATGACTTCGGGAATGCGGCACAGCGCTTCGATGGCGGCCAGGCCGATGTTGTCGTTGCGCAGATAGAGCACCAGCGGCAGGCCCTGGCCGGCAGCGGCGATCTTCTGCACATAGGCGACCACGCCGCGCGGCGCGACAAAGGGATCGGGCGGCTGATGGACCATCAGCGCGTCGGCGCCGGCTTCGCGGGAGGCGCGGGCCAGCGCGCAGGCTTCGTGGACGCTGCGTCCGACGCCGGCCAGCAGCGGCACCCGGCCGGCCACGTATTCGGCGGCGACATGGACCATGCGCACCGCCTCCTGCTCCCGCAGGCCGTAGAACTCGCTGGTATTGCCATTGGCGACCAGCACATGCACGCCGGCGCCGACGGCCCGGTCGACTACGGCCGAAAGCGGACCGGGCGAGACGGTATCATTCGCGTCGAACGGCGTGACCAGGATTCCGGAAATGCCATTGAGCGCCTCGCGCAGCGCGGAACCTTCGAAAGTCGCCACTTGAACTCCTGATGGAATGGACATGAGAGGCGCTACTGTAGAAAGCCCCCGCTGCTGCCGTCCAATCCAAACTGGCGATTACCCAATTCAAGATTTGAATCGTGTTCCAGCTATCCCATCTGCGCAGCTTCGTGGCCGTCGCGACCGAATTGCATTTCGGCCGGGCCGCGGCCTTGCTGAACATGACGCAGCCGCCGCTGACGCGGCATATCCAGCTGCTCGAACATGAGGTCGGGGTGCAATTGCTGGACCGCTCGGGCGGCGGGGTTCGCCTGACGCCGGCGGGCGCGATCTTCCTGCGCGAGGCCGAGGACATCCTGCGGCGCAGCCAGGCGGCCAAGCTGGCCGCGCGCCGGGCGATGCGCGCAGATGCCGGTAGCGTATCGATGGGGTTCATCCCGGCAGCGAGCTTCGCGCTGCTGCCGCAATTGCTGGGCGCGATCCGCGCGAGCCTGCCGGAGGTCCACGTGTCGCTGCGCGAAATGCAGACCGACGCGCAGCTCGAGGCAATCGCCGCCGACCGCATCGAACTGGGCCTGGTGCGCCCGTTTGCGCCGCGCAGCTTCGTCGAATCGGCGCCGCTGCTGCGCGAGCCCTTCGTGCTGGCCGCGCCGGTTGGGCATCCGCTGCTGCAGGCCGAACGCCTGCCCCTGTCCGCGCTCGAAGGCCAGCCCTTCATCGAGTTCTGCCGCTCCGAATCGCGCTATCTGTACGAGATCGTCGCCGGCCGGCTGCGCGCCGAGGGCGTGGCGCCCGACACGGTGCAGACGCTCAGCCATACGCATTCGATCCTGTCGCTGGTCGACGCCGGCATGGGGGTCGCGCTGGTGCCCCAGTCGGCATGGCGCCTCGGCTATGCCGGCGTGCGCTTCCGCCCGATCGACGACCAGGTCGGGCTCGATGTCGAACTGCATCTCGTTTGGCGAAAGGGCAATCCGCATCGGGTGGCGGCGGCCGTGCGGGGGGTGCTGGAGCGCAAGTCACCGCCGGGTTGAAAAGCAGCGCGTATTGCCGTGACCGCAGAAGTGCGCGGTTGGTACCGATCGGTCTGATGGCTCCCCAATGTCGCTTTATTGTTCCGATGGATCAGGAACAATGGGTGCGAGTTCCGGTCCTGTCGCCTTACTTCGGTAAAATCAGGAACTAAGAAATATCCGACATCATCTGGCTCATTATTCCTTATAATTGCGGAACAATGTGCTACATTTTACACATCGGGTCGTATTGTTCCGTGAATGTCGGAACTATGAAATAGTGACGGCGCGCCTATGTGTGGTCTGCACGGCAACGGAACGTTAATCATGGTGAGAAAACTACCTCTGCCCGACGAGTCCCTAAGCCCGGTCGTGGAAACTCTTGACTCGCTCGGTTCGCTGGTGCGTAGCCAGCGCGCACGGGGCCAGTTGCGAATCGACGATGCGGCCGATTTGCTGGGGGTGTCGAAGGACCTGCTGTCCCGTCTGGAGAACGGCAGGTCCGTCAGCCTGGACAGCCTGATGAAGGTGCTGGACGGTTTGGGCCTGAAGATGCTTGTCGTTCCCAAGGGCGACGCCTTGCTGGTCGAGGAGCAGCTGGCCGAGCGCGCCGCAAATTCCACTGACAAAGGCAGCGCATGACTTACTCACTCCGCGTGGTTTCGCAGCAGGCGACCGTGGGCCGCCTGACTTACGAGCCCCGCCAAGGCCTGGCTGGCCGTTACGCGTTCGCGTACGACCCAGGCTGGCTTCGCCGCAACGATCGATTTCCGCTTTCCCCGCACCTGCCCCTGCGTGGGGAGCCCAGCGATCCCGATACGGTCGCGCGTTTTCTCGCCAATCTGCTGCCCGAGGGCAGGGCGCTGGAGGTCGCCGCTGCGCATCATCACATCGCGAAGTCGAATACCTTCGCCCTGATCCGCTTGCTCGGCAAGGAGCCGGTTGGCGCGTTGAGCTTCGTGCCGGAGGACGAGCCCTCCCCGGACCCGGCAGAGCAGCACACCGCGTTCATGCCGGAAAAACGCCAGATCTCGCGGGAAGAACTGAATCAGCGCATCGCCGATCGCAATCGCGATGTGCCCTTTCCTGTCTGGGATGGCAGGGTCAGGCTCTCAGTCGCCGGATTCCAGGACAAATTGCAGGTGCTGGTGGAAGGGGACCGCATTGCGCTGGCGGACGGCCGACTCAGTTCTACCCATATCCTGAAGCCGGAGTCCATCAATGCGAAGTGGGAGAGCCTGGTCGCGAACGAACACTATTGCATGAGGCTCGCCGCCGAGATGGGCCTGCCCGTTGCACCCGTGCAGATATGGCGGATTCCTGCGCCGATACTGCTGATACAGCGTTTCGATCGCGTCGTGACATGGGATGCCGCCGACGGAGAGACGGTACGGGATGTGCGACGGTTGCACGTCATCGACGGGTGCCAGGCGATGGACCTGCCCGTGGGCTACAAATACGAGCGCAACTTCGGCAGCACGAAGGACGTTATGCATGTCCGGGATGGAGCCAGTTTCGAGAAGCTGTTTGCCCTGAACCGTTTTTTCGCCGTGCCGGCCATGGCGCGCGCGTTCATGTTGCGCTGGGCGCTGCTCAATGTCCTGCTTGGCAACTGCGACGCGCACGGCAAGAACATCTCGTTTTTTGTCAGCGCGAAGGGCATCAGCCCGGCACCGCTGTACGACCTGGTGTCTGTGGGTGTCTATGGCGATGCGGTGGAGCAGGAGCTGGCCATGGCGTATGGCGACGAATTCCAGCTGGAAGCGCTGACGCCGTTCGCGATGGCGGACTTCGGCAGCCGCATCGGCGTCAAGGCGTCCCTGTTGCAGCGGGAAATGACCCGGATGGCCCAGGCGGCGACCAATCTTGCGCCGAGGCTCGCGGAATCGGATACCTATGTTGGGCAGGAGCGTGAACTCGTGCGGCGCATTGCGGAATTTGTGCAAGCGCAGGCGCGGCGCATGGCTCAGATCGCAACGCAAGTACGCCGCGTGAAAGCCGATCTCCTCTGAAACCCGAGCCGGAGTCGTTCTTCAGAACACCCCCAGCGCCAGCCCGCCGGCGAGGCCTTCGCCGAGTTCCGCGCAGCGCGCGAGGTCGTCGGCCCCGATCTGCTTCGGTGCGAGGATGCGCTCCGGCGTCTGCGCATGCGTGCAGACGATCAGCCCGGGCGCCACGGAGCGCAGGCGCCAGCCGGTGGCGATGCGGTCGAGCTGGCGCAGCGCGTTCTGGCCGTCGCTGCCGGCGCAGATCATCGCGGCATAGGGGCGGCCATTGACGCGGTCGAGCACCGGGTAATAGCAGCGGTCGAAGAAGTCCTTCATCAACCCTGACATCGCGGCCAGGTTCTCCGGCGTCGCGAACAGATAGCCGTCGGCCTTCAGCACATCGTCGGGTTGCGCCTCGGTGGCGCGCAGCAGCCTGACCTCGACGTCCGGCTGCGTCCGCGCGGCGTTGGCCGCGGCTTCGGCCATCTGCTGCGTGCCTCCGGTCATCGTGTGGTAGACGATCAGCAGCGTCTTCATCGGTGCTTGTGTACGGGTATGTATGCGGGCATCTGTGCGGGTATCTGTGCGGGTATCTGTGCGGGAATTTATGCCGGTATGGGTTCCGGCCCTCGATACGAGGGCAATGTAGCACGCCGTCTCCGGCGTGCCGTGCCGCGCGGACGTCAGCGCGACGATGGCGCCTCGGCCGCCCCTCCGACGGGAAAGGCGGACTGCGCGACCTGGCGGAAGTGCCGTCCCGCCGGGGTCTCGGTTTCGTCGCAATAGGCCAGTGCCAGCCCGATGGCTGCGGCACCGGGCATGTCGTCCACCGGAATACACACCAGCCGCTCGTTGGCGAAGCGATGCATGATCGACGGCACCAGTGCGATGCCAAGCCCGCTCTCCACCAGCGCCATCACGGTCTGGATCTGCGTCGCGATCTGCGCGATGCGGGGCTGGAAGCCGCCCAGCTGGCAGGCGGTCATCGCGGCGGCGTGCAGCCCCGAGGCTTCCTCGCGGGCGTACATCACGAAGCGCTCGCCGGCCAGCTCGGACAACGTCAGCGATCGGTGCCCGGCCAGCGGATGATGGCGCGGCAGCGCGGCGACGAAGCGGTCGTGCTCCAGCGGAGCCAGCGTGATCCTGCCGGCCTGCAGCAGCGGGATGCGCACCAGGCCGACGTCCAGCGCCTCGTCCTCGAGCTGCTTGACGATCGATGCCGAGGTGGCCTCCTTCAGCGTCAGTTCCACCGCGGGATACTCGGCACGAAAGTGCGACACCAGTTGCGGCAGCAGGTGATAGGTGGTGGAGCCGACGAAACCGATACGCAGTGTTCCGCCCATGCCGCTGGCCGCGGCGTGCGCCGCCTCGCGGAAATGGCCGGCATGGAACAGGATGCGCCGCGCCTCGCCAAGCGCTGCGTGGCCGCTCGGCGTCAGCGTGACACCGCGCGTCTCGCGCACGAACAATTGCGTTTCCAGCTCGTGTTCCAGTTTCTGGATCGAAACGGTCAGCGCGGGCTGCGCGATATGCAGCCGTTCGGCGGCGCGGCGAAAGTTCAGCGTTTCCGCGAGAACGACGAAATGCCGGATGCGTCGGAAATCCATGGGGCAGGGCGGCGCGCGGGCAGTGGCGAAGCCCACATCTTACCGATCGCCGCTGCCGCGCCCGCCGCTCAGCTTCGGGACGCCGGTTTCCGTTTCTCGAGGAAGGCCGTCACCGCCTGCCGGTGCTCCTCGGTCTGGTGGCACATCGCCTGGAAGGTCGCGGACATTTCCAGCAGCGTGTCGAGCCGCGTGTGCATCCCCTCGCGCAGCAGCCGTTTGGCCAGGCGCACCGCTTGCGGCGGATTGGCGGCAATCGCCTCGGCCAGCCGCATCGCGGTCGGCAGCAACTGGTCGGCCGGCACCACCTGGGATACCAGGTTCCATTCCAGCGCCCGCGCGGCATCGATCGGCAGGCCGGTGAAGATCATTTCGGCGGCGCGCGACAGGCCGACGATGCGCGGCAGCAACCAGGCGCCGCCATCGCCGGGAATGATGCCCAGCCGCACGAAGCTCTCGGCGAATTGCGCGGTCTCGGATGCAATGCGCAGATCGCACATGCAGGCCAGGTCCAGTCCGGCGCCCATGGCCGGGCCGTTGACCGCGGCAATCACCGGCACCTCCAGATTGAACAGCGCCAGCGGCAGCCGCTGGATGCCGCGGCGATAGTCGCGCCGGATCTCCATGCCGGGCACCGTGCCCGACGCCTGGCGCTCCATGTCGCGGATGTCGCCGCCGGTCGAGAACACGGTGCCGGCGCCGGTCAGGATCACCGCGCGCACCGAGTCGTCGCCATCGATGCGGTCCACCGCTGCCACCAGTTCGGCCACCGCGGTGTTGCCGGTCAGCGGATTGCGGCGTGCGGGCTCGTTCAGGGTAAGGGTCACGATATGACCCTGCTGCGCATAGTCCAGGAACTGGCTCATGGTGGTCCTCGTTCGGTGGGTTGCCGACGGCGGTCGTCGTCGCCGTGGTTGTCGTCGTCGGTGTCGGTGTCGTTGTCGGTCCGCGCTATTGCTTCGGAATGCCGGCCCGCGTCGCCGCGTCCGACCATTTGCGGATCTCCGCCAGCTGGAAGCGCCGCAGCTCGGCGGCGTTGCCGGTGAAGACATCCCAGTTGGTGCGGGCGAAGAACTCGGCGGTCTCCGGCGCGGCGTTGATTTCCAGCAGCAGCTTCTCCAGCTTCTCGACCACCGGGCGCGGCGTCTTCGCCGGCGCGAAGGCCGCGGTCCAGTTGACCATGAAATAGCCGGGGAAACCGCTCTCCTGCAGCGTAGGCGTATTCGGCTGCGTGGCCAGCCGTTTTTCGCTGGTCACCGCCAGCAGCCGCAGCTTGCCCGCCTGCAGCAGCGGCAGCACCGCGCCATAGTCGGCGAAGGCGAAATCGACCTGGCCCGCGGCGACGTCGGTCAGCGCCGGCGCCGCGCCCTTGTAGGGGACGTGGTTGGCCTTGATTTGCCCCTGCGTCAGGAACAGTTCCGTCGCGATCTGATAGGACGCGCTGCCGGCGCCGTAATTGAGCTTGCCCGGCTGCTGGCGGGCATGCGCGACCAGTTCGGCCACCGTATGGAACGGTGAGGCCGGATTGACCACCAGCGCCATCGCGCCCACGCCGAGCCGTGCGATCGGCGCCAGTTCCACGACCGGATCGTAGGGCAGCTGGCGGAACATCGCGACATTGGTCGCCACCGGCGAATTGCTGGCCAGCAGCAGCGTGTAGCCGTCAGGCTCGGCGCGGGTCACGGTCTGCACCGCGATGAAGCTGTTGCCGCCGGGCCGGTTCTCGACCACCACCGACTGGCCGGTCTTTTCCTCGAGCTTGCGGGCCACGTAGCGGGCGGTGGAATCGGTGCCGCTGCCCGGCGGAAACGACACGACGAGACGGATCGGCCGGTTCGGGTAGTCGGCTCGCGCCGGCGCGGCAACGCTCAGCGAAAGCGCGGCGAGGCAGAGGGCGGCGGCCAGCAGCCGGCCCGGGCGGGTCATCAGCATGTCTCTCTCCAGTCGGCGCCCCGTCATGGCTGCGAGGCTCGAGCGCAAGGCTAAGAGACACTTCCGCGGCGTGTCCAATATGAATTCGGCGCGAGGCGATATACAAAACTTATCGCTGCGTCCCCCATCCCGGCGCTCCTGCCGGGCCCACTGCGATAAACGATCGCTATCAATCGATGGCGATTCGATATTGGACGCCGCGCGTACGCCTTCACTACGCTTGCCGCATTCGCATCTCCGATCGCATCCCCGATCGCAGCCCGATCGCAGCCCGATCGCAGCGCAATCGCAGCGCAATCGCAGCGCAATCGCAGCGCAATCGCAGCGCAATCGCAGCCACAGGAGACCACCGGTGAAAGGCGCACTGGCACATATCAAGGTTCTGGACCTGACCCGCATTCTGGCCGGCCCCTGGGCGACGCAGAACCTCGCCGACATGGGCGCCGAAGTCATCAAGGTCGAGCGTCCGCGCGTCGGCGACGATACGCGTGCCTGGGGCCCGCCGTTCCTGAAGGACGCCGAGGGTCGGGAAACCGCCGATTCGTCGTACTTTCTCAGCGCCAATCGCGGCAAGAAGTCCATTACCGTCGATCTGGCCGTGCCCGAGGGTCAGCAGATCATCCGCGAGCTGGCGCGCGAGGCCGATGTGGTGGTGGAGAACTACAAGGTCGGCACGCTGGCGCGCTACGGCCTGGGCTACGACGACCTGCGCGCGCTGAATCCGCGCCTGGTCTACTGCTCGATCACCGGCTTCGGCCAGTCCGGCCCCTATGCCGCGCTGCCCGGCTACGACTTCGTGTTCCAGGGCATGGGCGGGCTGATGAGCATCACCGGCCTGCCGGACGGCGAGCCCGGCGGCGGGCCGATCAAATCGGGCATCGCCATCACGGACCTGCTGACGGGCATGTATGCGAGCACCGCAATCCTGGCGGCGCTGGAGCATCGCAATGTCAGCGGCGAAGGGCAGTACATCGACATGGCGCTGCTCGACTGCGTGGTGACCATCAACTCCTACCAGGCGATCAACTACTTCCTGTCCGGCATGATCCCGCAGCGGATGGGCAACGCGCATTCGAACATGGTGCCGTACCAGGTGTTCCGCTGCCGCGAGGGCGACGTCATCGTCGCGGTCGGCAACGACGCGCAATACCGCGCGCTGTGCGAGGTGATCGGCCGCCCGGAACTCGCCACGGACCCGCGCTTCACCTCCGCCGGCCAACGCAACCGCAACCGCGACGCGCTGATTCCGCAGATCGCCGAAGCGATGCTGACGCGCACGATGACCGAGTGGGTGGAACGCATGGAGGCGGCCAACGTGCCGTGCGGGCCGATCTACAACATGCAGCAGGTGTTCGAGGACGAGCAGGTGCGCCATCGCGGCATGCAGCTGTCGCTGCCCCATGGCGCAGGCGTGCAGGCCCCGGGGCTGGCCAATCCGATCCGGCTGTCGGCCACGCCGATCCAGTACGAACGCGCCGCGCCGACGCTGGGCGAGCATACCGAGGCGGTGCTGCGCGACAAGCTCGGCTTCGACGACGCGCGACTCGACTCGCTTCGCGCCAAGGGCGTGATCTGACCCATGGACCTGAAGGCGGACTGACGTCATGCAGACCATCGGATCGCTGGACGAACTGCGCGCGGCGGTCGGCGCGCCGGCCGCGGTCAGCGGCTATTTCACGCTCGATCAGCGCACCATCGATACGTTCGCCGAACTGACGCAGGACCGGCAGTGGATCCACGTCGACCCGGTGCGCGCGGCGGCCGAATCGCCGTATGGCTGCACGATCGCCCACGGGCTGCTGACGCTGTCGATGGTCACCGCCGCATTCGAGCAGTGCTACCGCTTCCCCAATCGCAAGCTGTCGCTGAACTACGGCTTCGACCGCGTCCGCTTCACCGGCGCGGTGCCGGCCGGCTCGCGGCTGCGTGGCACCTTCGCGCTGCAGCGGATCGAGGACGTGCGGCCGGGGGAGGTGCGGTGTTTCTGGCAGGTCGAGCTGCAGGTCGAGGGCGCGGAGCGGCCGGCGATGGTGGCGACCTGGCTGATCCAGATGCGATATTGACGCCATCGAGGCCAGTGAAGCCGATCACGCCAATCACGCCAATCACGCCAATCACGCCCATCACGCCCATCACGCCCCTCACGGCATCGGACGTGTGAGGCCTGGAAACCACCATGAAGCTGCCAAACATGGAACGCATCGGAGCCAGACGCAGTGTCCAGCCTTCTCGATAACTTCGTTCGTGCGAGCCTGCCGCCCGAGGCGGAGGCCTTCCGCACCGAAGTCAAACGCTTTCTGGCCGAACAGCTGCCCGACGTGCCCGCCGATCGTCGCGCGCGGTCGTGGATGGGGTTCGACGCGGCCTTCAGTCGCCGGCTGGCGGCACGCGGCTGGGTCGGCATCACGCTGCCGCCCGCATACGGCGGCGCGGGGCTGGATCCGTTCCGCCGTTTCGTGCTGGTGGAGGAATTGTTGGCCGCCGGCGCCCCGGTCGCGGCCCACTGGATCGCCGATCGCCAGAGCGGTCCGCTGATTCTTCGCTACGGCAACGAGGCGCAGAAGCGCCGCTATCTGCCGGCGATCTGTCGCGGGGAGAGCTTCTTCTGCATCGGCATGAGCGAGCCCAACTCGGGCTCCGATCTGGCCAGCGTGCGCAGCCGCGCGACTCGCACGGCCGGGGGCTGGACGCTGAACGGCCAGAAGATCTGGACCACCAATGCGCCGCACTGCCGGTACATGATCGCGCTGGCGCGCACGTCTGGCGTGCCGGAGGACAAGCAGAAAGGGCTGTCGCAGTTCATCGTCGACCTGTCGTTGCCAGGCGTCACCGTGCGGCCGATCGAGGACCTG
Organism: Cupriavidus sp. DB3; assembly: GCF_020418465.1. NCBI lineage: Bacteria > Pseudomonadati > Pseudomonadota > Betaproteobacteria > Burkholderiales > Burkholderiaceae > Cupriavidus > Cupriavidus sp. DB3. The sequence goes on along the minus strand of NZ_JAIZPL010000001.1, from coordinate 811,788 downwards.
ACCGGCGACGCGCACTTCGCCGAGGTCGTATTCGACAACGTGCCGCTGGGCGACGATGCGCTGATCGGCAACGAAGGCAGCGGCTGGGAACAGGTCAATGCCGAACTGGCCTTCGAGCGCAGCGGTCCGGAACGGATCTATTCGAGCGTGGTGCTGCTGGACCTGTGGGCGGCGCGCCTTCGCCGCGATGGCGCGACGCCGGAGCAGCAGGCGCTGCTGGGCCGCTTCTGCGCGCAGCTGGCCCCGCTGCGGCAGATGTCGATCGCGGTGACCGCGCGGCTGGCGGCGGGCGAAAGCCCGGTGGCGGAGGCCGCGTTGGTCAAGGACCTGGGCACGACGCTGGAGCAGCAGATTCCGGCCGCGCTCGAGGCCGTCATCGCCGGCGATCCGCGCACCCTTGCCGACGCGGAGTTGTATCGCACCGTGAGCTATCTGAGCCAGATCTCGCCGACGTTCTCGCTGCGCGGCGGCACGCGGGAAATCCTGCGCGGGATGATTGCCCGCAGCCTGGGACTACGTTAGGGCGTTAGGGCGTTAGGGCGTTGGAGCGTTAGGGCGTTGGAGCGTTAGGGCATTGACGCGTCAGGGCGCAAGGACCTCAGGCGCGAGGAGAGACCACCATGTTTGTCGAAGCGATCGAATCGATTCTGCAGGATGCCTGCACGAGCGCCGCGGTGCGGGCCATCGAGGACGGCGGCAGCCCGCGGGGGCTATGGGACGCCATCGCGGATGCCGGATTCGTGGAGCTGCTCGTGCCCGAGCAGGACGGCGGCGCCGGCCTGGCACTGTCCGAGCTCGCGGCCGTGCTGATTGCCATGGGGCGCCATCCGCTGCCGGTGCCGCTGGCGCAGTCGGTGGTCGCGCGGGCGTTGCTGCGCCGCGCCGGGCTCGCCGTTCCGCCGGGAATGATCACGCTGGCACAGGCCGGCGCACGCGAAGCCGATGGCGGGTTGGTGTGCCCGATCACGCCGTACGGTGCGATCGCCGACCACGTGGTGCTGGGCCTCGACGACGGGCTGTTGCTGCTCGATGCCGGCGCGGCGAGCCGTATTGCCACCGGCGTGCACCGCGACCAGGCCGCGACGCTGCGCTGGCCGGCGCAGTCGGTGCCCGAGCCCGTGCCGGCCTCCGGTGCCGACGTCGGGGCATGGGGCGCGGCGCTGCATGCCGCGCTGATCGCCGGCGCCGCGCGTCGGGTGTTCGATCTCACGCTGCAATACTGCAATGACCGCACGCAGTTCGGCCGCGCGATCGGCAAGTTCCAGGCGGTGCAGCACCAGCTCAGCGTGATGGCCGAACTGGTTGCCGCCAGCCATATCGCCGCGCAGATCGCCTTTGCCGGCGATGGCGACCAGCCCGACCGCGTTGCGGCGGCCGTGGCGAAGGCTCGCACCAGCGAGGCCGCCGCGAGCATCGCCGCCGCCGCGCACGCCTTGCACGGCGCGATCGGCATCACCGAGGAATACGATCTGCAGCTGCTGAGCCGGCGACTGCATCAATGGCGGATGGCCCACGGCTCCGAGGCGTTCTGGGAGCCGGTGGTTGGCGCGGCCTGCCTGGCGTCCGGACACGCCACGGTGGTGGACTTCATTCGTGCGGTGACGGACTGCCCCGCACACTGACGTCGCCGCCGACTGCCGACCGCCGACCGCCGACTGCCGACTGCCGACTGCCGACTGCCGACTGCCGACTGCCGACCGCCGACCGCCGACCGCCGACCGCCGACCGCCGACCGCCGACCGCCGACCGCCGACCGCCAGCAGCCAGCAGCCGGCAGCCGGCAGCCAGCCACCGTCAGCCGCGAGCCAGCGTGCGGGCGCGGCCTCCAATCACACCGCCTCGAACACCTTCTCCCGCATCGCTGGCCGCCCGGCGCTGCCGGGCAATGCCCGATACCCCGCCGCGAACACCAGCCGGCCTGCCGACCACGTATGCGTGATCATCGGCTGCCCGGCTACATGGGCCACTGCAGTCACGTCCGCACGCAAGCCCGGCGCCAGGCGGCCCCGATCGTGCAACAGGCACGCGTCCGCGGGATTGGCGGTGACCAGCGCAGCCGCCTCGTTCAGCGGCAACTCGGCCAGGCGAGCCGCGGCAAACGCGGCGGCGATCAGCGTCGACGGCTGGTAGTCGGAACACAGGATATGGCCGACGCCGGCCTGGATCGCATCGATGGCGCGCATCGAGCCGCTCTGGCTGCGGCCGCGCAGCACGTTAGGCGCGCCGAAGATCGTCGGCAAGGCTTGCGCAGCGGCCGCCTGTGCGGTGTCGAGGTTGATCGGAAACTCGCTCATCCGCACGCCGAGGGCCTGCATCGCCGCGATCCGCTGTGGCGAATCGTCGTCGTGGCTGGCCGTCGGCACGCCGAGTTCATGCGCGCGGGACAGCAGCCGGCGCACCCGTTCATGTGCGCCGTCGCGCTGCTCGGCCTTCTTCGCGGCGGCGTCCGCCGCTTCCTCGCGGCTCATGCCATGGTTGCCGACCATGTAGGCCAGGTACGCGTCGAGGGTCTTGAACTGGCCCTGTCCCGGCGAATGGTCCATCACCGACAGCAGGTCGACGACGCCCTCCAGCATCAGCATCTCGAGCACCGGCACCGCGGCCGAATCGGTGACTTCGTAGCGGCAGTGGATGCGGTTGTCGACCAGGCTGTGGTCTCGATACGCCGCCACCGTGCGCACCAGCGCGGCGGCCGTGTCGTTGTTGCGCACGCCGAACTGGTTGTTGGCGAAGGACAGCGCATGGTAGGGCGTGGTGATGCCGGCCGCCGCATTGCGCCGGTCGACCTGCGCCACCGCGAAGTCCATCGGGAACAGCACGTTGGCGCGCGGTTCCACTTCCTTCTCGATCGCGTCGCAATGGACGTCGATCAGGCCGGGCATCACCGTGTGTCCGGGCAGCGCCATCACGTTGGCCAGCGCCGGCACCGTGGCCGGGTCGGGTTCGATGGCGGCGATACGCCCATCCTCGATCAGCAGCGCGCTGTCTTGCAGCACGCGGTCGGGCAGCACCAGGGTGACGTGCGTCAGGTAAGTGGCGGACATGTCCGGCTCCGTGTTGGTTCGGCTAGGGTGCGGATAGGGTGGTGGCCGCGAATCACGCGATCGCGGCGGCCGGCTGCAACGTCAGCAGGCGCGTGGCGACCGCATCGCGGACCGCTTCGTCGTGGAAGATGCCGATCAGGCAGCGGCCCTCGGCAAGCGCCTCGCGGATCAGCGCGATGACGACGGCGCGGTTGTCGGCATCAAGGGAGGCGGTGGGCTCGTCGAGCAGCAGGATCGGGTGGCCGCCGATCAGGCCGCGCGCGATATTGACGCGCTGCTGTTCGCCGCCGGAGAAGGTCGCCGGCGGAAGCTCCCACAACCGGCGCGGCAGGTTCAGGCGTTCCAGCAGCGCCGCGGCGCGCGCGCGGGCCACGTTGCGGTCGACGCCGCGCTGCTGCAGCGGCTCGGCCACGACGTCGAGCGCGCCGACACGCGGAATCGCGCGCAGGAACTGGCTGACGTAGCCGATCACGTCGCGGCGCAGCCTCAGCACGCGTTGCTCCGGCGCGTTGGTCAGCTCGACCCAGGGTGCGCCTTCCGCGCTGGTATCACGCAACCGGATACTGCCTTCGGTGGCCAGGTAGTGGCCGTACAGGCATCGCAGCAAGGTGCTCTTGCCGGTGCCGGACCGTCCGGACAGCACCAGGCATTCGCCGCGCGCCGCCTCGAAATCGACCGACTGCAGCACCGGCAGCCGGATGCCGCCCTGGTTGTGCAAGGTGAACATCTTGCCGAGGCCGCGGACCTCGATCAGCGTCTGTGCATGCTCTGCCTGCTGTGCTTGACTCATGGTTCAACCCTGCAGAATGGAAGAGACCAGCAGCTGCGTATACGGATGCTGCGGGTCGTCGAGGATCTGGTCGGTCAGCCCTTGCTCGACCACGCGCCCGCCCTGCATCACCAGCGTGCGGTGGGCCAGCAGCCGCGCGACGGCGAGGTCGTGTGTCACCAGGATGGCGGCGAGGTCCAGGTCCGATACCAGCCGGCGCAGCAGGTCGAGCAAGCGCGCCTGTACCGAGACGTCGAGCGAGGCCGTGGGCTCGTCCATGAAGACCAGGCGCGGATGCGTGACCAGATTGCGCGCGATCTGCAGGCGCTGCTGCATGCCGCCGGAGAAGGCATGGGGCGTGTCGTCCAGCCGCGCCAGATCGATCTCCATCTTTTCAAGCCAGGCGCCCGCGATCTCGCGCAGCTCGCCGTAGTGGCGTTGTCCGACCGCCATCAGCCGCTCGGCGATATTGGCGCCGGCGCTGACCTGCATGCGCAGGCCGTCGCGGGCATGCTGGTGCACGAAGCCCCAGTCGGTACGCGCCAGCAGGCGCAGGCGTGCGCTCGACAGCGTGGCGAGATCCGTCAGGCCGGACTCGCGCATGTCGTAGCTGACGGTGCCGCGCTGCGCCGGCGCCTGCATCGAGAGGGCCTGCAGCAGCGTGCTCTTGCCCGAGCCGGATTCCCCGACGATGCACAGCACTTCGCCGGGATACAGATCGAAGCTGACGTCATGACAGCCATGGACGCCGTCCCAGGTGCGCGTCAGCCCGCGCACCGACAGCAATGGCGTCGCGCTCATCGCACACCTCCCGCGGCCGGATCGGCGGCCTCGGCGGCCTCGGTGGCTTCGGCTGCCTTGATGGTCTGTTGTGCCTGGCGATCGGCGCAGTACTCGGTGTCCGAGCAGACGAACATGCGCGTACCGGCGTCGTCGGTGATGATCTCGTCCAGGTAGCTGTCGGTGGCGCCGCACTGCGCGCAGCAGCTCGACCACTTCTCGACCGTGAAGGGATGGTCGGCAAAGTCCAGGCTCTTGACCGAGGTGTAGGGCGGCACCGCGTACACGCGCTTCTCGCGGCCGGCACCGAACAACATCAGCGCCGGGTTGCGGTCCAGCTTGGGGTTGTCGAACTTGGGGATCGGCGAGGGCCGCATCATGTAGCGCTGGTTGACGATGACCGGATAGTCGTAGGTCGTGGCGATATGGCCGTGACGGGCGATGTCTTCGTAGAGCTTGACGTGCATGGCACCGTATTCCGCCAGCGCATGCATCGTGCGCGTCTCGGTCTCGCTCGGCTCCAGCCAGCGCAGCGGCTCGGGGATCGGCACCTGGAACACCATGGTCTGCCCTTCGCGCAGCGGCGTTTCCGGAACGCGATGGCGGGTCTGGATGATGCTGGCCTCAGCGGTGCGCTCCGTGGTGCGTACGCCGGTCACCCGGCCGAAGAAGCGGCGGATGTTGATGGCATTGGTGGTGTCGTCCGAGCCCTGGTCGATGACCTTGAGCACATCCTGCCGGCCGATGATGGCGGCAGTGACCTGGATGCCGCCGGTGCCCCAGCCATAGGGCAGCGGCATCTCGCGGCTGCCGAACGGGACCTGGTAGCCGGGAATCGCCACCGCCTTCAGCAGGGCGCGGCGCAGCATGCGCTTGGTCGATTCGTCGAGGTAGCCGAAGTTGTAGTGCGCGTCGCGCGTGGTGACTTCCGCGGGGAGCGGGGCGATGGCGGCGGTCATGCGACGCTCTCCTCCTGGGGCTGGCACTGCGGTGCGGTCTCGTCGCGGCCGGTGGCGCGGGCGGAAGGGGCTGCCGTTCGTGTATCGGCGGCCGGTTCGGCCGCTTGCCGCTGCGCACGCAGCCGGCGCAGCAGTTCGAGATTGGTCTGGAAGTCCACGTAGTGCGGCAGCTTCAGATGCTGGACGAAGCCCGAGGCCTCGACGTTGTCGCTGTGGTACAGCATGAATTCGATGTCATTGGCGGGGTTGTCGGCGGCCTCGCCGAGGTCCGCGGCGCGCATCGCCCGATCGACCAGCGCCATCGACATCGCCTTGCGCTCGTTGTAGCCGAATACCAGGCCATAGCCGCGGGTAAAGCAGGGCGCTTCCTTGGCGTTGCCGGCGAAGTCGTTGATCATCTGGCATTCGGTCAGTTCGATCTCGCCGATGGTCACGGCAAAGCCCAGTTCCTCGACGAACAGCTCGACCTCCGCGGTGCCATAGCGAATCTCGGCGGCAAACGGATGCGAATTGCCGTATCCGCGTTGCGTCGAATAGCCCATCGACAGCAGGAAGCCTTCGTCGGCCCGCGCCAGGTTCTGCAGACGGGCCGCGCGGCTGGCCGGGAAGGTCAGCGGCTCGCGGGTCAGGTCGGCTGGAGCGGGATCGCCCGGCGGAATGGGCTCGGCCTCGACCAGGCCGTCTGCTTGCAGCAGGTCGGTTACGCGCGGCATCGTTTGAACTTCCTCTGCCGTGTCCGTGATCGGCGGGGCGATGCACGCCTGCGGAGCGCTATCGGCTTCGAGCGAGAAGTCCAGCAGGCGCTGCGTATAGTCGTAGGTCGGCCCGAGGACCTGTCCGCCCGGCACGTCCTTGAAGGTCGACGAGATTCGCCGGCGCAGCCGCATCGCGCCGGTATCGAGCGGCAGCGTGTAGCCGAAGCGCGCCAGCGTGGTGCGATACGCGCGCAGCAGGAACACCGCCTCGATCTGGTCGCCGGCGGCCTGCTTCAATGCCAGCGCGGCGAGATGCGGATCGTACAGCGAGCCCTCGGCCATCACGCGGGAGATGGCGAGCGGCATCTGCTCGCGGATCTGGGCCAGCGTCAGCTCCGGCACCGCAGGATCGCCGCGGCGATACGCGTCGACCATGCGGTACGAATTCAGGATGGCGCGTTCTCCGCCCTTGACTGCGACGTACATGTCAGTCCTCCACCAGTGTGGTGCGCGGCAACGCGCAGATCCGTTCGCCGGCGGTCAGCAGCAGGTCCACGCCCAACGGAAAGCCGGCATGGTTGGCCTGCCATTGCCGGCGGAAGTCTTCCGGCAGGCCCGCTACACGCAGCGTGCGCGTGGTCTCGATGCCGGGGCCGCGCAGCGTCAGCATGCTGCCTTCGTCGAGCGAAGCGACCTCGACGATCAGCGTGGCCGAGCGGTCGGGAAAGGCAGGATCGCCCTGCGCGCAGCCCCGCAGCGCCGGCATGTCATGGCCGGCCGGCACGCAGACGAACTGCGCGGCGGCGACATCGTCGACCAGCGGGCAGCCGCAGTGAAAGCGCAGGAACGCGCCGGCCGACGCGGCCATGTCGGCCGGCAACCAGACCGGCGTATCGGGATCGGCGAGCGTCAGCAGCAGGGCGGTCATCGCGGGAGACAGACCGTCTGGCACACCGCAATCCGCCGTCAGCGCTTCGATGCGGCCCGGATGGGCGAACGCCTGCAGCGTCGCGCGAAAGACCACCTGCGCGTCGTCGACGGGATGATCGAAGCCGGGCAGCAGCGACGCGGTGGATTGGCTCGGCATGGAATGCAGGGTCGGCATCTCAGTCCTCTCCGCGGGCCATCGTGAAGAATTCGACGCGGGTCTGCGCGGCTGCGGCCGCCTGCGCCGCGTCGCGTTCGGCCAGCGTGCGCGCCAGCGGTTCCAGCACGATCTGCTGGACGCGAGCGTGCCATTCCGGCCGCTGCAGCAGCGCGTCCAGCACGGCCGCCTGTTCGACATGGCGGGGACAGCGGCCCATGACATAGGCCACGCCGGCGATCGCCGCCTCTTCGGTCGGCGTCGGGCCCGGTTCCAGCACCACCGCGCAGCGCGTCACGGTCATCTCGCCGAGGTTGAACTGCGCACCGGTGCCGCCGGTACGCCCGCGCACCATCGCCATGCCGGACTCCGGCTTGCGCAGCAGGCGGTAGGCGGGCAGCGGTCCCTGCTGGCCCAGCCGCCGGTAGGCGCCATCGAGGGTTTCGGTATCTGCCAGCGCCAGGATCCGCAGCCATGCGGCCCGTGACGCGTCGGCGCTGTCGCCGATGTCGCCGGTTTGGCCGACTTCACCGATTTGGCCGCCTCTCTGGCCGTGTTCGCCGCGCTCGCCGTGTTCGCCGATCTTGCCTTTCATCGTCATCCCTATACGTCTATACGTTTAGATGTCAGCTGCAACAACACGGCGCTACTAGACCACGGCGGCATGACTGTTTGATGACGAGCCCGAATCGTGATCGGGCACCTCGCACGAGTGCATGCGGCTCGGGCACAATCGCACGATGCGATGGCCGCTGAATGACAGCGCGCAATGACAGCGCGCAATGACAAGAGGAATCAGGACGATGTCGGAACGAGAAGTCGAACGGGGCTCGGGCGTCGCGGTATGGCGCCAGATCGGGGAGGCGCTGGCCGATGACATCCGCAAGAAGCTGTACGGGCCCGGCGAGCAGCTGCCGCCAGAGTCCGAGCTGGCGATGCGCTTCGCCGTCAATCGCCATACCGTGCGGCGGGCCATGAGCGAACTCGAGCAAAGCGGCCTGGTGCGGATCGAGCAGGGCCGCGGCACCTTCGTGCAGGAGCATGCCATCGACTACGCGATCGCGCGGCGTACCCGTTTCTCGCAGAATCTCGCCGCGCAAGGCATACGCGGCCATGTCGAATTCGTCGGCAGCCATGTCAGCCGCCTGCCCGAGGTCGCCCGGCATCTGGGGATCGCGCGCACGGCGCCGGTGCTGCATGTGCAGATGGTCGGCAAGGCCGAAGGCCGCCCCATCGACGTGGCCGAACACTACTTCGATTACCAGCGCTTCCCGGAGCTGGAGGATCAACTGCGCGACCAGCGCTCGATCTCGCGCGCCCTCGCGCAATGCGGCATCGCCGACTACACTCGCAAGTGGTCGCGCATCACGGCGGCGCTGCCCAGCGCGCCGGTCGCGCGGCTGCTGAACCAGCCGAAAACCAGGCCCGTGCTGCAGGTCGAGGCGCTGAACGTCGATATCGACGGCGCGCCGGTGCAGTACAGCATCACGCGGTTCGCCGGCGACTGGGTTCAGCTGACCGTATCGGATAACGACTGATCCGCGGCGCGGGGGACGGCCTGGCTTGTCGATTGGTCTAGACATCCGCCTGTCACCTTGCCGCGCTAGCCTGCCGCTTCGACCTACCGACCGACTGACACCAACATGCCGGCGCATCGATACGCCATTTACCTGGCTCCCAACGAGCCGTTCCGGACCTTCGGCCAGCACTGGCTGGGCCGCGACGCCGACACCGGCGAGCCGTCGCCGCCGCCGCGCGAGATGGCCGCGCGTCCCGCCGAGTGGGTCGAGGCGCCGGCCCATTACGGCCTGCACGCCACGCTGAAGCCGCCGTTCCGCCTCGCCGAAGGGACCGGGCCCGCGATGCTGGACGACGCCATGCGCGAGTTTGCCGGCACTCGTACTCCGTTCGACGTTCCGCTGACGCTGCGCGCGCTGCGCGGCTTCCTGGCGTGGTGCCTTGCCGACGAGCCGGAAGCCATACGCGCCGTGCATCAGCTGGCCGACGCCAGCGTGCGGGACATGGACCGATTCCGCGCGCCGCCCACGCCGGACGAGATCGCGCGGCGCAAGCCGGAGCGGCTGTCCCCGCTGGAGCGGCAGATGCTGCAGGACTGGGGCTATCCCTATCTGTTCGACGCCTTCACCTTCCATATCACGCTGACCGGCATGCTGGACGCCGAGCGGCAGGCCGCGGCGCTGGCCCAACTGTCTTCGGCGGCCGGCACGCTGCTCGACACGCCGCTCCGTGTGGACAGCGTCAGCGTGTTCGTGCAGCCCGAGCCCGGGGCCGATTTCGTGGCGGCGCGCCACTATGGCTTCGATGGACGAACCCGCGATGGCGCCGGCGCGGCGTACCTGCCGGCATGAGCGCGCCGCATCGCCTGGACGGCACTGGCCTGTTCTATCTGATGGGGCCTTCTGGCAGCGGCAAGGATTCGCTGCTGCGCGCGCTGCGCGGGTGCCTGGGCGGCGACGACCGGCTCGTCGTGGCGCACCGCTATATCACGCGTCCCGCGGATGCCAACGAGGCCTCCGTCGCGCTGACGACGGAGGAGTTCCAGCGCCGCGTCGCGCTGGGTTGCATGGCGATGCACTGGCACAGCCATGGCCTGCACTACGGCATCGGCATCGAGATCGAGCAATGGCTCCAGCGCGGCATCAAGGTCGTGGTCAACGGCTCGCGCGAGTACCTGCCGCAGGCGGTGGCGCGCTATCCGAAGCTGTGCGCGCTTCATGTGCGCGTGTCGCCGGCCGCGCTGGCCGCACGCTTGCGTCAGCGCGGCCGGGAGTCGGAGGAGGCGATCGCAGGGCGTCTGGCGCGTGCCACCGCTGCGTTCGATGTGCCGGCCGGTTGCCGGCTTGTCGAGATCGACAACAGCGGGGCGCTGCAAGCCGCCGTCGAGGCGTTGGCAAGGTCGATCGGCATGACGCCGGCCACCAGTCGGGCCGGCGAACTGACCTGACGCCCCGCCGGGCGACTCGCTTGAGTACCCGCCTTGCGACGCGCCTGATCGCCGGCTTGGCGACTCGTCCTCAGACCAGCACCTTGCGGATCTGCGCGGACAGCACGTCGATCACCGTCACGAAGGCGATGATCAGCAGCATCACCGCGCAGGTCTGTGCGTACTGGAAGCTGCGGATGATCTCCCACAGCACGGTGCCGATGCCGCCGGCGCCGACGATGCCGACCACCGAGGCCGAGCGGACATTGGACTCGAAGCGGTAGAGCGCAAACGACAGCCACAGCGGCAGCACCTGAGGGATCACGCCATAGACGATCTCTTCCAGCCGGCCCGCACCGGTGGCGCGCACGCCCTCGACCGGACGCGGATCGATGGCCTCGACCGCCTCGGCGAACAGCTTGGCCAGCACGCCCGTGGTGTGGATCCAGATGGCCAGCACGCCGGCGAACGGACCGAGGCCGACGGCCACGATAAACAGCATCGCGAACACCATCTCGTTGATGGCGCGCGAGGCGTCCATCAGGCGCCGCGCCGGCTGGTAGACCCAGGCCGGCACGATATTGGCCGAACACAGCAGGCCCAACGGCACCGCCACCGCGACCGCCAGCGCGGTGCCCCAGACGGCGATCTGCACGGTGACGAGCATCTCGTCGAGATAGTGTCGCCAGTCGCGGAAGTCCGGCGGGAAGAAGTCGGCGGCGAACTGCGCCATATTGCCGGAATCGCGCAGCAGATCCAGCGGGCGCATGTCGGCGCCTTGCCAGGACAGGGCCAGCATGGCGAGCACGATGGCCCAGACGAGCATCGCGTAAAGGGAGGTGCGCGGCGGCCGGCCGCTCGCTTGCGGTGAAGGCAGGCCGGGCTTGGCGGTGGCGGTCATGAGGGGAATCCGTAGAAGGCAAGGGGCAGGGCCGTGCACGTCGCAAGCCCTGCGGTATATCCGACGATCGGCAATGACTGCGCGACGATTGCCCGATGATTGCGCGCTTGCTGCACGGTCACCGCGCAATCACCGAACCATCACTGCACGGTCACTGCACAATCACTGCGTGCCGACGGCCTTGTCGAGCTCGGCCAGGCGGCGCGACACATCGGCCAGGCGCTTCTCCTTGTCGGCCGCGGCCAGCGTGCCGTCCGACTCGATGCGAGCCTTCTCCTTGGCCAGCTCGATCTGGCGGATCGGCACCAGCTGCGCATCGCTGGAGGGGCGGAAGCCCTGGTAGGTCAGCGTGGCGAGCACCTGCTTCTCGCGCGCGGCGTCGGCGCCCTTGCCGTAGTTGACGAAGAAGGTCTGGATCTTCTGCTTCATGTCGGCCGGCAGGTCCTTGCGATACACCATCGGATCGGCCGGAATCAGCGGCGATTTCCACAGCACGCGCAGCTGGTCATAGGGATTCTTGCCGGTGTTGACGCGATAGCGCCCGAGGTTTTCGGTATTGTTCACCGCGACATCGACCTGCTTGTTCAGCACCGACAGCAGGTTCGCCTCGTGGTTGCCGATGCGCACGGCCTTGAACAGCGTCTTCGGTTCCACCTTGTTGGCGGCCCACAGGTAGTAGCCGGGGACCAGCGTGCCGGAGGTCGAATTCGGATCGCCGGCGCCGTAGGACAGCTCCTTGCCGCGCTTGATCACGTCCTCGACCGACTTCAGGTCGCTGTCCTTGCTGACGATCAGCAGCGACCAGTAGCCGGGATTGCCGTCCTTGTCGATCACCGAGGCAAACACCTCGCCGTTGGCGCGATCGACCGCCTCCATCGCCGACTTGTTGCCGAACCAGGCGATCTGCACCTTGTTGAAGCGCATGCCCTCGATGATGCCGGCATAGTCCGACGCGAAGAACGGCTTGACCGGCACGCCGAGCGCCTTGCTCAGATCGTCGATCAGCGGCTGCCACGCGGTCTTCAGGTTGGACGACGACTCGGTCGAGATGAAGCCGATGCTCAGCGGCCTGGCGTCCTGCGCCAGGGCAGGGGCGGCGGCAATCGCGGAGGTAATCAGGGCAAGGAAGGTTCTGCGAAGCATGGGTGACTCCGATGCGAAAGTAGGAGCGGAAAGGGACGGAAGGAGCCGGAAGGGGCCGGAATGACTACCAATGGCCGCGAATGGCAGCCCGCAATCAGGCGGCCGCAAGATCCATCGTGACGGTGGCAGGCACGGGCGAGCCGTCGATCGGCATCGCGATCCGGTCGGGCAGCAGGTCATGCAGCAGCTCGTCTGCCTCGGTACCGTAGAGATCGCGCAGCATGCGCTGCGTCAGCGCATGCGACGGACCGTCGTAGACGACCTTGCCATGGCGCAACGCCACCACGCGCGGGCAGTAGCGCATGGCGATGTCGACCTGATGCAGCGACACCACCACGGCGACCTTGTGCGTGCGATTGATCTGCGTGAGCAGCGACATCACGCGGCGCGACGATTCCGGATCGAGCGAGGCGATCGGCTCGTCGGCGAGGATCACGCGGGCGTTCTGCACCAGCGTCCGTGCGATGGCCGCGCGCTGCTGCTGGCCGCCCGACAGCGTCGAAGCACGTTGAAAGGCATAGTCGTCTATACCAACTTGCGCAAGCGCATCGAGCCCGGCGCGCAGTTCATCGGCCTTGAAATAGCGAAGCAGGCCGCGCCATTTCGGGATGCGGCTCAGCATGCCGATCATCACGTTGGTGATCACCGGCAGCCGCCCGACCAGATTGAACTGCTGGAAAACGAAGCCGATCTCGGCGCGGGCCTTGCGGACCTCCGCTGCCAGCCGGCCATCGCGCTGCACGGTGCGGCCATGCACCACGATCTCGCCGCTGTCGGCGGCGACGAAGCCTGCCACGTGACGCAGCAGCGTGGACTTGCCGGAGCCAGATGCGCCCAGCAGGGCCACCATTTCACCGGGCGCCACCTGCAGCGTGACGTCGTCCAGGGCCTTGCGGTCGGCTCGGAACGACTTGCTCAGGCCGCGCACTTCTATTGCATGGGTCATGTCGACTCCCTTGCTGGAATGACGAGCGCATTCTGGGGGGAGGTGATGACAGAGCGATGACGGCAGGGCAAGGGTGGCGCCGCGGCAAGCGCGGAGCGAAGCGGCGGGCCAGGCGGAGGGTCGCGCGAGGCCGGCAGCGGAATCGGCAACGAGGATTCGTAGTTGTGCTCATGTGTCAAGGAACTGACATTTGGGCTACCAACAATGCAGGCCAACGATCACGCTGTCCCTTTTCCCCACCACGGAACTCCAGCCATGCTCCCTTCCTTCGCTTCCCTTTGGCGGCGCGGCCCCACGCTGCCGCTCGCGGCCTCTGCCATCCTGGCCGCGCTGCTGCTGGCCGGCTGCGGCGGCGGCGACGATGGCGCGACCCTGTCGCCATCGGCCGCACCCGACACCACCAACCCGAACGGCAAGCTGCCCGGCAAGCCCGGCAGCTGCTCGAGCCGCTGCGCGCCCTGACTCTCCTCCGCCCCCAACGAAAAAGAATCCGCCATGACATTCAATCCGTCGAAGCGACAATTCCTGAAGGCATCGCTGGGCACCGGCGCCGCGGCCGCCGTGCTGGCGAGCTTCCCGCCGAGCATCCGGCGCGCGCTGGCGATCGAGGCCCACAATGCGACGGGCACCATCAAGGACGTCAAGCACGTCGTGATGGTGATGCTCGAGAACCGCTCGTTCGACAGCTATTTCGGCACGTTCAAGGGCGTGCGCGGCTACGGTGATCGCTTCCCGATTCCATTGCGCAACGGCCGTACCGCGCTGTACCAGACCGATGCCAACGGCAACATCCTGACGCCTTATCACCTCGACGAATCGATCGGCAACGCGCAGCGCGCCGGCGGCACGCCGCACAACTGGGCCGACTCGCAGGCGGCGTGGGACCATGGCCGCATGGACCGCTGGCCGGTGGCCAAGCAGCCGCTGTCGATGGGCTACTACGACGAGGCCGAGGTGACGTTCCAGCGCGCGCTGGCCGATGCCTTCACGCTGTGCGATGCCTACCATTGCGGCATCCATACCGGCACCATCGCCAACCGCCTGTTTTACTGGACCGGCTCCAACGGCCCTACCGGCGACAACGTCGCGGTGACGGTCAACGAGTTCAACGGCGGCGCCGACGTGGGTCCTTCGACCGAAGGCTGGACCTGGGACACCTATGCGGACCGTCTGCAGGCCGCCGGCGTCAGCTGGAAGGTCTACCAGAACATCCCCGACAACTTCGGCTGCAACCAGATGATGAGCTTCCGTCATTGGCGCGCCGAGATGGAGAAGATGCCGGCCGGACGGCAGGTGTCGAACACCAACGCGCCGGGCTTCAATCCGCCGTACGATCCAGCGATCGACGATCGCTACAGCCCCTTTGCCAAGGGCTTCTGCAACACGATGGCCGACGGCGGCTTCCTGCAGGCGCTGCGCGACGACGTGCAGAACGGACGCCTGCCGGAAGTGTCGTGGATCATCCCGCCGGCCGAATTCAGCGAGCACCCCGGGCCGTCGAGCCCGGCCAAGGGCGGCTGGTATGTGCAGGCGATTCTCGATGCGCTGACCTCCGATCCCGAGGTATGGAGCAAGACCGCGCTGATCATCAACTACGACGAGAACGACGGTTTCTTCGACCACCTGCCGCCGCCGACCGCGCCGTCGCGCAATCCGGATGGCACCGTCGCCGGCAAATCGACGCTGTCGGATGCGCAGATGGCCTTCGAATACCACGACTATCAGCCGGCGACGCCCAAGCAGCCGGCCCGCGACGGCCGGCCTTACGGACCGGGTCCGCGCGTGCCGATGTGGATCGTCTCGCCGTGGAGCCGCGGCGGCTGGGTCAATTCCGAGGTGTTCGACCATACCTCGGTGATCCGCTTCCTCGAGGCGCGCTTCGGCGTGATGGAGCCGCAGATCAGCCCGTACCGCCGCGCGGTCTGCGGGGACCTGACCAGCGCGTTCAATTTCGCCACGCCGAACGCCAACCCGCTGCCGGAGCTGGCGGGCCGCACCACGCGCGCCGAGGCCACCAGCCTGACGGCCGCGCAACAGGCCATGCCGAAGATCCCGGTGCCGGCCACGCCGGCGCTGCCGGTGCAGGACCCGGGCACGCGTCCCTCGCGGGCGCTGCCGTACGAATTGCACACCAGCGCGCGCGTCGATGCCCGCAACAACCGGCTGCAACTGCTGTTTGCCAACGCCAGCGCGCGCAGCGTCGGCGCTGTCTTCCACGTCTACGACCGCCTGCATCTGGACCGCATTCCGCGCCGCATCGTCGTCGAGGCCGGCAAGACGCTCGACGACGTCTGGGATATCGGCGCGGACGGCGGCAAGTACGACCTGTGGGTGCTGGGCCCGAACGGCTTTCACCGCAGCTTCGTCGGCGATGCGGCGGAGCAGGGCGAGGCCATGCCGGAGATCCAGGTCTGCTACAACCCGTGCGATCGCCCCACCGTGCGGGTCAAGCTGCATAACAACGGCCGCCGGCCGATCCGCTTCACGGCCGAAGCGCTGGCGTATCGCAGCGACGGCCCGTGGACGCGCATGGTCCCGCCTGGCAAGGTCGTCGAGTTCGAATGGGCGATCGCGGACGCCGGCTGCTGGTACGACTTCGTCGTGACCTGCGACGCGAGTCCGGCGTTCCGCCGCCGCTTTGCCGGGCGGATGGAAACGGGCAAGGACCTGGTCAGCGATCCGGCGATGGGGCAGGTCGGACAGGTTTGAGGCGTGCCGGAAGCCGTCTCCTGAGTCGGCTCCCGAGTCGGTCCCCAAGCCGGCTCGTGAAGTCGTTCCCTGAAGTCGTCCGCTGAACGAAGCGCGGTCCCGCCCCGGGGCAGGACCGCGCTTCAGCTCGTCCGCATGAAGGTCCCCAGCCCCTCCTGGTCGTAGTACTCCAGCGTCAGCCGGTCGCTGCCGAACCAGACGCGCGAGATCGTGCCCGGCGTCGCGTTCTCGTTGCGCAGCCGGAACGTGTAGACGTCGCCGTCCCAGTGCGACAGCGGCAGCACCAGCGGCGCGGGGCCGATCGTCAGCACCAGTGCACCCGCGGATTCGCGTACCGTGATCGGCCCGTAGTAATTGTTGGCATAGTCGCCGGCATAGACCGACAGCGCGCGCGGCGGCAGCGGCGAGGCCGGCGGCGTGGCGCCCACCAGCCCGCCTTCCGGCGCCAGCACGGGCGCCAGCGCCTCCTCGATGATGGTCGCCCAGTCGCGCTGGATCGCGCCGTAATCCACCAGATCGAAGAACTGGTTGTTGATCGTCTCCGGCACGCCGATCGGAAAGCCGTTGGTCAGCGTGACGATCGCCAGATTCAGCGAGGGCACCGCGAGGAAAGCCGTCGCGGCACCGAGCGCGAACGCGCCGGAGTGGTTGTACATCGCGCGGCCGGCAGGATTCGTGCCGACGTTGAAGCCATAGCCGTAGAAGCCCGCCGGACGCCCGTCGGCCGGCGGCGTGGACTGGTTGTGCGGCGCGATCGCTTCCTTCAGCGCACTGGCGTCGACGATGCGCCTGCCTTCGAACATGCCTTCGCCGAGCATCATCACGAGCCAGCGCGCCACGTCGTTGACCGAAGCGCTGACCCCGCCGGCCGGCGATTGCGCATCGGGATCGCGTACCGGACCGCGTATCCACGCGCCGTTCTCGCGCACATGGCCGACCGCGCGATTGTCGCGGGCCAGATAGTCGGCGTGGCGCGAACTGGTGCGCGCCATGCCGAGCGGACGATAGAGGGTCTGCTCCGACAGCGTGGCCCAGTCCATCGCCGCCGCGGTGGCGACCGCTTCGGCGGCGGCGGTCAGGCCGAAATTGGTGTACTGGTACGAGGCGCGAAACGGATGCAGCGGCAGGAAGCGCAATCGCTCCAGTACCTGGCGACGGTCATAGCCCATGTCCTCGAGCCGATCGCCCGCATGGTCCGGCAGGCCCGAGCGGTGCGAATACAGGTCCGCCACCGTCAGCACCGGATTGACCTCGGGATCGGACAGGGCGAACCAGGGCAATTGCGATTGCACGGGGGTGTCCCACCGGACGCGTCCGATGCCGACCTGATGCGCGACCACCATGGCGCCGAGCGATTTCGACATCGAGGCGAGCTGGAACACGGTATCGGCGTCGACCGCCGCGCCCTCGTCGACGGCGCGCTTGCCGAATCCCTTGGCATAGACGACTTGATTGCCGCGGACCACCGCCGTCGCCACCCCCGGCACACCGGTGCGGGACATCTGGTCGGTGACGAGCTTGTCGACGCTGGCGATGGCCTGCGCGATCCGGGCTTCCGGCACGGCAGGAGATGGCGGGGAGGGCGGGGGATCGTCGTCGTCGCCACCGCAGGCGGCGAGCGCCGATCCCAGCGTGGCGACGAGAAACGTGCGGCGCGAATGCAAGGTCGTCATGGCGAATTCCCCTCGTGTTATTCGGGCAGGCCGATGCGCCGCTACGCAGCGTTCCTGTCTTGCTGGACAGTAGAAGCTGCGGCAATGAAAGTCGAGGGTAATTGCGCTGCGCGTCGAGGGATGTGCCGGGCAGTATGCCGCTGCCCACGTTTGGGCGAAGCGTGCTTGCCTTTGCTCCTCAGGCCGTGCCTGACGTGCCGTGCCTATCCAGCTGCGTACGCAGGAAGCTGACCTGATCCGCCACGACGATCCGTCGCACCGCCTCCAGCTGCGGATCGGCGCCCGGAAGCGTTCGGGCGTGCGCGATCGCCGCATGCCAGTCATCAATGGACCGGATATCACCAGACCGGATACTTACTTCGAAGTGCGTTCTTCCCGGTGTCGGGACGAATCGATATCATCGAATCGGGCCCATCTCGAAAAACTGGCGCGGTCGATACGACAGGATTCGATCGCCGGAGAACTTTCCATGACATCGTATTTTCCCCTCCGCAGCGCGGGGTGGCTGGGCTCGCCCGTCTTCCGCATTTTAATGAACCGGCGCCATTCCCTTTACCGGCATGGCACGGCGGAGCTGGCCCATGCAAGCTGACGTCCGCACGCGCACCGCGGCATGTTCCTGCCGCGGCGTCGAACTCGTTCTGGCCGGCGAGCCGCACCGCGTCTACGCCTGCAGCTGCCTCGAATGCCAGCGCTGCACCGGTTCCGCGTTCTCTTACCGCGCGATCTATGCCGAATCGGCCATCGTCAGCCGAAAAGGCGAAACCAGGACGTGGCGGCGCACCGGGACATCGGGACAATGGCTGGAGCAGGAATTTTGCGCGAGGTGCGGATCCGTGGTGCTGATGCGAGCCGAAGCATTGAAGGCAGCTATTTCCGTATCGGCCGGTTGCCTCGAGGACAGGGATTTTCCGGCGCCGCAATTGCTGCATTGGGCGAAGCGCAAGCACCGATGGCTTTGTCTGCAAGACATTGCGGAATCCCGCCCGCAATGAACCTGCCGCGGCCTCGCAATGATTCGCAGCATCGCGCCCAGCCCCGATCTCCCATCGGTAGATATCGCCGGCGGCAGCATTGTCCGTGGCAGGATCCGGTCGGGAGGCCGGCGGCGATGTCGGCGAGGCGGGTGAATTAAACATCGTCGAATTCACCGCCGACTGCAGTTCTGGTAATGTCTCGGCCTTGACGCCCCGTCAACCCAAGGCTGGCGCGGCGTCGAGCCAAGACCAGATACCAATACCAATAAATCCGGAAGGGGGGTCCCGGTCCATCGGCCGCACAGCGCGCCGGGGACCGGTTCAGCCTGGCGCATCGCCATGCCGCTTCCGGCGCAAGCTCTGCGGGAGGCCGGCCAATGACGCTCTACGAACTCAAGCCCAGATTCCAGGCGTGGCTTCGCCCGCTGGTCCAGGATCTGGCCGAGCGCGGAGCCACCGCCAATCAGGTGACGCTGGTGGCCGCGGCCGGTTCTCTGGCCGTCGGGGCGCTGGCGGCGATCGGCGCGCTGGTGGCCGAAATCTCCGTGCTGTTCCTGCTGTTCCCGCTGTGGCTGTTTGCGCGGATGGCGCTCAATGCGATCGACGGCATGCTGGCGCGCGAGCACGGCCAGAAGAGCGCGCTGGGCGCCTATCTGAACGAGCTGGGCGACATCGTCTCCGATGTCGCGCTGATCCTGCCGCTGGCCGCGCTGCCCGACTTCAACCTGGTCCAGGTCGGACCCTTTGCGCTGCTGGCGGTGATCGTCGAGGCCGCAGGGCTGATCGGTCCGCTGGCCGGCGCAAGCCGCCGCTACGACGGGCCCTTCGGCAAGAGCGATCGCGCTCTGGTGGTCGGCGCGATTGCGCTGTGGGCCGGCGTCGGGCTGGGGTTCGGCACGCTCGGGCCGTGGCTGTGGCTGCTGCTGTCACTGCTGTCCGTATTGACCATCGTCAACCGGGTCCGTCGCGGCGTCGCCGAAGCGCAGGCCCAGGCGCGGGCTCAAGCGCCGAGCCAGACCGCGGAGTAAGGCATGGACCGACTGTCGATGCGCCAGCCGCTGGAGCGGCAGTTCGAGACCCACGACGGGCAGACGCTGTTCTATCGGCATTGGCCGGCGCTCGAGGGACAGCCGCGCGGCGCGGTGGTGCTGTTCCATCGCGGGCACGAGCATTCCGGCCGTGTCGCCCACCTTGCCGACGAACTGAACCTGCCGGCCTACGACATCTTTGCGTGGGACGCCCGCGGCCATGGCCGCTCGCCGGGCGAGCGCGGCTACAGCCCGAGCCTGGCCGATTCCGTGCGCGATATCCAGACCTTCACCGGCCACATCGCCGCCAACCACGGCATCGCGCTGGAGCGGATGGCGGTGGTGGCGCAGAGCGTCGGCGCAGTGCTGGCCGCGACCTGGGTCCACGACTACGCGCCGCCGATCCGCGCGCTGGTGCTGGCCTCGCCGGCGTTCAAGGTCAAGCTGTACGTGCCATTCGCGCGCCCGGGCCTGAAGCTGATGCACCGGCTGCGGGGCAAGTTCTTCGTCAACAGCTATGTCAAGGCGAAGTTCCTGACGCACGATCCCGAGCGCATCGCCAGCTATGACACGGATCCGCTGATCACGCGGCCGATCGCGGTCAATATCCTGCTCGATCTGTACGACACCGCCGAGCGGATCGTCGCCGACGCGGCCGCGATTACCGTGCCGACGCAACTGCTGATTTCCGGCGCCGACTGGGTGGTCCATCGCGGGCCGCAGGACCGCTTCTACGAGCGGCTGGGCAGCCGGGTCAAGGAGCGCATCGTGCTCGATGGCTTCTATCACGACACGCTGGGCGAGCGCGATCGCCAGCGCGCGGTCGATGCGGCGCGACGCTTCATCCTGCGCGAGTTCGACACGCCGTCGGCGCCGCGCTCGCTGCTCGATGCCGACCAGATCGGGCCGTTCCGCGAGGAATCGGACCGGCTCGCCTCGGCACCGACCGGTCTTGCGGCGTGGTACTGGCGCGCGGCACGCGCCAACCTGAAGCTCGGCGGCCTGCTGTCCGACGGCGTGCGCCTCGGCCATGAAACCGGCTTCGATTCGGGCTCGACGCTCGACTACGTCTATCGCAACACGCCGTCGGGCCGCGGCGCCCTGGGCCGGATGGCCGACCGCCAATACCTCGATGCGATCGGCTGGCGCGGCATCCGCCAGCGCAAGGTCCACGCCGAGGAACTGATTGCCGAGGCCGTGCGCCGGCTGCAGGCGGCCGGCATGCCGGTACGGATGGTCGATATCGCGGCCGGCCACGGCCGCTACGTGCTCGAGGCGCTGGAGAAGCTGGACCGCGCCGCGGTCGAATCGATCCTGCTGCGCGACTACAGTGCGCTGAACGTCGAGCAGGGCAGGGCGCTGATCGCGGCCAAGGGCCTGGGCGGCATCGCCCGCTTCGAGCAGGGCGACGCCTTCGATGGCGACGATCTGGCCGCGCTGTCGCCGGCGCCGACCTTGGCGGTCGTCTCCGGCCTGTACGAGCTGTTCCCCGACAACGCGATGATCCGCCGCTCGCTCGACGGCCTGGCGCGCGCGGTGCCGCCGGGCGGCTATCTGGTCTACACGGGCCAGCCGTGGCACCCGCAGCTGGAGTTCATCGCCCGCGCGCTGACCAGCCACCGCGCCGGTGCGGCGTGGGTGATGCGGCGCCGCTCGCAGGCCGAGATGGACGAACTGGTGCGCAGCGCCGGCTTCGACAAGGTGACGCAGCGGATCGACCGCTGGGGCATCTTCACCGTCAGCCTGGCGCGCAGGCGCGAGGCATGAGCGCCTTGCCTGCTCCCACGCAGCCCGGCATGCAACCCGGCTCGCAACCCGATACGCAACCCGGTACGCGACCGGGCACGCAGCCCACGACGCAACACGGCATGCACCCCGACGCGCCGCAGCCCGCCGCGGACGAGCCCCGCCCCTGGGGCCTGGCCTGCGTGCTGCTCGCGCTGGCCGGCGCGCTGTTTTTCTCAAGCTACGGCTTTGCCAACTGGCTGGCCAGCCAGCGCGCGGACGTGCCGTCGTTCTACTTCGGCTGGGAACGCGGCATCCCTTTCGTGCCGTGGACCATCGTGCCGTACTGGTCGATCGACCTGCTGTACGGCATCTCGTTCTTCCTGTGGCGCACGCGCGCCGCGCTGCTGACGCACGTCAAGCGCCTCGTTGCGGCGCAATTGATCTCGGTCGCCTGCTTCATCGCGTTCCCGCTGCGCTTCGCCTTCACGCGCCCCGCGGCGGACGGCCTGCCGGGGCAGCTGTTCACGTTGCTCGGGGGCTTCGACCTGCCGTTCAACCAGGCTCCGTCGCTGCATATCAGCCTGCTGATCGTCCTGTGGATCGCGTTCGCGGCGCATCTGCCCAGGCGCTGGCATTGGCTGCTGCATGGCTGGTTCGCGCTGATCGGCGTATCGGTGCTGACGACCTGGCAGCACCATCTGATCGACGTGCCGACCGGCGCGCTGGTCGGCTGGCTGTGCGTCTATCTGTTTCCGCTGCGGCTGCCCGCGATCGCGGCCAGCGCGCCCGACGCGGCCACGCGCCGGCTCGCGCGCCGCTACGCGCTGGGCGCCGTGGCGACGCTGCTGTGCGCGCTGCTGGCGCTGGGCGCCTCGGTCACGCTCGCGCTGTTGCTGCTGTGGGGCGCGTTGGCGCTGGCCTGCGTCGCGCGGATCTATGCGCTGGCGGCGCCCGCCTGGTTCCAGAAGGACAGCGGCGGCACCATGGCGATGGCCGCGCGCTGGGTGCTGGCGCCCTATCTGCTGGGCGCCTTCCTCAATTCGCGCTGGTGGACGCGGCGGGCGCCGCAGGCGAGCGCCATCGCGGACGGTGTCTGGGTCGGACGCTTTCCCACGCAAGCCGATCTTCGCGCATCCGGTGCCGATGCCGTGCTCGACCTGAGCGCCGAACTGCCGCGCGCGGTTCGCGGCGATTCGCTCGCCTATCGTTGCGTGCCGATGCTGGATCTGACGGTGCCCACCGCGGCGCAGCTCGATCAGGCGGTGGCCCAGCTCGACGCCTGGCAGGCGGCCGGAAGGCGCGTGCTGGTCAGCTGCGCGCTCGGCTATTCGCGCAGCGCGATGGTGGTCGCCGCGTGGCTCGCGAGGCGTCAAGGCGGGGCCGATGCCGCGGCGGCTGTCGAAGCCGCGCTGGCGCATTTGCGCACGCACCGTCCCGCGGTCGTGCTCGGCGACGCCCATGCCGACGCGTTGCGGCGATGGGTCGCGCAGGGCCGCATACCGGAGCGCTCCCATGCATCCTGATGCGATGCGGGAAGACTCTGCCCGCAACACCGATGCCTGGACCGCCCATGCCGTCGCCGGCGCATTGTCGGGCGCCATCTGGATGGCAGGGACCGGCCTGGCCTTCGGTCTCGCCACCGTCTGGCTGCTGGCGACCGTCACGCTGCCGCGCTGGCTGACGGCCGTGCCGCTGCTGCTGGCGCTGGCCCAGTTCTGGCTGCTGCTGCGCGTCGCCATCGACCGCCGTCTGTTCGTGGCGCTGGCAACGAGCGCAAATCGCCACGGGGCTGCCGATCTGGCGGGCCTGGACACCGCGCTGTTGCAGCTGGGCTGGATTGCTCCGAGCCGGCAGGGCCGGACGATGGCCGACCGCGCCCGCGGTGCGCTGCGCCTGGTGCGAATCTGCGGCGCGCTGGCCGCGATCCAGCTTGTACTGACCTTTCTCATTTCGATCCTGGGATAACACCATGTGGATTGCCCGCGTGACCGCGCGCGCCATCATCGTCTTCGCCCGCCTGCTGACCGGCATGCGGGCCAACTGGCAGGGCTGCGTGCCGGCGGCGGTGCAGCGCGTCTACTTCGCCAACCACAGCAGCCACGGCGATTTCGTGCTGATCTGGGGCTGCCTGCCGCCGGAGCTGCGGCCGCGCACGCGTCCGGTGGCCGGCGCCGACTACTGGGACCGCTCGCCGCTGCGACGCTTCATCGGGCGCGATGTCTTTCGCGCGCTGCTGATCGACCGCACCCGCAGCGATCCGGGCAGCGATCCGGTCGCGCTGATGCGCGGCGCGCTCGAAGGCGGCGATTCGCTGATCCTGTTTCCCGAGGGCACGCGCAACACTACCGACGCGCGGCTGCTGCCGTTCAAGAGCGGGATCTTCCATCTGGCGCGCGCCTGCCCGTCGGTGGAGTTCGTGCCGGTCTGGATCGACAACCTGAACCGCGTGATGCCCAAGGGCGAATTCGTGCCGGTGCCGCTGCTGTGCACGGTCACGTTCGGCCAGCCGGTGTTACTGGCGCCGGACGACGACAAGGAACGCTTCCTCGCCCGATGCCGCGACGGCCTGCTCGCGCTCGCTCCCGTACTGGATTGACGCTGGATTGACCCTGGACTGACCCGCCATGCCCACCCTGCATTGGAACCACGAGACCTGGCTGCTGTTCGGCGGCCTGTTTGCCGTGCTGCTGCTCGCCTCGACCGTGACGCTGCTGCTGCGCTGGCGCCTCGCCGGCGGTGGCTCCCACCCGGTGATCGACAACCTCGCGCAGCGCGTCTGGGCATGGTGGTGGATGATCGGCGTGATGGGCGTGGCCTTCGCGCTCGGCCGCACCGCGGTGATCGTGCTGTTCTACCTGCTGTCGTTCTTCGCGTTGCGCGAGTTCGTCACCATCACGACCACCCGGCGCGGCGACCATCGTGCGATCGTGGCGGCCTTCTTCCTGTTCCTGCCGCTGCAGTACGTGCTGGTCTATGTGGACTGGTACGGCATGTTCTCGATCCTGATTCCGGTCTACGCTTTCCTGCTGCTGCCGATCCTGGCCGCGCTGTCGGCCGAGACCACGCGTTTTCTCGAACGCTGCGCGGGCGTGCAATGGGCGGTGATGATCTGCGTGTTCTGCATCTCGCATGTGCCGGCGCTGCTGACGCTGCCGATCCCCGGTTTTGAAGGCCGCAATCTGCTGCTGATCGCCTTCCTGGTGATCGTGGTGCAGGGCAGCGACGTGCTGCAGTACGTCTGGGGCAAGCTGTGCGGCAAGCGCAAGATCGCGCCGCTGCTGTCGCCGTCCAAGACGGTGGAGGGCTTCGTCGGCGGCGTGGCCAGCGCGACGGCGCTCGGTGCCGCGCTGTGGTGGATCACGCCGTTTGCGCCATGGCAGGCCGGCGCGATCGCGCTGGTCATCGCGCTGATGGGATTTCTCGGCGGGCTGGTGATGTCGGCGATCAAGCGGGACCGCGGCATCAAGGACTGGGGCCATATGATCCAGGGTCACGGCGGCATGCTGGACCGGCTCGACTCGGTGGTGTTCGCCGCGCCGGTGTTCTTCCATATCACGCGGTATTGGTGGGTGCCGTGATGGCGGCCTTTCCCGCGCGCTAGAGGCGCGCCGGCGCGCTGGCGGCCGCCCCCGCGCTAGAGCAGGCCCGCCCCTCGCATTGCCAGCCAAGCGCCCGTGCCGATGCCGGCGGCACCGACGGCCCTGGCCATCCGCGCGCCGGCCGGCGCCAGGCGTTCGGCACTGATCGCCGCGGTGGCCAGTGCCATGACGCCCAGGTCCATCACGCCCACGGCCGCCAGGGTCGCCGTCGCGCCGGCGCAGCACTGGATGCAGTGCAGGCCGAGGCCGATGCCATGCCGCCATGCGGCCCCCGCGTTCTGCGCAGGCGCTCGCACGGACGCGTGCCGGCAGCCATCCAGCAGGCGAGCCTTCCACGCGGTGAATTGCAGGGCGCCGGCCGTGAGCACCACCAGGCCGGCGAGGGCCGGCATGGCCCGCGCCAGCGTCGGCCACTGCATCGCGAGCGCGACCAGCGTGGCACCGAGGATGAAGACCGCCAATCCCAGCGCGGTCCACACGACGAAGTAGGCCGCCGCTGCCACCAGCGTCAGCCACGTCGCACGCCCGGTTGCTTCGGCGGCCACCCGATAGCGCCACAGCGCAGGCGCCACCGAGGGCAGCATCATCGCGACCATCATCACGGCCCACATGCCGACGAAGGCCGCCGCGGCGCCGGCCCAGGTCTGCCCGCACATCGGCGTCCACGCCATCGACAGCGTCCAGCCGCCGGGCATCGGCGTGGCCGCCATCGACGGCATCGCGCCATGCAGCGCGCCATGCAGCGACACCGTGGCCGCCGTGCCGAGGCAGAACAGCACCGTGCAGACGCCGAAGAAAACCCGCCGGCTCCCGTCCCTGCGCGCCGGCCCGGGGCCCGCGCAGCAGTGCCCCGGCTCAACGCTCGCCGTACTCGTCATGGCGGCGCCACCAGACACCCGTCTCGTTGCGACCCTTCGGCGCGCGGTCCAGCCACTGGTACATGCCCCACAGCCCGTCCAGCCCGCGCGCATACGCCGAGTAGGTGTGATAGACCACGCCGTCCTCCATCACGAAGGCGCTCAGGCCCGGCCGGTCGCGGTGGAAGGTCGCCGTGTCGGTGCCGCACATCGCGGCGACCTGGTCTTCCGCCGCCTGGCCGCCGCCTTCCATGTTGCGGCGCCATCCCCGCACCGCGGGCTCGCGGCGGTAGTTGTATTCGATGTCGCCATCGCGCTGCTGCGCGGTCGTGAAGGAGACGTGGAAGTCGGCGTTGAAGTCGCTGTCGTCCGACGACGCCCACGGGAAGGTCCATCCCATGCGGTGCTTGTAGGCCTGCAGCTTGACAAGGGGCGCGCGGGACACGGCGGTCAGCGCGACGTCGTGGTTGGCGAGGTGGACCGCAAAGCCGTTGAAGCCGTCGGCGATCGCGGAGCACGACGGGCAGCCGGCCTTGTAATCGGGCCCGAACATGAAGTGGTAGACCAACAGCTGCGAGCGGCCGCGAAACAGGTCGGCCAGCGTCGCGGGGCCGTCGTCGGTGTCGAAGCGGTAGGTCTTGTCGATCCGCAGCCAGGGCAGCGCCTGCCGCTGGCGCGCGATCTCGTCGCTGCGTCGCGTCAGGGCCTTCTCGGCCTCGAGCAGTTCCAGGCGGGCGGCCAGCCATTGTTCCCGGGTGGCGGTGGGGTGGGTTGTCATCGTGCTTCCTCCATGTGGACGTGGCGTGGGCCGCCAAGCTGTCGTGCAGCGCGGCAGCGGCACGCCGGGTCGGCTGATCCTCGTGCTAGATTAGGCGCCGGCTTCGACAGGGAGGGAGTGACAAGTGTGGCGTGATTCGAATGGACCCGACGATCTCGGCAGCGGCCCGCGCGCTCGCGGTCGGTGACCCGCTCGGGGCGCTCAATTGCGTCGCCCTGCGTGAGGACGCCCCGGCGCTCGCGCTGCGCGGCATCGCGATGGCGCAGCTCGGCGACCTCGCCCGAGCCAAGGCGCTGGTGCGCAGCGCCGCCCGTGCCTTCGGCAGCCGCGCGCCGATCGCGCGGGCAAGATGCGTCGTCGCCGAGGCCGAGATCGCCCTGGCCGTGCGCGACCTCGGGTGGCCGGCCAAGGCCCTCGATGCCGCCCGCCTGACGCTGGAAGCGCACGGCGACCGCGCCAACGCCGCGCATGCGCGCTATCTGGCGAGCCGGCGGCTGCTGTTGATCGGGCGGCTGGACGAGGCCGAGCACATGCTGGCCGGCGCAGATCCGGCGCAGCTGCCGCCCGCGATGAGGACGGCGCACGAACTGATCATCGCGGGCATCGCCATGCGGCGCGTGCATGCCGTGGCCGCGCGCGCTGCGCTGCAACGCGCTCGCCACGCCGCGCGTATGGCCGGCATTCCGGCGCTTGCCGCGGAGGTCGAGCGCGCCACCGCGATGCTCGACATCCCCGCCGCCCGCCTGATCGATCGCGGCCAATCGCGGCCGTTGCGGCTCGACGAGGTGGAAGCGCTGCTGGGATCGGACACGCTGGTGGTGGACGCCTGCCGGCATGCCGTCCGTCACGGCGGGACGGTGATTTCGCTGGCCACGCGGCCGGTGCTGTTCGCGCTGGCGAGAGCACTGGGCGAGGCCTGGCCGCACGATCTGCCGCGCGACAGCCTGATCGCGCTGGCCTTCCGCATGAAACACGCCGATGCCACGCACCGCGCTCGGCTGCGCGTCGAAATGGGCCGGCTGCGCGGCGCGATTGCGTCGCTGGCGGAGATTGCCGCGACCCCACGCGGGTATGCCCTGGTGCCGCGCGCGACGCAGCAGGTCGTGGTGCTGGCGCGCCCGGTCGAGGAGCGGCACGGCTCGGTACTGGCGCTGCTGGCCGACGGCGAGTCGTGGTCCAGCTCGGGGCTGGCGCTGGCGCTCGGCGCCAGCCAGCGCACCGTGCAGCGCGCGCTCGATGCGCTGGCGGAGGCGGGGAAGGTACTGGCGATCGGCCACGGCCGCGCGCGCCGCTGGATGACCACGCCCGTGCCGGAAATCACGACGACCTTGTTACTCCCGGCAATATCGACCCTGGACTAGCATGGCAGCATCGAAGCGTGACCGCGCAGATTGCGCGAACGCGGTGACGCGCCTGTCGTCAACTTCCCACCAGGATGCCCCCATGAAAACCGCACCCGCAGAAGTCCTTCACGAATACGGCCCGTTCCCGGGCGGCGACGCCGTGCATGGCGTTTCGTACGACGGCCAGCATGTCTGGGTCGCCACCGGCGACAAGCTCAA
Source organism: Cupriavidus sp. DB3 (assembly GCF_020418465.1). Lineage (NCBI taxonomy): Bacteria > Pseudomonadati > Pseudomonadota > Betaproteobacteria > Burkholderiales > Burkholderiaceae > Cupriavidus > Cupriavidus sp. DB3. Next base: position 783,612 of record NZ_JAIZPL010000001.1, on the reverse strand, counting down.
GGCCATGGACCCGTCCAGCGGCCAGATGCTTCGGACCCTCGATGTCACGGCCAACGCCGGCACCGCGTTCGACGGCCGCTACCTGTACCAGATCGCGGACGGCCGCATCGACAAGATCGACCCGCAGACCGGCGAGGTGGTGTCGTCGATTCCCGCGCCCACCAAGGACGGCAATTCGGGCCTGGCCTGGGCTGAAGGCTCGCTGTGGGTCGGCCAGCATCGCGAGCGCAAGATCCACCAGGTCGATCCCGAGACTGGCGCGATCCTGCGCACGCTGACGTCCGACCGCTTCGTCACCGGCGTCACCTGGGTCGACGGCGAACTGTGGCACGGCACCTGGGAGGGCGAGGCCAGCGATCTGCGCCATGTCGATCCCGCTACCGGCGAAGTGATCGAGCGCATCGAGATGCCGGCGGGCATGGGCGTGTCCGGGCTCGAATCGGATGGCGCGGATCGGTTCTTCTGCGGCGGCCCCAGCGGGAAGGTCAGGGCGGTACGGCGCAAGGGGCGCGGGTCGAACGAAAACTCAGCGTCGCGGGCGTAGGCGGCGTCCGGGCAGCTTCTCATCGAGATAGTCCACCAGCGCCTGCTGCGCGGGCGTCAGCAGCCGCGCGCTGCCGACCAGCGCCAGCTCGGTCGGCGGCGGGGCCGGCAATCCGGCCCTGGCGCCGAGCACCACATGATCGTCCTGCACCGCGGTGGCCGGCAGCAGGCTCAGGCCGAGATTCGCCGCGACCGCGGCCTGGATGCTGACCACGCTCTGGCTGGTGAAGGCGATGCGCCAGCTGCGGCCTGACGATTCGAGCGCGTGGATCGCCCGATCCCGGTACAGGCAGCCATGGCCGAACACCACCAGCGGCAGCGGGTCGGCGTCCATCGCGAAGTCCCGGCCCACGACCCATTTCAGCGTTTCCGGGCGGCGCAGCAGTACGGGCGCGCCATCGGCGTCGCGCTTGAGCAGCGCCAGGTCCAGCTCCTGCCGCGCGATCCGGTTGCCAAGTTCGACGCTGAGCCCGTTGACGGTATCGAGCCGGATCGCCGGATGGCGTTTGGCGAAGCCGGACAGCAGCGGAATCAGCCGCTTGACATCGAAATCGTCGGGCACGCCGAGCCGGATCACTCCGGCATTGCCCCGCGTCTGCATCATCGTCTCGGCCTCTTTCGCCAGATCGACCAGCCGGCGCGCGTAGCCCAGCAGCCGTTCGCCGGCCTCCGTCAGCGCAACGGACTTGCCGGCGCGCTGGCGCAGCAGCAGCGGCTGCGCCAGTTGGTCCTCCAGCTTGCGGATCTGCTGGCTGACGGTCGACTGCGTGCGGTGGACCCGCTCGCCGGCGCGCGTGAAGCCGCCCGCGTCGACGACGCTGACAAAGGTCTTGAGCAGTTCGAGATCGAGCATGATTTGATAATTCGATGAAGTTGCGCTGAAAATCGAATTTTCGAATTCAGCGGTCCCAGCTTAGCATGCGGCCATTCGCAACGTGAGAGCTGGAGCCCGACCATGCAACCTTCCCATCGGCCCGAATGGCTGACCTTCGACTGCTACGGCACGCTGATCCAGTGGGACGAAGGCTTGTTGGCCTACGTCGATCGCCTGCTGTCCCGCAAGGGATGGCGCGGCGTCGATCCGCACGAGTTCATCCGGGTCTATGACGAGCACGAGCACCGGCTGGAGCAGACGCCGCCGCATCGCTCCTTCGCCGAAGTCTCGGCCCACTCGCTGCGCGCCGCACTGGAGGCGTTCGGGCTGCCGTTCGAGGCCAGCGACGCCGACGCGCTGACCCGCCATATCGCCGCAATGCCGCCGTTTCCCGAGGTCGTGCCGACGCTGGCATGGCTGAAGGCACAGGGCTTCAAGCTGTGCATCGTGTCGAATACCGACGACGCCATCATCGCGGGCAATGTCGCGCAGCTCGGGGGCCAGATCGACCGTATTGTGACGGCTCAGCAGGCTGGGGCCTACAAGCCGTCGCCGCGGCTGTTCGAGCATGCCCATGACGCGATCGGCCTGTCGCGGGACCGGCTGCTGCATATCTGTGCCAGTCCGCATCTGGATCTCGCCGCCGCGCGGGACATGGGGTTCCGCTGCGTCTGGATCGATCGCGGCACGGCCCGCAAGCCCTTGCCCGACTATCGGCCGGACGCCGTGTTGCCCGATCTGGCCGGCCTGCGCCAGTTATTTGCTACGCTCGGGTGGGTGCAACCCTGAAGGAGCGATCCATGGCGCATCAACTTTCCAGCAAGGCGGCGGGAGATGCCGGCATGGCGGCGGCATTGCGCAGCGATCCCGCTGTCCTGCAGGCTCGCACCGATCTGGCGGCGTGCCTGCGCATGGCGGCACGGCTCGGGATGGCGGAGGGGATCTGCAACCATTTCTCGGCGACCCTGCCGGGACACCCCGGGCTGTTCCTTGTCAATCCGCTGGGGCTTGCCTTCTGCGAGGTCACGGCCTCGCGCCTGCTGGTCTGCCATGTCGACGGGCGCGTGATCGATGGCGAAGGCGAACCCGAGGCCACGGCCTTCTTCATCCACGCACGGCTGCATATGCGCAAACCGGCGGCGGTGGCGGCCTTCCATACGCATATGCCGAACGCGACCGCGCTGGCGATGGTCGACGGCGAACCGTTGGTCTGGGCCGGGCAGACCGCGCTGAAGTTCTACGGACGGGTCGCCACGGTACCCTTCAACGGCTTGGCGCTGGATGAACTGGAGGGCGATCGCATCGCGGATGCGATGGGGGAGGCGGACATCGCCTTCCTGCGCAACCACGGCGTGATGGTGACCGCGCCCAGCATCGCCCAGGCCTGGGACGATCTCTACTACCTCGAGCGCGCCGCCGAAGTCCAGGTGCGCGCGCACGGTACCGGCCGCCCGCTGCTGCCCGTGGCGCCCGACGTCGCCGCCATGTGCGCGCGGCAGATGCGCGAGGGCGATCCCGACAGCGCGCGCCTGCATCTGGCCAGCATCCACCGGCAGCTGGCGCGGCTGGAGCCGGACTATCTCGATTGAGGCAGCTGGGCAGCCGCTGCCGCTCAACCCGCGGTCAGCAGATCGATCATCGCCCGTGCCGCCGCCGACTGGCGGCGGTGCGGCGCATAGATCAGCGAGAACGGCCGCGAGCGGCCGCGCAGATGCGGCAGCAATTCGACCAGTCTTCCCCTTTCGATGCGATCGCGCACGATAAAGTCGTAGCTCTGGCAGATGCCGGCGCCGTGCTCGGCCAGCGAGACCACGCCGAGCACATCGTCCGAAATCGCGATGGGCGAGGCGGTCTGCCAGTCGATGTCCCGATCGCCGTCGCGGAATACCCACGGCGCGATGCGGCCCGTCCTTGGCAGCACGAAGGGCAGGCAGACGTGGCGATGCAGATCGTCCAGCGTCCGCGGCGTGCCCGCGCGGCGCAGATAGTCGGGCGCCGCGACCAGGCATAGCGCCGCGTCCTCGAGCTTGCGCGCCACCAGCCCGCTGTCGGGCAGGTCGCCGAGGCGGATGGCCAGATCAAAGCCTTCCGCCACCAGGTCGACATTGCGGTTCGTGATGTTCAGCTCCACCTGCACGCGCGGATATTGCCGCGTAAAGCGCGCCAGCAGCGGCGGCAGCCGGTAGTGGCCATAGGTCGTCGGCACGCTGAGCCGGACCCTTCCCGACAGTTCCCCTTCCTGTCCTTGTATTTCGCGCTCGGCGTCGTCGAGCAGCGTGAAGGCGGCGCGCGCCTGCTCGACGTACTGCCGTCCCGCGTCGGTCAACCCGATGCGGCGCGTGGTCCGGCGCAGCAATTGGCTGCCGAGCCGGGCCTCGAGCCGGGCGATGGCGCGGCTCAGCACCGAGGGCGTGGTCGACAACGCCACCGCGCCCGCCGTGAACGACCCGTGCTCGACCACCGCCAGAAAGGCTTCCACGTCCCCAAGATGGTCGAAGCGGCGCGCCATTATGTCCTCCGAAGAACAGATGAATTCCTGGCGGGCGAGTTTATCTCCGTTGGTGCGGGTAATAAAGTCCGGCATCACCACCCGACATCACCACCCGACAACGAGGAACCCCATGGACCTTCAACTGCAAGGCAAGACTGCCATCGTCACCGGCGCCACGGCCGGCATTGGCCTGGCCATCGCCCGCACCCTGGCGCGCGAGGGCGCCGCGGTGACCATCACGGGCCGTCATCGCGACAAGCTCGATGCCGCCGTCGCGGAGATCGCCGCGGCCGCGCCCTCCGCCAGCGTGTCGTGTTTCGTCGCCGACCTCGGCAGCGCGCGCGGTGCGGCCGCGCTGGCCGAGGCCGTGCCGGACACCAACATCCTGATCAACAACCTTGGCTACTACGAAGCCCGGCCCTTCGCGGAAATCACGGACGAGGACTGGCTGCGCATGCTCGACATCAACGTGATGTCCGGCGTGCGGCTGTCGCGCCATTACTTTCCGCGCATGCTGGAAAGGAACTGGGGCCGGGTGATCTTCATCTCCAGCGAGGTCGGCGCCTTCACGCCGCCGGACATGGTGCATTACGGCGTCAGCAAGTCGGCGCAGCTGGCGGTGTCGCGCGGCATGGCGGAGCTGACCAAGGGGACCGGCGTCACGGTCAACAGCGTGCTGCCGGCGGCGACGCGCTCGGACGGCATCGTCGAATACCTGCGCCAGACCGCGCCGCGCCCGGGCATGAGTGATGCCGAGATCGAAGCGCACTTCTTCGAGACGTACCGGCCCAGCTCGCTGATCGCCCGCATGATCGAGGCCGACGAGATCGCGGCGATGGTGGCGCTGCTCGCCAGTCCGCTCGGCGCGGCGTCCAATGGGGCCGCCGTTCGTGTCGAGGGCGGGTCGTTCCGTTCGATTCTTTGATCGGCGATCGCCGACCGCTCATCGCCGACCGCTCATCGTTCATCGCTCATCGCTGACCGCTCATCGTTCATCGCTGACCGGTCGCCGACCACGGACCTCCCATCACCGACCGCGACTTTGCCGACCATTCATCGCCGACAGGCACGGCCACGCGCCGTCAGCGCCTGTCGGCCCAAACTTCCGGACATCACCATGCTGCTTAACCCGTCCCGTCTCGCCGCGCTGACGTTCACCGCATTCACCGCATTCACCGCCGTCCCGGCATTCGCCGATACCGCCGCCCAGATCCCCCTCGAACGCTGGCGCAGCTATAAGGGCGTCAGCTGGGAGCCGTCCCGGCAGGGCGCGGACCCGGCGCCCTTCGCCGGCTCGGTCAACGCGCCGATCGCCGGCATTCATTTCGATGCGCGGGGCCGCGCCTTCGTCAGCACGCCCCGGCTGGTCTCCGCCGACGCGCCGGCGACGCTGAGCCTGCTCGATACCAGCGCGCGGAGCGGGCCGGCCCGGCTGTCGGCCTTTCCGTCGGTGGACGGCAATGCGGTCGATGCCGCCCCGGACACGCATCTGCGCAACGTGCTCGGCTTTCATATCGACCGCCGCAACGGCTGGCTGTGGGCGCTCGACATGGGCTTCGTCGCGGGCCAGGCCGAGGCCCCGGTGGGCGCGCAGAAGGTGATGGTCTACGACCTGCGTACCGGCCGCACGGTGCGGCGTATCGCGCTCGATGGCGTGGCGGACCGCAAGGGCAGCTTCCTGAACGATATCGTCGTCGACGAGCGGCGCCGGATCGCCTATATCTCCGACAGCGGCCTGCGCAGCGCGCCGGACAATCAGGCGGGGCTGATCGTGGTGGACTTTGCCGCAGGCAAGGCGCGGCGCGTGCTGGACCGGCACGCGAGCCTGTTGCCGGAGCCCGGCGCGAAGGTGGTCTCGCATGGCGCCGAGGTGTGGCCGGGCAACCCGTTGAAACTCGGCATCAACGGCATCGCGCTGTCGCCCGATGCCGGCACGCTGTACTGGGCCGTCACCACGGGCACGCACGCCTATGCCGTGCCGACGCGGCTGCTGCGCGACAAGGGCGCCAGTGCGCAGACGTTGTCCGCGGCGGTGCGCGATCTCGGCGACGTCGGCGGCAATACCGATGGCATCGTCACCGACGCGAAGGGCAAGCTGTACATCACGGACGTGACGCGCAACGGCATCGTCAAGTACGACCCGGCCTCCGGCGCGATGTCGCTGCTCGCGGCCGACGAGGGCGTGCTCTGGCCCGATACGCCCGCGCTGCTGCCCAACGGCGACCTGGTGTTCACCGCCAGCCATCTGAACGGGCATTTCGCGGGGGTGGTCAAGGCCGGCGAGGAGCGTTATGACCTGTGGCGCCTGCCGTTGCAATCGCGGAAACCGTCCCGGGACAAGCGCGACTGAGCCGGGGCGGCGCGGGGATTCGACGCGATGGGGCTTGGCAAGCGGGCGGTGGACAAAGGAAGATAGGCGCCATCCCCGTCAACCGACCCCTGGAGTAAAACGATGAGACTGATCGGCATGCTCGATTCCCCCTATGTGCGCCGCGCCGCGATCACGATGCGCCTGCTGGGGCTGTCCTTCCACCATGAACCGGTTTCGGTGTTCCGCACCTTCGAGCAGTTCCGCGCCATCAATCCGGTGGTCAAGGCGCCGTCGCTGGTCTGCGACAACGGCGTGGTGCTGATGGACTCGACGCTGATCATCGACTACGTCGAGGCGCTGGCCGGACGCAGCCTGATGCCGGCGGACCTGGCGGCGCGCCAGCGCGATCTGCGCGTCATCGGGCTGGCGCTGGCCGCGTGCGAGAAGGCCGTGCAGAACGTCTACGAGCACCAGCTGCGGCCGGCCGAGAAGCAGCACCAGCCGTGGGTGGAGCGCGTCGACGGCCAGCGCACCAGCGCCTTTGCCCTGCTGGAGGAAGAGGTCGCGCGCCTGGCGGTGCCGGTACAGGAGAGCGCGCTGTCGCAGGCGCAACTGACCACCGCGGTGGTGTGGAGTTTTACGCAGGCCATGCTGCCGGGCGCGGTCGATCCGGCAAAGCATCCGGCCATCGCCTCGCTGACGGCGGCGGCGGAGCGCCTGCCGGCCTTCGAGGCGTATCCGCACGCTTGAGCGCGTCTCAGGGCCTCGACGGCCGCCTGGCGTGCTAGCGCGGCTGTTTGCCGGCACGGTCCCGTGGTGCAAACGCCGTGGCCTTGATTTCCACCAGGCCCCCATCGGGGTTCAGGTCCGCCACGCCCAATTCCACCGCGACCGGATACGGCGCGGCAAAGAACTCGTCCCGAACCCGGCCGATGGCCGCCAGCTGGCCGGCCTTGTCCAGCGCGAGGCGTTCGCTGCCGAAGACATGGAACATCTGCAGTTCGACGACATCGTCCAGTTGCGCATCGCATGCGAGCAGCAAGCGCTCGATCTGCCGGAAGACCCCACGCAATTCGTCGCAGAACGCCGGCTCGTCCATCGGCTCGGTGCGCCTGTTGCAGGCGACCACGCCGGAGAGATAGACGAAGTCGCCGACGCGGCGGGCAGGGGCATAGTGGAACTGCGCGACATCGTCCTCAAGCTCGGCCGGGATGGCCACCATGCCGGTGGCGGTTGGAATCTGGCGAATGTCGGTGCTGACGGGATGGCTCATCGGTATTCTTCGCGGCTAGAAATTTATCGATCGGTACAGAAATGGGCAAAAAACAACGGGTGCGTCAGACCCGTTGCATCGTTGCTCGAAGAGGAACTGCGCTCAGGCGGCTGAGCGCGTGCCGACGAGCATAATTTGTTTTGTACCGATCAGTCAAATAATGCCGGTGCGCCGTTGCGGATTGCCGCGGCTGAACGCGCAGGGTACGCAACGGCGCTGCCTCACTCCGCCCGCACTCCGCCCGCACTTCGCCCTTATTCCGCCCTTATTCCGCCCTTATTCCGCCCGGATATTCGCCCGCGCCGCGACGGCTCGCATCTCCGGCAACTCCTTCTCGACCCTGGCCTTGACCGCGGCGCCATTGCCATAGGCGGGCGTCAGCGCCAGTTCCACCAGTCGGGCGCGCGTGGCCGGGGCGTTGACGACGTCCGCCAAGGCCTTCTCCAGCTTCTGCTGGACCGGCGCCGGCAGCCCGGCCGGTGCGATCAGCGCGAACCACGTTCCCATCTGGAAGCCCGGATAGCCGCTCTCGGCGACCGTCGGCACCTGCGGCAAGGCCGGCAGGCGCTGCGGCGACAGCACGGCCAGCGGACGAATCCTGCCGGCCTTGATCAGCGGCAGACCCGCCACCACGGTGTCGACCGCGACCTGGACCTGGCCGCCAGCCAGCGCCGTCAGATTGGGCGCGCTGCCGTTGAAGGGCACATGCACCATGCGGATGCCGGCGGCCGACTTCAGCATCTCCCCGCCGAAATGCACCGACGAACCGGTGCCGAACGAGCCGTAGGAGAACTTGTCCGGATCGGCCTTTGCCTGCGTGACGAGGTCCTTGAGAGAATGCAGCGACGTGTCGGGATTGGCGACCAGCACCAGGCTCATATCGGCGACCAGGCCCAGCGGCGTGAAGCTCTTGATCGGGTCATAGGCGAGGTTGGGACGAATTGCCGGGTTCAGCGTCAGCGTGGTGCTGGCCGCCAGCAGCAGCGTATAGCCATCGGGCGCGGCCTTGGCGACCTGCGTGGCCCCGATCACCGTGCTGGCGCCGGGCTTGTTTTCCACGACCACGGTCTGGCCGAGCTTCTCGCCAAGGCCCACGGCTAGCAGACGCCCGAGCACGTCGGTCGCGCCGCCCGCGGCAAAGGGCACCACCAGACGGATCGGGCGATCGGGATACGTCTGCGCCGCGGCCGGCGCGGTGGCCATGGCAAAGACGGCGGCCAGGCCGGTGCATGCAAGGAAGAATCGCTTCGGGGGCATTGCGGTCATCAAGGGCACTCCTGCCAGCAGTGGTGGATTTCGAAATCGATCGAGAGGCTGCGTTATTGCCGTATGTGGTGTGGCTCAGCCAAGCCAGGGACTGCGGACCCGCGAGAATCCGCCCGCCTGGTCGTAGGCATGGCCCAGCTGCAGCACGGCGGCATCGGTCTGCGCGGGCCCGATGATCTGAATGCCGGCGGGCAGGCCCTGCGGCCCGAAACCGGCCGGCGCGGCGAGTGCCGGGAGACCGGCCATCGTCGCCGGCACCACGGTCTGCATCCAGCGGTGATAGGTGTCCATGTCGCGGCCGTCGATGGCGTGCGGCCAGTCCCATTCGGCGTCGAACGGAAACACCTGCGCGGCGGGCAGCACCAGATAGTCGTAGTGTGCGAACAGCTGGACCAGCGCCTGATACCAGGCGCTGCGCACGCACATCGCTTCGTACACGCGCGTGCCGGGCAGCGCCATGCCGCGCTCGATCTCCCATGCGGCCTCGGGCTTGAGCATCGCGCGCTTGGCGGGGTCGTGCCATAGCGCGGCATTGGCGCCGGCCACCGAGAAGCTGCGCAGATCGATCCATGCGTGCCACAGCTTTTCCAGATCGAATGCGGGCAGCGCGGGCTCGACGGTGCAGCCCAGCGTGCGGAAGTGGTCCAGCGCGCGGGCGCAGGTATCGAGCAGGCCCGGCTCGGTCGGCAATTGGCCGCCCAGGTCGCCCAGCCAGCCGATCCGTACGCCGGTCCAGTCGCGCTCCGGCGGCAGCGCGAAACTGCCCGGCGGCTCGCTGCGGCGCGTCAGCGGCAGGCGCGCATCGAAACCAGCCTGCACCGACAGCAGCATCGCCAGGTCCGGCACGTTGCGCGCCATCGGGCCGGCCACGCTGAACTGCTGGAAGAAAACCTCGTCGGTCGGGCCGTGCGGCACCAGCCCGAACGACGTGCGCAGCCCGTACACGTGGTTGAACGCCGCCGGCGTGCGCAGCGATCCCATCATGTCCGAGCCATCCGCCACCGGCAGCATGCGCAGCGCGACGGCGACCGCCGCTCCGCCGCTGCTGCCGCCCGCGGAGCGCGAGGGGTCGAAGGCATTGCGCGTGGTGCCATAGACCGGGTTGTAGGTATGGCCACCGAGGCCGAACTCGGGGGAATTGGTGCGCCCGACGAACAGCGCGCCGGCCTTGCGCATGCGCGCGAAGATCGCGGCATCGGTCTGCGTGACCTGTCCGGCGAAGATTGGCGAGCCCTTGGTCGTGACCATGCCCGCGGCCGGGCTGATGTCCTTCGGGGCCTGCGGGAAGCCATGCAGGGGACCACGGCTTTGCCCCTTGGCGAGTTCGGCATCGCGCTCGGCCGCCTGGGCACGCAGCGGATCGCGGTCGAGCGGGGCGACGATGGCGTTGACGCGCGGATTGTGGCGGTCGATCTGGTCGAAAAAGGCGTCGAGCACCTCGACGCACGAGACCTCGCGCGCATGGATGGCGCGGGACAGCGCGACGGCATCGAGTTCGACGATCGGGTCGGTGGGCTGGGCGGTCGGCCGATTGGCGGGCTGATTCGTGGACTGGCTGGAAGCGGTCTGGTCGGGCGCCATGGTGGTGGTGTCTCCTTCGTTGTTCCGGAAAAGCATACGGGTCGGGCCGGGTTTCGCACAATCGACGATTATTTCAAATATCCTTGCGTAAAACGCAAACCAGAACGGGCCTTTGCGCCAGGGAGCCGGATCGATGCTGTCGCACCGCCTGCAGGACACAGCCCTGCGCTATTTCCTCGAAGTGGTACGCAGCGGCTCGCTGACCGAGGCGGCGCAGCGGCTCAACGTCACCGTATCGGCGGTCAGCCGCCAGGTGGCCGCGCTGGAAACGCTGCTGGGCGTGCCACTGTTCGACCGCCGCCCGCGCGGCATGGTCGCCAGCGCCGCCGGGGAAGTGCTGGCGGCCTATGCCTTGCGAGGCGCGCTGGAAGCGGACCGCGTCGTCTCGGAAATCGCCGCCCTGCAGGGCTTGCGGCGCGGCCGTGTGCGCATCGCCAGCTCCGCGGGCTTCGCCATCGAATTCCTGCCGCGCTGCATCGCCGAATTCCGCGAGCGCTATCCCGGACTGCACTTCCATGTCCGCGTGGCGTCGCCGGCCGATGTCACCGGCATCGTGCTGCACGGCGACGCCGATATCGGCATCACGTATAGCCGCGCTGGCGAGCAGGGCATCCGCGTCGAACACCGCCAGCCCGCGCCCGTGATCGCCATCATGCGCCCCGACCATCCGCTGGCGCGCTTTCGCAGCGTGACGCTGGCGCAGATGCAGCCGTATCCGCTGGCATTGCCGGAGGCCGACAACACGGTGCGCCAGCTGTTCGATATCGCCGCCGGCGAACGCGGCATCGTGTTCGAGCCGGTGCTGGTCACCAATCATTTCGAGACGCTGACCAGTTTCGTGCTGCACGGGGGAGGGTTGTCGATTTCCGGTGCGGTGACCGTAGGCGACCGCTTGCGCCGCGGAGAACTGCACGCCGCGGTGATCCGGGAGCGGGGGATGAAGGGCAGGGCGATCGAACTACAGACGCTGGCGGGGCGGACGCTGCCGGAGGGGGTGAGGGCGTTTCTGGGGTTTGTGAGGGAGAGGTTGGGGGCGGAGGCGGGGGCGGCGCGGTGAGCGGGCATTTCCGCTGCGCGATACCTTCAACTCCGTGGGAACGCCGCCGCCCCTCATGACATCGATCCCCATGAACGAACCCGTTCGCCCACGCCCTCAGGCGCCGCGGCGAAGGGATCTACTTGATGGAGGAGCGATGACATGAAACACATCCTGACGGCCCTATCCCTATGCTGCGCCGCGGCAATCGCCTGGGCCCAGTCCCCGAACGACGCCCAGATTGCGGCCATCGTGGTCACAGCCAATCAAGTCGACATCGACGCCGGCGAGCTGGCGCGGACGAAGGCGAAGTCCAAGGAGGTGAAGGAGTTCGCGGACCTGATGGTCACCGACCACTCCAGCGTCAACAAGTCCGCAATGGACCTGGCGAAGAAGCTCGATCTCAAGCCCGAAGACAACCCCACGGCGCAGACCCTGAAGCGCGGCGGGGAAGCAAACATCGCCAAACTGAAGGGGCTCAAGGGGGAGGCCTTCGATAAGGCCTATGTCGATCAGGAGGTCGACTACCACCAGGCCGTACTGAACGCCCTGGACAAGACCCTGGTGCCGAGCGCCAGCAATGCCGAGTTGAAGGCTCTGCTGGTCAAGGTGCGGCCGGCGTTCGTCGCGCATCTGGAGCATGCGAAGCATCTGCAAGCCTTGCTGCCGAAGACCAAGAACGCGAAGACGAACAAGAAGCCATGAATTGGAGCCGGGGGACCATTCTGGGACCGCTGGTGATGGCGGCGGTCCTTGGCGGCACGGAGGTCGGTGCGGCGACCTATATTGTCACCATCGAGGGAATGGAATTTCGTCCTTCGACATTGATGGTGCACCGCGGCGATCGCGTCGTCTGGGTCAATCAGGATATCGTGCCGCATACCGCGACGTCGGCGGACGGCAGGACCTTCGATTCCGGCCATATCGCACCCGGTGCGTCATGGGAGCACGTGGTGCAGGGCGATGGATCGGTGCCCTACGTCTGCACGCTCCATCCGACCATGCAGGCGGTTCTGGATATTCGCAAGCGATGATCCCTTCCAGTGCAACGACGCCCGCTACCGGCCAGCCTCATGGCGAAGACCAGGAGCTGGCCCGGCGTATCGCGGCGGGCGATCGTTCCGCGTTCGAATTGCTGATCCGGCGGAACAACCGGCGTCTGTACCGTCTGGCGCGCGCGGCGCTGCGTGACGATGCGGAGGCGGAAGACGCGCTGCAGGAGGCCTATCTGTCGGCCTATCGCGCGATCGGCGAGTTCCGCGGCGACGCGGCGCTGGCGACCTGGCTGTCGCGGCTGGTACTGAATCAATGCCTCGGTCGATTGCGACGCCACGCACGCCGCGAGAAGGTGATTCCGATGGTGGCTTCATCCGGGGATGACGCTATGGAGCACGACTATCCCGCACCCGACGACGATGCACCGGACAGGGCATTCGCGCGTACCGAATTGCGCGGACTGATCGAGCGCCAGCTGGACCGGTTGCCCAAGACGTTCCGTCTCGTTTTCGTGATGCGCGAAGTCGAGGAAATGAGCGTGGAGGAGACCGCGCAGTGTCTCGATATTCCGGAGGCAACGGTCCGCAGCCGGCATTTCCGTGCACGCAGCCTGCTGCGGGAAGCGCTCGCTCGCGAGATCGATCTCGCCGGTCGCGATCTGTACGAATTCGGCGGCGTGCGCTGCGACCGGATCGTGCAAGGCGTGATGGCGCGCCTGGACCGCGAGAACGCAGGCAAGGCTTGAGCGGAGGGGCGGAATCGACATCGCCGCAAGGAGACCCCACATGACAATTTCACTCTGGCGTGGCACCACAAATCCGACCGGCTGGCCCTTGCTGGTCGAGGACATCCAGACCGATATCGCGATCGTCGGTGGCGGCATTACCGGGGTCAGTCTCGCCTGGCGCCTCGTGCAAGCTGGCCGCAGCGTGGTGCTGCTGGAGGCGAATGGGTTGGGCGTCGGGGATACCGGCAATTCCACCGGCAATCTCTACGCAACGGTCAGCAGTGGCCTGCATGCGCTTCGGCAGAAGTGGGGCGACGAGGTCGTGCGGCAGGTCACGCAGTCGCGCGCGGAAGCGGTCGATTGGATCGAGGAGCATGTCCATCGCCTCGGCATCGATTGCGCCTTCCGGCGCTGCCCCCTGGTGCGCTATCCGGCGTCGGCGAATGCGCGCGACGGGATCGAGGCGGAATTCGAGGCCTCGCTGGCCGCCGGTCTTGCGATCCGCAGGGAAGGGGCCTTGCCGCCAGGGTTGCCGCATGCGCACGGCGATGCGCTGGTGCTCGAGCAGCAGGCGCAATTCCATCCGCTTGCCTACGTGCTGGCGCTGGCCCGGCATGCGGCCGACAATGGCTGCCGCATCTTCGAGCGCTCGCCGGTGGTCGAAATCGACCGCGCGCAGCAACTGCTGCGAACGGAGCGGGGCAGCGTCAAGGCGCAGCACATCGTGCTCGCCACGCATTCGCCGAGCGGCTTCCATCTGATGCAAGCCGGCATGGTGCCGCATCGCGAGTACGGATTGGCGGCGCCATTGGACGGCGATTCGTTTCCGGTGGGGATCTTCTACGCCGAGGGCAGCGAGCGCCTGTCGGTGCGCGGGCTCGACACCACGCAGGGCAACTACCTGGTCTGCGTCGGCCAGACAGCGAAGACCGGTCAGCATGACGCGGCAGCGGCCATGACAAAGCTGGAGGAATCGGTAAGGCAGCGCCTCGGCATTCGGCAAATTGCCTATCGCTGGTCGGCACAGAATTTCCCGTCGCCGGACGGCTTGCCCTATATCGGCAAGGACGCCTTCGGCAGCTACGTCGCGACGGGCTTCGCCACCGACGGCCTGACCTACGGCACGCTGGCCGCGGCCATCCTCGCGGACCAGATTCTCGGCATCGACAACCGCTGGAGCGAGCTCTACAAGGCAACGCGCCTGACCGCGGTGAAATCGGCAAAGGGGACCGCCGAGGAAGTGGTCAGCATGGGCAAGGCGCTGATCCAGGACTATCTGTCGCGTCGCCAGCACGAGCAGCTGCAGAGCCTCGCACCGGGAAGCGCCGCGATCGCGGAATTGGAAGGCGAACGCGTCGCGGCCTATCGCGATGCCGCGGGGCGCCTGTTCGCGGTATCGCCCGTCTGCACGCACATGAAATGCATCGTGCATTGGAATGCTGTCGAGATGAGCTGGGACTGTCCCTGCCACGGCAGCCGTTTCGCGCCGGACGGCAGCGTGTTGTCGGGCCCCGCGCTCGCGCCGCTGACCATCAAGCTGGTCCCCGATCAGGAAAGCGGAACCTGAGCCGGCGCGACCGGGCCTGCATCGCGCCCGTTCTGCCATGCGGAAAATGGCGGAAAACCCCAACGTGTCGCGGGCTGGAACAGCCACTAAGATGAACCGGCAGCAGCGGACCCCAAAATCAGCTGACCCAAAACAACAGCCGGAGACATCAGCATGGATCGACGACAGTTCCTCGGCGCGGCGGCCTGCGCCACCGCGACGCTCGCGGCAACCGGCCTGGCGCCAAGCGCATGGGCGGCGGATTGGCCGAGCCGGCCGATTCGGCTGGTGGTCGCCTATCCGCCGGGGGGCGGCACCGACGTGGTGGCGCGGCTGTTCGCCGATTACTTCACGAAGGTCATCGGCCAGTCGGTCGTCGTGGAAAACAAGCCGGGCGGGGCGACGATCCCCGCCACGCAGGACGTGATCCGCGCGAAGAACGACGGCCACACCTTGCTGGTCACGCTCGGCTCGTCGGCGACCTCCGGCGCCCATATCAACCGCGTGCCCTACGACCCGCTGACCGATCTGACCGCATTGGCGGAGCTGGGCAAGGCGCCGGTCGTGATGGTGGCGAACAAGGACGCGCCGTTCTCCTCGCTGAAGGAACTGATTGCCTGGTCCAAGGCCAATCCCGGCAAGCCGCTGCATTCCGCGTCGTACGGGCCAGGAACCTCGTCGCACTTCGGGCCGCTGCTGTTCAACCGGCTGTCCGGCACCCATATCGAGCCGGTGCTGTACAAGGGCTCGGCGCCGGCCACGCAGGACCTGGTCGGCGGCGTGGTGCCGTTGATGATCGACGGGCTGACCACGGGGGTGCCGCTCTATCAGGCGGGCAAGACCAAGGTGCTGGCGACCACGATTCCGGAACGTTCCGATCTCGCGCCCGGTGCGCCGACGTTCCGGGAACTGGGATTTGCCGAGATGGAGCAGTTGAGCGGCTATTTCGCGCTGTTCGGTCCCAAGGCCATGCCGAAGGACACCGTCGAGGCGGTATCGGCAGCCGTGCGCAAGGTGCTGGCCGACCCGGCCTATCACAAGCGGCTGGCGGGCGTCGGCGTATTGCCACCGCAGGCCGTCACGCCGGAGGCCTTTGCCACGCAGATCAAGACCGATCATGCCCGGTGGGGCAAGTTCATCAAGGACATCGGCTTCAAGATCGACGGAACCTGAGCCCCTCCACGATGGCGGGTTTCCCATCCGGGGCGTGGTGCCCTATGCTACGGGCTTTGCGTGGCTTGCCAAGGCAGAGCAAGCACAGCGCAACCCGGCCATCCGGCCCGGTTGCGATCGCCACGCCAGCCTGGAATCAGAGGAATCCGCCTTGAAGGCCGAAAGCAGCGCGTCCACCGTCGACGACTACCAGAACCTGTTCGATCTCGCCCCAGTCTCGTTGTGGCTGGAAGACTATAGCGACCTGAAACGGCATCTCGATGGCCTGCGCGCCGCCGGCATCGTCGACCTGCGCGCCTACCTGCATGGCCATCCCGACGAGGTTGCCCGTTGTTCGTCGCTGATGCGCATCGTCAATGTCAACCGCCGCACGCTGGAGCTCTACGGCGCCCGGGATCTCGCCGATCTGGTCGGAAATCTGGACAAGGTGTTCCGCGACGACATGTTCGAGCAGCACGTCGAGGAACTGGTGGACCTGTGGGACGGCCGCGGCGTCTTCGGCGGCCAATCGGTCAATTACACGCTCGATGGCCAGCGTCTCGATATCCAGCTGTCAGGCCGCGTGCTGCCGGGCCACGAGCAGCATTGGGACCGCGTGCTGCTGTCGATCGACGACATCACGCAGCGCCAGCGCGCCGAGCGGGAGCTGCGCAATAGCCAGCAATACGCGCTCGGGCTGTTCGAGCATTCGCCGGTGTCGCTGTGGGTCGAGGACTTCAGCGCGGTCAAGGTGTTGCTCGACGAGGTGCGCGCCGCCGGCATTACCGATTTCCGGACCTTCCTGAACGTCCATCCCGATTTCATCGCGCGCTGCATGCAGGAAATCCGCGTGATCGACGTCAACCAGCAGACCTTGCTGATGTTCAGCGCGCCATCCAAGCCGGTGCTGCTGTCGCGCCTTGGGGACGTGTTCCGCGATGACATGCAGGGGCACTTTGCCGAGCAGCTGGTCGATCTGTGGAACGAGAAGCTGTGGCAGCAGCGCGAGGTCGTCAACTATGCGCTGGACGGCCGCCAGGTCGATGTGTACATGCAATGGTCGGTATTCCCCGGGCACGAGGCCGAATGGGATCAGGTGCTGGTGTCGCTGACCGACATCACCGCGCGCAAGAAGGCCGAGGCCTACGTCGAATTCCTCGGCAAGCACGACGTACTGACCAAGCTGTACAACCGCGCCTATTACGAGGACGAGCTGGCGCGTCTCGGCCGCAAGGGGCCGTGGCCGGTCAGCGTGATCGCCGTGGATCTGAACGGACTCAAGCAGATCAACGACAACCTTGGCCACGGCGATGGCGATGCGCTGCTGCGCCGTGCGGGAGAGGCCCTGAAGAAGGCGGTCGGCGACGGCTTCTGCATCGCCCGTGTCGGCGGCGACGAGTTCATGGTGCTGCTGCCGGACCGCGACGAACATGCCACGGCCTCGATCGTCGCGCAGATCGAGCAGGTCGTCGAACTGAACAACCAGTTCTATCCGGGCGCGGCACTGAACTTCGCGATCGGCGCGGCCACCTGTGCGGTCGGCGAGCGCCTGACCGATGCGGTCAAGCAGGCCGACGCGCGCATGTATGCGGCCAAGCGGGCGTACTACGAAAAGCTGCGGGCAGAGCGGGAGCGCCGCAGCAACTGAGTCACCCAACCAAGCGCGCCACCAGGCTCAGCGCCAACGTCACCACCAGGCCCACCGCTAAGCCCGGCCGCCAAGCCAAGCCCCGCCGACGGACCCGTCAGTCGCGTTCGCCCATCGCCGGGTCCGACACGAGGTCCTTGCCGGTCTCGATGCGCCCGGCAAAACGGCGGCGGAAGCTGCCTTGCTGGGTAGTCACCGTGAAGTCGTACCAGTTGCCCTGCGAGCCCACCGGCCAGTGCTGGTCCAGCTGCTTGCCGGCGGGGACTTCGAAGGTCCAGGGGCCGTCGTTGCGGTAGGCGTTCGGCACCACGGTGAAGGTGCAGGCGCTGGCGCCGGCATTGATCATCGTCAGGTAGACCGCCGCGTTGGCGATGTCGTAGCAGACGCGGATCTCCGGCGCGCTGGCACCCGCGGTGCCCAGCGTGCTGACGTCGCCGCGGAAGCTGCGATGAAAGCCATTGGGTCCCAGCACGAACAGGTCGTAGCGGCCTTCGTCGCCAGCAAAGACCTCATAGCGGCCGTCGAGCTGCTTGCCCGGTTCGACGGTGTAGCGGCGCGGCACGCGGTCCAGGTGCAGCCGGTCGTAAACATGGAACACGGCCGCGGCCGTTCCGGTATTGCTGAACAGCAGCCACATCGCGCGGCCGCTGGGGTCTTCCCGGCCGCTGACGTGCAGTTCATACGGCAGCGCGCGCGAGGGGCGCGTGCCGGTCGCCTGCGCCGGCATCTGCTGCGCGGTCGTCGGCGGCAGCGGTACCTGGGGCAACTGGCCCTGCGCGGTGCGGATCGCATCGGCGCTGGTCTTGTCCCGCGTTGGCAGCGTCGGCAGCGTCTCGGTATTCGGATTGACGAAGTTGAACGCCGAGAGCAGATCGCCGGCGATCGCGCGGCGGTACGCGCTGATATTCGGCTCCCTCACGCCGAAACGGGCTTCGAGGAAGCGCAGCACCGACGTGTGGTCGAACACCTGCGAATTGACCCAGCCGCCGCGGCTCCAGGGCGATACCACATACATCGGCACGCGGGGGCCCGGACCATAGGGCTTGCCGTCGGTGTGATACTCGCCGTCGGTCGCCACCGTCGAGGCGCCGGCCAGCGTGCCGTTGTCGAACGCGGGCGCGCAGGGCGGCGGTACGTGGTCGAAGAAGCCGTCGTTCTCGTCGAAGTTGATCAGCAGCACGGTGCGGCTCCAGACCTCCGGATTGGCCGTCAGCGCGTTGAGCACCTCTTGCGTATACCAGGCACCCTGCACCGGGCTCGACGGCCCGGGATGCTCGGAGTAGGTGGCCGGTGCCACGATCCACGACACCTGCGGCAGCGTTCCCGCCGCGATATCGTCCTTCAGTGCCTGCAGAAAGCCGCCATCCGGCATCGTGTTGCCGATGCCCTTGATCAGCGGGCTGATCGATTCGTCTGCCGGCGTGTAGGGCGGATACGGGCTGCCGTTGGGCAGGTTGCCGCGCGCCGCGTTGGCTTCGCGATATTGCTTGAAACCCGCCAGCGGATTGTCGGTGAAGTTGTCCGGCAGGTTCTGGTAGACCTTCCAGCTGACACCGGCGGCCTGCAACCGCTCCGGATACGTGGTCCAGCGGTAGCTGATGCTGGTCGCATCGAGCGAATCGCCGCGGTTGTCGATCACCGGGCCACCCATCGCGCCGGTCGGATCGTTGGTGCCGGTCCAGTGGAACAGGCGGTTCGGGTTCGTGCCGCCATGGAACGAGCAGAAGTACGCGTCGCAGATCGTGAAGGCGTTGGCCAGCGCGTACTGGAAATCGAGTTCGGCTTCGGTATAGAAGCCCATCGAATGCGGCTCCTTGTACGTCGGCCACTGGTTCATGCGACCCAGGTCCCAGGCGTCCTGCGCATCGGGATAGCTGTGCGGCGTGCCGCTGACGCGCTGCGCGTTGCCGGCGCTGCTGTCCAGGTGGTAGGGCAGCACGATGCGGCTGACGCCATTCTCGGTATAGGTCTGCTCGAAGACGTTGCGCCCGCCGGGAAGCGGAATCGGAAAGCGGTCGCCGAAGCCGCGCACGCCCTTCATCGTTCCGAAATAGTTGTCGAACGAGCGGTTCTCCTGCATCAGGATCACGACGTGCTCGACATCGCGGATGGTGCCGGTGGCGTTATTGGCGGGGATGGCAAGGGCGCGGCGGATCGCAGGCGGGAACGCGGCGAGCGTGGCGGCAGCGGCGGCGCCGGTGCTGGCGATCTTCAGGAATTGACGACGGCTGTTCGATGGCATGGCGAAAGGCGGCTGGGATGGCGGGATGGTACCGGCAGGGCGGCGATCGGGAAACCATTGGCGCCGGCGCCCGAGGCAGCGGGGCGCCGGACAGCCGAAGCCGGCACCGTACCGAACGGCGATGTCAGCGGCATGACGCGGCGATGACAAGGACCACTCCGCAACAGTGCGGGAGTTCGGCGTCGGGTCACAGTGCCGTCATGCAGGCGCACTAGGCTGGCGGGATTTTCCGAAGCCGGAAAAATCTCTCCCCCTTCTTTCCACGCCAGCGAAGGTTCCAATGCAAGCCCTGAGAATGACGAGAGCGCTGTTGGCCGTTCTTCTGACCACCGCCGTGCTGACCGCCTGCGGCGGCGACGACGACAAGCCGGGCGAAACGCCCAAGCCCCCCGAGACGCCCAAGCCGGAACTGCGCTGCGCTCCCTGAGCGCGATCCGCACCCGGCCCTCCGACTCCGCCCACAACAACAAACAGAAATGACCTCCCGCCGCAGATTCCTGCAGGCGAGCGCGGCCGCGGGCTTTTCGGCCGCGGCGCTCGCCGCCTTTCCTCCCAGCATTCGCCGCGCGTTGGCCATTCCGGCCAACAATGCCACCGGCACCATCATGGACGTGCAGCACGTGGTGATCCTGATGCAGGAGAACCGCTCGTTCGACCACTACTTCGGCACGCTGAGCGGCGTGCGCGGATTCGGTGACCGCATCACGATCCCGATGCCGAACGGCCGCAAGGTCTGGCAGCAGGAGCGCGCCAACGGCACGGTGATCACGCCCTACCATCTGGACGGCACCGCCAACAACGCGCAGCGCGTCGCCGGCACGCCGCACTCGTGGAAGGACAGCCAGGAGGCCTGGGATCACGGCCGCATGTCGCGCTGGCCCGTCGCCAAGACCGACACGTCGATGGGCTATTACAAGGAGCAGGAGATCCCGTTCCAGTTCGCGCTCGCCAATGCGTTCACGATCTGCGACGCCTACCACTGCTCGATGCACACCGGCACGGACGCGAACCGGGCCTTCCATCTGACCGGCACCAACGGGCCGGTGCCGCAGAACGTGGCCTTCGTCAACAACGAGTGGGATGCGATCAACGGCATCCCGTCGGACGCGAACGTCGGCTACACGTGGAAGACCTATGCCGAGCGGCTGGAAGAGGCCGGCATCAGCTGGATCAGCTACCAGAACATGCCGGACGAGTGGGGCGACAACATGCTCGGCGCCTTCCAGACCTTCCGCCGCGCCAATCTGGCGTCCGGCTTTCCGGTGTCGAGCGGCGGTGCGCCCGGCGCGCCGTACAACGATACGGGCCAGCCGCTGCCGTATCACGCCTACGATGCGGCGACCGACAACGCCGGCAATCCGCTCTACAAGGGCGTCGCCAACACGCTGCCGGGCAGCCAGCCGGACCAGTATCTCGACGCCTTCAGGCGCGACGTGCGCGAAGGCAAGCTGCCGCAGGTATCGTGGATCAATGCGCCGTCGATCTACTGCGAGCATCCCGGGCCCTCGAGTCCGGTACAGGGCTCGTGGTTCCTGCAGGAAGTTCTCGATGCGCTGACCGCCAATCCGGAGGTCTGGAGCAGGACGGTCCTGATCGTCAATTTCGACGAGAACGACGGCTATTTCGATCACGTGCCGTCGCCCTCGGCGCCGTCGCGCAATCCCGACAACACGTACGCCGGCAAGACCACGCTCAGCGAGGCAGAGTTGGCACCGGAGTATTTCACGCAGCCGCCGCCGCAGGGCAGCACCAGCCAGCCGGCGCCGGACGGCCGCGTCTACGGGCCGGGACCGCGCGTTCCGCTTTACGTGATCTCGCCGTGGAGCCGCGGCGGCTGGGTCAATTCGCAGGTGTTCGACCACACGTCGGTGCTGCGCTTCCTCGAGGCCCGCTTTGGCGTGCAGGAGCCGAACATCAGCCCGTTCCGGCGCGCCGTCTGCGGCGACCTGACCAGCGCCTTCAATTTCAAGACGCCGAATACCGAGGCGTTGCCGACGCTGGCGGGCCGCACCACGCGGGATGCGGCCGACGCGCTGCGCGCCGCGCAGCAGCGGCTGCCGGCCGTGCCGGTGCCGCGCGACATGGCGCTGCCGCTGCAGGCACCGGGCACGCGTCCTTCGCGCGCGCTGCCCTACGAGCTGCATACCAGCGCGCGTTGCCATGCATCGGGCCAGGGGTCGGGCCAGGTCGAGCTGCTGTTCTCGAATACCGGTACGCAGGCCGCCGTGTTCCACGTCTACGACGGCCACAAGCTGGACCGCATCCCGCGCCGCTATATGGTCGAGGCCGGCAAGACGCTGTCCGATACCTGGAACGCCGGGTCCGACAATTTCGGCCGCTACGATCTGTGGGTGCTCGGCCCCAACGGCCACCACCGGCATTTCAAGGGCGACCTGAACCGGCTCGGCGCTGCGCAGGCCGCGCCGGAGATCCGTGTCTGCTACGACATCGCCAACGGCGACGTCTACGTGGACCTGCTCAATCCGGGCGCCGCCGCGTGCCAGTTCGCCATCGCACCGCTGGCCTATCGTGCCGACGGACCCTGGCAGGTCGACGTCGCCGCGGGCGGCACGGCCTCGCGCCACTGGTCGCTGGCCGACAGCGGCCAGTGGTACGACTTCGCGGTGACATGCAGCAGCGATCCGGCCTTCTATCGCCGCTTTGCCGGCCGGGTGGAAACCGGGCGGCATACGGTCAGCGACCCGGCGATGGGCGAGGTCTGACGAGGCGGGTCAGTCATGAGGCGAGTCGCCACGCGAGTCGTCAGGCGAGTCGTCGGGCGAGTCGTCGGGCGAGGCGTCTGGCGAGGCGTCAAGTTAGTCGTCGGGTGCGATGGGCGGCGCGGCTTGCCCGCTCGCTTCCTTCACCCATCGCCATAGCGTCGCGCGGCTGATGCCCAGCCGCTGCGCGGCCTGCTGGCGGTTGCCGCCGCAGGCCGCCAGCACCTCCAGCACCCGCGCGCGAGACGCGGCGTTGGCGCCGGGGCCTGAGCCAACGTCCGAGCGAATGTCCGAGCGAATGTCCGAGCCCCCGCTATCCAACCCATAAAGCTCGGGACAGTCGTGGCGCAATTCGTCGAACGCGATCGCGTCGACGTGCTGCCACTGCGAGAAGAACACGGCCATCCGTTCGCACAGGTTCTCGAGCTCCCGCACATTGCCCGGCCAGCGGTAGGCTCGCAGCCGCTCGCGCAAGGGCGCGAGCAAGGCCGTCGCGTCCAGGTCGCTGTCGAGCCTGTCCAGGCTTCGCCGCAGCAGCACGGTGGCCAGCGCCTCGATGTCCTCCGTCCGCTCCCGCAGCGGCGGGATGCGCAATTGCAGCGTGTTGATCCGATAGTAGAGGTCCTGCCGGAATTGCTTCGCCGCGATCCGCTGCGGCAAGGGCTGGTGGGTCGCCGCGATGATGCGCACGTCGACGGGAATCGGTACGCCGCCGCCCAGCCGCACGATCTCGCGCTCCTGCAGCACGCGCAGCAGCCGCGTCTGCAACGAGACCGGCATGTCGCCGATCTCGTCGAGGAACAGCGTGCCGGTGTGAGCCGCTTCGAACAGGCCGCGCTTGCCGCCGCGGCGCGAGCCGGTGAACGCGCCTTCTTCGTAGCCGAACAGTTCGCTCTCGAGCAGCGCCTCCGGAAAGGCCGCGCAATTGACGGCGACGAACGGCTTGCCGGCGCGCTTGCTGTCGTTATGGATGGCCTGCGCGAACAGCTCCTTGCCGACGCCGCTTTCGCCGGAGATCAGCACGGTCAGGTCGGTCCGCGCGAAGCGCCTGGCGGTTGCGCAGGCCCGTAGAACGGACGGACTGCTTCCGATCAGATTGTCGAAACGATGGCGCGCGGTCGGCTGATGGCGGCGCTGCTGGCTGCGCAGGCTGGCGTCGGCGTCCTGGATATTGCGCGCGTCGTACAGCGTCAGGGCGGCACCGACCGTATCGCCGTGCTCGCGAATCGGCGTGCGATTGGCGATCCAGTCGCGCTGGGCGTAGCGCAGCACGCTGCCGCGCTCCTGCAGCCCGCTGTCCAGCGTGGTCCGCAGCGACAGCGCCGGCTCGATGTCGTCCAGATGCTGGCCGAGCAAGCGGGCGCGCACACGTCCCAGCAGCTTCTCCATCGGCGGATTGACCGCGATCAGGCGATTGTCGCGATCGACCGCCAGCACGGCTTCCTGCAGGTTGTGCAGCACGCCGTTCAGCTGCTCGTAGCGGCCCGCCTCGAGCCGGGCGACACGCGCCAGCTCGATCGCGTCCTCGATGCCCTGGCGCACCGCGCCGAGCGAGTAGGCGAGGCGGCCCTGCAAGCCATACTGCTCGGCCAGCTCCACCACGATGCTCGAGCCGACCACCACTTCGTAGCCGTCGCGGGCCAGCAGTTCGAAACACTGCCGGGCCTCGTCGGGCGTGCGGTAGGCGTACTGCGCCACCTTGATCTTCAGCAGGTCGCGCACCGCATCGAGCTCCGGGATGCACGCGCCGTACATCACCACGCCGACCTTGGACGAGATGCGCCGCGCGTTGAGCAGCGCCAGCAGGATGTCGAAGCCGGACAGCTTGATGGTGGCGACCGGTGCCACCACCGCGTTGCGCAGGATGGTGGCGTTGGCGCCGGCGCTGATCAGCGCGTCGGTCGAGCCGTCGCGGATGCGCTCGCGCGCGGCGTCGAGGGCCGCCTCGAACGAGGCGTTGACCACCTCGATCTCGGCCCGGTCCGCGTATTCGTCCAGCACGGTCATCGCGAACCGGCTCAGGTGCTTGTAGCTGATGAAGCAGAGCCGCGGCCGGGTGCCGCGGTCGTTCGGGGTGTTGCGCATGGTCTCCTCGCCGGCGGTCTGCGCGCTTCGTCCCGCCTCGAAGCTCAGGCCGCGCGCTTTCGCCGTGTTTCATCGATGTCTCGCCAGTGTTTCATGAAACGGTGAAACGCGAGTAGCAGAATGAATTATCCAAAATAATCAATGGCTTATCTCGCGCCGCAAAGGTGGCATGGGGCTTGCGGAACAAGCCGCATGCTACCGACGGAGGAAAGAATGCAGGCGCTCAGCCATATCACCGTGCTGGATTTGACCCACATGCTGTCGGGCCCGTACGGCACGATGCTGCTGGCCGATCTCGGCGCGCGCACCATCAAGGTCGAGCCGCCCGGCGCCGGAGAGGGGACGCGGCGGCTGCTGGCCGAGAGCGAGGACTATGCGCGCGACGGCATGGGCGCCTACTTCCTGACGCTGAACCGCAACAAGGAAAGCGTCTGCATCGACCTGAAGTCCGACGCCGGCCGCGCGGTGTTTCTCGATCTGGTGCGCCATGCCGATGTGGTGTTCGACAACTTCAGCGCCGGCGTCACCGAGCGGCTGGGTATCGATCATGCCGCGCTGTCGCAGGTCAATCCGCGCATCGTCACCTGCTCGGTGACGGGCTTCGGCCAGACCGGCCCGGACCGGCAGCAGCCAGCCTTCGACCAGGTCGTGCAGGCGATGGGCGGCGGCATGTCGATCACCGGCATGGCCGATGGACCGCCAGTGCGCAGCGGCATTCCGATCGGCGATCTGGGCGGCGGCGTGTTCGGCGCGATTGGCGTGCTGGCGGCGCTGGCCGAGCGCGAGCGCAGCGGCGTGGGACAGCACGTCGATATCTCGATGCTGGATGCGCAGATCTCGCTGCTGAACTACATGGCGACGATGCATCTGATGTCGGGCATCGTGCCGGAGCGGATCGGCAACAGCCATTTCGTGCACGTGCCGTACAACACGTATCCCACCCGCGACGGCCACATCATCATCGCCTGCATCGGCGATGCGTTCTTCGAGCGCTTCCTGAGCGTGATCGACCATCCGGAGTTGCGCCGCCCGGAATATCTGCGCCAGCCGGGCCGCTACGCCGACAAGGACCGCATCGACGCGATCATCGGCGATGTGCTGCGCGGCGAATCGTCGGCATATTGGCTCGACCGGCTGCGCCAGGCCCGCATTCCGTGCGGCCCGGTCAATGACTTCGCCCACGCGCTGCGCGAACCGCAGGTGCTCGGCCGCGACATGGTGGTCGAGGTCGAGCTCAAGACTGGCGAGACGGTGCGCATGCCCGGCAATCCCGTCAAGCTGTCGCGCGCGGCCGCGCCGGCGTACAGCTGTCCGCCCGCGGTCGGCGAGCACACGGAGGCCGTGCTGCGCGATCTGCTCGGCTACGACGCCGATCGGCTGGACCGGTTGCGCGCCGCCGGCGCGGTCGCATGACGGAGGCAACGACGATGGAACAGGAAACGATCGTCATCACCGATGTCGCGCCACGCGATGGCCTGCAGAACCAGGCCGTGGCGATTTCGACCGAGGGAAAACTGGAGCTGGTCCGCCGCCTTGCCGCGGCCGGTGTGCGCAGCGTCGAGGCGACCAGCTTCGTCTCGCCCCGCGCGGTACCGCAGATGGCCGATGCGGCCGACGTGGTGGCCCGCTTGCGCGGGGAGCTGCCCGATCTGCGCCTGTCGACGCTGGTGCCGAACCGCAAGGGACTGGAGCGCGCGCATGCCGCTGGCGCGCCGGAGATCGCCGTGGTGCTGTCCGCGACCGAGACCATGAACCTGCGCAACATCAATATGGATCTGGCGCAGGCCACCGCGGTCAGCGAAGAGACGCTTGCCCACGCACGCGAGCTCGGCCTGCGCACGCGCGCCTATGTCGCAGTCGCCTTTGTCTGTCCGTTCGAGGGCGAGGTGCCGCTCTCCACCGTGGTCCGGCTGGCGCAGCGCATGCGCGAGGCCGGTGCGCAGGAGATCGTGATTGCGGACACCATCGGCGCCGCCGCACCCGCCGGAGTCAAGGCGCGCTTTGCCGCGCTGGCCGACACCATCGAGATCGACCGGCTCGCGGTTCATCTGCACGATACGCGCGGCCTCGGTGCCGCCAATGCGTGGGCCGCGCTGGAAGCAGGCGTGCGGCGCTTCGACGCCAGCGTCGGCGGCATCGGCGGCTGCCCCTTCGCCCCCGGCGCGGCCGGCAATCTGGCGACCGAGGACCTGGTGTTGATGGCGGAGCAGAGCGGCTTTGACACGGGTATCGCGCTGGAGGGCCTGCTCGATGCCGTCGGTTATGCGGAGTCGCTGCTGGGACGTCCGTTGGGCGGGCGATCCAGCGCATGGCTGCGGCGCCGGTACGGGGCTGAACCGGTGACGTGAGTCCGCCGTCCGGATTCACGCCACAGCACCAGCAAGCCCCGACAAGCAAACAAGCAAAACAAGCACAACAAGCACAACACACGACGAACACAACAGGAGACAACCGATGCTGAACCATCGCTGGATGCGCGCGGCCATGATGACCGTGGCCTGCCTGGCCACCGCCGCGCCTTGGAGCCACGCCGCCGCGAAATGGCCCGACAAACCCGTCACGCTGATCGTGCCCTATGCCCCCGGCGGTGGCACCGATATCGTCAGCCGGCTGGTGGCGCAGAAGCTGTCGGAGCGCTGGGGCCAGTCGGTGGTGGTCGAGAACCGCCCCGGCGCCAACGGCGTGATCGGCACCGGCCACGTCGCCAAGTCGGCGCCGGATGGCCACACCTTGCTGATGGTGGTCGGCTCGCACGCGATCAATCCGGTGCTGATGAAGAGCCTGCCGTATGACACCGCCAAGGGCTTCACGCCGATCACGCGGCTGGCGGTGTCGCCGATGGTGCTGGTGGTCGCCAAGTCGAGCCCGTACAAGACGCTGAACGATCTGGTCGAGGCCGCGCGCAAGCAACCGCTCGGCGTGGGTTATTCGGAGGGGCAGACCCGCCTGACCGGCGAGCTGCTGCGCCAGGTCGGCAAGCTGCAGACGATCCCGGTGTCGTACAAGGGCGGGGCGCAGATCATGGTCGACATCATCGGCGGCCATCTCGCCTCGGGCTTTACCAGCGTGCTGACCGCCTTGCCGCACGTCAACGGCGGCAACCTGCGCGTGATCGGCGTTGCCGCGGACGAGCGCATGCCGATCTTCCCCGACGCGATGACGTTCAAGGAAGCCGGCCTGGATGGCGTGCAGTCGCTGAACTGGTATGGCCTGTTCGGGCCCGCCGGCATGCCCGCGGCCACGGTCGAACAGATCCACCGCGACCTGCGCGAGGTCACGGCCGACCCCGCGGTCGCCAGGCAGATGCGGGACCAGGGCGCCGCCATCGTGCTGACCCCGCCGGACGCGTTCCGCGCGTTCATCGGCAGCGAGACGCAGAAGTGGGCCGAAGTGGCACGCCGCGGCGGCATTCGCCCCGAGTAGCGCAGCGCGGACGCAACGACCCGCGATATAACGAGCAGGAGGAGACAAGATGCAACGCCGCAAACTGATTCAGGCGCTGGGGGCCGCCGTGCTGGCGCTCGCCGCGGGGCCGGGCTCCAACGCCCTGGCCCAGGACTATCCGGCGCGGCCGATCCGGCTGATCGTGCCGTTCGCTCCCGGCGGGGTCTCGGACACCAGCGCGCGCGTGATCGCCGACAAACTGGGCCAGCGGCTCGGCCAGCAAGTCGTGGTCGACAACCGTCCAGGGGCGTCGGGCAATATCGGCACCGCGATGGCCGCGCAGGCGGCGCCCGATGGCTATACGCTGTTGCTCGGCTTCGACGGCACCATGGTGATCAACCCGCATGTGTTCGCGAAGGTCCCGTTCGACACGGTCAAGGATTTCGTGCCGATCAGCAAGATCGGCGATGCCGCGCTGATCCTGATCACCCATCCGTCGGTGCCGGCGAAGAACCTGAGCGAGCTGGTGGCGTACTCGCGAACCACCTCGGCGGGCCTGTCCTATGGCAGCGCCGGCACCGGCAGCACGCCGCATCTGGCCGGCGAACTGCTGAAGGCGCGCACCGGGCTGAACATGGTCCACGTGCCCTACAAGGGAGGCGGACAGGCCATGGGCGATCTGGTCGGGGGCACGCTGCCGGTGCTGTTTACCGCGGTGGCCGGCGCGCAGCAATACGTGAAGAACGGCAAGGCCAATGCGATCGCGGTGTCCGCTGCGAAGCGCGTGCCGTCGCTGCCGGACGTGCCGACGCTGGCGGAGTCGGGCGTGCCCGGCTTCGTCAGCGACTCTTGGGTAGGGCTGCTGGCGCCGGCCAATACGCCGAAGGAGATCGTCGACAAGCTGGCGCGCGAGCTCAATGCAGTGGTCAATATGCCCGATACCCGCGAGCGGTTGGCGACGCTGGGGATCGTGCCGTCGGGCAATACTTCGGAGGCATTCGCCAGCGAGATCCAGAACGACCTGAAGAAGTACAGCGAGATCGTCAAGACCGCGAAGATTCGCGTGCAGTGAGGGCTTGCGCGTCGGCGAAGCGATCGGTCGCGGCGATCAGCTGACCGAGGATGCCCGGCTCCGTCCACGCATGGCCGGCGCCCTCGATCAGATGGAAATCGGCCTGCGGCCAGGCCTGGTGCAACGCATAGGCATAGCGCGCGGGGCATGGCATGTCATAGCGGCCATGCACGATGACGCCGGGAATGCCGGCCAGCTTGTGCGCGTCGCGCAGCAGCTGGCCTTCTTCCAGCCAGCAGCGGTGCGTGAAGTAGTGGTTTTCCAGCCGCGCAAACGCCAGCGCGAAATGGCCGTCGTCGTGCCTGGCGGCGATCGCCGGATCGGGCAACAGCGTAATCGTCTCGGCTTCCCACACGCTCCATGCGCGCGCGGCTTCAATTTGGCGGGCCTTGTCGTCGCCGGTCAGCAGCTTGCGGTAGGCCGCCATCATGTCGCCGCGCTCGGCCTCGGGCACTGGCGCCTGGAAACGTGCCCACTTGTCGGGGAACATCTCCGACACGCCATATTGGTAGTACCAGTCGAGCTCCGCCTGAGAGACCGTGTAGATGCCGCGCAGCACCAGCTCGCTGACGCGCTCGGGATGCTTCTGCGCATAGGCCAGCGCCAGCGTCGAACCCCACGAGCCGCCGAACACCAGCCAGCGTTCGACACCGGCCAGCGCGCGCAGCCGTTCGATGTCGTCGACCAGATGCCAGGTCGTATTGGCTTCGAGCCCGGCATGCGGTGTCGAGCGGCCGCAGCCGCGCTGGTCGAACAGCAATACGTCATAGCGTGACGGATCGAACAGGCGCCGATGGTCGGGCGAGATGCCGCCGCCTGGCCCGCCGTGCAGGAACACCGCCGGCTTGGCGCCGGGCGTGCCGGCACGCTCGTAGTAGATGACGTGGCCATCGCCGACATCGAGCGTGCCGGTCTCGTAGGGTTCGATTTCGGGATAGAGCGTGCGCAGCGAGGGCATGGATGCGGTCTCCGAGGGGGAATACCGCAGTGTACCGGGGCGAACGCCCCCAACAGCCTCGACGGCCGCCACAGCCGCAACAGCGCCCCCAGCGGCCCCAGCGGCCCCCCATGGCGACAGCTGACACAGCCGCGGCAGGCCCCAGGATCAGGCCGCC
This sequence comes from Cupriavidus sp. DB3, assembly GCF_020418465.1. Taxonomy (NCBI): domain Bacteria; kingdom Pseudomonadati; phylum Pseudomonadota; class Betaproteobacteria; order Burkholderiales; family Burkholderiaceae; genus Cupriavidus; species Cupriavidus sp. DB3. Next base: position 753,550 of record NZ_JAIZPL010000001.1, on the reverse strand, counting down.
ATCGGCGCCGCGCCAAGCCAGATCAGCAGCGCCCCTGCTGCGATCAGCACGATTCCGGACAGGCGCGCCACCTGCAAGCCCCCGGGCCCCACTTTCTCCAGCAGCACGAGCAGGGCCAGCGCGGCGACCCAGGCCAGCGCCATCACGCCGGTCACGAACAGGACGCCCATCAGCGCCCAGCAGCAGCCCAGGCAGAACGCGCCATGCCGCATGCCCATCGTCAGTGCACCACGCTTGCCGTCGCGCCAGTTCGTCATCAGGAAGCCGAGCGGGCTGCGGCAGTGGGTCAGGCAGGCCCGCTTCCATGGCGTCAGCTGGTAGAGGCCCGCCGCGCAAAGGATCGCGCCAGCGGCCACGCGGCTCGACATCGCCATCGCCGGCGACAGCAGCAGGGCCTCGTGCAGGGCCCATTGCACGAGTGTCATGGCCGCGCTGAAAGCGGTCCAGACGGCCAGATAGCCAAGCCCGAAGCAGACCACCGTCGCCGGCAGCCTGCGGTTCTCCCGCCGGCGTTGCAGTCCGGCGTAGATCAGCACCACCGGCGCGGCGGCCGGCGCCATCATGCCGATCATCATGACGACCCACATTGCGAAGGTGTAGAGCAGGTCCGCGGCCGTCCAGGGCATCGGCATGTCCTTGCCCATGCCCATGCCGGCCATCATGGCGTCGTGATCCGCAGTGGGGGGCATCGACCGGTCCAGATGGATCAGATAGCCCCACGCAAGCGCCGCTATGGCGAGCATGCAGGCCCAGCCGAACAGCCGGTCGCGCCGCTGCAATGCGCCGTACCGGGCGGCGTCCCGACCGCCGTCTCCACCGCCGTCCCGATCGTTGCCCCGATCGTTGTCCCGATCGTTGTCCCGAACGCCGGCCGGTAGCGGCACCGCGCCGGCGGGCTCAGGCTCCCTGCCAGGAGAATGGCGCATATTGGCCATTGTTGCGGCCGCTGTCATCGTCCCAGACCATGCCCAGCGCATGGACGTGGCTGCGTGCGGGGCGCGCCAGCGCGACGCGGTCCGCTGCCGGGTGGCCGGTGTTATCCAGATGGATCGGCTCGGTCGCATTCGGATTGATGCCCATCACGCCTTCGGCCGCCATATCGACCAGGTTCGGCGCGGTGACCGACCAACTGCGGCTGTTGCGGTCGAAGCGGATCTGCGCCGATTCCACGCCGGCGAACGAGCCGACCAGCGGGGAGAGCGCCGCCATCGGGCCGCCCGCGGCGCCGCTGGCAATCGCGGTGATCGCATCACGCTGTGAGGCATCGGCGCGTTCGTCGACGATCACGCCGACGGACCAGTTGCCCTTGCCCATTTCCTCTGGCGTCGACCCCAGCACGATAAAGCCGAGCCCATCGAGCGACACCTCGCCATATCGGCCCTGCTCGATCTGGAAGCCCATGGCGAAGATGCAGTGCCCCTTGGTGGGCGGCGCGGCGAGCTGTCCCGGCAGGCACGGGCAGATGAAGTCGCAGTTGCAGGTCTCGTAATACTGACCCTCGATGTTCCAGTTGGGCGTGGCCATGGTTTGCGTCCTTGCCTTGCGTCCCGGACCGCACTCGCGTACCGCGGTGGAGCGGGCGAGACGCGGCGTCTCGGTTTCGCGGGTAGCGATTCACTGGAATATAGGTGAGCGGGCGGGGGATGCCGGCCGGGCCGGCAAAGTCAGTGATCTTTGCCTCGGGATGGCGGGCGAGAGCGGCGGTGCGGGGAAGGTGGCAGTGCGGGAACGGCGGCAGTGCACGGAAGGCGCGGGTGCGGGAAGGCGGGGAACCGGGGAACGGGGAACGGGGAACGGGGAGGCGGAGAGATGGGGCGCCGGTGCCGCCGGCGGGGCGGCGGCACCGGGATCATGCAGGCGTCGGCGAGACGCCCGGCGAAGCTGCGCTGCGGCTTATTCCACCGTTGCGCCGGACTCCTGCACGATGGTCTTCCACTTCTTGTAGTCGGACTGGACCAGATCGGCGAACTGCTTCTGCGACATCAGCTTCGGCTCGGCGCCCTGCTCGTGAATCGCCTGGATCATCGCCGGCGTGGCGAGCTGCTTGTTCACTTCGGCGGCCAGCTTGTCGACCACCTCGCGCGGTGTTTTCGCCGGCGCGAAGATGCCGTACCACGTGCTGACGTCGACCTGCTTGTAGCCGCTTTCGGCCAGCGTGGGCACATCCGGCAGCGAGGTGCTGCGCGTGGCCGAGGTCACGGCCAGCGCGCGCAGCTTGCCCGCCTTGATCTGCGCCATGGCCGACGGCACCGAGGCCACCATCAGGTCCACGTTGCCGGCGATGGCGTCCATCATCGCGGCGTTCGAGCCCTTGTACGGCACGTGCAGCAGCTTGATGCCCGCGGCCTGGCTGAAGATTTCCGCGGCCAGATGAATGGTCGTGCCATTGCCAGGCGAGCCGTACTTGATCGAGCCGGGCGCGCGCTTGGCGGCGGCCACTACGTCGGCGATGTTTTTGAACGGCGAATTGGCCGGCGCGACGATCATGATCGGTGTGTAGGCGACATGCGTCACCGCGACCAGGTCCTTGCTCGGGTCGTACTTGACCGTCTTGTACAGCCACGGGGCCACGACGAGGTTGTCCTTCTGGCCCATCACCAGCTCGTAGCCGCTCGGCGCCGCGCGCACGACCTCGGCAATGCCGATGGTGCCGCCGGCGCCCGGGCGATTGTCCGGCACCACGGTCCATTTGGCGCTCTGGGTCAGCTGATTGGCGACGAGGCGGGAGAGGATATCGGTGCCGCCGCCCGGAGGAAACGGAATCACCAGTCGGATCGGCTTGGCAGGCCAGGCCGTGTCGGCCTGCACCGGGGCGATGGCGGCCATGCCGCAGGCCGCCAGAAGGGCGAGCAACGCCTTCTTCATCGTCTGTCTCCTTGTTTGGGATGTCCCGAACCAGTCGTGTTGCTGGCTTGTCGCGGCCGGATGGCGCCGGTCCCGCTGGGCTGGAGCAAGTCTAGAGGGCGGGAGTGGAGCGGGCGAAGTCATATTTTCAGAGACCAGATATGCGTTTTAAAAATAGCGGAGGTTACCACTAACGGCGGTGGGAGGGAGATGGAGGGGTCTAAGGGAGGCCTATCGCGGGCGCTGAAGGGGGTAGGGAACGGGCAGCCGCAATCGCCCGAAGCGCCCGGCGCATGCAGGGCTTCGCCGCGCGTCCTAAACGGATCAGCTGGACGCCTGGCAGGACCGGGCCTTGGAGGCGGCGTGCCTGGATGACGTATTTCGCGCCTGAACCGCGCAAATGAGCCGCGAGAACGCGTAGGGCCGAGACTGGCCGCAGGGCGATGCCCTTCCTTCAGCCTCGGCCGCGTCGGCAAAGATTCAGAAATCCACCTTCTGCCCCGGCTCCGGCACGATGACGCGGGTCGCATCCGTGGCGCCCAGCGCCGCGGTGAACTCCGCCGGCGTGCCGCGCAGCATGGGGCTGGTCAGATAGTGGATCGGGATCGCATACCGGGGGCGGATCATCTCGCGCACGGCGATCGCCGCCTCGCGCGGCCCCATGGTGAAATGCCCGCCAATGGGGATCAGCACCAGGTCCGGTTTGTAGAGCTCCGCCACCAGCCGCATGTCGGCGAACAGGCCGGTATCGCCCATGTGCCAGATGCGAAAGCCGTTCTCCATCTCGATGATGTAGCCCACCGGCTCGCCGCCGTAGTGGACCTCGTCCTTGCCCGAGCTCGGGTTCTTCCAGACCAGCTCGGAAGAGTGCTCGGCATGCACGGCGGTGATCTTCGGACCGTTGGCACCGAAGGGCGTGACCGTACCGCTCTTGCCGAAGCGCTGCGACAGGTTCGCCGGCACCATGCCGAGACTGACGAGCGTCTGCCCCATGCCGCCACCGTTGTAGATCGGTGCGTTATGCATCTTCGCCAGCGCCGGCGCATCGCCCAGGTGGTCGCCATGGGCATGCGTGACCAGGATCAGATCGACCTTGCCGAGCGTCTGCAGCTGCTTGAATGGGGCGGGCGTCTTGGGGTTTCCTGTCAGCCAGGGATCGATCACGATGACCTTGCCGCCGGGCGTCGTGATGCGCGTGGCGGCCTGGCCCAGCCACAGGACCTCGGTTTTGCCTGCGGCCGTCTGGCCCGCGGCGGACGGCAGGAGGGCCGGTGTGGAGGCGGACGTCGCGGTGGGGGCGGTCGGGCCTGTAGGCGCGGTGGCGCATGCACCGAGCAACGTCAGCAGGGCGGCGAGCAGAAGGGGGCGCGCTTGTGGCATGGCTTCCTCCGGGCGTTGTGGGCGAGGACGACGTGGGCGCAGGCGTGATGCGAACCAAAGCGACTGCCAAGCGGCAGTATTGGTACGCGCCATGGCGGTGTCAACCTGACGGGGACTGGCTCGTCTTCTCCGCCCGGCCAGCGCGCCCGCTCGGTACATCGATGATCTCCGTATCCTCCAAGGTCCCGAATAGCGCCACCAAGGAAATTATCAAAATATTTGAATAACAAGGCCAAACCGCCGTACTTCTTCAGGCTCGGCGGACCTCTATAGTTCAGCACATGGACAACGCGACGGCGCAATAAACCCAAGCGCGGCAGCGTCCGGATCGATTCAAATCTGCTGACTAATAAAGGAGAAAGCCATGCCCAAGAACGCCACCCTGAAGATCGCCTCCGCTCTGCTGCTGTCGCTCGCCGGTGCCGGCATCGCGCAGGCCGCGACGGTCCCCGCCGACAAGTACGGCTACGAGTTCCGCACGCCGCAGACGTTCACCGATGGTGCCCGCACCTTCGACGTGCATAGCGATGGCGCCCGCGGCTTTGACCCGTACACGCAGGGCGCCCGCAAGGCCGACCCCTATGTCGACGGCGCGCGCAAGGTCGCCGGCCTGGATCGCGTGGGCGTCTCGGCCACGCCCGGTCGGGCCGCCGATGCGTACACGGACGGCGCCCGCGGCTTCGATGCCTTCAGCGAAGGCGCGCGCGGCTTCAATCCCTACCTCGACGGCGCCCGGGCCCAGGCCTGATGCCGGGCGGCGCGACCGGGTACACCCCGCCGCACTCGCTGTCCAAGGGGCAAGAGCGGATACTGGCGAAGGCGGCGGCGAGTTAGTGGGACGTGGTGACGATGTAGCCGGCCAGACAGCGGCGAAGCAGGCCGCTCAACTGCGCCCCATCAGCCGCCGGCCGCTGCCCACCGTCAGCGCCGCCAACACCAGCAGCACCGCGCCGCCGATCAAGGTCGCAGCGATGGAGATGCGGTCCAGCAGCATGCCGCCGAACGCGGCGCCCAGCATGATCGCCAGCTGGATCGCCGCCACCATCAGGCCGCCGCCGCTCTCGGGCTCGTCCTCGATGCCGCGGGACAGCCAGGTCGACCAGCAGACCGGGATCGCGGCGTTCAGCGCGCCCCATGCCACCATCGCCGCGGCGACGGCCCAGAAACTGTGCCCGAACGCCAGCATGGCGACGGTCGCGGCCGCCAGCGCCAAGGGCAGCCCCATCAGCAGCCGATACAGCGAGCGGCCCACCCACGCCGAGGCGAAGTACGTCCCGATAAAGCCCGCGACGCCGAGCCCCAGCAACAGCAGCGACAGCTCTGGCACGGTGACCTGCGTGTAGCGCTCCAGGAACGGCCGGAAGTAGGTGAAGGCCGCAAAGGCCCCGCCGAACGTCAGCATCACGGCGACCATCGCGATGGCAACATGCGGGCGCCCCAGCAGCCGGAAGACCTTGCCGACCGGATTGGTGGCCCGCGGCGGCATCGACGGCAGGCTGAACCATTGCCAGAGCAGATTCGCGAGCACGAACGGCACCAGTACCCAGAACACGCCGCGCCAGCCGATGATGCCGCCCAGGTAGCTGCCGATCGGTGCGGCAAACGCCGTGGCCAGCCCATTGCCGGTGTACATGATGCCGAGCGCCTTGGGTACGTCGGCGGGTGGCACCAGCCGCATGATGGTCGCGGTCGCCAGGGCCCAGAAGCCGCCGATGGTGATGCCCAGCAGCCCGCGCGCCACCATCAGCACCGCGAAGTTCGGCGCGATTGCGATCAGCACCAGCGAGGCCAGCATGACGCCGGTCAGCGCCATCAGCACGCGGCGGCGGTCGAAGCGGCCGGCGACCGTGGCGATGAACAGGCTGGCGATGACGGCGAACAGGCCGGAAATCGAGATGGCTTGTCCCGCCATCCCTTCGGTGGCATGCAGGTCGGCGGCGATCGGCGTCAGCAGGCTGATCGGCATGAACTCGGAGGCGATCAGCATGGCCACGCACATGGTCATCGTGCCGATGGCGCTCCAGCGCTCGCGGCGCGATGAGGCAAGGGGCAGGGCTGCGGAATTTGTCACGGTATCGAAGCGCATCGACGTCTGAATATCAATCCACGAAGGCGTGACGAGCCCTTGCGGCCGTTCGGCGCAATGGCGGGCACGTCGGAGTAAAAAGGGGGCCCCGCGCAGGTCAGCGTGACCTGCGCGAGGTGCGATCGGGACGGCGATCGGGGCGGAAAGCGCGGCGCTTACGCGACCGTGCGGACCGGCAGGCTGCGGATGCGTTTACCGGTGGCCGCGAAGATCGCGTTGCACAGCGCGGGCGCCACGGGCGGCACCGGGGGCTCGCCGACGCCGCCGGGCGGCGTGTCGTGGCTGCCGTTGACCAGGTGGGTGCGGATCACGCGCGGCGAGGCGTGGTGGCGCAGCACCTCGTAATCGTGGAAATTGCTCTGCTTCACGCGTCCTTTCTCGAAGCTGATCTCGCTGGTCAGCGCCAGGCTCAGGCCCATGATGGCGCCGCCTTCCATCTGCGCGCGGATGCGCTCCGGGTTGATCTGCGGCCCGCAGTCCATCGCCATGTCGACGGCGACGACCTGCACCTCGCCCTTGTCGTTCACGGCGACCTCGACCACCGTGGCCGTGTAGCTCATGAAGCTGTAGCAGAAGGCCAGGCCCAGGCCATGCCCGCGCGGCAGCTTGCGGCCCCAGCGCGCGCCGCGGGCGGCGGCCTCGATCACGTCGCGCAGCCGGCCGGTGTCGTAGGGATAGCGCTCCGGCGACTCGGTGTAGTTCCAGGTGTCCGCCATGGTGCGCGGATCGATCTTGCGTGCCGGGCCGATCAGGTCCAGCGCGAACTGCTTGTGGTCCTTGCCGGCGCGATGCGCCAGTTCGGCAATGAAGCACTGCGCGGCAAAGGCATGCGGGATATTGGCGACCGAGCGGAACCAGCCGATGCGGGCGTGGGCTTCGACCTCGGCGGTCTCGACCCGGACGTTCGGAATCCGGTACGGCATGTTGATGGCCGACATGCCCGACTCGAACAGCTGCTGGCCCTTGGCGCCCTGCGTAAACAGCGAGCCGATGGTCGGCGCCGCGCTGCGGTGCAGCCAGGTCTGCGGCCTGCCGTCCTTGCCGACCACGGCTTCGATCCGCTCCACCGACACCGTGTGCAGGTAGTCGTGATGGATGTCGTCCTCGCGCGTCCATACCAGCTTGACCGGCGTACCCGGCATGGCCTGCGCGACGATCGCGGCCTCGTCGACGAAATCCGGCTTGGACTTGCGGCCGAAGCCGCCGCCCAGCAGCAGCACGTTGACTCGCACGTCCTTGGGCTCGAGCTTGAGCCGCTTGGCCACGGCGGTCTGCGCGGCAACCGGATTCTGGATCGACGTCCATACCTCGGCGGACTTGCCGCTGACGCGCACGGTGGCAACCGGAGGCTCCATCGAGGCGTGGGCCAGATGGGGGACGTAGTATTCGGCGGCGTAGCGCTCGGCTTCGGCGCTGTTGTTCCAGGCGGCCGGCGCATCGCCTTCGTTGCGCACCACCTTGCCCGGTTGCCGCGCGGCGGCCTCCAGCGTGCGGCGATACGCGGCGGAGTCGTAGCCGGCGTTGGGCCCATCGTCCCAGTCGATCTCGAGCGCGGCACGGCCCTGCATCGCGGCCCAGGTATTGCGCGCGACCACGGCGACGCCGCCCAGCGGCTGGAAGGCCGGCGCGCCGCTGAACGGCGGGATTTCGACGACCTTCAGCACGCCCGGTACGGCCAGCGCCTTCTCGGCGCGGACGGCCCGCGCCTTGCCGCCAACCACCGGCGGCCGTGCCACCACGGCATAGACCATATTCGGCAGGCGCACGTCCATGCCGTAGGTGGCCTGACCCTTGCCGATCGCTTCCAGATCGACCATCCGCACGCGGTCCTTGCCGATGTAGCGGAACTGGTCTGGCGTCTTCAGCTTGAGCGTGCCCTCGGCAGGGACTGGCTGCTTCGCGGCGTCGGCGGCAAGCTCGCCATAAGGCAGGCGCCGGCCCGTTGGCAGGTGCACCACTTCATGCCGTTGCGCGCGGACCTCGCCGACCGGCACGGCCCAACGCGCGGCGGCCGCTGCTTCCAGCATCTGCCGTGCCGCCGCACCGACGCGCCGCATCGGCATCAGGAAGTGCCGCACGCTGCGGGACCCGTCGACGTTCTGGTTGCCGTAGCGGGTCTCGTTGGCCTCGGCCTGCACCACCTTGACGCGGTCCCAGTTCGCCTCCATCTCGTCGGCGACGACCATCGGCAGGCTGGTTCGCACGCCGGTGCCCATCTCGGCGCGGTGCGCGACGATGGTCACCGTGCCGTCCGCGCCGATCGAGACGAACACCAGCGGGTCGGACACCGTGCCGCCGGGCATGGAGTCGGCGCCGTATTTCTTCGGCGCGTCGTCGTCCGCGTGCGCCAGGCCAATGACGCCAATGACGCCATTGGCGCCGACCGCCAGCGACAGCGTGCCGAGCAGCGTTCCCTGCAGGAAGCCGCGGCGGGACAGGTCCGGTGCCTGGATCGAGTCGTTGTCGCGCATCACTTGCCTCCCTTGGCCAGGGCGCCGGCCGCCTGCTTGATGGCGGCGCGGATTCGCGGATAGGTGCCGCAGCGGCAGATATTGCCGCTCATCGCCTCGTCGATCTGGCGCTCGCTGGGGGCCGGCGTGGCCTTCAGCAGGCTGACCGCGGACATGATCTGCCCGGCCTGGCAGTAACCGCACTGCGCGACGTTGTTCTCTACCCAGGCCTTCTGCACCGCGCGGCCGACGCGATCGGCTTCCACGCCCTCGATCGTCGTGATGGCGTGCCCGTCCGCCGCGGAGACCGCGGTGATGCAGGCGCGAATCGGGGAGCCGTCCATATGCACCGTGCAGGCGCCGCACAGTGCCATGCCGCAGCCGAACTTGGTGCCGGTCATGCCCAGCTCATCGCGCAACACCCACAGCAGTGGGGTGTCGCCCGGGACGTCGACTTCCTTGATCTGACCGTTCAATTGGAGGCGTGCCATGGTGCAATAGGGGAGTAATGGAATGGGGGTGGGTTTTTTATTCGGCGGCGAGCCTGCAGCCGGGCTGCGCGTCAGCGCAATGATATTCGGTTATTTGGAATGGATCATTACGCCAATCGGCAAGCACTCATGTATTGTATTCATCAATGTTTTCCTCTGCAGGGGACGACGAAGACGATATTCCGCTATCCCGCCATCCCGCTATCCGTATGGAATGCGGGCAGTCACCGCAACGGCAATTGCAACCGCAAACCCCAACCGCAGCTCGCATGGCACGCGATAACATCAACGACATTCTCGCCTTTCTGGCCGTCGCCCGGGAACGCAGCTTCACGCGCGCGGCCGCCAGGCTCGGCGTCTCGCAATCCGCGCTCAGCCATACCATCCGCGCGCTGGAGACGCGGCTGGGCGTGCGGCTGCTGACCCGCACCACGCGCAGCGTATCGCCGACCGAGGCCGGTGAACGGTTGATCCAGACCGTGGCGCCCAGGCTGGAAGAGGTCGAGGCCGAAATTTCCGCGGTCAGGGAATTGGGCGACAAGCCGATCGGCACCGTGCGCATCACGGCGATCGATCATGTCATCGACAATATCCTGATGCCGCGGCTGTCGAGCCTGCTGGCGGCCTATCCCGAATTGCGCGTCGAAATGAATTCGGACTACCGGATGGTCGATATCGCGGCCGAGCAATACGATATCGGCGTGCGCTGGGGCGACCAGATCGCCAAGGACATGATCGCGGTGCGGCTGACGCCGGATGTACAGATGATGATCGTCGGCGCGCCGGACTATTTCGCGGCGCACGGCGAACCACGCTCTCTCGAAGACCTGCTCAGGCACAACTGCATCACGCTGCGGCTCAGCGGCGGCGGCCTGTATGCCTGGGAGCTCCGCCACAAGCGGCGCGCGGTCCAGGTTCGCGTCAGCGGGCAGCTGACCTTCAACACCGCCTATCAGATGGTGCGTGCCGCGGCCAGCGGCGGCGGCCTGGCCTTCGTGACGGAGGACCTGGCCGAACCCTATCTGCGCGACGGGCGTCTGCGCAGGGTCATGGACAATTTCTGTCCGAAGTTTCCGGGACTGTTTGCCTACTATCCGAACCGGCGCCATGCCTCCCGGGCGCTGAGGCTGGTGATCGACGCGATCCGCTGCCCGGAATGAGGCGAACAACGACGCGGCGGGGCGCGACTCGCGCCGCGCCCCGCCCGCCCCGCCGAAAGGGAATCCCTACCGCAATGCAGCCCGCTCAGGGCTTCACTGCAATCGCCCCGATCTCCACGGCCACATCGCGCGGCAGCCTGGCTACCTGCACCGTCGCGCGCGCCGGCGTGACGCCGGTGAAGTAGGTCCCGTAGACCTCGTTCATCCTGGCGAAGTCGTTCAGGTCCTTCAGGTAGACCGTGGTGGAAACCACGTTGGCCATCGTCATCCCGTCGGCGGCCAGCACCGCCTTCAGGTTGTCGAGCACCAGCCGGGTCTGCGCCTCGATCGGCGCGTCCTTCAGCAACTCCCCGGTCTTCGGGTGAATCGGGATCTGCCCCGCCAGGTACAGCACATTGCCGGCACGGACCGCCTGCGAATAGGGTCCGATGGCCTTGGGCGCATCGGGCGACGAGACGGCACGCAGTGCACCACCTTGCATGGCGCCGCCATGCTGGGCGCAGGCGGACAGCGATGCCACCCCGCAAGCCGCGGCGGCAATCAATGCGATCGATCGTTTCATGGACTGACTCTTGTTGGAATTGGATTGGGGTCGGTTACGCCATGGCGCCGGACAGATTCCACATCGAGTCCACCAGCCGGTCGATGTCGTTGGCGTCGTGCCACAGGTGCGTCGAGATGCGGATGCCGTAGTGCTGGGCGGGCGCGCCGATGACTTCGAAATTGACCGAGCGGATCACGAAGCCCGGCGAGAAGTCGCTCAGCATGCGGTTGACGAACGTCGTTGCCTTCTGCTGGTTCATCGCATCGTCGCGGTTGCGGAACGGGTTGAAGCAGGTCAGCGCCGAGACCAGCTTCGGATCGTCCTTCGGCGAGTACAGCGAATCGATGCCCCAGCGCTCGACGATCTTTTCCTTCAGATAGGCCGACAGCGTCAGGTCGTAGGTCTCGATCTTCTTCCGGCCGATCGAGTCCCACATCTCGCAGGCGCGGGCGAGCGACTTGAACATCGGCACGTGCAGGCTGCCGCAGGACGTCACCGTGGCCGCGATGTCATAGGAGCCGCGCGGCTGCTGCCTCGCGTAGGAACTGGTATGGATCGGGAACCAGTCGGGCAGCGGCAGCGGGTTCGATGCGCGCATCTTGTTGCGGATGACCAGGATGCCGGTCGAGCCCGGGCCGCACTGCCACTTGTGTCCGGCGCCGGACATGAAGTCCATGCCGAGAGCGCCGTAGTCGTACGCCATCATGCCGGGCAGGTGTGCCCCGTCGACGATGCTGATCAGGCCGTGGGCCTTGACCACCTCCATCAGATCGGCGATCGGCAGCATGGTGCCGGTCTTGTAGGTGGGCGAGGACCACATCATCGCGCGCACCCGCTTGCCCTGGCCCTTCAACGCACGGATGCGCTCGTCGAACAACTGGACATAGGTGCTGGCGCTCTGGCGGTTGCCGGTCGGCAGCGGGATCATCGACACCTCGATGCCGTAGCGGTCCACCGCGATATTGAGCGGCGTCAGCCCGCCGCCGTGCTCATGGTTGGTGGTCACCACGACATCGCCCGGCTCCCATTTGATGCCCAGGATCGCATGGCACATGCCCGACGAGGTGTTGGCCGAGAAGGCCAGTTCGTCGCGATCGACGCCGAAGCCCTTGGCCACGGCCTCGCGCAGGTCGGCGAGGTTGCCATAGCCGCTGGCCGAGTCGGCTGCCTTGGCGAAGTTCTCCTGCTGGAAGGTATCGAGCACGACCTGCGGCATCGAGCCGCCGGTGCCGATGTTCATGTAGACCTTCTCGGGCTTGAGCACGAACATGCCCTGCACCTGCGCCCAGAACGCTTCGTCCTGCGTCAGCCGCGAGCGCAGGTCCGAGGCCTGCGCCGACGCGTCGTCGGAGCAGGCGCCGATCAGCGGCCCCAGGGCCAGCGAGCCGGCGCCGTAGGCCAGCATGCGCAGGAATTCGCGCCGCTTGGGCGTCCACGTCGACAAGTCGTCCACCTGCGGTTGCGTCGCGACAGCCCGTCTCTGCGTTTGCTTCAACTCGTCCATGGTGCTCTCCCGTTTTCGTCCAGCGATCGGCGCATCGGCGCGTCCGCGTGTTCGAACGCATGGCGCCTGTCCAAAAAAAGTCTACGCAAACTACGGTTCCTGCATCAGGACGACTTTCCCCTACGCAGTAATACCGAGAGCGGGTTTTCCGGGCATGCACAAGGGCGATGCGCAAGCGGTCTTGCGCAGTGCAAACGGCACCATCAGGCACCATCAAGGGGATGGCACCGCAACAGGAAAGATCGTCAGCAGTCTGCCGCTAATGCCTCGTCGGCCAATCCGATCGCATGCAGATCGGAGAAATGCACCGCGTATTTGACGAGCTCGGCGCGCCCGCCGACCTGCAGCTTGCGGCGGACGTGCAGACGATGCGTCTCGACGGTGCGTACCGAGGTGCCGAGCCGCTCGGCGATCTCCTTGTTGGAGTAGCCCTCGGCCACCAGCTTCAGCACGGTGGCCTCCTTGGGCGTCAGCGTCCGGCGCGAGGAGGGAGGCGGTTCGTCGGTCTGCAGGAAGGCCTGCAATTCGGTATTCAGATAGGTGCCGCCCGCGGCGACCGTACGGATCGCTGTCACCAGCTCATGCGCGGGCGCTTCCTTGAGGACATAGGCCGCGACGCCGAGCGCGAAGGCGCGGCGCACGTACTCCGGGTCCTTGTGCATCGACAACGCGACCACCCGTATCGACGGAAACCGCTCGGCGAACCGTGTCGCCAGCTGCAGGCCGTTGGCATCGGGCATGTGAATGTCCGAGACAACCAGGTCGGGACGGCGCTGCTCGGCCAGTACGACGGCGTCCTCCACATTGGACGCCTCGCCGACCACCGTCATTTCGCCGGTGGCCTCCAGGCGCAGGCGGACACCGTCCAGCACGAAGGGATGGTCATCGACGAGCAGCACTCGCAGGTTCGAGGTCATGCAGCAGGGCTCCTTGCAGGGGAACGGTGGCCGGAATGTCGGGCTGGATGCCGGGGCGGCCGTCGGCGCGGATCTCCGCGCGGAAGTCGGCGCGGAAGTCAGCGCGGCTGTCGGACTCGGGCTCGGGCGCGCGCAGCGCCAGCCGTACCTCGACGCGCGTGCCGTCCGCTCCGGTATGGATGGCGAAGTCGCTGCCCTCCAGGCTTTCGATGCGTTCGCGCATATTGCGCAGGCCGATGCCGCCCTTGCGGTCGGCCCGCACCTTCTTCAGATCGAAGCCGCGGCCGTTGTCCTCGATCGTCAGCACGAGATGGCGGTCGGTGCCGGTCAGCGCGATCTGGACCCAGCCGGCGTGGGCGTGGGAGAGGGCGTTGTTCAGCGCTTCCTGCGCGACGCGGAACAGCGCCGTGGCCTGCGCCTCGGACAGCGCCGGTATCGCGCCCTGCTCGGTGAAGCGCAGATCGACGGGGCACTGCGGCCGCAACTGTTCCACCAGCATGCGCAGCGCGGCGGCCAGGCCCAGGTCGCTCAGCAGGGCCGGATGCAGCCCATGCGAGACGCGGCGGATCTCGATCAGCGCCTCCTGCAGGCGGCCCAGCCCCTGCGCCAGCAGTTCCTGCGGGGCGTGGCGCCGCGCCGGCGGCGGGGCGTCGTTCCGGTCCTGTACGGGTCCTTTTTCCTGTTCCTGTTCCAGATGGACCTGCGCCGTTTCCAGCAGGTACTTGGACGACACCAGCACCTGCACCACGCCGTCATGCAGCTCGCGCGCGACGCGGGCACGTTCCTCTTCCTGCGAGCTGACCACGCGCCGAGCCAGCCGGCGCAGCTTCTCGCCCGATATGCGGGAGTTGTGCAGGTTCAAGGCGAGGCCGCCCAGGCTGATCAGCATGATCGATCCGAGCGCGAAGGCGCTGATCCGGATCTGCGTCTCGCGCAGCGTGCGGGCGGCATTGGCATCGAAGGCGGCCAGCTCCCGCTCGATGTCGTCCATGTAGAGACCGGCGCCCAGAATCCAGCCCCATTGGTCGGCGGCCCGCACATAGGACATCTTGGGCGCTTCGGTACGGGAAGAGGGCTTGATCCAGTTGTATCGAACAATACCGCCGCCGGAACGGGCCTTGTTGATCAGCAACATGGCCTGGTCGCTGCCGGCATCGGCCGGATCGCAGAAATCGACGCCCTCGATTCCCATGCTGCCCGGGTTCAGCAGCACATTGCCGAGGCGGTCGTAGACGAAGAAGTAGCCGTCATTGCCGAAGTGCATGCGCGACAGGGCGGCGAGCGCCTGCTGCTGCAGGTCCGCCTCCTCGCCGCTGCCGTGGGCGATGCGCACCAGCGTGGCATGCCCGAGCTCGACGTAGTGGCGCAGCTCCTTTTCCTTGCTGGCCACGTAGACGGCCTGCACCTGCTGACGATCCTGCCGCGAATGGCTGACCATCTGGTACGAGACCGCCCAGGTCACCAATACGAAGACCACCAGCATGAAGGCCGCGGACAGCGCGACCGTTCTCATGCGGATCGTCAGGCTTTGCACACGTGGGGGCAAATGGATCATCGAGGGGGCGCCCAAGAGCCGGTCGTATTCGGGTTCGGCAAGCCGATCGGATGGCCGCCGACGAAACACCGAGGCGGCGCCGCGCAACATGCCGACGCCGCCGAACAAATCGATTCCTCCCAGTTCGATTTATCGAATCAGCCCGCTGCGCGAGTTCGTTGTCCGCGCTTTGTCAGGCTGATTCTCGACCCCTCGTGCCATCGGCGAACAAGGACTGTTCGGTCGACAAGCATGACGAAAGCTATGACGTTTTTTAGCAAAATGCAAGGAACGGGCCAACAGGTGGCAGACCGTGCAACGCAAGCGATGCGCGCCCCGAAAAGCGGCGCGCATGGATCCGAAATGTCAATGCGGGTCGCCATGAAGAACAATGCAGACATGCGGGTCCAAGCGCGGCAAGACGCAGCGAGACGCAGCGAGACGCAGCGAGACGCAGCGAGACGCAGCAAAGGCAATCACCGCGTCGGCGCCGGCACGGCTGCGGCACTGCACGAATACCTTTGGGGGCAGCGCTCGCCGTGCCTTAGCCGCCGTTGGTCTTGCGCCCCACGCTGCGAACCAGCTGCGTGACCCGCGTCATGTAGCGGTCGAAGACCTGATTGGCCTGGGCCTGGGTGTCGATCGGCTGCGCGACGGTGCGGCCCTCGGCCTCGAGCCGGGCGCGGATGTCGGGCTTGGCCAGCGCTTCGCCGATCGCCTTGCGCAGTACCGCCACCCGGTTCTCGGGCGTGCCGGCCTTGACGAAATACCCGCCGCTGATCGTGTACTCGAAGTCGGGCACCAGGCGGCTCTGCGAGATCAAGGGAATGTGCTTGAGCGCCGGGGGCAGGGCCTTCGAGAAGCTGGTCAGGATGCGCAGCCGCCCCTGCTGCTGCATGGCGTCGAAGCTGGACTGGTAGGGCAGGATGGCGAAGTCCACCTCGCCGCCCGCGAGGCCCTGCAGCGCCGGCGCGCCGCCCTTGTATGGCACATGCAGGAAGGTGGTGCCCAGCCTGGCTGCCAGCGCGTCGCCCATCAGGTGGTAGATCGAATCGATGCCGACCGTGGCATAGGTCAGCGGCTTGTCCTTGCCCTGTCTGGCCTGTTCGAGAAACCGGTCGAAGGTCTCCGCCGACAGCCCGCTGCGCACCATCAGCACGATGGTGGCGTCGCTGATCGGCGCGGCCAGCATGAAGTCCTGCGGCTTGTAGCGCGCGGCCGGATTGAGCATCGGCGCCAGAAAGACCTCGTTGATCGAGCCGTGGAAGAAGGTGTAGCCGTCGGCGGGCGCGCTCAGCACCTTGTTGGCGCCGATCAGGCCGGTACCGCCGCCGTAGTTTTCGACGACGACCTGCTGCTTGACCGTCTTGCTGATCGATTCCCCGAAGATGCGGGCGGACGTGTCGCTGGCACCGCCGGCCGGGTAGGGCACCACCAGGGCCAGCGGCTTGACGGGAAAGCCGTCCGCGCGCGCGGGCAGCGCGCCGAGCAGCGAGGTCCCGGCGACAGAGCCGGCATATTGCAGGAAACGGCGGCGATTCAGAGATGGCATCGATGTCCCCGGGGATCGGTTGTCAAACCAGATAGCTTTGTGCCAGGTGCGCCCAGAACGCGGCGCCGACCGGCAGAGCCTTGTCGTTGAAGTCGTACAGCGGGTTGTGGACCATGCAGCCGCCGTCCTCGCCCAGGCCGTTGCCGAGCCGGACATAGGCGCCGGGCCGGTGCTCCAGCATGTAGGCGAAATCCTCGCTGCCCATCACCGGCGGCCGCTCGACCACGTTGTCGGCGCCCAGCAGCCGGATCGCGGCCTGCCGCGCAAATTCGGTCTGCGCGGCATGGTTGACCAGCACCGGATACTTGCGCTCGTAGACCACCTCGCTTTGCAGCCGGAAGCTCTCGGCCTGCGCCGCCACGAAGCCGCGGATGCGTTCCTCGACGAGGTCGCGCACCTTCGGGTCGAGCGTGCGTACGCCGATCTTGATCGTCGCGGTTTCCGGCACGACGTTGTACGTGCTGCCGGCCTGGATGGATCCGACGGTGATGACGGCCGACTTCAGCGCATCGATTTCCCGGCCGACGATCGATTGCAGCCCGAGCACGATGCTGGCGGCGCATTGCATCGGGTCGATGCCGTGATGCGGCATGGCCCCGTGCGCACCGCGCCCGCGCAGCGTGACGGTGGCGCGGTCGAACGAGGCCATGGCCGGCCCGGTGATGAGACCGATCTGCCCGACCGGCAGGCCGGGCGAGTTGTGCAGTGCATAGATTTCGTCGCAGGGAAACCGGTCGAACAGTCCTTCCTCGACCATGCGCAGCGCGCCGCCTTCGTTCTCCTCGGCGGGCTGGAAGATCAGGTTCAGCGTGCCGTTGAAATCCACCGACTCGGCCAGATACCGGGCCGCGCACAGCAGGATGGCGGTGTGGCCGTCATGGCCGCAGGCGTGCATCTTGCCTGCGACCGTGCTGGCATAGGGCAGGCCGGTCTTTTCCTGGATCGGCAGCGCGTCCATGTCCGCGCGGATGCCGAGCGTCTTCTGCCCGCGCCCCTTGGTCAGTTGCCCGACCACGCCGGTGGTGCCCAGCCCCCGATGCACCTCGTAGCCCCAGGCCGCGAGCCGCTGCGCGACCAGCTCGCTGGTCTGGCGTTCCTCGAACGCCAGCTCGGGATGGGCGTGGATGCGCCGGCGGATCTCGACGAATTCGGCCGACAGCGTGGCGATGGACTGCCGCAGGTCGGCAAGGTGGGAAGTATGCATGGCGGTCAGCGAGCGAATGATGCGCACCATTCTGCTTCCATGGACCGTCCCGCATCCATGACAATGATGAACCTAAATCGTTGTATAAATAGCAACATTAAAAAACTCGCGCCGGTGCTTCGGACGGCCCGCCGCGTCGACATGAGGAGAGACGTCATGGAGCATGTGCTGGACCGCAAGCGGGCGCTGTGTTTGCTGCAGATCATCGAAACCGGCACGGTGCGCGGCGCCGCCGAGGTGCTGGAGCTCGATCCCTCGGTGGTGAGCCGGGCCGTGGCCAAGCTGGAGCAGGATCTCGGCGTGACGCTGCTGGAGCGGCGAGGGCGCGGGGTCGTGGCGACCGATGCCGGGCGGCTGCTGGCGCTGTTCGCCCGGCGCCAGCAGGACCTGAGCGATACCTTTCTGGCCGAGATCAACAATCTGAAGAACGCGCAGCGCGGGCACGTGGAGCTGGTCTTCGGCGAGGGCTTCGTCGACCTGGTGCTCGAGCCGGTGCTGCAGGGCTTCCTGCGCACGCACCCCGACGTGACCTACAGCATCCAGGTGGCCGGCACCGACGAAACGGTGCGGCATATCCTCGAAGACCTGGCGCATATCGGCTTTGCCTTCCAGCCGCCCAACGATGTCCGGCTGCGCTCGCACTATTCACGGGTGTCGCCGATCCGGGCGCATGTCCGCAAGGATCATCCGCTCGCGCGCCGGCGCCGCGCGCTGACGCTGGCCGACCTCGCGCCGCACCAGGGCGCCGCGCTTGCCGAATCGTTCGGCGTGCGCAAGCACGTGCAGGCGGCCGAGCTGGAGGAACACATCACGCTCAAGCCGATGCTGGTCACCAACTCGTTCAAGGTGCTGTGGGAATTCGCGGCGATGGGGCTCGGCTACATCCTGACGCCACGTTCGGTGCCGCTGAAGGGGCCGCAGTTCAAGCAGCTGGTGTCGCTGCCGTTGGCCAGTCCGATCCTCAACAACAGCCGGATCCACGTCATTACCCGCGCCGGCAGGCCGCTGTCCCCGGTGGCCGACAGCCTGCTGCGGCATGTGGTCAAGGCCTTCCCGCTGATCTGAGGCTCGGCGCTGCCGCTGCAATGAACGTTGCGCCGGATGCAATGATCTTCCCGTTCTTAATCAACGCTTAATGTCGCCCTGTCATCATCGCGCGCCCAGCGACTTTCCCTACCGTTTCCCATGACAAGCGCCATGGACCTGCTGCTGGTCGAAGACGATCCCATGCTGGCCGAGGTCATCTGCGATGGCGCCCGGCAGAACGGCTGGCATATCGATCATGCCGATTGCGCCGCCGCGGCCCGCGCCGCGCTGGTCGACCATGCGTATTCGGCGGTGCTGCTGGATATCGGCCTGCCGGGCGAGTCCGGCCTGACCGTGCTGCGCGCCATGCGCGCCGGCTACGACGTCACGCCCGTGCTGATGCTGACCGCACGCGGCCAGCTGAGCGAGCGGATCGAAGGGCTGGACGCCGGCGCCGACGACTATCTGGTCAAGCCGTTCCAGGTCGACGAACTGTGGGCCCGGGTGCGCGCCGTGATCCGGCGCAGCCAGGGCAGGGTGGTGCCCGTGTTCAGCTGGGGCGAAATCGAGCTCGACCGCAGCCGCCGCGTGGTCACGCGCGCCGGTGCCCGGGTGCCGCTGAGCGCCCAGGAGTACCGCACGCTGCTGGCCTTGCTCGAACGCCCGGGCCGCGTCGTTACGCGGGAACACCTGGAGCGCGTGGTATACGGCAACGCCAGCACGATCGAGAGCAATACCATCGCGGTGTTCATCCATCAGCTGCGCCGCAAGCTGGGCGAGGGCCTGATCACCACGGTCCATGGCCACGGCTACATGATCGGGGAGTCCGGCGCATGAAGTCGCTGCAGGGACGGCTGCTCGCGGTGATGGTCGGTGTCATCGTGCTGTGCTGGGTGGTGTCGCTGGCCGCGCTGATGGTCTATCTGCAGCACAGCCGCTCCAGTATCTGGGACGACAAGCTGCAGGCCTTCGCCACCCGCATCGTGCGCGCGCTGCCGGCGAACAAGCAGTCGTTCAATCTGGTCGGGCCCGGCCGGGAAGTGCGCGACGACGACCGCGCCAGCGAATTCGACCTGGTGATCCAGATCTGGTCGCAGCGCAGGCTGCTGACCGTGCAGAGCCCGCGTCCCCGCGTGCAGGCCGATACGCCGGTGGCCGCGCTGAAGCCGGACTTCGTGGATGGATTTGCCACGCGTGTCATCGATGGCGAGCGCTGGCGCGTCTATGCCGTCTCCGACAGCACCGGAACCATGCAGGCGCAGGTTGGCATCCCGCACGAGGTCATCAACGCCGAGGTGCGCGAGGCCGCGATGCAGGCGCTGCTGGCCATCAGCGTGCTGCTCGCGCTGGTCGGCGTGCTGTTGTGGCACACCATGCGCCGGTCGCTGAAGCCCGTGGCCGCCCTCGAACGGCTGGTGCGCGATCGCAAGACCTTCGACCTGACACCGCTGCCATCGACCTCGCTGCCCACCGAACTGCAGCCGCTGGTGCAGTCGTTCAACCGCGTGCTGGCGCAGCTCGATCAGGCGGTGGAGAGCGAACGGCGTTTCATCGGCGATGCGGCCCACGAATTGCGCACGCCATTGTCAGCGCTGCAGGCGCAGGTCGAGATCGCGCTGCGCGCGCCGAGCGGCAAGGACAAGGACACGGCGCTGGAAAAGCTGCTGGCCACCGCCAAACGGACGACGCGGCTCGCCGAACAACTGCTCGACCTTGCCCGGCTGAATGCCTGCGGCCAGGCGCCGCACGAACCGGCGGACCTCGGCAACCTGGTGCAGCATGTCGCCAGCGAGTTCGAGGTGCAGGCCGAACTGCAGGCGCGCCGGCTGTCGGTGGAAACGGGCGGCGGCCGCATCGCCTGCAATATCGACGAGATCGGCATCCTGCTGCGCAACCTGGTCGACAACGCGCTGCGGTATACGGCGCCGGGTGGGCGGATCAGGATTGCCTGCGGCACCGCGGGTGCCGGCGATGCGGTCTATCTGGAAGTCGCGGACGACGGGCCGGGCGTGCCGCAAGCCGAGCATCAGGCGATCTTCCGGCGATTCCACCGTGCCAGCGGCAATCGGGTGCGCGGCAGCGGCATCGGACTCTCGCTGGTGGCCACCATTGCGCAATCGCATGGGGCCACCATCGAGACGGGCCGGGGCCTGGATGGGCGCGGCTTTCGCGTACGCGTCGTCTTCGCGCAGGCCGCGCCGGTGGCCTGACGGGGCGGCCGGTCAGAACCGGCGATCAGAACCGGCGATCAGAACCGGTACAGGTAGCCCACCGCCACGCTGGTCATGTTCGAGCGATCGACGATCGGGCTGTCCTTGATCGCCGAGCCCAGTCGCGTCGCGCTGACATCGAGAAACAGCTGGTGATGCCGCGCAAGCCGGTAATCCACCCGCAAGCCCGCGGTCAGGTTCACCGTCGAATCGCCCTGGTATTGCGGCCTGCCGATGCGCGCCTCGGATGCCCTGACGCCGTAGTAGTAGTCCACGTTGTCCGTGCTGAGCCATTGCGCCGCTACGTGGGGCGTCAGCCGGAAATTGCCGTACTGGAAGCCGCGGCTGACCTGGAGGGTGGCCTTGTTCCCGTCGGCCGAACCGAGCCATTCGGCCGAGACATCGGCAATGGGGTTGTGCCAGATCGCCGCCCCACCGAACCAGAGGCGGGCGTTGCGATCGGCCATGCCTTCGAGCGCGGCGGAGTCGGAGGCCTCATAGCCGTCGCTCAGGCCGTAGCGGGTGCGCAGCCGGAACGAAACCGGGCCGAGCGAAGGCAGCTTCAGGTCCGCGGTCAGGCCGGACACGTGCAGCCAGCGGTTTTCGTACGACAGCACGGGAATCGCCCGGTAATCCGTGCCGACGTCGCGATAGGGCTTGCGGCGGGCAGCCGCGCCGACGCCGAGTCCCCATTGCGGTTCGGCGGGCTCGAGCGCGGCGTCGCCGCCCTGGGCCCATCCCTGCGGCGTCCACAGGCTGGCCAGCAACGCGATGGCCGCCGCGGCGGCCGGGGTTCGAAAGGAGGCCGCATGGCGACCGGGTCTTGTTGCGTTCATTCGGGTTTCGTCGGGCAAGAGTCGATCGGAAAGTCAGCAGGGCGGCCGCCGATGGGCGGCGCCTGGTTCCGGCGTGCCGCGGCAAGGGTCCGGCAACGCAGACAAAGGCATCGACCGTCCATGGCGGCCGCAGGGCCGCCATCCGACGTCGCGGGCGCACGCAGGGTAGCGCGCGGAGGGAGCATGGGGATTGGCACGAGGAACCTTGCTGTTTGCTGTGGCGGCCGGCGATGGCCGTCGTCCACGGTTCGAATCGTGCCGAGGTGGGTTTAAGAAGTTATTAGGGCTTGCGGCGACCGATGAGGACCTGCGAGGCCTGCCGCATCCGCGCCCGCTTCATGGCCTGGCGCGGCGGTCCAGGCGCGCGCGGCGTCAATGCCCCGCGCTGAACGCCTGTCTCAGGCGCCGTCGGCATGGACGTCGCGGCCGCCCGTGGCAGCGCCGTCGCTGAACACATCGCGCGTTCCCCCGCGTGCGCCGTCGGTGAAGGGATCGACGTGGCCCTGATGGGCGCCATCCGCGTAGACATTGCGTGCACCGAGACTGCCGGCGTCGATGGCACTCGCGCCCGCCAGGGCGGGCAGGGCGGCCAGGGCCAGGGTGGTGGTGAGCAGGGCGTGCTTGAGCAGCTTCATCGTCAGTGTTCTCCGAAAGGATGGCCGGTAGTGATCGGTAGCGACCGGTGAAGGCAGTCTACGAAGACGCTCGCCACAGGAGCATGACGACCCCATGACAATGCTGTCATTTGGACGAACGCCGCCATCGCCACGCCACCACCACGCCATCGCCACGACCACCCCCGCGCCGTCGCGGCGCCAGCGCGACATGCGTCGCGCGACGTTGCGCCACGCCGCCGCAATCTGACGACGACATGACAAATTTGTCATGATCGGCCGCCGGCGCCGGGATTGCGGTACCGTTACCGTCTTGCCGGCGGTCCGGCGATTCGTTGAATGTCGATGCGTGTACTGATAGTCGAGGATGAACCCAAGGCCGGCGCCTACCTGCACAAGGGCCTGACCGAATCCGGCTTTATCGTGGATCTGGCCCGCGACGGCGTCGATGGCCTGTCGCACGCCCGCGCGCAGCCCTACGACCTGATCGTGCTCGACGTGATGCTGCCCGGCATGGATGGCTGGCAGATGCTGCGAGAACTGCGGCGCGACCAGGACACGCCGGTGCTGTTCCTGACCGCCCGCGACGATCTGGCCGATCGCCTCAAGGGCCTCGAGCTCGGGGCCGACGACTACATCATCAAGCCATTCGCCTTTGCCGAGCTGGTCGCGCGGATTCGCACCATCCTGCGCCGCGGACCGGTACGCGAGAACGAGTGGATCGAGGTGGCGGACCTGCGCATCGACGCGGTGCGCCGGCGGGTCACGCGTTCGGGACAGAAGATCGAGCTGACGTCCAAGGAGTTTGCGCTGCTGCATCTGCTGGCGCGCCGGCGCGGCGAGGTGCTGTCGCGCTCGCTGATCGCGTCGCAGGTCTGGGACATGAACTTCGACAGCAACACGAACGTCGTCGACGTATCGATCCGGCGCCTGCGCGCCAAGGTCGACGACCCGTTCCCGGCCAAGCTGATCCACACGCGCCGCGGCATGGGTTACGTGCTGGACGATATCGCGCGGTAGCGGCCATGCTCGCCATCTCGAAGGCGCTGGCCGCGCGCCTGCTTCCTCAATCGCTGACGGCCCGCATGGCGCTGGCCTTCGGCGCGGTGGCAGCGGCCATCATGGCCGCGATGGGTACCTATCTCGCGTGCGCGCTGTCGACCCAGCTGCAGGAGCGCGACGAGGCCGAGCTGGTCGGCGAGGTGGTCCTGGTCCGGCATCTGTTGTCCGAGGTGGATTCGGAAACCGCCGTGCGCGAGGGCATGCACCGGTTTGCCGATATCGCGCTCGGTCACGAAGGGCTGATCCTGCTGGTGCGCAGCCGGCACGGCGAGCCGCTGGTGACGCTGAACCCGCGCCACGAGGCGGTGCCGCCGCTGAAAGCGCTGCCCGCCGACGTCCATCCCGAACCGTCGATGCTGCAGACCTGGTATCCGCGCAATGGCGTGCCCTCGCGCGCGATCGCCGCGCTGGGCCGGCTCGGCGACACCGACGAGGCCGTGGAGATCGTCGTGCTGCGCGACGCCGGTTACCGCGCGGTGCTGATGCGCGATTACCAGTTCCATGTCTTCTGGGCGACGCTGTGCGCGACCGTCGCCGCCGCGGCGCTCGGCTATCTGCTGGCGCGCCGTGGGCTGCGCGGCCTGCGCAGGATGGCGGAGGAGGCGTCGGCCGTCACGACCAGCCGTCTGGCGACCAGGCTCGATGCCGGCACCGCGCCCAGCGAATTGCGGGAGCTGGCCGACGCCTTCAACGGCATGCTGGCGCGCCTGCAGGACAGCTTCTCGCGGCTGTCGGAGTTCTCCGCCGACCTGGCGCACGACTTCCGCACGCCCCTTAGCAATCTGATCGGACAGACCGAGGTCACGCTGGCCCAGGCGCGCAATGTCGCGGAATACGAGGCCCTGCTGGAATCGAACCTGGAAGAATACGACCGCCTGTCCCGCATGATCGAGAACATGCTGTTTCTCGCCCGCGCCGACCACGCGCAGGTCGCGCTGGCGCCGCGCACGCTGGACGCGCGCGCCGAGGTGGAAGCGGTGGCGGAGTACTTCGAGGCGGTGGCGGCGGAGCGCGCGATCTCGCTGTCGCTGCAGGGACATGCGCCGGTGCGCGCGGACCAGACCCTGCTGCGCCGCGCGCTGACCAATCTGCTCGACAACGCGCTGCGCCATGCGCCGCAGGGCAGCCGGGTCTCGGTGATCGTCAGCGCCGAGCGCGAAGCGACCCGTATTCGCGTCGCCAATGGCGGCGCCGGCATCCCGCCCGAGCGGCTGGCGCATATCTTCGGACGCTTCTACCGCGGCGATCCCGCGCGCAGCAATTCGGCGCACTCGACGGGCCTGGGCCTGGCCATCGTCGATTCCATCATGCGGCTGCACGACGGCCGCGCGACCGTGTCGAGCCGGCAGGGGCTGACGGTGCTGGAGCTGGCGTTTCCGCTGCCGACGCCGTGAAGGAGAGGGCAGCGGAGTGACGGCGCGCCATGAGGCCGCGTCATTGGGCTGCGCCATCAGGCCGCGTCATTGGCCTGCGCTATGAGCCCGCGGTATGAGCCCGCGGTATGAGAGACCGCGGTGCGACCGCGATTACGTCGCGCTGATGCCCTTCGCCTTGACGATGGCGCTCCAGCGGTCGTAGTCCTTGTTCAGGCGCGCCTGCATCTGCTTGCCGTCCTGGAACGAGGCGATCGCGCCGGCCGTCACCAGCTTCTGCTGCAGTTCCTTGTCGTTGGACAGGATGTCGCGCGTTTCGCTGGCGATGCGGTCGACGATCGGCTGCGGGGTATTGAGCGGCGCGATCAGGCCGCCCCACGAATCGAAGTCGAAGCCGCGGAAGCCTTGCTCCGAGACCGTCTTCACGCCCGGCAGCAGCACCTTGGCATTGGGCGAGCTCAGCGCGATCGCCTTGAGCTTGCCGGCGCGGATATGCGGCAATGCCGCCACCACATCGGCGAACATGGTGCCGACCTGGCCGCCGAGCAGATCGGCGACCGCGGGCGCGCTGCCGCGGTAGGGCACGTGCATCATGTCGAAGCCGCCCAGGTCCTTGAGCTGCTCCATCGCCAGATGGCCGAAGCTGCCGGTGCCCGAGCTGGTGTAGTTCAGCGGCGTCTTGCTGGCCTTGGCGAAGCGGATCAGGTCCGCCAGCGTTTCCACGCCCGGCACCACGTTCGGGTTGATGACGATGGCCATCGGCAGCACGTAGACGGTGGCGACGGACTGGAAGTCCTTCTTCACGTCATACGCGCTGTTGTTGTACATCAGCGGGGCCAGCAGCGCCGGCATGCCGAACATCGACAGGTTGTAGCCGTCGGGCGCGCTCTTGATGAAGCTGGCGGTGCCGATCGAGCCCGACGCGCCGGGCTTGTTCTCGATGATGACCTGCTGCCCCAGGCGTTCGGAG
The DNA here is from genome assembly GCF_020418465.1 of Cupriavidus sp. DB3. NCBI lineage: Bacteria > Pseudomonadati > Pseudomonadota > Betaproteobacteria > Burkholderiales > Burkholderiaceae > Cupriavidus > Cupriavidus sp. DB3. The sequence continues at coordinate 727,793 of NZ_JAIZPL010000001.1, read as the reverse complement.
AGCTTCTGCGCGACGATGCGCGCGGCGGTGTCCGTCGGGCCGCCGGCGGGGAAGGCCACCACCATCTTGATGATCTTGTCGGGCCAGCCGCTGCGTGCGAGCGCGGCGGGCATCATCGCGGCCATCGATGCGGCGGCACCGGCCTTCAGTATCTGGCGGCGGCTGAGGATCAGCTTGGTCATTGTCTTGTCTCCGTCCATTGAGAGCGTCTATTGGGAACTGGGAACTGGGAACTGGGAACTGGGAACTGGGAACTGGGAACTGGGAACTGGGAACTGGGAACTGGGAAAGGCGAAATTCGATGCTCAGATGACGCCGCGGGACCGCAGATCCGCGATCTCGTTGTCATCGAGCTGCAGCAGTTCCTTGAACACCTGCTGCGTGTGCTCCCCCATATGCGGCGGCGGCATGCGCACCGGCATCCGCTGGCCGTCGATGGCGTACGGCGGCGCCAGCACCGACTGCGCGCCCGCCTCGCTGTCCTCGTAGCGATGCAGCAGGCCGGCCTGCGCGGTGCGCTCGGACTGCAGCGCCTCGAACATGCCGAGCACCTCGCCGCAGGGAATCTGCGCGGCGGTCAGGCGCCGCAGCAGCTCGGCGCGCGTGAATCGGCGCAGGGCCTCGCGCAGCTGCGGCAGCAGCGTGTCGCGATGCTGCGAGCGCGCGGTGTTGGTGGCGAAGCGCGCATCCTCGGCCCACTCTGGCCGATCGATCACGTCGCGACAGAATCGCTGGAATTGCCCGTTGTTGCCGACGGTGATCACCAGCGGACCATCGGCGGCCTCGAACACGCCGTAGGGCACGATGGACGGATGCGCATTGCCGAACTTGGCCGGGTCGCCGCCCTGCAGCAGTGCTTCCATGCCGTAGTAGGAGGTAATCATCAGGCCGCAGTCGTACAGGGCCATCTGCACGTGGCGCCCGCGGCCGGTCGACTGGCGCGCGTACAGCGCGGCGAGGATCGCCTGCGCCGAATACATGCCGGTAAACATGTCGACCGCCGCCACGCCGAATTTGAGCGGGCCCTGGCCTGCCTCGCCATTGGTGGCCATCACGCCGGCCTCGCCCTGCACGACGAGGTCGTAACCGGGCCGCTCGGCCTCGGGCGTGAAGCGCGCATAGCCGGATATCGAGCAGTACACCAGGCCGGGATTGAGCTCGGACAGCTGCTCGTAGCCCAGGCCGAGCTTTTCCGCGCCGCCGACCTTGAAGTTCTGGATCACCACGTCGCTGCGCGCTGCGAGTTCGCGCGCCAACTTCAAACCCGCCTCGCTTTGCAGGTCCAGCGTGATCGAGCGCTTGTTGCGGTTGGCGCTGTTGAAGTACGAGGTGTTGCGCGTGCCGATCCGCAGACCCCAGTCGCGGGTGTCGTCGCCGCGGGCCGGGTGTTCCACCTTGATGACGTCCGCGCCGAGGTCGGCCAGTGCCATCGCGCACATCGGCCCGGCCAGCACGCGCGACAGGTCCAGTACCCGCACGCCGGCCAGCGGCAGCGATGCGCCTTTGTTTTCCTGATGCATTGAGCAACGTCCCCTGCCGGGAACGGTCCGGTTATTTTGGTCAGCGCAGATTGTCTATATGTTGATAAAGTTTGACAATTGCAACCGGGAATCAACATAGATGACAACTCGGAGTTGACAATGGATTTGAGCGCGCTGTCGTTGCTGGTGGACATCATCGACGCCGGCAACCTGAGCCGGGCGGCCCGGCAGCTGGGCATGAGCCGCGCCAACGTCAGCAAGCGCCTGAACCATTTCGAGCGGCAATTGGGCGCGGAACTGCTCCGGCGCAGCACCCGCCAGCTCGAGCCGACCGAACTGGGCCGGCAACTCTACGAACACGGCCGCGCCATCCGGCAGGAACTGATGGCGGCGCGCGAGTCCGTGCAGAACCTGGGCAAGCGGCTGAGCGGCACGGTGCGCCTGAGCGTGCCGAGCGGCTTCGGCCAGCACACGATGTCGGCCTGGTTCATCGAGTTCATGCGGATGTATCCGGCCATCACGCTCAACGTGATCTTCGACAACGACATCGAGGACCTGATCAAGGGCGCGGTGGACTTTTCCATCCGCGTGATGGGCGAGACGCCGACCAATGCCGTGGCGCGCAGCCTCGGGGACATCGAATACGTTGCCTGCGCCACGCCGGAACTGGCCCGCGAGGTCGGCATGCCGAGTTCGCTGGAGCAGTTCCGCGACCTGCCGCTGATCACCTCGGAGCTGACCGGCGAGCGGCTGCAGCTGGCCGGGCTGGCGGGAACGGCCGCCGGCCGGGCGCAGATCCGCCCGCGGCTGATGTCGGCCAACTTCTTCTTCCTGCGCGACGCCATCCTTCAAGGGATCGGCGTGGGCCTGGTGCCGCAGTACATGGTGGCGTCCGATCTGGCGGCCGGGACCCTGGTTCGCCTGCCGCTGCCGCCGCGTGACCTGGCCTTCCTGCGCACCACGATGTATCTGCTGTATATGCCGGCGCGCTACCAGACGCGCGCCGTGACGACGCTCATTGCCTTTCTGCAGCAGAAGGCGGCGGCGATGGCGGGGTAGGCGAAGGAGGCGAGGGAGGCGAGGCAGGCGAGGGAGGCGAGGGAGGCGAGGGAGGCCGGGCAGGTGGGGCAGGCGCCGCGGCCAGTTCCCGGCCCTGCGCGATGGCCTGGCCGATGGCCGCGACGATGTCCTCGCGCTTGCCGGCGTCATCGACGCGCAACGCATAGGACGGGTGCCAGGTGGCAACGACCCAGGCGTCGCCGAGCCGCACCGGCCGGTTCAGGTAGTCCCGCAGGCTGGCTTTCTGGCCCAGGATCGCCGCCAGCGCCGTCGCGCCCAACGTGACGATGACCGCCGGCCGCACCCGCGCCCGTTCCTCGTCGAGCCAATGGGCGCAGGCCTCGACCTCGCGCTGGCCCGGCGTCTTGTGCAGGCGCCGCTTGCCGCGCGGGATCCACTTGAAGTGCTTGACCGCGTTGGTGACGTATACCGAGTCGGGTGGCACACCGGCGCGGCGCATCGCCTCGTCCAGCACCTTGCCCGCCGGCCCCACGAAGGCGCGGCCGGCAAGGTCTTCCTGATCGCCGGGCTGTTCGCCGACCAGCATGATGCGGGCCGTTTCGGGACCGTGGCCCGGCACGGCCTGGGTAGCATGGCGCCAGAGTTCGCAGCGGCGGCATTGATCCAGCGACGAGGGCGCCGGACGCAGCGGCTGCGCGTCCTGCGCATCGACCGCAACCGGCTTGCCCTTCATGGTGCCGACGGCGCCCGCCTGCGCGACGCGGCGGGCGCCGTTGCGGGCGTCGGCGATCATCGCCGGAATCAGCCGTCCCTCGGGCAGCCCCTTCCAGAAGCGCACCGGCATGTGCTGCTCCAGTGCGGCTTCGTTCAGGCGGGCCGGATTGAAGATGCTGCGGTAATAGGCGAGCCACAACGGCTCGATGTCGTCGGCGGCCGCGCCCGCTCGGAGCGCGGCGAAATCGGCGGTGGCCAACGCATCGGCCGGTGTCCCGGAGAACTGCAACGCATGCCCGTCCCACAGCGCCGCGCCTTGCGGCGTGCCGATCCACCACGACGCGCCGCCCATGCGGCGTGCGAAGTGGTCGGCGGCGTCGGCCAGCACGTCGTGCTCGGGCTCATACCAGGCCAGGTACTCCGGCATGCCGTCGCCGCCGCGCCGATGAAAGCGCACGTAGGCAATCATGTCGTGGTGGGCACGCCGCACGGCCTTGGCCATCGCATGCAGCCGCGCGCCGTCTTCATCGGCGGCGGAAGCTACGGCGCGATCGCCTTGGCACCATCGCCACAGCACCCGGTAAAGAAACGCCCAGCGTTGCGGCGAACGGTAACGCGCGGCGTCCTGCAGCAGGGCGGCCAATGCCTTGGACACGCGCACGTCCGGGGCGGCGCCCGTGGTGTCCGGGCGGGCTGCCGGCACCGCGTCGTCTCCCGAGACCGGCGCGTTGTCTCCCGCGACCCGTGCGTTGTCGCCCGAGACCGGCGCGTTGTCGCCTGGGACCGGTCCGTCGTCTCCCGAGACCGGTGCGGCGCCGGGACCGAGAAGCATCAGCTGTTCGGTTCCCCCGCTTGCCGCCGAGCCGCGCTCCGTCCATGTGACCGTCTCCGGCGGCCAGCCCGCCGCCAGCGCCCGCAAGGCCTGCGCGCGCCAGCTTGCGTAGCCGCCATCGACGCCGCCATCGACGCTGCACTCAACGCCGCACTCGACCACCAGCGTGCGCGGTCCTGCGCCGCTCATAGCAAGGCCAGCTGCACGGGCGCCGGTGACAGCGCCCGCCGCAACTGTTCGGACGGTGAATCCGCCAGCGCCGGCCGGTAGTCCTGCACCACGACGAAGGGTTTGACCTTGTCCATCGGGCAGCGCAGCCGCGCCAGGTCCTGATAGCGGATCGCGCGCGAACGGCGCAGCTCCACCAGCCGCTTCGCGTTGCGCATGCCGATGCCGGGCACCCGGGCGATCAGGGCCTGCGGCGCGCGGTTCAGGTCGACCGGAAACGACTCGCGATGCGCCAACGCCCAGGCCAGCTTCGGATCGATGTCCAGCGGCAGGTCGCCGCCGGCCTGGAACAGCTCCTCGGCCTGGAAGCCATAGCCGCGCATCAGGAAGTCGGCCTGATACAGCCGATGCTCGCGCAGCAACGGCGGCGCCTGCGCGGGCAGGCCGGACGGGCTGTCGGGAATCGGGCTGAACGCCGAGTAATAGACCCGCTTGAGCTTGTACGCGCCGTACAGCGTCTGCGCGGTCTGCAGGATGGTGCGGTCGTCGGCGTCGTCCGCGCCCACGATCATCTGCGTGCTTTGCCCGGCCGGCGCGCGCCCCGGCCCCCGCCTGTCGCTCTCGGCCTCCTCCTGCGCGAGGCGGATCGAGCCCATGGCACGCTTGATCGTATGCGCGTTCTTCTCCGGCGCCAGCCGTTGCAGCCCACCGTCGGTGGGCAGCTCGATATTGACGCTGAGCCGGTCGGCATACTGCCCGGCCTGCGAGATCAGCCAGGGATCGGCGTCCGGAATCGTCTTCAGATGGATATAGCCGCGGAACTGGTGTTCGTCGCGCAGCGAACGCGCGACCTGGACCATCTGCTCCATGGTGTAGTCGGCGCTGCGGATGATGCCGGAACTGAGAAAGAGCCCGTCGATATAGTTGCGCCGGTAGAAGTCCAGCGTCAGGTCGACCACCTCGCGCGGCGAGAAACGCGCCCGCGGCACGTTGCTGGAGCGGCGGTTGACGCAGTACTGGCAGTCGTACTGGCAGAAGTTGGTCAGCAGGATCTTCAGCAGCGAGACGCAGCGCCCGTCGGGCGTGAAGCTGTGGCAGATGCCCGCGCCGGTACTGGCGCCCAGTCCGCCCTTGCCGAGCGAATCCCGTTTCGGCGCGCCGCTGCTGGCGCACGAGGCGTCGTACTTGGCGGCGTCGGCCAGGATTTCCAGCTTGGTGAGCAGTTCCATCGGGTGGTGATACTGTATGGATATACAGTATTATAGGCGCTATCGCGTTTGCGAGGCCGATTTCCCGCGGGACAAGGCGGCAAGGTTGGCCGGCGCCATGCCGCCCGGCCTCAAGCCTTGACCTCGTGCGGCGGGAGCCCCGGCTCAATACCGATGTCCGCCGCCACCGAAGCCTGCGAGGATGGCGTCATCGTGGCCGTCAAGGGGAGAGGCCGATGTGCTACGCCGCGCAGATCAAGGCCGACTTCAGGAAATTCACGCGCGAATACGGCGCGGTGATGAGCCTTCGCCAGTTCTTCGAATTGTTCTGGCAGAAGCGCAAGGACCAGGAATGGCAAAAGCTGCCCAAGGCGATGCGCATGGCCTTCGCGCAGGCCGGTTCCGGCTCCGACGAGGAGCGCGAGCTCGCGGCGCTGATCGCCGCGGGCGACCGCGAACAGGCCAATGCGCTGGAGGCCGAGCTGTTTCGCCAGAAGACCCGCCTTGCGCAAGCGGAGCGCGCGCTTGCCGGCCGGCCCACCCGCAAGGCCGAGAACGAGCAGCGCATCGCCGCCAACAAGATCGCCCGCCTGCAGCAGAACCTGGCCGACCTGCAGCGTGCGGTGCCGGTGCCGGAGGACGCGATGATCTTCCCGGGTTATTACGCGCCCGTGATGATCATGATGGACGGCCAGCGCGTGATCGTGCCGATGCGCTACCGCTGCCGGCTGCCCGGCTGGGACGTCGCCATGGAAAGAAAGAAGCCCGGCACCTACAACGCGCGCCGCGACAATCTCGAGACGGCGTGGCGCCAGCTGTTTGGCTATCGCCACGGCATCCTGCCGATCCGCGCCTTTCATGAACACGTGGCCCGGCACCGGCTGGAGCGCCGCGAGCTCGGCCCGGACGAAAAGGAGCAGAGCGTTGTCCTCGAGTTCCGTCCGGAGCCGCCGCAGGATCTATTGATCGCCTGCCTCTGGTCGCATCACAAAGGCGAGGCCGGCGAGCCGGATCTGTATTCGTTTGCCGCGATCACCGACGAGCCGCCCCCGGAAGTCGCCGCGGCCGGCCATGACCGTTGCGTCATTCCGATCAAGCCAGAGCACGTGGACGCCTGGCTCAATCCCGACCCCGGCGATCTGGCCGCGCTGCACGCGATCCTGGACGACCGGGAGCGGCCGTTCTTCGAATATCGGTTGGCGGCTTAGCGGGGGCGCAGCGGGAGGCGGCGATGGCTTACCAATGACGGCTTACCAATCCTTCTACTGAACTTGCTTATTCATCCACTCGGGAGGTCGCGCTTTACCAATTCATCTACTGAGCGCGCCGGTTCTTGCCAATTCATCTACTGGGAGCGCCGCGACTTACCGTTTCCTCTACATCGCCAAACCTCAGCGCCGGAACCAGAGGATCGACAGCCCGCTCGCCGCCATCAGCAGCAGCACCGCCACCGCCGCGAACAACGCGCCGACCTCGGTATCCCGGCGCTCCAGCGCGAAGCGCGTGTTCAACTGGCGATAGACCTGGCTGAGATCGGCTTCCGAGCCCGCGTGGAAATATTCGCCGCCGGTGATCTTGGCGACCGCGCGCAACGCGGGTTCATCGAGCTGCATGTAGTAAGACATGACGGAACCCGAACCGCCGGCCGTCGTGCTGTCGCGGGAGCCAAAGCCGACGGTATAGACGCGCACGCCTCGTTCGGCGGCCATGCGGGCGGCGATGACGGGGTCGGGGCCGGTGGTGCGGCGGCCGTCGCTGAGCAGGATCACGGCGCCGTGCCGATAGGAGCCGGGTTCGGCCGCAGGCCGTTCCTCGCGTCTGGCGCGTTTCTGGCGGAGAGCGTCGGCCGCGGCCGATTCGTCCAGCGGCCTGCCCTGATTCTCCGGCGGCTCCGAAGCGTCGCCGAACAGCACCGCCTCCAGGTCGATGCCATCGTTCGGGAACAGGACCGCCAGCGCTTCGATCAGGCCACTGCCCGTCGCGGTGCCTCGCTGAAGCTGGAAGCGCTCGATCGCCTCGAGCATGTCCTGCCGGTTGTCGGTTGGACTGAGCACCACCGACGCGGTCCCGGCGAACGACACGATGCCGAGCCGCACCTTGGCCGGCAGCCCGATGACGAGATTCATGGCGGCCTGCTGTGCGGCGGCGAGGCGGGTCGGGGCGACATCGGTCGCTTCCATGCTGCGCGAGACGTCCATCGCAAGCACCAGCGTGATGGTGTCGGCCGGCAGCGTGATCGTCGCACTGGGCCGCGCGCAGGCGAGCAGCGCGGTGCCGAGCGACAGCCAGAAGAGCAGGGGAGGGAGGTGGCGCCGGAGCCATTGCCGGGGACCGAGCGCCGCGCGCGGCAGGGTGAGGCTGGCGTAGAGCAGAGCGGCCTTCCTGCGCCGGGCGAGCACGTAGAAGTAAGCCGCTGCCAGCACGGGAAGCACGAGCAGCAGCCAGAGCATTTGAGGCCAGAGAAACTGCATGCCCTGCTCCTTGGCGCGTGGTTAAGATCGATGGTACTGTAGTTTCCGACGCGTGAACTCGGGGCGGCGATGAAACGGGTGACGATCTACGGAACAGCCTTGGCGGCGATCGCACTCGTCTTCGCCGCCGGCATCGGCTCCGCCTGGCTGTTGCAGCCGAAACAGCGCGTCTTGACGCAGTCGGACATCGATTCGGCCGTGCTCCACACGCTGAACAACAAGGACCTGCCTTCGCGCGCCGCCCGCGCCGCCGAGGCGATCCGCCAGTCGGTGGTCGAGGTCCGCAGCTATCCGGCCGCCGATACCGCCGCGGAGAAGCCGCGCGCCGACAAGGCCGGACGCGATCGCCCCGCCAGGCCGCCCGAATCCTCCGCCCCTTCCAAACGCACGCCGCGCGACGAGACCGCAAAGGGCAAGGCCCCCGGCGACAAGGCCCCCAGCGACAAGGTCGCGCCCGACGCCTTGCCCGACGGCCGGCACATTGGCACCGGCGTGGTCGTCACCGAGAGCGGCGTGATCCTGACCAACTACCACGTCGTCGCCGGCGCCCGCCGCGTCGAGGTCCGCTTCCACGACGGGCATACCGCCGAGGCCACCGTGCTGCAGGCCGTGCCGGAGAAGGACCTCGCCATCCTGCAGCCCAGATCGATTCCCGACGACCTCCCGCCCGCGACGCTCGGTTCCAGCCGCGAACTGGCGCCGGGCAGCGAGGTGGTCGCGGTCGGCTTTCCGTTCGGCATCGGCCCGTCGGTGACGGCCGGCGTGGTGTCCGGGCTCGACCGGCAGTTCGTGTCCCCCGACGAGAAGCAGCAGCTGGACAAGCTGATCCAGTTCGATGCCGCCGCCAATCCGGGCAACTCGGGCGGGCCGCTGGTCAACATGAAGGGCGAGGTGGTGGGAATCGTCACCGCCATCCTCAATCCCAACCAGAGCGGCAATTTCCTTGGCATCGGGTTTGCCATCACCATCGAAAGCGCGGGCGGCTCCGTCGGCGCTTCGCCCTTCTAGCCTTCCCTACAGAATTCCACACCACAGCGAGAGGCCCATGAACGACCAAGCCCGGGACGCCATCGAAACCGCCAACCTGATGGAGCGCCTGCTGTACGAGGTCAAACGCGTGGTCGTAGGCCAGGACCATTTTCTCGAGCGGGTGCTGGTGGCGATCCTTGCCGGCGGGCATCTGCTGGTGGAAGGCGTGCCGGGGCTGGCCAAGACGCTGACCGTCAATACGCTGGCCAGAACGATGCGCGGGACCTTCAAGCGCATCCAGTTCACGCCGGACCTGCTGCCGGCCGACCTGGTCGGCACGCGCATGTACCACCAGGGGACCGGCGAGTTTTCCACGGTGCGCGGGCCGGTCTTCGCCAATCTGCTGCTGGCCGACGAGATCAACCGCGCGCCGGCCAAGGTGCAGAGCGCGTTGCTCGAGGTGATGCAGGAAAAGCAGGTCACCATCGCTGGCGAAACCCATCGGGTGCCGATGCCCTTCCTGGTCATGGCCACGCAGAACCCGATCGAGACCGAAGGCACCTATCCGCTGCCGGAGGCGCAGGTCGACCGCTTCATGATGAAGGTGCTGGTGGGTTATCCGAGCGAGGACGAAGAGGTCGTGATCGTCAACCGCGTCACCGGTCCGCGGATCGACGTGAGCCCGATCGCCACGCCCGAGCAGCTGACCGCGCTGCAGGAGGAATGCCGCGCGGTGTACGTCGATCCCGGCCTGATCCAGTACGCGGTGCGCGTGGTCTCGGCCACGCGCCGGCCGGCCAGCTACGGGCTCGACGATCTGGACCGTTACGTGACCTTCGGCGCCAGTCCGCGCGCCACCATCGGCCTGATCGAAGGCGCGCGCGCGCTGGCGCTGCTGCGCGGCCGCCACTATGCGGTGCCGGAAGACGTGATCGATCTGGTGCCCGACGTGTTGCGCCATCGGCTGTCGCTGTCCTACGAGGCGATGTCCGACGGCATCACCCCAGATGCCTTGATCGGCCGCATCGTGCAGGCCATGCCGGTTCCCGAACGTCCGCTGGAATCCCATGTTCGGGCGGCTGCGCGGTAGGCGCCGGTCCGGCCCGGACGCCGCTTCGGACAAGGCCGCGCCCGGCGCGCCGCGCGGTGTCGGCGCCGGCCGCACCGATGCCTTGCTGCGCCGCATGGAATGGACCGTGGTGCGCCGCCTCGACGGCATGCTGCAGGGCGACTACCGCACGCTGTTTCGCGGCTTCGGGCTGGACCTGGCCGACCTGCGCGAATACCAGGCCGGCGACGACGTCCGGCACATCGACTGGAACGTGACCGCCCGGCTGCAGACGCCGTATGTGCGGATGTTCCAGGAGGATCGGGAGATCGCGGCCTGGTTCCTGCTCGACCTGAGCGGCTCCGTCGAGTTCGGCTCGGGCGAGGTCCGCAAGCGCGACCTGCTGAGCGATTTCACCACCGTGATGGCGCTGCTGCTGACGCGCTATGGCAACCGCGTCGGCGCCGTGCTCTACAACGGGGCGGCCGACATGACCGCGTCGGTGGTGCCCGCGCGTGCCGGGCGCCGGCAATTGCTGCACCTGCTCGACCGCATGCACGCCACGCCGGCCGCCTCGCCGGGCCACACTCGGTTGCGCGGCCTGCTCGACCATGCACGGGCGGTCGCCAGGCGGCGATCGGTGGTGTTCGTGGTGTCGGACTTTATCAGCGACCCAGGCTGGCAGGCCTCGCTCGCGATGCTGGCCAGGCGTCATGAGGTGGTCGCCGTGCGGCTGGTCGATCCCCTGGAGCAGGCGCTACCCGATCTGGGTTTGCTGGTGCTGCAGGACGCCGAGACCGGCGAGCAGATGTTCGTCGACACGCACGATCCGGCCTTTCGCAAGCGCTTCGTGGCGGCCGCGCAGGTGCGCGAGGAAGAACTGCGGCTGGGCTTTGCCCGGGCCGGCGTGGATTGCCTGACGCTGTCGACCGATGCCCGGCTGGACCTGGCCCTGCTGGAGTTCTCGCGGCAGCGTCGTCATCGGCAAGGCACGGCGAAGGGCACGGCAAAGGGCACGGCGCCGAAAGCCGGCAACGCGGGCCCCAGCGCGGGGGGCAATGCGGGCGCAATTGCGGGCGCGAATGCAGGGGCAAGCAAGGAAGCGAAGAAGGGGGCCGCATGGACGGCGTGAGCGAGGCGATCACCCGGCTGCCCGCCATCAGCTTCCTGTGGCCCAGGATGCTGTGGCTGCTGGCGCTGGTCCCCGTGCTGGCTCTCGCCTACCTGTGGCTGGACGCACGGCGCCGGCGCGCGGCGGTTCACTATCCCGCCCTGAAGACCGTCGGCTTCGCCAACCGCGGCGTCGCAGGCTGGCGCCGGCATGTGTCCCCGGTGCTGATCCTGCTCGCGTTGACCGCATTGATCGTCGCGATCTCGCGGCCGCATGCGCTGCTGGTGCTGCCCTCGCGCATCGAGACCGTGATGCTGGTCATCGACCTGTCCGGCAGCATGCGCGCGAAGGACGTGCAACCGAACCGGCTGCGCGCCGCGCAACAGGCCGCCAAGGGGCTGCTCGAGGCGAAGCCCGCGGGCGTCAGCGTCGGCCTGGTCGCGATGGCGGGAACATCGGCCGTCGCGCAGGCGCCGAGCCGCACGAAGCAGGACGTGGCCACGGCCATCGACCGCCTGCAGCCACAGGGCGGCACCGCGCTGGGCAACGGCCTGCTGATCGCGCTGACGGCGTTGCGGCCGGAAGCGACCGAGGACGCCGGACGCCTGATGGATGGCGATGCCTCGCCGCTGAAGAAACGCGGCGCGCTCGGCAACCTGTTCGGCGCCGCGGGATTGGGGCAGGGAGCGAGCCCGGGCGCGGGCCAGGGAGGAGGACAAAACTCTGCCGACCAAGAGGGCGCCGCCGCCCCGGGCTCCTATGCCGCCGGCGCGATCGTCGTGTTCTCCGACGGCGAAAGCAACGCCGGTCCGACCGCGGTGCAGGCGGCCGAACTGGCGGCCTCCTATGGGGTGCGCGTCTATACCGTCGGCGTGGGCACGCCCCAGGGCGTCGTGCTGTCGGCGGACGGCTGGTCGGCGCGCGTCAAGCTCGACGAGGCCGTGCTGAAGGAAGTGGCCAATACCACCGGCGCCGAATACTTCCGGCTGGAGGACGCCGCCAGGCTCAAGCAGGTGTATCGCGCGATCAACGCCAAGCTGACGCTAGGCAAGACCGAGCAGGCGGAAATCACCGCACTGTTCGCCGCGCTTGGCGCGGTGCTGGCGGCGGGTGCGGCGCTGCTGTCGCTGTGGTGGTTCGGACGGGTGATGTAGGGCAGGGCGCAAGAAATCGTCTGCCGGGAAATGAGATGTATTATCATCTGCGCGGTTTTCTGGCCGTTCCCATCCTGTTCCGCCCATGCCCGCTCCGAGCCGAAGCACGACACTGCACGCACTCTATTGCGATCATCACGGCTGGCTCCATGGCTGGCTGCGCAAGCGCCTCGGCAACGACTGCGAGGCGGCCGATGTGGCGCACGACACCTTCCTCCGGGTCTATGCCGGCCCACGCGCACTCGACCATCTGTCCGAGCCGCGTGCCTTTCTGACCCACGTGGCCAAGGGGCTGGTGGTCGATCTCTACCGTCGACGCGCGGTGGAGAAGGCCTACCTGGACAGCCTCGCCCAGCTGCCTGAAGCGCTGGCGCCTTCGCCCGAGACGCGGGCACTGGTGCTCGAGGCCCTGCACCGGATCGACGCGATGCTGTGCGCCATGCCCGTGCGAGCGCGCGAGATCTTCCTGTTGTCGCAGCTGGACGGCCTGACCTACGCGGAGATCGCGGCGCGGCAAGGCATCTCGCTGCGAACCGTGAAGCGGCAGATGCGCGACGCCTTTCTCGCCTGCCTGTCGGCGATATGAGCCGCGACCGTGGGGCGGGGACGGTGCCCGCCAGCATCCTGGCCGAGGCGGCCGACTGGATGGTACGCATTCAGTCGGATCCGCACGACGCCGCGCAACTGGCCGAACTGCACGCCTGGTGCGCGCGCAGTCCCGCGCATGCCCGGGCCTGGCACCAGGCGCAGCAGGTGCTCGGCACGTTCGACAGCGTGCCGGCCGCGTTGCGGCGCACGGCGGTGGCGGGACTCGCGCGTGAACAGCGGCGCCGGGCCACCCGCAAGCTCGCCCTGATGCTGGTGGGCGCCCCGGCTGCATGCCTGGCCTGGCGCTTCGCCCCGTGGGAGGCGATGACCGCCGGCATCCGTACGGCAGTCGGCGAAACCCGCGAGGTACGGCTGGCCGATGGCACGCGGGTCACGCTGGACACGGACAGCGCGATCGACGTGTCCTATTCCGACAGCACGCGCCTGATCAAGCTGCGGGCGGGCCGCATCCTGATCGACACCGAGCCGGACCCGGCCGCCGTGCCCCGGCCCTTCGTCGTCGAGACGCCGGACGGCGTGCTGCGCGCGCTCGGGACGCGCTTCGTCGTTCGCCGGCAGTCCGACGCCAGCCAGCTGGAGGTCTATCACGGAGCGGTGGAGGTTCGGCTGCGCCGCGACGGCGCGCCGCTGCGGGTGGACAGCGGGCAATGGCTGCGCTTCGGCGCCGGGGAGACGGCATCCGGCGCCGCGCTCGACGGCCTGGGTGCGGCGTGGGCGCACGGCATGCTGGCCGCGCGCAATCTGCGGCTGGAGGCGCTGGCCGAGGAACTGGCGCGCTATCGCCCCGGCATCGTGCGCTGCGATCCGGCCATCGCCGACCTGCGCGTGACCGGGGCCTTCCCCTTGCGGGACACGGACCGCAGCCTGGACCTGCTGGCCGAGACGCTGGGCATCCGGGTGCGCCGGCGGACCCGCTACTGGGTCATGCTCGAGCCCGGCGACGCCGGCGCCTCGCGATAGTACATAGGCCCGGGGCGAGCCAGCCGGCCAGCCTTCATGCGCCGCCAGCCCGGCTCATGCGCCGCAGGCACGGCTCATGCGCCGCGGGCACGGCTCATGCGCCGCCAGCCCGCTTCATGCGTTCCCGGCCCCCCCTTGCGCTCGCTGCACGTGGCCCCTTTTTTCCTCTCGCCCGGTGTACCTGTTGTAGGCCGGTCCCGCCCCAGCGGGCACCGGTCCGATCGTCGACTGGTCACTGGTGTCGGAAAGGAACATGTTCGTGGCAATCCCCTGCAATTCCCGGTTTTCTCCCAAGCAAAGCGTGCTGACGCGGGCGCTGTCCCGTGCCCTGTCCGGCACCGCATTGAGCCTGTGCGCCACGCTGGCCGTGCCGGACGCCGCGCTGGCCCAGGCCGCTGCCCCGGGCGGCGCGTCTTCCGCGCGCAGCTACGCGATTCCGCCCGGACCGCTTGGCGATACGCTGGCGCGCTTCTCCATCGAGGCCGGCGTCCCGCTGTCGTTCCCGTCGGGGCTGGTGGCGGGGCTGCGCAGCGAAGGCCTGAACGGCACCTATGACGTCCAGGCGGGTTTCGCGCGGCTGCTGCAGGGAACGGGCCTCGAGCTGGCCGCGACCGGCAGCGGGGCGTACACGCTGCGCCGGCGCCAGGCAGCGCCGGCGGCGGAGGTCGAGCTCCAGCCCGTCACGGTCACCGCCTCCGCCACGGCGGAGCGCGTTGCGCCCGCTTACCCGGGCGGCCAGGTCGCGACCGGCGGCGGCCTGGGCCTGCTGGGTAATCGCGACATCATGGACACGCCGTTCAGCCTGACGGCGTACACGCAGGAGCTGATCCAGGCGCAGCAGGCCAGCAGCATCGCCGATGTCGTCAACAACGATGCCTCGGTGCGCAACGTGAACCCGCGCGCCGGGCGCTTCGACCAGTTCTCGATCCGCGGCTTCCCGGTGCTGAACAGCGACATCGCGCTCAACGGCCTCTATGGCGTGCTGCCCACCTATGCGGTGGCGGTGGAAGCGGCCGAGCGCATCGAGATCCTGAAGGGACCGAGCGCCTTGCTCAACGGCATGGCCCCCAGCGGCGCGGTGGGCGGGGCCATCAACGTGGTGTCCAAGCGCGCGCCGGCAGAGGCGGTGAATCAGTTCACGCTGGGCTACGCATCGGACTCGACCTTCGGCGGACATGCCGACGTGGCGCGCCGCTTTGGCGAGCGGCAGGAGTTCGGCGTGCGCTTCAACGCCGCGTACAAGAACGGCGACACCTCGGTCGATCCGCAGTCGCTGGAGCGCAGCCTGGCAACGCTCGGGCTGGACTACCGTGGCACGCGGCTGCGCCTGTCGGCCGATTTCGGCTATCAGCAGCAGAATGGCGACGCGCCGCAGGAGCGGGTGACCGCGGCGGCGGGCGTGCCGCTGCCCGATGCCTCGCGCATTCACCGCAACTATGCCCAGCCCTGGACCTTCGCCGACACGCGCGACAGCTACGTGGCGCTGCGCGGCGAGTACGACGTGAGCGACGACCTCGAGGTGTATGGCGCCTTCGGTGCCCGCCGCGGGCGCTACGAGTTCCTGCGCATGGCGGTCGCCGCGCGCGACGCCGCCGGCAACTTTGCCAGCGCGCCGTTCCGTTTCCTGCGCGAGGAAGACGCGTACACCAGCGAGATCGGTGCCCGCGCGCGCTTCGCCACCGGACCGCTGCGCCACCAGCTGAACGCGAGCGCCTCGGTGTTTCATCTCGAGGCCGGCAATCTGCGGCAGAACTTCGGCACGATCCGCTCGAACCTGTACAACCCGGTCGTGGCGCCGCGGCCGTCCTTCGCGGGCCTGAGTTCGGATGTACCCAAGGCGGAAGAGACCGAGCTTTCCAGCCTGGCGCTGGCCGACACGATTTCCGCGCTGGACGAACGGGTCCAGCTGACGCTGGGCGCGCGCCTGCAGCGCGTCCAGTCCGATTCGTTCGACGCCACCGGGCAGGTCACCAGCCACTATGACGAACGTGCCGTCACGCCGGCGGTGGCGCTGGTGGTCCGGCCCTGGAAGCAGGTCTCGATCTACGGCAACTACATCGAGGGCCTGAGCCAGGGGCCCACGGCGCCCAGTACCGCGGCCAATGCCGAACAGATGTTTGCGCCGATCAAGTCCAGGCAACTGGAGGCGGGCGTCAAGGTGGATTTCGGCAGCATTGCGACCACGCTCAGTGCGTTCCGCATCGAGCAGCCCACCGGCTTGACAGACCCGGCCACCAATGTCTTTTCGGTCGCCGGGAAGCAACGCAATACCGGCCTGGAGTGGAATGTGTTCGGCGAACCGGTGCAGGGCGTGCGGGTGCTGGCCGGCGCGATGTATCTGAACGGCCGGCTCAGGGAAACGGCGGAACCGGCCAACAACGGCAACGTCGCCCCGGGCACGCCGCGCTACAACCTGAACGCGGGCGTGGAGTGGGACACGCCCTTCCTGGCGGGGCTGACGCTGTCGGCGCGCGTACTGCGCTCGACGTCGCAGTATCTCGACGCCGCGAACCGGCAGCGGATACCGGCCTGGACGCGGACCGACATCGGCGCCCGCTATACGCTGAAGGCAGCCGGCAAGCGCGTGACCGTGCGCGCCGCGGTGGAAAACCTGTTCGACAAGTCCTATTGGGCCTCCGCCTCGGCCAATGGCCTGACGCTCGCCACGCCCCGCACCTTCCTGGTCTCGACGACGGTTGATTTCTGAGGCTGCCGCCGCGGCGGCACCTTCGCTGGCCCGCGCTCAGCGCCCCTTGAAGACCGGGTGCCGGGCGCAGGCCGACAGCACGATGCGCTCGGACTGCACCAGATAGTCGTTCAGCGCCGCGGCACACTCGGCCAGCTTGCCCGACTCGAACAGCTGGAGGATGTGCTGGTTCATCTCGACATAGGGCCCGTGCAGGAATTCGGGGTCCTGCAGCATGCCGAACGCCAGCCGCAGTTCCGCCAGCAGGTGGGAGAACATCACGTTCAGCCGCTCGCTGTCGGCCAGTTCCACGATCGCCATGTGGAACTCCATGTTGGCGGTGCCCGCGCCCTGCCAATTGCCGCTGTCGCGGCAACGCAATCCCGCTTCCACCGCCTGCCGCATGTGCTTTCTCGCCGGATGGCTGGGGTAGGCCTGCGCGATCGCCTGGCATTCGATCAGGCGGCGGACCCGGTAGATGTCGATGATCGCCGCGATGCTCGGAATGGCCACCGCCACGCCGCGGTTGGGCTCGTGCTTGAGCAGACCCTCCTTGGTCAGCACGCGGAAGGTCTCGCGCAGCGTATTGCGCGAGATCTGCAGGCTTTCGCTGAGCGCGGCTTCGGACAGGCGCTGCCCGGGCGCGAAGTCGCCATGCAGGATGCGCTGGCGGATCTGTTCGGTGACCCGTTCGGCCAGGTTTCTTACGTCGGAACTGGTTGTCATGTCGGCTGCAAGGGGAACGGGACTTCGGCCCGGCATCGGTCGGCCCGATATCAGCTGTGTCCCGTATCGCGGGATGTTACCCCAGCTTTGTTCAACAACTTGCGCCAGATTGGTGCGACTTGGCTCGGCCATGCAGGCCTAGGTGTATACCAGAATCGATCCGAACGAATGATTGTTGAACAATCTATCCACGGTGGTTGAGTCAATACGTGCAGATACATCAACATGGCACGTGCCTTGCCAAACAGCGCTGCGGTGGAGGGGCGGCTGGTTGGCGGTCCCGCTCACTGCCTCGACGTCGTCGCCGCGGCGTCATCAAACCGCGCGACGAGCATCCCCACGTTTTGCCGTTATCCCGAGTGAGCGCAACCATGTGGCTTAAAGAAACAACGCAGGAAGAGCGCAAGACGCTCTTTGCCGCCTTCGTCGGCTATGGGGTCGATGCCTTCGACTACATGATCTACACCTTCATGATCCCCACCTTCATCCTGGTATGGGGCATGACCAAGGCCGAGGCCGGCTATATCGCGACGGGCGCGCTGATCAGCTCCGCGATCGGCGGCTGGCTGGCCGGCATCCTGGCCGACAAGTACGGCCGCGTGCGCGTGCTGCAGCTGACCGTGCTGTGGTTCAGCTTCTTCACGTTCCTCAGCGGCTTCACGCAGTCGCCCGAGCAGCTGTTCGTGACGCGCATGCTGCAGGGGCTCGGCTTTGGCGGCGAATGGTCGGTCGGCTCCGTGCTGATCGCCGAAATGATCCGCGCCCGCCATCGCGGCAAGGCCGTCGGACTGGTGCAGAGCAGCTGGGCGGTGGGCTGGGGCCTGTCGGCCATTGCCTTCTGGGCGGTCTACGCGGTGTTCGAGCAGCAATACGCGTGGCGCGTGCTGTTCTGGATCGGCGTGCTGCCGGCGGTCTTCATCCTCTATATCCGCCGCAACATCAGCGAGCCCAAGGTGTATCGGGAGACCCAGGCCAAGCTCGCCGTCACCGGGCAGAGCAACAACTTCATGCTGATCTTCAAGCCGGGGGTGCTGCGCGTGACCGTGCTGGCGAGCCTGCTGGCAACCGGCATGCAAGGCGCCTACTACTCGGTGACGACCTGGCTGCCGACCTACCTGAAGATGGAGCGCAACCTGTCGGTGCTGAACACCAGCGGCTACCTGATGGTGCTGATCGCCGGCTCGTTCGCCGGCTACCTGACCAGCGCCTGGCTGTCCGACCACCTGGGTCGCCGGCGCTGCTTCATGCTGTTCGCGGTCAGCGCGGCGATCCTGGTGATCTGCTACACGCAGCTGCCCATCACCGACGCCGCGATGCTGGTGCTCGGTTTTCCGCTGGGCTTCTTCCTGTCGGGCATCTTCTCCGGCATGGGCGCTTACCTGACCGAGCTGTATCCGAGCCATATCCGCGGCTCGGGACAAGGCTTCTGCTACAACTTCGGGCGCGCGGTCGGTTCGGTATTCCCGGCGATGATCGGGCATATGGGCGCGACGATGTCGCTGGGCGTCGCCATCGGCTATCTCGCCGCCGGCGCCTATGGGCTGGTCGTCGTCGCCTGCCTGCTGCTGCCGGAAACGCGCGGACGCGAACTCCTGGGCGAAGCCGAGCCCGCGCATTGAGGTCCGGCGCCATGCAAATCGATCTGAACAGCGATCTGGGCGAGAGCTTTGGCGCCTGGCGCATGGGCAACGATGCCGCCATGCTGGACATCGTCAGCAGCGCCAACGTGGCCTGCGGCTTCCACGCCGGCGATCCGGCCGGCATCCTGCGGACGCTGAAGGCCGCGAAGGCGCGCGGCGTCGCGGTGGGGGCCCACGTTTCGTATCCGGACCTGCAGGGCTTCGGCCGCCGCAACATGGATGTCGCCAGCGAGGACCTGATCGCCGACGTCCTCTACCAGATCAGCGCGCTGGCGGGGATGGCGGCGACGGTCGGCACCGCGGTGCGCTACGTCAAGCCGCATGGCGCGCTGTACAACACCATCGCGAGCGACGAGCGCCAGGCACGCGACGTGATCACCGCGATCTGCAAGTTCAATCCCGAACTGGCGCTGGTTGCGCTGGCCGGCTCGCCGCTGGTGGGCTGGGCGCGGGATGCGGGCCTGCGTGTCATTGCCGAGGCCTTCGCCGATCGCGCCTACACGCCGCAGGGCACGCTGGTATCGCGCCGCGAACCGGGCGCGGTGCTGCACGACGCCGACGAGGTCGCACAACGGATGTTGCGGCTCGTGCGGGAAGGCACGGTGGTCGCCATCGATGGCAGCGTGGCGCGCGTCGAAGCGCAATCGATCTGCGTGCATGGCGACAGCGCGGGCGCGCTGGAGATGGCGCGCGCGGTGCGCGACGCGCTCGAGCGCGACGGCGTCAAGGTGTCTGCGTTCGCCTGAGTCAGAAGGCCCGATCTGGAGCTTGTTTTGCGTTTCCTGCCCGTTTCCTCGAATGCGCTGCTGGTCGAGCTGGCCGACCTGGACCAGACGCTGGCCCTGCTGGCCTCGCTGCAGCGCGACCCGCTTCACGGCGTGGCGGAGCTGGTGCCCGCCGCGCGCACGATTCTCGTGCACTACCGCCCGTGGGCGACCAGCGCAGGCGCGCTTGTCCGCGCCATCGCCGCGCGCGACCTGTCGCAGCGGGTCGAACGCAGCCATACGCTGATCGAGATTCCGGTTCGCTATGACGGCGAGGACCTGGCCGAGGTCGCCGAGCTGCTCGGCATCACGCCCGACGAAGTCGTGCGCCGCCACACCGGCAGCGAATACACGGTGGCCTTCACCGGCTTCGCGCCCGGCTTTGCCTACCTCAGCGGCGGCCATCCGTCGCTGGACGTGCCGCGCCGCCGTACGCCGCGCACGCGCATTCCCGCCGGCGCGGTGGGTCTGGCCGGCACCTTCAGCGGCGTGTATCCGAAGGCAAGCCCCGGCGGCTGGCAGATCATCGGCACGACGCCGGTGGCGATGTGGGATCTGGACCGCGCGCAACCGGCGCTGCTGCAACCCGGATATCGGGTGCGCTTCGTCGATATGGCGACGCTGGAAGATGCCGCAGACACAGCGGCGGACACAGCGGCGGACATGGCGACGGCGCGCGTGGACGCGCCTGTGCCCGACGCCGGGACTGCGGCTGCGCTGCGCAAGGAGCCGGGCAGTGCGGCCTGCGCCGCGGCACTGAAGGTCAAGGGCACCGGATTGCAGACCGTATTCCAGGACCTCGGCCGGCACGGCCAGGCCGGGCAGGGCGTGTCGGCCTCGGGCGCGCTCGACCGGGCGGCGCTGCGGATGGCGAACCGCCTCGTCGGCAATCGAGGCGACAGCGCCGCGCTCGAAACCGTCGGCGGCGGCCTGCAACTGCAGAGCGACGGCGATACCGTGCTGGCCGTTACCGGCGCCGACGCACCGCTGACCGTGCGCACCGCCGATGGCCGCCAATGGCGCGTGCCGACGCATCAGGCGGTGGCCCTGGCCGATGGCGACACGCTGAGCATCGGCCAGCCGGTCGCCGGCGCCCGCTGCTATGTGGCGGCACGCGGCGGCTTTGCCGTGGCGCCGGTGCTGGGCAGCTGCGCGACGGATACGCTGGCCGGCATCGGGCCCGCGCCGTTGTCGGTGGGCGACGTGCTTGGCGTCTTGCCTGCGCCGGCCGGCGCAGTGGTGGGCATGCCCGAGCAGCCCGCCACCGGTCTGCCCACGATCGAGCAAGACGTCGTGCTCGACGTGGTGCTGGGCCCGCGCACCGACTGGTTCACTCCCGAGTCGGTCGCGCGGCTGGCCGCGCAACGCTGGCAGGTCACGCCGCAGTCCAACCGCGTGGGCCTGCGGCTGGCGGGCGAGGCGCCGCTGGAACGCGCCATCACCGGCGAGCTGCCCAGCGAAGGCACCGCGCTGGGGGCGCTGCAGGTGCCGCCCAGCGGCCAGCCGATCCTGTTCCTCGCCGACCATCCGCTGACCGGCGGCTATCCGGTGATCGGCGCCGTGGCGCCTCACCATCTGGATCGCGCCGGCCAGATTCCGGTCGGGGCGTGGCTGCGATTCAATCCGATCGGCCCCTTCGAAGAACTGCAACCGTCCGCCGGCTGAGCGGGCGCTCTTTTACCGAGACCCGCACAGAGACCCGCACCGAGACCCGTACCGAGACCCGTACCGAGACCCGTACCGAGACCCGTACCGAGATTCGCACCCAGACCCGCACCGAGATTCGCGATGAAGAAAGTCCTGATTGCCAACCGTGGCGAGATCGCCGTTCGCATCGTTCGCGCCTGCGCGGACTATGGCGTCGGCTCCGTGGCCGTCTATGCCAACGCCGATATCGACGCGATGCATGCGCGCCTGGCCGACGAGGCCTACGGCCTGGACGGCGACCGTCCCGCCGACACCTATCTGAACATCCCCAAGCTGCTCGACATCGCTCGCCGCAGCGGCGCCGATGCCGTGCATCCGGGCTACGGCTTCCTGTCGGAAAGCGAGGCCTTTGCGCAGGCGGTGATCGACGCGGGGCTGACGTGGATCGGCCCGTCGCCGGCGACGATCGCGCGGCTCGGCGACAAGGTGGAAGCGCGCAAGATCGCGCTGCGGGTCGGGGCTCCGCTCGTGGCCGGCACGCCCGAGCCGGTCGCCGACGCCAGCGAGGTGCTGGCCTTCGCCGAACGGCACGGCCTGCCGATCATCATCAAGGCCGCATTCGGCGGCGGTGGCCGCGGCATGAAGATCGCTTGGCGCATGGACGAGGTCGAGGAGCTCTATGCCTCGGCGGTGCGCGAGGCGGTCACCGCGTTTGGCCGCGGCGAATGTTTCGTCGAGCAGTTCCTCGACAGGCCGCGCCATATCGAGGCGCAGGTCCTGGCAGACCGGCACGGCAACGTGGTCGTGGTCGGCACGCGCGACTGCTCGCTGCAACGCCGGAACCAGAAACTGGTCGAAGAGGCCCCCGCGCCGTTCCTCAGCGAGGAGCAGCGCGCGCGCATCCACGCCGCGGCCCGCGACATCTGCGCGGCGGCCGAATACACCAGCGCCGGCACGGTCGAATTCCTGCTCAGCGCCAGCGGCGCGATCTCGTTCCTCGAGGTCAACACGCGGCTGCAGGTCGAGCACCCCGTGACCGAGCAGACCACCGGCGTCGATCTGGTCGTCGAGCAATTGCGCGTGGCCGATGGCCTGCCGCTGTCGATCACCGACACCCCGGCGCCGCTGGGACATGCGATCGAGTTTCGCATCAATGCCGAGGACGTTGGCCGCGGTTTCCTGCCCACGCCCGGACCGGTGCAGCGCTTCGATGCGCCCTCAGGCCCGGGCGTGCGGGTCGATTCCGGCGTGCAGTCCGGTTCGGTCGTGCCCGGTACCTTCGACTCGCTGATGGCCAAGCTGATCGTCACCGGCGCGACGCGAGAACAGGCCTTGGCGCGCGCGCGTCGTGCGCTGCGCGAATTCCGGATCGAGGGCGTGGCGTCGGTGCTGCCGTTCCATCGTGCCGTGATCGATCACGCGGATTTCGTCGGCACGGACGGTTTCAAGGTCCATACGCGCTGGATCGAATCGGACTTCGCCGAGCCGCTGGCCGCGGCCGCGCGTGCCGAGCCCCAGCCCGACGGCAGCCTGCTGCGCACGGCCATCGAGATCGACGGGCGCCGCATGGTGCTGGGCTTGCCGGCTCAGCTGCTTCGCGGATTGGCCAATGCGCCGGCCGGCGACGGCGCTATGGATGCCGCGCAGGCGGGCCTCATCAATGCCGCCAATGCGGCCGACGCCACCGACGCCACCGACGCAGCCGAACTGCCGTCGCCCATCGCCGGCACTGTGCAGGCGTGGAAAGTCGCGATCGGCGACGAGGTCAAGGAAGGCGATCTGATCGCCGTGATGGAGGCGATGAAAATGGAGATGCAGGTCCACGCGCATCGCACGGGCCGGCTGACTTGGCAGGCTCCGGCCGGTACGTTCCTGGCCGCGGGCGCACCGCTGGCACGCATCGAGTGAAACGCATCGGCGCTGCGATGGCGGGAGCCGAAGACTGAAGGCGGTGCCTCAATGCCCTCGATGCATCGATGCCTCAATGCCTCAATGCCTCAATGCCTTGGCGGATTGCGATCCTGTCCCGGCGGCGTTTCCGTCGGCCGCACCGTCTGCTGGCCCACCGGAGCCTGGCTGACGGGCGATACCAGTTGCGAGGGATCGACGGCGGGGTTGGCGCCAATGCCTGCGGTCCCGCCGTCGCTGCTGCCGGTCGCGGCCGGGGCCTGGTTCAGGCCCACCGACGAATCGCCGGAATCGCTGCCGCCGCATGCGGCAAGACCGAACGACAGACCGAAGGCGAGCGCCGCGATACTGCCTTTCCGCACCAGGGCACGACATACCGTGCGGATTCTGCGCCTGCGATGCAGAGCCATCTCTACCTCCTGCGATATGGCATCGAGGATGCTTCCGAGCAGCGTTCGCACGCTGCTCGCATCATGTTCGCACTGCGTGCGCCGCGGTGTCGGCTTGCGGCTCGATAAGGCGAATCAAACTTGCGTACGTCCCTGCGTACGTGCCTGCGTACGTGTTGGCGTACGAATTGGCGTACGTGTTTGCGGACTGCACGCTTCGTTGCCTGATAGATCGACGCGAAGAAGGACGGCATCGACGCGCGCCAATCCAGTCTTGCAACAAAGCCCGCGCGGTAAAAGTTCAATTCTGTAACGGAACGTTACGCATCTTCTCTTTCGCGCAGCGCGCACTACCGTCTCCCTAAGCGCCGTTTCTCGGCGCCCTTCAATGCCGCGGCATCGCTGCGCAAGGGAGGCATCATGCGTGCTCGTTTCCTCATGACCGCGCTGATCGGCGCGGGCGTCCTCGCTGCGCATTCGGTGCCTGCGCAAGCGCCTTCCACCGACGCGCAGATCAATGCGATCGTGCAATCGATCCTTGCGCAGATGACGCTGGCCGAGAAGCTCGAATACGTCAGCGGCACGGGCGCGTGGGACATCAAACCGTTGCCGCGTCTCGGGCTGCCGCAAATCAAGGCAAGCGATGCAGGATTGGGCGTGCGGCTCAGCAATCCTGTGGGCGTTGCCTATCCCGCGGGCCCGGCATTGGCATCGACCTTCAATGCCGATCGCGCCAAGCAGATGGGCGTGGGCCTCGGCCTCGAAACGCGTCTGAGCGGCTTCCAGCAAATCGCCGGCCCCGGGCTGAACATGTATCGCACGCCGTTCTCGGGGCGCGCCTTCGAGTATCTGGCGGGTGAGGATCCCTTCCTTGGCGCCGTGCTCGGTGCCGCGCAGATCAACGGCATCCAGTCGCAGAACGTCTGGGCCGACGCCAAGCATTACATCGCGAACGAGCAGGAGGTCAATCGCTTCAACCTGATGGAAACGGTCAGCGAGCGGGCACTGCGCGAGATTTACATGGTGCCGTTCGAGTCGGCGGTAAAGAACGCCAACGTTGCCGTCGTGATGTGTGGATTCCAGGGCCTCAATGGTGCAAATCCGGTTTGCGAAAGCCATGCGGCGATTCAACAGACGCTGAAGAACGAGTGGGGCTTCAAGGGCTTCGTGGAATCGGACTATGCCGCGCTCAAGCACACGCTGCCCGCGGCAGTGGCCGGCGTCGATATCGAGCGGCCGTCCGCCAACATCTTCTCGCCGGGCGCGCTTGGCGCGCTGCTGGCGAACGAACAGCTGAGCCAGGCGACGCTGGACGACAAGGTGCGCCGCATTCTCGGCCGTCTGGTCGCCTATGGCTTCATTGGCGGCGTGCCGGCGGCAACCGGCGAATCGCATCCGCCGTTTGCCGAACGGGCGGCGCTGGACGTGGCGCGCGAAGGCATCGTGTTGCTGAAGAATGAGGGGCAGCTGCTGCCGCTGCGCCGCGAGACGGCACGCAATATCGCGGTGGTGGGCAAGCTCGCCACCGGCGCGCCGCCGACCGGTTTCGGCAGTGCCCATATTGCGGCGGCGCGGTATATCAGCGAAATCGACGGCCTGCGGCAGATCGCCGGCACGGGCGCCAATATCGTGCTGCTCGATGCCGTCACGCTCGATCCCGCGCGCTCGGCATGGACCACGCCCAGCGGCGCATCCGGCGTGCAGGCACAGTACTACGCCAACCCGACTTGGAGCGGCGCGCCGGTTCTTACCCGCGTCGAACCGATGATCAATCTGGACACGTCCGGCGGGGCGCCGCAGAGCGGCGATTACCGCGGTCCGGTCTATGGCGGTGGCGGCACGGCGCAGCCGGCGTCGGTGCGCTGGACCGCCACCATCCGGCCCACCGTCAGCGGTGCGCACGTATTCAAGGCGCGTGCGAACGGGGCCGTCCGCCTCTACATCAATGGGCAATTGGTGATGGACAACGGCGACGGCAATCCGCTGCCCGGCAATGTCATCCCGCCGACCATTCCCGTCAATGCGCGGGTGATGCTGCAGGCGGGCCAGACCTACAACGTGCAATTCGACTACTCGGCAAGGCCCGGATATATCGCCGTGTTCGGTGGTTTCCTGGGCGCGCAGCTCAGCTGGGCGTCGCTGCAGGCGCCGCCGAACCTGTCCGGCTTCGATGCCGTCGTGGTCGCGGCCGGCCACAGCGCCGAATACGAGGGCGAGGGCTTCGATCATCCGTTCACATTGCCGGAGTTCCAGGACGAGCTGATCGCCAATCTGTCACGCGCCAATCCCCGCACGATCGCGGTGCTGCACGGTGGCACCGGCTTCGACATGCAAGGCTGGATCGATGGGGTCGGCGCGGCGCTGCACGCCTGGTATCCGGGACAGAACGGCGGCCAGGCCCTGGCCGAGATCCTGTTCGGCGATGTCAATCCCTCCGGCAAGCTGCCGATCACGATCGAGCGGTCGATCACGGACAACCCAACCTACGCGAATTATCCGCAGGCATCGAACGACCTGAACTTCAGCGCGATGACCTACACCGAGGACATCTTCGTCGGCTATCGGGGCTTCGAGCGCAGCGGTAGAAGGCCGTTGTTCCCGTTCGGCTTCGGGCTGTCCTATACCCGCTTCAACTACGGCGCGTTGAGCGTGTCGCCCGGCATTGCCGCCGGCAGCGGGCGCGTCGCGGTGTCGTTCGATATCACCAATTCCGGCGAGGTCGCCGGCGCGGAGGCGGCGCAGGTCTACGTCGCGCAATCCGGCTCTGCCGTACCGCGTCCGGTCAAGGAGCTGAAGGGCTTTGCCAAGGTCTTCCTGCAGCCGGGAGAGACGCAGCGCGTGACCGTCTATCTCGACCAGCGCTCGCTGGCGTACTACGATGCCGCCCGCAATGCGTGGGTGACGGACCCCGGTGCGTTCGACGTCCTGGTCGGTGCATCGTCCCAGGACATTCGTCTGCGCGGGCAGCTGTTCAATCTGTTCCGATCGGTCACCAATACGCGGGTCAGCAATCCGCTGCCCGCGCCGGAACTGGTTCGATTGGGGCCGGTGCATCCATAGCCCGATGCTGGTCATGGCGCCATGCCGTCATGCCGTCATGCCGCCATGGCGCCGGGCCCCTGCCGATCGGCCTCCGCATGGAAATGCGGCAGCACGTAGGCCGCGATTTCCTCCATCGCGTCGCTGACCGGCCGTTGGCTGCGGCGGAAATGCAGGCCGACATGGCGCACGCCGGCCTCGCGCATGGCGTGCAGTTCCTCGATCAGGCCGTGGCGCCCGACCGCGCCGCCGAAGCGGTGCCGTTGCATGGGCGCATCCGGGTCCGCCAGCAGGTCCAGATGGATGAAGCTGATGTAGGGCTTGTCGCCGGCGACCTCGCGCCATAGCGCGCTGCGGCGGACATGGTCCTGCGGGGTTCCGGGATAGGCCAGCCAGCCGTCCATATGCTGCCCGACCCAGCTCGGCGTCTGCTGCGCCAGCCCGGCCACCAGCAGGGGCAGCGGACCCGTGGGGCGCGGCAACAGCGCGATCCCGCTCGGCAGGTCGGCGCCGCCGTTGCGCAGCAGCGCCACCTGCTCGCGGAAATTCTGTCCGCGGTTGTCGAAGTCACGGCCGAAGATCGGGTATTCCACCGGCCGGTCGCCGCTGGCCACGCCGAGCAGCAGCCGGCCGTTGCTGAGCTGGTCGATGGTCGTGGCGGACTTCAGCGTCAGATAGGGATCGCGCAGCGGCAGCACGATGGCCGCCGTGCCGAGCAGGATGCGCTCGGTGATGCCGGCCAGATAGCCGAGGTAGGAAAAGGCCTCGAAGACCTGTGCAGCGTCGCCGAAGTGCGGATCGTACAAAGGCACGTCGCGTACCCACAGCGCGCGAAAGCCCGCGCGGTCCGCCAGTTGCGCCAGCGCGCGATGCGCCGACAGATCGGGCTCGCCCGGCAGGCGCCCGTCGCGCTGGCGCGCGGCCTGGCCCGCGGGCGACCAGTCGTTGTCGAGCGGCAGCTCCACGCCGATGCTGAAGCCGCCCGAAGTCAATGTTTCCAATGCCGATGACATGACAGATTCTCCAGGCAGGCGCGCGGGCCTGCCTCTGATGCTGAGCCGATGACGGGCCGCGTCAGGCGGCAGCACTAGCCGCGGTTGCCGCGTACTCGGGGTAGTCGGTATAGCCCGCGGCGGCGCCGCCGAAATAGTTGGCACGATTGCCCGGATTCAGCGGCAGGTCGTGACGCAGCCGGTAGGGCAGGTCAGGATTGCCGATAAAGCTGCGGCCAAACCCGATCAGGTCGGCCCAGCCCTTCGCCAGCGCTTCCTCGGCGCGCGCCTTGTTGTAGTTGCCCGAATAGATCAGCGTGCCGGGATAGACCTCGCGCAGCGCCTCCTTGAAGGCGGGCGGCATCACCGGCGCGTCTTCCCAGTCGGCCTCGGCGATGTGGATATAGGCGACGCCGATCTTGCCCAGCGCGTGCGCGGCGGCGAGGTAGGTGGCTTCCGGCGTGTCGTCGACCGCGCCCTGCAGCGTGGTCAGCGGGGCCAGGCGCACGCCGATGCGATCCTTGCCGACCACGTCGGTCACGGCCTGCGCCACCTCCTTCAGAAAGCGCAGGCGATTGTGCAGCGAGCCGCCGTATTTGTCAGTGCGCGCGTTGGCCTGCGAATCGATGAACTGGTTGATCAGGTAGCCGTTGGCGCCATGCAGCTCGACGCCGTCGAAGCCCGCGTCGAGCGCGTTGCGTGCGGCCTGCGCGTAGTCGGCGACGATGCCGTGGATCTCCGGAATCGTCAGCGCGCGCGGCGCCGAGTGCTGGACCATCTCGCCGGCGCCGCCGGCCGGACCCTTGCCTTCCACATCGATAAAGACCTTGACCCCTTCGGCCACCAGCGCGGACGACGACACCGGGGCCGCATTGCCCGGCTGCAGCGAGGTGTGGGATACACGGCCGACGTGCCAGAGCTGGGCAAACATGATGCCGCCGGCGCCGTGCACCGCGTCGGTGACCTTGCGCCAGCCGGCAACCTGCTCCCGCGTGTAGATCCCCGGCGTCCATGCGTAGCCCTGGCCCTGCTGGCTGATCTGCGTGCCTTCGGAAATGATCAGGCCGGCCGAAGCGCGCTGCCGGTAGTACTCGGCCATCAGGTCGGTCGCCACGCCGCCATCGCCCGCGCGCGAGCGGGTCATCGGCGGCATCACGATGCGGTTCTCGGTGGTCAGGTTGCCAAGGCGATAGGGCGTAAACAGCATGGGTTCCTCTCGGTTTCGGTTGCGGACCGGCGTGGCGGCGGGCCATGCCGATGTGCGATGCAGCCATTGTGGGGAACGCATGCGTGTGGAAACACCCGGTCACGGGCAAATGATTCTTGCGCGAGGGTCAAGGGTCATGCCTGGCCTGGCGATACAGGGGCGGTATCCTTCGTCCGGGCCGTCGATCCAGGACGGTTCACGCCTGAGGGCACCGAACAAAAAGCGATGAGGGCTTGATGACGGAGTCGAATTCCACCCCCCGTAAACCAGCGATCGGCCTTGCCGGCGCGGCGCGCGATCTCTATCGGGCGCTATGGCATCACGCCCGCGGCGTGCGGGTTCAGCTGGTCGGGGCTTCGGGCCTGCTGGCTGCCGCGCAGCTGCTGCGGCTGACCATGCCATGGCTCGCCGCGCAGGCGATCAACGCGCTGCAGCGTGACAACATCGCCGAGGCGGGCCGCTGGATCGTCTATCTGGTCGGCATCTACCTGCTGTCGTGGCTGCTGCACGGTCCGGGCCGCGTGCTCGAGCGCAACGTGGGTGTGCGCGTGCGCGAGCGGCTGGGCGACCAGCTCTATGCGCGCATCGCCGCGGCACCGCTGGCCTGGCGCGATGGCCGGCATTCGGGCGAGCTGCAGCACCGCGTGGTGCAGTCCAGCCGCGCGCTGTCGGACTTCGCGCAGAACCAGTTCGTCTACCTGCAGAACGCCTTCAATTTCGTCGGCCCGCTGGTCGCGCTGACGATGCTTTCGCGCACCAGCGGCCTGATCGCGGTCACCGGCTACGTGGTGATCGCCCTGATCATCCTGCGCTTCGACCGCACGCTGATGCAGCTGGCCCGCGCGGAAAGCGACGCCGAGCGCCGTTATGCCGCCGCGCTGCTCGACTTTGTCGGCAACGCCGGCACCGTGATCGGGCTGCGCCTGCAGGCCGCGTCGCGCACGCTGCTCGGCCGCCGGATGGCGGCGGTGATGGCGCCGTTGCGCCGCGCGGTGATGGTCAACGAGGGCAAATGGTTCGCGGTGGACCTGCTCGGCATGGGGCTGACCTGGATCCTGGTGGTGATGTACGTGCTGCAGGAGCGCTCGCCGGGGCAGGCGGTGCCGCTGGGTACCGTCTTCATGATCTACCAGTACGCACAGCAGGCCGCGTCCGTGGTGGGCTCGATGGCGGCGAACTTCCAGAGCTTCGCGCGGATGCATACCGACTACGGCAGTGCCGAGCCGATCTGGGAGGCGCCCGGCGATCCGGACGCCGCCGTGCCGGCCGTGGTGCCCGATGCCCCGTGGCAGACGCTGGAGCTGCGCGGCGCCACGGTGCACTACGCCGATGGGGCGCGCGGCGGCCTGCATGGCATCGACCTGGTGCTGCGCCGTGGCGCGCGCGTGGCGTTGATCGGCCCGAGCGGCGGTGGCAAGAGCACGCTGCTGCGGACGCTCGCCGGGCTCTATCACCCGCAGCACGGCGAACTGCGGCGCGATGGCGCGGCGGTGGGCTGGACCGAGCTGCGTACGCTGGCCACGCTGATTCCGCAGGAGGCCGAGGTCTTCGAGGCCAGCGTCGAAGAGAACCTGACCTTCGGCTTGCCGGTGGACCCGGCGGCGCTGACCGGCGCCGTGCATACGGGCGGATTTGACGAGGTATTGCACCGCCTTCCCGACGGCCTCGCCAGCGCCATCAACGAGCGCGGCGGGAACCTGTCGGGCGGTCAACGGCAGCGGCTGGCACTGGCCCGCGGCGCGCTCGCGGCGCAGGGAAGCTCGCTGCTGCTGCTCGACGAGCCGACCAGCGCGCTCGACCCGCAGGCCGAGGCCAGGGTATTCGATCGCATGGATGCCGCCTTTCCATCCGCCTGCATCGTCGCGTCGGTCCATCGGCCCAGCCTGCTTGCGCGGTTCGATTCGATCGTGGTGATGGAGAGTGGCAAGGTCGTCGATGCCGGGCCGCGCGACGAGGTGCTCGCCAGGCGGGCGCATTGAATCGGCTCAGCGATCGTTCCGGCGCCCGCTTGTGCGGCCCGTGTCTGTGCGAGCCTTATCTGGACGTGCCTTGGCTGTGCGCGGCTGATCAGTACGCGGGCCAGCAGTACGCGCGCCAGCAGTACGCGCATTATCTGTCCGCGATTTGCCGGACCCTGAACGGATAGCGACGGGCCTCGCGCGCGCCGGGCCTGTCGCCGTGCCGCTTCCCAGCGCGCCCGCCGCCGCGGCGCGCAGCATGCGCCGGAACGTCGGGCACTCCAGATGGCTCCGCGCCGGGCAGACCGCGGCATGCCGGAGCCCGTCCCGCATCGCCGTCAGCCGGCGGATCGTCCGGTCCAGTTCGTCGGCCTTGGCGGAAAGCCGCGCGCGGTCGATGCGCGGCCGGCCGTCGCTGGCAAACATCAACCCGATCTCGTCCAGCGAAAAGCCCGCCGCCTGCCCGAGCGCGATCAGCGCCAGCCGGTCCAGCACGGCCGGCTCGAACACGCGCCGCAATCCGCGCCTGCCGACCGACACGATCAGTCCCTTTTCCTCATAGAAGCGCAGCGTGGAGGCGGGAACGCCAGATCGTTGCGCCACTTCGGCAATGTCCATCTCCGCGGCCCTTGACTTCAAGTTGACTTGAAGTGCCATGATGGCTTCCATGGACCTGGAATGCAACTGCGAGGAGCCGACGATGAATGAGGAGGATGCCCATGCATGACGCTGCCCGTTTGCTGCTGCTGGCCGTGGCCATCGGCGCCGGCGCAACGCTGGCGATGGATCTCTGGGGCCTCGCGCAAAAGCACTGGCTCGGCATGAAGCCGCTGGATTACGGCATGGTCGGCCGCTGGCTCGGCCACATGCCACGCGGCCGCTTCCGCCACGAGGCCATCGAACAGGCGCCGGCGATTCCGGCCGAACGCCTGATCGGCTGGACCGCGCACTACGTGACCGGCATCGTGTTCGCCGCCGTGCTGCTGGCGGTATGGGGGCCGCAGTGGGCCTGCCGTCCGACCATCGGCCCCGCGCTGATCGTGGGTCTCGCCAGTGTGGTGTTTCCTTTCCTGCTGATGCAGCCCGGCATGGGCGCCGGCATTGCGGCCCGCCGTACGCCAAAGCCCGGCGTCGCGCGCTTGCGCAGCGTCGTCACGCACGGCGTATTTGGCCTTGGCCTCTACGCGTCGGCCAGGCTGATGCTGGTGCTGAACGGCGCGCTGGCAGGATCGCAGATCGGACTGCCGGGATTCTGCGGCGCGTAGCCGCTGGAGCTACGTAGCTCGATCGACGCCATGCCGGGCGCTGAAACCGGCCGTTGGAGCAACCCGCTTGCCCCAACGGCCTTGCGCCATCAGGCGGGCCTCGCCCCCGCTCCCTGCAGGAAGGCGCGCTCCGCCAGCCCCGCCAGGCCGGCTCGCGCGATGCGTCCGCGCCGTTCTCCGTCGAGCAGGCCGATCAGCACCGACGCCCAGATTTCCGTCAGCGCCTGCGCAGTGATGTCGATGCGAAAGACGCCCTGCTGCTGGCCGCGCAGAAAGAAGGCGTCCAGCTTGCCCTCCCAGTCGGTCTGCCAATCCGACGAGACGCCGGAAACGACCTCGCGCCAGTAATAGATCAGGAACGCCGCCACCTCCCGTTGTTCGACCATGTTCGCATTCAGGCGCCGCAGTGCGTCAAGGGGAGAGGGATCGTCCAATCCGGCGGACTGGATGACGTTGGCCAGCACGCGGACACAGTGGTCGATCAGGCGGGAAATCAGTTCGTCCCGTGTCCGGCAGAACCGGTACAGCGTCGCCTTGCTGATGCCGACGGCCTTGGCCAGGTCCTGCAGGGTGCCGCGAGGCTGGTCGACGAGCGCCAGTGCCAGGGCGGCGAGAAGGCGGCTGTGGTCTTCATTCGATGCAGTGACAGCCGTCATGACGGGGTGAAATCCATGTTTTGTATCTCAAGAAGCACTTTATGTGGCTTTTGCGGGGTAACGCGTTGCGCCTGCGACCCGGATTATCCGGCAAAAACGACTTCCATCACACCATATGAATCTTTATTGATTCATATGATTAATGCGCGTACCATGCGCTCCTTTGCCGAACATTCGAGAAGGTAGACATGAAGCACTTTCCAAAGCGGGGGTGGCGCGCGCTGACCATGGCGGCGGCGGTCATCGTCACGGCGGCATGCGGCAATGCGGAACAGCCGGCCGCGCCGGCGGCTCCCTCGGTCGAGGTGCTGACGTTGCAGCCCAGGCCGATGGCGGTCAGCAGCGAGCTGCCCGGCCGCATCGAACCGGTTCGTGTCGCCGAGGTGCGGGCGCGGGTCGCCGGCATCGTGCTCAAGCGCAACTTCAAGGAAGGCAGCGACGTCAAGGCGGGCGATGCGCTGTTCCAGATCGATCCCGCGCCGTTGCAGGCGGCGCTGTCGCGCGCCGAGGGCGAGCTTGCGCGCGCGGAAGCCGTGCTGGCCGACGCCGATGCGGTGGTGCGCCGCTATGCCCCGCTGGTCGAGATCGAGGCGGTCAGCCGGCAGGATTTCGATGCGGCGCAGGCCACGCTGAAGAGCGCGCAGGCCGCGCGCCGCAGCGCAGCCGCGGAAGTGAAGACCGCGCGCCTGAACCTGGAATACGCGACGGTGCGGGCGCCGATTTCCGGCCGGATCGGCCGCGCGCTGGTCACGGAAGGGGCGCTGGTCGGGCAGGGCGAGGCGACGCCGATGGCGACCATCCAGCAGCTCGACCCGGTCTATGTCGACTTCAAGCAGCCGGTCGCCGACGTCCTTCGCATGCGCGAGGCGCTGGAGCAGGGCCGCTTGCAGCAGGCGCCGGAAGGCGGCGTTCCAATCGTGGCGACCATCGAAGGCACCGACAAGAAGCGCGAAGGGCGGCTGCTGTTCTCGGACATTTCCGTCGACCGCGGCACCGGGCAGGTGTCGCTGCGCGGCCAATTGCCCAACGCCGACAGCCTGCTGCTGCCCGGCATGTATGTGCGCGTGCATGTCACGCACGCGATCGATCCCGCGGCGATGCTGGTGCCGCAGCGGGCGGTGCGGCGCAATCCCGATGGCAAGGCGCAGCTGCTGGTGGTGGGCAAGGGCGACGTGGCCGAGACCCGGCAGGTTCGTACCGGCCCCATGCAGGGCGCCGAGTGGCAAATCCTCGAGGGCGTGAAGCCGGGCGAGCGCATTGTGGTCGGCGGCGACGCAAGCCCCGGGCAGAAGGTCACCATCGCCCCGGCGGCGCCGGCCAGGCAGGCGACCGGGCAAGCCGGCCAGGGCGGCCAGGCCGGGCATGAGCGCGAGGCCGCGCCCTCGAACAGTCCTCCGGCGGAACGAGGCTAGGCGCGCAGGCGCCGCGCCACTGAATAACAAATCATGCTGCCAAGATTCTTCATTCATCGGCCCAACTTCGCCTGGGTACTGGCGATCTTCATCGTGCTGGCGGGACTGCTCGCCATGCCGTCCCTGCCGGTCTCGCAATATCCGACCGTCGCGCCGCCGCAGATCGCGATTTCGGCGATGTACCCGGGCGCGTCCGCCACCACGCTGGTCGATTCGGTGACCAGCGTCATCGAGGAGGAGCTGAACGGCGCCAAGGGGATGCTGTACTACGACTCGTCCAGCAGCTCCGCCGGCATCGCGGAAATCACCGTAACGTTCGCGCCCGGCGTCGATCCCGACCTGGCGCAGGTCGACGTGCAGAACCGCATCAAGCAGGCCGAAGCGCGCCTGCCGGCCGCCGTCACGCGCCAGGGCCTGCGTACCGAGCAGGTCAGCGCGGGCTTCCTGATGGTCTATTCGATCAACTTCAAGGGAGACGACGCGGGCAAGGACATGGTCACGCTGGCCGACTATGCGGCGCGCCGGATCAATAACGAGATCCGGCGTGTGCCGGGGGTCGGCAAGGTCCAGTTCTTCGGCGCCGAAGCCGCGATGCGCGTGTGGATCGATCCGCAGAAGCTGCTCGGCTACGGGCTGTCGGTGGCCGACGTCAACGAGGCCATCGCCGCGCAGAACGTGCAGGTGCCGGCCGGCAGCTTCGGCAGCCCGCCCGGCAGCGCGGACCAGGAGCTGAGCGCGACCATCGCGGTCAAGGGCATGCTGACGACCACCGACGAGTTCGGCGCCATCGTGCTGCGCGCCAATCCCGACGGTTCGAAGGTGACGCTCGCCGACGTCGCGCGGCTCGAGGTCGGCCTGCAGGACTACAACTTCGACATGCTGACCAGCGGCAAGCGCGCGGTCGGTGCCGCGGTGCAGCTGCGCCCGGGCGCGAACGCGCTGGAAACCGCCCGCGCGGTGCGCGCCAAGCTCGACGAGCTGTCAAAGTCCTTCCCCGACGACATCGAATACTCGGTGCCGTACGATACCTCGCGCTTCGTCGAAGTCGCGATCGAGAAGGTCATCCACACGCTGGTGGAGGCGGTAGTGCTGGTGTTCCTGGTGATGCTGCTGTTCCTGCAGAACCTGCGCTACACGCTGATTCCGACCATCGTCGTGCCGGTGTGCCTGGCCGGCACGCTGGCGGTGATGTACGCGATCGGCTTCTCGGTCAACATGATGACGATGTTCGGCATGGTGCTGGCGATCGGCATCCTGGTCGACGACGCCATCGTGGTGGTGGAGAACGTCGAGCGGATCATGGCCGAGGAAGGGTTGGGGCCCGTGGAGGCGACCGCCAAGGCGATGAGCCAAGTGTCGGGCGCCATCATCGGCATCACGCTGGTGCTGGCCGCGGTGTTCTTCCCGCTGGCCTTCATGTCCGGATCGGTGGGCGTGATCTACCGGCAGTTCTCGCTGTCGCTCGCCGTGTCGATCCTGTTCTCCGGCTTCCTTGCGCTGACGCTGACGCCCGCGCTCTGCGCGACGCTGCTCAAGCCGATCCCGCAAGGTCACCATGAAGAGAAGCGCGGCTTCTTCGGCTGGTTCAACCGCAGGTTTGGCCGGCTGACCGAGCGGTTCACCGCGCTGAACGCGAAACTGCTGCGCCGGGCCGGCCGCTGCATGATCGTCTACGGCATGGTGGTCGCGCTGCTGGCGCTGCTGTACACGAGGCTGCCGGAATCGTTCGTGCCGATCGAGGACCAGGGCTACTTCGTCGTCGACGTGCAGCTGCCGCCGGGCGCGACCAACCAGCGCACCGAGGCCGTCGTCAAGGAGCTGGAGAGCTGGCTGCTCGGCCGCAAGGCGATGGAATCGACCACGATGGTGCTGGGCTTCAGCTTCTCGGGCAACGGCCAGAACGCGGCGCTGGGCTTTCCGACGCTGACCGACTGGTCCGAGCGCGGCAGCGGCCAGCATGCGAGCGACGAGGTCGCGGCCTTCAACGCGCAGTTTGCGGGACTGAAGGAGGCGCGCGTGATGGCGGTCGATCCGCCGCCGATCGAAGGGCTGGGCAATGCCAGCGGCTTTGCGCTGCGTCTGCAGGATCGCGGCGGCCTCGGGCGCGCCGCGCTGGTGGCGGCGCGCGATGCGCTGCTGAAGCAGGCCAACACGTCGCCGGTGCTGGCGTACGCGATGATGGAAGGCCTGGAGGACGCGCCGCAGCTGCGGCTCGATATCGACCGCGACAAGGCCGAGGCGCTGGGCGTCGGCTTCGAGGCGATCAACACCGCGCTCTCCAGCGCCTATGGTTCCGCGACCGTGGCCGACTTCGCCAACGTCGGCCGCCTGCAGCGGGTGGTGGTGCAGGCCGACGTGCGCGACCGCATGACGCCCGAAGCGCTGCTGTCGCTGAACGTGCCCAACGTGCGCGGCGAGCAGGTGCCGCTGAGCGCGTTCGCCACGCCGGAGTGGGAGATCGGCCCGGTGCAGGTGTCGCGCTACAACGGCTATCCGACGATCAAGATCATCGGCGACGCCGCGCCCGGTTTCAGTACCGGCGAGGCCATGGCCGAGATCGAACGGATCGCCGCCACGCTGCCGGCGGGCATCGGCTACGAATGGACCGGGCTGTCGTATCAGGAGCGGCAGGCCGGCGCGCAGGCACCGCTGTTGCTGGGGCTGTCCTTCCTGGTGGTCTTCCTGCTGCTGGTGGCGCTGTACGAGAGCTGGGCGATCGCCGGGGCCGTGATGCTGATCGTGCCGATCGGCGCGCTGGGCTCGGTACTGGCCGTCAATGCCGTCGGCATGCCGAACGACGTCTATTTCAAGGTGGGGCTGATCACGATCATCGGTCTGGCGGCCAAGAACGCGATCCTGATCGTCGAATTCGCCAAGTCGCTGCGCGAGCAGGGGATGCCGCTGATCGACGCGGCCCTCGAGGCGTCGCGGCTGCGTTTCCGCCCGATCGTGATGACTTCGATGGCCTTCATCCTCGGCGTCGTGCCGCTGGCCATCGCCACCGGCGCGGGCGCGGCCAGCCAGCGTGCCATCGGCACCGGCGTGATCGGCGGCATGCTGACGGCGACCACGCTGGGCGTGGTGTTCGCCCCGGTCTTCTTCGTCTGGGTGCTGTCGCGCTTCAAGCGCTACCGGGACAGCGCACGTACCAACACGCCGACTGCGACCACGACGACTGCAACGACGCCGACGGAGGGCGCGCAATGAAATCGATTCGATCCCGGATGACGCTGCCGTGCCTGCTGCTGGGCGCGGGCGCCGTCCTCGCGGGCTGCTCGCTGGCGCCGGTCTACGAGCGGCCGGCGGCGCCGGTTCCCACGCAATGGACATCCGGACAGACGGCCACGATGGCGGCCGAGGATGCGCCCGCCGCGCCGTCATCGGCGGCCGTGCTGCAATGGGACAGCTTCATCGTCGACGACAAGCTGCGCGAACTTGTCGCGCTCGCGCTCGAGAACAACCGCGACCTGCGGCAGGCGGTGCTCAACATCGAGGCGGCGCGGGCGATGTATCGCGTGCAACGCGCCGACCGTGTGCCGGGCCTGCAGGCCGAGGCGGGCGGCAGCCGGCAGCGGATTGCGGAAGACCTGCGCCAGCCGGGCATGGGCTCGGTCCAGCAGACCATGCAGGCCGGTATTGCCGTGCCGGCATTCGAGCTGGACCTGTTCGGGCGCGTGCGCAATCTTTCCGAAGCGGCGCTGCAGGAGTACTTCGCGACCGAGGCGGCCGCGCGCAGCGCCCGCATCAGCCTGGTCGCCGAGGTCATCCAGGCGTATCTGGCGCGGGACAGCGCGCAGCGGCGCCATCTGCTGACCATGCAGACGCTGCAGACGCGCGAATCGTCGCTGCGGCTGATCGCGCAGCGCCGCCAGGCCGGCACCGCTACCGCGCTGGACTTCTACGAGGCGAGCGGCCTGACCGACCAGGCGCGTGCCGACCTCGAACGTACCGACCGGGAGTTCCGCCAGGCCACCAATGCGCTCGCGCTGCTGGTGGGCGTGCCGGACATTGCCGCGCAGTTGCCGCAGGCGCCGCGCGACGATGTGCTGCTGGTGCAGACGCTGGCGCCCGGCACGCCGTCCGAACTGCTGATCCATCGGCCCGACATCCTGGCCGCGGAGCAGCGGCTGCGCGGGCGCCATGCCGACATCGGCGCGGCGCGCGCGGCGTTCTTCCCGCGCATCACCTTGACCGGCATGTTCGGCAGCGCCAGCGGCGAGCTGTCCAACCTGTTCGGCGCGGGCCAGACGGTATGGTCGTTCGCCCCGCAGCTGACGCTGCCGATCTTCTCCGGCGGGCGCAACCTCGCCAACCTGGATCTCGCCCACGTGCGCAAGGACATCGCCGTGGCGAACTACGAGAAGACGATCCAGACCGCGTTCCGCGAAGTCTCGGACGCGCTCGCGGCCACCGATACGCTCCGCCGCGAGGAGATCGCCCGCCGTGCCGTCGCGCAGACCAGCGAACAGACGCTGCGGCTGTCGGAGGCGCGCTACCGCGCCGGCGTGGACGACCATCTGCGTTACCTGGAGGCGCAGCGCAGCCACTATGCCGCGCAGACCGCGTTGATCGAGGTGGCCGCACAGCGGCAGAGCGCGCTGGCGTCGCTGTTTCGCGCGCTGGGCGGAGGATGGTCTAGCGAGGGCACGGAACAGAGGACGAACGCCGCCGAGGCACCGCCAAAGGGACAACGTTCACCAACATAGTGCGTCGAGGGATGCGGGTATCGCCGCGGACGGCGGCCTTAAGTTTTTCTTTTGATCCGGCAAATAAAGTCTTAATTTTCTTTATTTGAGCGGCCCATTAACATCGGGCGACCATCAGGAGGAGAAACCCGTCATGCCCGCCGTCCGCCATACCGTTCGCCGTCGTACCTTGTTCGCCCTGGCCGCGTTGTGCGCCATGCCTTCGCTGACTGTCGCCGCGGACAAATACCCGTCCAAGCCGATTCGCATGGTGGTGGCCTTTGCGGCGGGCGGGGCGAACGACACCATCGCCCGCATCCTGGCCAAGGAACTGCAGCAGAGCATGGGCCAGTCCGTCGTGGTCGAGAACCGCGGCGGCGCCGGCGGCCTGATCGGCTCCGACATGGTCGCCAAGGCGACGCCGGACGGCTACACGCTGCTGCTCGGCAGCGCCGGCGCGCAGACCATCATGCCGGCCCTGACCCGCAAGATGCCCTACGACCCGCGCACCGGCCTGGCGCCGGTGTCGCTGGTCGCCGAGGCGGCCAACGTGCTGATGGTCAGGACCGGCCTGCCGTTCAACAACGTCAAGGAGCTGCTCGCCGGCGCGAAGCAGAAACCGGGCGCCTATACCTACGGCTCGTCGGGCAATGGCACCACGCTGCATGTATCCGGCGCGCTGATGGAAAAGCTCGGCGGCATCGACCTGCTGCACATCCCGTACAAGGGCAACGGCCCGGCGATGAACGACCTGTACGCGGGCAACGTCGACATGGTGTTCGGCTCGGTCCCGGTCGCCATGGCCGCACTGAAGACCGGCAAGGCGAAGATCCTGGCGGTCACCACGAAGAAGCGCATTCCCTCGCTGCCGAATGTGCCGACCATGGCCGAAGCCGGTGTGCCGGGCTACGACTTCTCCAGCTGGTACGGGCTGTTCACCACCGGCGGCACCGACCCGGCCATCATCGAGCAATTGGCGCGCGAAACGGCCAAGGCGCTGGCCAGGCCCGACGTGGTGGCGGCGCTGGCGCAGCAGGGCGTCGAACCGGAGAGCAGCACGCCCGCGGCATTCCGCGCGCGCATCAACGACGAGCTGATGCGCTGGGAACGGGATATCAAGACGATGAAGATCGCGGCGGAGTAGTCATCTACTGATCGCGCTGCAGATCGGCCAGCAACTTTCGGCGTTCGCTCTTCTTCCTGATCTGTTCCGTGTCGAGCGTCGCGCCGTGCAGGCGAAGCCGGGCGCCCGATGGCGTCACGACGAAGCGGCGCCGCGCGCCGATCGGCAAGTCCTCGGTGCCATAGACCCCAAGGACGACGATTGTCACGGCCTGGACCGTCTCGGGCCGGGCCTCCTGCAATGCGGGCGACATCAGATGCTCGAACGAGCCGATGTCCCGAATCGCCGCCGGCTGCAGCGGTCCTTGCCGCGTTCTCTCCAATGGCCGCGAGTAGGCCTGCTGTTCGGCGTCCTGCGTCTCGGTCGCAGGCATCACCACCATTCCGCCGGGCGTTTCCAGTGCGACGATCACGCTCTGCACATAAACCGGGCCGGAGCTCATGTTCGTCACGAAACAGCGCGCGGCGAGCCCGTCTCCGGGGCCGCGCGTGATCAGCAGCGTGGCACGAAGCTGCCGCCGGTAACTACTGACGAATACCTGCAGGTAGATGACCCATACCAGCAGGGTGCCGACACCCGTGAGCGCGGAGATCAACTGGCTGTGGTCTGCAATCCATTGCAAGAGGCCCTCCACAAGGTTGGTTGCGCGATTTGGCGCGCGCCATTCCTTGTACGCGGAATGCGAGACTTGTGGTATCGGGCAACGTCTGACCGGCTTTGGAGTTCGGCCGAATGGCGCCGGACTGCCGGCCGCAGCCAGTGCGATGCGCGATCAGACGCTCTTTGCTCGCGCCGCGACCCGATACGCGCCCAACGCCGTGCCGGTGATCAGGATCTGCACCACGGCGCACGCCGTCGCGGGCGTTGAACCGTATCCGACCAGCTTGGTGCCCAGCGCGCCGATTGCCATTTGTCCGCAGCCGTACAGGCCGGCCGCCGCGCCGGTCAGGCCGGGAACGGCCGAGATCGAACGCGACAATGCCGCCGGGCTGGCCAGGCCCGCGCCGACCGTGAGCATGAAGGTGATTGCGATCAGCAGCGGCGCGGTCAGCCAGCCGCCGATCTGCACCAGCAACAGTGCCGACGCCATCGACAGGCTCAGGCCCGCGCCGGCATTCAGGAAGACCTCCGGCCGAACCTGGCCCGCCAATCGCTTCGTGATCATCGTTCCAACACTGGCACCGACGATCGTCACCGTGGCAAACCAGCCGATCTGCCAGACCGGCAGGCCCAGTTGCTCATGGACGATGTACGGCGAGGTCGCCAGATACGGGTAGAGCGCGGTGGTCGAACAGGATCCGCCCAGCATGAAGCCGAGATAGCGCCGGTGGCGCAGCAGGCGGCCATAGTCCCGCGCGATCGTGAACACCTCCAGCGATCGGCGCTCGGGATTCGTTTCCGGCAGCAGGCGCCAGGCGCAATACACCATCACGCCGGCGATACCCACCAGAAAGACATAGATCGCGCGCCAGCCGAACTGATCGGCCAGAAACGATCCCACGACCGGCGACAGGCCGGGGCCCACCAGCGTCAGCAGGTTCAGCAGCGCCAGATCGCTGGTGACGCGCCCGGGTGCGGCGGTATCGCGCACGATCGACCGGCCCAGCGTGATGCCCGCCGCGCCACCGAGCGCCTGCGCCAGCCGCGCAAACAGCAGCCAGGTCAGCGACGTCGCAAACAGGGCGAGGATGCTGGCGACCAGGTACAGGCCCAGCCCGATCAGCAGCGTGGGGCGTCGCCCGATCGTGTCCGATACCGGCCCGTAGATCAGTTGGCCGAAGGCCAGTCCCAATACGTAGTAGGTGATGGTCTGCTGCATGCCGGCGGCACTGGCCTGCAGGTCCGTGCCGGCCAACGGCAGCGCCGGCACGAAGATGTGCATCGCCATGGTGCCGCTGAGCGTCACCAGCACCAGCAACCACATCGGAGCGCGGACGGAAGGGTAAATCGCTTGTTGGGAGGACTGCATGATGGGGGCCCGCCTCAGACTTCGGTCAGGCGGCGTGCGATTTTCTCTAGGGCGGAGCGGGTGGTCTGCAATTCTTCGGGGGAGAGCGCTTCGAGGATCTGCGCCTCGATTTCCAAGCTTTTTCTCAGCATGCGCCTGGCCATGGCGCGGCCTGACGCCGTCAGCCGAATGCTCTTGGCGCGCCGATCGGCCTCGTCGGCTTCCCATTCGACCAGGCCCATCTCGCGCAACTGCGACAGCACCCTGACCAACGACGACTTGTCGAGCGCCAGCAGGTCGGCGAGCTCGCCCTGGCGCATGCTCGGCGCCGGGGATTCATAGAGCGCCACCAACGGCGCGCGGGACGCATCGGTCAGGCCCAGCTCGCGAAAACTCTGGTCGACGGCTCTTCGCCATCGGCGATAGACGGCGCCGATCAGGCGGCCGAGACGCGCAGGGGAGGGTTCGACAGGGATGGAATGCGATGCCCGGGAGGGCGGGATGGGTGGCATGCAAACTATTCTGACGCGGAGATTGTTTGCATGTCAACCAAAAACTTGGGTGGCCGTGCTCTGCCGCTGGGGTTCGCCTAACCGGCATCCGTATTTAACAAGCGTCTTATCCGCTATATTTCCGCCTTAAATTCAAAAAATATCAAGTTATATATTATTGATTCAGAAATACCGATTACTTAAACTCGTTTCCATCCCAAGCGCAAAAGACACCGGAGACAGCGATGGAGGCGACAGAGACCGCGCAGCGCACCTTGACGGTACGCATTTCTCGCGGCACCGAGGAAGGCAACTTCGCGACCTATGAAGTGCCATGGCGCGAGAACCAGACGGTGCTCGACGTGGTGACCGAAGTGCAGCGCCGCATCGATTCCACGTTGTCCTATCGCTTCGCATGCCGGGTCGGCGTATGCGGGTCCTGCGCGATGACCGTCAATGGCAAGCCCCGCTGGACATGCCGCACCCACGTCAGCCGCGTGCAGGAGGATGGCGTGATCGTCATCGAGCCGCTGCGCAATATGCCGCTCATCAAGGACCTGGTGGTGGACATGTCCGAGTTCTTCGATAAATGGAAGAAGGCCGGCAATACGTTTGTCGGCACGGCGACGCGTCACGATCCGCCCGCGGCGGTCTCGCCGACGAGCAAGAAGCGAAAGATGGCCGATGCCGCGATCGAATGCATCAATTGCGGCGTCTGCTATGCCGCCTGCGACGTGGTGTCGTGGGACAAGGACTATCTCGGCCCCGCTGCGCTCAATCGCGCCTGGACGCTCTTCAACGACGAACGCCATGCGGACCCGAAGGACGTGCTGAAGAAGGCGACGTCCGGCAGCGGCTGCAACGCCTGCCATACGCAGGGCAACTGCATGACGCACTGCCCGGTGAGCTTGAGCCCGACCGGCAGCATTGCGGGGCTGAAGAAGAACGCGCTGCTGCAGTTCCTGAAGGGAGGGGGCTGACCATGGAGCAGCGTCTGTTCGCGCTCCAGCGCTTGAGCGCGATGGTCATGGCGCCATTCGTGCTGGTCCATCTCGCGGTCATTCTGTATGCGGTACGCGGCGGCCTGACCGCCGCCGAAATCCTGTCCCGCACGCAGGGAAGCTGGCTGTGGATTCCGTTCTATTCGCTGTTCGTGGTCAGCGTCGCGGTCCACGTGCCCATCGGCCTGCGCAACATCCTGATCGAATGGGCCCGCCTGAGCCGTGGCGCGTCTTCGGTGTTGTGCCTGCTGTTCGGGCTGTTGCTGATGTGGATGGGATTGCGCGCCGTCGCGGCGGTCGGAGGTTTCATGTCATGAAGTCTCCCCGCAACCATCGCGCGTACTGGGCCTTTCTCGGCCATCGCCTGTCCGGGCTCGCACTGGGCATCTTCTTGCCGGCGCATTTCTATGTGCTCGGCCTCGCGCTCGATCAACGCGCGCGCATGGACGCCTTCCTGAAATTCGCCGACATGGGCGCCGTCAAGTTCGGCGAATGGGGCCTGGTGCTGCTGCTGTCCATTCACATGTGCTTCGGCCTGCGATTGCTGGCGCTTGAACTGCTGCCATGGAGCTCCGCCCGCGACGCGCGCCTGTCGTGGATCAGCTGGGGTGGTGCGCTGTCCCTGTTCGTCGGCGTGATCTTTGCCCTGGGGGTCATCTGAAATGCAAGTCGAGAACCATAAAACGGACATCCTGATTCTTGGCACCGGCGGCGCCGGGCTGTTCGCCGCGCTGCATGCGAAGAAGGCGAATCCGGCGCTCAAGGTATCGGTGGCCGTCAAGGGCCTGCTCGGAAAATGCGGCTGCACCCGCATGGTCCAGGGCGGCTATAACGTGGCACTGTCCGCGGGCGATTCCGTCGAGCGCCATTTCATGGACACGATCGAGGGCGGCAAATGGCTGCCGCGGCAGGACCTGGCGTGGCGGCTGGTGCAGGGGGCGGTCGAACGCGTGCGCGAGCTCGAGAACGAGATCGGCTGCTTCTTCGACCGCAATCCGGACGGCACGCTGCACCAGAAGGCCTTTGCAGGGCAGAGCTTCGATCGTACCGTTCACAAGGCCGACTTGACCGGCATCGAGATCATCAACCGGCTGATGGAACAGGTGCGGGCGCTCGACGTCGAGGAAATGGAGGAGCATCGCGCCATCGAGCTGATCCCGGCCGTGGACGGATCGGGTATCGCCGGCGTTCTGTTCATCGACATGCGCCGCGGCACCTATCGCTTCGTGCAGGCGAAAGCCGTGCTGC
Organism: Cupriavidus sp. DB3; assembly: GCF_020418465.1. NCBI lineage: Bacteria > Pseudomonadati > Pseudomonadota > Betaproteobacteria > Burkholderiales > Burkholderiaceae > Cupriavidus > Cupriavidus sp. DB3. The sequence goes on along the minus strand of NZ_JAIZPL010000001.1, from coordinate 683,263 downwards.
TGGCCACCGGCGCCGGCCCGACCATGTACCGCTACCACACGCCCTCGGGCGACAAGACCTGCGACGGCCTGGCGATGGCCATGCGCTATGGCCTGAGCCTGCGCGACATGGAGATGGTGCAGTTTCACCCGACGGGGCTGCTCGGCGGCCCGGATACCCGCATGACCGGTACCGTGCTGGAAGAGGGCCTGCGGGGCGCCGGCGGCTGGCTCATCAACGGCGACGGCGAGCGCTTCATGACCAACTACGACGCGCGCGGCGAGCGTGCGACGCGCGACGTGGTCAGTCGCGGCATCTATGCCGAGATGCGTGCCGGCCGTACCGGCCCGATGGGCGGCATCTATATCCAGATGAGCCACCTCGGGCCCGAAAAGGTCGCAAAGACCTTCCCCGGCATGGTCAACCGTTGCAAGGACTGCGGCTTCGACCTCGCCGGCGGCCGTGTGGAGGTGGTACCGACCGCCCACTACCTGATGGGCGGCGTGGAATTCGATGTCGACTGCAGCACCGCTTCGCCGGGCTTGTTTGCGGCGGGCGAAGACTGCGGCGGCGTCCACGGTGCCAACCGCCTCGGGGGCAACGGTGTGGCCAACTCCACGGTGTTTGGCGGTATCGCCGGCGATTCGATGGCCGCCTATGTCTCGGGCGTGCGGCAATGGAAGGAGCCCGACAAACGGGTCATCCACGCCGGCATCGAGCGGGCCGAATATCCCTTCTCGAAGCCGCCGGGCGCCATTCATGCGCTGCGGGATGCGCTGTCGCAGACGATGTGGGATGACGTGGGCGTGCTGCGCAACGAACAGGCGATGCGCCGCGGGCTCGATGCCATCGGTTCGCACCGGCACGCATTGATGGCGATGGGGGTGTCCGATGGCGACCGCCGCTACAACGTGACCTGGCACGACTGGCTCAATCTGCAGAGCCTGGTCGATATCTCCCGCGTAATCACCGTTTCCGCGCTGGCGCGGGAAAACAGCCGCGGTGCGCATTTCCGCGAAGACTTCCCGGAGCCCGGCGATCTGCACGGCAGCCGATACACCCGCGTGAGTGCCGACGGCGACGCTATCCGCCTCGACATGGTCCCGGTGAAGTTCGACATCGTCGAGCCCGGCCAGTCGCTGATTACCGGCGAGGCCGGCCAACCCCCGAAAGTCGCCGCATAAAGGACGCTACGATGACCATCTCCATCGATCGGGTCGAGGAAGCCGCATTCGAAATCATGAAGCGCGCCGCGATCGAGATCCCCCACGACTACAGGCAAGGCATCCAGGCATTGCAGAAGACCGAGACCGGCAAACTGCCGCGTTTCGTCATCCACGCGATGCAGGAAAACTGGGAAGCCGCCGACCAGGACCGCCGGCCAATGTGCGCCGATACCGGTCTGCCGCGGTACTACGTCAAGGTCGGCAACGACGCCTCGGTGCAGCGCGGATTCGTCGCGGTCGAGCGTGCGCTGCGCAAGGCGACCGCGGACGCGACGCAGGCGATTCCGCTGCGTCCGAATCGCGTGCATCCGCTCTGGCGGACCGACAACAACAACAACGTCGGCATCAATGCGCCAGAGATCGAATGGTCGTTCGAGCCGGACGCCGATTGGGTCGACATCACCACGGTGCACAAGGGTGGGCTGTTCGGCACCGACTACCGGATGCTGTTTCCCGGCGATGGCATCGACGGGATCAAGCGATTCGTCCTCGATACGCTGATCGCATTCGGCAAGCGCGGGCTGGCATGCCAGCCGGCGATCGTCGGAATCGGCCTGGGCGGGTCGAAGGACACCTGCATGCAGCTTGGCAAGCAGGCGGCGTGTCTGCGTGTCGTCGGCGATCGCAATCCCGACCCGAAGATTGCCGAGCTCGAGCTCGAACTGATGAAGCTGGGCAATTCCATCGGCATGGGTGCCATGGGCTTTGTCGGGTCCTCGATGGTGGTCGACTGCCATATCGAGGTCGGCCACACCCACACCGGTGGGATGCCGATCAGCCTGCATACCTTCTGCCTGTCGTCGCGGCGCGCCACCGCGCGCCTTCACGCGGACGGCAACATCGAATATCGAACGGACCCTCAGTGGTTCACCCCTTATCTGCGCAGGGAGACGGTCGAATGGTAAATCCGCAAGACGATGAGCTGAAGGTCTGCCATCTCAACCTGCCGGCCTCGACGGAAGACATCGCCAGGCTCGAACTGGGCGCGGCCGTCTATCTGACGGGCGTGGTCTATACCGCGCGGGAGGGCGTCTACAAGAAGGTGCTCGATGACGGTGTCGAGCTGCCGATCGCGCTGCACGGCCTCAGCAACGTCAACTTCCACTGCTCGCCGGCCGCGGCGCCGAATGAGGACGGCAGCTACAACGTGGGCGCGGTGACCGCGACCGCAAGCTTCCGGTTCTCCAAATGGATCCCGAAGTGGCTGGAGAAGACGGGATGCCGGATCTTCATCGGCAAGGGCGGCATGCCGGCGGACGACTACAAGCGCGTGCTGGCGCCCGCTGGGGCGATCTACCTGACGACTGTCGGCTATGGCACCGGTGCGCTGCTCGGCCGAGGCATCAAGCGCGTCAAGGACGTGTTCTGGCTCGACGAACTGGGGATCGCGCAGGCGATGTGGATGTTCGAGGTCGAGAAGTTCGGCCCGTTCATCGTCGAGAGCGACCTGGAGGGTAATTCGCTGTTTGCGCAGCATGCCGAGGTCATCAATGCCGGCATCGAGAAACTCTATGCCGGCCTCAAGCCGCCGGCACTGCACCGGTACGGCGAGACCGACGACCGCAAGAACGAGGTGATGTAGGGCAATCGGCAATACCGCAGCAACCAGCCAGGAACCACAGCCAGGAACGCGACATGATCATCGATTTCAGACTGCGCCCGCCGCTCGGCGGATTTCTCGATACGCTGATGTATTCGGCGGGGGAGCGCCGCGACGGATTTACCCGGACCGTCGGTTTCGAACCCTCGGCGGCCGCGCAGCGGCAATCGATGGATTTGCTGCTGCAGGAGATGGACGAGGCTGGCGTCGACCAGGGCGTGGTAGTGGGACGGCTGGCAGGAACGCTCGGCAGCGTGTCCAACGCGGACGTCGCCCGCATCGTGCAGGACTACCCGGGCCGCTTCATCGGGGCCGCGTCGATCGATCCGACCAACCGCGTGGCTGCGTGCAAGACCATTTCGGAGGCGGTGGCCAACGGCTTCAAGGCGATCAATATCGAGCCGGGCTCCTACCCGATTCCCATGTACGCGGACGACCGCTGCTTGTATCCAATCTACGCGCACTGCGAAGACCTGGACGTGCCCGTGATCCTGATGGTGGGCGGCACCGCGGGCCCGGACCTGAGCTACTCCGATCCCGTGCGAACCGATCGCGTGCTGACCGACTTTCCAAGGCTGAAGGTGGTCGTCGTCCACGGCGGCTGGCCATGGGTCACCGAGATCCTGCATATCGCCTTCCGCCGCCCCAACCTGTATCTGTCGCCGGACATGTATTTCTCTAGAATGCCGGGATCCGAGGAGTATGTGAAGGCGGCCGATTCCTTCCTGGCCGATCGGATGCTGTACGCGAGTTCGTTCCCGTTCTGCCCGGTGAAGGACTACAAGCGGTGGTTCGAGACGCTGCCGATTCGTCCGGAGAACATGGAAAGGGTGATGGGCGGCAATGCCCGTCGCCTGCTCGGCCTCTAGCGCGACGCGCGCGTCCATTCGGCGGAACGATGGCACGCACGCTGGCGGGTGGAACCACAAACCGCAAACCGCAAACCGAACTGTCAGACATGGACGTCAAGACGCTCTACACACTGGTAGCCATCGCCGATCGCGGAAGCTTTGCCGAAGCGGGCAATGCGATCGGACTGTCGCTATCGGCAGTCAGCATGCAAATGCGCGCGCTGGAGGAAGAACTCGGCATGACGATCTTCGATCGCAGCCGCAGGCCGCCCGTGCTGACCGACGCGGGACTCGCCTTTACCAATCGCGCGCGCGACCTGCTGACCCATTGGGAAAGCATGAGCGCGGCCCTCAGGCGGGAAGCCGCCGGTGGCGTGCTCAAGCTGGGATCGGTCCACACCTGCGTCTCGGGCGTATTGCCGCTGGCCCTGAAGCGGCTCCAGCAGCAGGGGCACCGCATCGACATCCACCTGACCACGGGCCTGACGCACGACCTCGAGCGGGCGGTGTATCGCCGGCAACTCGATGTCGCCGTGGTCACGGAGCCCGAGGTGCCGCGGATCGATCTCGAGTTCCTGCCGTTCTTCAACGAAGAGTTCGTCGTCATCACGCACGTCACGACGCGAGGGGACTCGGACAAGGGCGTGCTGGAAACCACGCCCTATGTGCGATTCAACCGCACGGCCCGGGTTGGCCTGCTGGTCCAGGAAGAAATGATCCGGCGCCAGATTGCGGTGCGCTCGACGATGGAGATCGACACGCTCGAAGGCGTGATCGCGATGGTGGCCAATGGCCTGGGGTCGTCGGTGGTGCCGGGACGCGGCGTCGAAAACGAGTTTCCGCCGACGATCCGGACTATTCCGTTCGGCTCGCCCCCGCTGATGCGTCGCCTCGGGATTCTGGTCCCCCGTGACAATCCGCGCGCGCATCTTTCGCGCTTGCTGCTCGATGCGTTGACCGCCGTGACGACACCGGCCAGCACGCCGAGCGAAGGCCGTCCGAAGCTGGCGCGCAAAGGCTGACCGATTTTCGCATCGATGCCGGAATTCTTCCGCCCATATCGATCCGGATAGCAGCGCGGCTTTTTCTATCGCCGGGAAATGGATTCACCCGTTGATGACCGGGAGGAGGGCGTTCGTTCTTAAAAAACATAACTCACTAAATCGATCGATGTGAGCGCTCCATATTTTGTTGCCGGGAAAGCAATGCTCACCATCCGAATCGATGACAAGCAACTGCAAGATCGTTCCGATAAACGAAATCCAGGCAGGAGACAACGATGAACTCACATGGCACGCAACGGCGCATTCACGGCTGGATCGCCGCAGGACAGCAATGGCTGCATCGGTTCCAACGGTTCCAAGGACTCCAACGGTTGCGCGCGCCGCAATCCCATCCGATTGCGATCCAGCCGCGCGGCAATGTGCCAGCACCGCGCGCCCGCGCTTCGACCGCCGTGGCGATGCTCGCGCTTGCTGTCGCACCGCTGTCCGTGGCGCCGGCGCATGCCGAGGAGTGGCCCCGCAAGCCGATCCGGCTGGTGGTCCCATTCGCCTCGGGCGGCGCGACCGATTTGCTGGCACGCGCCGTGGCGCTCGAGCTCGGCAAGCAGTGGAATCAGCCCGTCGTGGTGGACAATCGGCCCGGCGCCGGCGGGGCGGTGGGCGCCGAAGTCGTGGCCAAGTCGGCGCCGGACGGCTATACGCTGTTGCTCGCCTCCGGCAGCATGTTCACCGTCAACCCGCTGATCTATCAGAAGCTGCCCTACTCGGAACAGAGTTTCGAGATGATCGGCAAGGTCGCCAGCGGTCCCATGGTGGTCACCATCAACACGAAGGTTCCGGCCAAGACGATGACGGAACTGATTGCCTACGCCAAGGGCAATCCGGGAAAGCTGACCTTCGCCTCCGCGGGCAATGGCAGCCAGGTCCATATCGCCAGCGAAGCCTTTGCCGAAGCGGCTGGCATCGACGTCGTGCACATACCGTACAAGGGGGAAGGGCCGGCATACTCGGACCTGATGGCCGGCACGGTCGACATGACAGTGGGCAATATCAATGCGATCTCTCCCCTGCTGAAAGGCGGCCGCCTGCGTGCCCTTGCGGTGACCGGAAAGGAGCGATCCCCGCTGCTTCCCGACGTGCCGACGGCCTCTGAAGCGGGTCTCCAGGGCTTCTCCTTCCATGGCTGGTTTGCGCTGATGGCGCCGGCCGGTACGCCGAAGGAATTGACGGCGAAAATGTACGCGGACCTCGAGAATGCAACGGCGGAACCAGGCATGCAACGCTATCTCGCCACGCAAGGCATGACCCGGACGCTGACGCCAAAGGGGCCGCTGCGCGAGGAAATCGCCCAGGAATTCGGCCGCTGGAAGCCGCTTGTGGCGAAGCGCAAGATATCGGCGAACTAGCGGTGGAGAAGGCCTTTCTTCGGCGAGCGCCTGATGGGAACTGAACACTACGCCGTGCTGGGCGCGACGATCGCGGCGGCCTATACGGTATTCGGACTGACGGGCTTCGGCGCCGCGATGGTCGCGGTACCGATCCTCGTGCAGTTCGTCCCGCTGCAGTTCGTTGTTCCGATGCTGCTTCTGCTCGACCTCGTGACAACAGCGCTGGTCGGCCTGCGCAACCGCAGCTCGGTTTCCCGCCCGGAGTTGCTGCGCCTGATCCCGTTCATGATGGTCGGCGTGGCGCTCGGCACGACCGTGCTGGCCAAGGTCGAGTCCCGCTGGCTGCTGGTCGCGCTCGGCCTGTTCGTGCTCGTGATGACGGGCCGGGCGCTGATGGCGTCGTCGGGACCGGCAGAGAACGCGGCCAAGGGGTGGTCGGTGCCGGCCGGCGTGGTGGGCGGCGTATTCAGTGCGCTGTTTGGAACGGGCGGGCCAATCTATACGATGTACCTGTCCAGGCGGCTTCCGCAGATCGACGAATTTCGTTCGACGATTGCCGCCGTGATACTCGTCAGCGCGTTGGCACGGCTGGCCGCGTTTGCCGGCAGCGGATTGCTGCAGCAGACCGAATTGCTGCGCAGCGCGGCATTTGCATTGCCGTTCGGACTCATTGGGCTGGCGATCGGTTCGCGACTGCGTCGGCGGATATCGCCCAATGCCGTGCGTCGATATTTATTGCTCTTCCTCTGTCTCAGCGGCTTGTCGGTACTTTGCAGGGGCTTGCTGATGTAGCGATGCCGGATTTTGGCGTGCCAGGGCGGCGCGTCGGGGGGAATTCAATTTCCCGGTAAGGGATACCAAAATTACCGGTTTTACTTATAAGCGTCGTTCTTTTACGCTGCTCGCCATCAATTAATCAAAAGACCAGGAGACAGGAATGGCGGGACGGCATAAGTCCGACGGCGCCGATTACGGCCGTCGCAGCATCTTGAAGGGCGGCGCGGCCATCGCCCTTCAGGGAACACTCGGAATGGCGGCGCCGGCGGTGCTGGCCGCAAGCCGCACGATCGAAATGCCATTCGAGAACGGCCAGCGCGAACTGGTGGCATTTCCGCAGAAGCGCCCGCTGATCCTGCTGACCAGTCGCCCGCCGCAGCTCGAGACGCCTTTTGAAGTGTTCCGGGAGGGCGCGATCACAGCCAATGACGCCTTCTTCGTGCGTTATCACTGGAGCGGGATTCCCACCAACATTGATCCCGCCAGGTATCGGCTCAAGATCGATGGCCATGTCGCCAACGCCATGGAGCTGTCGTTGCGGGAACTGCGCAAGATTGCCGAGCCCGTCGATCTCGTTGCCGTCAATCAATGCTCCGGCAATAGCCGAGGGTTTTTCGACCCGCGCGTCAATGGCGGGCAACTTGGCAATGGCGCCATGGGCAATGCGCGCTGGACTGGTATTCCGCTGCGCGCATTGCTGGAAAGGGTCGGTGTCAGGGCCGGGGCGGTCCAGGTCAGTTTCGATGGGCTGGATCGTTCGCCGCTCGAGACGGGACCCGATTTCGTCAAGGCGCTGACGCTGGATCACGCCATGGATGGCGAGGTCATGCTGGCCTGGGCGATGAATGGCAAGGACTTGCCGTTCCTGAACGGCTATCCGTTGCGGCTGGTCGTGCCCGGACACTACGGCACGTATTGGGTCAAGCATCTGTCGCATATCCAGGTGCTGGACAAACCGTTCGACGGATTCTGGATGAACTCAGCCTATCGGATTCCGGCCAATGACTGCGCCTGCGTCTCTCCAGGTACCGCCCCCACCAGCACCGTTCCGATTGGCCGATTCAATGTGCGGTCCTTTATTACGAGCCACATGCAGGACAGTATCGTGCCGATGGGGCAGCAGGTCGTCGTCAAGGGCATTGCCTTCGACGGCGGGCATGGGATCCAGGAGGTGGCGTTTTCCGACGATGGCGGCGCCAGCTGGCGCGCGGCGTTGCTGGGCAAGGACCTGGGCCGGTACTCGTTCCGGGAATGGAGCATTGCGTTCCGTCCGGCCAGGAAGGGCAATTACGACTTGCGCGTTCGGGCGAAAAGCCGCTCGGGCGAGACGCAGCCGCTGACCGCGAACTGGAATCCGGCTGGATACATGCGCAACGTGGTGGAATCCACGCGCGTGATCGTCAGGTGAGGGCGCCATGAAAAGAAAAAACCAGATGCGATCCGCCCTTGCTGCCATCGTTGCTTTCGCGGCGACATCCAGTGCAATGGCGCTTGAAATCAAGCTCCCTCAAGAGACGGCAATGTACAAGCCGAGCAGCCTGCCGGGATACGCGCTTGCATTGCAGAATTGCATGACCTGCCATTCCGCGCAGTACGTCTCGACGCAGCCGGCTTCCTCGCCGCGCAAGTACTGGGAGGCAACCGTCAAAAAGATGAAGACACCTTTCGGCGCACCGCTGAAGGACGAGGACATACCCGTTATCGTCGATTACCTGGTGAAGACCTATGGCGCGGAACGAGGAGAGGCCGTTCCGTCGGCAGCAAGGAAGTAAGCGCGCTGCGCCGGCGGCCTGCCGGCGTGTGGAGATCCGGACAAAGCCGGATAACTCCTCCTGTTGCTCTGGGCTTGGAAGACTGCGGACCGGGGACAAGGAGGACGCGGCGGCGGGTGCACCCGTCGCCGTTTTCGCTGCTGCGGCAGATTCGATTCCACCGCATTGTTATGCCGCGTTGAATTGACCCGCCAAGCCGGCCACCTTTATCCCATCCTCGCCAACCGCCAAGATGGTCGCCATGGGACGCGCAATCCAATCCGAGCGTCCCTTCGGCAAAGCGATCGCGTTCATCACGGCGCACGACGCCAGTACCGGGGCAGACGATGCTCTCCCCAACGCAACGCAACGCAATGCCTCAGCGAAGTGCCATCTACGAGCGAGGAGCAAACCATGAGTCTGACCATCCTGATTACCGGCGCCTCCAGCGGCTTCGGTGCCCTGAGCGCCAGAGCGCTCGCGTCGGCGGGCCACACCGTCTATGCGGGAATGCGCGACACGCAGGGACGCAATGCGCCCCAGGTCGACGCGCTGCTGGCATATGCCGCCGACAACAAGGTGAACCTGCATGCCGTCGAACTGGACGTGCAGTCCGAGAGTTCCGCGCAATCCGCAGTGGATCGCGTCGTCGCGGAACAGGGGCGGATCGATGTACTGATTCACAACGCCGGCCACATGGCATTCGGTCCCGCCGAAGCCTTCACGCCGGAGCAATTTGCGCATCTGTACGACGTGAACGTACTGGGGACCCAGCGCGTGAACCGCGCAGTCTTGCCGCAAATGCGCAAGCAGGGGCAGGGCTTGGTCCTGTGGGTCGGGAGCAGCAGCCACCGTGGCGGCACGCCGCCTTACCTGGCGCCGTACTTCGCCGCCAAGGCGGCAATGGATGCCGTCGCGGTCAGCTATGCCGGAGAGCTTGCCCGCTGGGGCATCGAGACGTCGATCATCGTACCCGGGGCGTTCACCAAGGGCACCAATCACTTCGCGCACAGCGGCCGCCCGGCCGATACCGCCCGCGAGCAGGAATATGCCACCGGCGCCTATGCCGGCTTCGAGCAGGAGGTTCTCCAGAGTCTGGCCGCGTGCGAACCGCCCGATGCCGACGTTTCGGCGGTGGCCCAGGCCATTGTCGACATCGTCGGGCGTCCCTACGGCAAGCGGCCCTTCCGCGTCCATGTCGATCCCTCGGACGATGGCTGCGAGGTGGTCAATGCAGTCGCCGACCGGATCCGTGCCGATTTCCTGCGGCGCATCGGGCTGGCGGACCTGTTGTCGCCTCTCCTCGCCGCTCAGTCAGCGGAGATGAGCCATGGCTGATCGCTCCTTTCCCACGCATTTGAAGGTGGTCATCGCCGAGTCGATCGTTGCCTCGTCGGCCGCCACGCTGAGCGTGACCGCGCTGGACGTGCCGGTATGGGCCATGTTCGTTGGCTGGATTTCATTCTTCACACGCGGTATGAACCTGAAGCAGGGCGCGATCAATCTGGGCTGCGTGCTGATCGGCGTGGCGCTCGGTATCGGCACGGCGCTTGCCATGGCGGCACTGACGCCGCTGCTGGGGCAATACACGCTCACTGCGGTCGTGTTTGCAATCACCGGCATCGCGTTGTCGCTGGCAAAGGCACCCGCGTTGAACAACCTGCTGGGCTTCTTCCTCGGTCTGGTCGCCTACTTTGCGTCGCACCAGCCGCCATCGGTGGCCGCGTTCACGATGCTGGCCTCGGCGGCCACGCTGGGGACGATGGCGGCGTTCATTGCGCACAGTCTGCAGAGGCGAATACAGCGGGGGAGGGGTGTCGCGGCGCATTGAATGCGATCTGGGCCCATGCGGGGCGCCTTGCGCGTGCCAATTCCGATTCCAACGCTGGTTGCCGGCGCGTCGCTCTGGCCGGATGGTCGGTACAATTCGAGATCGACTTTTCGAGTCAAGACCCATTCGGACCGTATTGCCGTCCAGAACTCCCCGGCTGCGCATGCTCTCCACCGCCTCCGCACTGTTGCTGTTTGCCTTGACAATGCTCGGACTCTGGCTCGTCTCCTGGTCCCGGCGAGCGGGAGCCCGGCATGCGCGCGCCAACGCTGAGGAGGAGGCGCGCATCCTCACCGCGCTCGTCGACGTGAGTCGCTACGCTGGGCAGCCGGTGGACCGCCTCAAGGAAGTCCTTGGGGACCGATGCCGCTATAGCTCCTTTGATTTTGGCGCATTCACTCTGGAATGGGACATCGGCCAGGTCCAGATCATTGCCTGGTGCCGCGGGAGCGAGTGTGAATCGATGGAGATCCTGCCGCGGTCGAACTAGCCGGTTGCCGAGCTGACCGATCCATCGACCCTTGCGTACGATTCAAAGGTCTTTCGCAGCCGGGCCGGTTTTTCGCAGTCGAGCGCCACAGCAGAATCGTGATTCGATCGTCAGAGAGCGGAGAACACGATGAAAGCGAAGCACGGAATTGCGATGGCGGTGATATTGGCGGCAACGGCTCACGGCGCATCGGCGGCCGACTGGTATCCCTCGCAGTTTGGGCCGGACGATGAAATCGGCGCGGCCAACCTGTTGACGCCCGACGTCGTCCGGCAGGCCGCCGGGCTGGTCAAGACCGGCAAGACCTATGCGCTCGGCGTTCCGGTCAGCAAGGATCTGCCGGCATTCCGGCATCGCAGCTTCAAGCTGTACAACATCCAGCCCGGGGAGCAGGCCGGCCAGACTCTGGGGCCGAACCGCTTTACGTTCAACGATGAGCTCGCCGTGGCGTGGACCGGCGTCGGCACCCAGCTCAATGGCATCGGGCATATCGGTATCGACAACGTCTACTACAACGGCAATCGCGCCGCGGACATCGTCACGGTGGAGGGCGTGAAGAAGCTGGGCGTGGAAAAGGTACCGCCGATCGTCACGCGGGGCGTGGTGCTGGACATGACCGCTCACTATGGCAAGGCCATCGTGCCGGGCGGAACGGAATTCAAGGTTGCCGATATCCAGACCGTGCTCAAGCGCCAGGGCGTCGCGTTGCGCAAGGGCGATGTCGTGCTGTTCCACACCGGATGGCTCGATCTGATCGGCAAGGACAACAAGCAGTTCCTCGACGTGGAGCCGGGCATCGGCATGGAAGCGGCGCGATGGCTCGCCGACCAGGGCATCGTGGCGTTCGGCGGCGACACCTGGGCGTCCGAGGTGTACCCGAATCCGAGCGGCGAAGAGTTTCCGGTCAATCAGTTCATGCTGGCCAAGCGTGGCATCTATAACCTCGAACTGATCGACAGCCGCGCACTGGTGCGTGACAAGGCGTGGGAATTCCTGTTCGTGCTGGGCCAGCCACGCTATGTCGGCTCGACGCAGGTCAACGTGAATCCGGTAGCGATCCGCTGACACGGCCGGGCGCGCTGGCGGCAGGCAATTCGATACGGACCCGAAGTCCTCGTCCATCCGGCCCGTCTTCCAGCAGCACGCGTCCGCCGTGCGCTTCGCAGATCTGCCGCACGATTGCCAGACCCAGTCCACTGCCCGGAGAGCGCGAGCCGCCGAGGCGCGCGAATCGTTCGAATGCCTTGGTCCGCATCGCCGGCGCAATGCCGGGGCCACTGTCGTCCACCAGCACCCGATGCGTGGTGGCCCCCGCCATCACGGTTACTTCCACCCGTCCGCCCGCGGGCGTGTATTGCACGGCATTGTCGAGAACATTGGCCAGCATTTCGCGCAGCATGCCTTCGTCGCCGTTGACGTAGGCGTGCACCTGGTCGCAGGCGCTCAGGCCGAAGTCCAGCTGCCGGTCGCGCGCCGCGAGATACCACTCGGCCGACACCGCCCGGCACAGCGCCGTCAGGTCCAGCCGCTGCAGCGCGGCGCCTTGCGCGGCATGCGGCGGTTGGGCATCGGTACGCGCCAACGCCAGCAGCTGGTTGGTCAGCCGGATGGTGCGGTCAATGGCGTCCCGGATCTCGCGCCATTCCGGCTTGGCCTGATAGGTCCGCACGGCATGGTCTGCCTGCGTTCTGACCAGCGCGAGCGCGGTGCGCAACTGATGCGAGGCATCGTCGAGGAACTGCGATTGCCGCGAGACCATGCCGCGCAGACTGTCCAGATAGCTGTTCAACGAGGCGAGAAGGGGATGGATTTCCCGCGGCAGTTCGGGAACGTCGATGGGATCCAGGCTGGCGGTGTCGCGGGCCCGTAGCGTGGCCTCGATATTCTTCAGCGGCCGCAGTGCGACATACACGGCCAGTGCGATCAGCGCAAGCGAGGCAGCGATCAACAGCGCCTGCTGCCACAGCGTGGTGGCCAGCAGCCGCATCGCCATGTCGTCGCGCATTTCCAGCGTTTCGCCGACTTCGACCAGGGCGATGCCGCCATCGCCGGCGCCCGCGACCGGTTGCCATAATGCCGCGACGCGCAGCGGCGTGCCGAGGTAATCGGTATTGTAGAAATGCACGAGGGCAGGGTAGTGGTCGCTGCGCGGCACGTCCTTGGGCATCGGCGGCAAATCCCGGTCACCGGAAACAAAACGCCCCGCCGGATCGCGGACCCGATAAAAAATGCGGCCCCGGATATCGACCTGGAAGGTGTCCAGTGCGACATAGGGAACGTCCACCACCAACTGGTGATTGCGATAGTCGAGCCGCTCCGCGATGGCGCGCGCGGAAGCCAGCAGCGTGCGGTCATGGGCCTGATTGGCTTCGGACAACGCGGTGCGATACGAGGTGAAAGCGGTAAAGATGCCGACCGCGACCAGCGGGATGGTCAAGCGCCAAAGCAGACGGCGGCGCAGGCTGTGCCGACGCTCAGTCGCTGCCATGATTCGATTCGAGCAGGTAGCCAATGCCCCGGACGGCGGTGATGGTCGTTTTGCTGTCGCGCAGCTTCTTGCGTACGCGGGATACGTAGAGCTCGATGGCCTCGGGATTGACTTCGTCATCCAGCGAGAACACCCGGCCGAGCAGGCTTTCGCGTGTTACCACGCGGCCGGCGCGGATAAACAGCGCTTCCAGAACCGCATGTTCGCGCCGCGACAGCATCAGCGGCGCATCGCGCAGCAGGAAGATGCGCTCGACCGAGTCGAAGGCGAGATCGCCGAAGCGCGTCACCGGCTGGCCACCATGGGTGCGCCGCAACTGGGCCTTGATGCGCGCGCTCAATTCTCCAAGGTCGAAGGGCTTGGCGATATAGTCGTCGGCGCCCAGGTCCAGGCCCTTGATGCGGTCGGCAACTTCGGTGCGCGCGGTCAGAATCAGGATAGGCGCGCCGACGCCGCGCGCCCTGGCTATCCGCAGGACTTCCAGGCCATCGATGCCGGGCAATGACAGGTCGAGCAGGATCACACCGTAAGGCTGCTCCTGCAGCATCGTCAGGGCAGTTTCTCCATCGGGGACATGATCCATGTCGAATCCGTCCGCCCGCAAGGATTTGACCATCCAGGCAGCAAGCTCCTGATGATCCTCGATCAGCAATAAACGCATGGAATAGGGTAAACGCTAGGCCGTGACAGTCGCGATGACAGGCTCGCGACAGCATCGGGCTCTACGATACGGCCAATCGCGCCGAAGTCAATTCGTGTTCGCGCGCCATAACAACGACCGGACCAGGAGACCCCATGACCGCCATTCCCAAGCTCGTCGTCGCCATGCTCGCCGCCGGGGCGATGCTGTCCACGAACGCCCAGGCCCAGCCATCGCGCCCCGAATGCATTGCGCCGGCCAAGCCGGGGGGCGGTTTTGACCTGACCTGCAAGCTGGCACAAACCTCGCTGCAGGACGGCGGCCAGTTGAAGAGCCCGATGCGCGTGACCTATATGCCGGGCGGCATCGGCGCGGTCGCCTATAACGCCGTCGTGGCACAGCGGCCGGCCGATGGCCAGGCCATCGTCGCTTTCTCCAGCGGCTCGTTGCTGAACCTGGCCCACGGCAAGTTCGGCAAATACGGGCCGGACGACGTCAAGTGGCTGGCCGCCATCGGTACCGACTACGGCATGGTCGCGGTCGCCGCCAACTCGCCGTACAAGACGCTGAAGGACCTGATGGCCGCGATGAAGGCCGATCCGCAGAAGGTGGTGTTTGGCGCGGGCGGTTCGGTCGGCAGCCAGGACTGGATGAAGGCGGCGCTCGTTGCCAAGCAGGCCGGCGTCGAGCATCGCACGATGCGCTACGTCGCATTCGAGGGCGGCGGAGAGGCCATCACGGCCTTGCTCGGCAACCATGTGCAGGTCGTGCCCGGGGACATCGGCGAGGTCGCGGGCATGCTCGAGGCCGGCAAGATCCGCGTGCTCGCGGTGCTGGCCGACAAGCGCCTGCCCGGCAAGCTGGCGGCGATTCCGACCGCGAAGGAGCAGGGCTTCGATGTCCAATGGCCCATCGTGCGCGGCTTCTATATGGGGCCGAAGGTGCCCGATGCCGAGTTCCAATGGTGGAGCACTGCGTTCCGGAACTTGCTGGCCTCACGCCAGTTTGGCGAAGCGCTCGACGCCAGGGGCCTCTTTCCGTTTGCCAAGACCGGCCCGGAACTGGACAGCTATGTGAAGGCCGAAGTCGCCCGCTACCAGACGCTGGCGCGCGAGTTTGGCCTGATGAAGTAAAGCGGGCCGCCGGGACGCCCGGCATCTCCCTTGGGCCGCGCCCGCGGCCACCTCCAACACCCCGAGATATCGATGAATAGTGATCGCGTTTTCGCCATCGCGTGGCTGCTGCTGAGCGCCGCCGCCGCGTGGGTGGCCACGGGATTTACCGCCGAGTTCAGCTACGAGCCGGTGGGGCCGCGGGCCTTCCCGCTGCTGCTGTGCGTGCTGATGGCACTGTGCAGTATCTGGTTGCTTGTCTTTCCGGGGCCCAAGGTCGCCTGGCCCCAGCGCGGCGGCGCCTTCCGGCTGGCCATCATGGTGGCTGCACTGCTGGCGTATGCACTGGTGTTCCAGTGGCTCGGCTTTGCCATTGCCACCGCCTTGCTGACGATCGTGCTGGGCCGGCTGTTCGGCGGCGGGTGGATGGCCTGCGTGGCGACCGGCGCGCTGATGGGCATCAGCCTGTTTTTCCTGTTCGATCGCTGGCTGGAAGTCACGCTGCCGATCGGCACCCTGATCGAGGGCCTGCTATGAGCGCGTTCGAACATCTGCTGCATGGTTTCGGCATTGCGTCGCAATGGTCGAACCTGCTGGTGGCCGCGATCGGGGCCTTTATCGGAACGCTGGTCGGCATGCTGCCGGGGCTGGGTCCGATCAACGGCGTCGCCATTCTGCTGCCGCTGGCTTATGCGATGAAGCTGCCGCCGGAGACCGCTCTGATTCTGCTGGCCGCCGTCTATATGGGATGCGAGTACGGCGGCCGCATCTCGTCGATTCTGCTCAATGTGCCGGGCGACGCCGGTGCCATCATGACGGCGATCGACGGCTACCCGATCGCGTGCAAGGGACTGGCCGGCGTGGCGCTGTCCATCTCCGCGTGGAGTTCGTTTGTCGGATCGGTGATTGCCACCCTCGGCCTGGTGATCTTCGCACCGGTGCTTGCCGACTGGGCGGTGGCCTTCGGTCCCGCCGAATACTGCGCGCTGATGATCTTTGCCATCGCGTGCCTGGCGGGCATGGTTGGCGACAAGCCGGTCCGCACATTGCTGGCGGCATTGATCGGCCTGACGCTGGCCACCGTCGGTGTCGACGCCAATAGCGGCGTGTACCGCTTCACCTTCGACAACGTGCACCTGTCCGATGGCATCCAGTTCATCGTGGTGGTGATCGGCTTTTTCTCGGTCAGCGAGCTGATGCTGATGTTGGAGCAGCATACCGAGACAGGGCAGCAACTGGTCAAGAACACCGGCCGCATGATGTTCAATGCGCGGGAGGCCGCGCAGACGTGGTGGTGCACGGTTCGTTCGTCGGTGATCGGTTTCTTTGTCGGCGTGCTGCCGGGAGCGGGGGCCACCATTGCCAGCGCGATCACCTATATGACCGAGAAGCGCATCTACGGCAGCAACGGAACCTTCGGCCACGGCGATATTCGCGGCGTGGCGGCGCCCGAGGCGGCCAACAACGCCTCGGCGACCGGCTCCTTCGTGCCGATGCTGACCCTCGGCGTGCCCGGCTCGGGTACGACCGCGGTGATGATGGGCGCGCTGACGCTGTACAACATCACGCCCGGCCCAATGCTGTTTACCCAGCAGCCGGATATCGTCTGGGGCCTGATCGCCTCGCTGTTCATCGGCAACGTGATGCTGCTGGTGCTGAATATCCCGCTGGTCAATCTGTTCGCGCGTGCACTGTCCACACCGATGTGGATGCTGGTGCCAGCCATCGCCGCGATCAGTGCCATCGGCGTCTATGCCGTGCATGCGACCACCTTCGATCTGGTGCTGATGACGGTGCTCGGCGTGTTCGGCTATATCCTGCGCAAGATGGATTTCCCGATGTCCGCGCTGATCCTCGGTTTCGTGCTGGGCGAAATGCTGGAACAGAATCTGCGCCGCGCCTTGTCCATCTCGAATGGCGACGTGGCGGTGTTGTGGTCGAGCCCGATTTCGGCGGGGCTGCTGCTGGCGTCGGGGACGATGTTGATTGCTCCGTTCCTTGTTCGGCGGTTGCGCGGGGCGCGGAGGCAGGTTGCGTAATCACGACGTGGATTTTCGCTGACTGCTATCATGAAATGGCCAGAAAAAACCGCTACAACGTTCTGCGATACCAGCGATATGAAACACCCAGAAGAAGCGTTGCGAGCGTTTCAGAACGCGTGGAATCGGCACGATATGGAATCCTTCGCAGCATTGTTCCATGAGGATGCGACATTCGTGAACCGGTTTGGGCGCTACGTGCGCGGCGTCGAGGCGATTGTCGAGATGCACGCTCCGATTCACGCAACGATCTACAGTGATTCCACGCTCGAAAACGAACTGATACACGTGGTGACCATCGGCCCCGAAGCGGTGGTGATGCATTTTTGGAGTCGACTGACGGCTGGAACGGCTCATCCAGCGGGCCCGCATGCTGTGGATACAGTGATCCTTGCGGTGCTGACGCGACAGGAGGGCGATTGGCGAATCAAGGCGCTGGAGAATGTCACCGTGACGGATCCTCGCACCGGCGCGCCGAAGTTGAGAGAGGAGCTGAAGGATTGAATCTGTCGAGAGGCGGGTTCAACTCGATGCACGGATATCCGCTACGACACCGCCGCCTCCTCCCTGGCCCGCAGCTCCTGCACGAGGCTGACGTAGGCCTGCATGGCCGCCTGCGTCGTCATGCCCTTGCGCGCGGCCCAGGCATCGTATTTGGCGCGGCCCACGACATCCATGACGCCGGGGCGCTCGCCCACCACGTCACCGATGCTGCCTTGCTTGTAGAGCGCGTAGAGGGCCAGCAGCGTGTCGTTGTCCGGCGCCTGGCGCAGCGTCTTTGACAGTGCCGCCGCTTCCGAGAACGCCTTTTCCTGCGGGCTCGGGCCCTCGGGAACCGGCTCGCCGCCGAAGAAGCGGTCTTCCAGCGTGACATCGTCGGGAAACCAGCGCGCCTCCAGCAGCTTGCCGGCGCGCATGGCAAGCGCCAGCACGCCGGGCGATGCAAGCGCCTCGCCGGCCATCAGCGTGGCCGGCAACACCGCCACGCCGGCGTTCAGGCTCGGCATGCCGAAGGCGCCGAAGCGCAACGGCGGCTCGCCCATCGCCCAGCCCTTGAGCCGGGCGAGGCCTTTGCCGCCGCGATAGACGCCCGTCGCGCGGTTCGCACCCGGTTGCAGCCACGCAAAGTCCGGAATGCCGGCGGCGTAGAGGCCCGCGAAGTCTCCGGATTCGAGCAGGCGCCGGGCGGTTTCGAGCAGCGCCAGTACCTCGGCGGGCGTCATGGCCGCGTCCACCGGTCCCATGCCGAGCGAGGCCGCGGCCGTGACATCGAAGAATTCCAGCACGTTGCGGGCGACGATTTCGCGGTCGTTGTCGACGCAGACCATGTGGTAGCTGTCCTCGAGCACCACCATGCGGGCCAGGCCGGCGCGCTTCCTGCCGCCGATGTGTTCGACGAGGTAAGTGGCCGAGCGCAGGCTGGTCAGCTCGTCCTCGCGCGCATGGACAACCAGCGTCGGGCAGGCGATCCGGTCCAGGCCCGTCATGACGAAGCCTCGCAGCCGGTCGACTTCGCGGATGCAGGCGAGCGGCACCCATCCATAGTGGAAATTCTCGCCGCGTTCGAACTTGGCCTTGACGATGGCGCGCAGTTGCTCGTTCTTGATGCCGTACGGTTCTTCTTCCATGACCTTCATCCGAGCCGGCACGCCCGGTACCCGATAGAGCAGGCTTCGCGCACCGCGATACCACGGCGTGGCCCAACCGTCGATGTAGACCGGCGGCGCCAGCACGACGAGCTTGCCCTTGGCATGGCGTTCCCGCTTGGCGGTTTCCACGGCCAGCAGCGATCCCATGCACATGCCCATCAGATGCAGCACGTCATGCTGGCCGATGATTTCGTGGTACTTCGCCCGCACCGCTTCGAGCCAGTCCTCCGCGCGCACGTCGACGAGGTCCTCCGGCTTCGTGCCGTGACCCGGCAAGGTCAGCGAATGCGTGACGAATCCCGCGTTCTTGAGCCGCTTGTGCATCGAGCCCAGGTCGTACTGAGTACCGCCCAGACCGTGGATCAGGAAGACGCCGGGCTCACGCATGGCGTTCCGCGCCCACGGGCGTGACCAGGCGCAGCAGGCATGCCACGCGCTCGACGGCGCCATCCGGCCCCCTCACCGGTGCAAGGCGCGCCTGCACATGCAGATCGCGTCCGCCGAGCCGGATGTCATACGCATCGGTGCTCATGTCGCGATGGCCGGCTGACACGGCTTCCCAGCCCGCCTGCGCCAGTGGCCGGTCGGCATCGTCGACGCGGTCGAGCCAGTCGCGGATATTGCGCAGCTGCGCCGCCTCGGCGCCGAGTACGGCTTCGGCCGATTCTCCCCACCACGCGACGCCGGTGACGGCATCGAACTCGACGCTTGCCACGCCATTGGCCTGCAGCGTCCGCTCGTAGCGCAGCTGCCAGTCGCGTGCCTTGGCCAGCGCGGTTCGTCGCGCCTCGTTGAGCGCGCGACCGGCGAGAAGCAGCACTGCCCACACCCAGACATAAGCCTGCACCTCCACCACCGACTCGCCCGGAAAACCTTCGCGGATCGCAAACGGTCCGCCGCCGTGCGCGGTCAGCCAGATGATCAGCAGCGCGCCCACCAGCGTGGCAACGGCGCCGCCGCGCGGGCCCCAGAACATCGATGCCAGCAGCAGGAACGGCATCGGCAGGTAAGTGAGCGTCGCCGCCACGTCGCCGAAGCGCTGATGCACGCTGCGATCGAAGACGATCAGGGTCGTCAGCAGGAACAGCGCGAACATGGCCGCACCGGCGCCGAACTGCTTCATCGGCATGCCCCCGGAACGCTTGACGGCAAATCCCTTGAAGCCGACGATCACGGGCGCGACGAGCAGGATGCCGACGATCGTGGAAAACGCCCAGGCGCGCCATTCGCGGGCCAGGTCGATAGCGCCCCCCGGTTGCAGCCAGCGCCAGAGTTCCACGGCGAGCGTCGCGCCTGCCACGCTGGTGACGATGGCGCCTGCCACGAGCAGCGCCGCGGCCTGCAGCGGCCGGGCGGCATGTTGGCGAAGCGAGGCGATCCAGGCGCCGATCGCAATGCTGGCAGTCTCGATCGCGGAGAATGCGAGCGCGGCGCCGAAGGGCAGGGCGTGTCCCGCGATGCCCCAGATGGCGGCGGCAACGACGGTACCGGCCAGTATTGCCGCCCGCATGCCTGGCGGGCTCACCAGCCAGGCGCCGAAGCTGACGCCGCAAGCCAGCCATACGGCGACAGCCTGTGTTTCGCTCGCGGCCATGGCGCGCGACAGCATGCCCACGGCCAGATAGGCAATGGCGACGAGGATCGCCACGACGATGAAGCGGGTGCCTGCAGACTGCATCGGTATCCCCCATAGATCCGAATCCCTGCCGGAGCGGGCCGCGGACGCGGCCGGCATGCGTCGATGAGGATAGTAGTACAAGGTCGCGCAGGCGCAACATAGTGACTAGAATCCCCGTGGAGCATATCGTCCTTGGGGGAACGATGATCCGGCTCGCGCTGATCATGCTGGGATTCGAC
This sequence comes from Cupriavidus sp. DB3, assembly GCF_020418465.1. Lineage (NCBI taxonomy): Bacteria > Pseudomonadati > Pseudomonadota > Betaproteobacteria > Burkholderiales > Burkholderiaceae > Cupriavidus > Cupriavidus sp. DB3. The sequence goes on along the minus strand of NZ_JAIZPL010000001.1, from coordinate 662,581 downwards.
TATCTGCGCCAACGGGCACGCGGAATGTTCTGGCTCGGCATCGCCTTTCTACTGGCCGGCATCGTGCTGTTCATCGACGGATTGGACGGCGCCGTCTACTTTCCGCTCGAGCTGTTTGCGCTGCTGCTGATGGCCGGCGGCATCGGTACGCTGGTGGTCGCGTTCGTCGGCGCGGGCGGCATGCGCAGCATGCGCGTGTTCAAGGGACTGTCCCTGATAATCGCGGCCTCCCTTGTTCTGGCAGGCCATCATCATGGCCACTTCTGGCTGTCGATGCTCTTCGGCACGCTGTTCCTGCTCGATGGCCTGCTGCAATGCGTCTCGGCGAGCGTGGTGCGGTTTCCGCGCTGGCGCATCGCCGTGGGCATGGGGGCGATCGAGATCCTGATCGCGATGTTCTTCTTTCAGCCTTATCCGACGAACTATCGGGGCACCGTGCCTTACGCACTGTCGCTGTGGCTGTTGTTCGGCGGCTGGGGCATGGTCATGCTGGCCTACCGCGCGATGCGCGTTCCCGAGAGCGCAACGATCGAAAGCCTCATGCATGGTCCGCGACGGCGGCGCGCCGGGGCAGAGGAGGGCGGTAGGACGAAAGCCGGTTCTCCGCCGGTTCGTACGGGCGCGGCGCACGAGCCGGTGCACAAGGTCACGAAGACGCTGCTGTTTCAGCAGCCCGAGCCATCCGCCACGCTTCCTGCCAAGGATGGCCCCGCACTGACGGTCCATGTCTGGACGCCATCCGGCTCGGTCGAGCGTCCGCTGCGGCGGCGCCCGGTGGTTGACCGCTATATCGCCGCCGTCGACGCCAACGGCGCGATCTGGACCGGCCATGCCGCGCTGGAATCGCCGGAAGGCATCTACATCAGCTTCGATCCGGCCACGCCATTGAACCGTACCCCCGACCGCGTCGCGCAAGCGCTGCGTGCGTCCAGCGACAACGATGTGCCAGGGCGGTTCGAACCTGACTACGCCACGGAATCGGCTCGCCGCGGCGATTCCACAGCGCGCGTGCACCTGCGCAATTATGATCCGGCGCGGCTGGAGCGATTCTGGAATGCGTGGCGCTCGGACACGACCTACAACCTGACATATCGCAACTGCGCGGTCAGCGTGGCACGGGGGCTGGAAGCGGCCCTGGAGGGCGCGCTGATGCGCCGGCACGGCCATCGCCACAGCTGGGGCCTGCTGCTCAAGACGATGCTGACGCCCGAATTGTGGCTTGCCGCGCAGATCCGCAAGCGGGCCAAGACCATGGCATGGACGCCCGGTCTGGTGCGCGACTACGCGCGCGCGCTAAGCCTGCTGGTCGATCCCCATCCCGGAGCGCAGGCCCGGCGTGCATGGCGGGTTGGCATGCCGGCGTTGAGGCGACTGCGGCGGCAGCGCCGGCAATGGCGGGAGGAGGATGAGCGGCGCGGGGATGAGCGGCGCTGATGAAATGCATTGTCGATCCCCGGTGCGATGTTCCGATGGCTCGTGCAGCAGCGCTGCGTCCTGGCCCGCCCGTTCGCCGGCATCAACGTCCGCGGTAGCGCCACACGTCAGCACGGGACAAGCATGTTGCTTGCCCATTGCGCCGGCCTCGGAGCGCCGGCGCGAAGCCGCACTTGTTCACAGCGCATTGCCTGATGGTGGAATCTAGGCGGCGTCGCCGGGAATCTCATGACCTTGTTCGCGCAAGGCCTTTGTCCAGCGCTTGATGCGGGCACGTAGCCGTCCCTGAGCAGCCCTTTCCATCGGCATGTCGTTGACGCGATTGATAGCGGCGTCCGGCGAAACATAGCCGTGCTGAATCAAGGCCATGCAAAAGACGCGATCTTTGTCGCGATCCGCGGCAGCCTTGGCCATAAAAAGGTCCAGGACGTCCAGGCAATAGGCTACGCGCCCGTTGGTGCCGGACGTCTGGATGCGCTGCAACCGGCTCTGCCATCCGGCCGGCAGACACGCTGTCTCTGGTCCGACTCCTTGCGCGTAGTATCCGTAAGTCTCGTGAAAGCGGGAGCCTTCGCCGATGGCGGCATCGATTTCATCCGCCTTGTGGATAGCATTGAGCGGGTAGATGTCAGCCTCCGCCGACATGGTGAAAATCGCCGGGGGATTAGGGATCGGGCCCAGAATCGATTGACTGCCAACAACGACGAACTCGTACTCGTTCGTGATGTCGGCAGCCGCTCGGATGATGTGTTCCAGATCTTCACGGTTCATGCGTCTCTCCGAGGATAACGCCGGTCTTCAATGCTTGGACCTGCGCTAACACATTGCGCCGCACGTCGTCTGGTAACACCGTGGGCAGAGGAGAGGCCTGGCGGAGTTCCTGAGCACGCCGCGTCCGGCCAAGCGCTTTGCGCCAGGATCGCTTCGCAAGGATCGATTCCCACTCGGACCACAGTGAATCGGACCGTGACCCACCCTGTGCGCGCCATCGCTGGAGGACTTCCTGAGCCCGAGCTAGTAGAGCGGGGTCATCCTGTATCAGCCGGATCGCTTCCTTGTGAAGCGCCATGCTTTGGAGGTCCTGCGCCTCGTGACGGCTGGAGTCCGTCCGGACCCGGACTTCGACCTGTGGCGCAGGACGCCTGGATGACGCGGCCGCGGAGTGCTCCGGTGGCGGCTGGAACGTATCGCTAACCAACAGGGCAAGATCGGCGGCCACGCCCAAAACGGACATGACGCGAAGATACGTGCCCATGGAAGGCGCCGGGTCGCCCGCTTCAACGGCCGCGAGAGTGGTCCGGGAGATGCCAACGCGCTTTGCCATCTCGACCGTGCTGACGCCTTGTGCCTTGCGCAAGCGTTTGATGCGATCGCCGAGCTGCAACAGCAAGTGACGTTCCAGAACAGAGGTGGTATCGGTGAAGGATGGCATGTTCAGTATTCTAGACAACATTGGCGCTTTTGAGCATTTTACCGGACAAACTTTGTCGGCGCTGCTCGGTATCGTGCGCGGTTGGAGTCCCTATGGCGGTAGCCAGCATATCTGCGTCCAACCCGTTGTTTTGCGTAATTTTGTTACTCACGCACTGACGGCGTGACGCTGCTTGTCGCTTGCCTAGTAACAAATTTAGTTGAACAAACGTTGCAGAAAATTGTTACTCCGTTGAACGGTTCAACTTAAAGTGTTCTTTGGATGTACGGCGGCCATGTTACATCTTCAGTCTGTCAGGTAGCGTGCGAAGGGGCGTGTCTCCCCGGCAGGTTATTCGTCTGCCAGTTTAAACGTGCCGTCGCCCCTCGCAATAATGCGTTCTGACCTGATCAGCGACGCCAGTCCTTCCAGAACATCGGCTACTTCCATCTCGAGCTGCTTGGCGATTTGGACCGCGTGCAACTTCTTGACGCTTGCACTGACGAGGTCGAGAATCTGGCCTTTGGGCCCCGACTCATAAGGTAGCCAGCTCAGCCGGCGGTGCTTGTCTGCGGTCTTGTCAATCTGAGGTTCGCGCTCTCTTTGCCGTGCAAGAAGTCGGTTCCGCATTTGCTCGTCTTCTTCGGCACTGGCGCGCTGTCTCTCGCGCTCTGCCGCAAGCCGCTGCGGACCCTCGGCGATAAAGGCGTCCATCACCTCGATCGGTCCCTTTCGGAAGGGCACTCCTCGAAATGCGCCGTGCTCATATAGCAGCTGTCGCAACCGTTCACATCGATACGATTCGCTCTCGCAGACGTCGGGTAGGTATTGCGCCTGTTGCTCCGCCGGTATGTCACGGTAGTAACGGCCACCAATCATGACGTAGCGCTCGATGAGGCGGAGCAACAGCTCTTCTCTGCTTAGTTCGTCGGGGTTTCCCATTGCCGCTCACAATGAAAAGAGGGCTGGCTCATCGAGTTAAAAATTGTAACAAATCTGTGCAGAGATCGAGCGGCAGGCGATGAACTGGGCGTATCCGCCCGGCACGACGCTCGCTTGCTGGTGTCCTGGGGAAGTTTGCCAGCCTCGCGCGACTGTCGGGAAGAGGACCGCAGCGACGGTCGGCAGACGGGGTGGGAAAGGCTGTAGCAAGTTCACTACGGACTTCTCCTGTGAGACGCGCCTAGCCTGACTGCGTGTCAGCCCTGGCCCGATGCGTCGCTTGCATTCTCGTGCAAGCCTTCTATCGTTCAAACGTTTTCCTAGGCAATGTCGCCCGTCCTGCCAAGTCGAGGACCGCTTCATGGATCCAGGCAACGATGAACATTACGGCGGCGGGCGAGTCGTTCGTGGCCAACGCGTCGACACGTCGGGTTGGCCAACGCCAGACGAGGGCGCGCTCGACGATCCGCGGCGCGCCTTGTACTTTTCCAGAAAACACGCGGTCCAGCTTTATCTTTCCGGCGCCGACGCCCACACCATCAAGCGTCTGACCTCGTTCAGTGACAAGCAAGTTTATCGTTTGATTTCCGAGCGTTGTCTTCAGGCGCATCCAGATGGCCAGCCGTATGGTTGGCGTGGCTTGGTGCCGTGGCTAAGAGTACGGCCATACCGCCGCCGCACGAAAATCCGTGTCGACCGGTTCGGCGGCGGGGCAGCCGGAGCGCTGCAAGCCACGCTGGATGCGCACCCGGAACTGCGCCTGTCATTCGAATCCCGGATTCGCTCTAGCCCATCGTCCAAACGGTTATCCGAGGCCAGGCGATCGCCCCGACGGCATTGGCTGTGGTTTCTTGACCAACTGCGCGAGCGCGGCTATGAGGCGCGCGGCGACTGGCCGTTCAATACATCGACTCGCGCTTACTTCACGATCTGTCGCTTCGTTGAACAGGTGCTGTCCTCGGACCCGAAATCGCTCGCAGCCAGCATCGGGGGAGCCGATCTGGTGCGCAAGCTGAAAGCCGGCGATGGATCCGGTCGGCCGGCCCTGCGGTTCATGCAGCGGGTCGAAATGGACGCGCACAAACTGGACGGTCGCTTCTGCGTGTCGCTGCCGCTCGCCGGCGGCGGCTTCACGGAGAAGATCGTGCACCGGCTCTGGGTGATTGTGATCCTCGAGGTGGTCTCGCGCGCGGTGGTTGGCTACTACTTCAGCACCGGGCGAGAAGTCTCGAAAGACGATGTCCTGCGGGCAATCAAGACCGGACTGAGCCGGCCGAAGCTGCGTCCCGTGACCTTTTCCGACACCCCATACTTGCCTGATGCAGGGCTGCTTGGCTCGCTCGGCGAGGAATTTGTGGGGCTGTGTTGGGATGAAACCAGCGTCGACGGCGCACTGGCGGAAACCTGCCAGCACGTTCGCGCTGCGCTCCAACAGGCCGTGGGTTCGACCCTGCTGGAGCCGCGCAATTCGTTCGCGGCACGACGAAGCAAAGACGATCGCCCGTTCATTGAGTCGTTTTTCCGCAACCTCGCCGGACGTGGCTTTCAGCGCTTGACCAACACGACCGGGGCGAAGCCGCAAGATCGGCAGGGCCGTGAGCCAGACGGCGTGGCGCTGGCCAGCCGCTTCCAGTACGAATATGCCGAAGAGCTGTTGGGCGTGCTGATCGCCAACTATAACGCTACCCCTCACCGCGGCATTGGCAACCGGACGCCCTTGCAGTATGCGGCCTTCCTGCATCGGCATGGCGGCGAGACGTGGCGCCGGGTGGATGCCGCCGCCATGCAAGGCTTGTTTAGCGTGAGAAGGCGTTGTGTGGTCAGGGGCGGCGCGGCGGTGGGGCGGGCACCGTACGTGACCTTCCATTATGGCCGCTACAGCAACGAGGTACTGCACAACCGGCAGGATCTGGTGGGCACCGAGATCTGGGTGATCTGCCATGAAGAGGACGATTGCCGCGTTGCGCTGGCCTCAACGCTCGATGGTGTGCCGTTGGGGGTGCTGCGCGCAGCGCCGCCATGGCACTTATCGCCGCATAGCCTGGCGGTACGCGCGGCCATCTGCCGCGCTTGTGCCAGAGGCCAGTTTGCGATTTCCCCCGGCGGCGATGCGATCGAAGCCTTCATCCAGTACGTCGAGACGCAGCCGCACAAGAAGCTCCCGGTTCATCCGGCGTACCTGGAAGCCAGGCGCATCTTGGCGGCGGCCTCCCAGCTTTCCATTGGCGCCGTGATGCTTGATGCCGCGCTGGAGCGCGGTCGCGGCGGGTCATCCCGAGGTGGGGAGGCGCCCGAGGTCGCGCCGGCCGTGACACGGGCTGACACAACCGGTGACCCGGGCACGGATGGGAAGGGTGAGCTTCCCCCGCGGCGCATGGCGCGAACGGAGTAGAACGTGTCGTTCTCGCTGCCCGAGCGCATCGATCCGCGTCACTGCATTGTGACCAAGCAGTATGCGATCTACACGCCGCCGATGCATGCCATGATCGAGCAGATGGGCGAATGGATCGATCAGCAGCGCCCGGGCGGCTATATCTATGGTGCGTCGCGGCTCGGCAAGTCGCGTTGCGTGCAGTGGTATGTCGGCAAGGTGCTGGAGGAGCGATTTAGCGCAGTCGTGCCCCTGGTGGTATGGAGCCGACGCCCCGACAGTCATTCCAACGAAGCGGCGTTCTGGCATCAGATTCTGATGGCGTCGCACTTCGAGTTCGTCAACCCGGCCAAGGTGCCCAAGCGGGTCGAGGCGGCCTATCTCTGTCGGCAACGCTTCATTGCCATCGCCAACAATGCGTGTCGCAACTATGTCGTCTTGTTGATTGACGAAGCGCAGGATTTGACGCTGCGCGAGTGGAAGTGGCTGGTGGGCCTGCAGAACGATCTCGATTACGACGGTTACCTGCTCAGCGTCTTCTCGGTCGGCACGCATCAATTGAACTATCGACATGAATACATGGCCAGCACCGGCAACGCGCATGTGGCCGCCCGCTTCATGGCAGCCCATGCGCGCTTTCACGGTCTGCGCTCGGTGCAGGAGATCGAGTATGTGCTGAACGGCTATGACGTCGACTCCGAATGGCCGGTCGACAGCGGGGTGCCGTTTCTGGCGTATTTTGCGCCAGAGGACTTTGCCCGCGGGCGCCGGCTGGCCGGCAGCGCCAAGCTTCTCTGGAACGCCCTGGTCGAGTTGTCACCGCAGCAGGCGCGACGGCGGCATGAGTTTCCGATGCAACACGTTGCCAAGGCGACCGAGAGCGTGCTGTTCCAACTGGCCCGCGGCATGGACTGGGACGAGGCGACCTGCTACGAGAATTGGCTCAGAGAATTGGCCAAGACCAACTTCTCTGACCACATGAGAATCATCGCCGCGGGCAGTTAGCGGTGGCGAGCTATCCCTCGATCAATTGGTGGCCAGATAATCTGCGGCCCTACGAGTCGGCGCTTTCGTTGGTCGCCAGGTTTTGCGCGTTCAATCGCATTTCCGCGCGAGCCGGCTCCGCGTTCCTGGGAATCGAGCCACACCATCCGGGATTTCCCTCCGATGATGACGTCGCGCGGGTGTCATCGCTATTGCGCGAGAACCCGGCGCGGTTGGCCGACGTACTCCAACAGACGCTCGATTTGCAGGAGTGCGGCACCTATGCGCCCCCTCCGGTCGACAGCCACGAAGCGAGCGTTCGGTATTGCGCAGCCTGTGCGCAACATGGTTATCACAGCTACCTGCACGAGATGCCGTGGTTGGCCAACTGCCCCGTACATCGGGTGGCGCTGACCACAGTGCCGGCCGACGGGACCGGCACCATAGGGGCCCGCCGCATACGGGAGTTAAAGCGCTTGATGCAAGGGCATTGCGCCGCTTGGCCGGACTTCGCGCCGGCATTCCCGACGCGCGAGCCCGGCGCTCTGTTGATGCTGGCATCGTGGGTGCACGACGCGTGCGAAGCCGCCAAGCGGATGCAGGCTGGCGAGCTGTGGCGGTCCGAGGCAGGTACGCATCGTGGCAAAGTCGCGATGGCCCAGGCCATTGGCCAGCTGCGCACGCTGGCCCCGCTGCCCACCGAGCTCGAGCCGCTGTTTGCCGACTGCGGTGACACTTGGATCGTCCATCAGACCCGATTTCCGGGCGCAGTCAGTCGCGAGCTGGCACGTCTTGGCGGGCGTGGCTTGCGGTTTGACTCCCTGTTTGCCTTCTATAAGGATACCGGCGATACGTCCGAAGGCTCTCCAGCGTGGTACTGCCAGTCCGTCCAGCAGCAGATCAGGCAGCGCCATGGCACCTGCGGGTGTCGGTGGGAGCGCGTCAAGGCCGGGTTCGGCGCGTTCTGTTGGATCAAGACCCAGCCTGATGAGTTGGGGCAAGAGCCGGTGCAATGCCCGTTTGAAGTGGCGGTGCAGGACCTAGAGCTAGACTGGGGAAGCCGGGGCAGGGCGCTGCCCTCGCGGCTCGCGCAGCAAGAGATGTATCGCTTTCTAAAGGAATCGCATGCGATGCGCGATGCTGGCGTGCTTTCCTATAAGGAGGGGGCGCAGGTGTCCCCAGACGGTTACCTATACACCATGCAATCGGTATGGCCCTGCTGCGAATGGAATCGGGACTCCCCTTTGCTTGAACTGTTCCGGACTGCCGCGCGTTGGGAGATCGACAGCGAGCATCGCGCCATCACGCGCTGGCTGGACGATATTGAAGCCGGCAGCCATCCTTCCCACCGCCAGGACCCCCTCTACTGTGTGCGCTTGCGCAGCGATGAACAGGGGGCGTCGCTTCTGCATTGGCGATCGGCCGACCACCGGGGTCGAGGGTGAGGGGGCGGCGCTGGCGGGCCGGGCGCACGAGGGACCGCCGGCGGCCGCCAACCCTCTACGGTCAAATCCCAGCCCGAAATCAGGGCACCGACCGGGCCGGCAGCTATCAGTTGGGCATCGTGGTCGCGTTCCGCGGATGTTCTGGGACAGCCGGCCGTAGCGAGTAGGCTGGTGCGGCCAGGGATGAAGCGCACCGATCGGCTGCCGGTACGGTGGGGCGACAAAAAAGCCGCCTGTGACGGCAGGCGGGCTAAAACGGTCGACGCGGAGGCGCCTTGACGCGCCGTTCCAGCTGCAGGGCACTGGCGGCAGCGCGGTCGCGGCGCGCGATCTGCACCGCTACGAGTGACGCCGGGCTGGCGAGGCGGTGCCCTGTTTCAATCAGCCGACCATACAAACCACAAGCGCGCGTCGCCTCAGCCATCGAATAGTGATGGCCATCAATCAACGCAAGGCGCACTTGGTCGCCATAGCGTATGCGCGAGCCATCCACGGGTTTCATGCATCGATTGTATAGCAGCCTGGAAGAGGAGCCGCTGTGCCCGCAGCCATCATGGCCGGCGTCTGCTCGGTGAATGGGGCTTGGCAGACGTCGTTTGATGGCCGGATGTCTGCCGTTCTTGGCCCACGGCCGGGCCGAAATCCACTTCACCGTGGCGGTTTTCAGGTGTGATGCCGGTGATCAGAGCCTCTACGTCATACTCATCCCTGGTCGCTGCCACGATCTCGGCCGGGAGCCGGAGCGAGGCGCCCTTGCCCGACTTCCGTATTCTTGTTCGCATCCGATGCTCCCGACGTTGCCACCCCGTCGATACTATACCGTGCCCCCGTTGCCAAGCGGGGCAAGCGCGCTCATGCCGTCAGCGGCAATCCCGGCCTCCGGTGGGCTTAGCAAGGGGTTACGCCACTGTACCCAGCGCCGGGCTGCCGTCAGGCGAAATCAGGCGCCGGCTCAGCTCCAGGAATTTATCGCTCGGCTGCAGGCGCCCTTGAAACGGCCGGCTGATGTACAGCCCGGCGTAATCCCAGTGGCGCGCCTGAAAAGTAATCGCGATGTGCGACGTAGAGCGACTTGACGGCCACTGCTGCGAGTCAAAGCGCAAGTTTTCCTTGCGCATCGCTGACGAACAATGATCCCGTGTCCTGGGCATTGATGGCGAAGTCGAAGAGGGCGCGCTCCCGCAGGAGGCGGGCAGCGACACGACAGCGGGTTCCTGCAACGAAGTTGCGACGCCGGCGATCGCAAGTCATGCACCTGCAGGGTGCGGGAGATGCTGCGCTCGAGCGTCAGCGCAAGATTGCCCCCGGTCTCCAAGGAAATCAGCAGAGCGAGGGTGACCGCGCCGTCGAAGACCAAGCCGGCCATGTCAAGCGCCGGCTGTGGCTTAGTAGATGTCTTGTCATTCCAGCGTCGCTCGCATGGAACTCCGTCGTGCCGCGATTGTTATCGCAGTATGCCGTTGCCTCAAACGGAAGTACATGGGAGAATCAACGCATATTTATGTTGTTAGCAACGCGAATGCCGACTGTTACCGCTATTCAGTTCACGCAGGATCAAATGCGTACCCTCACCGGGGTGTCGACGGAAACCGTCAGGCATTGGCGCAAGGCCATCCCCTACCTCGCTTCGAAGACGGGGAAAGCGGCCCGCTTTAGCTTCGCCGACTTGCTCGGTTTGTCCGTCACCCAGGCGTTGGTTAGTTCATTGGGCGTTCACATCGGTTCGGTCAGTGTCGGTGTGGATGCGTTGTTCCGGGTGCTCGCCGCAAGCGCGCCACTGATGGAAGGCGCCATCGTGCTGGTCACACCGACCACGGCCAGCCTGCATGGGGCCGATTCGTGGAGCGGCAAAGACGTACTGACGGAACCGACACTGGTGGTTGCGCTCGATCCGTTGATTGCCCGCTTGCAACAACAGGTGTTGCCCGCGATGAGCGCGCCGGCGCAAGCTGCGCTTCCCTTTCCACCCGAAGCCGTACGGAGCCGGGCGTGATATCGGCAACGCTAGAGCACGTTCTTGCGGCAACGGGTTTTCTTCCCGACGGACAACCCGCAGCCGGCCTGCGACTGGGCCGCGATGCCCAGGCTTCCCGGCGCGGCCGCGCCTTCGTGCCGGATGCATCATGGCGTAGCGCCTCGGCGCTAACGGTCTACTTCAAGTTCGAGGCGACTCCCCCGACCGATGACGTTGTCAGCCAATGGCGGCGTGAAGTATGGAACGAAGGATTTTCGCCACTGCTGTGGGTCGTTTCCCCCCAGCGCATCGACTTGTACAACGGCTTTGGTACCCCGCTGCAGGAGGGCGACGCGCAAAAGCACTTGATCGGGCGCTTCGAAACGATCGAAGACTCCCTGCATCGACTGGACGAACTGGCCGGGCGACTGGCGATTGAAACCGGTCAGTTCTGGGCGCAAGTACCGGCGGTGGATCGCAAGACCGGTGTCGACCAGAAGCTGCTTTCGGACCTGGCCTTTCTCGAACGGGATTTGGTCGCCGGCAATCTGGTACGCAGCGCGGCGCAAGCGCTGATCGGACGGGTGATCTTTACCCAATACCTGATTGACCGCGGCATCGTCAGTGCCGCGCGCCTGCGGCGCGTGTGCGGCTACACGGCGCTGCCGGCGATTCTGCGCGACCGCAGTGCTACAACCAAGCTGTTTCAGTGGTTGGCGCAAACCTTTAACGGGGACATGTTCCCGCCGTCGTCGGTGAGAACGACGCCGGCCGCTCAGCATTTGCAGCGCGTCGCCGAGTTCCTCGAAGCGGTCGATCCGCAAACTGGCCAGCTGACATTCTTCCCGTATCAGTTCGACGTCATCCCGGTCGAACTGATCAGTTCGATTTATGAACAGTTCGCGCATGCCGATCCGGACGCGAACGGGCAGAAATCGGAGGCATTGCGCAACGGCGTGCACTACACGCGCCTGTCAGTCGTGTCGCTGATTCTCGACGAGGTCATGGATGGCCTGACGGGACGGGAATCGGTGCTCGATCTGACCTGCGGGTCAGGGGTCTTCCTAGTCGAAGCACTGCGGCGCCTAGTGTATCTGCGCGCCGGTGGCAAACCGCCCACGCGGGAGTTGATTCGCTCCACCCTCTATGGACAAGTGCATGGTGTGGACATCAGCGAAGCCGCGATCCGGGTGGCCGCCTTCAGCCTGTACCTGGCCGCGCTCGAACTCGATCCGGATCCGCAGCCATCACAGTCGCTCAAATTCGAGCCGTTGATTGGCAGAACGTTGCTCGTGGGCGATGCCAGGACCATCGAACGGCAAGGCGACGGCAAGGCGGTGCTAACCACGTCGACGGGGCTCAAGCAGTTCGACCTGATTGTTGGCAATCCCCCCTGGAGCTTCAAGGGACAATCCGGTACGCAGGCACGGCGCCAAGCGATGACCACCGGGGTACCCACGCAGCCGCGGGGAGAGGGCCTGGACTTTGTACTGCGGGCGGCCGAGTTTTCGCATGCGCAGACTCGCTTTGGCGTGATTCTGAGCGCCACGCCGTTCTTCAGCCGCAGTGGCACGGGAATGAAGGCGGCCCACCATGTCATGCGCATGCTGGCGCCGGTGACGCTGGTCAATTTATCGAACTTGTGCAGCTGGCTGTTCGCCACCGCCACGATGCCGGCAGTGGTGCTTTTCGCCCGTCATCGGTCCGAGCAGCGGGCCGATCAGATCACCGTCGTGCAGATTCCATGGACACCCAGCGGCGCGAAAACTCATTCGTTCGAAGTCGCTCCAAGTGACATCCTCAAGCTCACGCTAGGTGAAATCGAAAAGCAGCCCCTGAAGCTCAAAGCGGCCGCGGTGGGGCGTCGCCGGGATCTGATGTTGCTCGATGAGCTGACGATGACGCATGGCAGTCTGGGGGAGCGGCTTGCCGTCCTGAATGCCAAATTCCGAGATGGGCTGACCCAAGGCAAACGGGAAAACTGGACGCTCGATGCCAGCGAGCTCAACGGATTGGGGCTGCTGCAGACCCGTGATATGCGGCACTTCCAGATTGCCGACGGTCTTGCGAGATACCACCATGCCAAGGCGCAACGACCGCGCGCACGCCAAATCTATCGGGCGCCCCTGCTGATCGTCAAGGAGATGCTGCTCGCTCAGCCAAGGGCGATCGTGGCGGTGGCTGAACAGGATCTGATCTTCACCGACGCATTTTTCGCAGCGTCATTGCCTGCGCGCCAGAAGCCGGTGGCCGATCTGCTCGCCATGATTCTGAGTTCCGCATTGGCTTCGTGGTTCTTCAGCCTGACTGCTTCCGAGTTCGGCGTCTACAAGCGAAAGCTGCTGATTCGAGACGTTGAGATGCTGCCGGTGCCGGAGCTCTCGTCCGCCGTCAGTTCGGCCGCAGGCCAGCGGCTTCTGGTGCTCGCACGGGCATTGCGCGAACGCGAAGTCCAGGCCGAAGACTGGAAGGCCTTGGATGATGCCGTGTTCGATTTGTATGAGCTAGGGCAGGCCGACCGCGTAGTGATCCAAGACGGACTATTGCGTGCGGGCTGGCAATGGGAGCAGGGGCGTGAAGCCGCCATGGCGCCATCGGACAGTAACGTGGAAGTGACCTCGTATGCAGGGACCTTCCTGTCCGTCATGGACGCGTGGCTTTCTGTGCGCAAGAAGCGGCATATGCGCGCAGAGATTATCGATCTGCCGAAGGAGGCCGCGCTTCGCGTCGTGCGCTTCATTTTGGAGGAGGGGCCGGGAAAGAGCAGCGTGTCCATGATCCGTCCGGGCGGGAAGTTGCGCGACGTGCTGGCGGGAATCGGCAATCGTCTGCAAGTGAAAATTGCCACGGCAGTCAGTGCCGAGCGAGAACTGCGCGTGCACGGGCGCAACGAGGTGGTCATCATCAAGCCGGCAGCGCGCCGTCACTGGATGGACATTGCCGCATTGGAGGATGCCGATGCCGTTGTGGCGGAGAGTTTTGTAGGGGGGCGCGCTTGAGGATTCCTTATGAGACGTCATCGGCCCTTGGCAGGCAGTTCATCGAACTGGCTCCCGAGGTGGTGGCTGCTATCTTGGTGACGGTGGCAGCAGGTTGGCAGCACGCGTGTGCGGCCGCAGACGTGAACACCGACGCAGGTGAGGTACTGATGACCGAGCGCTTGCGCGATGGCATGCGCCATGCACTGAAGAACTCGCCCTTGCAGTTGGTCGTGCTGCCGGGCACCGAGTCGCGCTCGACGCCCAGCGTGGTGCTGCCGGATGGGCGCACCGACATTCCGCTGGTTTTAATCGAAGTGTTCTTGCGCACGCAGGAGCACGATCCCCATGCCATCATCGAATGCAAGCGGATCGCCGGATCGAATACGCATTTGTGTCGCGAGTACGTGATCGAAGGCGTCGATCGATTCGCTGCCGGCAAGTATGGTGGGAACCACGCGGTCGGTTTCATGGTTGGCTATGTGCTCTCGGGCACCTGTGCAGCGGCGGTGCGCGGCGTCAACGCCTACTTGTCCCGTGTCTCGCGCCACGCGGACCGCCTAGCGCCAGCCATGATCATTGAGGGGCAAACGTGGCAAAGTCGGCATGCGCGAACCCCGCCATCCGAGGCCATCGCCCTACACCACGCGTTTTTGCCCCTGGACCATTGAAGTAAAACGCGGCGAGAGCCTGTGAGGGAGGAAAGAAGTGGGGAATAGCGCATCAGTGCGCATCCCGGCCGCGATCATGGAAGCGGCTAACTTGCGCGTGAATGCGGCCGTTGACGTACGCGGAGAGCACATTGTCATCGAGCCGCTGCGCGAGGCGCAGTACGACCTCGATGGGCTGCAAGCTGGCATCACGCCTGAGAATTTCCATGGGGAGGTGGATTTCGGCCCGCCCATCGGCAAGGAGCCTCCCTGATGGGTGCGGCCACTAGCCGATCATGCTGGTGAATCGGCAGCGCGCAAGCTCAACACGCGGTTGCGGCCGGCGCGCTTGGCCCGGTACAACGCCTCGTCGGCTGCACGAAAGAACGCCCGCAGGTCCGGATAGACGGGCGATGCGCTACCATTGCCTTCAGTCACCACGCCAACGCTGACGCTGATTCGGCCAAAGGGGCTTCCCGCGTTCTCTATGCCGAGCGCAAGCACCGACGCCCGTACGGCTTCTGCGATGGCCGCTGCGCGCGCCGCGTCAGTGCCGGGCAGCAACACGGCAAATTCCTCCCCGCCATAGCGGCCCGCGTAGTCGCCCGCACGGCGCAACTGCTGGCGAACGCATTTGCCCACGGCGGCGAGCGCATCATCGCCAGCCACATGGCCGTAGCGGTCGTTGAACTGCTTGAAATAGTCCACGTCGATCATCAACAGCGACAGCGGCCGCACCTCGCGCCGGCTGCGGCGCCATTCGCGGTCGGCGATTTCATCCAGGGCGCGGCGGCTGCCCAGGCCGGTCAAGCCGTCAGTGTCCGCCAGCCAGCGCAGGTGCGCTTCGACCGCGAGGCGTCGCCGCCATTGCCGTGCCAGCGAGATGGCCAGTGTCACGATGGCCAGGTTCATCGCCATCACCAGCCCGGCAAACCACCACGCTCGCGTGCGCCAGACGGCCAGCACGTCGTCCATCGCACGCCCCACCACAATCGTCAGCGGAAAACCATCGACCCGGCGGAAGCTGTACAGGCGCCGTATGCCGTCGACTGTGCCTGCCGCAATCAGTTCGCCATGCGGTTCACGAAGCATGGGGGCAAACGCGGGCGTGGTCGGCACCGTGCGGCCGATCAGGCTGGCATCCAGGGGCCGGCGCATGAGGATGGTGCCGTCATGGCGCATCAACGCCAGCGCGCCGCCTTCGCCCAGGGCCACGCCAGCGAACAGCTTGCGGAAATACTCCAGCCGCAGCGTGCTGGCCACGATGCCCGCGAATTGGCCGTCGGGGCCCGGCACGCGCAGACTCAGTGCGATCGATGTCGGGTTGTCGGGGACTAAGCGAGGCTGGAACGGCCGGCTCAAGTAGACCGCGGACTGCCCCAGGTCTCGTTGCGCGATGAAGTAGTCGCGATCGGCCAGGTTCACCGCGCGCGGCGGCCAGTGCCGGGAATCGAGGATCAGGCGCCCTTGTGCGTCGGCCACCAGCAGTGCGCCGATGTCTTCGCCTTCGTTGAACGCACCGAACAGCACGCGCTGGCGCAGCGACGGGGCCAACGCCATGACGGCCGGATTGCGCATGGCATCGAGCGCATGGCGCATCGAGGCCTCGTGCAACTGGAGGTTGCGCGCGATGCTGCGCTCCAGAGTCAAAGCAAGATTGGCTGACGCCTCCCGGGCGCTGGCGAGCGCGTCCCGGCGCATCTGCAGGAGTGCGGTGGCTGTCAGCGCCGTGATCGCGGCCACCAGCATCAAGGCAAGCGGGACCATCAACGCGGCCGGCGAAAAGCGGGCAGCCGTCATCGGCTGCGGCGGCAAGGGGGCAATGGCGGTGTCTGGAGCTGAGGTCATCGTTGTCGTCCGCGGGTTGCCCATTCGCTACACCGTAGCCATGGGCGGCAAATCCACGCTCGCTCGTCGGATTGGCGTTGTGCCTTCGCGCTCGCCAGGTAGCGCTCGAGCAGGGCGATACGGGCATGCAAGCGCCACAGCACGCTGTTCGCATGCGCCACACAAATGCGGCCAGGGCGCCAGCGTTGCCTGAATAGGCGACGGCGTTGTGCGGCCGCCTGCGTGTGCAGCAGGAGCAGAGTTGCCTCAAGTCGGGCCAGATTCATTGCGCGGGACAGTGTGGTTTTCCCGACGCCGATTATGTACCGTCTCTGGCACTTTATGGCGACTGGACTCTACAATCGCTGCCGTGCCCACTTTCATGTGTGCGATGACCGACCGAGCCGACGACCCGTTGATTGCCGCCCTCTACCATGTACCAGAAGGCTGGATGGTGGCGGAAGTACAAGGCAGCCGGGTCTTGCAACTGGGCCCGTTGCCCACCGAACCGATGCCGACCGATCTGATCGCGGCGATATTTCCCGACGCCCCGGTGTTGCACCTGGAGCCAGCGCCGGCGCCGTTGGAGGACGCCGTGCTGCTGCAGCGCCTGACAGCACACTCAGGCCCCTTTTCGGACCGTCGCTAGCGCGCCGTGTTCACCGGACGATCGATTTCGCCGGATTCCCGACCCGGCGTAGCGCCCGCTGCGGCGGGCGTCTTTTTCAGCGGTGGTGTTCGGTCAAGGCCGAGGACTGCCATGACTAGATACAAATAAGACATGTCCCAGCGCCCTCACGGCTCGCCCACAGGATGCCTCCATCGTCAACGTTTCGGCGGGGCATAATGGCGCGCAACGCCGGATTCTTCCCGTTATGCGCGGTGCCGGACCAGGGCGTGGCGTGGCGTTACGGCATTTCCCTATAATCAACCAGGACATCAAGTGGCCGAAGACAACAATGACGCGAGCGCACAGCAGCGGGCCGAAGACGCCGCGGCGCAAAACCGCTCGTTGACCATTCCTGTTGATGGGCCGTTGAGCGTGACGCTGAAAGGTGACCGCGTCGACATCAATATCGTCATGGGCGTCTCTGGCCAGGTGGAGGGGCTGCCCACCGTGTTGAGCTTGACGCCGCAGGCCTCAGGCCAATTGATTGGCTGCATCAAAAAGGCGCTCGATGAGGGGCTGATGACGTTCACCTTAGGCGGAGCTACCCCACTGCAGTGAACCGGGCGCGGCCGTGCACGGCTTGGCTGGATCGCTGAGACTCTGTTACCTTCTTCGCCTTAGGTGCGTCGCGGGCTGCCGTCACCGGCGAAGCAGCTGCCGGTTATTGTGCGCAGCGCTAAGCCCGGTCGCTTGCAACGTGACGACCGTCGGAGGAAAAATGGCCATCACGAGAGCCTTCAAGTATGGCGAC
Organism: Cupriavidus sp. DB3; assembly: GCF_020418465.1. Classification (NCBI taxonomy): domain Bacteria; kingdom Pseudomonadati; phylum Pseudomonadota; class Betaproteobacteria; order Burkholderiales; family Burkholderiaceae; genus Cupriavidus; species Cupriavidus sp. DB3. The sequence goes on along the minus strand of NZ_JAIZPL010000001.1, from coordinate 645,164 downwards.
GCGTTCGCGGTTTGTATTCCGGCCGCGCTTGCATACGAGGATACGGATATCGAACTGGAGATCGAGCGCATCGGCGACGAATTGCGGATCCGACCTGCACGGCGCTCGCTTGCCGGTGTCGTGCAGAAGTTCGCCAGTTTTTCCCCTGACGGATTGCCATACGAACGCGACGACCAGGAGCAGGCCGATCGCCAAGCCCCGTCATGACGGCCTTGAGCTGGCGCAAAAAAAAGCGCGAGCTTTCTGGGAGCGTCGCGCCAATGTCCGCATTGGGGTGCGGGCGGGGGAATTCTGCCATCGAATGGAGCCGTCAGCAATCCTAGTGGGCGCTGCAGTCCGTGAGCCCACGGGCTTGGCCAAAGACCCAGTCGACAAGTGCGCCAAAGGGCCAGTCGGCATTCTTATTTTGCCTTCGGTCGAGCCGCACGCGGGACACGCAATGCGATCACCGGCTCGAGCGGCAAGATTTGCTCGCACGCTCCTCAGTCGAACACAAAATCGGTCATCTGCATTCTCCCCGATGCGCCACTGCTTGAATCGGGCCGCATTGCGTCGCTAACCCAGTTCCACGCGCGGTCCTACAGCAATGCCCGCCGGGTTGCACCTACATCGAGCTTGGCCATCCGGCTGGCGACCTTGCCTACCGACACGCCGTTGCACCGAGCGGTTTCGATGAGCCGCTGGTGGCGCGCGCATGACACCGTGGCTTGGCCAGACAACAATGGGCGTGGGCGCACACTCGATGCGCGGCGTTCGTCAAGTAAAGTGACTGCTGTAGCCACGGTCGGTTTACGTGTTGGGGCACTAGTGCCTCCTCGACCGTGGCCCTGTTGGTCCCCGCTTGGGACTAGTCTCCTCCGCTATGCTGCCCTCTCGGGCTACCCGCTTGCCCGTGCAGTGGGCGGTCTACGCTGAAGGGCTGATAGTCGGCAATGTGGAAATGGCGTTCAAGCAGCTGTCGCATCTCGTCGACGGCCGCTGTCTGGACGTGCCACATCTGGGTGCAAAGGCGGATCAGCTCATCATGGCGCCGGTCCGCCCCGGTGATACATGCGTTCAACGGTTGGAGCAACGTGTAGTGATGGCGGCTGAAGACTTCCAGAAAAACATGGTCGAATTGCCTACCGGGTTGCGCGTTGTCCAAAAAAGCCAGCATTTGCTGCTGTTCCTGTCGCACACGAGGTTCATAGTCGATGCCGTACCATTGCCGCAACAACACGCGCAGATGTGCGATCTCTTCGCGCTGCGAGCGATTCTCCATCCTCGCCATTGACTTCACTTCATCAAGGGAAGACTTCGGGCGGGTGACCGGGTAGCCAGGCGTTGGCGACGTGCCTTCGTCGGGCGTAAGGTTGCCGGTGCGTTGTGGGTCGGTACCTGCCGCCAACTCCGTCATCCGCAATGCGGAATAGTGATGGTCAATAATCAATTGAATCAGTCGGACTTCGAAGCCCGCAGTGATCCCTCTGCCCGGCTGCGACCCGTGGGACAGCGGAGGGATCAATGCCATCACCAAGCCCAGACCGATTGCCCTTATAGCAACTCGACGAGCGAGATAGTCGCTCAGTTGGAATAGCGGTGATTGGCTGTCCCGGAGGGACTCGTTAGCGTTTTGCGTCGACATTTCCATTCTCCGGGTACAGGGTTCACTTCACTGAGGATTGGCCGGGGCGCAAGCAACCGCGCATTCCGGAACCGGATGCCAATAGCCGGTTCGTTTTACCGCTATTTCCTCTGCTCCAGCCATTGGTCGATCTTTCTGATATCGCGTTGAGACTCCTTGATGATATCGTCGGCCATCCTTTTCATCTCAGGCGATTTACCCTTTTCCGCTTCCGTTCTCGCCATATCGATCGCCATCTGATGGTGCATCTTCATCATGTTTGCGAAGTCGCGATCTATGTCACCGGTCGACTGCATCGACATCATGTTGTTCATGCCAGGCGCCATCGAACGGTGCATGTCCTGATCGCCTCCTCCACCACCCATGGTGTGACCATGATGGCCGTCAGCGTGTTGGGCGGACACAGACGGTAGACCGACGACGAGGGTAGCGCTGGCGGCCGCGATGGTGGCAAGCACTTTGCCTGCGAGAGTACGCATGCTCGAACTCCTCTTGAAGGATATGGCGCTCCAAAGTCGGCTCGTGGTGCCGCGAGAAGCCGCAAGCGCGGGCCAATGCCATCAGTAGAAAATTGAGTCTGGTGTACAGCGGCAACGCATTCCGCGGCCGTGGTCGCATGCGAGCGCCGGGCTGCGACTGTTCGTGATAGTGGCGGCCAGGTAGGCGGACTCACAGCAAGGCCCGTGCCGCCACCAGTGGAGTTGACTCGCGTAGCCTCCTTGCAGCCTCATTCGGCCAACGGCAGCGTGCCGATCGATGGCACAAATCCGGTCGACACCGCCATTGCGGCCGCGGGGAGAGGAAGGGGACGGAAGCGCGGGCTCGGAAGCGCTGTGTTCCCACCCGGGCGTCGCGGCGTTGGCGTTGCCGTCAAGCGCAAGATTACTGCGCTGTAATCGTCGTGCAAGGCAACTTCTGCAGGATGTGCCAGCGCTTGCAATTTTCACCGACAAGGTGCGGGCCGAGGGAACACGTGTTAGGTGGCTTGTCGCCGTCAGCCACGACGGAGTCAACGCACTGTGCTGGGACCGTGCTTGTGAAGACATGCCGGTCCATATTTTGCTGCGGCGGGTAGCGGCGCCGACGGCGGCGCCATCACTTCAAGGAGTCCATCATGCCGCATCAGAACTATCAGGACTGTATCGACCAGTGCAACGCCTGTGCAGTTGCATGCGATCATTGCGCAGCCTCATGCCTGAGTGAGGCCAATGTGCAAGAGATGGCCGAGTGCATTCGCCTGGATCGCGATTGCGCTGCGATTTGCCAGCTGGCCAGTGCTTATATGGCGCGCGGAAGCCGCTTCGCCAAGGATATCTGTGCACTGTGCGCGAGCATCTGCGAAGCGTGCGGTGCCGAGTGCGAGCGACATGCGGCCCAGCACTGCAAGGACTGCGCGCAGGCGTGCCGGCGTTGCGCCCAAGCATGCCGCGCGATGGTGTAGCGCGAGCCGCAGCAGGACAAGCTCCTGGCGGCCTAGGGTGGCGCGCTGCTCTCTACCATGATGGTCAGTCGAGTGGATTATCGAATGGCAATGTCGTTGTCATCCAAGCCGGATCGCCCGTGGTGGGGAAAAAATCCGAAGCCGCTTCTCAATCCTGCGGCAGTCGAGATGACAACGCCATTGCGTCTAGCCTGGCGAGCCAACTCACCGGACGGACAAGTTCCCATCAGTTGGCGCGTCACCAGTTCATTGGCCTCGCATGTCGACCACTGTCGCTTGACCGGCCACCTTGTCAAACACTACCTGCACCGCGTCGCCTTCCTTGAAGTTGCGCAAGGCGGCGCGATCCTTGACCGGAAAGGTCATGGTCATGGCCGGCATGGCCAAATGCTCGATGGGGCCGTGCTTGAGGGTAACTTTGCCGGCTTGCGCATCGATTTTCTTGATCTCTGCTGCGACGGGCCGGGCCGCAGCTTGTGAGCTGCCCGGTGCCGTCATATCCATGCCGTCGACGCCGCCGGCGGCAAACACGGTTGGCGTGAGCGCAATAGCGAGGGTGGCGGCAAGCATCTTGATGTGCGTCATGGCGTTTTCTCCTGAGAGGTAAAAGTGGGAGATAAGGTGCCGCGGCCGATCTGGCGGCGGCGAATCAGCAAATACACGGCCGGTACCAGGAACATGGACAACAGCGGGGCCGTCACCATGCCCCCGACCATCGGCGCAGCAATGCGCTGCATTACTTCGGAGCCGGTGCCGTGCGACCACATGATCGGAATCAGGCCGGCTAGAATGACGGCCACCGTCATTGCCTTTGGCCGTACGCGCAGCACCGCGCCTTCCTGGATCGCATCGAGCAGCGCTGCCAAGCTTGCATCGCTGTTTTCCAGGCGGTCTTGCCAGGCGTGCTTCAGGTACAGCAGCATGATGACGCCGAATTCCGCCGCGACCCCGGCGAGCGCGATAAAGCCGACCACACCGGCCACGGACAGGTTGTAGTCGAGCAGATAGAGCAGCCAAAATCCGCCGATCAACGCCAGCGGCAAGGTAGCCATGATGAGGAACGCTTCGTCGAGGCGGCCGAAGATCAGGTACAGCAACACGAAGATGATCAGCAGCGTGAATGGGACCACCACTTTCAGCTTTGCTGTCGCGCGCTCGAGGTACTCGAATTGTCCGGACCAACTCAGAGAGTAACCGGCCGGCATCGGCACGGCTCTCACTACCGCCGCCTGCATATCGCGCACGGCTGAGCGCAAGTCTCGCCCCCGGATATCGACGTAGACCCACCCCGAGAGCCTGGCGTTCTCACTGCGCAGCATGGGGGGGCCTTGCACGACGTCAAGTCGGGCAACGTCCGCGAGGGTAATCTGCAGCCCCTTGTCGGTCACGATGGGCAGACGCCGTAATTGGTCGATGGAATCGCGATAGTCCCGCGGATAACGCACGTTAATCGGGAACCGAGCGAGACCATCGATCACCTCGCCGACATTCTCGCCGCCGATGGCCGATGACACGACGGCCTGGACGTCCTCGATGTTCATGCCGTAGCGGCCGGCGGCGAGCCGGTCGATATTGACGTCGATATAGCGGCCACCGGTCAACCGCTCAGCCAACGCCGACGTGACACCTGGGACCTCTTTGACTACCTCTTCTATGCGGTTTGCCAACCGGTCGATTTCCTTCAGGTCGGTGCCTGCCACCTTGATGCCGACGGGGCTCTTGATGCCCGTGGCCAGCATGTCGATCCGATTGCGGATGGGCGGCACCCAGATGTTGGACAAGCCAGGTACCTTGACCACTCGGTCGAGCTCCTCGACCAGCTTGTCGGTGGTCATGCCCGGGCGCCATTGATCCCGCGGCTTGAACTGGATGGTGGTCTCGAACATCTCGATGGGTGCTGGATCCGTTGCGGTGTCGGCCCGACCGGCCTTGCCAAATACGGTAGCGACCTCGGGAACGGTTTTGATGAGCCGATCGGTTTGCTGCAACAGCTGCGCCGCCTTGCCTGCCGACAAGCCCGGTAACGCCGAGGGCATGTACAGCAGATCGCCTTCATCGAGCGGCGGCATGAACTCGCCACCGATCCGCATGATGGGCCAGGCGGTCGCCAGCAGCAGCGCCGCGGCGATCGCGACCGTGACCTTGGGATACGCAAGGACTTTGGCCAGCACGGGCCGATAAGCGCGGATCAACCAGCGGTTCAGAGGGTTGGCCTGTTCCAACGGGATCCTGCCACGAATCATGTATCCCATCAGGACCGGCACGAGCGTCACAGACAGACCCGCGGCGGCGGCCATGGAATAGGTCTTGGTGAACGCAAGCGGCGAGAAGAGCCGGCCTTCCTGCGCCTCCAGTGTGAATACCGGAATGAACGAGAGCGTGATGATCAACAGGGAAAAGAAAAGGGCGGGCCCAACTTCTGCCGCCGACTCGCCGATGATGCGCCAGCGCTGCTGGGAATCTGGTTCGCGTTGCGGATGGTCGGCATGCCAGTGCTCCAGATGTTTGTGAGCATTCTCGATCATCACTACCGCGGCATCGACCATCGCGCCGATGGCGATGGCGATGCCGCCCAGCGACATGATGTTGGCATTTACGCCCTGGTAGCGCATTACCACGAATGCGGCCAGCACGCCCAGCGGCAGCGAGACAATCGCCACCAGCGCGGAGCGCAGATGGAACAGAAATACCAGGCAGACCAGCGCTACCACCACGAACTCCTCAATCAGCTTGGTGGTGAGGTTGTCGATCGCACGCTGGATCAGTGAGGAACGATCGTATGTGGTGACTATTTCCACGCCGGTAGGCAGGCTCTCTTGCAAGGTGGCGAGCTTGGCTTTGACCGCCTCGATGGTTTCCAACGCGTTCTTGCCGGAGCGCAGCACGACGATGCCGGCCGCCACTTCGCCTTGACCATCGAGTTCGGCGATGCCGCGGCGCATCTCTGGCCCCATCTGAATGATGGCGACATCGCCTAAGCGCACCGCGATGCCGGCCTCGGTTGTTGCCAGCGGGATTTGATGAAAGTCGTCCAGCGTTTTGAGGTAACCGCTTGCTCGTACCATGTACTCGGCTTCGCCCAACTCCAGCACTGAGCCGCCGGCTTCCTGGTTCGCTCCTTTAAGGGCAGTGAGCACCTTGGCTTGCGACAGGTTGTAGGCGCGCAGCCGGTCCGGCAGCAGGACGATCTGAAATTGCTTGACCATGCCGCCAAGGGAGGCGACTTCCGCGACATTCGGCAGCGACTTGAGCTCGAAGCGCAGGAACCAGTCCTGCAAGGCCCGTAGCTGACTGAGGTCGTGCCGGCCAGCCTTGTCGACTAGCGCGTACTCGTAGATCCATCCCACGCCGGTCGCATCGGGCCCTAGCGCGGGCTTGGCGGCAGCGGGAAGCCGGGATTGCGCCTGATTCAGGTATTCGAGGACGCGCGAGCGGGCCCAGTATAGGTCGGTGCCATCTTCGAACAGCACGTAGACATAAGAGTCGCCGAAGAACGAATACCCGCGCACAGTCTTGGCGCCCGGCACCGACAGCATGGTGGTGGTCAGCGGATAGGTGACCTGATTCTCGACGATTTGCGGCGCTTGGCCCGGAAACGGCGTGCGGATGATGACCTGCACATCGGACAGGTCGGGCAGTGCATCCAACGGCGTATTCCGGACGGCCCACAGGCCCCAGGCGGTCAGCATGACTGTGGCGAGCAGGACCAGGAAGCGATGGCGGATCGAACCGAGTATGAGTCGTGTGATCATCGTCGCGCTCCCGTATCGGCAGTGGCAGCCTCCACCGACGACAAGGTCGCCACGCCTTCGTCGTTTAAGCGGAAGCGGAAGCGAACGCGATCCCCCGGCTTGAAGCCTGTTAGCATGCCGGTGGATGGCGCGGCAAATTCCATCGTCATCGGCCCCCAATTTGCCGAGGGAATCGGCCCATGGGAAATGGTCATGCCATCGGCACTAATCGCCTCGACCCGCCCTACGCCCTGATGTTCCGGACTGGGGGCCTGGGTGGCGACTGCCGCCGACGCGTCCGCGGCAGGTGCCGCCATGCGTTGTGCGGTGCCACGCAGGCTCGCTTCCGAGTCGAGCAGAAACTGGCCCGAAACGACTACTTTCTGACCGGCTTGCAGTCCGGCAAGGATCTCGGCTTGGCCACCGGCTGCGGCACCGGCGGTCACTTCGACGGGCTGGAACTCACCCGAATCGAGTTGCACCATTACGAAGGTATGTGTGCCGGTGCGAATCAGCGCTTCGACTGGTATCAGCAAGCGCTCCGGCCCGGCCGGCGCGTCGAAGCGCACCGACACGAACATGCCGGGCAAGAGCTGACGCGCCTTGTTCGGCAATTCGATACGAACCTTGACCGTGCGGGTCCCCATGCTGATGTCCGGCAGGATTGCGTCCACCTTGCCTGCCAACGTCTGGCCTGGCAGGGCGGCGGCCGTGGCCGACACCATCTGACCTGGCCGCAGGAACGCCGCTTGGCTCTCTGGCACCTCTGCCAGTACCCAAACGGTGGCAAGACTTGCAATACGAAACAGAGTCGTTCCCGGTGAGACCGTCATGCCGTCGCGTACGCCGACTTCGGTAACGATGCCGCCGAGCGAGCTGGTGACCGTCAGCCGTGGCTGCAATTTACCGGTGCTTTGGACCAAGCGGATATGGCCTTCGCTCATGCCGGCCTGGCGCATGCGAGCGATGGCAGCCTCGCGCAGATCGTTCGACAAAGTTCCGGTCATGCGACTGACCGCCAGATACTCTTCCTGGGCCGCTATCCATTCGGGCGCATAGATTTGCGCCAATGCCTGGCCCTTTCGCACGGTGTCCAGCGTCGTTCTGGCATATGTGCGCTCGATAAAGCCGGTCGCACGGGCCTGGATCACTTCGATCCCGCGCTCATTGATCGCGACATTGCCTGGCACTTGCAGGGTCGACTCCAGGCGGCCGGTCTTGACCTCGGCGGTTCGAATACCGAGGTTCTGCGCTACGCGGCTGTCGATGGTCACTGCCGCGCTGCCACCTGCTTCCTCATATACCGGGGCCAACGGCATGTCCATAAACGGCGATTTGCCGGGCTTGTCAAAGCGCTGGCCTGGCACCATCGGATCGTGCCAATAGAGAATGCGCTTGCCGGACTTCGGGTCGATATCGCCGGCCTTTTGACTGGGCTCGTCAGCTGGTGCAGCCGGCGCCGATGGTGCCCCGTGGCGCCCCTGCCGATGGCCGAGGAAATAGGCGCCAACAAGGCTCGCGGTCACCACTAGCGTTGCGACGGCTCGTGCAAGCGTGGCCCTTGTCATGGTTCGACTCCTTGTGGCGACGACGATTGAGCGGCGACCGGCACGGGCATCACGAAGGCAAGTTCGGCCCACAGCCGCGCGGCGGCGGCTTCGAGCTTGAGGCGCTCCAGCGAGACGTTCAGGGCTCGGCGGCTGGCGTCGGCGACCGCCGTCAGGCTTGCCGCGCCGGCGCGGTAGGCCGTGAGCGCGGCGTCGGTCTGCGCGCTCGCCAGTGGCATGGTGGTGTCCCGATAGCGTGCCAGCCGGGTCTGAGCGACGGCCAGCTCCGCCTGCTTGCCGCGCAACTGTCCTACCAGACCGCGACGTATCGACTCGGCCTGCGCACGGGCCGCATTTGCTTGCGCCAGCTTCGCGGCCAACTCGCGGTCCTGTCGCTGTCGCTGGTCCCAGGGCAGCGGCAACGAGACGTTCACCGAGACCATGTTTGAATAGGCCGGGCCGCGCTGGCTGTACATCAGCTCGACGCTGACGTCAGGAATCTTGTTCTCGCGCGCGACACGCCCTTCTGCTTCGGCGACGCCGACCTGCGCGTCGGCGGCCGCCACTTCGGGCAGCTGCGCGATGTCCGCCTCGTCCAGCCCGCTGAGCCATGCCGGCGCTTCGAGCGCGGGAGGCTCGGCCAGGGGCAACTGCGCCGCATCTCCGACCCAGCGTCGGAGCATCGCGCGAGACGCGGCAACGGTCGCGCGGGCCTCATCCTGGCGATCCTGCAGTTGCTGCAGTTCGAGCTCGGCAGCGAGGATGTCAGCGCGTGATCCACGATTGCCGCGATAGGCGGCACGTGCGGCCTCGATCATCAACTCGATGGATTGGGACTGCTCGGTAAGCACACGGTACACATGTTCGGCGTACCAGCGATCCAGCCAGGCCGTCGCGGCTCCACGCTGCACGGCTGCGAGCGCGGCGGTCCGTTGCGCCTCAGCGAACGACGCCTCGGCCTCGAAACGCCGAGCCCGCGCTTCGCGCTTGGCCGAGCGCGTGAATTCCTGCATCAGGCTGATCGACCGCATGGTCATCGATTCGGTCCCGAGAGTGAACCGGTCACGACCGTCCGCGGGCACGTTGTTGATCCCGACCTTCAAGACGGGGTCGGGCAATTGCCGGCCCGCCACTGCCATCTCAATGGCGGATTGCACCGCAGATCGGGAAGTCTCTGCATCGGTCGACCGTGACGACGCAACCGCAATGGCGTCGTGCAACGACAGCGCCGCGGCGGGCTGAGCCCAAGCTCGGTGGGCCGTGGTTAGCAGTACGATGGCGAACGCCAAACGGCGCCCGCAGGCAACAGAGAAGCGAAAACGCATAATGCCTCCGCAAAGCAACGATCACCCTGACCGCTTGAGTCAGGGCACGACAACTGGCGTTGCTTCGGAGGCTACGTTCGGAAACAGCAGTTCAGGATTGGCAGGGAGCGCGGTGGTCCGCGCGGGGCCGCCACGCTCGTCGCCATATGAAGGGTAAATATCGGCGATTGGACTGGCTCAACGACCTTGACCAGGACGGGCTGAAACGCAGGGATATGAGGGCTGGAGTGGTCGGTTGTCTTGGAGCCCAGTTGGCAGTGTTCCAGGCACAAACCGTTGTACGGATCCGCATGGTCGGTCTCGGCTGCCATCTCCGGGCACGACTCAGTCATGGTTGCCATGTCTTTCAGTGCATAGCGGCTGCCGGCACAGGCGTAGGCGGCCGCTGCCAGCTGCACTGTCAGGAAGGCGAACAACAAGAGGGCGGCAAACCAGGGCCGGCGGAATGCGATACGCATGTGAAGGACTTAGCTGACCGCGATGTTAGCAGCGTTTGCCGGCTCCCGGCACAGTGCGTTAGCGGCTGAGGCGGCAGGCCTGGACGGCGCGCGTGGTGCGGTGTATGCGACCGGATTACGAGGATGTAATCCTTGAGTAACGCTTCGGTGAGGCGGCGGTATCTACCATGGTGCTCAAGGGGTCTTCCCACCAGGTCAATGGAGAGCATCATGAAAACCAAAACCACCGCGCTCGCTGCGCTATCGCTGTTCGTGCTGCTGAGCACTTCGTCGGCATGGAGCGTAGACAAGGCCAGAACGAACGCGGGCGACGACTGGGCCGAACATGTCCAGCGGCAAGCTTCCAGCCAAACACCGGCTGCAACTTCCGCACAACAGGTAGTGAGGGGGGCGGCGACCACTACCGCCTTAGGACCGCACGCAATGCTGTTCGGCAGCCCAGCCTCGCCCAACACCGCATCACGGGTCGTTACCCTTACGCCCGGCCTGAAGTCCGTGAACGTGGCCTCGGGTGACACGGTTACGTTCAAGTCCGGTACGCAAGAATTGGCGTGGGCGTTTGCCGAGTTCGTTCACGGCAGCACGGTCGATCTCGCCGATCTATTCCCGGCGTTGCCCAATGCCAAGGGCGTGCGCATTTATATCGAACGTAGTCGCGTCTTTATCGGTGGCTGACAGCTGCGCGCCGTAACGATGCGCAAGATGACATGCTTGTAATGTCGCTGTCAGACCGCGGTTCAGTGCCGAAGGCTAGACTGAATTCATCGGCTCTTCGCCGCCCCGTTTCAGAAGGAGAACATCATGTTGACGTTGAAGAGAAGCGCTGTTGTGGCATTGACGGTTGCCACGCTTGGCAGCATCGCCGGCATCGCCCATGCTGGCGTGAGCGCGGCGCGCGACCCTTATACCGAAGGGGCGCATGCAATGGGAACGCGCGACGTATATTCGGACGGCGGCCATACCGTTGGCGCACGCGATCCCTTCAGCGATGGCGCGCATGCAGCCGGTGAGCGCGACACCTACACGGACGGTGTCTGACCCGGCTGCAACAGGCCGTCGATACTAAAGGGGCTTTCGACACAGACGCCCGGTATCGCGTGTCGCTAGCGCGACGCCGGGCATCACCCGTGTCCCAGCGCGAGGCGTGAAGGCGCAGGCTACCGAGGTTGTCAAGCAGCCCGCTGCCGGCACGCGTTTCGCGATCTGCAGCATGGCGCAACGCCGGCTATGTCGGCTTCGCTCACCGGTCTTGATCCGGAGCGGATCGCTTGACTTTCCCACGATTGGAACGTGTATGCTGACCTTTTCATGGTCAGCCCGTTCCTGCGCCCGGTTCACCCGGCGCTCTGCGAAGTGGCGCCGCGCGGAATGGCCGGCCGAAGCCCCCGCGTATTGGGGTGCGGACAAGCAGCAAAAATTGCCACTGTAAAGGGCATCAGTTCTGACAGTGCGTCTGACATCGCTACGATAACAATGGAGGCAGTCGATGAAGGAAGCCGGCGGCGGACACCAGCACGGTAAGAATGGGCACCACGAGCACAGTGCTTGCCACGCTGCTCATACGAAGCCCGCGACGCCCGATAGCGGCCACGACGAACTCCGTCATCATCATGGCACCCATCAGCCCACGATGCATGGCCGCGTGCGCGGGGACGAAACTCATTCGTTGAAGGACCCCGTCTGCGGTATGGCGGTGTCACCTGATACCAAATTCCGTCTCGATTACGCCGGCAAGGCTTACTACTTCTGTAGCGCTTCATGCCAGCACAAATTCGCGGCGGAGCCGAGCCGGTACGCTGGCGGGCCGGTCAAGGCACAGGTCGAAGCCGCTCCGCCAGGAACCATCTACACCTGCCCCATGCACCCGGAGATCCGTCAGGATCATCCCGGCTACTGCCCCAAATGCGGCATGGCGCTGGAGCCGTTACTGCCCGATCTTGATGAGGACGAGAACCCGGAACTGGTGGACTTTCGGCGCCGTTTCTGGTGGACACTGCCGTTGACCGTCATCACGGTCGTACTGGCGATGTTCGGGCATCGCCTCGGGTGGATGCTACCGTCGACGCAGAGTTGGGTCGAACTGATCCTGTCGACTCCCGTGGTGCTATGGGCGGGCCGACCATTCTTTCAGCGCTGCGTGCAGTCGTTCGTCCATCGCAGCCCCAATATGTGGACCTTGATCGGTCTCGGCACTGGGGCGGCCTATCTGTACAGCGTAGTGGCCACCGTCGCACCGGAGGTCTTCCCCGCGGCGTTTGCCGCCCATGGCCGAATCGGTGTGTACTTCGAAGCGGCAGCGGTCATCATTTCCTTGACGCTACTGGGGCAGTTGCTCGAGCTCAAGGCGCGCTCGCAAACATCGGCGGCGATCAAGTCGCTGCTCGGCCTGGCACCCAAGACGGCGCGCCGCATTCAGGCCGACGGCAGCGAGGAAGATGTCCCGCTGACCCATGTGCACGTCGGTGATCTGCTGCGCGTGCGACCCGGCGAGAAGGTACCGGTCGACGGGGTGGTCACCGAAGGAGCGAGTTCGGTGGACGAATCGATGATCACGGGCGAGCCGATGCCGGTGACCAAGCGCGTGGGCGACCGCGTGATTGGCGCGACGATGAATGCGTCCGGCAGCCTAGTGATCCGATCGGAAAAGGTTGGTTCGCAAACGGTGCTGTCACAGATCGTACAGATGGTGGCGCAAGCGCAACGGTCGAAGGCGCCGATGCAACGCATGGCGGATCGGGTAGCCGGCGTATTCGTGCTGGCCGTGATCGGCGTCGCCCTCCTTACCTTCTTCGCCTGGGGCCTGCTGGGGCCGCAGCCGAGCTGGGTATTCGGCTTGATCAATGCCGTGGCCGTGCTGATCATTGCCTGCCCATGCGCACTAGGTCTGGCCACTCCCATGTCAATCATGGTCGCGAGCGGCAAGGGGGCGACCAACGGCGTGTTGTTCCGTGATGCGGCGGCGATCGAGAATCTGCGCAAGGTCACTACGCTGATCGTCGACAAGACCGGCACGCTGACCGAGGGACGGCCCGCATTCGAGCGTGCCATCGGCGCGAACGGCCACGCCGATGACGAGGTTCTGCTCCTGGCGGCGAGCCTGGATCAAGGCAGTGAGCATCCCCTGGCTGCGGCTTTGGTGGAGGCTGCCCGCGCGCGCGGTCTGCCGCTGGAGAAGGCCGAAGATTTCGAGTCGAGCACCGGCATCGGTGTGCGCGGCAGGGTCGCAGGCAAAAATGTCGCCGTCGGCAATACCGCGCTGATGCAAGCCGATGGCATTGCAGTCGATGCGCTGCAGGAACAAGCTGACGCCCTGCGCGCTCAAGGCGCCAGCGTCATGTATCTGGCGGTCGATGGGCGGCTTGCCGGCCTGATGGCGGTATCCGATCCGGTCAAGGGATCGACAGCCGAAGCGCTGGTGAGCCTCAAGACCGAGGGCATCCAGGTAATCATGGCGACCGGTGACGGCGTCGCTACTGCAAAGGCGGTGGCAGCAAAGCTCGACATTGCGGAGGTGTACGGCGAAGTCAAGCCGGCAGATAAACTCGATCTGGTGACTCGACTGCAGCAGAGCGGCGCTGTCGTGGCGATGGCTGGCGACGGCATCAACGATGCCCCCGCGCTGGCCAAAGCCGATGTCGGCATCGCCATGGGGACGGGTACCGATGTCGCCATGCACAGCGCGCAAGTGACCTTGGTCAAGGGCGACCTGCGGGGCATTGCAAGGGCAAGGGCGCTGTCCGAAGCGACCATCCGCAATATGAAGCAAAACCTGGGCTTCGCGTTCATCTACAACGCGCTCGGCGTACCGTTGGCGGCTGGAGTCCTGTATCCGCTTACCGGGTGGCTGCTCTCGCCTATGATTGCCGCGCTGGCGATGAGTCTGAGCTCAGCGTCCGTGATTTCAAACGCATTGCGGCTACGCCAGACCGATATCTGAGCGGCGTCTACACGTCGCCCTGGCTAGCTGTTGCACTGTTTTCTTGGGAGTATCGATGAAACGTATTTTGACGATCGCCGCATTGCTGGCCGTGTCTGCCAGCACTTACGCTGCATCGCCAGCGCTGACGGTCTACAAGGACCCCAACTGCGGATGCTGCGAAGCGTGGGTCAAGCATGTCAACCAGGCGGGATTCCGCATCAAGGTGATCGACTCCTCCGACGTTGCGACGCTGAAGGCCAAGCTCGGTGTCCCGGCACACTTGGCCTCTTGTCATACCGCCGTCATCGATGGCGGCGGGCAGGTGGTCGAGGGACATGTCCCTGCAGCGGCGGTCCGGAAATTGGCGGCCACGCCCGCGTTGAAAGGCGTGGCGGTCCCCGGCATGCCGGCCAACTCGCCCGGCATGGGCAAGATGGACGGCAACCTCGTGACCGTCGATTTTTCGGGCAGACCGTTTTCGAAGGACTAGTGCCCGCATAGGCGGTGCCTGAGGTGCTGTTCGCCGCCCGACATGGAACAGTCAGAACGATCGCGCTGGCGCATCGCCGCGTGGCTGGCGTTGGGTGCGGCCGCCGCCGTCGCGGTCGCCCTGCAGACCAAGCGGTACCTCGAAACACCTGTCCCTGATACAGGACCATCCGCAGGACCGCAGCTGCGCATCGACGCGTCCGACGCGGTACAGGTGGCGCGCGGCAGGCAGCTCTATGCACAGGCCTGCGCCTCGTGCCACGGCGCCCAGCTCGAAGGCCAGCCAAATTGGCGCCAGCGGCTTCCCGATGGCCGCATGCCTGCGCCACCGCACGATGCTTCCGGCCATACTTGGCACCATGCAGACGCCGTACTGTTCGCGATCACCAAGCATGGGCTGGTACCCGGTGTCACTGCGCCCCCAGGCTATCAAAGCGATATGCCGGCGTTCGGCACCTCGATGACCGATGATGACATCGTGGCCGTGCTGGCCTACATCAAGAGCACATGGCCGGACAACAAGGCTGCGGCGCAGCGCGAGGTCACTGACCAGCATGCCAAGCCACGGTAGCGGCGCCCCACGCGGCTTGGCCTGCGGGCAGTTGCCGCGCTCAGTGTCGAGGCGCGTTGCGCCATTTATCTGACGGCGATCTTTCCGGTCATGCCGGCCTCAAAATGACCGGGTACCAGGCAAGCGAAGTCGACCATCCCGGCTCGATCAAAGTGCCAGATCAGGATGCCTTGCTGGCCGGGTGCGAGCGTGATCTGATTCCGGCCGGCATGCTTGTCCGCAGGCCTGATGCGCATCAGTTCCGCGTGTGCCTGCAAGTCGTTAGCCGTGCCGATGACCATTTCATGTTCGAGCTTGCCGTCATTGCGCACGACGAAACGCACCGTTTCGCCCGCCTTGACGGTAATCGTCTCGGGCGTAAAGCGCATCGTGTCGTGCATCGCTACCTTCACAGTGCGCGATACCTTGCCGGGGTCGCCCGGACGTCCTGCCTGGGCTGCGTCGACGCCGCCATGAGGAGCGTGGCTGTCTTCCGCGCCGGCCGCAGCGGCCAGCATGGGCCACAAGCTCAGCGCCAACAATAGTGGTTTTACTGTCTTCATGACGGTTCCTTTGCGGTGAACAGAGGCAGGAGGCCCTTGCCTGATCGACTGGCGGTGCTATGCGCCAACAGGCGACAGAATCCCCAGCGAAGCCACCAAGGCGAGAATCAGGGCGGCGGCACTGGTTTCCATCATCAGACTGCGTCGCAGAGACCGCACTGCTCCAGCGTGGTCGCCGCTTCGCATGGCGCGCTCGAGCCGCGGGCTCAAATGAAAGCGATTGGCCGCGGCGAGCACCAGCATCGCACCGAACAGCGCCAGCTTTATCGCGAGCAGCCCGCCGTAGGACGCCAGTGACAGCACTGGCCACTCTGGGCCGACGATCAATCCATAGTTCACGGCGCCGGTGATTGTCAGCGTAACGACGACGAGCGTGCCGATTTGTGCAAATCCGTTAGAAGTGCGGCTCAGCACAGCCACGTTGCCAGGGGCGCCCCACATGCGCGACAACAAGACGAAGGCGATGAGCGCGCCGACCCACGCCCCGGCGGCGATCAAATGGGCGATATCGGAGGCGAGATGGACGTAGCGGCGAACGCCATCGTCCATGGCGCCGTGACCGCCCCAGGCCAAGGTCGACAACGCTACGCCCCCCGCCGCAGAGAGGATCGCAAACTGCAGTTTCGGCCACCGGCGGCCAAACAACGCGATCGCCACGCAGAGGAACAGGGCAACGAGCCGCACTGCCCAAGCTGCGCCGAAGTCGGTGCCCGTCACGATCATCTCGAAGACATGGCTTTGCAGCTCGGTGTATGCCGAGGCGCCGGTCATGGCTTTGGCCATGACGGCGATATTGGCCAATGAAATCAAGACACCGATCGCTCCGAGCGCAGCACAGATCGCGACAAAGCTGGTAGCAATTCGTGACGACACCTCGTCACGACGCAAAGCGTACAGCCCAAACAGCGGCAGGCCGAACAGCGTCGCCAAATCGACATAGAGTGCGAAGCGCACCGCAACCGTTGCCAAGTCCATCTGCGGATTATTTGACCGTGAAAGCGATATTGCCGTTGATCGGGTGCGTGTCGGACGACACGGCACGCCACTCCACGCGGTAGTTGCCCGGCGCCAGCGTCTGGGTCGGCGTAATCACCATTGTCTTCGGATCGTCGCTGCCCGATACCTTGGCGGCGACCTTCATCGGCGCATGGTTGGCCATCCCGGGCATTCCGGTCATGACGAGATTGGCGCCGGAGAACTGTGCGACCAGGTTCTCGGAGAATTTGAGCTCGATCTTCTGCGGAGCCGAGACTTCGGCCTTGTCAGCCGGCGTCGACGAGACGAGCTTGGGATGGGCGAGGGCGGCAGAACTGGCTACCACGGCAACGATCACGAGCGCTGCACGGATCGGGAAGCGGAGGGCTTGCATAGTGAACTCCAAGGAAGAGCGTGAGTTGAAAGACTGGGCTAGAACCACATCCGAACACCGGCGACAAAGCGCGTCTCGCCACTACGGCCGCCGGAGGCACGCACCATATCCGCGGTGTCGCCAAAGGTCTGATACCGTTCCACGCCGATGTACGGGGCAAACTGGCGGTTGAACTCGTAACGCAGACGCACGCCTACTGCGCCGCTGGAAAGCCCGCTGCCAATACCGATTTCTCGGTCGCTCTTGCCGTACAGGTTGGTCTCGATTCGGGGTTGCAGGATCAGACGCTGCGTAATCAGCAGCTCGTACTCGGCCGACAGGCGCAGTGCGGTGCGTCCCTCCGTGCCGAGATAGCCGGTGGCATCGATCTCGAACCAGTACGGTGCTAAGCCTTGCACGCCGAATGCCAGCCAATTGCGCGTCGGTCGTCCGTATCCGGCATCGTTGCGGATACCGAGCTGGGTGTCCCAGTAGGTCGAGATGGCATGACCCCAGAGCAGCTCCGTGCGAGCCTCGTGGATCTTGCGCTTTTCTGCCTCGCCCTCTGCCTTGATGACGAACCGATTGTATGTGCCGCCGATCCACGCCTGTGCCTCGTAGGCAGCGGCATTGCTCTCGCTGCCTTTGGCCCATTCGAGCCGGTCCACCAGCACCGAGGCAAACACATGCTCGTCTGCCATGTGGAGCGACCGAGTTGGCCCCAACGCGTATTTGCCGACCCCCAATCGGTACCCGCCGGAATACGCATGCGGGTCACGCGCGTCAGGCGGGGCGCTGCCCCCCTGCATCTGCATGTCTCCATGGTCCATGTCGGCTTGACCATGATCCATGCCCCCCATCTGGCTGGCGTCCATAGGCTGCATCGTGCCGTGGTTCATGCCCTGCATCTGGCCGTGGTCCATGCCTTGCATCTGGCCGTGGTCCATGCCTTGCATCTGGCCGTGGTCCATGCCCTGCATTTGGTTATGGTCCATGCCCTGCATCTGGCTATGGTCCATGCCGCCCGGTTTGGCAGGCGATGCCGACGCTCCAACCGACTTCGCTTCCTTGGAGAGGCTGGTCGAAGTCGAGTCCGCCTGGGGATCCGCCGTGTGGGCGTGCTGGCCCCACGCGGCGCTCATGCCTGCGGTCGCGAATAGGGTGACCAGTATGGTGCTTGTTCTTTTGTACATGCTCGTACTCTGTTAAGGGTCAGGCGACCACCACTTCGCGGAACATTCCGGCGTCCATGTGCAACATCAGGTGGCAGTGCCATGCCCATCGACCCAACGCATCAGCGGTGACTAGGAAGCTGATGCGCTGCGCAGGCTGCACGGCAATCGTGTGCCGCCGCGCCTGGAACGCGCCATCGGGTGCCTCCAGTTCGCTCCACATGCCATGCAGATGCATCGGGTGCGTCATCATCGTGTCGTTGTGCAAAATGACCCGCAGCCGCTCGCCATACTTGAAATAGACGGGCGTGGATTTGCCGAACTCCACACCGTCAAAGGACCACGTATAGCGCTCCATGTTGCCGGTCAAGTGCAATTCGACTTCGCGACCCGGACCGCGCTGGTCCAGCGGGCCGCCGATGGTGTGCTGGTCGGCCAGCGTCAGTACCCGACGGCCATTGTTGCGCAGGCCGATGCCAGGGTCATCAAGGTTAGTGCGCGCCATGTCCACCCGCATATCGGTGCTCGCGCCGTACTCGGTCTTGGCGTGGCGCGCTTTGGTACTTGGGACCTTGAGCGATGCGTCACCTGCCATGCTATTCATGCCGGCCGCGCCGTGCTGACTGTGGTCCGTGGTCATGGCACCGTGGGCCATCCCTTGCATGGCCATGCTGCCATGATCCATGCCTGGCATGCCGCTGTGGTTCATCCCGGACATGGTCATACCGCCGTGATTCATGCCCCCCATGCTGCCCATCATGTCTGCCATGGTGAGCCACTCCGGTTTATCGAGTGCTGGCACGGCGGCCGCCAGTCCCTCGCGCGTGGCCAACGTGCCGCGGGCGTAGCCAGTGCGGTCCATCGCCTGCGAAAAGATGGTATAGGCCTCATCGCGCGGCTCCACCAGGACGTCACACGTCTCGCCCGCGCCAAAACGGAACTCGTCGACAGTGACTGGTTCGATATTCTGCCCGTCGACCTGGAACACCTTGAGCTTGAGGCCGGGAATGCGCACGTCGTAGAAGGTGTTGCCCGAACCATTGATGAAACGCAGCCGCACTTTCTCGCCGGGCTTGAACAAGCCGGTCCAGTTGCCGGCCGGCGTGACGCCGTTGGTCAAATAGGTCAGCGTGGCACCGGACAAGTCCGCCAGATCGGTCGGGTTCATCCGCATCTGCTGCCACATCTTGCGCTTGGCTAATGCGCTCTGAATGCCGTCGTTGGAGACGTCTCGAAAGAAATCGATGACGGTGGGCTGGTTGTAGTTGTAGTAATCGCTTTGGACTTTCAGCTTGGAGAGGACCCGCATCGGGTCTTCATCGGTCCAATCGGACAGCAGCACAGTATAGTCGCGGTCAGCTTGCACGCCATCGATCCCCGAAGCTGGGTCGATGACAATGCCGCCGTATACGCCGGTCATTTCCTGAAAGCCCGAGTGCGAGTGATACCAATAACTGCCCGTCTGCTCCACCTTGAACCGGTACGTGAAGGTCTCGCCCGGCGCGATGCCTGGAAAGCTAATGCCAGGCACACCGTCCATTTCAAACGGCAAAATGATGCCGTGCCAGTGAATCGAGGTCGCTTCGCGCAGCCGGTTGGTCACTCGAATGGTGACCGTGTCGCCCTGGCGCCAGCGTAGCGTTGGGCCGGGCAGCATTCCGTTGATGGTGGTGGCAATCCGTGGGCGGCCAGTAAAGTTGACCAGCGATTCGCCGATTACCAGGTCGAACTCCGTGCCGCGCAGCACCGGCGCGGTACCAGACTCGACGCGTTGCGGCCGGTCTGATGTCTGGGCCCAGGCAATGCCCCCCAGACCGGACAATCCCGCGACCACGCCGCCCGCAGCCAAGCCCTGCACGAAGCGGCGGCGCGGTAGATTGGGCAGCACAATGCCAGACGGTCGATCACGTCCCATGAACTTGTCCTTTTTCGCTTGTATGGCCGCATCGAGCAGCGGCATGCAGAGCGTAACTAGATCAAGGCTACTGCCAACTTACCTGCGCATTACATTTCGGTAATGTTGCTGTCACGCCTAGGATCGCTGGATAGACTAGCCGCGTGTGCAGTGGCCGGCGGCGCTGAGGACCGGCAAAAGCAAACGCGGGGAGTTCAGTGAATGAAGCTGCTGGTGGTAGAAGACGAGGTCAAGACCGGCCAGTACTTGCGCCAGGGTCTGACTGAGGCAGGTTTCGTAGTGGACCTGGTCACGAACGGCTTGGATGGTCAGCATCTGGCGATGAGTGAGTCGTATGACGTCATCATCCTGGACGTCATGCTGCCGGATCTGGATGGATGGCGAATTCTCCAGACGCTGCGTAGCGCGCAAAACCCCGTTCCGGTCTTGTTTTTGACTGCGCGCGACAGCGTGGCCGACCGCGTCAAAGGACTCGAGCTGGGCGCCGACGACTATCTGGTCAAGCCGTTCGCCTTTTCGGAACTGTTGGCGCGGGTCAGGACCTTGCTGCGCCGGGGCAGCGCGCAGATGGCGATGGACCGCATTCAAATTGGCGATCTAGTGCTTGACCTGAGTCGGCGCCGCGCGACGCGAGCGGGCCGCCGGATTGCGCTGACCAGCAAGGAGTTCGCGCTGCTCGAACTGCTGGCGCGCAGGCGGGGCGAGGTGCTGCCGCGCTCGCTGATCGCGTCGCAGGTCTGGGACATGAACTTTGACAGCGACAGCAACGTGATTGACGTGGCGATTCGCCGCCTACGCGCCAAGATCGACGACGATTTCGACACCAAGCTGGTCCAGACGGTACGTGGTATGGGCTATGTGTTAGAAGCGCCCGAGGATCAGGAATGAAGCGCCGCATGTCGTTGACCTTGCGGCTGACCTTGCTGTTCTCTCTGACTTCGGCGGTCGTGCTGTTGGGCCTTGGCGTGCTCATCTGGCTGTCCATGGACCGGCATTTTGCCGACGAAGATTTTGTCGTGCTCGGGGACAACGTTCGCCTGATACAAAAGGTCGCTCACGAGGAACATAGAGCGCGACTGCCAAGCCGCCTCGCTGAAATGGTGGAGCACCACCCGGGATTTGTCGCCCACGTGAGCACCGCGAAAGGCGAGGCCGTTTACCGCACCAAGGGTTTCGACTTTGGCGCCGTGCTTGACCGCATTGATCGGCTGCCCCCCGACGAGACGACGTTGGTCTGGCAGCAAGATGACAAGGAATACCGTGGGATGCGCGCGCACGCAACCGTGCCCGGCGAACCGTCACCGCTGACGGTGGTGGTCGGCATGGACACAGAAATTCATGCCCACTTTATGCACGCGTTTCGCCGCTCGCTGGCGTTCTATACCACGCTGGCGGTCCTCGCCAGCGGTCTGTTCGGGTGGTGGGCAGCCAGGCGAGGGCTGGCTCCGCTGCGAACGATGGCTTCTCGTGCCAAGGGTGTCACGTCCAATCACCTCGATGCCCGCATGCCGGTGGAGACTGTGCCGGTCGAGATGGCCGATCTGGCGGCGACGCTGAATGCCATGCTAGAGCGCTTGCAGGACGATTTTCAACGCTTGTCCGAGTTCTCTTCCGATCTGGCCCACGAACTACGCACGCCGATTACCAATCTAATGACTCAGACGCATGTCGTGTTGTCACAACCGCGTGACGCTGCCAAGTACCGCGATGTACTGGCCTCCAACGCCGAGGAGCTGCAGCGCCTCGGTCGAATGGTGTCCGATATGCTGTACTTGGCCAAGATGGAACATGGCATCACCCTGCCCAACGAGGAGTCGATCAAGGCGAGCGACGAGATTCGTGCGCTGTTCGACTTTTACGACGCTTTGGCCGAAGACAAAGGTGTGCACTTGCATCTGCAGGGCGATGCCAGAATTGTGGGCGACCGTCTAATGTTGCGCCGGGCGTTAAGCAACCTGCTGTCGAACGCGTTGCGGTACACGCCCCATGGCAAAGCTATCGTGATTAAGGCACGCGAGCAGGACGGGGCGGCGACCATCGTCGTCGAAAACGAGGGCGAGGCCATCGATCCAGAATTGTTGCCCTCGCTGTTCGATCGATTCTTTCGCGCCGACAAGTCACGGGCGCGCGCGGACTCGGATAGCGTGGGACTTGGGTTGTCGATCACGCAAGCGATCATGGCCGCGCATGGCGGTGGAATTGCCGCCGAGTCGTCGGAGGGAGTCACTCGCTTTATTCTTAGCTTTCCGCCGCGCCAACTCTGAATTTAGAGCTACTGCCGTTTCCCCGGGTATGCAAATGGGTCAGTGCTCTTCAGGCTTTGTCGCCCGCCGGTCAAGATTTTGCACGGCTGGTGAAGCCAATGTGACTCGCGCCGTGACGTTTCTAAAGTCCGAGCTCGTTCATATCCCTGCTATTACGATAAGTATTCTTATCGTAATAGCCAGTTCGCTGCGCTAAACTGGCCCCCATGAAATCACGCCTGACCCTACCTAACTCCACATCATCCGCCAGCACGGGTATGGATACGGCCCCGACCGATGCCTCCACGGCACTCCCCGACGCCGCGTCCCTGGCCGCGCTGCGTGCCTGGCATGCCGGCCTGAGCTCCCGGCAAGCCGTGGCGCAATACCTGGGGGAGGAGAGGGCGCGCGGCCAATCCTCGCGCGCCGTGCTGGGCGGCATTCGCCGCCGGCTTGCCGCACTGGCACGCGAGCGCGGCCGCGACGATCTGACCGCGTTGTTCGAGATGCCGGCGTCGGAGCGGGTGGCGCAGGGCAGGGCGGCCGACCGTGCTATCGAGGTCCTGCGCACGCTGCCGACGCCACGGCCTGCGATCACCGACGACATCGGCCGCTGGCTACCGGCCCGCGCCGTCGCCGCCTTGCGCGCCCACGGCATCGAGACGCTGGCGGCGTTGACCGTGCGCGTGCCCAGGCGCCGCCGCTGGTGGGCGGCCATCCCGAGGCTGGGCGCTGCCAGCGCCAGGCAGATCGAGGCGTTCTTCGCCGCGCATCCCGAGCTGACCGAACGGGCGCGCGCGTTGATCGTGCAGGAGCGACGCAGCGTCGTCGTGCCATGGGAGCAGTTGCGCCTGCCTCATGAAGTCGACGGCTCGCAAGGGCGGTTTCGCGCACCGCGCGAGAGCTGCACCTTGACCGCGGACAACGACTACGAGGCGGTGCAGGCCTGGCTGGCCCTGCACGAGTCGCCCGCCACTCATCGCACCTACCGCAAGGAAGCGGAACGGCTGATTCTGTGGGCCATCGTCGAGCGTCAGCGGCCGCTGTCGTCGTTGACTACCGAGGACGCCGTCGCCTACCGCGCCTTCCTGCGCCGGCCCACGCCACGAGAGCGGTGGGTCGGGCCGCCACGCCCGCGCTCGTCGCCGGACTGGCGGCCGTTCACCGGTGCGCTGGCCGCACGCTCGGTCGCCCATGCCCTGACCATCGTGGGGGCGATGTTCCGCTGGCTGGTCGAGCAACGCTACGTGCTGGCCAATCCCTTCGCCGGCATCAAGGTGCGCGGCGGCGGCCGCACCGCGGCGCTGGACAATTCGCGCGCCTTTACCGACGGTGAATGGAAGTTGGTGCGGACCATTGCCGACGGGCTTGAATGGTCCCACGGCTGGGAGGCCGCCGCGGCGCAGCGCCTGCGCTTCGTGCTGGATTTTGCCTATGCGACGGGGCTCCGGCCCAGCGAGCTGGTAGGCGTCACGCTCGGGGATCTTCGGGTCGACGCAGAAGGCGATGAATGGCTCGAGCTGACCGGGAAGGGAGGGCGCATCGGCAAGGTGGCCTTGCCGCCGTTGGCCCGGCGGGCCTTGGAGCGCTATCTGTCCGAACGCGGTTTGCCCATCAGCCGGCGCTTGTGGCGTCCGGAGATTCGCCTGGTCGGTGACCTGAGCGACGAGTCCGGCTCAGGAATCACGAGCACGCGCCTTTGGCAGGTCGTGAGGCGGTTCTTCAAGCTGGCCGCTGACATCATTGGTTCGGACCATCCTGCGGCTGCGGACAAGCTGCGCCGTGCCAGTCCGCACTGGATGCGGCATACGCACGCCACGCACGCTCTGGATCGGGGCGCCGAGTTGACCATCGTCCGGGACAATCTGCGGCATGCGTCGGTGTCGACGACTTCGGTCTACCTGCATAGCGATGAAGTCAAACGGGCTCGGCAGATCGGAGAGGCATTTGGGGCTTAAATGACACCGCAAGGGCGCCACAGCGGGCTGTACGGACGAACAAGGGGGGCGCAATCTTGCCCTTAGTTGCCGAGCGGTTCTGGCTCAAAACACGGAGTCCTTCAAGCCGAATCCCCTGGTTGGCATCACGGCGATCGTCATGCTGTCGGCGTGCGGCCCCGCCGCGCACAGGGCGATCGCGCGCCGTGCATGGTGACGGCTGCGCAGATCGACGAACTCGAGCATCAGAAAGGCCAAGCAGATGGCCGCCAGCACCAAACCGCCCACGCCGCCGGAAGTCTTGCCATAGGTGAATGCCGCGACGGCCAGGCTGAATATGGTCACGGTGCCGAAGCAAAATGCCCAGAAGCTAGGCGTCACCTGACCTGGTCGGAGCTCGACGTAAGTGGGCCCGGCGGTAAAGCCCAGGTCCTCATTGAACCGCAGATAAGGCCAACCGGAGGCCGCCCAGCGCGCCAGCAACAGCGCTGCCGAATGCTGCGCGATGTAGCGCAGTTGGGCGACCGAAAAGCTCCGGCCATAGGCTGCATACATCCGTCCGCAATCGGCCAGCGTCGGTGCGGCAGGGGCCATCACCTCCCACGCGCGCGCTACCGCATCCGGATTTTGCACACATGGCTCGCGCGCCAGCCAAGACAGTAATTGCACGCCCTGTGACCAGGGCACCGCCGAAGATTCCATGTCCGCCCTCGGTATTGTCTGCCACGCCACGGCAGTGTCCTAAAGTAACTTTGCGTCACTTTACATGGCTAGCAAAGAGGCCGACAACTCGGACAGGGGTATCTCGCAGGCGGGGGGCGCGAGCACGTGCAAACGGTAGAGAGAGCACACGGCGCTCCCGGCATAGTCGCCGGCTGTGCCGTCATCGAAACTGCCAGCCTCCGAAAGGTGAGCGCCTAGGGGCGGGTAACAAATTTATGCAAAAACGGGTAACAAATTTATGCAAATTAACGGCAACCGACTGGGACGTCGTCAACGGATTCCGTTCGATTTAACATAAGAGGTATTATCGGCGGCACGGGTGTTGGCCGTTTTTCTGATGTCGTAACGCCTGGCCACGTGCTGGAGATGGCGGCCAAGATGCAGGCGCTGCGAGATGACCGGCAGACCGCGGGCCGTCGTGCACGAACAGCGGTCAGGCGCCAAGCGCGAGCCAGGAAAAAGGCCCCGCAAAGCGGCCGCGCTGCAGCGGGACTCAGTGTCGATTGCGCGAGCCGGAAAGCCGCGGCTCTGCCTCTTCATACTCTGTTGCCACCTCCTCCACGACCTCTGCCACACTGCTGACGGCCTTCACCCCCGACACCGAGTGCCCGGCGCTCCAAAGGTCCGCCCAGCGTTGGATCACCGCGCCGTCGGCACCGCCGCCAAAGCGGCTGCGGGCCTGCTGTACGGACACCGATTCGTCGAGCTGCTGCGGATCGAGTCCGACGCGGCGAATCGACGGGACCAGGAAATTGGCCGGCAAACCGGTAAACGCTCGCGTCGTCACCACATCATCGAGCGTGCTGTCGCACAGCATCGCCTTGTAGTCCGCGCTGGCCAGGCTTTCCCGCGTCCCGATAAAGCGCGTGCCCATCGATACGAGGTCGCAGCCGAGGACCGTGGCTGCCCGCAGGGCAATACCGTCCGTCATGCCGCCCGCCAGTATCAGCGGGCCATGGAAGAATGCCCGCACCGCGCGCACGAAGGCAAACGGATTGGCCCAGCCCGTGTGGCCGCCGGCGCCCGCGGTGAGCAACACGAGGCCATCGGCGCCGGCATCCAGGGCGCGGCGGGCGTGGTGCAAGGTGGCGACGTCGGCAAACACGCAGGAGCCCGCCGCTCGCAATGCGGGCATGGCGGCGGCCGGCGAGCCGACGCTGGTGATCACCACCTCGGGCCGATGGCTGGCGATCAATTCGACCTCGGCGCGCAGCTTGGCCGGGTCGCGCCGCATGATCAGGTTGGGGCAATACGCGCCATGGTGCGGTGCGCCGTTGCGCGTGGCCTCTACGGCTTCGGTCGATAGCCGCGCCAGCCAGGCATCGAGTTCGTCCAGCGAGCGGCAATTGGCGGTCGGGAAGGCGCCGACCACACCGGCGCGACACGCCGCCGATACCAGTTCGATGCCGGACACGCGCAGCATCGGCGCGGCGACGACGGGGACCTTCAGGCGTTCCAGGAATGGCAGCGTCGTCATCATTTCACACGTATCCGATGATCCAGAGAATCGAAGCAGGCCACCGCCTCGG
Source organism: Cupriavidus sp. DB3 (assembly GCF_020418465.1). Taxonomy (NCBI): domain Bacteria; kingdom Pseudomonadati; phylum Pseudomonadota; class Betaproteobacteria; order Burkholderiales; family Burkholderiaceae; genus Cupriavidus; species Cupriavidus sp. DB3. The sequence continues at coordinate 618,650 of NZ_JAIZPL010000001.1, read as the reverse complement.
CAAGCAGCGTGGCGACGATCTCAGCCAGCGGCTCGACCCGGCGTGCAAACGCAATGGAAGGCCCCAGCGACACCATGCCGTGCTGCCACTGGCCCTCGCGATAGCAACGGTCGCGTGTGTTGCGACCATCGAGCAGATCGCCATACGCGGCATAGTCGCGCGCACCATCGCGCTCGAGCGCGGCGACTTGCTCGGCGGTGGCATTGCGCAGCACGCGCCAGGTGTTGCCGAGCGAGCGCAACACCGCGACGGTTGCATGCTCGTCGCATTCGACCAGATGGCGCTTGTACGCCGGATGCGCCTCGACTTCCTCGCTGACCAGGAAGCGGCTGCCGATCACGGCGCCATCGAGTCCCTGCGCCAGCAGTGCCGCGAGCTGCCGCCCATGGCCGATGCCCCCGCCGATGGCGATGGGCACCCGCACGCGGTCTTGCGCAAGCGCCCCGAGCAACATCGACGGCAGTTCGTTGAGGCCGGGATGCCCGCCCTCTTCCATGCCGACCAGCGCCACCGCGTCGGCACCATCGCGCTCCGCGGCCAGCGCATGGCGTACGCTTGACGCCTTGTGCAGGACGATGCCGCCACCGTCGTGGATACGCCGGATCAGTTCCCCCGGCCCCCGGCCCGCGGTCTCGAAATGGCGCACGCCACAACGGAGCGCGGCATCGAGCCAGTCGAGCACGGCATCATTGCCGGCGGAACGCCCCGACAGAGTCAGGTTGACGCCGAATGGCCGCCCTTCGGTCAGCAAGGCGCACTGGCGCAACGCGGCTTCGAACGCGGGGCGATCCTCGAACGAACGTGGCGTGATGAAGCCCATGCAACCAGCATTGACGAGCGCGGCGACGTAGCGCGGCTGTGACAGCCACATCAGCCCGCCGCCCACGATCGGATGGTCGATGCCGAACAGCTCGGTCAGCCGCGTGCGGAACGGCCCGCTGTGCTGCCCACGCGATGGATCACCGCCCGCCATCGCCCCGGCCCTGCTGTCGGCGCGCACTGTCCAGCGCAGGGGCGCGTCCCGGACCCATCGCGCTCATGCCCTCCAGGGGGACGGGAAAGCGCGCCAGCGGCAAAGGCGCATCGGCGCTGCCCGGATCGAACCGATCGCGCTCCCGGAACTGCGCCAGCGCACCGACGTCGTTGGGTGCGACGACCGGCGCAACTGGCACATCGGCCCGCGCGAGCAGCGCGAACGCGCGGTCGCGCTCGTACGCGGCGAGCGCTTTGGCCAGACGCGCGTTGATGGCAGCGGCGGCAGGCTTGCGTGCGGCGATGCCACGCCAGGGCTCGCCGTCGAACGGCGCCATCGGCAGCGCCTCGCACAGCCGCTTCCAGAAATGGTCCTCGAGCGCGGCCACCGACAGGTACTCGCCGTCGCTGCAGCGGAACGCGCCATAGGCTGGTTTGACCAGCGTCGCTTCGCGCTGCTCGGCGAGCGAGCCTGCCCCAGCCTCGCGCCAGGCGCCGAAGCGTGCGTTCATCCAGTGCAGCGCGCTATCGGCGAGTGCGACGTCCAGGTACTGGCCACGGCCGCTTCGCTCGCGCTGCAGCAAGGCGGCGAGCGTGGCGGACAGCGCGTACATCGCACCGCACAGGTCGGCCAGCGGCAGGCCGAACGACTGCGCGGGACCGCCCCCTTGCTCCCCCGATACCGCCAGCGCACCGCACGCTGCGAGGTAATTGATGTCATGGCCTGGCAACTGCGCCCACGGTCCCTGCTGGCCATAACCGCTCAGCGACACGTGTACCAGGCGCGGAAAGCGCGCCTGCAGCGTAGCGGCGTCGAGCCCCAGCCGGGCCATCACGCCGGGCCGGTAGGATTCGACCAGCACGTCGGCCTCGTCCAGCAGCGCAAGCACTTCACGGCGCCCCGCTTCCTCCTTCAGATCGACGAGCAGGCTCTGCTTTCCCCGATTGACGGCCTCGAACACTCCCGGACCCATACGGCGCGCGTTGTCGCCGTGCGGCGGGCGCTCGATCTTGATCACCCGGGCGCCCAGTTCCGCCAGGTTTTGCGTAAAGAATGGTCCGGGCAGCAGCTCGCTCAAGTCGATGACGGTGACGCCGTCCAGCGGCGGCGCGACGGCAGTGGGATCGGCGGCGCTCATGCGCGAGCCTCCGGTGGCTGTCGCGCGACGATCACCGCATCGAGCGGGATCGCGCCGGCGCCAGGTTTGCCGGGTTCGCTCGCAACGTCGACCCAGACCGGATTCAGGTCCATCTCCTCGATCCACGCGGCGTTGTCGCGCACGAAATCGGAGATCCGGCCGAGCAGCGCCTCCAGCGCCGCCACGTCGGCGGGCGGCCGTCCACGAATGCCTTCCAGCAATGGCCACGCGCGGATCTCGCGGATCATTGCCGCAGCCTCTCCCTTGCCGAGCGGCAGCATCCGGCGCGATACATCGCGCAGTACCTCGACATGGATGCCGCCCATGCCGAAGGTCAGCACATGGCCGAACACCGGATCACGCGTGACGCCGATCAACAGTTCCAGGCCGCGCGGCGGCGCCATCTTCTCAATCAGCACGCCGTCGATGGTGGCGTCGGGGCGATGGCGGTGCGCCGCGGCGGTGATGGCATCCCATGCCTCCTGCACCGCCGCCGCATCCTCCAGACCTACGCGCACTCCGCCGATGTCCGACTTGTGCACGATATCGGCGCTCGCGATCTTTGCCACCACGGGAAAGCCCATCGCACGCGCGATGCGCACCGCATCGTCGCGCGTCCGCGCGATCTCGCACGGCAACAGCGCGATGCCGGCCTCGCGCAGCCGCGCCTTGGCGTTCGCGTCTGACAACGGCTGCGTGACGACTGCACCGTCGGCGACGCTGCTTGCAACAGTGGGCACGCGCAGTGCCAGCTCGCCCCCTTCGGCGGCGCGCCATCGGCCATAGGCGGTCCAGCGGCGAATCGCCGCGATCGCCTTGTTGACCGAGCGTGGCGGCGCGAAGCCGTGCTCAACCAGCAGCTTGTAGCCGTCGCCGAGCCGATCGCTCATCCAGATCGGCACGATTGGCGTGCTGGTGGCGCGTTGTGCGTTGACGATGTTCTGTGCCATGCGCGTGGTGGTCTCGCCGTAGTCCAGCGTAATCGGCAACACGACGAGGCCGACATTCGGATCGGCGGCGACGGCGCCCAGCGTCTTCTCCACCAGCGACGAATCGCTGAGGACGGCGGCGGTCGTGTCCACCGGGTTGCCGATGGCGGCGTAGTCGGGCAGCGTGGTGCGCAAGGTATCGGTGGTCTCGCTGGCAAACTGCGCAAGGGTCAGTCCCTCGGCACCGACCGCGTCGGCGGTCAGCGCCGAGGTGCCGCCCGACGAGCAGTAGATGGCGAGGGCATCGCGACCGGCCGGCAGTGCGCGTGCGAACAGCCATGCGGTATCGACCAGCTCGTCGATGTCGTGCACCTCGATCACCCCGAGCTGCCGGAACACCGCGCTGTTGACCTCGGCCGAACCGGTCAGCGAGGCGGTGTGCGACTGCGCGGCGCGGCGCCCATATTCCGAACGGCCGACCTTGAGCGCTACCACCGGCTTGCCGTTCGCGGCCGCGCGCTGCACGGCCGCCGCGAAGCGCTCGCCATCCTTGATGCCTTCGAGCAGCGTGGCGATGACCTTGATGTCCGGTGCGTCTGCCATGTAGTGGATGAAGTCGGCGACCTGAAGGTCGACCTCGTTGCCGGTCGAAGCCCACAAGCCAATGCCGATGCCGCGCTCCATCGCCTGCATCACGTTGCGCCCGAGCCCGCCGCCCTGGGTCGCAAGCCCGATCGGACCCTTGACCAGATCGTGCGGGAACGAGGGCGAAAAGGTCATGCCGAGCTGCGCATTGACATTGGTCAATCCCGGGCAGTTCGGTCCATACAGCCGCATGCCGCTGCGCTTGGCGATGGCTTTCATGCGCTGCTGCTCGCGCTCGCCTTCCGCGCCGGTTTCGCCAAAACCGGAGCTCAGGATGATGGCGAAGCGCACGCCGCGGGAGGCGCATTCGTCGAGCACGGCGAGCACGCCGGCGGCAGGCACCACGATGACGGCGACGTCGGGCGTGTCCGGCAGCGACGCGACGCTTGGCCAGCACCGCCGCCCCATGATTTCGGTCTTGCCTGGATTGACGAGGTAGAGGTCGCCGTCGATGCGCGAATGGACGACCAGGTTGGTCAGGGTCCGTTCACCGATGCTGTTGGGACGATCCGATGCGCCAACCAGCGCGATCGAGCGGGGATGGATCAGGCGGGACAGATCCGTCGTGTTGGAATGCATGACTGGTTCTCCGGAAAGGACAGTCGCCCGGGCAGCCGCGATGGGGCGCCCGTGACGATGGCAGCAGGCCGGCGCAATAGCGCGGGCGCGTGATCAGGCAATGGCCGACATGCCGAGAATCTCCCGGCCGACGATCAGTGTCTGTACCTCGGTGGTCCCTTCGGGAATGGTGCCGCCGCGCGTATCGCGGAAGATGCGCTCGATCGGATAGTCGGTGGCGTAACCCAGGCCGCCATGGACCTGCAGTGCCATATCGGCGACCTCGTGGGCTGCCTCGGTGGCGTACAGCTTGGCGATCGAGCAAGCGGTGCGCGCGTCCTGGTTGGCGTCCAGGGCCGCCGCTGCGCGGTAGCCGAGCGCGCGCGCGGCTTCGACGCGGACCGTCATGTCGACGATATGCTTCTGCACCAGCTGGAAGCTGCCGATGGGGCGGCCGAACTGCGTGCGCGTGCGGGCATAGTCGATCGACAGGTCGAGCGCAGCCTGGGCCGCGCCCACCGCGCCCATGGCGATATTGACCCGGGCGGCATCGAGTCCCTTGAGCATCCGCTTGAGGGCGCTGCCCTCCGTGCCAAGCAGGTTGGCGCGCGGAATGCGTACGTTGTCGAAGTTGAGCTCCGCGGTACCGGTGCTGCGCAACACCATGGTGTCCACGCGCCGCACTTCATACGGCGTCACATCCCGCTCGACGATGAAGGTGGACAGTTGCCCGTCGCAATCGGGACTGAAGGTGCGCGCCACCACGATGGCGAAATCGGCAAAGTAGCCATTGGTGATCCACAGCTTGCGGCCATTGAGCACGTACTCGTCGCCGACCAGGTCCGCACGCGTCTGGATCTGTGCGATGTTCGAGCCCGTTCCGGGCTCGGAGATCGCGGTGCAGCAACGGCGGTCGGAACGCAGCAATGGTTGCAGGAAGCGCGTCTTCTGCTCCGGCGTGCCTTCGCTGGCGAGCTTCAGGATGCCGCCGTTGGTGATGTTGAGCATGGTGCGAAGCGACAGCCAGGCGTAGCCCGCCTCTTCCATCAGCATGCCCCACGTAACGTGGTCCAGCCCCATGCCGCCCTCGGACTCGGGCAGGCGGCCGCCGATATAGCCGAACTGAGACAACCCCTTGAGGATTTCAAAGGGAAAGGTATGTGCCTTGTCATGTTCGGCCACCAGCGGCGCGACCTCGCTCTTCATGTAGCGACGGATGCTGTCGCGCAACAGCACCTGCTCGTTGTCCGGTACGAAATGCATGGGGTGTCTCCTTTGTCTTGTTGCCCGTTGGCCGCCACGAAGGCCGCCCCGATGGCTTCCATGATGGCGGTACGCCATGGCGTACCGCTAACCCTTTGCGTCCTTCCCGGCGGGGCGCTCCCTACACGGCTGGTGCCCTCGCCCTGCCTGTCCTGCGCGCCGCCGTCGCGGGCGGCGAGGCCACTCCCTCGTCGGGCTCCGGACGAAACACCAGGGCCTGCACCTCGCGCAAGGCCTGCAGCATGGCGTCCTTGTTGGCACGCAGGCGGTCGACGGGTCCGGCGATCGACAGCGACAGGGGTTCGCCGCCGACATAGCCGGCCACGGCCATCGCGCCGAGCCCGTCGCCACCCTCGTTTTCCACCCAGATCCACCCCTGCCGGCGCGCCTTCGCTACCTGTGCTTCCAGCACCGACAGGTCGGTGATCGTGCCGGGCGCGATCTTCTTCAGCGGCTTGAGCCGCAATTGGCGCGCCGCTTCCTCCTGCGTGCCCAGCGCGAGGATCGCCTTGCCAAGCGCCGACACATGCAAGGCCAGCTTGTCCCCGACGTTCTGCATATAGCGCAGCGGATGGCGACCCTCGGTAAATGCCAGCACCCGCACGACGCCGCCCTCGATGCGGCCGAACAATCCGGTTTCACCGGTACGGTCCCGCAGCAGTTCGCATGCTTCGGCGCCTACCGCATAGAGCGGATCGCTCGACGATATCTCCTGAGCAATGCTGAGCAGCCGCGCGGTGGGATAGAAGCGCCTGCTGCGGGCAGTGCGTACCAGGTAGCCCAGCTCGTGCAAGGTGTGAAGCAGGTCCGAGCAGCTGCTTTCCGGCAGGTCCATCAGGCGCGCCAGGTCCGAGTTCGAGAGTTCGCGTCGCTCGCGCGCAAAGACTTCGAGCAAGGCCATGGTACGGGCGGCGGCTGGTACAAGGGTCGGCATGGAGTCTCCGAAATTTCGTAATGACTCACGAATTATAGCCACATCGATCGACTACATCCGCCCTGCTTCCCGCCGCGGTCCTGTACAAATGCGCCGGGATTCCTCCGCCGCGCCTGCGTTCGCTGCTCGACTTTTCAACTTGTATATCTACGAAATGCTGGCCTATAGTACGACATGCCGTAGACAATTACAAACGCAAAACGACAAGGAGACACCTCATGCAGACCCTTGGACATGCATTGGCCGGAGCGCTCGCCGCGGCTGCAGTGCTCGCGCCCGGCGCGACGTCAGCCCAGGGCGCACCAGCGAACTGGCCCAGCAAGCCGATCACCTTCGTGGTGCCGTTCACCCCGGGTGGCATCACCGACAACGTGTCGCGCATGCTGGCGAAGAAGCTGGGGGAACAGCTCGGCCAGCCGGTGGTGGTGGACAACAAGCCCGGCGCAGGCGGCTCCATTGGCGTCGAAGCGGCCTCGCGACAGCCACCGGACGGCTACACGATGATCTACGGCACGCAGGGCACGCATGCGGCCAACCTCGCGCTCTACAAGAACCTGCGCTACGACCCGATCGCGGATTTCGTGCCGGTGCACGGCATCTCCACCACGCCGCTGATCCTGGTGGTCAATGCCAGCCAGCCGTTCAAGACCGTGGCCGATGTCGTCGCCTACGCAAAGGCCCATCCCGGCAAGCTGAACTTCGCCTCGGCCGGCCCCGGCACCGGTACCCATCTGACGGCAGAGGTGTTCCAGAAGGCCGCTGGCATCGAGATGACCCACGTTCCCTACAAGGGCAGCAATCCGGCGCTGAACGACTTGACGGCCGGCAACGTGAATCTGATGTTCGACTACCCGGTCGTCGTCATGCCCCTGATCCAGGCCGGCAAGCTTCGCCCCCTTGTCGTGACGGCCAAATCGCGGCTCAAAGTCGTGCCCGATGTGCCCACCATCGCGGAAGCGGGCTATCCGGGCGCGGAGACCAGTGCATGGAGCGCGGTCTTCATGCCTGCCAAGACCCCTCCCGAAATCGCCAGGCGGCTCGGCGACGAGATCGCCCGTGCCATCGCCTCCCCGGAAATGCTGGCCATCACCGAAAAGTTCGGCAGCACGCCGCTGACGGACATTCGCGATACGCGGCTGCAGTCGATGGTCAAGTCCGAAATGGTGCGTTGGCGCGAGGTGGTTCGCCAGTCCGGCGCCACGCTCCAATGACGCCCCGTACGCCCTGCGCTGTGCGCACCGTCCGCCGCCATACCTTTTTCTGCTCCACCTGCTGATCGCCCACCTCCGTCATCTCATGACCCTAGCCTCGACCGAGCCGCGCCCGCGGCACCCATCCCTCTACCGGCTGGCCGCCGATGGCCACTCGCTGGACTTCCACTATGCCCGCTGCAATCGCTGCCAGCGGCTCGCCTTTCCGGCCAACTCGCCCGGTTGCCCGCATTGCGGCTCGGCCATGGACGATGCCGAACGCGTGACGCAGCCAGGCGGCGGCACGCTGCTCGAATATGTCACGCTGCATGTCGCGCTGGCACCCGACATGGCCTTGCCGGCCATCGCCGGCGATATCCGCCTTGCCGACGGCATCGTGGAACAGGGCGTGATCGGTGTGCCCGACGAAGCCGGGCTTCGCCCCGGCATGGCCGTCAAGGCGGTGGCGGTCTTCCAGCAAGACGGCCAGTCGTACCGCTGCGCCTTCGTTCCCGCGCAGGAGGCAATCCGATGAGCAGCTGGATCGACGGCAATGGTGGGGTCTACGTGGCCGGCATCGGCCTGCATCCCTATCAATTCCCCAACGACACGCCCTACACGCATCTGGGCCTGACCGCCGTGCGCGCGGCCCTGGCCGATGCCGGCTTGCGCTTCGACCAGGTCCAGAGTGCCTATGTGGGGACCACGTCGATCGGCATGGCCGCCGGCCGCGTGATGCTGCGCCATCTCGGCTCCACCGGGCTTGCCGTGACGCAGGTGGAGAACGCCTCCGCGTCCGGCTCCTTCGCCTTCCGCCAGGCCTGCCAGGAGGTGGCTGGCGGCATCAGCGACGTGGTGCTCGCGATCGGGGTGGACAAGCATGGCGACGGGCGGCGGGCGGCCAACAAGGACGGACTGGAACGGCTCTCGGATACCGCGACCATCCCGGCGGTGAAGTTCGCCATGATGGCGCGCCGCTATCTGCGCGAGCGAGGGGCCGACATCCACTCGCTGGCCGCTGTGGCGGTCAAGAACCACGGCAATGCGGCACGCAATCCTTTCGCGCAGTTCCGCAAGCCGCGCACGCTCGAGCAGGTGCTCGCTTCCCCCAAGGTGGTTGGCGACCTGACCGTGCAGCAATGCTGCCCGCGCGGCGACGGCGCCGCGGCGGTGCTGGTGGTATCGGGACAGGCGCTGAGGCGGCTCGGGCTGGATGCCGGGCGCTGCGTGCGGGTGCTGGCGTCGAGCGCCAACAGCGAGCGCGACGAGAGCGAGTACGGCGACGGTGCGCTCGAGCTGGTGAAGGCGAGCGCCAGGTCGGCCTGCGAGCAGGCCGCGGTGTCGCCCACGGACCTGGACCTGCTTGAACTGCATGACGCCTTCTCGGTGGAGGAACTGCTCTACAGCGAGGCCATCGGCGTCTGCGAGCCCGGCGAAGGCGCCGCCTACCTGGCGCGGGGCAGCTCGGCCATCAACGGACGCTGCGCCATCAATGCGTCCGGTGGACTGATCGGCATGGGTCACCCACTTGGCCCGACCGGGATTGGTCAGATCGCCGAACTGACACGGCAATTGCGCGGAGAGGCCAGCGGCCGGCAGCACGAGCGCGCACGGCTGGGCATGGCTCACATGATCGGGCTCGGATCGGTCGCCATCGCGCACGTGCTCGCCGCGCCGGCCCGCTGAGCCAGCGGTCACGGCGACCCGGATGCCATATCACCAGAGGAAACACGCATGACAGAGCCAACGCTGCCCCCACTCGAGACCTTGCGCTACGAAGTGCGCGAGAACGTCGCCATCGTCACGCTGAACCGACCGGAGCGGATGAATACGCTGGGCGGCACCATGAAGCCGGACCTTGCGCGGGCCATCCTGCAATACGCACGCGAAGACCCGCGGGTAGGCGCCGTGCTGCTGACGGGCGCGGGGGACCGCGCCTTCTGCGCTGGCGCGGATATCAAGGAGCGCGCCGGCAACCAGATGCGCGGCACCGAATACTTCTTCGCCCAGCGGGCCACCCACGAGCTGTTCCGCAATATCGAGACATTCGAAAAGCCGGTGATCGCCGCGATCAATGGCGTAGCGCTGGGCGGCGGCCTCGAGCTGGCGCTGTGCTGCGATATCCGTATCGCCAGCGATGCCGCGCGTTTTGGCCTTCCCGAGGTCAAGCTTGGCGTGATCCCGGCCGCGGGAGGAACGCAGCGGCTGCCCCGCCTGATCGGCGCGGCCCGCACCAAGGAACTGGTGTTCACCTCCGATCTGATCGATGCGGAAACGGCGCTGCGCTACGGCATCGTGACGCAGGTACTGCCACAGCAGGAGCTGATGCCGGCCGCGCTGGCATTGGCCCAGCGCATCGCCGCGCAGCCGCCTCTGGCGGTGCGCTTCGCCAAGCAGGCAATCGACCGGGGCTTGCAGACCGACCTGGACTCCGGACTGGAGTTCGAACGGTATGCAGCGGCGATGATCGTCGACAGCGACGATCGCAAGGAAGGCATGCGGGCGTTCGTGGAGAAGCGCAAGCCGGTGTTCACCGGACGCTAGGCGGGCCGGCACAAAGGACAGGATTGACCACGACACGCTGTGCAGCGGCCTCCGCGGCAACGTTGCCGTCACGCCGCGCACGGCACAACAACGGAAGACAACTGATGAATCTAGGATTGGAAGGAAAGGTCGCGCTGGTGACCGGCGGTGGCCAGGGCGTGGGCCGCCAGATCTGCATCGAACTGGCCGGCGAAGGCGCCGCGGTCGTAGTCAACGATCTGTTCGCAGAGCGCGCGCAGGCAGTGGCAGGCGAGATCGAAGCGGCCGGCGGGCGGGCGCTGGCCGCTCCCGCCGATATCACCAGGCCGGAGCAGGTCGACGCCATGGTGCGGCTTGCCGCCGAACATTTCGGCAAACCGATTTCCGTGCTGGTCAATAACGCCGGAATCGTGCCCGAGCGCCGCGAAAAAGGTGGCCGTACCCCGCTGTTCCTGGACATGCCGGTGGCCGACTGGGCCAAGGTGGTCGACCTCAATGTCTACGGCACCATGTATTGCTGCCGCGCGGTGCTGCCCGGCATGATCCAGCACGGCGGAGGACGCATCGTCAATATCATCTCCGAGGCGGGCCGTGTCGGTGAAGCCCAGCTGGCCGTCTATTCCGGCGCCAAGGCGGCCATCGCCGCGTTCGGCAAGGCCATCGCACGCGAGCATGGGCGCCACCGGATCACCGTCAATTCGGTCGCGCTAGGGGCGGTCTCCCATGCCGGCATCAAGGACGGCCCGCTCAGCGTCGGGGCGACCGTCGACAACGACGAACGGCTGGGCAAGATGCTCAATCTCTATCCGATCGCCAAAGGCCTTGGACGGCTATGCCGTCCGGAAGACGTCTCCGGCGTGGTGGCGTTCCTCGCATCCGAGCGAGCCCTGTTCGTTACTGGGCAGACCCTGGGTGCTTCGGGCGGTTTCGTGATGCTGTAAGCCGCGCACAGCCATGCCGCAAGGCCGCACGGCGGGGGGACTGGCCTGCCCCTTGGCACCGCCGTGCGGACTCCTTCGATCGATCGTCTGGCGCTATACTTTCGCCGAATCGAAGGAGCCTCATGGCGAACAAGCAGATCAGCATCCGGGACGTCGCCGCCCTGGCCGGCGTTTCGGTTGGTAGTGCCTCGCGAGTGATCAACGGCGCGGCCAATGTCACCCCGCAAGTCAAGGCAAAGGTCGAGCGTGCGATCTCCGCGTTGCGCTACCAGCCCAACCACGCTGCCCAGACGTTGCGTTCGCGCACCAGCAAGACGATCGGGTGCATGTTCTCCGATGTCACCAACCCGCTCTACGCGCGCGCATTCCACTCGCTGGAAGAGCGCTTGCGCCGCGATGGCTATATGCTGCTGCTCGCCAATGGCCTGAACGACCCCCAGCGGGAAATCGACATTCTGCGCACGTTCCAGCTGCGCGGCATGGACGGTGTCATCATCGCCCCCGGCAACGAGCGGCATGCCGGCGTGCTGGACGCGGTGCGCGGCCTGACCATGCCGGCGGTGATCTACGACCGCGACATGGACGTCGATGCGGATGCCGTGCTGTTCGACCACGTCAACGGAGTGAAGGCAGCCATCGCCTACCTGTTGTCGCTGGGCCACCGGCGCATCGCACTGGCGCTCTGGCAAGTCAAGAGCCGGCCGGTGCGCCGCCGTATCCAGGGTTATCGCGCGGCGTTCAAGGAGGCCGGCCTGCCTGTGCCCGACCTGATCATCCAGGAAGCCACGCCAACCAGTTCGGCCTTCGACGACGTGTCCAGGCTGCTGCGCGAGGCCGATCCGCCCACCGCCTTCCTGGTGCAGGGCACGCAGACGCTGACCAGCACGCTGCGCGCCATCGGCAAGCAGGGCTTGCGGGTGCCGGACGATATCTCGGTGATCGGCATCGGCGACACCGAATTCGCGCAAACCTACGACCCGCCGCTGACGGTATTGCGCACGCCGGTCGATGATGTGGCCGACATGGCGGCGGAGTTGCTGCTCAAGCGCATCGCCGAGCGCGACGGCCAGGATCGGCCAGCGCCGCCGCGCCACGAGCGGGTCGCCTACGAACTGGTGCTGCGCGAATCCTGTGGGGCGCGTCGCTAGGGAATCACTGCCGCCGGCGCACCGTTACCTGGTAGTCCGCGCACAGTCAGCGCGCAGTCAACGCGCCGTCAACGCACCCTCAACGCACCCTCAACGCACAGTCAGCACGATCTTGCCGAAATGCCCGTTGGCGCGCATGTGCCGCAGCGCCTGCGAGGCCTGTTCGAGCGGGAATTCGCAATCGATGGGCAGCCGCAGTGCGCCCCGCTCGAGCGCGCCGGAAAGGTCGCGCAGCATGCGCCCGGTGATCTCGCGCACCTGCTGCGCGGTGCGCGTGCGGAAGGTGACGCCGACAAAGCGGATACGGCGCAGCGCGTGCAGGTCGAAGTCGAATTCCGCCTGCTTGCCGGCCAGCCGGCCGACATTGACGATGGTGCCGCCCAGCGCAGTGGCCCGCATCGAGGCATTGAGCGTCGGCCCCGCCAGCATGTCGACGACGATGTCCACACCGTTGCCCCCGGTATGCTGCAGAACCTGGTCCGGCCAGGTCGGGTCCCGTGTGTCCACCGCCAGATCGGCGCCGAACTCCGCCAGCCTGGCACGCCGCTCCGGTTGGGTGGAGCTGCCGATGACCAGCGCCGCTCCCATTTCCCGCGCGATCTGCAGCCCCATCAGCCCCACGCCGCTCGATGCGCCGAGGATCAACACCGACTGCCCGGCATTGCCTGCGCCCAGGCCGCCGTGGGTCACCAGCGCATCGTGCATGATTTGCAGCGCGACCGGCAGGCAGGCGGCCTGTCGCGGATCATCGCTGCCCTCTGGCAGGGGCAGCACGCGACCGCGGTCGGCAACGGCGTATTCGGCGAAGGCGCCGCGGCCGGAGCCCATCACACGTTGTCCGGGGCGCAGCGACGGCACCCTGGCGCCTGTACGAACCACGACGCCGGACCACTCCATGCCAAGCACGGCGCCCTCGCCGCCGAGGGCGCCATGCTTCGCGCCAGCGGCCATGGCCAGGTCCGCGCGGTTGAGCGCGCACGCCTGCACCTTGACCAGCACCTCGTCCGGGCCGGTCTCGGGTACCGGCACCCGCGCGCATACGGGCGCGCCGTTCCGGCAGATCACTGCTTGCATGGTGGTGGCCGTGCTCATGAGCGGCTCCAGTCTGGTTCGTCGTCAATATGCGTGGCGGCCGGCCGTCGCCCCCGCATCAGCACCATCGATGTGACATTGATGCGCAGCGCCTCCTCCCAGGCGGCGATATCGACATCGACCGCCGCACAAATCAAGCCACGTCGGCAATCTGCTGATCGAGGCGATGGAATTCCTCGTCGTATTGACCCGCCGGAAAGATGAAAGTCGACGCAAACATGAACGGCCCTGCAGCACCGCCGAAGAACCGCGGATCATCTCGCACGGACGTCATTCGTACCCTTCGATGACGACCAGATCCGCCTCGGAGCAAGGCGCACGCAGCGCGATCAATGCCTGATAGTCCGGCGACCGGTAGCATTCGAGCGCGCGCTGGTAGCTGTCGAACTCGATCACCACCACGCGCGACCGCGGATTGCCTTCGACGACGGTCTTCTCGCCATTGCGGACCAGAAAACGCCCGCCGAATTTTTCGAATACTGCCTTGTTGGCAGCGATGTATTTCTGATAGCCGGCCATATCGGCAATATCGACCATCGCAATCCAATAACCCTTGGCCATGTCATCCCCCATCGTTCGACATTGACTTGCCATGCCGCCAAGGCGCTCCGGCGAGCATCCCGGTCAGGCGTCCAGACAAGTCTATAACGTACGACGGAAAAGTTCGGACCAGAAGCTCGGACCAGAAACCCGGACCAACGGGTCAGCGGCGCCCCGCCGACGGACCACAGCGATACGCCCTACTCCAACCGCGCGCCCGACTCCTTGACGACCTTGCTCCAGCGCTCGATCTCGGCATCGATATGCGCGCCGAGCGCGGCCGGCGTCGAGCCGACGGGTTCATAGCCGTTGGCCGCCAACTGCTTCTTCATCCCGGGCTCGGCGATCACCGTGGCGATCTCCTTGCTGAGCCGGTCCACCACCGCCGGCGGGGTCCCGGCCGGGGCGAGTATCGCGTACCAACCGTTGATGTCGAAGCCCGGCACGCCGGCCTCAGCGAGCGTGGGGACGTCCGGGGCCAGCGCGGCCCGCTTGCCGCTGGTCACCGCAAGGGCGCGTAGCTTGCCGCTGCGAATATGCGGCATCGAGGTGGAGATGCTGTCGAAGGTCAGTTGCACCTCCCCGGCCAGCATGGCGGTCACGACCGGGGCGCTGCCCTTGTACGGGACATGGGTCATCCTGACGCCGGTCATCGAATTGAACAGTTCGCCGGCGAGATGGCCGGTATTGCCGTTGCCGGCCGAGCCGAACGTGAGCTTGCCGGGCGCGGCCTTCGCCTCGGCGATCAGTTCGCCGATGGTATTGGCGCGCAGCGACGGACTGCCGGCCACGATCAGCGGCAGGTTGGCCACCAGCGACACCGGGGCGAAGTCCTTGCGGGTGTCGTACGGCAGCCTGGGATACAGGCTGGCGTTGATCGCATGGGCCGCCAGCACCATGATCAGCGTGTGTCCGTCCGGCTTGGCGCGCGCCAGCGCCTGCGTGGCGATGGTGCCGCCGGCGCCTGGACGATATTCCAGCACGACCGGCTGCCCCAGCCGCTCCTGCAGTTTGGCGGCCACCGGACGAGCCAGCAGATCGGCGCTGCCACCGGGCGGATAGGGAATCAGCAATTGGATCGGACGAGATGGCCAGGTGTCGGCGCGCGCTGGCGCCACGGCACCGGCCAACAGGCCCGCCGCCAGCGTAGTGAGCAGCATGGCGCGACGGCGCGGCGTGAACGACTGCGTCTGACTGCCAGGCGTGGTGCCCGTCTTTCCGATTTGGCAGGCGAGCGCCTGCCGCATCCAGCGGAATGCCTTCATTCCTTGTCTCCTGTGTTATGCAGCGCGGCTCTTTGGCCAACTCATAACATAGACGGTCTGCTACAGCGCTGGAATTCGACACTGGCGAACAGGCAGTTAGGCACCGCGAAAGGCTGGGCGTATTGCGCCGCCCGCCCCCGGCACTGGCTCGCGGCCGGCGCCAGGGACGGCGAGGCGGGACTCACGCCCTGACGAAGTCGAGCAGATCCGCGTTGATGATGTCCGCATGCGTGGTACACATGCCGTGCGGGAAGCCCTCGTAGACCTTGAGGGTGCCCTGCTTCAGCAGTTTGACCGACAGCAAGGCAGAGTCCGCGATGGGAACGATCTGGTCGTCGTCGCCGTGCATCACTAGCGTCGGCACGTCGATCGACTGCAGATCTTCCGTAAAGTCGGTCTCAGAAAACGCCTTGATGCCGTGGTAGTGCGCATTGGCGCCGCCCATCATGCCCTGCCGCCACCAATTGCGTATCACACCGTCCTGTGCCGTCGTCCCCGGACGGTTGTAACCGTAGAACGGCCCGGCGGCGACATCGAGATAGAACTGGGCGCGGTTGGCCGCCAACTGCTGGCGGAAGCCGTCGAACACCTCGATCGGCAGTCCACCGGGATTGGCCGGCGTCTTGACCATCAGCGGCGGCACCGCACCGATCAGCACCAGCTTGGCGACGCGTCCCTTGCCGTGGCGGGCGACATAACGGGTTGCCTCGCCCCCGCCCGTTGAATGGCCGATATGGATCGCGTCGCGCAGATCCAGGTGCTCCACCATCGCGGCAACGTCCGCGGCATAGTGGTCCATGTCGTGGCCGCTTGCCGCCTGCGTCGAGCGGCCGTGCCCCCGCCGGTCATGGGCGATGACGCGGTAGCCCTTGCCGAGGAAGAACAGCATCTGGGCGTCCCAGTCGTCGCCGCTCAGCGGCCAGCCGTGGTGAAAGACGATCGGCTGCCCCTCCCCCCAATCCTTGTAGAAAATCTCGGTGCCATCCTTGGTCGCGATCATGCCCATGGTGTTGCTCCTTTCGGCTTGCTGGCTTTACCCCGGCTTTGCAGAGTGCGCGAGCATCGCCGCGGGCCGACAGCGCTACGGGCGCGCAATGGCCGCAGGCCAGAGGCGAAGAAGCGAAGCGGAACGGTTTGGGAGAGCTCGGGCTGAAGTCGATCGGGTCGACGGCAACCGCGTTCCGCCCGATCTGGTGTGACAGGAAGATTAGTCATTGAGCGGCCCATCGGCAAGGACGCCGATCCGTACCGGTAGCCGTACGGGCCAGGCGTGACCGCCAGCAAGCCGGCCGATTCCCGACCACGCTTACCGGCTGAGTTCGAGGACCTTGTTATCCACGGTGACGAACGCCCCGCCGCTCGCGTCGTAATCCCACCGCTGAACGCGACAATGGCGTCTTCCACCTTCCACGTGGTGCTCGATCACGTTCACCGAATTGGGGATTGTTCCGCGCACCCGGTGCGATACCGCCGTGCCGGCTTGTACCGCCCAGGCACGGCGGCCTGAATTCGTCGGCAGCGGCACCACGTACGGCAGGTGGATATGCCCGCCCAGCACCATGTCCGCGCCGGCATCCACCCACGCCGGTACCGCCGCATCGCGCCCGATCAGCAGATTGGCGGTATCCGACTCGACGACGGCGCGCACCGGCTGGTGCACCACGACCATACGCAGCTGTTCCGGCCGCGCCTGGCGAAGCTGCGTGCAGACGCGGTCGATCTGCTCGCGCGACACCTCGCCGTTCTTGTGCCGCGATGGCCTGGTGGTATTCACGCCGATCGCGAGGACCCGTTCATTGCTGAAGACGGGCTCGAGCGCCATACCGATCGCGCGCCGGTAGCCGCCATAGGGATTCCAGATCCGGGCCGCCACGTTGAAGAGCGGAATATCGTGATTGCCGGGGATGACCAGCGTCGGTAGTCCCAGCCTGGACAGAAACGCGCGCGCCGCGGCGAATTGGTCCGCTCTCGCCCGTTGCGTGATATCGCCCGACAGCACGACGACCTCCGGCAATAGCTCGCGCGCCAATGCCAGCACGGCCTCCACGACGGGCGCTTGCTCGGTACCGAAATGGGTGTCGGACAGGTGCAGGACGCGGGCCACGCTCATGAGCGATCCAACCGGCTCGTGTCTCGCGGAACCAGCAACTGCAGGCGCTTCGGAGACACCGAGAAATGCAGCGGCGTGCGAGCCCAGTGAATCTCGCCATCCATCGCCACCTTGATGCGCCGGCGGCCGCGAACGCGCACGGTCAGCGCTTCAAAGCCGAAGCTGATGACGCGCGAGGCATCGCCGAGCCGCCCCATCGCCCCCATCAGCAGCAGCCCATACAAGGCCAGCGTGCCCACCGGCTTCGCCAGCATCGCCACCAGACGGCCCTCTTCCAGATGGGCGACTTCCGGAATCCCGATCTGCTCGAGCTGCAAGCTGTTGTTGCCGACCACCAGCGTCGGGGTGCGCAACACCTGGTGTTGCCCATGGGACAGCAGCTCGAGCGTCAGCTGCGCCGGCGTGCGCATCAGCGTGACGAGGGCCGACAGCAGCGCCACCCAGCGCCGCCGGCCGAGCATCTGCTTGTAGACCTCGCGGTCTTCCAGCAGCTGCGGATACAGCCCCAGGCTGGCATTGACAAGGAACGGCCGCCCATCGAGCAGACCGACCTGTACTGGTTCGATGCGGGCATCGAGCAAGCTGGCCACGGCCTCGTCGGTTTCCCGCGAGATGCCATAGGTCCGGCCGAAGTAATTGAACGTGCCGCGCGGCAGGATGCCGAAAGGCAGCCCCGTCGGCAACACGGTTGCCGCCACCGCGTTCAAGGTGCCGTCGCCACCCACTGCGACCACCACGCCGTCGGCCTGCCTGGCGCGTGCGACGGCCATCTCGGCGATCTGCGGCAAATGTTTGGGCCGATCGACCGTGAAGATGGTATAGACGCGTCCCGCCTCGTCCAGTCGCTGCTCGATCTTCCTTCGCGTCTCCACGGCGTCATCACTGCCGGAGCCGGCGTTGAAGACGATGAAGAGCGGTTCATTGCCGGACAAGGTGGCGATGGGCTCGGCCTTTGGGCTAGCGGCTGCGTCAGGCATGGGAAGAAGATACCTGCGGCTGCGAACCAGGACAACTCCAGCCTTGCGCTGGGGAAGCCGGCCACACCGGGCCCGCAGCGGGCAACGCGCCCCTACGTTGCATCATGCATCGTGCCGGCATCGCTCGGTCATCCATCGTCATGCGTTCTCTCCGTGGTGAAACACCGGCAATACGGCTTGCGCCAGTTCGTCGAGCACCTCTTCGACCGGCCGCTGCGAATTGGTGATGTTGAGCGCCACGTGATGGACGCCGGCGGCGCGCATCTCTTCGAGTATGGCAACGAGAGGCTGCGCACCAGTCCGGTATCCAAGATTCAATGCCGTCGGCGGTTCCAATGCGTTCTCGCTCAATTCGAGGCGGACCGCCACGCCGAAGGCGCGGAAACGTCCCGGCGCGGAGCGCTCGCAGGCCGCGCGCCACATGCTGTGCCGGTCCCGCTGGGTAGCGGGATCGCGGTGGTAGGTCATCCAGCCGATGGCATGCCGGGCGATCCAGTCCACGCTCTGTCCGCCAGAACCGACCGCCAGCAATGGCACTGCGCGCTGCTGGCGCGGCAGCAGGTAGAACGCGGTCCCATCGTCGGCCTCGCGATCCGGCACCACGTGCGACGGCAGCCCGACCGCCGCACCGACGACCTCCCAATGCTGGCGGAACAGCTCCCGCCGCGCGTTGCCGTCCTGCCCGAACGCCGCGTATTCGGGCGGACGATCGCCGGAGCCAAGGCCGAGAACAAAGCGTCCTCCAGACAGCTCCTGCACGGAGATCGCCGCCTTGGCGATATGCAAGGGATGGCGCAATGGCAGGACCACCGCACCACTGACCAGCATCACGCGGCGCGTGCGCGTGGCCAGTCCCCCGAGGAACACCCAGGGATCGAGATGGCCGATCGGGTCGGGATAGTCCGCGCTGTTGAGCGGCACGTCGCGGACCCACAGGGCACGGAACCCCGCCGCATCCGCCCGCTGGGCCAAATCGAGTTGCCCGGCGTAGTCGGGCACCGTCTGTCCCTCGCGAAGCAGCGGCATCACGAGGCCGATCGACAGTGCGTGCTCGCGAAAGAGCGCGAGTGGTGCGTGCTGCTGGGCGCCTGAAGTGCTGAAGCCGGACATGGTCCATCCGTCAGGGTTGGTCTCGGACGGATGATGCCACGCGTCGCGGCGCGCTGCCTTCGGTGAGGTCTCGTTCGGACAGAAGCCCCGTCATGTCATGCGGTGGCCGCCGTGGCCGGATTCGCCGCGGGCGGCGCGGTCCGCAGCGGCAATACCACCCTCGCCACCAGCCCCGGCCGGCCATCCGCACGTCCCATCAGATCGACGCGGCCGCCGAGATTGCCTGCAATCGTCTGCACGATGGCGAGCCCGAGCCCGCTGCCCTCTTCGTCGGTCGCGCCGCCGCGATAGAAGCGCTCGAACACGCGCAGGCGCGCGGCCTCGGGAATGCCCGGCCCGGTGTCGGCCACTTCGATCACGACATCGCCATTGCCTTTGCCTTCCCCTTCCCCTTCCTCGCGGCGCACGCTCAGGTCCACCCGCCCTCCCCGGCCGCCATACCGGATGGCGTTGTCCGCCAGGTTCTTGATCAGCATGCGCAGGTCCGTCTCCGTGGCGGCGAGCCGCACCTCGTCGAGCCGCTCCACGCCCAGGTCGACGCCGCGGTCGACGGCGAGCGGCAGCAGGTCGGTCACGACATCGCTGACGACCGCGGCCACTGCCACGTTATCCAGCGCGCGGGGCGTGCCGATTTCCGCGCGGGCCAGTTCGAGCAATTTGGCGATCAGGGTTCCCGTGCGACGGATGCCGCGGCGCAGCTCTTCCAGTTGTTCGTCGATGTGGTCGCGCGGCGCGTGGATCAGGTTCTCGACCTGCAACTGCAGGGCGGTCAGCGGCGACCGCAGTTCATGCGCGGCATTTGCGATGAAGCTGCGCTCCGTGTCGATCAGCCCGGATAGCCGGACCATCATCCGGTTGACCGATTCGAGAAAGGGTCGCAGTTCCTCGGGCGCCGTGCCGGTATCGACGGGCTCCAGGTGATTGAGGTCGGCCTGCGCCACACGCTCGCCGATCACGCTCAATGGCCGCAGCGCGTCCCTGACGCTGACGCGGATCGCCCACACCAGCACCGGCAGCAACACCACGACCGGAATCACGGCCCATGCCGCCACGCGCCGGGCATTGGCCGTCCGAACCTCCCGCTGCTGGGCAATCTGCATGTAGGCATCGCCGGCCTGCAGCGCAAACACGTCCCAGACGATCCCGCCGGTCTCCACGTCGGAGAAGCCAAGCTGCGCCTTTGGAAGCGGCACCCATGGCGCGCTGCTGTGTCGCGGCCGGACGCCGTCCCCCGGCCCCCAGGTCTGCACCAGCACGGGGGGCGCCGCCGGCGGCTTGCCGTGGGACGGTGCCGGCATGACTGGCGGCGCGGCCTGGATGGCGGCGGCAGCCTGCCGCAAGTCGTCGTTGAACTCGGCGGCGGCCTGGTGGACGACGATCCAGGCGCCGATCCCGCCCAGCAATCCCACCAGCAGCGCGAGACTGCCAAGGGACAGGCTCAGACGGCGATGCAGCGATCCGATGGCAGCAGATTTGGCCATGTCCGACTCCGGTGGAGTTCACGGCTGAAGTGTGGGCGATCGGCTCTCCGATGCCAATTGACGCGCGCCGATCCGGGCAGGCACCGGTTGAGGGTGCGCAGCGCGCATGGCAGCATACGGCGATGCCTGCCGTCCCTCCCGCCCCCTCCACCCCCACCGACACCGTCCTCCGTGACCTCGCCCGCCTGCGCCGCGTCCGCGATCGCATCGACCGGGACTACGCCCAGCCCTTGGACGTCGAAGCGCTGGCTCAGGGCGTTCATATGTCGGCGGGCCATCTGAGCCGGCAGTTCCGGCTGGCCTATGGCGAATCTGTCTATGCCTACCTGATGACGCGGCGCATCGAGCGCGCGATGGCGCTGCTGCGCCGCGGCGACCTGAGCGTGACCGAGGTCTGCTTCGCGGTCGGATGCTCGTCGCTGGGCACGTTCAGCACCCGCTTCACCGAGCTGGTCGGCGTCCCGCCCAGCGTTTACCGGCGCGACTACGCGAGCCAGGCCGAGGGTATCCCGTCCTGCGTCGCCAGGCAGGTGACGCGACCGATCAGGAATCGAGAAGCGGGGGAACAGGCGTCCGTCTAGACTGCCGTCCAGGGTCCGGACCCTGCCGCGACGACCGATTCGGCCGCGACAACCGCCTCAACCGCGACTCCGGCGACTCCCGCGACGGCGAAGACGCCCGCGGCCAAACGCTCGATTGCCCATCACGGAGACTGATCTTGGATATCACGATTCACTCGACCTTCCTGCCCCACGCCGACCCGGAGGCCTCGCTGGCCTTCTATCGCGACACGCTCGACTTCGAGGTCCGCAAGGATGTCGCCTTTGGCGACCATCGCTGGATCACCGTCGGCCCGAAGGACCAACCCGAGACGTCCATCGTGCTGTACCCGCCCAACGCCACGCCGGGGGTCACGGACCAGGAAAAGCGCACCATCGCCGAGATGATGGCCAAGGGCACCTTCGCGATGCTGCTGCTTGGCGCCAAGGACCTCGACGCGGTGTTCCAGCGCCTGCAGGACTGCGACGCGGAGATCGTCCAGGAGCCGACCGACCAACCCTACGGCGTGCGCGATCTCGGCGTGCGCGATCCGGCCGGCAACATGATCCGGATTCAGCAGCGCAAGTAGGGCTCGCTCGGCGTGGAGGCTGGCTCGCCTTCGGTCGAGCCGGCCACTTCGCCTTGGCTGCCGTTCCGGCGTAGCCAATGCCAACCGGGATGGGCATCCGCCGCGCAACGATCGCCGTTTTTTCCGACCGTTTTTTCCAATTGCTACCCGCCGGGATTGCATCGCCGCGCCCATACGCACCGGCCCGCACCGGCTCGAGCGGGCCCACACCGGCCCCAGCGCCGGTCGCGGATGTAGCACGGCGCACGTTTACCTCCGATTCCGTACCCGCTCGACGGCCTGCCGCCGGTCCCGCCGCCTTGGCGCAGCCCTTGCGTGGCCGCCCAGAGTGCTCCGCTTTCGCCGGGGCGCCGATGGCGAAACACGGAGGACCGACATGCTGGCACCCGAGCCCAAACCGATCACCGCCTCCCCGGGCCCGAACCCGCCGCGCGCCCTGCCCCCGCGGCTGCCGGTACGCCTGCGCATCAACGGCGCGGATTACACGCTGCACGTCGAGCCCTGGGTCACGCTGCTGGACCTGCTGCGCGAGCAGCTGGACCTGACCGGCACCAAGAAGGGCTGCGACCACGGCCAGTGCGGCGCCTGCACGATTCTTGCAGACGGGCGCCGCATCAACGCCTGCCTGGCGCTGGCGGTGGCCTACGACCAGGCCGACATCACGACCGTCGAAGGACTGGCCCGCCTGTCCGGCGACCAGCGCGGCCTGCATCCGCTGCAGCAGGCCTTTATCGAATGCGATGCCTTCCAGTGCGGCTATTGCACGCCGGGCCAGCTGTGCTCGGCGGCGGGGCTGATGAACGAAACGCCTCCCCGCAACGTGCCGGAGATCCGCGAGCGGATGAGCGGCAACCTGTGCCGCTGCGGCGCCTATCCGCAGATCGTCGAGGCCGTGTCGCGCGTGGTGCTGAACGGGCACGGCACGGCGCGGGGCGAAGGCAAAGACGAAGGCGAAGGCGAAGGCGAAGGGAACCGCACGGCGGCCGGCGCAACCCCGTCATCGGCGTCATTGGAAGCGGGACCATCGACGCCATCGTCTTCGACGCCATCGGAGCCGACGCCATGAACCCGTTCCACTACGAACGCGCCGACACCGTGCCCGCGGCGCTCGCCCTGATCCATGAAGCCGCCGAGCGCGCGGAGGGCAACGCCTCCGCACGCTGCCTGGCGGGCGGCACCAATCTGGTCGACCTGATGAAGGTGGACGTGATGCGCCCCGTCGCGCTGGTCGACCTGGGCCTGCTGCCGCTGGCCGAGATCGAGGAACAGCCCGACGGCAGCCTGCATCTTGGCGCGATGGCCCGCAATGCCGATACCGCGGAGCATCCGCTGGTGCGCGAGCGCTATCCGCTGCTGCGCGCCGCCATCCTGGCCGGGGCCTCGCCGCAGATCCGCAATATGGCGACGAACGGCGGCAACCTGCTGCAGCGCACGCGCTGCTACTACTTCTACGATGCCGGCGTGCCATGCAACAAGCGCGCGCCGGGCACCGGCTGTCCGGCGGCGACGGGACTGGCCCGCCAGCACGCGATTCTCGGCGCCAGCGAGCATTGCATCGCCACCCACCCGTCCGACATGTGCGTGGCGCTGGCCGCGCTGGACGCGACCGTCCATGTCGAATCGGTCAATGGCACGCGCGAGATTCCCTTCGGCGAATTCCATCGGCTGCCCGGCGACCGGCCGGATGTCGATACCACGCTGGCGCCCGACGAAATCATTACGCACCTGTCGCTGCCGCCCGCGGAGGCCTTCGCCGCCCACAGCTGCTATCTGAAGGTGCGCGAGCGCGCGTCGTATGCCTTTGCGCTGGTGTCGGTGGCGGCGGCCCTCGACCTCGGGCCCGACGGCCGCATCCGCGCGGCCCGGCTCGCGTTGGGCGGCGTCGCCCACAAGCCCTGGCGCGACACCGAGGCCGAGGGCTTGCTGGTCGGCAAGCCGGCGGACGCCGAAGCCTTCGCCGAGGCGGCCCGCTTCATCCTGCGCGAAGCGCGTGCCTGGGGCGGTCCCGCCCTGCCGGAAAGCTGGCCGGCTGGCGTGACGGAAGGCTTGGCGGAAAGCCTGCCGGAAGGCGGCCCCAACAACGCCTTCAAGATTCCACTGGCCGAGCGTGCCATCGTGCACGCCCTGGAAATGGCGGCAGCCGGCATCCTGACCAACACCGGGCAGGACGCTTGCCGCGAGGAGACGCTGGCATGACCAAGACCGTG
This sequence comes from Cupriavidus sp. DB3, assembly GCF_020418465.1. NCBI lineage: Bacteria > Pseudomonadati > Pseudomonadota > Betaproteobacteria > Burkholderiales > Burkholderiaceae > Cupriavidus > Cupriavidus sp. DB3. The sequence goes on along the minus strand of NZ_JAIZPL010000001.1, from coordinate 594,497 downwards.
CTCGAACCGATCGACGAGAATCAGCAGCCGATGGCAGTGCCCGGCTCCGGGCAGTCCGGGATCGGCACGCCGACGCCGCGCATCGACGGCGTCGCCAAGGTGACCGGCCACGCCCGCTATGCGGCCGAACATCCCGCGCCGGACCTGGCCTATGGCGTGGTGGTCAACAGCACCGTCGCGCGCGGGCGCATCGTGTCGATCGACGCCAGCCGGGCGTTGGCGGTGCCGGGCGTCCTCGATGTAATCACGCATGAGAACCGCCCCAAGGTCCGTTCGCTGCGGCTGTTCTACAAGGACATGACCGCCCCGGCCGGCTCGCCGTTCCGGCCGCTGTATGACGACCAGATCCACTACAGCGGCCAGCCGGTCGCGCTGGTGGTGGCGGAAACCTTCGAGCTGGCGCGCTATGCCGCGATGCTGGTGCAGGTCGAATACGAGGCCGCGCCGCACGAAACCAACCTGCTCGCGAACCTGCAGCGCAGCCACGAGCCCTCGTCGCTGAAGGCCGGCTATTCGCCCACGCCGAAGCCCAAGGGCGACGCCGACGCGGCCTTCGAAGCCGCGCCGGTCAAGATCGATGCCGAGTACTACGCCGGCGTCGAGCACCACAACCCGATGGAGATGCACGCCAGCACCGTGATCCGTGACAGCCGCGGCCATCTGCTGATCCACGACAAGACCCAAGGCTCGCAGAATTGCCGCTGGATGGTGTCGCGCGTGTTCGGCCTGCCCAAGCGCAAGGTCGTGGTGCGCAACCAGTTCGTCGGCGGCGCCTTCGGCTCCGGCCTGCGCCCGCAGTACCAGCTGCTGGTGGCGGTGATGGCGGCGCTGAAGCTGCAGCGCTCGGTGCGCGTGGTGCTGTCGCGCCAGCAGATGTTCACCTTCGGCCATCGTCCCGAAACGTGGCAACGCGTCCGGCTCGCCGCCGACACCGACGGCCGGCTGAAGGCCGTGATCCACGAGGTCGCGGCAGAAACGTCGCGGCACGAGGACTACGTCGAGGTGGTCGCGAACTGGTCCGGGCAGCTCTACGCCAGCGAGAACGTCCGCCTGAAATACCGGCTGGTCGACCTGGACCACTACACGCCGATGGACATGCGCGCGCCGGGCGCCGCCCACGGCGTGCATGCGCTGGAAGTCGCGATGGACGAGCTGTCGTACGCCGTCGGCATGGATCCGCTGGCGCTGCGGCTCGCAAACTACGCCGAGCGCGACGGCAACAAGGGCCTGCCCTTCTCGACCAAGTCGCTGCGCGAATGCTACGAGGAAGGGGCGCGGCGCTTCGGCTGGGCCAAGCGCTCCCCGCAGCCCCGTTCGATGCGCGACGGCCATGAACTGGTCGGCTGGGGCATGGCCACCGGCACCTGGGACGCGATGCAGATGGCCGCGCGCGCCAGCGCCACGCTGCATGCGGACGGCACGCTGGAGGTCGCCAGCGCGGCCAGCGACATCGGCACCGGCACCTATACCGCCATGACGCAGATCGCCGCCTCGGCGATGGGCCTGCCGCTGGAGCGCGTGGTGTTCCGCCTGGGCGATTCGGAATTGCCGTTCGCGCCGATCGAGGGCGGCTCCTCGCATGTGGCGACGGTCGGCTCGGCGGTCGATGGCGCGTGCGAACGCCTGCAACGCCAGCTGTGGCGCCTGGCACGGGGACAGCGCAACGGCCGCTTCCAGGGCTGCACTTTCGAACAGGTCGCGTTTCGGGACGGAATGATCTGCCTGCGCGCCGATCCCGCCGTCGCCATGCCGCTGACCGAACTGCTGTCGGCCCACGGCAAGGCGCAACTGGGAGTGCGCTACCTGCTGGTGCCGAACCTCGCCGAACAGAAGAAGACCGTGCGGGCGGTGCATTCGGCCGTGTTCTGTGAGGTGCGCGTCGACGAGGCGCTGGGCCTGGTGCGCGTCATGCGCGTGGTCAGCGCCGTGGCCGCCGGCCGCATCGTCAATCCGCTGACGGCCCGCAGCCAGGTGATCGGCGGCGTGGTCTGGGGCATCAGCCAGGCGCTGCTCGAGGAAACCCATGCCGACCATGCGCTGGGCCGCTTTATGAACCATGACATCGCCGAGTACCACGTTGCCGCCAACGCCGACATCCGCGACATCGACGTCGTCTTTGTGGAGGAGGACGACCGCATCGTCAGCCGTATCGGCGCCAAGGGCGTCGGCGAGATCGGCATCGTCGGCGTCGCAGCCGCGATCAGCAATGCGATCTTCCATGCCACCGGACGCCGCCTGCGGACGACGCCGATGACGCCGGACAAGGTGATGGCGCGATAGATCGCCCACCGCCGGACGCAGTCCTTTCGTTGCGCATATGCGCTCGCCGCATATGCGCATGCCAATTTGCAGCTTCGCTCCCGTCTCGCCCGTCCCTACAATGAGCCGGCATGTTTGCCGGCGCCGCCGCGCCGTTCCAGAACAGAATCGAGAACCAACGGGAGAAATCGATGCGAGTCGCAAGCCGAGTCCGGATACTGGCCACCCTGCTGCTGGCCTTCGGCGCCATGCAGTCCGCCAGCGCGGCGGACCCCGACAAGAAGGAAATCCGCTTCGGTGCGACCGCCGGCCCCTATGCCGACCAGGTCCGCCATGGCATCAAGCCAATCCTGGAAGGGCAAGGCTACAAGGTGACGATCGTCGAGTTCAGCGACTACGTGCAGCCGAACCTGGCACTGGCAGATGGCGCGCTCGATGCCAACGCCTTCCAGCATGCGGTCTACCTGAAGACATTCTCGGCCGATCGCAAGCTGCAGTTATCGGAGGTGGTGCAGGTACCGACCGCGCCGATCGGCATCTACAGCCGCAAGCACAAGGCACTGAGCGAAGTGAAGCCGGGCGCCACCGTGTCGCTGCCGAACGACCCGACCAATCTGGCACGCGCCATCGCGATCATGCAGCAGATCGGCTGGGTCACGCTCAAGCCCGGTACGGACGCGGTGCGCGCCTCGGAGCGCGACATTGCGGGCAATCCGCACAAGCTCAAGCTGGTGCAGCTCGAAGCGGCCCAGCTGCCCCGCTCGCTCGACGACGTCGACTATGCCTTCGTCAATGGCAATTTCGCGCTGGCATCGGGCCTGAAGCTGACCTCGGCACTGGCGCTGGAGAAGATCCCCGACTACTACATGAACCTCGTCGCCGTCAAAACCAGCGACCTGAACAAGCCCTTTGTGGCCGATATCCGCAACGCCTACCGTTCGGCCTCGTTCAAGGCCGTGACGCAGCAGCGCTTTGCGGGGTTCGTGGTCCCGGCGTACCAGAAGTAGCGCAATCAGAAGCAGCGCATCGTCAAGGCCGCCCCGCGCCCGCGGGGCAGCGTGGCGGCAGCAGTGGCCGGGCCACGATGCCCATCAGCGCCAGCCAGATCAGCGCGAGCGCCATCACCGTATTGGCCGACACCGGCTGCCGGTAGACGAACGTGGCGACGATGAACTGGGTGGTCGGCAACACGAACTGCAGCAGGCCGTTCATCGACAGCGACAGATGGTTGGCCGCGTACGAGAACAGCATCAGCGGGATCGCGGAGACCAGCCCGGCCATGGCCAGCGCAGCCAGATGCAGCGTGGACATGCCGGCCGGCAGGGCCAGCGTCATGTCCGAGAACATCAGCGCCAGGCCGCAGCCGATCGACAGGAACACCGTCTCCATCAGCAGGCCGCTGACCGCGTCCAGCGGCGTAAACCTCTTCAGGCAGGCATAACCGCCCCAACTGATCGCAGCCGTCAGATAGAGCCAGTGCTGCAGTTCGCCGCTGCGCAACAGCAGCAGCGCGATCGCGGCCGCGATCACCAGTAGTGCCGCGGCGACAACCTTGTCGACCTTCTCGCGAAACACGATCACGCCGGCCGCGATCGAAATGCAAGGGGCCGTCAGATAGCCCAGGCCCGTTTCGACGACATGGCTGTGGATCGAACTCCAGATGAAGACGGCCCAGTTCACCACCACCAGGCACGAGGCCGCGACATGCAGGGCCAGCACGCGCGGCCCCAGCTTGCTGCGCAATGCCCGCAAGCGCCCGGTCAACCAGAGGATGGCCAGCAGCGTCGTCAGCGAAATCAGGATGCGGTAGCCGACCAGCGTCGTCGGCGCGATGCCGGCCAGCAGCCGCCAGTACAGCGACGACGCGCCAAACACGACGTTGGCGGAAACGCCGGCCGCCGCCGCGGCCATGCCGTTGGGAAGTCCGGGACGCGATAGGGTCATGTAGATAAGCCTCGTCGATACGTGGGGAGCGCTTGCCGCAGCCGGACGCAAGGCCCCGGGATGTCATCCTGGGATGCCAGCCGGGGGATGCAAGCCCGGATGCAAGGTGTCTTCATCCCCACTGTAGGGCCGCCGATCCATCGCGTAAAATGAATTGTCCCGAACCGATCATTCGGAGAAATCGATATGCTGGAATTGTCCGACCTGAAGACCTTCGCCGCGGTCGTGCAGGCGGGCGGCATCAACAAGGCCGCCGAAACGCTGCATCGCGCGCAGTCGAGCATCACGGTGCGTATCCAGCAGCTCGAAGAGAAGCTCGGCGTCACGCTGTTCCATCGCGACGGCCGCAAGCTGCAACTGTCGCCGGCGGGCAAGGTGCTGATGGACTATGCGGAACGGCTGCTCGATCTGGCCGACGAGGCGGCCGAGGCCACCCGCAACGACCGGCCCAGCGGCACGCTGCGGCTCGGCGCGATGGAAAGCACGGCAGCGGTCCGCCTGCCGCAACCGCTGGGCTTGTTCCACGAGATGTATCCGGACGTCGCCCTGGAGCTGTCCTCCGGCGACCCGGCGGAGCTCGCCGAACGGGTCATCGATGGCACCCTCGATGCGGCGCTGACCACCGATCCGGCAGCGGACAAGCGCCTGCATGCGATGCCGATCTACGAGGAGGAACTGGTCATCGTCGCCAATGCCGGCCATCCCCCGATCGCCTCGCCGAAGGACATTCCCTCGAAGACGATCCTGGCCTTCCCGCGCGGCTGTCCGCATCGCCGCTGCCTGGAGGACTGGTTTGCGCGCTCGCGCACCGCGCCGCGGCGCGTCGTCGAGGTCGGCTCCTACCATCTGATTCTCGGCTGCGTGGCGGTCGGCATGGGCGTCGCGCTGGTGCCGCGCAGCATCGTCGGCATCTACAGCGAGCGGGCCCGCCTCAGCCTGCATCCCTTGCCCGCCAAATCCGGCCGCATGGTGACGCGGCTGATCTGGCGCAAGGACGCCGCCGAGGCGAACATCCTGGCGCTCTCGCGGGTGTTGCTCAAAAGCAAGGCCGTGGCGCCGGTCGGTCGTCCATAGCGGCCCCATATTGCGAGTCATTGCCCACGACGCAGGCCATTCGCCCGCCCGCCAGCGCTAGGGCTTGAGCGCCGGATGCTTCAGCGCGTGCGCCGTCTCCACCAGGTGGAAGCGGAAATTCCGCTCGTCGCGGTCGAGCCCCAGCTGGCCATCCCGGTAGGCCATGGCGAGCGCCTGGATCCTTCCCCTCCTCCGCTCCTTTTCGCCCGTCTTTCGCTTTCTTGCCGCCTTGACAGGTTTTGTTTAACTCTGTTATTAATAATGATTACTATTTACAACCTTTCTGACGCCATTTTGCCGTCCGCGTCGGCATGCCGCCTTCCGCTGCGCCGGACCGGCGGCCGAGCGGATCCACCTGCTGGAACATGAGTACGCCGGGCTGCCTTCTCCCTACGAGCATCGAGTCGCTGTATTGCGACCACCATCTATGGCTCAAGGGATGGCTCCACCGGCGTCTGGGCAGCGCCGAGCAGGCCGGCGACCTGGCGCACGACACCTTCGTGCGGCTGCTCAACAGCGATCGCGTGCCGAGCCGCCTGGACGAGCCCCGCGCCTACCTGACCACCGTCGCGCAGCGGCTGGTGTCGAACCACTGGCGCCGCGAAAAGCTCGAGCGCGCCTATCTCGAAGCCCTGGCGCAGGCGCCCAGCCGGGTCGAACTGTCGCCCGAGGAACGGGCGATCCTGCTGGAGACGCTGCTCGAGCTCGACTGCCTGCTCGACGGATTGCCGCGGATCGTCAAGGAGGCCTTCCTGCTGTCCCAGCTCGACGGGCAGACGCACGCGCAGGTGGCAGAGGCGCTGGGCATCTCGATCCCGACGGTCAAGCGCTACATCGTCAAGGCGCTGCAGCGCTGCTTCTTCGCCGACCTGTCGTTCGTCGCATGACGCCGCATGAAGCGGCCTGAAGCCGCAGCCCGTCGAATGAACGCGCATCCCGCCCCATCACCTCGCATCACGATCGGATAACGCCCCCTTGGCTTCCTCCTGGTACCAGACCACAGCCGACGCCGCCAACATTCCGGCCGACGTGGCGGAGCGCGCGCTGGAATGGCTGCTCGAACTGCAGGGCGATGACGTGGCGCCCGAGGTCGTCGAGGCCTGGAAGTGCTGGCGCGCCGCGCATCCCGATCACGAGCGGGCCTGGCAGCGGATCGAATCGGTCAAGGACCGGCTGCGGCCGCTGTCCTCGCCGGTGACCTCCGATATCGCGCGGGCCGCGCTCGCCCCGCCGGGTTCGCCGGGTTCGTCGAAGCGCCGGCGCGCGATCAAGGTGCTGGCGGTCTCGTTGTTCGCCGGGGGCCTCGCCTGGAGCGCGCGGGACCATACGCCGTGGCGCCAATGGGCGGCCGACCATCGCACCGCGGTCGGCGAGCGCCGTTCGCTGGTGCTGGCGGACGGCACGCAGCTGTGGTTGAACACCGCCAGCGCGGTCGACATCGACTTCGACGCGGCACAGCGGCGCGTCAGGCTGCTGGCCGGCGAGATCCTGATTGCCACCGCCAAAGACCAAGCGTCGCCACCCCGGCCCTTCCTGGTCGAGACCGCGCAGGGCACGGTGCAGGCGCTGGGCACCCGCTATGTCGTGCGCCAGCGCGGCGACGATACCGAGGTCAGCGTGTTCGAGGGCAAGGTCCAGATCCGCCCCAACCGCAATGCCGCCAGCGCGATCGTGCTGCCGGCCGGCTATCGCGCCAGCTATACGGCGGACAGCATCACCTCCCCTGCCCCGGCCGAGAGCGCCGGCGCGACCTGGGCCGAAGGCTTCATCGTCGCCCGCAGCATGCGCCTGGACGATTTCCTCGTGGAGCTGGGCCGCTACAGCGACGATGCGTTGTCCTGCGACCCGGCGCTGGCCGGCCTGCGCGTGTCGGGCTCGTTCCCGGTCGACGACATCGGCAAGGTCCTGAGCGCGCTGGGCACGACGCTGGAGGTACGCACCGAAGTGGTGACTAGACTGTGGGGGCGCAGGGAGATCCGGCTTGTCCGGGCACCTGCCGCCAAGGGGTAGCCCACGAAGATCTGAAAAATATTTGCCGCGAGCTGATCCGTTTTGGTTTCTCGCGGGTCATGGAGGTGAGCACTCCAACTTCTCCTCCTTCAGAAAGGTCAGATCATGGGTTCCCTCCGGGTCCACGTCACGGCGCCGACGCGCCAGCCTACTCACCGATTCCGGCGCAAGCTGCTGGCCCGCGCGGCGCGGCACATCGCCTTCGGCGCCGCCGTTGCCGCGCCGGTGCTGTCCATCCCCGCGATCGCGCACGCCCAGCCGGCGGCCGCGAGCCGAAGCTATGACATCCCCGCCGGCACGCTCGAATATGCGCTCAGCCGCTTCGGCCGCGAGGCCGGCATCATGCTGTCGTTCAAGCCGGAGCTGACCGCCGGCCGCAGCAGCACGGGCCTGCAGGGCAACTACACGGTGCGCCGCGGCCTGGACACGCTGCTGGCCAATTCGGGGCTGGTGGCCGTCGAGCAGGCGAACGGCACCTATGTCGTCAATGCCGCGCCGCGGTCCGCGGATGCCGGCGAAGGCGTCGCGATGCTGCCCACGGCGACCGTGGTGGCCTCCGCCAGCGATGGCGGCCTGCCGGCGCCCTATGCCGGCGGCCAGGTCGCGCGCGGCGGCGGCCTGGGCGTGCTGGGCACGGCCGACGTGATGGACGTGCCGTTCAGCACCACCAACTACACCGCCGAGATGCTGCAGGACACGCAGGCCCGCACGCTTGCCGACGTGGTCGTCAGCGAGGCCTCGGTGCGCACGCTGACCTCCAGCGGCGGCTTCGGCGAGGATTTCCAGATCCGCGGCTATACCGTGTCGAGCGGCGACGTGGGTTTGAACGGCCTCTACGGCATGGCGTCGGCGAACCGGATGCCCACGCTGATGATGGAGCGTGTCGAGGTCCTCAAGGGCCCGGGCACGCTGATGTACGGCATCGGCCCGAGCGGCAGCATCGGCGGCGCGATCAACGTCGTCACCAAGCGCGCCGGCGACGAACCGCTGACGCGCCTGACCGGCACCTTCCAGAGCAAGTCGCAGTTGGGCGTGCAGGCGGACATCGGCCGCCGCTTCGGCGAGGACAAGGAATGGGGCGTGCGCTTCAATGGCGCCTACCAGAACGGCAAGACGACGCTGGACGACGGCCGCGCCGAACAGACCGTCGGCGCGATCGGCCTGGACTATCGCGGCCGCAGGCTGCGCTGGTCGCTCGATGCCTACAGCCAGCACGAGGGCATCGACAACTTCCGTCCGCAGATCGGCTTCCTGCCGACGGTCACCGCCATTCCGGACGCCCCCTCCGGGCACCGCAATTTCTATCCCGGCACGAAGCTGAACCTGCATGACACGGCCGTGATGAGCCGCGTCGAGTACGACATCGCACCGAACCTGATGGTCTGGGGCGCGGCCGGGTATCACGAGGGATCGACCTATCAGGACTTTCCTTCGGGCCGTGTCAACGCACAGGGCAATTTCACCGTCAACAACGCCTGGTATGACGCGTACAGCAAGACGCGGACCGCCGAGGTCGGCGCGCGCGCGAACTTCGCCACGTGGAACGTCGGCCATACCGTGACGTTCAGCGCCACGCGGCTCGACCAGGAGGCGGGCAACTTCTACCTGGCCAATCCGGCCGCCGACGGCGTGCCTTCCAGCATCTACAACCCCGTGCCGATTCCCCCGGTGCGCGGCATCCGCGGCGATGCGCAGCGCGCTTCGGAAACCGAGCTGACCAGCTTCTCGCTGACCGATACGCTGTCCTTCGCCGACGATCGCGTGCTGATCACCGGCGGCCTGCGCCATCAGCGCGTGGCGCTGGAGAACTTCACCGCCGGCGTGCAGAGCGGCAAGTACGACGACAGCGCGGTCTCCCCGCTCGCCGGCATCGTGATCAAGCCGCTGTCCAACGTGTCGGTCTACGGCAACTACACCGCGGGCCTGACGCGCGGCGGCGTCGCCCCGGCCGGCACCGCCAACGCTGGCGAGGTGTTCGCGCCGTACAAGTCCAAGCAATACGAGGCCGGCGTCAAGGTCGACTGGAGCCGCCGCGTCACCACCACCGTGTCGGTGTTCCAGATCGAGCGCCCCAGCGCGGTCACCGATCCGGCCACCAACATCTACAGCTTCGACGGCGAGCAGCGCAACCGTGGCCTCGAGCTGTCGGCCTATGGCGAGGTGATGCGCGGCCTGCGGCTGATGGCGAGCGCCACCTTCTTCGATGCCAAGCTGACCCGTACCGCCGGCGGCGTCAACGACGGCAAGGACGCCAATAACGTGCCCAAGCGGACCTTCAACCTCGGCGTCGACTGGGATACGCCGTGGGTGCAGGGCCTGAGCCTGTCCGGCCGCATGCTGCATACCTCGTCGATGTACTTCAACGCGGCCAATACGCTGAGCCTGCGCAGCTATACCCGCTACGACATCGGCGCCCGCTATCGCACCCGCGTCGGCAGCACGCCGGTGGTGCTGCGCGCCAATGTGCTGAACCTGTTCAACGACAACCACTGGCTGGCCAGCGGTACCTATGTCACCGTGGCCGCTCCCCGCACGCTGATGCTCTCGGCGCAATTCGACTTCTAAGGGCTATCCCATGAAATCTTCCGCATCGCTCGCCTTCGCGCTGATGGCGTTCGCCACCGCGGCGCATTCGCACCAGATCTGGATCGAGCAGGCGCCCGGCCAGAACGCCAGCGTCCGCTTCGGCGAATTCGCCGAGAACCTGCGCGAGGTCTCGCCCGGCACGCTGGACAAGCTCGGTGTGCCGAGCGCCGCGCTGCTCTCGGCCAAGGGCGAGCAAGCCGCCGACGGCGTCAAGACCGGCGACGGCTATACGTTGCCCTTCCAGGCCAAGCGCGGCGACGCGATCGTCGCGCAGGCGCCCCACTACCCGCTGTACCCGTTCAAGCGCGGCGAACAGCAGTTGACCGGCTGGTATTTTCCCGCCGCGCGGCTGGTGACGGAGCTCGCGCCGCAGGCGCCCAAGCTGGTGCTCGACGTGGTGCCGGCCGGCAAGGCCGGGGAACTGCAGGTGTTCTTCCGCGGCAAGCCGCTGCCCAAGGCCAAGGTCGCGCTGGTGACGCAGTCGGGCTGGGCCAAGGAGAAGCAGACCGACGAGCAGGGCAAGGTCGCCTTCGATATGCCGTGGCAAGGCGTCTACGTCGCCGAGGTCAGCCATCAGGACGAAACCCCGGGCGAGCGCCTGGGACAGGCCGGGCCCGAGCGATATCATCGCGTCGACTATGTCAGCACGCTGACCTATGTCAAACCCGACGGCCTGCCCGCCGTGCCGGCCATTCCCGCACCCAACGCCGACAAGAAGGCCAAACAGTAAATGCAAGCTGCCGTGCCCCGAGCCCTGAAGATCGGCTCGCTCGTCTCGCGCATCATCGCCGCCGTGCTGGGCGGCTATGCGCTCGCGGCGCTGGCCAGCGTCGCCGCGCTGGCGCTGCCGATCAGCAAGCCGCAAGCCGTGCTGACCGGCATGCTGGCCAGTTTCGCCTTCTATGCGGGCGCCGTGATCTGGGTGTTCGCGGTACGCAGCGCGCGGCGCGCATGGGCCGGACTGCTGGTGGCGGCCGTCCCGCTGCTGCTGGCGGCCTGGTATGCCGGCGTGGGAGGGAGCGCATCGTGAAGTCCACCGCGAAGTCTACGGTGACGCCGCGCAACGTCATCGACAACCACAGCGACATCGCCGCCAGGGGCCGGGGCATCCGCCAGACCATGTCGGACCTGCATACGTGGGCCGGCCTGCTGGTCGGATGGATTCTCTACGCGATGTTCCTGACGGGCACGGTCAGCTATTTCAAGGACGAGATCTCGCAATGGATGCGGCCCGAACTGGCGCATCAGCTCGAAGTGCCCGATCCCGCCGCGGCCGCGCAGCGCGTGGCCGACACGCTGGCGACCGTCGCCGCGGGCAGCCCGCTGTGGGGCATGGAGATGCCGACGGACCGGCACAACGTGGTCAGCGCGTTCTGGCGCACGGTGGGCGCCCCACCCGGCAAGCGCACGTTCGACAGCGGCACCTTCGACCCGGCCACGGGCCAGAAGGTCGCGGCGCGCGAAACCCACGGCGGCGAGTTCTTCTATCGCTTCCACTTCCAGTTCCACTACATGCCGGTGCTGTGGGGACGCTGGCTCGCGGGCTTCTGCGCGATGTTCATGCTGGTGGCGATCGTCAGCGGCGTGATCACCCACAAGAAGATCTTCGTCGACTTCTTCACCTTCCGCTGGGGCAAGGGCCAGCGTTCCTGGCTCGATGCGCACAACGCGCTGTCGGTGTTCGGCCTGCCCTTCCACCTGATGATCACCTATACCGGCCTGGTGACCCTGATGGCGATGTACATGCCATGGGGCCAGCAGGCAGCCTTCAAGACGCCGGCCGAGCGGCAGCAGCTGACGGCGCAGCTGAATGCGTCGCCGCCGCCCGGCAAGCCGAGCGGCATCCCCGCCAAGCTCGCGCCGATTGATGACATGGTGCGCCAGGCCCAGGCGCGCTGGGGCCAGCACAACATCAGCCGCGTGACGATCGCCCATGCCGGCGATGCGTCGGCCCGCGTCACCGTGCTGCGCGGCGAGGCCGCGCGCGTGTCGATGAGCCCGCAGTACCTGGTGTTCAACGGCGCCACCGGCAAGCTGCTCGAGACGCGCGACAGCGTCGGCCCGGCGGCCGAGGTGCGCGGCGTCATGTATGCGCTGCATCTGGGGCGATTCAGCGATCTGCAATTGCGCTGGCTCTACTTCATCGTCAGTCTTGCCGGCACCGCGATGGTCGGCACGGGGCTGGTGATGTGGACCGTCAAGCGTCGCCAGAAGCTGCCTGAGCCGGAGCGGCCGTATTTCGGTTTCTGGCTGGTCGAGCGCCTGAATATCGCCGCGATCGCCGGGCTTTCCGTTGCGATGACGGCGATGCTGTGGGGCAATCGTCTGCTCCCGGCGGAACTGGCAGCCCGCGGCGCCTGGGAGATCCACCTGTTCTTCATCGCGTGGGCGGCGACGCTGCTGGTCGCGCTGATGCGGCCGGCAAAGAAAGCGTGGATCGAACTGCTGTGGCTGGGCGCTGCGCTGCTGGCGCTGCTGCCGGTGCTGAACGCGCTGACCACCGACCGCGGCCTGTGGCGCAGCATGGCCGAGGGCGACTGGGTCTTTGCAGGCTTCGATCTGATGATGTGGGCCCTGGCCGCGCTGCACGCGATGCTGGCACTGCGCACCGCCCGGCATCGGCCGCGGATCAAGCCGGCCAGAAGAACGCGCGCGAGCACCGCCACCGCCGCCGCCACCACCTCCGCTCCTGCCACGCTGTCGGAGGACCGCGCATGATGGACCTGCTCGCCTTCACCCTATGCATCGCGGCATTCGGCGCGCTGGCGCTCGCGATGGAGCGGCATCAGCAAGCGGTGTTTGACGTTCTGCTGCCACGGTCGCGCACGCGCATGCTGCGCGCGGCCGGCTGGCTGGGACTGCTGCTCGCGTTGTGGGTCCTGGTGGACCACCGCGGCTGGGCGCTCGCGCTCGTGCACTACAGCGGGCAGACCAGCCTTGCCGCGGGCCTCGTCCATGTCGCGTTGATCTGGCGGGAGCGGCGGCGCATGGCACGCCGCTAGGGGGCCCCGCTAGTCTGCTCCGCTAATCGTCCCATCAAGGCGGCACCGATCGCCGCGCGGGCGAACCCGCGGCCATCGCACTGTTTCAGCCCTGATACGAATAAAACCGCACGCGGACCAGACCTGCACAGAATTCATTTGCGTCCATCGTTGCCGTCGCCTCTGATAAGACGTCCCTGTCCTTCCAGCGTGTGAGGCATCGGGGGTGCCGAGCGGCACTGCCCCACCCGGATCGCACGGACCGCCTGCTCGCCCGGCCTGGCCGGGCGGTCCTCGATCGACGCAGTACGCCAGGGCACGACGCATGGCCAGCAGCGAAGTCATCCGATACGCGGTGGAATTGGGGGACAGCCTGCGGCGCGCGCTCGGCCCGGCCGCTCCCACCGCGGATCTGGATGCGCTGCAGGCGGCCGCACAGCAATTGGATCTGCTCGCGCAGCAGGCGCCGTCCGCGAGCGCCTGGACGGCGGCCGTCGACGCCTGGACCGCCGCTCGCGACAAAATCGCCGCGCATCTGAACCGCTATCTGCTCGAAGGCCTGCCCGATATCCCGGGCCTGCAGGAGCTGGTGCGCGCATTGAACTGGGACAGCCCGCAGGGCCTCAATGGCGAACTGCCGCTCGGCCCGCTGAAGCTGGCGTTTTCCTCGTCATCGCTGGTGCTGCAGCCCAAGCTGCCGGACAACACCACGCTGCCGCCATTCACCGTGGGGCCGCAGCAACCATCGGGCATCGCGGTATCGCTGCCCTCCCCGTTCGGCGGCGGCCTGCCGGGGGGCGGCGCGATCGTGCGCCTGCCTTCGTCCGCCGGCTTCGGCGGCGCGCTGAACGTGCCGCTGGGCCCGGTATCGGTCAGCGCATCGGCGGTGCTGGAGCGCCTGCCGGACGGCGTGCCGTCCTTTCTGGCGCTGATGGGCGTGTCCTTCGTGCCGCCGATCCAGCTGTCCTTCGGCTTCTCGCTGGACCGCGTCGGCGGACTGGTCGGCGTGCACCGTCGCGCCGATACCGAGGCGCTGGCGCTGGCCGTGCGGACCGGCGCGGCGGCCGACACGCTGCTGGCCACGCGCCCGCCGGCCAACCCCAGCATCGCCATCGAAGCGCTGCGCCGCTTCTTTCCGGCGTTCCGCGACCACCATCTGATCGCGCCGACCTTGCGGCTCGCGTGGCTGTCGGCGGGCGCGGGCAGCTTCCTGTCGCTCGATCTCGGCCTGGTGGCCGAGGTCCCCAGCGGCAAGGTCGTGCTGCTCGGCGTCGCCCGCGCCGGCATCCCGGGCGTCCCGGGGCTGGTGCAGTTGCGGCTGGACCTGCTCGGCATCGTCGATCCGGCGCAGGCCTTGATTTCCATCGACGCCAGCCTGGTCGACAGCCATGTGCTCGGCGTCTTCTCGGTCTACGGCGATGCCGCGATGCGGCTGCACTGGGGCAGCCAGGCGTATGCGGTGGTGTCGATCGGCGGCTTCTACCCGGGCTTCAATCCCGAGCCGGCACAGCTGCCGGCCCTGCGCCGCGTCGGACTGTCGCTGCAAACGCTGGGCGGGCCGCTGTCGATCCGCGCCGAAGGCTATCTGGCGTTCACGAGCAACACCATTCAGCTCGGCGGGCGCTTCGACATCACGTTCTCGATGGGGCTGACCGCGCATGGCTTCCTGCAGCTCGATGCGCTGGTGCAGTTCCGCCCGTTTGCCTTCGTCGCCAATGCCTCCGCGGGCTTCGACGTGCGCGCAGGCGGCTTCAGCTTCGGCGGCGTGCGGCTCGACGGCACCGTGTCCGGTCCCGGGCCGCTGGTGATTCGCGGCCGGCTGACCATCGAGACCTTCCTGTTCGACGTCTCCTGGGACGAGACCTTTACGCTGGGCAGCGGCCCGGCCGATATGGCGGCCAGCCCCGGCGAACTGCTGACGATCGTGCAGCAGGAGATCGTGCGGGCCGGCAATGTGCGGGCCGCATCGATCGACGATCCGGCCGTGGTGCTGGCCCCGCGCCCCACGCGCCCGGGCGTTGCCGCCGTGCCGCCGACCGGCGCCCTGCAATGGTCCCAACGTCGCGCGCCGCTGGGCCTGCCGATCGACCGCGTCGACGGCCTGCCGCTGCCGGCGCGCGCCGGCGTGCGCGTGTTGACGCCGGGCGATCCGGTCACCGAACGTTTCGCGCCGGGCCACTACTGCAACCTGAACGAGGCCGAACAGCTGAACCGGCCACCGTTCGACATGCTCGATGCTGGCGTGGTGCTGAGCAGCGGCGCGGCGCACTACAGCACGCACGTGGACGACACGCGCGAGGTCGAGCTGGTCGTGATCCCGCCCGAACTGCAGGACGCAGAGGTCGCCGCGCGCACCGATCTGCGGGCGATCGCCCACCTGGTCGCGGCCAGCCATCGTCCCCCTGCGCTTGGCAGTAACGCGCAGCTGATCCACGCCACCCGCGAAGTGTGGGCTACGGTCCCGCCCACGGAATTGGCGCACTACACCAGCGCCACCGCCGCGCATGCCTTCGCCCGCGGCAACAGCACCGGCGGGGCGGTGCCGATGGCGGACCTGCTGTCGCCGGTGGACCTGTCGGGAGTCTGAGCATGGCCAAGTTCCATTCCTGGCAGGTCACCGCGCTGCGCCACGGCGCCAACGGCAACGTGGTGGCGGGACGCCTGCAGGCCGGCGCCACGCTGACGCTGGAGGAAATCGTCCTCAGCGAGACGCCCCGCTCGATCACCGCGCCCGCCCCCTACGAGCTGTTCGGGCCGGGCGATGTGCAACGGCTGGCGCCCGGGACCATTACCCGGCGCTATCCGCCGCCGGGCGCGTCCGATGCAGAGAACACCAAGCGCGCGCTGATCGAATTCAGCCACGCCGATACGCTCGACCTGCCGTGGCGGTATTCGCCCGATTCGCGCCTGCCCGCCGCGATCCGGCCATGGCTGGTGCTGGTGGTGGGCCTGCCCACCGACGTCGTGCCCGGCCGCGATGGCCGCGTCACGCTGTCGCCGCAGGCGCAGGCCGCTCACCCGCTCGGCGACTCGCACCAGTGGGCGCATGTGCATGAGGTCGACGGCGACTGGTACAGCCGCATCCTGAGCCCCGTAAAACTGGAGCCCCAACGCGCCTATGTCGCCTGCCTGGTGCCCGCTTACGTGGTCGAGCCCGACGGCACGCTGCGCGATGCGTGGCCGGTCGTCGCGGGCCAACCGGTGCGCGTCACGTGCTACGACAGGTGGGGCTTCCGTACCGGCGAAGGCGGCGACTTCGGCGAGATCGCCAAGCGGCTGCGCACGCCCGCCGATGGCGAGCTGAAGGAGGACTTCGGCCGCGCGAAGCTGCATTGCGTGCGGCGCGGGCAGGCGGCTGCCGGCGAGCCTGCCATCGTGGCCCTCCCGATGGGCGGCGCGCTGCAACGGGTCAGCATGGTGGGCGCGCCGGCCGACCCGGTCGCGCCCTGGCTCGCCGCGGAAACCGCCGCGCTCACCGCGATGCCGCCCATGCCGCCGGGCCGCTGGCTGCTGACCGCGCCGCGCTACCACGCGCCGTTCACGATGCCGGGCACGGCGCCCAGCGCAGGCTGGAGCGCGCAGTTTCATACCGATCCGCGCCATCGCGGCGCGGCCGGCCTCGGCGCATGGGCCGCCATCGCATGGCAGGACCGCATCGCCAAGGCCGCCGCCACACGTGCCGGCGATCTGGCGATCGCACGCGAGCGCATCGGCAACGTCGCGCTCGGCGTCGAGGTCTCGCGCTCGCTGTGGTTCCGCCATATGCCGCCCGATCCCGTCGACAAGCTGGCGGTGCTCGGCGCGATGCTGGGCCGCATGCCGGTCAACGAGCAGCAGACGGTGTCGTCGGCCTTGACCGGCCGCACGCCCGGCATGGCGCCGGCGATCTGGTCCTCGGCAGCGCGGCGTGCGCTGCGTCCTGGTCCTGCGCGCTCGGCGTTGACGCGCGACGGCGTCATTCCGCATCGCGTGCTGCTCGAAGCGGCCGCCGCGTGCCCGGTGGCGCCCGACGATCCCGATGCGATCTGGCACAAGCCGCGCGGGGATGCCGGCCCCATATTGAAGGACGCGGTCCGGCGCGCCTTCGACGACAAGCGGCAGGCCGACGACATGTTCGGGCTGCTGATGGACAGCGAAACGACGACGGACCTGAACCGGCTGGCCGCCGCGCTCGATGCGCTGACGCCCGACGCCGATGGCCGCGTCGATCCGGACAAGGTCATTCGCGCGGTGCGCGAACCGCCAACGCTGATCGACGAGCCAACTACGGGCCAATGGGTCGACACGCTGGCGTCGAGCCGCACCCGTTGCCGGCCGGTTGACCTGGACCTGCTGGGCCAACGCGTCGCCGATGCCGTCGACCCTTTCGCCGCGCGCCCGCCCGTGGTCAATCGCGTGCTTGCCACCCTGCCCGGCATCGTCGACATCGGCCCCGTCGAAATCGAACCCGAGCTGGATCTGCCGCTTTGGCAATTCCTCAATGAGGCCGCGCCCGACTGGATGCTGCCCGGCATTGGCGATCTGCAGCAGGACCGCGTGGTGGGCCTGGCCACGCACGCTGCTTTCGTGGAAGGCGTACTGGTCGGCGCCAATCAGCAGGCGCTGGGCGAACTGCGCTGGCGCAATTTCCCGATCGCTCCCCGCTGGTCGCCGCTGCGCAAGTTCTGGCAACGCGCCGGTGGCCAGTTCGATATCCATCCGATCCGCAACTGGCCCGCCGATAAGCCATTGGGCAACGCCGCGCTGACGCCGGCCCCGCGAGCCAGCGAGGCGGTGGTGCTGTTCAAGACCCCGCTGTTCCGGCGCTATCCGGACACGGTGGTGTATCTGTACCGGGCCGAGGCCGACTGGACCGTGCCTCCCGCGAACCAGCCGCTCGACGAGTCGCGCAAGCAGTTTCCGACCTTCCCCGGCAGGATCGGCCCGGATGTCGCGTTCTTCGCCTTCAACGTGGCACCGGCGGATCTGGCCAATTATTGGGTGGTATTGGAAGAGCCGCCCGCCGGCTACCGCTTCTACAGCTGGCACGACGATCAGGACCGGCCCACCGGCACCGTCGCCGACGGCGCGGCCTACGGCTTCGAGACCTTTGCCCCACCGGTGCGCGTGATGATCGGCAAGCTGGAGCTGGCATGAGCGCCGTCGAAGTATTGGCGCCCCTGCGCATCGAAACCCGCTTCTACGCGCCGGACGGCACCCGGCCCGGCTGGATGCTGCGGCTGCGCGCATGGCCCGACGAGTTCTCGATGGCGCGCCGGCCCATCGCGCCGTCGCCGGCCGAGCTCGACCTCTACGACGACGTGCTGCGCCAATTTCCGCTCGATGCCGGCATGCAATGGCGCATGCTGTGCGCGCGGCTCGGCGTCGAACGCGCGCTGTGGCTGCGGCGGAGCGTTGCCATCGTGGCCGAGCCCGCGCCGCATGCGGATCGCGGCGCAGCCCAGCCGCGCGATCCCTCGGCCTGGCCCGACACGCATCAGCCTTACGGCCTGCCGCCGGCGATCCATGTCTGGTTCGTCGAGGCCGGCCAGGGCGGCGCCCCAACGCTGGCCGGCACGATGCACCCGAACCGCGAACGGATTGCCGAACAGCTCGGTCTGACCGCGTTCGAGACGCCCGCCGCCACCGGCGAACTGCCGCGGACATGGTGGACCTCCTTCGACATCGCCAAGGCGGTCGGGCTGGCAATCGAGATCCCCTTCCCGGCCGGCGCGCAGCCGCCGGCGCTCGATGCCATCGTGGTGGCCGGCATGGGCGACGTCTCCCCGGAACCGCTGATCGCGATGCATGCCGTCACGGGCCGGCTGTCGGTGCTGCGGCCGGGGACCCCGACCAATACCGTGGACCGCGAGGCCACCGCCGACGCTGGCACCAACCCCGGCAGCAATCCCGGCGGCAATGCGGCCGCATGGGAAGGCATCGACGATGCGCTGCCCGCTGCGGACAGCGCGTCCGCCGCCGTGATGCAGGCGCTGGCCGGGCCGGATGCCGTTCCGATCAAGCTGCAAGGCGGCGACGTCGACGCCGGCGGACACGATCCGCTGGTCGTGAATGCGCTGTGGCCCGTGCTGTGGGGCCACGCGCTGCGCGATGTGATCGGCGCCGGCGAAGACGAGGCGCGCCTGGCCGAATGGGCGCAGGCGTGGCTCGCGCCGCAGGGGCCGTATCCGGCGATCCGCGTCGGCGCACAGCCCTACGGTTTGCTGCCGGCCACCGTACTCGCCGGCTGGTCCGGTCAAAACATCACGGCGGGACAGATTCGCGACTGGACCGGCCCATGGCGCGATGCGGCCGCCGCGGATGCCGCGATCCACCCTGGCACCGTGGTGGGCGCGTCCGCGCAGCGGGCCGTCGATCTGTTGGGCGAAGACACGCCCACGCGCCGCTGGGCCGTTCGCCTCGTCTCGCCGCTGCCGGTGGTCAACGCGATCCGTGCGACGCGGGGCCTGCCGCCGCTCGAGCCGAGCGCCTTGGAGCGGGAGACGGCATCGAGCCTGGCCGGGCGCAAGACGCCGCTGTCGCCGCTGGGCGCCTTCACGGAGCAGGCGCATCTGCCGGCGAGCACGCCGGAAGCCGACGCCGACGACCCCGACACGCTGCGCCTGCTGCTGGAGGAAGACAGCGAAGCTTTCCCGTACCGCTGGGACCGCAAGCTCGGCCTGCTCGGCCATCTGATCTTCGAATCGCTGTGCCTGCTGCGCGCCAGCGTCGGCCTGGCGCGCGAGGCCATCGACGCCGGCCAGCCCGTCGACCCGCACGCGCCCTTGCCCATGCAGGCCGGCACCGAAGCGCTGATCGATCTGGTGCGGCGCGGCTACCCGGGGACGCCGTCGCAACCGCAGCTGGACGACCTGTTTGCTTCGGCCGATCCCGGCGCACACAGCGTGGCCAAGCGCTGCCTGCGCGGCATCGAGGCACTGGTCGGCCTGGTGCGGGCCTACGCCGACGATCCCGACGGCGTCTTCGGCTGCGTGCTGGCCGCGCTGGATACCGCCAGCCATCGCGTGGATCCGTGGATCACGGGCCTTGCCTGTTCACGCCTGCGCGAATTGCAGGACACGCGTGCGCCGTGGCGGCTGGGCGTATACGGCTGGCTCGATGCGCCGGCGCCCTACGATGCGGCCAATCCCGGCCATGGCCTGCCGCCCGGCCCCACCGCCGCCGGGCTGCTGCACGCGCCGTCGCACGCGCAAGCGATGACGGCCGCGCTGCTGCGAGATGCGGCGGTTCGCCATCCAGGCGATACGCGCTGGCAGATCGAGATCGATTCGGCCCGGGTTCGCGCGGCCATGCGCCTGGCCGAGCGTGTCCGGCTCGGCGTGCATCCCTATGAGGCGCTGGGCCTCGAGGTCGAACGCATCGTCGGCGACTGGGATACCGTGCGCAAGCTGCGCGAGGACTACCCGATGCGCGACACGCATGCCGGCACGCGCTGCTGCGACGGCGCGCGCGTGCTGCGGCTGCTGTTCCGGCCGCAGGCGGGCGATCCGCCGCCGCCGACGCTGCCGGCCGGCGCGCGCGAAGCGCTGGCGACCTGCGATGCGGCGCTCGACACCTATGCCGATCTGCTGGTGACCGACGGCATCCATGCGCTGGTCACCGGCCATGGCGGCCTGGGCAACGCGGCGATGGAGGCCGCGGCGGGCCTCGGTCCGCCGCCCGAACTGCGGGCCATGCGCACGCCGCGGCAGGCCACCAGCGTGCGCGTCTCGGCGTGGGCGGTGCTGCCGCCGGGCAATGCCGCGGGGACGGGCGCACCCCCGGCCGTGCTTGCCGATCCGGCGTTTGCCAGCCTGCTCGAGCAGGAACTGGGCGCTGCCAGCGGCTGGACCTGGACTATCGGTGCCGATACCGTGAGCCTGGCCGACCTCGGCCTGCATGGCATCGAGGCGTTCGCGCTGCCGCCGGACGAATTGACGCAGCGCCTGCGCGGCGAACGCGACGCGTCGCTGCCATTCGCTTCCGGCACAGGCGCCGACAAGCTGGCCCGAGCCACGCGCCTCGCCGAGCTGCTCGGCGGCGGCGACAGCGATCCGCCGCTGCCCGGTGCGATCGATGGCCGCGACGACGACGCGGCGCCCGCCTCGCCATTGCGCGACGCGATGGTGGCCGATCTGGCGGGCCGCCTGAGCGCGCTGCGGAACCGGCTGACGTCGCTGCTGGGCTCGCTTGCCGCGGCCGATCTGAACGACCCGGCCGCGGTGGCATGGTGCCTTGCGCAATGCCGCGCCTGGGGCGCCGTGCGGGCCGACGATGCCGAGCCGCTGGCGCAGGCGCTGGCGCGCTTGCAGACCCGCCTGGCGGCCGCGCCGGAAGCCGAAGCCGAAGCCGGAGCCAACAGCGTGCGCGGCCTGCGGCAATCGATCCGCGCCCTCGTCGGCCACGCCCGCCTGCCGGTGCTGCCGCTGGTGCCGTCGCTGGCCGTCGGTCCGCTGCGCGCCGCGATGCGCGACGACGAAGGACGCCCGCGCACCGACCGCGAATGGCTCGAGATCGTCGCCGCCGTGCGCCCGCGCCTGGCGAGCCTGGAGGCCTGGCAACTCGATCCCGCAACGCGGCCGTGGCGCGCCGCCGTACGCACCGCCGATGGCTCGGGCGATCCGTGGAGCCCTGCAGGGCCGGTGGTGGTGGCCTACGGGCCGGACCCTGCCGCGCTCGCCGGCAGCATGGCGACGGTGGCGATCGCCGGTCTCGACGCCTGGCAGGACGCGATCCCGTCGACCCGGCACACGACCAGCGCGGCCTTCGGTTTCAACGGCCCGAAGTCGCGCGCGCCGCAGGCGGTGCTGCTGGCCGTGCCGCCCGACGCGAGCCGGCGCCTGAACGACGCGGAACTGGCGGCACTGGTGCTGGAGACGCGGCAGCTCGCGCGTGCCCGCGCCTGCCGCCCGCGGCCGGGCAGCCGGGTCGCGACGCCGGCGGCGCTGTCGTCCCTGCCGGACATGTTCTGGAGCCATTGGACCTGATGCCGCTCGCCGGCAAGCGACCACCACCGACAGCCCACCGATCGAGACCGCCATGTCCCTGCACTTCCGCCTCGAACCGCTCAGCCCGCCGACGGACTTCCATCGCGGCCTGCGGGCACGCGTCGCCGATCCCGTCTGGTTCCTGACGCGGCAATGGCAGCTCGGCGAGCTGCAGGGCGAAGACGTATCGAGCCCGATCGCGGTGGCGGTCAGCGTCACGCATGAGCCCTTGCGCTATGCGCCGCGCCGGCCCGATCTCGATCCGGCCCGCATCCCGGCCGAGGCGCTGGTCGAGGCCGAGCCCGGCGACTGGTGGACCATCGGCCGGCGCGTGCGGTTGGGTCGCGCCGCCGCGCCGCTGTTGCCCGCGCTGCCGCCGCAGCGCCTGCGGACCTTGCGCCTCGGTCCGCTGCCGCCGCCTTACGAAGCCATGTCGGAGGAACTGGACGGCCGCGCGATCTTTATCGCGGGCCTGCTCGCCGGCCATGCGCTGTGGAACGAGGTGCCATCGCCGCCCGCCGACAACTGGTCGTCGCGCAAGCTGACGCACGATGCGCACTTCAGCGCGGGCACGCGCGGCCTGGAGATTCGCGATCACGATGGCGGCGACGTCGACTGGTATTCCGCCGACGCGGGCGGTACGGTGCTGCGCGCGGACGCCGGCACGAACGGCGGCACGAACGCGGGCACGAATGGAGGCACGTCGGCGTCGATGACCTCGTCACGGCAACTGCTGGTCAGCCGCCTGTCCTACCCCGGCGCGCCGCATCCGCGCTGGTGGCAGATCGAGGATGGTGCCGTGGACCTGGGCGCCTTCTCGCCGGACCGCTCGCATCTGGGCACCGCGCTGCTGCTCGATGTGGCGCTGGCCCATGCCGACGACTGGTTCTGGTTTCCGGTGCCGGAGCCACCCCCGAGTGCCGGCGGCGAGCGGCCGCCCTCGTCCGGCATGCTGGTGACGCTGCGCGACACGGTGGTGCACGACAGCTTCGACGATACGTGGACGCTGGCGCCGCCCCCGGTGGACGGCCCGCAGGCCTGGTCGCTGTTCCGCACCACCGGCATGGAAGCGGGCGCGCTGCTGATCTGGCCCGTCGCGGTGGCGCCGCATGCCGGCCCCTGGCTGGACGACGTCTCGCTCGGCATCGACGAGGACGCCAACGTGGCCTGGGCGGTGGAGCTGCGCGCCGACGGTCGCGTGCTGCTGGCCGACGACACCAGCGAGGCGGCCGCACGCGAGACCACGCGCACCGGTACCCGCCAGTTCCGCTATCTGCCGTCAAACACCCTGCCCGCGCACTGGCATCCGTATCGGCGTACCGGCCCCGACGGACGCTACGGTGACTGGCAGCAGGGGCTGGTGGCCGATCTCGGTGGCGTGCTGCCGCGCGTGCGGCCCGGTCCGGCATCGCGGCTGATCGGCGGGCCGTCGGGGCCCGGCTTCGGACGCGGCCACGAGATCGCGCCCGAGGCGATCGCCAGCAGCGGCGTCTCGCTGCGCCGCCGTGCGCGGCTGGCGCGCGATACGGAGGGCCGCCCGGTGCTGTGGGTCGAACGCAGCCGCACGCCGCTGGCGGGGCCACCGGTCTCGCATCTGCGCTTCGACGTGATGGCGGAAGATGTCGTGCCGCCGGGAGACGGCGATGGCTGAGGCTTATGTCGACGTGAAGCTGTTCGATGGCTTCGTGCTGCCGTACGAGAGCGGCGCCGAGCAGTATCTGGGCGAGCTCAAGCCATGGTGGGACGAGATAGCGGCCAGCTATCCGGGGCTGTCGCTCGATCCGGGCTTTCCGGCGGAGCAGATCCCCTTGCTGGCCCATATGGTGGACGCGGCGCGGATGCTGGGCGGCGAGCCGCCCGATCCCTTCGCGTGGTTCGAGGTGCCATGCGAGGCGGCGCAGCTGGAGGCGCTGACCGGGCTGCTGTACGGGCTGCCCTTCGTCGAATGGGCGGAGCCGCGGATGCCCGCATATCCCGCTGGCCGTATCGCCTATGGCACCAACGAGGATGCGATCGTGTCCCAGCAATTGGCCGCGGCGCCGGGCGGCATCGATGCCTACTACGCCTGGCGCGTGGCGGGCGGTACAGGACGTGGCGTCAACATGGTCGACGTCGAGCACGGCTGGAACCTGCAGCACATCGAGCTGGCCACCGTGCCGATCGTGCCGTACTCGGTGTTCGGCGTGGCGGACCGCGAGGACACGGACCATGGCACGTCTGTCCTGGGTATCGTCGTGGCACCCGACAACGGCGGCGGCATCGTCGGCATCGCGCCCGAGGCCCGCGCCCATGTGGTGACGTCGATGCGCGCGGATGGGAAGCACTGGCTCGACGCCGCGCTGCTGATCGCCGGCGATGCGGTGCGGCCCGGCGGCGTCGTGCTGATCGAGCTGGCCAGCCCGCGGCCCTGGCTGACGCTTCCGGGCAAGGACCCGGCGCTGCCAGTGGAACTGTCCAGGAAGACTCAGCAGACGATCCAGCTGCTGGTCTTCTTCGGCATCACGGTGATCGAGCCCGCCGGCAACTCCGGGGACGACCTCGATGCCCGGCCTCAATGCGATCACATCAATCCGGCCAAGCCGGTGTTCCGCGATTCGCTGGCCATCCTGGTCGGCGGCGCGACACAGGCAGCGCCGGTGGATGGCGTGCGGCAACCCTGGCGGCGCGGTTCGACCTTCGGCGCACGCGTGGACTGTTTCGCCGATTTCGAGGGCTCACGGGGCCCCTACGACGATCCGGTCTATCCCTATCACACCTTCGGCGGCACCTCGGGCGCCTCCGCGGTGATCGCCGGCGTCGTCTGCGCGATCCAGGGCATGCAGGCGGCCCGGGACGGCCAATGCCTGTTTCCCACGTCGATTCGCGATCTGCTGCGCAATCCCTCGCTGTGCACACCGGCCGCGTCCGATCCGCCGGGCAATATCGGCGGCATGCCGGACCTGCGCAAGATCGCCGTGCATATGGGCTGGCCGCGCATCCTGCCCGCGCCGGCCGCCGCGGCCATCGCCGGCGACAGCGCGCTGCTGGTCGGGCTCGGCGCCGATGACCGGCTGAGCCTGCGGATGTGGTCGCGGCTGTTCGGACCCGGCCCCGAACTTCCGCAGCCCGACAGCGCGCCGTTTCAGCTGTCCGATTCGCAGCCGGCGCTGCTGGTGTCGCTGGAAACGGCACCGCTGCTGCGCACCGTATTCGAGGTGTTCGTCACCAGCGTTCGCGGCACCTTGCGGTACTACTACTGGGACACGCTGGGCAATACCGGGGACATCGCCAGGGATTGGACCGAGATCGCCAGCCTCGCGCCGGGCTACGACGTGGCGGCGTGCCATCCGCTGTACGAACTGACGACGGTGGCGGCGATCCAGCCGAGCGGCCAGTTGGTAGTGGTCGAATACGACGCCACCGAAATGGGCAATCACGACTTCTCCGCCCCGGTGCAGCTCGATTCCTTCAGTACCTACCGCCGCACGCCCGGTCCGGTGATGCTGTCGCGCAAGGCGCGCACGGCCGATGTGGTGGCCATCGATGACGGCGGCGCGCTGCGCTGGATCGCCGGCAACGTTCCCCAGGGCAACACCATCACGTTCTGGCACGACGCGGTGGCCGCGCAGTGCGATGTCGCGATGGAGCCGGGCGTCAAACCCGGCATCGCCGGCACGCTCGATGGCGTCGCCGTGGTGGCGGTCGGCAGCGACGGGTTGCTCCATGCCTGCGGCTTCGGCCTGCAGCCGCTGCTGTTCGAGACGCTGGTGCCGATCGGACCCGCGCCGGCCTTCGCCGCGCAAGGCCATCTCGGCCTGGCGCTCTTGCACGGCGATACGCTGGTTGCGGTGGCCGTCAGCGTCGACGGCCTGCTGCACGCCGCGTTCCGCCTCTTGGTGCCGGGCGGCGAATGGTCGCCCTTGCTGGCGATCGATCCCTACACCGCGGTCAGCCCGGCCGGCGGCGCCACTGTCGTGACGCAGGGCGATACCGTCATGGTGTTCGCCGTGCTGCCCGATGGCCGGGTCTGCCGCAGCGATTACACGCCGGACAGCGGCTGGTCGCCGATCGTCGCTGGATAATGCGCTCGAACCGGCTGCCGGCTTGCATCGCCTCGCCCGTTGGAAGCGCCATGGGCGGGCAGGACGCCGACCGTACCGCGCGCTGAGCGCGCCAACCCGTTGCGGACGGACCGCGTTCGCGCTTATCGCGTCGTGCCCAGCGCGCCGCCGTATTGCGCCGCGCCCTGCTGCCGCGATACCAGCCGCGCCGGCACCAGCAACGTCAGCACCGCGCCGACGACCAGGCAGCCGGCGAGCAGGTACATGCCGGCGTTGGTGCTCTGCGTCAGGTCCTTCAGCCAGCCGACCGCATAAGGGCTGATAAAGCCCGCCAGGTTGCCCAGCGAATTGATCATAGCGATGCCGGCCGCCGCGCCGGTGCCGGCAAGGAATGCCGTCGGCAGGCTCCAGAACAGCGGCAGCGTGGTCATGATGCCGATTGTCGCCAGCGTCAGGCCCACCATCGCCAGCACGGTGCGGTCGTACCACAGCACCGACAGCACCAGTCCGATCGCCCCGGCCAGCGCGGGAATGGCGATATGCCAGCGCCGTTCGCCGCGGCGGTCGGCGCTGCGCGCCACCAGCACCATGCCGAGCACGGCCACGCCATAGGGAATCGCGGTCAGCAGTCCGATATCGAGCGCGCCCTTGACGCCGGTCTGCCGGATGATGGTCGGCAGCCAGAAGCTGATGCCGTACAGGCCCATCACGAAGCTGAAGTAGATGGCGCTCATCATCCAGACGCGCGGGCTCGACAGCACGCGGCGCACCGGCAGGTCTTCCTTGTGCGCGGATTCCGCGGCGACATTGCGCTCGAGCACGGCCTTTTCCTCGGCCGTCAGCCACTTGGCATGGCCGATGCGATCGTCGAGGTAGGCCAGCACCCACAGGCCCACCAGCACCGACGGAATGCCTTCGAGCAGGAACATCCATTGCCAGCCGGACCAGCCGTTGTGGCCGTCGAAGGTCTGCATGATCCAGCCCGACAGCGGGCCGCCGATCACGCCCGACAGCGCGACGGCCGTCATGAACCATGTCGTCGTGCGCCCGCGCCGTTCGGCGGGATACCAATAGGTCAGGTACAGGATGATGCCGGGGAAAAAGCCCGCCTCCGCGACGCCCAGCAGGAAACGCAGCACGTAGAACATCGTCGGCGTGGTGACGAACATCATCGCCGCCGAGATCAGGCCCCAGGTGATCATGATCCGCGCGATCCATACACGGGCGCCGACCTTGTGCAGGATCACGTTGCTCGGAATCTCGAACAGGAAATAGCCGATAAAGAAAACGCCCGCCCCGAGGCCATAGACCGTCTCGCTGAACTTCAGGTCGTTGAGCATCTGCAGCTTGGCGAAACCGACATTGACGCGATCCAGATACGCGACCACGTAGCACAGCAGCAGAAACGGAACGAGGCGCCAGCTGACCTTGCGGTAGATCGCGTCTTCGAATCCGGGATCCGTGGAACTCATGGCTGTCTCCTGATGGTTGTCATGCATGACGATGATGTCGACAGTGACGATGCGCCCGCCTCGTGGGCGGCCGCTGCGGGGTGCGAGGCGGTCAGACGCAGCGGCCGCCGTCCACTTCGATGCAGGTGCCGGTGACGAAGGCCGCTTCGTCCGATGCCAGGTAGAGGCAGGCCGCCGCGATATCGGCGGGCGTGGACATCCGTCCCATCGGAATCGTCGCCAGGAAGGAGGCGCGATTCTCCGGCGTGTCGGGCTTGCCCATGAATTGCTCCAGCAGCCCGGTCGCGCCGATCACCGGATTGACGCAATTGACGCGGATATTGTCCGGTCCGAGCTCGGCGGCCATGGCCTTGCTCGCGGTCACCACCGCGCCCTTGCTGGCGTTGTACCAGACCAGCCCCGGACGCGGCCGGATTGCGGCGGTCGATGCGATATTGACGAAGACGCCGCCGCCGCGTTGGCGGAAATGCGGAATGAAATGGCGCGCGGTCCAATACAGGCTTTTGACGTTGACCGCCTGCACACGATCGAATTCGTCTTCGGTAATGTCGAGAATGGGTTTGTTGCGATGCGTGGTGCCGGCATTGTTGACGACGATGCCGACATCGCCGAATGCGGCCAGCGCGACTTCGCGCATCGCTTCCACATCGCTGCCCTTCGAGACGTCGGCGCGCACGGCGCGGGCCTGTCCGCCCTGCTGCTCGATGGCTTGCGCCACCCCGGTGGCCTTGGCCTCATCGATATCGGCGACCACCACGCGCGCCCCTTCCCGCGCGAACAGATTGGCGATGCCTTCGCCAAAGCCGGAACCGCCACCGGTCACCACTGCCACCTTGCCCGCCAGTCTCATGCTTGTCTCCATCGTTATGGTGTGGCTGTATGGCGGGACATTTTAGCTTCGCTTTGCGATCGGAGTGACATCCCTTGAAATATTGCCAATTGCCATATTGATGGCGGCGGGAGGCGGAAACACTTACACGGCTTTCGCGGCGGCGCGATCCAGCACCACGAAATATTTGCGCACCGGCTCGATGACTTCGAATACGCCTTCGAATCCGGCGGGAATCACGCAGGCATCACCGGGGCCGAATTCGCGCGCCTCACCGGCGGCATCGCTGATGCGCAGGCGGCCGCTGATCACGTGAAAGAACTCTTCCTTGCCCGCCGGAAAGGCAATGCGCCAGGCACCAGGTTCGCAGGCCCAGATGCCGCAATCGAAATCGCCATGCGCCGCGCTGTAATGCGTCCACGTGGTGCGATCGGGATTGCCGCGCACCAGGCGGTCGGGACGCGGATTGTCGTGGGTGGGAACGGGGTCGTTGCGGAAGTCGATCAGCTTGGTCATCGGTACCACGGTGTTGTCGTTGGGAATGGTGTTATCCGCCCGCGCCGGTCCAGCGCAATTCGCTCAGATAGTCGTGGCCATCGGTGGCCATCCAGGTGCGCCGGAATTCGACCGGGGCGCCTTGCAGATCGAATGCGACGCGGATCGCCAGCAATACCGGATGTCCGGCCGGCAAGCCGAATTCGCCGGCCATGCCTTGCGGCAATATGCGCGCCTGCAAACGATCCTCGACGCGGCTGATCGATACGCCGCACTGCTGCTCGAGAAACGAGTACACCAGATGCGCGGCGGCGCCGTCCTCGCCCCATTCCTTCGCGCCGACGCGGGCAAACGGGAAGGCGATGGTCTCCAGCACCAGCGGGGTGTCGTCGATGTCCCGGCGGCGCCGCAGCCGGTAGACCATCGCGTCGGGCGGCAGCTTCAGCGCCGCCTTTTCCTCATCGTCGGCGCTCGCCCGTTCGCGGCTCAGGACGGTATCGACCGGCAGCCGCCGTGCGCCATCGGCGCGATCGACCAGGCGGAAGAAGCTGGTGAAGGCGCGCTCGTCGGTGGCGCGCGCGACAAACGTGCCGCGGCCGCGATGGCGCGTGACCAGGCCCTGTCCGCTGAGGACGTCGAACGCCTTGCGCACGGTGCCGACGCTGACTTTCAGTTCCCTGGCAAGCGCCTCTTCGCCGGGCAGCAATTGGCCGGGCAGCCATTCCCCTCCGATGATGCGTTCGCGGATATGCCGGGCAAGGCGGACAAAGGCCGGGCTCAGGTCGATGGCGGTCATCCGCGAATTCTATATAGAACATAGAAATAACACTACAGAATTTGATTCCCAACGGCGGATCGACTCCCTACAGTCACCATCCATCTGCATCGCAAATTGCACAGCGGTGACCACGCAAATTCACCGCCAATTCACCGCAAAGTCATCGCCAATTCCGGCATCGGCATCGATGCAGCGCCAATAACCGGCCGCGAACAAACAGCCTGGAATATCCGACCGGGTCTACGCGCAAGGCCGGAACGACCGAGGAGACAACAGCCATGAACCAACCATCCACCGCCGCGCGCCTGCTTGGCGCGCTGACGCTGGCCGCCGCCTGCGGCGCCGCCCTTGCGCAGACCGCGTATCCGACCCGCCCCGTGACCATCGTGGTGCCCTACTCGCCCGGCGGCACCACCGATATCGTCGCGCGGCTGGCCGCGCAATACCTGTCCGAGTCGCTGGGCAAGAGCTTCGTGGTGGACAACCGCCCCGGCGCCAGCGGCACCATCGCGGCGGGCATGGTGGCCAAGGCCGCGCCCGACGGCTACACGCTGCTGGCCAACGAGGTCGGCCAGACCGCGACGCCGGCGCTGTTTTCCAACCTGAAGTACGACCCGGTCAAGGACCTGACGCCGGTCACGCTGATCGCCGAAACGCCGGTGGTGCTGGCCGTCACGCCTTCTTTGCCGGTACGCACCCTCAAGGACCTGCTGGCCTACGGCAAGGCGCATCCGAATGCGCTGAACTACGGCTCGGGCGGCGCCGGCAGCGGCCCGCATATCGCCGGCGAGCTGTTCAAGCAGGTATCGGGCATTCCGGTCACGCACGTCCCCTACAAGGGCTCGGGCCCGGCGATCACGGATCTGATGGCCGGGCAGATCCAGATGCTCGCCTCCGCCGCGCCGACCATCGCGCCGCACGTGGTCAGCGGCAAGATCCGCGCGCTGGCCGTCGCCGGACCGCGCCGCGTGCCGACGCTGCCCGATGTGCCGACCGCCGCCGAGGCCGGCCTGCCGGGCTTCCAGTTCAGCATCTGGTTCGGGCTGGCCGCGCCCCATGGCACGCCGCCCGAGATCGTCAACAAGCTGAACACCGAACTGCAGAAGATGCTGCAGCAGCCGGCCATCCGCGAAAAGCTGTCGGCCGCGGGCGCCGATCCGGTCGGTGCCGGTCCGGAAGCCTTCGGCAAACGCATTGCCAGCGAAACCCGCCGCTGGGGCGACCTGATCCGCCAGTCGGGCATCAAGCTGGATTGATCCAATACATCGAATTGCCATGAACAAGTCCATCCATCGCATTACCTCGGTCGAAGCCCTGCACGTCGGGCAGTTCCTCTATGCCCGCATCCGCACGGAGGCCGGCCTGACCGGCTATGGCGAGGCCGGTTCCTGGGGCCATATCGAGGCCGCCAAGGCCGCGCTGGAGAAATTCGGCCAGTATCTGGTCGGCAAGGACGCGAACCAGATCGAGATGCACTGGAACGTGATGCAGCGCTTCTCGCATTTCCGCGGCACGGCGGTCAATGCCGCGGTATCGGCCATCGATATCGCACTGTGGGACCTGCTGGGCAAGCGCCTGCAGGCGCCGGTCTGGCAATTGCTGGGGGGCGGGTATCGCGACAAGCTGCGCGTCTACGGCCACGTCTACGCGGAAACGCTGGACGAGGTGCTGGCCGACTGCCGCCGCCTGCGCGCGGAGGGCTTTACCGCGGTCGGGCATATCAACCCCTTCCTCGACGAACCGGAGGGCGAGGCCTATTTCCGCTCGCACGCCGGCAAGGTGCGCGACGCCAGGGAGCGCGTGATGGCCTTCCGCGAGGCCGTCGGTCCCGATGTCGACCTGCTGATCGAGATGCATCGGCGCCTGAGCCCGGCCGAGGCCATTGCCATCGGTCAGGTGCTGGAGCCGCTGACCCCGATGTGGCTGGAGGATCCGCTGCGGCCCGAGTTCTATCCGCAGATGACGACGGTCGGCCATGCCATCCGCGTGCCGATCGCCACCGGCGAGCGCTTCTGCACGCCGGCCGAATTCCATCTGCAGCTGGCCGGCGGCGGCGTGCGTTTCGCGCGCACCTCCGTCTGCGTCTGCGGCGGCATCACCGGCGCAAGGAAGATCGCCGCGCTGGCGGAGGCGCAGAACGTCGATATCGCTCCGCACAACCCGCTGTCGCCGATCAGCCTGGCCGCCTGCATGCAGGTCGCCGCGGCGGTGCCCAACTTCGCGATCCAGGAATATCCGACCGGCTTCGAGAACCTGGTGCTGAAGTCGGGCCAGAAACTGCTCGGTGCCGATCTGGTCAAGCGCTATCCGGTGCCGGAGAACGGCTTTATCGCGGTGCCGGACGCGCCGGGGATCGGCATCGAGCTGGTCGACGACGTCGAGCACAAGCGCGCCCCGCTGTATCGGCCGGTGTCGATGCGGCGGACCATCGACGGCGCGCCGCTGGACCAATAAGGCGCTATCGCGCTCTACAGCTGCGCAGCGACCGTTCCAGGCCCGCTCCGAGCCTGCGCTACGACGGCCCTACGCCCGCTCGCCGACCTGGCTCTCCAGCTCGGCGAGCCGCTTCTTCAGCGCCCGCTCCTCCTGGAAGCGGGCGGTCTCGTCGCGGATCACCGCGACGATCCCCGTCACGGCGCCGCCCGCGTCCTTCAGCAGCGCGACCGTGAAGGCGATCGACATTGCCTTGCCGTCCTTGTCGATCGCCGGTACCTTCAGCAACTCGCTGCCGTAGCGGGTCGTGCCGGTCGCCATCGTCTTGTCGTAGCCCTGCCAGTGCCGCGCGCGCAGACGCTCCGGAATGATCAGATCGAGCGATTGGCCCAGCGCCTCGGCCTCGCTATAGCCGAACATCCGCTCCGCCGCTGGATTCCATAGCGTGATGGCGCCCTGGGCGTCGGCGATCACGATGGCATCGCCGATGGCCGCCACCAGTTGCGCATAGTCGATCGGGTCCGGCATGGGGGTCTCCTTGTTGTGGGGCATTCGTTCATTCGGACATTGCGGGGGCGTTCGTTGCACCCGGTCCTGAACCGACGGTAGCCCGATCCGCGCCGCCCCGCAATGGCGGCCTTGACGCCAGCGTGGAATATCCCATTCGCCCCGGTACTGGGCGCCATTCGATGATTTCGCTTGGGAATCAATGGGAGGCCATTTAAGATGCCGCCCTGGGCAAGGCCACATACGGCCGATGGGCCCATCGCTTGTCCCCGACTGCCCGTCCCGTCGACCCGTCGTCGAGACCTGTCATTACCGAACAAAATGCTGCGAGCGCGTACACGTATTCTTCTGGCGTCGTTGATCGCCTTGCTGATGATTCTCCCCGCCAGCGCGAGTACCGGGAAGCTGGATGCCCGCCTGCAAGCGGCGGCCGCGAACGGCGATGCCGCCGCCATTGCCCTGCTGATCAAGCAAGGGGCCAATCTGGAAGCGCGGGACGAGAGCGGCGCCACGCCGCTGCTGATCGCGACCCGCCACAACCATGTCGACGCCGCCAGGGTGCTGATCGACGCCGGCGCCAACGTCAATGCCAAGGACCGCATCCAGGACAGCGCCTACCTCCATGCGGGTGCGCGCGGCCACAACGAGATCCTGAAGATGACGCTGACGCATGGCGCCGATCTGAAGAGCACCAACCGCTATGGCGGCACGGCGCTGATTCCGGCGGCCGAACGCGGCCATGTCGAGACCGTGCGCATCCTGATCGCCGCGGGGGTGGACGTCAATCACATCAACAGGCTGCATTGGACCGCCCTGCTGGAAGCGATCATTCTCGGCGATGGCGGACCGAAGCACACCGAGATCGTCCGCCTGCTGGTCAATGCGAAGGCCGATGTGAATATTCCCGATGGCAAGGGCGTGAGCGCGCTGCAGCATGCGCGGCAGCGCGGCTATCGGGAAATCGAGAAGATCCTGGTCAAGGCCGGCGCGCGGCAATAGCGCGGCGCCCGGCGACGGCGCGGGTGCTGCGAGGCCTAGCGCTGCATGCCCCAGCGCCGCACCGTGGCCGCCTCCAGCGTGCGGAACACCAGCCCTTCGACCAGCAGGCCGATCAGGATCACCATCGCCAGGCCGGCGAATACGCGGTCGGTATAGAGCTCGTTGCGGTTCTGGAAGATGTACCAGCCCAGGCCGCCCTTGCCCGACGACGCGCCAAACACCAGCTCGGCCGCGATCAGCGTGCGCCAGGCGAAGGCCCAGCCGATCTTCAGGCCCGACACAATGGCCGGCAGCGCGGCCGGCACCAGGATCAGCAGCACATAGCGCAGCCCGCGCAGGCCATAGTTGCGTCCCGTCATGCGCAAGGTCTCCGGCACGCCACGAAAACCCGCATAAGTATTCAGCGCCAACGGCCACAGCACCGAGTGGATCAGCACGAAGATCAGGCTGCCGCTGCCCAGGCCGAACCACAGCAGCGCGAGCGGCAGCAAGGCGATCGCCGGCAAGGGGTTGAACATCGCGGTCAGGGTATCGAGCAGGTCGCGCCCGATCGTCGTGGAGACCGCCAGCGTCGTCAGCACGAAGGCGAGCGCAATGCCGGCGGCATAGCCTTGCAGCAGGATCGTCAGCGAGATCGCGGCCTTGTTCAGCAGCTCGCCGGTCGTCAGCCCCTCGATGAAGGCCTGTGCGGTGGCAAGGAAGGATGGCAGCAGCAGATCGTTGTTCTGCAGCCGGGCGACGGTCTCCCACAGCGCCGCCAGTACCAGAAGGATCACGGCGCGACGCAATCCGCTGTTCTGCCACAGCCGCTGGCGCAGCGGCAGCGCCCGGGCGACCGCGGTGGCGGTGAAGGGTTCGAGCTCGCGTTCGTACTCGGGCCGCAGCGGCGGCAGGGACTGCGTTGTCGTAGTGGCGATGGTCGTCATGGCTGTCCCCTTCAGCGCGCCCGCGCGGTACGCGGCGGGATGTCGGCGGCGTCCGCGATGTCAGTGTCGGCGGCGGGGTCCGGCGCCGGCGTATCGAACAGCAGCCGATGGATGCGCTGCGCGGTCTGCTGGAAGGCCGCGCTGCCCTGGCTGTGCAGATCGAACTGGTGGCTGTTCAGCTCGGCGCGTACGCGCCCCGGATGCGGCGACAGCAGCAGGATGCGGTTGCCGACCACCAGCGCCTCCTCGATCGAATGCGTGACGAACAGCAGCGTGAAGGCCGCGTCCTGCCACAGCGCCAGCAGTTCCTCCTGCATGCGGCGGCGGGTCAACGCATCGAGCGCCGCGAACGGTTCGTCCATCAGCAGCACCTTGGGCCGCAGCGCCAGCGCCCGGGCGATCGCCACGCGCTGTTTCATGCCGCCGGACAGCGTATGCGGATAGGCGTCCGCGAAGTTGGCCAGGCCCACCTTGTCCAGGTAGTGCAGCGCCACGTCGGCCGCTTCGGCACGGCGCAGTCCGCGCGCCTGCATCAGCGGGAACATCACGTTCTGCTTGACCGTCTTCCACGGCGGCAGCTGGTCGAATTCCTGGAACACGACGATGCGATCCGGCCCCGGCGCGCGCACGCGTTCGCCGTCGAGCCGGATCTCGCCCTCGATCGGCGGGACGAACCCCGCCACCGCCTTCAGCAGCGTCGACTTGCCGCAGCCCGAGGGACCCAGCAGCACGAAGCGGTCGCCGGCGTGCACATCGAAGCTGACGCGGTGCGTGGCGCGCACCACGCGCTCCGGCGTCCGATACTCGAGCGAGACGTCGTCGATCTGCAGCAGGGGGCCGCGTTGGCCGGCGGCGCCGACCACGCGCAGCGGTTGCGAGACGGTGGCGGTCATGATCAGCTCCCTTGCGCGGTGGCCGGATCGGCGAAGAAATAGTCCTGCCAGGACTTCGGCTGATTGCGGATCGCGCCGACGCGATGCATGAATTCCGCCAGCACGAAGGTGTTCTGCGGCGCGATACGGAATTGCACCTGCGGGTTCTTCAGGATGCCAACCAGCAACGTGCGGTCGATCTTCGCCTTGTTCGCGCGGATATAGAGGTCGGCGGCGGCCTCGGGATTGGCGGTGGCAAAGCGCGCCGCTTCGGCCAGTGCGTCGACGAAGGCGCGGTAGGTCTTCGGGTTTTCGTTGCGGAATTTCTCGGTCGCGTACAGCACCGTCGACGAACTGGGACCGCCGAGCACGTCGTACGAATTGAGCACGATATGCGCGTTCGGATTGCCGGCCAGTTCCTGCTCCTGGAACGGCGGATTGGCGAAATGCGCGGTGACCTCGGTGCCGCCGTTGATGATGGCCGACGCCGCCTCGGGATGCGGCATCGCCACGGTCCACTTGTCGAGCTGGTTGAAGGCCTTGTCGCCCCACTGCTTCGCCGCGGCCAGCTGCAGCACGCGCGCCTGTACCGACACCGTGACCGCCGGCAATGCGATGCGATCCTTGTCGGTGAAATCGGCCAGCGTCCTGACCTTCGGATTGTTGCTGACCAGGTAGTACGGGAAGCTGCCGAGCGAGGCGATGCCCTTGACGTTCTGCTTGCCGCGGGTGCGGTCCCACAGCGTCAGCAGCGGACCGACGCCCGCGCCGCCGACGTCGATCGCGCCCGACAGCAGCGCGTCGTTGACGGCGGCGCCGCCCGACAGCCGGGTCCATTCGACCTTGATGTCAATGCCCTGCTTCTGTCCCTGCTTCTCGATCAGCTGCTGTTCGCGGGCGACGTTGAGCAGCAGGTAGACCACGCCGAACTGCTCGGCGATGCGGATCTGCCCTTCGGCGTGGGCCGGTCTGGCAAACGCCAGTGCGCCGGCGCCGACGCTGGCGCCAACGGCAAGCGCAATCAGGCGGCGGCCCAGTTTGCTGAGCAGGGACGAACGGGGATACGGTGCTGCCATGGTGGGGCTCCGGAGAAAATTCTGGTTGTCTTGCGAAGGGGTAGTCGGACCGCCAGGAGGCGGTCCATCAGGCTGGCCAATCCCGCCACTGCGGGCCGCTTCGGATCGGCCCCCGGGGTTGTCCGTGCCGTCAGAACGGGAGGTCGCCCTCGATCGTGGTGCGGTACATCACGCGGCGCTGATCGGCCGGACAGCCGGCCGCCAGATGCAGCAGCGAGCGGTTGTCCCAGAACACCAGATCGTGCGGCTGCCAGCGGTGGCGATAGACGAATTCGGGCTTGACGCTGTGTGCGAACAGCGCGTCGAGCAGCGCCCGGCTTTCATCGTCGGGCAGGCCAACGATCCGCGTGGTGAAATGCTCGCTGACGAACAGCGCGCGCCGGCCGGTCTCCGGATGCGTGCGCACCACCGGCTGCAGCACCGGCTTGACCTGCGCGATCTGCTCCGCGCTCAGGTTCGGGCGCCACGGGCTGCGCTGCTGCAGCTCGGCATAGCGCGCGAGATAGGTGTGTTCGGCCTGGCGCCCCTCGACCGCCCGCTTCAATTCCGCGGGCAGCGTTTCCCAGGCCAGATGCTGGTTGGCAAACAGCGTGTCGCCGCCCTCGGCCGGCAGCTCCTGCGCATGGAGAAGCGAGCCCAGGCTCGGCTTTTCCTTGTACGACAGGTCCGAATGCCAGAAATGGCCGGCATCGCCAAGGCCGATCGGCTTGCCGTCCTTCAGCACGTTGGAGACGATCAGGATCTCCGGATGGCCTGGCAACTGGAACTGGTGCAGCACGTGGATCTGCAGCGGGCCAAAGCGCCGGCTGAACGCAATCTGTTCGTCGGGCGTGATGCGCTGGTCGCGAAACACCAGCACGTGGTGGTCCAGATGGGCACGGTGGATACGGGCGAAATCCGCGTCCGACAGCGGCTGCGACAGGTCCAGCCCCACGACTTCGGCGCCCAGCGGCGCGTCGAAGGGACGGATCTCGAAGCCGGTGCCGGCGCGTGGCGTCACGACGGGAGGACGCGCGGGCCGTGCCGCCTGGAGGGAAACGGTCATGTCTGGATACGGAGTTCGAAATGGATCAAGGCACGATGCAAAGGCGGTGCTCGCGCTGGCATCGAATGGGATCGATGCTAAGGAGACCGCCCATCGCCGGTCAACGAATCAAATCGTTCGGCCTTATCCGTTCTTCGCATATGGGCGCGCCGTTCTGACCGCCTGATGAGACCAGCCTGCTGACACCGGCCTGATGAGGCCGGCCATCTGCCATGAACTTTACTGTTATCTCATGGTCACATCGATCCGCTTCTTTCTCCGTGCCAACGGCCTCGCCGCCGACGCCGTTCCCGACCATCTGGAGTCTTGCATGAATACGACCCCGCCCCGGTTGTTGCCGCTATCGACGCTCGCCGTGTCGCTGGCCCTGACCGCGACGTTGCCCGCCGCCATGGCGGCCGAGCCCGGCTCAGCCAGTACCCCGCCTGGTGCCGTCACCCCCTACGGCCCACAACTCGAAGGCTTCCCGTACCCTCACCCGATCCAGCGCTTCACCTTCCAGTCGCAGCAGCAGGACCTGTCGATGGCCTTCATGGACGTCGCGCCGAAGGGCAAGCCCAATGGCCGCACCGCGGTGCTGCTGCATGGCAAGAACTTCTGCGGCGCGACGTGGGAAGCGACCATCGACACGCTGACCAACGCCGGCTTTCGCGTGATCGCGCCGGACCAGATCGGCTTCTGCGCGTCCACCAAGCCGCGCGGATACCAGTTCAGCTTCGCGCAGCTCGCCGCCAATACGCAGGCGCTGCTGCAATCGCGCGGCGTGACGCGCGCCACCGTGATCGGCCATTCGATGGGCGGCATGCTGGCCGCGCGCTTCGCGCTGCAGTATCCGAAGACGGTGGAGCAGCTTGTGCTGGTCAATCCGATCGGGCTGGAAGACTGGCAGGCCGAGGGCGTCCCCTATGCCACCGTCGATCAGCTGTATCAGGGCGAGCTCAAGACCAGCTTCGATTCGATCAAGGCCTATCAGCTGCGCTTCTACTACAACGGCAAGTGGCGGCCCGAATACGATCGATGGGTATCGATGCAGGCCGGGATGTACGCCGGTCCCGGCAAGGAACAGGTGGCCTGGAACCAGGCGCAGACCTCCGAGATGCTGTTCACGCAGCCGGTCATCCACGAGTTCTCGCGGATCGGCGTGCCGACGCTGGTGATGATCGGCGAGAAGGACCGCACCGCGCCGGGGGCCAATCGCGCGGCGCCGGACATCGCCGCGAAGCTCGGCAACTACCCCGTGCTCGGACGGAGCGCGGCCCGCACGATTCCGAACGCAACGCTGGTCGCCTTCCCGGAGCTGGGCCACTCGCCGCAGGTCGAGTCGCCGGCCCAGTTCCACAATGCGCTGCTGCGCGGGCTGGGGGTTGCGGACGGCCCGCGTTGAGCGCGCAGGCTGACGGGCCGCGGTGATGGAGTCGGCGGGATGGAGTCGGCGGGATGGAGTCGGCGACCCGCTGTGATCGGTCAGTTCCGATCAAAAGGTGACATGCCTGCAAGTGGAGCTCGGGGGCCGGCATCAAACTTGGTGCCGTTTTTCCCACCCGGCGACTTCCATCCAGCACCGCAGGGTCGTCGCTGGTCACCTCTCCTGGAGAACGCCCATGTTGCACGCCATCGTCAACCGTTCTACCCCTCCCTCCGCTCCCTCTGCTCCCCTCGACACGAGCCCTGCTGCCTCCCCGCAAGAATCGACAACGCCGACCCCCGCGGACTTCGACCAGCTGATCCTCGATCTGCAACAGGGCAACGGCGCCGCCGCCGCAAGCCGGCTGGCCCGGCAGCCGGCTCTGGCGACCATGACCGACTCGCAGGGCAACACCGCCTTGATCGTCGCCGCGGAACACGGCGCACTCGAGGCCGTCTCTTGCCTGCTGGAGGGCCCTGAGCGCGCCCGCCTCGATGCCGCGAACAACGCGGGCGACAACGCCTTGCTGCTGGCAACCGTTCACAACCATCTGGAAGTCGTCCGCCAGCTCATTCCCGCAGGCGCCAATCTCGAGGCGAGTGGCCGATACGGAAACACACCGTTGATTCTGGCCGCAGACAGGAATTGGACCGATGTTGCCGACGCGCTGATGGATGCCGGCGCGAACGTCAATGCCGCAAACCATAAAGGCGACACCGCATTGATCTTCGCGGCGATCCACGGCAATCGTCACCTGTTGCTTCGGCTGCTCGCGGCTGGCGCACACGTACACACAAGGAACAGCGTCGGACACACCGCCGTGATGATGGCGGCGCGCCAGAACCACGCAGACATGGTGCGGGATCTGATCAAGGTCAATGCCGATATCGATGGAGCCAGCCATGCCAGATACACGGCCCTGATTCTCGCCACGGAATTCTTGGCGATAGACACCGTTCGTGTACTGCTGGATGCCAACGCCAACGTCCATCTCAGAACCGAGAGCGGGAACACGGCGCTGAGCCACGCCGCGCAGAAAGGCCACGTTGCCATCTTCGACGCGCTGGTGAAGGCCAACGCCAACGTCGATACCATGAACAACGCCGGCGCTACGCCGATGATGCTCGCGGCCGAAAATGGGCATGTCGATGTCCTGGTGCGCCTGCTGAAGGCCGATGCCAATCGCGACGCCACCGATCATCTCGGCAACACGGCGTTGATCCGGGCCTCGGAAAAGGGCCAGCATGAAGTCGTCCGGACCCTGATTGCCGCGCGAGCCAATGTCCATGCGCGCGACCACCACGGGAACGCCGCGCTGATGACCGCGGCCGCCAACGGAAAGACCGACATCGTCAGGCAATTGGTCAACGCTGGCGCAAACGTCTACGCCCGGAACGAAGCCGGCCACACAGCCGCCCAGCTGGCGCTGCACGCCGGCCACCGTGATGTCGTCAAGCTCCTCGAGGCCCCGCCCTTAGGCTGACGCGATACCGACACCCGCCGGCGGAAGGCGCCGAGGGCTTCTACGGCACCCTCGGTTACACCGACGCCGGCAGCAGCACGACCTTGGCCGCGGCCACCCGTCCGGCGGACAGATCGTCGAATGCCTGAGGGCCGTCGGCCAGGGATCGGGTCTCGACCCATTCCAGGTCGCCAAAACTGCCGGCGTCCAGCGCCGCCACCGTCGCGCGCATATCCGCCATCGTGTAGGTGTAGGTGCCGAGCAAGGTCAGCTCGGCGAGCGTCAGCTTGCGCATGTCGATCTCGCTAGCCCAGTCCTGCAGGCCGATATGCATCACCACGCCGCCCGGGCGTGCCGCGCCGATGGCGAGATTCCGGGTCGGCTTGGCGCCGACCGCATCGATCACCAGATCGTAGGCCGCGTCTTCCGGCGTATGCGACAGCGGATCCAGCGTCTCGCATCCCAGATGCCGGGCGACGGAAGCGCGCCGCAACGCATTGGTTTCGGCCACGGCAATGTGCCGGCACCCATAGGACTTGACCAGCGCGGCGGTCAGCATGCCGATCGCACCGCCGCCCACGACCAGCGTGCGAGCCTCGGGCAGGGGTCGCGCCATCGCACGCATTGAAAGATTGAGCGCATGCAGGGCCGTGGCGGCCGGCTCGGTCAGCGCGGCGGCTACGCTCGAAAGCGAGTCCGGGATCGGAATCGCGCAGCGGATCGGCACGGCGAGATATTCGGACAGCGCCCCGGGCCGGCTCATGCCCACCATGCCGCGATCGGCGCAGAGATTGTCCCGGCCTTGCAGGCAATAGCCGCAGCGCCCACAGGTCACCAACGGATTGGCCGTGACACGGCTGCCGACCGGTAGCAAGGCGTCATCGCTGCTGGCCACGACCGTCCCCGAGAACTCGTGGCCAAGGACCAGGCCGGGCTTTCGCCGAGAATCGTGCCCATGATAGGCATGCAGGTCGGATCCGCAGATGCCGCTCGCAACGATTCTCAGCAGCGCTTCGCCGGCTTGCAGCGGGGGCACGTCGCGCTCCTGCAGCGCGACGGCATGGGGTTCGGTATAGACGATCGCTTTCATGAGGCTGGCATGGATCCAAACGGGAGAGAAAGAGAGGACGGCGAGGGGCGCCCCACCGCCCGGCCGGAGTCAGGCGTTTGCCTTGGACGGCGCGAGGCGCTCGTGCGCGCTCCGGCCGTTGCGCGAGGCGATCCACATCGTGCAGGCCGCACTGAGGACGCCGATCCCCAGCACATAGGCACACAGGTACCACGGATCGCCGCCGCCCTTGGCGTTCAGCCAGGTCGCGACGATCGGCGTCAGCCCGCCGGCGAACACGCCCGCGAACTGGTACACGAAGGAGATGCCGGTGTAGCGCACACTCGGGTCGAATACCTCGGAGAACATCGACGACATCGTGCCGAACACGGCGGCATGGAAGATGCCGAACGGGATGATGATGGCCGCCCAGACCAGCATCACATTGCCGCCCGAATGCTGCATCAGCCAGAACGCGGGGAACGCCGACAATCCCGCTAGCAGCGCGCCGGTACCGTAGACCAGCGGCCGGCCGACCCGATCCGATACGGCGCCCCACAGCGGGATGAACAGCGTCATCACGCCGGCGCCGATCAGCACGCCGAGCAAGGCATCGTTGCGCGACAGCTGCAGCGTCTGCGTCAGGTAGGACAGCGAGTAGACGCCGAACACGTTGAAGAACACCCCATCGATGAAGCGGGCGCCCATGCAGGCGAGCACCACGCGGGGGTATTGCCGCAGCATCGCCACGAACGGCAGCGGCTGGCGCTCCTGTTTTTTGCCGCGCTGCGCGGCAGCGAACTCCGGCGACTCCTCGACGTGGGTGCGCATGTAGGAACCGATCAGCACCATCACCGCG
This sequence comes from Cupriavidus sp. DB3, assembly GCF_020418465.1. Taxonomy (NCBI): domain Bacteria; kingdom Pseudomonadati; phylum Pseudomonadota; class Betaproteobacteria; order Burkholderiales; family Burkholderiaceae; genus Cupriavidus; species Cupriavidus sp. DB3. The sequence goes on along the minus strand of NZ_JAIZPL010000001.1, from coordinate 552,431 downwards.
CTGAACAGGAACGCGATACGCCAGCCCCAGGCCAGGAAGTCCGCATCGGACAGGCCGAACGACAGCGCCGCGATGATGCCGCTGGCAAGAACGAGCCCCAGCGACATCCCCGTTTGCGGCAGGCTGGCGAAGAAGCCGCGCCGCCGCGGCGGGGCGCTCTCGAAGGTCATCAGCACCGCGCCACCCCACTCTCCGCCCAGTCCGATGCCCTGCGCGATCCGGCAGATCAGCAGCAGGATGGGAGCCCAGACGCCGATCTGTTCGTAGGTCGGGATCAGGCCGATGGCGGTGGTGGCGACGCCCATGATCATCAGCGTCAGGACCAGCATGCGCTTGCGGCCAAGCGTATCGCCGAAGTGGCCGAAGATGACGCCGCCGAGGGGACGGGCGACAAAGCCAGCGGCGAAGGTGGCGTAGGCGAGCAGCGTGCCGACCAGCGGATCGGTGGACGGGAAATAGAGCTTGTTGAAGACCAGGCCGGCCACCACGCCGTACAGAAAGAAGTCGTACCACTCCACCATCGCGCCGATCGTGCTCGACGTCACTACCTTGCGCAGCTTGCGCCCCGGGTCCTGCTCCGCGGTCCGCGTCGTCATGGCTGTCTCCTGTGAGTCTTGTCATGGGGGCGCGCTGGACGCCCTTGTATCGATGAGGCCGCGTGCGGGTTCGCCGTCTGCGCCGGCCGTTGCCTATTTCGCCGTGTACCCTCCGTCGACCATGAAGGTCTGGCCGGTGATATAGGCCGCCATATCGCTGGCGAGAAACGCCGCCAGCCCCTGCAGGTCTGCCAGTTCGCCATTGCGCCCGATGCAGGTGCGGGCGGCGTGATGCTGTGCCAGCGCCGCGTCGGCAAATACCGGCCCGGTCAGCGCGGTCGGAAAGAAGCCCGGTCCGATCGCATTGCAGGTAATGCCATGCGAGGACCACCGCTCGGCGATGGCGCGCGTCAGCTGGACGATGCCGCCCTTGGCGGCGCCGTATGGCGCGCTGTTGGCGAAGGCCCGATACGACTGCAGCGACGCGATGTTCAGAATGCGTCCCCAGCCGGCATCGCGCATCGCGGGCGCCAGCGCCTGGGTCAGAAAGAATGGCGCGCCGAGGTGCGTATCGAGCTGAAGGCGCCAGGACGCGGGCGTGACCGCTTCAAACGGCTCGCGCAGGTTCATGCCCGCGGCATTGACCAGGATATCGATATGCCCGTGCCGGTCCCGCATGGCCGCAACGGCCGCCGGGATGGCGTCGAGATCGGAGACGTCGCAGGCCGCCGTGTCGACCGCTATCCCGAGCGCATCAAGCCGGCCCGCCGCGGCATCGAGCTGAGCCTGGCGGCGCGCGGCCAGCAGGATGCGCGCACCGGCGCGGCCCAACGCCATCGCGATCGTCTCGCCGATTCCCGAGCTGCCGCCGGTGACAAGGGCCTGACGGCCGTTCAGCGCGGCGGCAAGCCGGGTAGCGGATGCCGGGCCATCAAGGACCGACATGGTCAGACCTCCACCGGCGCGCCCATCTCCGCGCGGGCACCCGGAAAGTACTTCGCCATGCGGTCGTCGGCGGTACGCGCATGCGCCTCCATGCCCTCCAGGCGCGAGATGCGGGCGGTGACCTGCCCGATCTGCCGGGTCGCCTCGCGCGTCATCCTTTGCCACGTCAGGGTCTTCATGAACTTGTGAACCGACAGGCCGCCCGAATAGCGGGCCGCGCCCTTGGTGGGCAGCACGTGATTGGGCCCGCTGGTCTTGTCGCCGAACGCCACCGTGGTTTCCTCGCCGAGGAACAGCGAGCCATAGCACGTCAGGTTGGCGAGCCACCAATCGAGATCGCGGGCATGGACCTCCAGGTGTTCGGACGCGTAGCGGTCGGAGATGTCCGCGACCGCTTCGCGGCTGTCGCACAGGATGACCTCACCGTAGTCGCGCCACGCGGCAGTCGCGGCATCCCTGGCTGTCGGGGGCAACGCGGCGATCAGATCCGGGACCAGCGCCATCACCCGTTCGGCCAGCCCGCGCGATGTCGTGAACAGCCAGGCGGGAGATTCGTGCCCATGTTCGGCTTGCCCGACCAGATCGCTGGCCACGATGGCGGCATCGGCGCTGTCGTCCGCGATGACCGCAACCTCCGACGGCCCCGCGAACACGTCGATGCCAACCTGGCCGAACAGCGTGCGCTTGGCTTCCGCGACGAACTTGTTGCCGGGGCCCACCACCACGTCGGCCGGTTTTCCCGTAAAGAGGCCGTACGCCATCGTCGCGATCGCCTGCACCCCGCCAAGGGTCAGAATCAGGTCCGCGCCCGCCGCCTGGAAGGCATACAGAACGTGAGGATGGATACCCTGGCCGCGGAACGGGCTCGAGCATGCCACTACGGTCCTGACCCCCGCAGCCTTCGCCGTCGCGACGCCCATATAGGCGGAGGCGATATGCGCATAGCGGCCGGCGGGCGCATAGCACCCGACCACGTTGACGGGAATCACGCGCTGACCTGCCGTCACGCCCGGGTGCAGTTCCACCGAAAACTCCTGCAGCGACGCCTTCTGCGGGGATCAAGACGATCCTGACCTGGTCGCTGTCCAGCCACTATCCCTGTATCGGCTTCGACAACGTCGAGATCGGCGCGCTGGCCGCCAGGCATCTGTATGACCTTGGCCACCGCGACTTCGGCATGATCTCCGGGATTGCCCAACACAACGATCGGGCGCGACTACGTACCGAAGGATTCCTCGGCACGCTGCGTGCACTGCGGATCAAGCCGGACGCCGGCGCGCTGTGCGAGCAGCCCTACAGCTTCGCCGGCGGCCGTGCCGGCCTGCGCCACATACTGCAGGCGTCGCCGAGCCGGCCGACCGCCGTCTTTTGCGGCAACGATGTGCTGGCGCTCGGCTGCCTGTTCGAGGCAACCGCGTTGGGCATCCAGGTGCCCGATCAGCTGTCCATCGTCGGCTGCGACGACCTGCCGATCTCCGCGGAGATCACGCCCGCGCTGACCACCATTGCGCTCGAAAGCGCGACGCTGGGCCGCATGACCGCCCAGGCGCTGCTGTCGTGGCTGCAGGACGGCGTGGAGCCGGGCCGGACCGAGCTGCCGGTCACGCTGGTAGAGCGTCAAACCACCGCGCCACCGGCCGTCCGCGCCTGATCGCGGCCTGACCATCGTCGCGTTCCAGCGCCTCCCCCCTCGGTGGTGCCCTGCATGGTCTTGCCGCTGATTTCGCCGGCATAACGCTGATCGCCCGCGACGAACTAGATGCTGGTGCCGGCGATGCGGCCGTCGCTGCTCGACCACCCGCCCTCACCCCAACCTCACCGGCAAGCGGGAGAGCGAGTGTGATCGCGCCCCGACGGACCGCCGGACACCATACCGGAGCGGAGGCAAGGGAAAACACCGATCCGTCCGGACATTGATTCGCAAAAGAATCCATACCTATACTTCGAACGTACCGCAAATCGCATCGAGTCACCTGCCGAAAAAGGGACTCGATCTTTTTTTAACCCGGCAATGAAACGATTCATCACGCACTTCCCGTAGCGGTCTTTACAAGGACCGCTCCATTCTCTTTCCTCTGTTTCGGCCCAACGATGCAGAGGAAGGGGACGTTTCGCGCGCGGCGCCGCGGCGAGACGCGTGCCCCCCGGATCCTCGTCGATCCCTCCGATTCAAGGAAAACCATGGCCCGCATTCCGTACTTCGACATGTCGCAAGCCCCCGAGTCCTATCTTCGCCTGATCGGTTCGCGCCCGCCGCTGAACCTCTACCGCATGCTGCCGCACGCGGGCAAGGCGGCCGAAGGCTTTCTGGCGCTGGGCGGCGCGATCCTGCGCGAGAACAGGCTCGATTCGAAGCTGCGGGAGATTGCGATCCTGCGCGTGGGCATCCTCAGCGGGGCCGGCTACGAGGTCCACCAGCACAAGCGCGTGGCACGCCGGGTGGGACTGGCCGACGAGAAGATCGCCGCGCTCGAACAAGGAGCCGATACCTCCGCGCTCGACGAGACCGAGAAGATGGTGCTGGCCTACACGGACCAGGTGCTGTTGCACGTGAAAGCGCCCGACGCGATGTTCCACGCCTTGTGCGAGCGGCTGAGCCCTGGCGTCGTCGCCGAGCTGACGCTGGTGATCGGCTTCTACATGCTGGTGAGCCGTTTTCTCGAGAACTTCGAGGTCGACATCGAGCCGCCGGGCACGATCGCTTGACCGGATCGATTGACCGGATCGATTGACCGGATCGCTTGACCGGATCGGTTGATCGACATCGGGCACCGTCGCATTCCCCCGCCAACAAGACAGATCGAAGCCATGAACCTTGCTCCCCAGGAAGTCGACCCAGGCCTTCAGATGCATGACGAGACGCTGGGCCGCGCGCCCGGCCGCGGCCGCCTGCAGGGCCGCCGCGTACTCGTCATCGGCGCCGGCCAGCGAGAGTTACCCGAAGACGATCCGCCGGTCGGCAATGGCCGCGCGATCTCGCTGCTGTTTGCACGCGAAGGCGCCAGCCTGGCCTGCGTCGACATGTCGAAGGCCGCCGTCGACCATACCTGCGCGCAGGTAGAGCGCGAAGGGGGAAAGGCCTTTGCCGAGGTCGCCGATGTGCGCGACGCCGATGCCATCGCGCCGCTGGTGCGGCGCTGCGCCGAGCGCCTGGGCGGGCTCGACGGGCTGGTACTGAATGTCGGGATCTCGAAGGCGCTGCCCCTCGCCAGCCAGACCGCCGCCAACTGGGATGAGGAGTATGCGGTCAACGTGCGCAGCCACATGCTGTTCAGCCAGGCGGCGCTGGAGGCGATGGCACCGGGATCGTCGATCGTGCTGATGTCCTCCCTCGCGGCGGTGCGAAACACCGGGCGCAATCCGGCCTACGAATCGTCGAAGGCCGCGCAGGTAGCGCTCGCGCGCGCGATCGCCGTGGCGGGCGAGCCCAGGGGCATCCGCTGCAATGCGGTGCTGCCGGGCCTGATGGATACGCCGATGGGCCGGGATGCATCGCGCCGCCGGCTGAACCGGGCAGCGGCCGTACCGTTCGGCCGCCAGGGCACCGGCTGGGAAGTCGCCTACGCCTGCCTGTTCCTGATTTCGCACGAATCGAGCTACGTCAACGCCCATGCGCTGATGGTCGACGGTGGGCTTGGTGTCGGCGTGGCGCGCGCCTGAACGTGTCTTCTGCCTTCAAACGCTGACCATGCCTTCGGCATCGGCTCCCTCCAATCGCTCGGCATCTCCATCATGAATACCATTTCCTCCGCTGCCCTCACCACGCCCCACTCCGAACCGGCCAGCAGCAGTCTCGAAGGCCGCGTGGCCATCGTCACCGGCGCCGGCTCGCGCACCGCCGACATCGGCAATGGCCGCGCCGCGGCCATCCTGCTCGCGCGCCGTGGCGCCCGCGTCCTGCTTCTGGACATGCAGCTGGACGCGGCGCGCGAGACCGAGCGCATGATTGCGGCCGAGGGTGGCACCGCGCTCGCCGCGGCATGCGACGTGTCGGTTGCCGAACAATGCCGCGAGGCGGTGGCCACCGCCGTCAAGGCCTGGGGCCGCGTGGACATCCTCGTCAACAACGTCGGCATCGGCGGGCCGGCCGGCACCGCGGTCGAGCTGGACATCGAGCAGTGGGACCATGCGCTGCGCGTCAACGTCACCTCGATGATGCTGATGGCCAGGTACGCGATCCCCGAGATGCGCAAGATCGGCCGCGGCGCCATCGTCAACATTGCCTCGGTGGCGGGGCTGATCGGCGGTACGCCCGCGCTGCTCTATCCGACCTCCAAAGGGGCGGTGGTAAACATGACCCGCGCCATGGCCGCGCATCACGGCGTCGAGGGCATCCGCGTCAACTGCGTCGCGCCCGGCATGGTCTATACGCCGATGGTGGCCGGACGGATGACGCCGGAGGTGCGCGAGCTACGCCGCAAGCGCTCGCTGCTGCAAACCGAAGGCTCCGGCTGGGACGTCGGTCACGCCGTCGCCTACCTGGCCAGCGACGAGGCACGCTGGGTCACCGGCGTGATCTTCCCGGTCGATGCGGGGACCACCGCGGGCAACGCCCCCTCGCCCGGCCTGAAGCCCGATGCCGCGACCCAGGCGAAGTCCGCCTGAACGCATTCCGGAACCCCCCATGCCACGCATTCCCCTGTTGCCCGAGCACCCTGAAGATACCGCCGCGAAAGCCCTGTTCGACCACGTTCGCGCGGCGCGCGGGGCCGGCTTCAAGATGCCCTATCTCTACCGCGTACTGGGCACCGCGCCCGAGATGTTCCGCGCCTGGCTCGACTTTGCCTGGCCGCTGCGCCTGAACGCCAGGACTTCGCGTCCGTTGCGCGAACTGCTGATCCTGCGCGGCGCGCAGGTCGCCGGCACGGCTTACGAGTGGGCACACCACCTGCCGATGGCACTCGAGGCCGGCGTCAGCGATGCGCAGATCGATGCGCTCGCGCATTGGCGCCACACCGACCTGTTCGATGCGAGCGAACGCGCGGTGCTGCAGCTGGCCGAGGAGGTCACGCTTGGCCCCAGCGCCTCGGAGGCGACCGTGACGCAGCTCAAGGCCTGCGGCTTCGACAATGCGGCCGTTGTCGAGCTGGTGTTGACGGCGAGCTTCTATGTCTGCGTCAGCCGCTTCCTGCAAACGATGGAAATCCAGCTGGAGCCTGGCTACGAAGCGCATCTCGCACGGATGTGAGCGGGGCTACCGGTGCGGGGTTCGCGCAGGATCGGCAACCCCGATGGCCATAAAAACGGAGGAGAACCAATCAAAATGCAGAGGAATTTCATCGCGATGCGTCGCCAGATCTGCGTCCTGGCGATCGGCGCCGCCGCCAGCGCCGCGCTGTTGACGAGTGCCGGCGCCACGGCACAGGAAACGGGATTTCCGGATCGGCCGCTCAGGATCATCCTGATGTTTCCTGCCGGCAATGGACTGGATACCAGCACGCGCAATTTCGCCGACGCGCTGTCCAAGGAGCTGAAACAGCCGGTGGTCGTTGAAAACCGCCCCGGCGCCAATGGCACCATTGCGTTCTCGGCCGCCCGGATGGCGCCGGCCGATGGCTACACGTTGCTCGTTGGCAGCTCCTCGGGAATGACCATCCCGCTCGCCTTCGGCCGGTCCCTGCCCTACGATCCGGTCAAGGACTTCAAGCTCGCGGGCGGCATGCTGCGCGCGCAAGCCATCCTGACCGTGCCGGCCAATTCCGAGATCAAATCCATGCGCGACCTGGCCCAGGTCGCCAAGGCCAGGCCCAACCCGATCACCATCGGCACCTACTCCGACGGCTACTACCTGACCTCCCAGCGGCTGGCCAAGATGGTGGGCATCCACCTGCAGAACGTCCCTTACAAGGGATACCCGATGGCGCTGCCCGATCTGGTGGCCGGGCGCATCGACATGGCGTATGGCGATGCCACGGCGACACAGGAGCTGATCAAGACCGGAAAAATCCGCCCGCTCGCAGTAACGGGCACGTCGCGGCATGTCAATTACCCTGACGTTCCGACGGTGGCCGAGAGCGGGTATCCCGATTTCTCCTACTACAGCTGGGATGTGTTCCTGGTGCGCAGCGAAACGCCGGCCCCGGTCACCGAGAAGCTCAGGACCGCGATCCGCCGCGTGCTCAATGGCCGCGAGTACCCGGCCTCGCTCCGTGCGAACGGGTCCGAACCGATGCTGGACGACCTGCCCGCGATTCAGCGCATGATCACCGAGGAGGTGACGCTCTACAAATCGCTGATCGCGAGCCTGCCAAAGCGGGAGTAGCATTCGGCCACCATGACACCGAGATCGGCGGCGACGGCGCGACCATGGCCAGACGATGGTGTGGCGGGTCGCTTGCCGCCCTGCTCGACGTGGAGCCTTCCGATGCTATCCGCCAATGCCATGCGTGGCGACGTCGGTCAAGGCTTCATCAAGGTCGCGTTCCAGCGCCCTCCCCCTTCGGTCGTGCCCTGCATCGTCCTGCCGCTGATCTCGCCGGTATAACGCTGATCACCGGCCACGAACGTGATCTTCGTTCCCGCGATGCGGCCCTCGCTGATCGGCGTGCTGGCGCCTTCCTCGCGCAGCGTCCCTTCGACCATCTGGTACTTCTGCGTCAGCACCAGCTGCTTGTCGCCCATCCGCCAGGTCCCCTGCACCTTGGCGGGGATCACCCACTTGTAGGCGGTGCAGTGCCCCGCGCAACCCTGGGTGACCTGGGCCGTCTCGTCGGGCTCCCAGTCGTCCATCGTGAAGGTATTGGAGACGACGCGAGTGCCCGGCTTCATGTTCAGCAAGGTCGGACGCAGCCGGAGATTGAGGTCCGGCAGCAGGAACAGCGTCACCACGGTGGCGTTCGAGAAGTCCGACTTGAAGATATCGCCCTGGTCGAACCGCGCACGATTGCCCACGCCCTCGGCCTGCGCCGTCCGGCGCGACAGCGCCACCAGGTCGGGATTGAACTCGATGCCGCGGGCGCTGGCGCCGCGCTTGGCCGCGGTGATCACCAGCCGGCCATCGCCCGAGCCGAGGTCGACCAGATGGTCCCTTGGCGTGAGCTCGGCCATGTCGAGCATGCGGTCGACCAGCGCCTGCGAGGTCGGCACCCACACCACGTCCTTGCCCGATTGGCCCACGGACGGCTTGTAGACCGAGGTCACCTCGGACGCCGTCTCCGTCTGCGCCAATCCGGGTCCGCTGAATGCCATCGCCCCCGCGGCGACAAGCGCGGCAGCGACGAAGGACTTGTGCAAGATCGTCATCGACGTTCTCCTGTTCTGAGGGTCACATGGGGTCCGGTGAAGCATCCTGTCTCTCCGCGGCTTCGGCCTGCTTGCGCTTGAACAGCAGGATCGGCGCGCCCGCGGCGAGCATCGCGACCCCGATCAGCGCCGCGGCGCCGGTATAGGTCACGCTGGCATACAGCATGTACAGGCAGGTGAGGCAGAAGATGATCGGCGTGACCGGATACAGCGGCACGCGATACGGCAAGGCGCGGCCGGGATGGCGCCAGCGCAGCACGAACAGCGAGAGGCCGACCAGCAGCAGGAAGCCCCAGAACACCGGCGCGGTGTAGTCGACCATCGCCTTGAAGCCGTCGCGCGTGATCGCCCCCACCGCGATCAGCGCCAGCGCGATGATCCCCTGCGCGATCTGGCCATTGGCCGGCGTCTTGCCGCGGCCGTTCCAGACGCCGACCCATTGCATGACGGTCATGTCGCGCGCCATCGCGTAGAACACGCGCGAGCCGGTAAAGATGGTGGCGTTCAGCGTCGAGATCGCGGCGACCACGATGGCGGCCGTGACCACGCGCTCGCCGACCGGTCCGGCCACCACGCGCATCATGTCGGCGGCGACCGCATCGGATTCGCGCAAGCCGTCCAGCCCGAGGACCGACAGCAAGGCCAGGTTGGTCAGCGTGTACAGCACCACCAGGATGACGGTGCCGCCCGCCAGCACCTTGGCGATATTGCGCGGCGCGTCCTTCAGTTCGCCGGTCAGATAGGCCGCCTCGTTCCAGCCGCCATAGGTCAACAGCACGAAGATCATCGCCATGCCGATCGCCGCGGTCTCCGGCGGCATCGCGGGCGCGGTGCGTTCGGCAGTCTCCGGCGAGCCGAACAGCCCGAACAGGATGATCGCGCCGATGCCGCCGATCTCCAGGAAGGTCACCACCACCTGCAGGTTCTTGCCCTCGATGGTGCCGATCACATTGATCCCGGTCAGCACGATCACGGCCAACGCGGCATAGATCGCCGGGCTGAAGGGATCAAGAGGGCCGAACAGACCGGCAGGCAGCAGCTGCGCCACGTAGTCGCCCAGCATGAAGGCGACCGCCGCAATCGCGCCGGTCTGGATGACGGTGCAGCGCGCCCAGCCGAACATCATCGCGGTGGAGCGGCCGTAGGCACGCGACAGGAAGTGGTATTCGCCGCCGGCGTTGGGATGGGCCGCCGACAGTTCGGCGTAGCACAGCGCGCCGATGAAGGTAATGATGCCGCCGACGATCCAGACCACGATGAACATCGCCTCGGAATCGACGCTGCCCGCGACGATCGACGGCGTGCGGAAGATCCCAACCCCAAGGACGAGGCCCACCATGATCGTGATGGCATCGAAGACCGACAGGATGCCCTGCGGTCGGGGCTGGTTCGGATCGGTCATCCCTATCCCTCGGACGGATGGAGCGAAATCGGCTTGCGAAATGCGCTTGCATTCCGGAACCTGCATTCCGGGGCGCGCATTCCGGGGCCTGCATTCCGCGCTCGCATCGCTGCCGTGGCAGGCAGCGAACTTGTCTGCCTGTCCACAATACGAAACATCCGAAGGGGTGACTAGGGGTGCGGCGGCCTCCTCCGCGGCCGGGTCATTCGACGTGACGAAGGGGACGCTCCAAACCCGCCGAAAATGACATCGGTGTCATTCAACGTTGGCCGAAAGCCGCACCCGTGAACAGGTCCTTGAACTCGCGCGGCTGCGAACGCCAGTACTGCTTCGGCGCCTGGACCTGCGCGCCGAGCTTTGCCGCGGCGTGCCACGGCCAGCGCGGGTCATACAGCATCGCCCGAGCCAGCGACACGGCATCCGCCTCGCCGTTGGCGATGATGCTCTCGGCCTGCTCGGGCTCGGTGATCAGCCCGACCGCGATGGTCGGTAGCCCAACCTCGGCCTTGACCCGCTGCGCGTACGGGACCTGATAGCCCGGTCCCAGCTTGATCGCCTGCTGCGGCGACACGCCCCCCGTCGTCACATGGATCGCCGCGCAGCCCCGCCGGGCCAGCTCCTTCGAGATCGCCACCGTGCCCTCGATATCCCAGCCGTTCGGCACCCAGTCGGTCGCCGAGATGCGCGCCCACACGGGACGGTCGGCCGGGAAGGCGGCACGCACCGCGTCGAACACTTCCAGCGGGAAGCGCATCCGGTTCTCCAGGCTGCCGCCGTACTCGTCGTCGCGATGGTTCGCGATCGGCGACAGGAACTGATGCAGCAGATAGCCATGCGCGGCGTGGATCTCGATCGCATCGATGCCCAGGCGCGCAGCGCGCTTCGCGGTCTCGACGAAATCGCGCTTGACGCGCTCGAGGCCGGCGCGGTCCAGCGCAACCGGCGGGACTTCGTTCGGCCCATGGGGAACCGCGGACGGCGCCTCGGTCAGCCAGCCCTGCGGCTCGTCCGGGCGAATCTGCGAGCCGCCATCCCACGGCGCGCGGCTCGACGCCTTGCGGCCCGCATGCGCGATCTGCATCGCAATCTTGATCGGCGAATACGCGCGCACCGCCTTCAGCACGCGGGCCAGCGCCGCCTCATTGTCGTCCGAGTACAAGCCCAGGTCGTAGGGCGTGATGCGGCCCTGCGGCGAGACCGCGGTGGCTTCGAGAATCAGCATGCCGGCGCCGGACAACGCCAGATGGCCGAGATGGATCAGGTGCCAGTCCGTGGCATTGCCCTGCTCCGCCGAGTACTGGCACATCGGCGCGATCAGGATGCGGTTGTCGAGCTGCAGCTTGCCGATCTGCAGCGGGGTAAAGAGAGCGGACATCGAGAACCTCTTCTTGTTCGGGTTGGAATCGGCCCTGTCCCGGGCTTGCCAGGCGGGCCAGGCGGGCCAGGCGGGCCAGGCGGGCCAGGCAGGCATTGTGCGGCAACTGAGCGTTTGCTGCAGGGAGCGGGCACGGCCCTGACCGACGCATCCTGGTGCGTGGCCCGCCGATCGTGGTGCTGCGACTCCCGCCGATGGTGCCCGCCGAGGGTGCCGCCCCTGATTCCCGCTGACCGCCTCGCCGCGTTTCGAGCGGGACGCTCCGCGCCATCGCCGCAGCGGTGCAGGAATGGCGATGGCATATCACTTGCTTTGGCAGTCCCGACGTCTCTTCCCGCCGCTTCCCTACTCAGGAGCCTTGCCAGTGAACTGCTTCGCCTGCGCTTTCGCATCGATGTCGACCGCCGCTTCGTCCCCCACTGCCGCCTCGGCATCGGCCACCCGCCCAAGGCTCGGCACCATCGGCGCGGCGATCGCGCTGTCGCTGCTGGCCTTGCCGGGGTCCGCGATGGCCGAGAAGGTCTTGCGCATCGGCATGACGGCCGCCGACATTCCGCGCACGCTGGGCCAGCCCGACCAGGGCTTCGAGGGCAACCGCTTCAGCGGCATTCCGATGTACGACGGCCTGACGCAATGGGACTTGTCGAAGAGCGATGGTCCGAGCCTGCTGATCCCGGGCCTCGCCACCGAATGGAAGGTGGACGCGAAGGACAAGACGAAGTGGGTCTTCAAGCTGCGCCCCAACGTCAAGTTCCATGACGGCACGCCATTCAACGCCGATGCGGTGGTGTGGAACGTCGGCAAGGTACTGGACAAGACCGCGAAGCAGTTCGACCCGAGCCAGGTCGGCGTGACCGCATCGCGCATGCCGACGCTGCGCTCGGCGCGCAAGATCGACGACCTGACGGTGGAGCTGACCACCTCCGAGCCCGACTCCTTCTTGCCGTACAACCTGACCAACCTGTTCATGGCGTCCCCCGCGCAATGGGAGAAGAAGTTCGCCGCGGTGCCGGCCTCGGTCACCGACCCGGTCGAGCGCTCCAAGCAGGCGTGGGTGGCCTTTGCCGCCGACGCGGCGGGCACCGGACCCTTCAAGATGAGCCGCTTCGTGCCGCGCGAGCGCCTCGAGGTCGTCAGGAACGCCCAGTACTGGGACGCGAAGCGCGTGCCGAGGATCGACAAGGTCGTGATGATGCCGATGCCGGAGGCCAACGCGCGCACCGCGGCGCTGCTGTCCGGGCAGGTCGACTGGATCGAGGCACCCGCACCGGACGCCATCGCGCAGATCAAGAGCCGTGGCTTCCAGGTCTACGCCAACGCGCAGCCGCATATGTGGCCGTGGCAGCTGTCGTTCGCGCCCGGCTCGCCCTGGCTGGACAAGCGCGTGCGCCAGGCGGCCAACCTGTGCGTCAACCGCTCCGGCCTGAAGACGCTGCTGGGCGGCTACATGGCCGAGGCCAAGGGCATCGTCGAGGCGGGCAATCCGTGGTGGGGTAATCCCAAGTTCGACATCAGGTACGACCCCGCCGGCGCACGCAAGCTGATGCAGGAGGCGGGCTATTCGGCGGCCAAGCCGGTCAAGGTCAAGGTGCAGGTCTCCGCCTCGGGCTCCGGCCAGATGCAGCCGCTGCCGATGAACGAGTACGTGCAGCAGAACCTGAAGGAGTGCTTCATCGACGTCGATTTCGACGTGGTCGAATGGAACACGCTGTTTACCAACTGGCGCATCGGCGCCAAGGACCCGAGCGCCCACGGCGCCAACGCGATCAACGTCAGCTTCGCCGCGATGGACCCATTCTTCGCCATGGTGCGCTTCGTCAGCAGCAAGACGCAGCCGCCCGTGTCGAACAACTGGGGCTACTTCAGCAATCCCGAGTTCGACAAGCTGATCGAGACCGCGCGCACCTCGTTCGACGACAAGGGCCGCGACAGTGCGCTGGCCAAGCTGCATGCCCGCATCGTCGAGGAGGCGCCCTTCGTGCTGATCGCGCATGACGTCGGCCCGCGCGCGATCTCGAAGAAGGTCAAGGGCGTGGTGCAGCCGCAAAGCTGGTTCATCGACATCGCCACGATGTCGATGGACTGATCGAACGCGACCGACTGCCCCGGACCCGCCATCATGTCCTACCTGCTTCGCCGCGCGCTGTATGCCTTGCCCATCCTGCTGGGCGTCGCGCTGCTGTGCTTCTCGCTGGTGCATATCGCGCCCGGCGATCCGCTGGTGTCGGTGCTGCCGCCCGATGCCTCGGAGGAAATGCGCCAGCAGCTGGCCGCGCTGTACGGCTTCGACAAGCCCTTCATCGAGCAATTCGTGCACTGGCTGACGCGCGCGCTGCACGGCGACCTGGGCACGTCGATCGCCACCAGCCGCCCGGTGATGCAGGAGGTCGCCACCGCGGTCGTCAATTCGGTCCGGCTGGCGGCAGTGGCCACGCTGATCGGCTTTACCTTCGGCTGCCTGTTCGGCTTCGTCGCCGGCTACCTGCGCGATTCGGCGGTCGACCGCGCGGCTTCGTTCCTGTCGGTATTCGGCGTCAGCGTGCCGCATTACTGGCTGGGCATGGTGCTGGCCATCGTGTTCTCGGTGATGCTGGGCTGGCTGCCGGCGACGGGCGCCGGACCGGGCGGCTCGGGCGACTGGAGCTGGAACTGGGAACACGTCCAGTACATGCTGCTGCCGGCGATCACGATGTCGGTGATTCCGATGGGCATCGTCGCGCGGACCATCCGGGCGCTGGTGGCGGAGATCCTGTCGAACGAGTTCATCGTCGGCCTGAAGGCACGGGGCCTGTCCGACCTGGCGGTGTTCCGTCACGTGGTCAAGAACGTCGCCCCGACCGCGCTGTCGGTGATGGGTCTGCAGCTTGGCTATCTGCTCGGCGGCTCGATCCTGATCGAGACGGTGTTCGCCTGGCCCGGCACCGGCTTCCTGCTGAACTCGGCGATCTTCCAGCGCGATTTTCCGCTGCTGCAAGGCACGATCCTCGTGCTGGCCGTGTTCTTCGTGCTGCTGAACCTGGCGGTGGACGCGCTGCAGACGCTGTTCGATCCGCGCATCCAGCGCAACTAGCGATCCGGAGAACGCCATGGAAATGACGCTGGACAATGCCGCGGCGCCCGCCGCGGTGGAGCGCTCCCCCGGCTACTGGACCACGGTAGGTCGCCGGCTGTTGCGCAACAGGCTGGCGATGGGCGCGGCCCTGATCCTGCTCGCGCTGATCCTCGTCGCGTTCCTGGCGCCGTGGCTGATGCCGGCCGATCCCTACGCGTCCTCGATCCTGAAGCGGCTCAAGCCGATCGGCACCGAGGGCTATCCGCTCGGCACCGACGAGCTCGGCCGCGACATGCTGTCGCGCCTGATCCTCGGCGCGCGGCTGTCGCTGTTCATGGGCATCACGCCGGTGCTGATCGCCTTCGTGCTGGGCAGCGCGCTGGGCATCGTGGCAGGCTATGCCGGCGGCTGGACCAATACCGCGATCATGCGGGTGGTCGACATCTTCTACGCCTTTCCGTCGGTGCTGCTCGCCATCGCGCTGTCGGGCACGCTCGGCGCCGGCGTGGGCAATGCGCTGCTGTCGCTGACCATCGTCTTCGTCCCCCAGATCGCGCGCGTGGCCGAGAGCGTCACCACCCAGGTACGCCATCGCGAGTTCGTCGACGCCGCACGGGCCTCCGGGGCGTCCGCCCTGACCATCGTGCGCGCGCACGTGCTGAACAACGTGCTGGGACCGATCTTCGTCTACGCCACCGGCCTGATCTCGGTGTCGATGATCCTGGCCTCCGGCCTGTCGTTCCTGGGCCTTGGCGTCAAGCCTCCCGAGCCCGAATGGGGGCTGATGCTGAACACGTTGCGTACCGCGATCTATACCCAGCCTTGGGTGGCCGCATTGCCCGGGGCGATGATCTTCGTGACCTCGATCTCGTTCAACCTGCTCGCCGACGGCATCCGCTCGGCAATGGAAATCAAGGACTGAGCCGATGCCGATGTCTATGTCGATGACAATGTCGATGTCATTTTCCGCGCCGAACGCCGACCTCGGCGGCCCTGCGCAGCCGCTGGTGATCGCGCGCGACCTGGTGAAGCATTTCCCGCTGAAAGGCAGGATTCCCGGGCGCCGCGCCGGCGCGGTACGCGCGGTCGACGGCGTCAGCTTCGACGTGCTCAAGGGCGAGACGCTCGGCGTGGTGGGCGAATCCGGCTGCGGCAAGTCGACCACAGCGCGGCTGCTGATGCAACTGATCGAGCAGGACAGTGGCGAGCTGATCTTCGACGCGCTGGGCGTCGGTTCCGCCCAGCTGCCGCTCAAGCGCTACCGCAGCCAGGTGCAGATGGTGTTCCAGGACAGCTATTCGTCGCTGAACCCGCGGGTGACCGTGGAGGAATCGATCGCCTTCACCGCGCGGGTGCATGGCGTTCCGGCGCGCGAGGCGACCGAGCGGGCGCGCCAGCTTCTCGCCCGCGTGGGCCTCGAGCCGTTGCGCTTCGGCGGCCGTTATCCGCACGAGCTGTCCGGCGGCCAGCGTCAGCGCGTCAATATCGCGCGTGCGCTGGTGCTGCGGCCCCGGCTCGTGATCCTCGACGAAGCGGTCTCGGCGCTCGACAAGTCGGTCGAGGCCCAGGTGCTAAACCTGCTGCTGGACCTGAAGGCGGAGTTCGACCTGACCTATGTCTTCATCAGTCATGACCTCAACGTGATCCGCTATCTGTGCGATCGCGTGATGGTGATGTACCTGGGCAAGGTCGCCGAGATCGGCGATACCGAGGCGATCTACGCCGATCCGGCCCACCCCTACACGCGCGCGCTGCTGGCATCGATGCCGTCGATGGACCCGGACCGCCGCACGCTGGCGCCGCCGCTCGCCGGCGATCCGCCCAATCCGATCGACCCGCCGTCGGGATGCAGTTTCCATCCGCGCTGCAGCCTGGCCGAGGCCGTGTGCGGACAGCGCGCGCCCGTGCTGTCCGACGCGATGGCCGGTCATCCGGTGGCCTGCCTGATGGCCGATCCGAACGGCGGCCATTCGCGCCCGCTGGTACGGCAGCCGGCGGCCATCGCCGCCGCTCCCTGCTGACGGAGGCCGGCATGCAATCCACCGTATCCGCATCGACGCCGGACGCCGCGCCTTCCTGCACCGCGCCTTCGTCCGCGCCCCCTTCCACCGCCGCGCCGATGATCGCCGTGCGGGACCTGCATGTCGCCTTCGACGCCGGCGGCAAGACCATTCGCGCCGTCAACGGCGTCTCGCTGCAGGTGGCCCCGGGCGAGGCCGTCGCGCTGATCGGCGAATCCGGCTCGGGCAAGAGCGTGACGTTGCGCGCGCTGATGCGGCTGCATCCGCCCCGCCGCACCACGATGACCGGCGACATCCGCATCGATGGCACCGACCTGATGCGGCTCGATGCCAGGGGCCTGGCCAGGATCCGCGGCGGCACGGTCGCCATGGTGTTCCAGGAACCCTTGCTCGCGCTGGACCCGGTCTACACCATCGGCCAGCAGATCGTCGAATGTATCCGCGCGCATGCCCGCGTCTCGGCCGCGCAAGCGCGCCAGCAGGCCCTGCAGGCGCTCGAGGCCGTCCGCATCCCGAGCCCCGAGCGGCGCCTGGCGGCCTATCCCCACGAGCTGTCGGGGGGGATGCGCCAACGCGCGATGATCGCGCTGGCCTTGTCCGCCAGGCCGAAGATCCTGTTGGCCGACGAGCCCACCACCGCGCTCGATGCCACCGTGCAGATCCAGGTGCTGATCCTGCTGCGCGAGCTGCAGCGCGCGCTCGGGCTGTCGATCGTATTCGTGACCCACGATATCGGCGCGGCCGTCGAGATCGCCGACCGTGTCGCCGTGATGTACGGCGGCCGCATCGTCGAGGAAGGTCCGATCCGGACGCTGCTGCGCGATGCGCGCCATCCGTACACCGTCGCGCTGCTGCAAAGCCGCCAGCACGGCATGGCACGCGGCGAGCGGCTGACCGCCATTGCGGGATCGCCGCCGGATCTGGCCGCGCTGCCCGCCGGTTGCAGCTTCGCGCCACGGTGCGCCCATGCGCGGGCCGAATGCCTGGAACGCGTGCCGCAGCCCGTCTCGCTGGGCGACGGCCATCGCGTCAGCTGCGTGCTGGCCGCCGCGGCAGAGCCCGCCCGGGCCGTGGCTTGACACCCTGGAGCGGCCCCCCAACCATCGCGCATCGTTCCGCCCCTCGCGGTCGGCGGTCGCGTACGCCGAACACGGGGCCCCGGCCGCCGCGTGAGCGAGGCGGTCGCCCTGGCCCGGCGATGGGCTGAGCCGAGCCACGATCTGAGCCCGGCTACGGTGCGGGCCCTTCCCCGCTTTCCCTACCGCGTCACGTCCAGCTCCCATCCCGGCTCGATGTGGTCCGGATTCTGCGCGAGGTTGTACTGCGGATTCAGGTTGATCAGCTCGCGCAGAGCGTAGGCGGCGACCTGCTGGTCCGTGGTCATCGCCTCGGCATCGGCCTCCTCTTTCTGCTCGTCGGACAGCAGCGTATCCAGGTTGGTCGCCGCAATGCCCCACAGCGTCCCGCTCTCGACGCCGGCGTGGTAGGGCTGCACCACCACGCGTCCGTTGCGCGGCCGCGGGTGTTGCGGAGGCTGGGGCTCCGGCTTCTGCGGAGGCGGTTCGGTGGTCGTCGGCGGCTCCTTGCTCGGCGGCTTGGGCTCTTCGGACGGTGTTGCCGAACGCGGCGGTTCCTGCGGCGCCGGCTGCGTCGGCGACGGGTCCTGCGTCGACGGGACCGATGGCGTCGACGACGACGGCGTCGGCTCGGGCGTCGGCGTACGCGGCTGGTCTTCCTCGTCGCTGCCCAGCGTCTCCAGCAGTATCTTCATGCCGAAGTTGACGATCACGCCGCCGCCCAGCAGCACCAGGCCATACGGCATCGCGCGGCCGAAGAACTCCCATTTGCGCGGCAGCAGCGACTGGTCCGGCTTGAGCTGGATATTGCCGCCCTTGTCGGCCGCCAGCTTGTTGAACTCGCGGTTGGCCACGCCGCGCTCGACGCGCGCCTGCAGGAAAGCGCCGACGCCGAAGGTCGCCAGGCTGGCCGCGCCGATGCCGCCGGCCACGCCGCCGTATGTCATCACGTCCGTGACGGCCAGCGGGATCGCGCCGGCCGCATACATGCTCATCACGAACTTGCGCGTATGGGCGGCGGGCAGCGCGGGCAGCTTGACCTTGGCGTGGTGGGCGATGCGGTTGGCGACATTGAAGGTCGCCAGCACGCCGTTGGCCGCCAGGAAGGCCGTGTTGCTGTAGGTCGCGACATTGCCGAGGTCCACGCCGTGATGCATGAACCAGGTCACCGTGGTGGCGTTGTTGATCGCCAGCGTACCGATCTGCAGGCCATCGTTGAAGCGCCCGGCGACGGTGTCCGGCGTCAGCAGCGCCGTGCCGGCCTGCTTCAGCACCTGGACCGCGGCCGCGACCTCTTCCGTCGAGGGCTTGCTGGTTTCGGCGCTCACATGGCGTTCGAGAACGTCGAGATGCTTCGCGAAGGCCTCGCGATTTTTCTCGCTGATCCCCCACATCGCCGCGCGGTCGCCCGTCAGGGCCTTGCGCAGCCAGACAATGTCGGCCGGGGTCTGGCGCTCGACGTGGCGGATCACGCGGTTGCTGAAGGCCGTGCGGCCGGCCGCGACGCCGCCGCGATAGATGAAGCAGGAGCCGGCCACCACCACCGCCGCGGCGGTGCCGGGCGTCGGCATGAACGGCATGGCCGCGGCCCCGGTGGCGAAGGCCCCGCCGACCGAAGCGGCGACGGTGGCGCGCAGCTTCCATGGGCGCGGCGTCGGCGTGGGCGCCGAGGAAGACGGTGCCGGCTGCGGGGTAGCCTGGGGCGGCTTGCCGGCCTGGCTGGCGCCCTCGGCGGCGGGGGGCTGCTCGGTATCGGGATCGGGCCTGGCGGGCTGTGCCGGCTTGGCTGCGCCGGCAGGATCGCCGGAGTGGGCAGCCGCCTCGGCGGCCGCGGTCTCTTCAGGCTCTGGGACCGGCTTGGCGGACTTGCCGGACTGCGCCGCGTTGGCGACATTGGCGGCATTGGCTGCCTTGGCCGCACTGTCCGGATCCGCGGCCCCGACCGGCTCGGCGGACTGGGCCGACGTACCCGACTCGGCCGACTCGTTCGGCTCCGGCGATGCCGCCCCCTCGGGCTCCGGCTCGCCGCCATGCCGGAACGTGGCCGAGCGCACCGCGCCCTGCGGATCGGTCGCGACGCGGGCGACGTTGGCCTGCGCGGCCTCGCGCATCCTGGCCAGCACCGTCACCACGGCCTGCCCGTGCGCGGCCAGGCCGCCGCCGGGCTCGACCGACATCACGTCGGCGATCTTGACGCTGCCATCGGCGAAGAAGGCGAATTCGACGTCCTGCAGCAGCAGGCCGCGGCCGTCCGCGCCGTTCTCGATGCCGTGTTCGATCGCATCAAGATCGCGCAGCGTGCGCGCGTTCATCCGTGCCGCGTACTGCGGCAGCAGATTGCCGTTTCCGTCCAGCAGCTCGGCGCTGCCGGCCAGATAGCGCTCATAGACGATGGCCGGATGGCCAAGCACCGTATCGCCGTCGCCGCCATGGATGCGCAGCGTCGGCATGCCCAGCGCCTGCACCTGGGCCATCACCTCGCGTTCGGCGCCCATCGGGAAGGCCGCGATCATGCTGTCGTTGCCCAGCCCGACCGCGTGGCTGTTGCCCAGCGCAAACACGGTCTTGATCGCGCCCGAGCCGAGACGCGGGCCCAGATAGTCGGCCAGATCGACGGGCGTCTCGCTGCCATCGTCGTGCACCAGCCGTACCGCGTCGACACCGTCGACGGCGAAGCTGCGGTTGGCATGGCGATACGGTTGCGGCTGCAGCGTTTGCCAGGTCACGCCGTCCTGATCGAGCTTCAGGACGGGCTTGGGCGGGCCGCCTGCATTGGCGTCCGTATTGACGTCCACGGGCCGGCCTGCGGCGCGCTCCAGCGTATCGAGCTTGAAGCCCGCCGCGGGCAGCATCACGTCGACGCCCATCACATCGGCCACCTTCTGCGCAAAGGCGTGCCGCGCATGCTGGCTGCCGCCGTCGACCGCCAGCACGACCGCTGCGCCCTTCTTGCCCGCGTCGGCAAGTTCCAGCGCGAGCCGGTGCGCGCCCACCGCTTCGCCGTCCGCGTCGAGCAAGCCGCGTTCGGGATCGAAGCGCCCCAGCACGACGTTGTAGTCGTCCGGCGCCATCACCTTCAGCGGCGACGCGCCGAACCGCGCATCCGCATGGCGCGGCGGGATGGCACGCCAGCCGGCCGGATGGCTGGCGTTGGCGTTGGTGTTGGTGTTGGTGTTGGTGTTGGTGTCGCCGGCGCGCACGGGAGCCGGCGCATTGCCTCGCGGCATGACGAAGGCGCTTTCGGGCAGCGCCCGTCCGCCTTCGTTGACGCCGACGATCGGCAGGGCCGGCATCGCACCGTAGAAGCGTCCGCCGTGGCTGTGCACCGGTGCGTCGGACTGCGCCATGGCGTCAGGCGTCGCATCGACGTGCATCGCGCCGCCGAATACCGTATCGCCATCGCCATACCAGCCGCGGATCTCCCACTTGCCGTCGGGCGCGTGGACGCGCGCGTTCAGCGCGGTGGCCAGTTGCTGCGCCAGTGGCAGCGGACCGTCCATGCCGAAGCAGTCGTAGATCAGTACCGGCATGCCTTCGCGATAGTCCGGATGCGAGCGGATCCGGTCGGCCAGCGCCGCCGCGTCGTAGTCGGGGCGGCCGCTGCCGTCCATGTCCATCCGCACGCCCTGGTAAGCGCCCTCGGCCCGCACCGTGAAATAGCCCGGCACCTGCGGCACCGAGATCGGCATCGCGCGGTTGTCGAAGGTGACGTAGCCCGCCTCGGCGGCCAGATCGAGATGGGCCCTCGCCCGCGGGAAATGTCCCAGCTGCTGCAGCACGTCGATCCGCTCGCCGCCCTCGTTGCGCACCAGCGGCTTGCCTTCGACAAACCCTTCGGGCAGCGCCACGCGGATATCGCCTTCGTAGGCGCGGTTCAGCGCGATCTCGCCCGGCACGGTGCGGCCATCGCGCCGCGACAGCGGCACGGTGCCGATCGCATCCTCGGCGGCCGGCACGCGGCCGGCCCGGTACTGCGCCTCGGGCACGACCTGCAGCCGCACCTTGACGCCGACCGCGGCCTGCCGGTCGAGCTGCGCCGCGGCCTGCTGCGGCGAATCGAAGGCGCCGATCACCTTCGGCCTGGCGTTGACAGAATCGGCTTCGCGCACCGCCACGTACTTGACGTCGGCAAGCCGGCCGCCGGTCGCGTGCACGCTGTCGATCACCGTGGCGATCGCCGTGTCGCCGGGTACGCCATCGCGCAGCGACCAGCTGCGATCGACGATCGGGGGAACGTGGCGCGGCTGGACATTGCCCCGCCCGCCCTCACCGGCGCCATGGAAGGGACGGCGCAGCCCGTGCGCAAACAGGTCTTCCAGCACCGCGCGAGGCTGGCGGCGCGGCATCGCGGTGCCCATCAGCGCAGGCACCGGCGCGCCCGGCCCGGTGACCGAGTCGGCGCCGGCCCAGAGCCGCAGGAAGCGGTATACCGCCGCATGGACCTCCGGCGAGAAACCGTCGACCGTGGGTACCTGCTGCCGCGACACACCGTCGACCGCGCCCGCGTGGACCGATGCCTCGATGGCCGACAGGATCTGGTTCTCGGTGGGCATCAGATGGGCCCTGCCGAGCTGGCGCAGGAATGCCGCGCCGATCGCATAGGCGCCCCAGTTCGACACGCTGGCGGTCACCAGGATATCGGTCCTGACGGTCGAGGCGATCGGCGTGCCGTCCGGCGCCAGCGGGACGAACGCCGCCACATTGCCCATGCCCGCTTCGTTGCCGCCGTCGCCCACCGAGGACGTGCCGATGCCCATCTCCTGCGCCGCCTTCAGGAAGGCGTCGATTCCCGGCGTGAAGTCGTCGAGGTTGACCCCGCGCATATTGTGCTTGGTGCCGGCCGCCGTGCGTCCCGGCAGTTCGATCGACGACACGTGGTCGGGCCGCAGTTCCTCGAGCATCGCGCGCACCACCGGCGACGAGCTGTCGGCATGCTCGTCGAAGACGTGGACCGAATCGAGCGGCTGCCCCATGTCGGCCAGCGCCGCTTCGAGGATCGGCTGGTTGGCCGAATCGACGATATAGCTGACACGCTTGCCGGCGGCGCGCAGCATCGCGCCCAGCGCCACGGTCCCCGGCGGGCCGTCGGTCTCGGGCATGCCCTTGGCCACCGAGAAGCCGGTCAGCAGCACGACGTGATCGGCATCGGCCATCGCCGCACCGGCATGGATCGCCCCTTGTGGAATCGCCAGGCGGTCGATATTGCGGCCGGTATACCCGGTCACCGCCGCATCGACCGCCGCCGGCATGCGGTTGGCGTCGAGAATGCCGCGGATCTGGCCCGGGTCCGTGCTGGCGCTGAACTCGGGCACGCCGAACGCGCGCGCCCGCGGATCCTCGGTCATGCCCTGCGCCAGCCGCACGACTTCGCTGGCGCGGCCGGTAGTGACCGCCAGCAGCGGCAGCATGTCCTGCCCACTGACCTCCTCGAACGGAATCGGCTCCGGCAGCAGGTCCTCCTGCTTCAGCACGCCGCGCTCGATCAGCCGCTCGACCAGCGCCTTGGCCTGGTACTGCATCGGGTCGATCAGCTTGACGTGGCCCAGGCCGCTGGCATCGAGCTGCTGCCGGATCAGCTTGGCCAGCGCGGGATAGTGCGTGCAGCACAGCCACAGCGAGTCGGTCTCGGCCGGGATGCGATCGGCGTTGATGTACTTCGCCACCAGCTTCCGGATCGCCACCAGTTCCGGCCCTTCCGTGGCCTGGTGCTGCAGCGCGTTGACCGCGGCCGCCCATTCGTTGGCGCCGATCTCGAGCACGTTCTGCCCGGTGCGCAGCTCGCCCACCGCATCGCGATAGGCATGGCTGTTGACGGTCCCCGGTGTCGCGACCAGCGCGACATTGCGGCCCCCGTCCTCGGCCATCGCACGGGCCGTGGTGTGAATCAGGTTGATGAAATCGCGCTCGTCCAGCCCGCGCCAGCCTTCCGGATAGGTGATGCACGCCGTATTGCAGCCGAGCGCGTTGGCGTCGGCCTGCTGCTGGTGCATCGCGTGCAGGCCGTCGTTGACGCGGAGGATCAGGTCGTCGCGCTCGCGCCCGCCGTAGGTGCCCGCCGCGTGATCGCCGTACGCGACCAGTTGCACGCGCTTGCCGGTCATCGAGAAGATATGCCGGGCGATGTTCATGGCGGCCAGGATGCCGCCGTTGCTCGAATCGAAGACCGTGACCTCGATGATGTCGTCGATCACCTTGATGCCGAACTGCTCCGGGTCCACGCCCTTCGGCACGAAGCGGCGCTGCATGCCGTCCAGCATCTGCGCCAGGTCCAGGCCTTCGGGCAGCTGCTTGGCCTGTGCCTGCAGTAGCTCGTACACGCCCAGGTAGCTGCGCTTGTCGAGGCCGCGCATGCTGGTCGCGCCGCGCTCCAGCGTGATGCTGTCATAGGCATGCAGCGCCGCCATGCGGTCGATCATCGCGGCGACGCGCTCGGTCGACGGCATCGCATGGTCGGCGCCGGAGGCACGCTGCAGCGCGAAGCCGACCGCCTGCGCCGCCAGGTTGGTGTTCATGCCGACCACCGGGTGACTGGCGCCGACCGCCGACCATTGGTCGATATCGGCAGGCTCGACATGCAGCGACGTCATCGCGCGCTCCAGCGCGGAGCGCATGCCGGCGGTATGGCTGTCGGCGCCGATCGCCACGGTGACCAGGTCCTTGGCGTTCGCCTCGACCAGCAGCTGGTCGACCCGCGGCGCGCCCTCGAGGCGTTCGCCGTTGGCCAGCCGGTATTCGCCGACGCGGTTGCGGCCGGCCACTTCGACCGCGACCACGGCCTGGGTCCGGTACTTGGCCAGCAGCGCCTGCGCCTGCTGCGCGGCCCGCGTCGAATCGGTGGCGGTGAAGGTCTCGATGCGGGCATCGGCGACGCCCAGCTCCCCTTGCAGCAGGTCGGCCAGCAGCGCCTCGTGCGCGGGGTCGGTGACGTAGACGACTTCCTTGCCCAGCGCGCTCAGATAGGCGCCGAGCGACACCGCACCGAGCGGACCGTGCGTGTCGGCGCCGCCGTGCAGCGTGGCGGGCGACGTCGCGATCAGCACCGTGTCGACATCGTGCAGCGCGCGTGCCGCCAGTTCGGCGCCATAGGGCACGGACAGCGACATCGCGCGGCCGTCCATGCCGGACACGCGGTCCAGCGGCGAGATCGCGTTCTGCAGCACGATCGACGGCTCGGCGCGCGCGGCCTCCAGCACGGCGGCACGGCCCCCGCCGCCATGTGCGAACACCGCGCTGCGGACATTGGGCCGGGCATCGCCGCGTACGTCCGAGCGTGCGTCGGCGCGGCGGCGGCTGCGGCCGCTGGTGTTGGTCCGGCTGGCCGCCGGCGGCGCCTCGCCGTGCCGGCTGCGTTCCCCCGCCTCGCGCATGTATTTGGTGACGGCCTGCTGCATCGCCCGGTCCATCATCCGATTGACCACGCCGTCCTGCAGCCGGGCGCCCTGCGCCACCGCGGCGTCGAAGGTCAAGCGGCTGGCCAGCTTGACCGATTGCCACGTGCCCAACTTCTGCGGGGTAAAGCTGCGCGAGCCGGTGCCATCGGTGGCACTGGCAGCGCTGCGAGGGGTGGGGTTCGCATCGGCAGGCGGCTCCGCCGCGACGCGCGGCGGCACGCCGTCGGCCTCGCCATCGCGCCCCGGCACGGCCGCCGGCCGGCCCGTGGCGCCGTGCTGCTGGCCCGTCCCATCCTCGCCCGCGCGAAGCGGGCCGGCCGTGTCCGCCGGTTGGCGCCCCTGCGCCGCGCCATCCTGGCCCGGCCGCACGCGCACCGGCACGTCGGCATCGCGACCGTTGACCGGGGCATCGCCCGCCTGCATCGCCTGCTGCAGGGCCTGCGCCTGTGCCGCGGCCTCGGCGGCGGGATGGCGTCCGGTGACGCGCCGCGCGGCGTTGTGCAGCGCCTGCGCGCTGCGGATCTGGATGCCGGCGGGCATCATCTGCGTCATGCCCATCAGCAGCATCGCGCCGTTCTGCAGCTTCTCGGTCAGCGTCATGTCGCCGCCGTGCTGCGCGAAGGTGATGGCCTGCTGGCCGGTCATGATCGCACCGGAGCCGAACGCGGCGCCGTTGAACACGCGGCTGCCGATCGCCATGCGGTTGGCATTGCCGGCCAATGTCCTGGCCGCCATCTGCGAGAACGTCGACGAGTTGCCACTCAGCGTGCCACCGGCCCGCATCGCCAGCGACGCGCCCTTGCCCAGGCCCAGCCCCGCCATGCCGGCCACCGAGCCGAAGCCGTTGGCCCACAGCGAAAACGCGCGCGCATTGTCCAGCGGATTGAGCGAGCGTCCATGCGTCGCCATGTCGTTCGCATCGACCGCCGTCACCGCCAGGCCATAGCCCATCGAGCCGAGCATGCCGCCCCAGGCGGCCGCCACCAGCGGCGTCAGCGTGCCGCCCGAGGCCACCATCACGCCGATGCCGCCGATCGCGCCGACCGCGGCCACGCCGATATCGAGCCAGGCGCGGAATTTCTCGCCATCGGTGACGATATGCGCGTCGATATCGTCGAACTCCGCATGGCCGTCGGCGCCCAGGCTCAGGTCCCGGGCCAGATAGACGGTGCCCTTGTCGTGGAGCTCGTTGTTTTCCTGGAAGTCGCGCTCGGCCGGCTGATCGCCCTTGCCGTAGACCGCGCCCTGGTCGTCGACCCACAGCGTCTTGCCATCCTTGCCGACGAATTCGAAGACGGCGCTCTGATAAGGCGACATGCCGGGCCCGGTCACGTACATCGGAATGACCTTGATGGTGGCGCCTTCCGGCACGTCCTCGGCCAGCTGTTCCTTGATCAGCTTCGGATCCGCGTTGGGCGCGGCCAGCGCGATCGCATTGTCGAGCGCCTTGTCGTCGCCGGCCTTGACCGTCAGCTCGTCCTTGCGCAGCGCCAGCGAATCGAAGGTGCCCTGCAGGATCTCATCCTTGTCCAGTTCGAACCGGCGCTGGTCTTCCTTGGCCTTTTCGGTGCCGCTGTACTTCTCGTGACCCCGATCCATCGCGCGGGTCAGGTCGTAGTTGGCCATCGGCGGCGCGCGGTCGTGGTCCTTCAGCTCCTTGGCGAAGGCAAGCGACAGGCTGGTGTGCCCCTTGGCCGCGGCATCCTCCGCGCCGCCATAGATGCGCCCCTGCGTGCCGCCGACCTGGTTCTGCATCACCATGGTGAAGACGTCGTTGTCCTCGTTGGCGAGCCAGCTGGCGGTCGAGGTCGCGGCGGGGCCGGTGCCGAGTTCGGAGCCAGGATTGCGCGCGTAGTAGCCGGCGTCGGCGGCGTCGACCACCGCGGCCAGGCCATGGTAGAAGTCGTTCCAGTCGTTGTAGCTGCCGCCGGACGGCGCGACATTGCGGCCGGTCCAGTCGTTGCTGTATTCGCTCTTGACGGTATCGAGCAGCGTGGTGGCGTCTTCCTCGGTCAGATACGGCGCGACCTGCTGCATGTACTGGCCGACCCGGTCGGCGTACATGGTTTCCTGCCCGATGATCGGCTTGTAGTCGTCGTCGTGCGTCTTGCCTTCGAGGTCCTTGCGCATCGACGCCTCGATCTGCGCGCGGAAGGCCTCGCCGTCAAAGCGATTGCCGTCCACGGCGAGATAGCGCTCGCGCTCCTGTTCGGTCTGCGCGGCATTGGCCGCGCCCTGGCGCAGCTTCAGTGCGCCGACGAAGTCGCCCGCATCGAGCTTCTTGCTCAGGTTGTCCTGCAGATAGCCCTCGCGCAGCGGCACCGAGCCTCGCATCAGCGACAGCATGCGCTGCATGCCCGCTGCCGCGGCGGCGCTGTCTTCCTTGCTGACGCCCTCGCCGCCTTCCGCGCGCCGCTGCGTCTCGGTGAACGCGTACATCACCAGGCCGGAGTTCTTCACACCGGCCTCGAACGCGCGCCGCGTCGGATCGTTCGGCGGCGCATTCTCGGCGGGGACAAGGTAATCCGCTCCCAGCGACTTGTACATGACATAGGCCGCGGGGTTGAACTCCATCAGGTCCCGTTCCTGCTGCGACAGGTCGCGCGGTGTCGCCGAGTTCGGATCCATCCTGGCGTCCGGATCGAGCGTCAGCCCCTGGACCTGCGCCATCGCCAGCGTGGTCGGATCGGTCTGCGCCAGCTCGCGTTCGAACTCGTTCTCCGGGGTCAGATGCTCCATCTCGCCGGCGATCCGCCCTTGCATGTCGGCGGTCGCGATGACCGTGCGCATGCCCTGGTCGCTGCCATAGCGGCCCTGCAATTGCTCGATGGCCTGCTGCCGGTAGCTGTCGGGCACCTTGACGCCCTTGCCGGCCTGCAGCGCTTCGAGCTGTGCCTCGGCGTCGTCGACGCGGTTTTGCGCCTCGGTCAGGTCGTAGCCGCGATCCGTCATCGACTGCGAGCGGTCGTGCGGCTGGTTGCGGACGTCGCTCAGCTTGGTATCGGCATCCTTCTTGTAGAGCTGCGTGGCCAGCGTATCGATCTCGACGCGCATCGTGCCGAGATAGGTCTCCTCGGCCTTGTCCCGCGTCTGCTGCGCCTCGTGCACGGCCGCGCGCGCGTCGCTGACGGCCTGGCCGCTCTCGGGATCGGCGCGGCGGATGCCCATCGGGATTTCGGACAGCGCCTTCTCTTCCCGCTGCAAGGTGGCTTCGGCCTGGTCGAGCCGCTCCTCGGCGAGTCCCAGCTGGAAGCGCGCCCCCTGCGTGTCGCGCGCTTCCTGCGTCGGCTCGGCCTTCAGAAAGCCATCCTTGATGCTGTCGAGGTTCTGGTCGAGCACCGGATCGTTGTAGCGCTCGCGGATCTCCCTGGCCTTGGCATCGACCGCCGCGGTGATCGCCTTGTCGTCGCCGCCGCTTGCCGCGGCCTGATTGGCGGCCACGCGCAGCTCGTTCTGCGCGCCGGCCATCACCATGCCGTATTTCTGCTCGATCGGCTTCCAGTCGGCATCGGTCATGGTGCCGGCATTGCGCTTGGTCTCGCTGTCGTCGTACGCGCCCTTGGCGTCCTTGTGCCAGCGATCGGTGTGCCCCTTCGCCTCGTTCTGCTCTTGCTCGCGCGCTTGCTGCGCGGGAGCGGTGGCCGGCTTGTCGCCGCCCGGACCCTTGACCTGCACCACGCCGGCCGGTTGCGTTTGCGGGGTGTAGAGCGCCGGCGTGACGACGGGCTGATTGTTCGCCGCGCGATCCGGCTGCTGTTTCTGGTCGGCCTGCTGCGTCTGGTTTGCCTGCTGCGCCTGCTGGGCCTGCTCCGCCTGTTGCGCCTGCTGGGCCTGGTTGTTCTGTTCGTTGCGCCGGGCGCTTTCCGCTTCCTGGGCCTGCCGCTGCCGCTCCGCCTCGCGAGCCTGCGCGCGCCGGGCCTCCTCTGCCGCCGCGCGTGCCGCGGCTTCGGCGGCGGCGCGGGCCGCGGCGAGAATTGCTTCGCGGGCTTGCATCAGGTCCTTGAAATCCAGCATGACGCTCTTCTCCTGAGGAACGGGGGCGATGCGAACGGCGTTAAGGCAGGCATGACGTGGGCGCGCGGCGGACCGCGTCTGGACGCACTGCGGCCAGCGTGACAGGCCATTGTCTGCCCGGTGTCGCGCGATACCAACTAGGGAGAATCGTAGGCTGAGGGATCAGCCGGCCACCGGGAGGGCATGGAACTACGTGAATACGTAGTCGAGGACCGCAAGGCGCCGCGACCGGGAGCAATGACCGTCAGCGCTGTCATCGCCCCGTCATGACAATCGTCTACAGCCGGTTGTTGTCGAGGTCGGTGACCAGCATGCAGCCCGGCGCATGCGTGATGCAGATCTCGGGGCGGGCTTCGCGGATCACGGCCTGGGGGGTCACGCCGCAGGCCCAGAACACCGGGATCTCGTCCTCGTCCACCGGCACCGCGTCGCCGTAGTCGGGCGCCTCGATATCCTCGATGCCGATCAGCCGCGGATCGCCGATATGTACCGGCGCACCGTGGACGTCCGGATAACGCGCGGTGATCTCGGTAGCAAGGATCGCGTTGGCGGCCTTCATCGGCCGCATCGACACCACCAGCTTGCCAGACAGGCGCCCGGCCGGCCGCGTCTCGATCGAGGTGCGGAACATCGCCACGTTGCGGCCGAGATTGATGTGCTTGAGCGGAACGTTGGCGGCGATCAGCGCATGCTCGAACGAGAACGAGCAGCCGATCGCGAAGGCCACGAAATCGTCGCGCCACAGCGAGGCGATGTCGGTGGTCTCCTGATAGTCGGTACCGTTGCGGTAGACGCGATACAGCGGCACATCGCTGCGGATGTCGACGTCGACGCCGAGATTGCGGAAGACCGGATCGCCCGGCTCGGTGACATCGATCAGCGGACAGGCCTTGCGGTTCAGCGCGCAGAACTGCAGGAAGTCATAGGCCCAGTCGCGCGTCAGGATGACGATATTGGCCTGGACATAGCCCCTCGCCAGCCCGCTGGTATGGCCGCGATAACGGCCGGAGCGAATCAGGGCGCGCAGTGCGGCGGGGTCTTCGGGCAACAGTCCGTTGGCTTGCTGAAGGGGCAGGTTCATGGTCGTCGGCGTGGAGTCGTGCACGCGAGCGCAACGCGCGCTGTTCGCGAGGTGTGCAACGATTCTGGACGCCGCGCCGATGCACTGTCCAACAAATCTTTTGGATGCAGCGCGATAAGGCTTTTCGATGACAAAGGCAAGTCGGGCTTGCCTTGGGCGATCCGAGGTGCCGGATCTCAGGCGTCGCTCGCGCGATCGCCACCGGTGTCGCGCGCGGTATCGCGGCCGGTATCGCGGCCCGTGTCGCGCCCGTTATCGCCTTCGCCATCGCCGCCGCTGCCCTGCGCGGCCGCATTGGCCACCAGCATCGCCTTGTCCTCGCCCGCTTCCGCGCAGAACGCGGCCACCACGCCGACGGTCAGCGCGATCACGGCCTCCGACAGCTCCAGTCCTGCACCGGTGCGCCACGAGGCCACGATGTCGAGCGACGGCGGATGGCTGTCGATATCGACGATGGTCAGCGTGCCGTCCTCCAGCTCGCGCCGCACCAGCACCGGCGGCACCGCGCCGATGCCGAAGCCCTCGCCGATCAGCCGCGTCATCGCCGCGACCGAATTGACGCAGCTGATGCGCGGCGACGGCACGCCGTTCAGGTGGAACAGGCTCAGGATGTCCTGATGTGGGCGCGAGTTCTTGACGAAGGTGATCACGCGTTCGCCGGCGAGGTCGTCCAGCGAGCGATACGGCCGGTCATAGGCCGAGCCCCTGGCGACGATCCAGCGGATCGGGTACTTGGCCAGCTCGATATTGCGCACGGTCTCGACGCGCAGCAGATCCGTCTGGAAGATGATGTCGAGATAGCCCTTCTGCAGCTGGTCGCACAGGTTCAGCGCCGCGTCGGCGGTCAGCTCGATCTCCAGCGCCGGGTAGGCCTCCATCACGCGGCGGACCACCGACGACAGCCAGGTATGGATCACCGAGTCCATCGCGCCGATGCGCAGGCGCCCCTCGCTGACGCGCGTGGAGTCGATCGACTGGCGCAGCCGGTGCATCGTGTTGACCATGCGCTCGGCGTATTCCAGCACCTGCTGGCCCTGCGGGGTCAGCGAAACGCCGCGCGAATCGCG
Organism: Cupriavidus sp. DB3; assembly: GCF_020418465.1. Taxonomy (NCBI): domain Bacteria; kingdom Pseudomonadati; phylum Pseudomonadota; class Betaproteobacteria; order Burkholderiales; family Burkholderiaceae; genus Cupriavidus; species Cupriavidus sp. DB3. The sequence goes on along the minus strand of NZ_JAIZPL010000001.1, from coordinate 521,229 downwards.
CAGGAACAGCTTGACGCCGAGGTCTTCCTCCAGCACGGCGATGCGGCTGGAAATCGAGGCCTGGGTGGTGAACAGTTTTTCCGCGGTCAGCCGGAAGCTTCGCAAACGGGCGACCCAGACGAACGTCTCGAGAAAGCGCAGGTTCATGTCGACAGGGGTTGGACACGGGAATCACGATGCGGCTGGCGCGGACGAACAACACCGGCATCGCGCGCCGCGGCGCCCTGCCCGCGCACCGCGGCCGTGTCGCTCAACTTCCCTGCGTCGACGGACGCGCCGCGTCGGTGGACTCGCGCACCGGGTACGCCGGCGCGGCATCGACCGGCTGCTCGGCCAGCACCTTGATGCGGCCCAGCCCCTTCTGCATTTCGTCGCCCAGCGCCTGCGGGTACTCGGCGCGAGTACCGGCGGGCACGGACAGCGGGTCGAGCCACATCTGCCACGTTACCACGGCGGTGCCGGCATCGGGACCGGGACTTACCTGCAGCCGCCCGCGCGTATGATTCGACAGCTTGCGGTAGACGTAGGAATACGGTCCCCTGTCGACCAGCACGTCGACCACCGGCGGCCCGCCGTTCTTGCGCTCGGCGCGACGGACGGTACCGGGCGAGCCGTCGCCCAGCACCACGCTGCACGAGCGCAGCGCGGTATCCCACTTGGCGATCGCACAGTAGTCGCCGGCCTGGCTCCATACCTGCTCGGGCGGGCGGTGGATCAGGATCGAGCGCTCGACCGGAACCAGTTGGGCGTGGGCGGCGGGCGCGATGGTCAGCGTCGCCAGCGCGGCCAGGGCCGCCAGCGGCGCGCTACGAGGACGCCGCCGTGCAAGGACGAGGGATGAGTGGTGGTCGGGCATGCCGGCGGAAGGATCGGTCGTCGGAGAAAGGATGGTGGTCGGTGCGAGATGCGCCGAGGCGCTCGGTTTCGCGTGGATGCGCGTCCCTGCGTGTTCCTGCATGTTCCTGCGGGTTGCTGCACGTCCATGCGCATCCATGCCCGGTCATCGCGGCCGGGCTCGGTGATGGCGTAGCGTACCGCGAGCGGCGCGCCTTGCCATCACCGAAGCTTCGTAGGACGGGAACTTCGCGCAGGTCCGTCAGCCCTGGCGCGTCTGCGGCGGTGCGATATCGACCAGCCAGCCCGGCACGATGCGGTCCGGATCGCCGATCGACGCATTGAGCTGCAGCAGATGATCGAGCGCCCGGCTGGTCTGCCCGATCTCGCCCAGGGATGCGGCACCGGCCTCGCCATCGGCGGCCAGCAGGGTATCGCGATGGCTGCGCGCGATCTCCCACAGCGTATCGCCCGGCGCCACCTGGTGGTAACCCGCCAGCACCGCGGCGGCGCGCCGCGACAGGTTGCGATGCGGCGGCTCGATGGTCGGTGCCGTGGGCTGCCGTTCGGCCCGGAGCTGTGGCGCGGTGCCGCGCGCGGTATCGGGCGGTGCCGCGCGATGGCGGCCGGAAGACCCGAACAGGTCCGGCCACTGGAACTCCTTGTTCAACGTGATCGCGTCGATCTCGCTGACGCGGGACTTCGACAGGTCCGGCCCCTTCAGGTACCACAGCTGCGCCGGGCCAACCTTGCTGCCGTACTGGCCGATCTGCAGCCGGTTGGCGGTATTGGAGCCGTAGAAGCGCAGCGGGCCGATATTGGTCGCATCCATCAGCACCGGCGTGACCGGCCACGACCACGTGGCCTGCCCATCCACGTCGGTCAGCCTGCCGTTGGCGAAGTTGGTGCGCAGGATGTTGTGCTTGACGTGGCCGACGCGCAGGCTCGCCATGCCCATCTTCGACAGCCATGGCAGGCCGAAGCGATAGGCGACGCCGCCCTCGAGGATATTGACGCCGTCGCGCGTGCCGACCGTCGTCTTGCCGTCGCGCGAGAACGCGAACGGCGTGGTGCTGCCGCCCACCCACAGCGACTTGATGCCGCCGATATTGAGCCACAGCGTCATCGAGTTCAGCCCGTCGCGCGAACGGAAGGTGATCTGCCAGCCGTCGATGCGCGTGGTGTCCGGCAGGTTGTACTTGCGCAGCTCCCGCGGATCGCGCGAGACGTCGACCTGGCCGGTCGCGGCCGCGTAGGCGCCATGGGCCAGCGCCGCCGCGCGCGCGCCGCGCTGCAGGCCGCGGCGGACCTGGGCGAAGGTCAGCGCGCTGTCGCCGCTGGCGTTGGCGAGGCCGCCCTGCAACCCAGTGGGCGCGCTGCGGGCGAGCCGCTGCCGCACCGGCCCCAGCGACACCGTGCCCAGCCGCGCATCGGCGCGCTGCTGGCGCTGCGCCCATGCCAGCAGGCTGTCGGCGGCGCGTGGATTGGCGACCGCCAGCCGGGCCAGCGCGCCGTCGCCTCGGCCGAAGACGGCGCGACGGGCATCGGCCGCCTCGCGCCGGGCCTCGCGATGGCGGGCCGCGGCCTCGTGCATCGCTGCGCGCAGGTCCTGGCGATTGGCCGGGCGATTTGCCGAGCGATCGGTCTGGCGACTGGCCTGGCGATTGGCATGGGAGGCCCCGCTTGTACGTTGCGCGCGCCGCCACGCCTGCGTGGCCTGCTGCTCGGCAATGCGGGCATCCGCCCGCTGCCATTCGGCGCGCCGCCACTGGCGCATCGCGGCTACGCCCTCGCCGACGCGCGTCAGGCGCGGATCGGCGGCGGCCTGCCGGGCCAGATCGCGCAGGTGTACCGCCTGCGCCTGCCATGGCGAGTCGGCACCGCCCTGCTGCGCGAGCCGTTCCATCTGGCGAGCCGCACGCTCCAGCACGCGGCGCCACGCCGCGGGATGGGTGTCGCGCAGCGCGGCCAGCGCGCCGTCCGCCGGCGGTTGGCCCGCTGAGCGGCGCTGCGCCGCGCCGGCTCTCGGCGCCAGACCGCCCTCGCGGAGCGGCGGTTGGCTCCCCGCGCCGCGCTGCGTCTGCGTCGCCCCGGCCCTCGGCGCCAGACCGCCCTCGCCGAACACCGCGCGTCCGGCGCGCTCGGCGTTGGTCTCCGCGAGCCGCTGCGCCTGCGCCGCCAGCGCATGCTGGCGCGTCAGCGCGCGATGGGTCGCGGTGCCTGGCGTCGCCGTCCGCAACTGCGCCGACAGCGCGTCGGTCACCCGCGCGGCATCGTTGGCGCTGCGCAGCGCCTGCCGCCAGGCGCGCAGGCTGGCGGCCGCGGCGCGCCGCGTATCGCGCTTGCGTACCCGCGCCGCGGCAAGCTGCAGCTCCGCATAGGCGCGCCGGACCTCGCGCGCCGAATCGCTGCCCCTCGCCTCGGCACGGCTGGGCACGAAGCCCTGCCAGCGACGCACCGTCCCGGCCTCGCCGCCTTGGTAGCGTTCGCGCACACCGCCCGCCGCGGCGAGACGGCGGGCCACGTCCGGCGAATGCGCGGCCACGGCATCGACGAAGGCCTGCCATGCCGCCAGCTTGGACTTGGTATTGCCAGCCGCCGCGGCCTTCGCCGCCAGCGCGCTGGCGCGCTCCTGGTAGAAGATCGCGCGGCCGGCATCGAGCCGGTTCAGCGCGCCGTTGCGCGACGCCCGGTTACCGTCCGCGCGCGGGCGTGCCGGCCCCGATCGCATCACGGCCGACCAAGTCATGCCGTCGGCAGTACGAGCGGCGGTCCCCGTCGCTGCATTTGGCGAGAGGCGCAGCGACCCGCGCGGCGTCGGCATGCCCAGCCGCCGCGCCTGCAGCCACAGCAGGCCGGTGCCGGCATCGGCCATCCCCATGCGGAACCGTTGCCGCAGCGACGCCGCCACGGCGCGTCGCCAGCGTGGCGGCAGTGCCGGCATCGCCGCGGCCGGATCGGCCGAGCGGCGCGGCGCGACCGCATGGATATCGCCGTCGATCGATGCGCGAACCGGCCTGGTCGCGCCCTTCGGCACATAGTCGAGCACCGCATCGCGATTGGCGCGCATCGCGTCGAGCGTCTTCGATACCAATGCCGCGCCATCGGTGAGCGCGGTGCGATGGCTGGCGATCCGGGACACCAGCGCTTGCGCATGGGCCACGTTGCCGGCGTCGCGGGACGCAGCGACTTGCCGCGTCGGCAGCGCGGCGCGCCACTGCTGCAGCTCGCCGCGCAGATGCCGGGTGGCCTCGGCGCGCGGGGTCAGCACGGCATCCGAGCCCTTGAAATCGCGCTGGTTGGCGGCGAGGCGCCGCAGCTCCTGCCGCAGGCCGATCGCGAGCAGCGGATGCCAGCTGGTGGTCAGCCGCTGCGCGGCCGCGTCGAGGCGGCGCAGGTCGCGCACGATCGCCTGCTGGCGCGCGGCGTCGGTCTCCCACCGCAGCCGCGCCAGTTGAGACTGCGCGCGCGCCTCGATCTGCCGCATCTGCTGGCGCATCGGCCCGGACAGCCAACGGTGCAGCGCGTGCCCGTCCTCGAACGCTGTCTCGCGCGCCACGCGCACCAGCTTGGCCTCGGCATCGCGCTGCTTGCCGATCGCCTGCGCCGCGCCGCGGCGGCCGGCGTCGAGCCAGTTCAGCATGCCCAGCGTGTCGACGCGGCTGAGCCGGTCCTGTACCGCGCGCCAGCGGGTGCGCGCCACGGGATAGCTGTGCGGCGGGGTTTCGGTGCGTGGCTGGGCCGCCGACGGGCCCGGCGTTGCGGGTGGCTGTGCCGCGCCGGCGGGATCGGTGCCCTGCCGTCTCGCCGATCCAGGCGATCCCGGCAAACCCCGCAATCCCGGCAATCCCGCCAGCCTCGACAGGCTCGGCAGCCGCTGTGCCAGCGTGTCCTGCCATTGCCCCAGGCGCATGCGCGCCGCCGCCAGCGGCGTCTGCGCGGCATTGCGCAGCGGCATCGCCAAGGTGGACAGCGCCTGCGCGCCACGGTCCAGACCGGCCACCGTGCCGCGCCATGCCGTCGCGACATGGCGCGTGCCGGCCAGCGCGCCGGTCGCGCCCTGGCGGATCCACCGGCCGCTGACCGGATTGATCATGAACTGCACGCCGCCGAGCAGCAGCTGCGTGCGCGTGGTCGCGCGCTCGCCGGGCGTCATGTTTTCCCAATTGGACACGGCCGAGTACGCGGTATAGCCATAGGTACCGGCGCCGATCGCCAGCGCCTGGCGGCCGCTGCGGGTGGCCTGCTGCTGCAGCGCCTGCGTGCGCAGCGCCAGCTGGCTGGCCTCGTCGGTCAGGCCGCGGCTTTCGGCCACCAGCGCGCGCTGGCCGCTGCGCGCCGCGCTGACGCCGGCCACGCCCGCACGCACGCCCAACGCCGCGGCAAGGATATTGAGCCCGTCGATCAGCATCTGCGGGTTCTTGTCCGGATTCCAGCTCTGGCCATGCGAGATCTGGTCGGCAATGCTGGCGGCCGAGGTGCCCACGCCATAGGCGGTCGCCGCGCCGGCAGCCGCCATCGCCACCGGCGCCAGCGCGCCGCCGGAGCCGACCACCAGCACCACGCCGGCGACGATGCCGACGCCGGCCGCCACCGTATCGAGATGGGTCTTGCGGCGGAAGCTCTCCCAGCCGCTCTCGATGCGCGCGTCGCCGATCTCCAGCTCGATATTGCCCTTGCTGTCCACCGTGAACTCGCCGTCGCGCGGCATCGCCAGCACGGCATCGGCGGCCGGCAGCGTATTGTTTTCGCGGTAGTCCTTCAGGTCGTCGTAGGCGCGTCCGGCCTCGTCGACGAAGCGCGGCCCCTGGTCCGTCTCGACCTTGAACAGCATCGTGCGCGTGATGCCGCGCTCGCGGCTGGCGTAGACCACCGGCAGCAGCGTGACCCGCGCGTGCTCGCCGCCCTGCTCGATCAGCTGGTCGGCCACCACGTCGAGCATGTCGGCGTAATCGTCGTCGATGCCGGCAAAGATGTCCTGCTTGCGCAGCGTCTCCGTCTGCGCGTCGGCGTCGCCCGCAAGCTGGACCTCGGGCGGAATGCCGAGCGCCAGCCCCGCCATATTGCGGGCATGCGTGCGGCCCGCCATCTCGTAGGGCCGGCCGCCATAGTCGACGTAATGCTGGTTGATGACGCCCTGCGCCATCGCGCGCGGTTCGGAGACGAACAACTCGTACAGCGCCGCAGGGTCCTCACGCTGCTCGGGTGTCAGCGTCGCGGTCAGTGCGCGGGTCTCCTGCGCGGCGCCGGCCTGCGCGGCCTCCTGCACCAGTTGCTGGCGCGCGGCGTCCTCGTTGTCGAGCGCCTGTTGCAGCGGGGCCCAGGTTGGCGCGTCCTGCTCGCGCAGATAGGGATGTTCCTGCTTCCATGCCTGGTGCTCGTTGCGCAGCCGCTCGACGTCGTCGCTGGCCGCGCCGCTGTCGCGCTCGCTGCGATAGCGTTCGAGCTCGGCGGCGCTGGCCGAGGCCGTGGCACGCGCGCGCTCCAGCGCCTCGCCGGTGGAGATCACGGTCTCGTCCTTGTCCGCGTCGACACCGCGGTCGCGCGCGCGGTCCTCGGCCTCGAAGCGGGCGCCCAGCGCGGCCAGCAGCGCGCGATGGTCGGTGTCGACCTGCGCGGTGAGGCGGGTCAGTTCGGGGTCGTTGTTGGCGTTGTTGGCGTTGTTGGCGTTGTTGGCGTTGTTGGTATTGGGACCATTGGGACCGTTGGCGCCATTGGCATTGGCATTGGCATTGGCCGCCGCGTTACCGTCGCGGCGCGCCTGCGCGATGGCCTGCGCGTCCTGGTTCAGCGTCTCGTAGTCGCGCCACGCGGTGTCCTCCACCGAGATCGCCGACTGCAGCTGCGCATGCGCTTCCCAGACGCGCGCGGTAACCGGGTCCATTTCGACGCGCGCCGGGCCTTGCCCCGGGATCGACAGCGTCGTCGACGAAGCGGGATAGCTGCCATACTGGGTCAGCGACGGCGCCGAAAACTGCGCAGGGTACTGGACATACCATCGCCCGTTCTCCTTGACGGCAACCGGTGGCGAGCCGGGCGGCGCCAGCAGCGGTGCGGCGCTGGACGTGGTCGGCGTGGCCGAGCTGGCCGGCGTCGACGACGTGGTCGACGGCGATGGCGCGGACGGCTTGTCGCCGGTGGCATTGCTGGCCACCGGGTCGCCACCGCCCGGCAACACGGTCCAAGGCGCCGGCCGCGCGGCTTCGCCGAGGTTTGGCGCGCCAAGGTTCGGCGTCAGCAGCGGCGAGGTCGACAGCGACGGGGCCGTGCCCGGCGACGATCCCGGCGGCTGCGTGGACGGGGCGAGCGGCCCGGACGGCCCCGACGGTCCGGACGGTCCGGACGGTGTGAGGGGCCCGGACGGCCCGGCCGGTCCGGATGCCGAGAAATCGTGCGTGCGATGGGCCTCGAGCGCCAGCGCATATTCGCCCTCGGCGGCGCGCCTTGCCTCGGTGGCGGCCAGCGCGTCGCTGCGGTCGTGCGCCAGCGCCTGGGCCAGCCGCGTTTCGTCGCGGCGCTCGCGCGCAGTGTCGATTTCCTGCTGCGTGGCACCCGGGCGCCGCACCGTCGCCTCATAGGTCTGCGCCGCGTTGGCGGCGGCCTCGTCGGCGGTGGGCAAGGCTCGCTGCGCGGCACCGCCGTCCTTGCGCCATTCGTCGGTCCGGCCCTGCCGCAGCGCGTCCGCCGCGTCGCCGTTGGCGTTCGCAACCGTCCCCTGCACGTTGGCGCGCGCGTGGCTGGCCGACTCGCGCAGCGTGGCGATGCGGCCGTCGTCCGGCGCACCGGTTCCGCCCTTCTCTCGCGCGCGCAGCCCCTCCATCAGCGCCGCGTCGGCCAGCTGCGAATGGCGCAGCGCCTGCAGCGCGTCGTGGTCGCCTCGGGCGGCCTGCATGCGGTCCTGCGCGTCGGCGTAGGGGATGCGCGCCTTCTCGCGGGCGTCGGGATCCGCCGCGCCTTCGTAGGCCGTGCGGGCCTGCCCGAGTCCGGTCTGCGCCTCGCGGTACTCGGTGTCGATCCCGGCGGCACGGTCGCGCAGGGCCTTGCGCGCGGCCTGATCGTCCTTGGCCGACTGCGCCTCGGCCAGCGCCGTCTGCGCGGCCGTATTGCGTTGCTCCAGCGTCTGCCTGGCCTGCCGGACCTCGGGCGGTTCGACCAGGCACTGGTTGGCTCGCGTCTCGTCGACGCGATGCTGCTCTTCCTTGGCGGCGAGGTCGTTGGCGGCCACCTGCGCGTCCCACGAGGCCTGCGCGGCGACTGCCTGCCGGTCCGCCACCCACCATGCGTCCAGCGCCGCGCCGTAGGCATCGTCGGCGCGCTGCAGCGCCGCGGCATCGCCCTCCGTGCGGGCACGATCGCGCGCCGCGCCGGCCTGCTCGAGTTCGCGCCCGGTCCTGGTCAGCTCGCGCTGCGCGGCATCGCGCTCGTAGCGGCGCCATTCGGTTTCGAGTGTCGCGGCGGCGCTGTCCGACTGCCGTCGGGCGGCAGCGGCCGTTTCGCGCGCCTCGGTCAGCGCCTGCCGGTCGGCGGCATCCAGCTTGCTCGGATCGCTGCCCGGCGGCGCCAGCGCCGTCACCGCGCGGTCGGCGGCGGCCAGTTCCGCATCGGCCCGCTTGGCGGCGACATCGGCGACCGCGACCCCGTGCAGTTGCTGCGCATCGTCGTACGCGGCCTGCGCCGTGTCGACCTTGGCCTGGTTCCGCGGACCCGGCTCGCGCAGCGCCTCGGCCCTGGCCTCGTCGAGCGCGATGCGCTTGTCGTGCGCGTCCAGTTCGAGCGCGGCCTCGTTCAGCTCGGCCTTGCGCGTTGCCGCGGTGGCTTCGGCGGTCTCGGCCTTGGCGATATCGTCGCGCGATTGCGAGCGCTCGGCGGTCTCGCGCGCGGCCTCTGCCTGCTGACGCGCGGCCGCCTCCGCCTCCTGCGCCTGGCGCAGGCGCTCGAGCATCGCGGCAATCTGTTCCCGCATCTGCTGCAGGCGCGCCTGCAGCTCGGCCAGTTCGCGCTGGCGCTGCGCGGCCGAGTTCGCCTGGGCCTCGGCCGCGCTCGGCGGCGGCGCGGACGGTGCCGGCGGCGGTGGCGGCGGAGGGGGCGGGACCGTGACCGGGCGCAGCATCGAGGGACCTGACAGATCGGCGGGATAGCTCATCGTGACCTCGCAAGGAAGGCCGGGCGAGGCACCATGCCGATGCGGGCGCGCCCTGACCCGGGGCGCCGCCATCAGACCGCTCGTCGATGAAGGCCCCGTGACGACACGAACCCTCGTGGTGCAAAGCGCCGCCGCTGCTGCGCTGCACAGCGATATCCCTACGAGTCTCCGTAGCGCATCCCCTGCCCCGCTTGTCACTGGCGCGCCGTATGCTTACGCGTTGCTCTCGATGAGCCGAACCGACGGGCCGAACGACGCGCCGAACGACGGGCCAGGCGATGGGCGAACGGAGGGTGGGCGGTAAAGACGTTGGGAGGCGTGCGGCATCGCCATTTGGCGACATCGCGTCATCGGGGAAAACCCGATATCGCCCCTGGAGCGCGGGAATGCCAGATCAGGCCGGGGCCCGCGTATTGACTGTGATTTAGTGGTGATCTCAATTTTTTCTTATGAGGACCCAAGCTAAAAAATAGTTGGACGAGGCGCCCGGCTAATTTGAAGAATGCAGATGCCGGGGGACGTCCATCGATGCATGACAGGTTCCCGCAGACCGCCGCGAGTCAAGCGACATCGCCGCGGGCCACCGCGATCGCGCGCCAACTCTCCAGGCGCGCATCGGCACACCGCCGTGCCATCGCGGCCGCCAGTGCGCGGGAACCAGAACAGCGACGACGATCGTCGACCGGCCGGCAGCACCAGCGGTGCCAGCCCGCCCAATCTGCCGAGCTTTGCCGCGCATTGCCGATGCGCATTGCCGAGATTTGCCGCGATGGCCCGATTTGCACGCAATCCGCCTGCAATTGGGGACACGCGTTCTGGCCCGGATCAAGCCTGTACCGACGCACCGCGACGAGACACCACGACGAGGAACGCATGGAAACGCAGATTGGCAGCATCCAGGGGGAGCAGCAAAGCCGACCGTCGACCGGCCTCTTTGCCTGGTATCGCGATATCACGCCCGGCGAGCGCCGCACGTTCTGGAGCTGCAAGGTCGGCTACGCGCTCGACGCGATGGACACGCAGTTCCTCAGCTTCGTCATTCCGACACTGATCGCGACGTGGGGCATCACGCGCGGCGACGCCGGCTTCATCGGCACCGCGACGCTGCTGACCTCGGCCGCGGGCGGCTGGATCGCCGGCATCCTGTCCGATCGCATCGGCCGCGTGCGCACGCTGCAGCTGACCATCGTCTGGTTTGCCTTCTTCACCTTCCTGTGCGGCCTGGCGCAGAACTACGAGCAGCTGCTGATCGCCCGCGCGCTGATGGGCTTCGGCTTCGGCGGCGAATGGACCGCGGGCGCGGTGCTGATGGGCGAGGCGATCCGCTCGCAGGACCGCGGCAAGGCGGTCGGCATGGTGCAGGCGGGATGGGCGCTGGGCTGGGGCATGTCGGCGCTGCTGTATGCGCTGGTATTCAGCATCCTGCCGCCGGAAACCGCCTGGCGCGCGCTGTTCCTGATCGGCCTGCTGCCGGCGGTGTTCGTGATCTTCCTGCGGCGGCTGGTCAAGGAGCCCGAGGTCTACGCCGAGCACAAGGCCCGGGAAGCCGCCTCGGCCGAGAAGACCTCGTTCGCCGCGATCTTCTCGCCGAAGCTGCTGTCGATCACGCTGCGCGCTGCGCTGCTGACCACCGGCGCCCAGGGCGGCTACTACGCGATCACGACCTGGCTGCCCACCTTCCTGAAGACAGAGCGCGGACTCACCGTGCTCGGCACCGGCGGCTATCTGGCGATGGTGATCGTCGGCTCGTATCTGGGCTATATCACCAGCGCCTACCTGACCGACCGCATCGGCCGCAAACGCAATTTCATGCTGTTCGCGCTGTGCTCGATGGCGATCGCGCTGATCTACACGCAGATCCCGGTCAACGACACCGTGATGCTGATCCTCGGTTTCCCGCTGGGCTTCTTCGCCTCGGGCATCTTCGCCGGCATGGGCGCGTTCCTGACCGAGCTGTTCCCGACCAGCGTGCGCGGTTCCGGCCAGGGCTTCTGCTACAACGTGGGCCGCGCCATCGGTGCGCTGTTCCCCTTCCTGATCGGCCACGTCAGCCAGACCATGCCGCTGGGACAGACCATCGGCGTGTTCGCAGCCGGCGCCTATGGCGTGCTGATCATCGCCGCGCTGACGCTGCCGGAAACGCGCGGCAAGACGCTCGAGGCATGAGGGCCGAAGAAACCCATGCCGGCCGCGATAACCCTTCAAGGCCTAAGGAAAGTGGCGGATATACAACATCATCGCCGCATCGCATCAACCGGCCGCAGGCCTTGCCGCGTCGCGGTCCGCGGGCATCGCGGCGCAGGGCAATGCGGCCCCGCATCGCACGGTTGGAATGCGCGCTCGATGTCATGACATCTTGCCTTGCAATAATTTGGCCGGCGCCGGATGGCAGCAGCCAGCGGCGGCGCCATCACGGTTTCGCACCACCACAGCATCGATATCGATAGCGATAGCGGCCGCGCAACGCACGGCACGCACAACACCGGGCACGCCGCACCGTGGCGTTACCCGGGTTTTCCGACGGGAATGGGTCAGCAGTATGTTGGGCTTCGCCTGAAGGCCGGGCCAGCGAGTGCCATGTCGCTCGCGGATCGGGCCGAGGCAAGCCTTCACGCTGCCGCGTCAACGCGGCGGCCATACGCATTTGTCGGAGGCGATCGATGGAAAAAGAAGTGGAAGCCGGCCTGGGCCGCGACAGCAGCCTGTCGCGGACCCTGAGTGCCGACCTGCCGCGCGCCACAAGCGGCGGCACGTCGGCCCGCGGTCCACGTGGCCTGCCGCCCGTGGTGGGCCCCCACGGCATCAAGGTATTCGGCGAACGGCATATCGTTCCCGTCCAGCGGCGCACGCGCCAGGGCGGCATGCCGGGACTGGTCGAGGCGATGCTGCGCGAAAGCTCGCATGAATCGCGCACCGCGCTGATGCAGTCGGCGATCCGGGGGATCGGTTTCGACTGGCTCGGCTATGGCACCGCCACCACCGTGGGCGGGCAGGTGCAGATGCGCACCTTCCTCGATACCTATTCGCATCCGGGCTGGCGCGATTACTACCTGCGCGAGCGCTATTACGAGGTCGATCCGCGCCAGCCGCGCCCGGGTACTTACGGGCTGCCGCTGGTGTGGGACGTCAGCGACCTGGAGCGCAGCACCTCGGGCGGCACGCAGGCGCTGCGGCTGCGCCGCTTCCTCGACGACCTGCGCGACGCCGGCATCCGCAGCGGCGTGTTTCTGAACCTGCCGATGCCGGGCACCAGCGACTTCGTCGCGATCAGCTTCGCCTCCGGCATCGAAAGCCGCCGCTGGATCGGCGACCCGGTGATCGGCCAGGCGCTGACGGTCGGCTTCGCGCTGCACGAATTCCTGACCTGCCACGCCGATATCCCGGCGCTGGGCGGCACGCAGCGCGACGGCCTGTCCGAGGTCCAGCGCGACATCCTCGCCTGCCTGGCGCAGGGGCTGTCCGACAAGCAGATCGCCAACCGCATGGAGATGTCGATCTTCAACGTCGACTACCACATGCGCCGGCTGCGCAGCCATTTCGGCGTGCGCAATCGCGTGCAGCTGGCGCATGCGGCCACGATGCAGGATCCAACCTTGATCGCCACGGCGGTGGAAAGGATGGATCGGGCGGAGCGGATGGAACGCAGTGGCGGCGGCCTTCGCGAACGGACGGCGGCGCGGTATTGCGCGGAAGAGGCGTTTCTTGACGGCTGAGGGGCTGAGGGGCTGATGCGCTGATGCGCTGATGGCGAGGCGCGCGGTGAGTGGATGCCATCCTCCGCCCTTCATCGCCCTGAGCCTTCTGCAGCCCTGCCCTTAGCCGCCCTTCGCCCAACGCATCAGGTCCGCCACCCGTTCGAACAGCGAGCGATCGATGAAGCGGTCCAGCGGCACCGTCAGATAGAGCCGCTGCGCCAGGTCCGAATCGAAGGCCGACGGGATCAGGTAGTCGGCCGCGGCCTGGCGGATGCGGGCCGCAACCTGGCCGCCGCCCTTGGCCACCACCTTGGGCAGCGTGCCGGGCCCGTCGTAGCGCAGGGCCACCGCGTACTGCGTGGAATACACGACCGCGGTGGACACCCGCACCCGCTCGCCGACGCCGAAGAACGCCGCCTCGAAGAACGCGGCGCGGCGGCGTCCGGCGATCATCGGGTCGCCCTGCGTGTCCTTGTACTCGCGCCGGTACTCCTCCACGCTCATGCGCTGGCGCTTCATGAACTCGTAGCGCTCGTGCACGTAGTCGATCACCGCCATGATCAGGTAGATCACCGCGGCCCAGCAGCACATCATCAGCAGGATATGGGCGATCAGCAGCAGGATCTCCGCCGGCCGCGCATAGCCGGTGCGTACGCCGTCCTCGATCGCGCGCAGCGCCAGCACATAGATCAGCCCGCCGAGCAGCGCGATCTTGATCACCGTCTTCAGCAGATTGACCAGATTGCGCACGGCGAACATCCGCTTGAGCCCCTCGGCCGGATTCAGGCGCGCCAGTTGCGGCTTGATCTGCTCGAACGCGACCAGCGGCCCGACCTGCACGAAGGCGCCGACGATGCCGCAGACCAGCGCGATCGCCGCGATCGGCAGCACGCCCATCAGCAGGAAGCGCGCCCCGGCCTCGCCAAGCGCCAGCATCTGCTGGTCGGCGAGATGCTGGTCGATCGCGCCCATCGCGCTCAGCCACAGCGCCTGGAACAGCCGCACGAAATAGCGGCCGAGCAGCCATAGCGCGATCAGCACCCCGAGAAAGACGAAGGCCGAGGTGACATCGCTGCTGCGCGGCACCTCGCCGCGCTTGCGCGCGTCGTCGAGCTTGCGCCGTGTCGCTTCGAGGTTCTTTTCGCTATCGGCCATGGCGCGGCCTCACTGGACGCCCGCGCGTCCGCGCAGCAGGTCGATCAGCGCGTTGTCCGGCCGCAGGAAACCCTGCAGCGTGTCCACCATCACCGACAGCATCAGCACCAGCATCAGGAACGCGACCGTGATCTTGACCGGCTGCGCGAACTGGAACACGTCGAACTGCGGCACGAAGCGCGCGATCAGCGCGAAGCCCAACTCGACGATCACCAGCAGCAGCAGGATCGGCGCCGCCAGCTTGACGACCCACGAGAACATCGTGCCCGCATAGATATTGGCGAACTGGAACGACGACAGCGACACATCCGGGCCGAAGGACATCACCGGCCAGAAGGCAAACGATTCGACGATCACGCCGGTCATCGCGAACAGGCCGCCGAAGGAGGCAAACAGCGCGATGCCCAGATGGGACAGCAGGTTCTCCATCGGCCCGTCCTCCTGCTGCGTGACCGGATCGAAGAAGGTGGCGTTGCCCGAGCCGGTCTGGAAGTCGATCAGCTCGCCGATCATCTGCAGCGCGACGAAGAACAGGCCGAACGCCATGCCCAGCAGCAGGCCGATGAAAGCCTCCTTGAAGATCAGCAGCAGCCAGAGGCCACCCGCCACCGCGTCGATGTCCACGCGGGCGCCCGGCGAGACGAACAGCGCAATCGCGAGCACGATGCCGTTGCGGGCGACACCCGGGATCGACTGGTGCGACAGGAACGGCACCACGGTAAAGGCCGTCAGCAGCCGCGGCATCACCATCAGGATGGGCATCACGGTCTCGCGACCCCACTGGAAGAACATCGCCGGGTCGATCATGCCTTGATGCCTGCCCCCATGCCCCGCTGCCAGACCCGCAGCGCGGCCTCCTCGGCGGCCTCTTCCTCGCGGCGCTCGATGTCGGCGCGTGCCGCGGCCTGTTCGCGGTCGATCAGTTCGCGCGTGCCGGTCAGGCGAGCCTGCGCCTGGGCCCACAGCCGACGGCTCTGCTCGAACTCGGCGCGACGCTGGCCGGCGATATCCAGCGCCTGCGCCAGCGCGGCGTTGGCGCGCGCGATGCGGGCGTCGAACGACGCCTGCCACGCCTGCGCATCGAGCAGCCCCGAGATCGCGACCCCCTCATGCGCGGCGCTCTCGCGCAGGCGCTGCAGGAAGGCCGCGCGCTCCGACAGCGCCGCGCGTACCGCGCCCTGTGCCGCCTCGGCGGCCCGCATGCCTTCGAGGAAGGCATCGCGCTTCTGCCGCATCTCGCGATGCGCGTCGTCGTGGCGGCGTTCGCGCACGCGTTCGAGCTGGCGCAGCGGTACCGTGGTCGATTGGCCGTTCATCGTTTGGCCTCCTGCTGAGCGGCGGCGCGCCCTGCCGCGGCCGTCGCTGGCGTAGCCGCCGCAGCCGGCGGCGTGATCGCGCGTTCGAGCGTGCGCAGCGTGGTCTCGTAGGTGTCGAGCCGGCCCGCCGGTTGCGCCAGGAAGGCGCGGATCTGGCCGATCGATGCCACCGCCGCGTCCGCCACCGCATCGGCCCCGGGACGGTACTCGCCGATCTGCAGCAGCAGTTCGAGCTCGCGGTACTTGGCCAGCAGCTCGCGCAGCCGGGCCGCGTGGCGGGCCTGCTGGTCCTCGACCACATGCGGCATCACGCGGCTGACGCTGGCCAGCACGTCGATCGCCGGATACTGGCCGGCGCTGGCCAGCTTGCGCGACAGCACGATATGGCCGTCGAGGATCGAGCGGACCTCCTCGGCGATCGGATCGCTGTCGTCCTCGCCCTCGGTCAGCACCGTGTAGGCCGCCGTGATCGAACCGCGTGCGGCGGTGCCGGCGCGTTCGAGCAATTGCGGCAGCATCGAGAAGACCGATGGCGGATAGCTGCGGCGCGTCGGCGGCTCGCCGCTGGCGAGGCCAATCTCGCGCTGCGCCCGCGCCAGCCGGGTCAGCGAGTCGACCAGCAGCAGCACGCGCTTGCCCTGGTCGCGGAAGTGTTCGGCGATCGCGGTCGCGGTATACGCGCACTTGACCCGCTCCATCGGCGCCCGGTCCGAGGTCGCGACCACCAGCACCGTGCGCGCCAGCCCCGCATCACCGAGGCTGTATTCGATGAATTCGCGCACCTCGCGGCCGCGCTCGCCGACCAGCGCCACCACGTTGACATCGCTCTGCGCGCCGCGCGCCAGCATGCCGAGCAGCGTGCTCTTGCCCACGCCCGGCGGCGCGAAGATGCCGACGCGCTGGCCTTCGCCCAGCGTCAGCAGGCCGTCGATCGCGCGCACGCCGGTCGGCAGCGGCGTGCGGATCAGCGCGCGGGTCAGCGGATCGGGCGGCTCGTTCTCGACCGGCACCTGGCTGACGCCCACCAGCGGACCGCGGCCGTCGATCGGGCTGCCCAGCGCGTCGAGCACGCGCCCGAGCAGCGCGGCGCCCGCCGGGCAACGGTAGCCATGCATCTGTGGCACGACCTCGGTCACCGCCGACACACCGGTGGTGCGCCCCAGCGGCGTCAGCAGCGCGGTCTGCTGCTCGAAGCCAACCACCTCGGCCAGCAGCGGCGGCTCGCCCGGCGTGACCAGCTGGCAGATCTCGCCGACATGCGCCTGGATGCCGGTCGCATTGATCAGCATGCCGACCGCCTTCGAGACGCGCCCGCGCATCGCCACCGGCGTGAAGTGGTCGAAGGCGCGTTCGAGATCGAGCGCGGCGTGCTGCAGCGCGGCCTTCAGGTCGGAGGTGGGGAGCGGGTCGGCCATGGGTCGGGGAATAAAAGACGCGGCGTGATGCGATCGGTCGGGCATGGGCAGGGAATCAACCCGCCTGCACACGGCGCGCAAAGGCTTCGAGCTGGGCCTGCAGCCCCACCTCCATCGTGCCGGACGGGGTCAGGATGCGGCAGGCGTCGGGCTCCAGGCTCGGCTCGACCACGACGTTGGCGCGGCGCGGCCAGTCCAGCGTCTCTGCCATCGCGTCGAGCAGGTTGCGCACCGCCTGCTCGCGGCCCAGCGGAATCTGGATGGTGATGAAGGGCTCGCTGCGCACCAGCACGTCGATCCGCTGCAGCGCGACCTCGAGGATGATGTCCGGATCGAGTTCGCCGGCAATCTGCTGGACCGCCTTCATCACGATATTGGCCATGGTTCTGCGCATCGCGCCGAGCTGGCGCTCGGCCTCGGCCGCGGCGCTGACCTGGGCGGCGGCGTGTTCGGCCTGCGCCTTGGCCCACCCCTCGCGGTAGCCGTGCTGGCGCCGCTGCTCGGCGTCACGCTGCGCGTCGGTGGTGATGCGGTGCGCCTCGCGGCGGGCGGCCTCGATGACCTCGGCCGCGTCCATCAGGGCCGCGTACTCCGCCTCCTTGAGGACCTTGCGCTCGGACAGCAGCTGCAGGTTCTCGCTGGTAATCAGAAAAGCCAGTGCCATGTCGGAAACCGTTCGGGAATCAGATTGAGCAGCAGCAGCTCGCGCAGCTGCGCGGCCTGCGGACGGCTCAGCGCGGGCACCGGCAGCGCGGCGAGCCGGCGCGGGAACTTGCGGCGTACCGCATTCAACAGCGCGGAGGCGACATCGCCCTGGGCCGCACCGCCTTGTACCGCGCCCCCTTGTGCCGGGCCCCCTTGTGTCGCGCCCGCCGCCGGCGGCAGCGTCTGCACCAGGCCGCACAGCAGCCGGTAGCCGCGTTCGGCCATCACGCGGGCGGCGGACGACGGCCGCGCGCGGATGGGGTCGAGATTCATCGGCAGGTCCGGCAGGTCGGGCACGCGCTTCAGGATGAAGGCCACCGCCTGCGGATCGAAGCGCCGCGCGGCGCGCCGCAGCCGGTAGGGCACGGTGCCGATCAGCGGCTGGGCCAGCGCCCCCAGCCTGCCGTCGAGCTGCTGCGCGAGACGGCTGCGTTCGCTGGCAAAGCCCGGCTTGTGCACGGCCATGCCGCACCAGATGGCGAGCAGCCGCAGCGCGCTGCGATCGAGCAGCACCAGCCGCGCCAGCGGGTCGCCGCGTCCATCGAGCAAGGCTTGCAGCAACAGCGCGCGCGCACGCTCGTCGCCGCCGCCAAGCGCCAGCGGCCCAGCCAATACCTGCGCAGCGGCCGCGCCGAAGCGGTCAGCGCTGCGCAGCGGCAGCGGCCATTCGCGCGGCAGCCAGCTCGGATGCTGGTGCGCGAGCGGACGCTGCGCGAAATCCGCGACCGCGCGGGCCAGCGCAAGCGAGGGCACATGCGAGGACGCATGCGCGGCATGCGGCAGACCCGGCGCGGCCAGCGCGGCCATCAGGCACGGCTCCTCATCGATGACCGTGCCCCCAGGCGGCCCAGCGCCTGGCGCAGGCCGCCGCGTTTCCACGCCAGCACGCCGAGGCCGGCCAGCGCCAGCGCGGCGATCACCGCCCCGGCGATCGCGGCGAAGCGGCCCACCGGAAAGCCCTGGCTGGCGGGCGCGCGGGCGACCGGCCCGATCGGCGTAAACGGCCGCGCCTCGACCAGCGACAGCGAAACCTTGTCGTGCGTCACGCCCTCGATGCTGTGGGCGACCATGTCCTTGACCGTCGGCACCAGCAGCCGCAGATCGGTATCGGGACGATGCTTGATGAAGACCGCCGCGGAAGACGGCCGGATCTTGTCCGACAGCGGATCGGTGGCGGGGATCACCACGTGCACCCGCGCCGTGACCACGCCGTCGATATTGCGCAGCGTCTCCGACAGCTCCTGCGACAGCGCGAAGATATAGCGCATGCGCTCTTCGGTCGGCGTCGCCACCAGGCCCTGCTTCTGGAACACCTGGCCCAGCGACGAAAAACGTTCGCCCGGCAGCCCTTCGCTGCGCAGGATTTCGAGCGCAGCCGGCAGTTGCGCCTCGTCGACGCGCACGCTCCAGCCGGTCTCGCCGGCGCGCACCTTGTCGGCGTCGATGCCCTCGGCGGTCAGCACCGCCAGCATCTGGTTCGCTTCGGCCTCGTTGAGCGAGGCGTACAGGTCGACGCGGCAGGCGGCCAGCAGCAGGGCCAGCGTGAGCGGAGCGAGACGGGCAAGACGGCCAAGCGGCAGCCGGCGGGCAGCCGGCATGCCCGAAGCCGGAGAGATCGGCGTCATTGCTGGTTCTTGAGCAGGCTGTTGAACAGATTGGTGCCCGCGCTGCCGATGCTCGACGTGACATGGATCGACGAGAACAGCTCGAGCGATTCGGTCTGAAGCATCATGGCCTGATACACCACGTCGCTGGTGCTGCCCTGCTGGATCGCGGTGAACATGCTCTCGCGCATCTCGTCGAGCCGCGCGGCCTGGCGTGCCGCCTCTTCGCCCGCCGACACATAGGTGGTGCGGATCGCGGCGCCGAGCGAGGACGCGCTCGGCTCGCTGGCCGTGGTGCCGCCGGCGGCGCCATGCTGCACCATCTCGGCGAAGGTGCGCGCATCGGCCGGATCGGCGGCCTGGTTGGCCTGCGGCGCCTGCTGGTGCGCGGACACGGTAGCCGCCTCGGCGGCAGCGCCTTGCGCGGCGATCGCGGTGGGATCCATCGCTGTTCTCCTGGACTGAAATGAGAGACAAGCCGGTCAGGGTGCGCGGCGCGCCGGACCGGCCTCGTGGCCGTCCGGCGACGCGCGCGACCCCGCCGCCGTCAGTTGGTCCTCGACGTCTGCTTGACGTCCTGCATCGCGCCCTGGACCAGGTTGGCCTTCTGGGTGTTGTGCGCCATTTCGCTGCTGACCACGGCGTTCTGACGGGTCAGCGTGTCCTGCAGGGCCATGATGTTCACCGAGAACTCCTGGGCCTTCTGCTGGATTTCCTGCATCTTGGCGTTCAGATCGACTTCACCAGCCATTTCCATCTCCTTCGTCAAGTGGTACTGCCAAACACTCCGCATCGGCGATGCGGAACCGATCTGCCGCGGCCCCCTTCAAGAAACAAGGGACCACGGCGAATGCCAGCGGCGCTCAGCGCTGCGGCGGCGGCTCGCCGCCCTTGCCTTCCTTAAGCACCAGCCCGTCCGCTTCGATCTTCTCGATCTCGGCGCCGTTCTTCAGCACCGCTCCTTCGAAATACCGGCTGCCGTTCGCGAGCTGCACGTAGCGCGTGCCGTCGCCGTTATCGGTGATGCTGACCACGCGCGCGGGAAACACGCCCTGCCAGTTGTCCCAGCGGCCTTCGCGCAGATGGCGGCGCCGGCTGTCGGCGGTCTCGCGGTAGTCGATGCGATCGGACACCAGCACGCCGGGATGCAGATCCTCGATCACGCGCTTGACCTTGTCGCGGCCGGCCACCGGGTCCGCCGTGCCGGTCAGCACCACGCGGCCGTTGCCCTGGTAGGCGATGCCCACACCGGGCTCGTCCACGTAGCGCTGGATATGCTCGATGATGTCGTCGGCCGATCTGACCTGCTGCTGCACGCCTCGGCCGAACGGCGCCAGCGCCTGCGCGATGCGCTGCCGGTCCACCCGCGAATTGACGAAGCCGCGCACGGTGACCGCGCCGTTGGGCAGCGACACCACCTCCAGTTCCGGATAGCCCGCGACGGTCTCGCGCACCGCGGCGGGGTCCACCTGCGCGGTACGGGCAAAGCCGCCGTCTTGCGACAGCGTGGCGGCCAGCCAGCCGGCACCGATCAGCAGCGCCACCACCAGCACGCCGATGCCGCCCAGCACCCAGCGGCTGGACCGGCGCACCGGCTCGTCGCTGTCGGCGCGCGCGGCGCGGCGGCCCGATTCGGCCCAGGCGAACAGCGTGTCGGTGGTCTCTGACGCCGCCGGCGCGGCGCGCAGCAGCTCCATGTCGAGCGAGCCGACCGTCAGGATGTCGCCGCCGGCCAGCGCGATCACGCGCTGCGTGGTGTCGCGGCCGTTGACCTTGACCTGCGCCTCGCCGATGCGCTCGGCCGAGACCGCCAGCTCGCCGACGTTCAGCACCAGATGGCGCGGCTGCACGTCGTCGCCTGGCACGCTGATGTCGACGTCGCTGGCGGCGCCCAGCACATTGGCGCCGCGCCGCAGCGAGATCACGCGGCCGTAGACGGCGCCGCCCAGCAGCCGCAGCGTCCAGCCGCCAACGCCGGCGTCATGGCGCGGCCGATCGGCCCGCAAATCGGCGCGCGAATCGGCGCGCGGCTCGCCGTGCGGACCGGCGAGCGGATCGACTTGCGATTCGACGTGCAAGGCGGCGGCCATCAGCTCATCCCCGGCATCACCAGACGCGGTGTCAGCAGGTAGAAGCGCTCCATATTGGCCTGGCGCTTCTCCTGGTACTTGAACAGGTTGCCGATGATCGGCACGTCCTGCAGGAACGGCACGCCCGACGACGCGCGCAGCTTCTCCTCGACGGTATAGCCCGCGATCAGCAGGCTCTTGCCCTCATCGACCATCGCCTGCGTGGTGATCGAGCGGCGCCGCACGATCGGAATGTTGTCGACGGTCTCGCCGGACAGGTCGCCATCGGCGATATCGATGCTGAGCATCACGGCGCGCCCTTCGCGCTCGTCGATCACCAACGGCGTCACGCGCACCGCGGTACCGGCCACGACGTTGAACAGGCCCGCGTCCTGGAAGCCGTCGACGCGCACATAGAACTCGCGCATGTTCTCCAGCGCGGCCTCGGTGTTGTCGAGCGTCAGCACCTTGGGGCGCGCGACGAAGTTGGCCTGCCCGCGTTCGGCCAGCGCCTTGACGCGCGTCAGCAGGTAGCGCGTGACGTCGTTGCCGATCGCGCCGGTGAACTGCAGGCCCGAGCCGGCGGTATTGCCGGTGGTGCCGCCCTCCGAGCGGGCATTGCCGAAGGTCAGCGGCGAACCGCCGCCACCGCCGAGCTGCAGGTCGACGTGGCGCGTATGCAGGCGCCAGTCCACGCCCAGGCTGTCCAGGTTCTCCTGGCTGATGTCCATGATCGTGACCTCGATCTCGATCAGCCGCGGCTTGATGTCGAGCGACGAGATCAGGCGCTGGTACTGCGCCATCCGTTCCGGCACATCGCGCACGATCACCGCATTCAGGCGCGTGTCGGCCTGGAACTGCGGCAGGCCGCCGAAGCCCCAGTTGCCGAAGCCGGGCTGGCCGATGCCGGTGGAGCTGTCGGCCATCGACTCCAGCACCTGGCGCGGATTGGCCTGCGGCAGCGTCATGTTGTTGGCGCCGCCGCTGCGCAGCTCGGCCATGCGGCTGGCGCCGCGGCTCGGGCCCATGCTGACCGGCGTGGTGGCCGTGCCGGCGCGCTGGCGTCCGTACAGGCTGCGCAGCACCGTGACCACGCCCGGCACCGTGATGTCCTTGCCCGAGCGGTTGATGCGGAAGTCCGACGCCCACGAATACTTCAGCGGGAAGATCTGCACCTCGGCGCGGTCGTCGTTGACGGCGCGGTCGTCGAAGGCGCGCACCGCGGAACGCACGGTCTCGACATAGCGCTTCGGCCCCGACACCATCACGGTGCCGTCGTCGTCGTTGATCGTGATCGGATAACGCGAGTCGATGACCTGCATGTGTTCCAGCGCATCCTGCAACCGGTCCCCCGCCCCGCGCGCGAATGGAATGACCTCGCTGCGCGCTTCGCCGGCCGGCTCGATATAGAGCAGCGAGCCGTCGTAGTAGTAGGTCAGGCCATAGCTGGCGCAGACGCTGCGCAGGATCGACAGCGGCGAATCGGAGAAGCGGCCGCTGATGGTGCCGTCCACGCGCGAATCGACCACCGCGGTGGTGCCTTGCGTCGACGCCAGTTCGCGCAGGAAATCGGCCACGCGCTTCTCGCTGGCCGAGATCTGGAACGGCTTGCCGGGCCAGTTCAGGTCGGCGGCGTGCAGCGGCGCGATGGCGCCGAACCACAGGGCCAGCAGCAGCGCCAGCGCCACCACCATGCGCAGACCGACCGCATATCGCGGCGTTAGTGGCTTCTTATCTGTCGACGGACCGCCTTGCATTGCGCCCGCCATGGCCAGACATCGAGGTCCGAACCGTTCGCTTGTCAACATATCCTCCCCGGTTTTCCACTGCATCAGTGTGCGTAACTGCCCTGCGAATCTGTCGTCGAAACTTCGTTATAGAAAGGTCAGCATGGTCTGGATCGCCCGCTGCGAGAACCGCATCACCTCGCCGCCGAGCCAGCCGCCCAGCAGCACCAGCGACACCAGCACCGCGATCAGCCGCGCCGAGGTGCCGATGCTCTGGTCCTGGATCTGGGTGACCGCCTGCAGCACCGCCACCACCAGCGCCACCAGCGTGCCGATCAGCACCACGGGCAGCGTCACCCACAGCACCACCAGCAGCGCCTCGCGCGTGATATCGAGAATCGTGTCGGCACCCATCGCTTACTCGACCTCGGGATTGCGGATCCAGCCGACCGGCACCAGGCGCACGTCCTCGTCGACTTCCTGATAGGACAGCACCGGCAGGCGCGGCGCGACCGGCTCGATCAACCGCTTGATGTAGCGCCGCACGTCGACGCTGACGACCACCACCACGCGGGCGGCATTGGCCTTCTCCAGCAGTTGGCGCAGCTGCTCGCGGATCTCGCGCGTGACGTCGTGGCTCAGCAGCAGCAGGTTGCCGCGCGCGGCCTTCTCGATCGCGCCCTGCACGCGCTGCTCCAGCGCGGGCTCGAACAGCACCGCGTCGATCGCGCGTTCGCCGCCGACATGGCGGCTGGTGATCAGGCGGCCGAGATCGACGCGGACCAGCTCGGTCAGCGCGATCGCATCGGTTTCCTTGGGCGCCCACGTCACCAGGCTCTCGAAGATCGTGCGCAGGTTGCGGATCGGCACGTCTTCCTGCAGCAGGCGCCGCAGCACCTCGGTGACGCGCTGCAGCGGCACCACGCGGGCCAGTTCCATCACCAGGTCCGGGGCCTCGGCCTGCACCACGTGCATCATCTCCTGCACGTCCTGGATGCCGAGCAGCGGCGCGGCATGCTGCTTGATCACGGCGCCGACGTGGACGGCCAGCACTTCCTCGCACGACAGCGTCCGGGGTGCGCCGGGCGCGGGCACATCGCTCGCGCCTTCGCGGCCGCCGCGGCCGGCGGGCTTTTCCTGCGGAATCCAGACCGCCTCGGCGAACGGCCCGAACGGCGCGCCGACCACCGCGCGGCCCTGGTCCACCAGCGCCCGCGACCCCGGCTCGACCAGCTCCATGCCGGGCCGCAGCGCGCCGCGCGAGGCCACCACGTCCTGCACGCGGATCGCGTAGGCGTCGGGCTCGCCCAGCGGGCGGTATTCGATCCGCAGGCGCGGAAAGACCATGCCCAGGTCCGACTCGACCTGGCTCTTGGCGATCGTCATGCGCTGCTCGAACTGGCGCATGTCGAGGCGATCGCGCAGCGTCGGGTCCAGGTCCAGCGCCAGCGCGGGCGCCACGGCCGCGCGCGCGTCTTCTTCCTTGCGGTCGTCCGGCATCTCGATCCACGTCACCGTGCCGGCGGTACGCTGGCCCCGGCGCATCAGCCAGTAGCCGCACCCCGCCACCACGAGCGCCATCGTGGCGAAGGTCCATTTGGGGAAGCCCGGTACCACCAGGAACACCGCGATGGCGACGCCCGACACCAGCAGCGCCTTCGGCTGGGCCAGCAGCTGGCGGCCGATCACGGTGCCGAGGTTGGCGGCACGGCTGTCGCTGTCGTCCGACGACACGCGCGTGATGACGACGCCGGCGGCGATCGAAACCAGCAGCGAGGGAATCTGCGACACCATGCCATCGCCGATGGTGAGGATCGCGTAGCGCTGCAGCGCGTCGCCGATGCTCATGTCCTTCATCAGCGTGCCGATCGTGATGCCGGCCAGGATATTGACCAGCGCGATGACGACGCCGGCGATCGCATCGCCCTTGACGAACTTCATCGCGCCGTCCATGGCCCCGTGCAGCTGGCATTCCTGCTCCAGCTCGCGGCGCCGCTCCTGCGCCTGCGCGGCGCTGATGGTGCCGGCGCGGACATCGGCGTCGATGCTCATCTGCTTGCCGGGCATCGCGTCCAGCGCGAAACGGGCACCGACCTCGGCCACGCGCTCCGAGCCCTTGGCAATCACGATGAACTGCACGATCGCGATGATCAGGAACACCACGCCGCCGACCACGACGTTGTTGCCGACGATCAGCTTGCCGAAGGTCTCGATGATGTGGCCCGCATTGGCGTGCAACAGGATCAGCTTGGTCGACGCGATATTGAGCGAGAGCCGCAGCAGCGTGGTGAACAGCAGCAGCGAGGGGAAGGTCGACAGCGACAGCGCCGACGGAATATAGGTGGCGACGATCAGCAGGGTCAGGCTGATGCCCAGGTTGATCGTCAGCATCAGGTCCAGCAGGAAGGTCGGCAGCGGCAGCACGAACAGCGCGATCACCGCGAACAACAGCAGCGTCAGCGCGATGTCGGACTGGCGCGAGGCCGCCGCAGCCATCTGCTGCAGGCCCGGCGCGGGGCCGATCCCCTTGGTGAATCCCGACAGTTTTGCCATGACGCGGTATGTGGGCTGCTGCGATGGTTCGATCGGCCGTTCGCCGGGACGGGCCCGGACTGTCCGCGCTCGATGGCGCTACCTGGGTGAAGGCCACGCGGGCCACACGCGCCACGCAGGCCGTGCCGCCGCGGCGCACCCCTGGCGAACGGTGAGCGCAGTGTATGGCGGCTGCGCCACGCGACCAATACCGAGGATTCGTAGCGGCGGAGCTGCGGACGGGGCCGCCGCAGTCCCCACTACCAAGGCTCGTAGTGGACGGGGCTGCACCTGCTTCCGTATCGTTCTTCCCGTATTTCCGTCTTGTTTATTTCGGTCTCGCTTGTTTCGGCCTCACCAACTGGCTGCGACCGCCGCGGTCCTCGCCGCCGCCGGCGGGCCTTGCCATGCCTCTGCCATCCATGACGTCCATTGCGCTCAGCGAACCTCCTGCGTCGGCAGGTCCCATGTCGGCGGGCCGCCGCGGGCCTGCGCGTGCGCGCGTGCGGCTGCATCGCCCTGGCAGCGGCGAGGCGGCGATCCGCGAACTGGACGCCGCGCCGGAGTTGCCGCACGTCGAGGCGGATGTGGCGGCCCTGGCCAATCGCCTGCTGTGCCGGACGGCACCGCTGCGGCTGCGCGTGGCCGGCGCCGACTGGTTGCTGCATTTCGAGCCGCATGAGAGCCCCGCGGCGGGCGGCTTGCCCTCGTCCAGCGGCGGGGGTAACTCCCATGCAAACCCCAACCCCAAGGTCAGTGCCAACGGCGGGCTCAACGCAAGCGCCAACGCCTACGCCTTCACGCTCGGCGAGACGCGCGGACAGTTGCTGTTCGATGTGCCGAGCGAACGCCGCCTGCTCGGCGTGGAGGGTGCGGCGGAGACGCTGCCGGCCCTGCTGCGTCAAGCCTTGATGGCCGATGCCCTGGCCCCCGTCGCCGACCTGGTGGCGGCCACGGCCCGGCAGCCGTTCGCGTGGCACGGGGACGGCGGCGGCCTCCGCTCTGGCGCGCCGTGCTTTGGGCTGACGCTGCGGCGCATCGGGGATGGAGCCGGTGGCGCCGATGCGGGCAATGCAGGCAATGGCGGCAACGACCGCCATGTCGCGGCCGCCAGCGAGACGCTGCACGCCACCCTGCAACTGGACGAGCCCGAGCGCCTCGGCGCGCTACCGCTGCTGCAACGCGAGCCCGACGCCTCGCTGCCGCCGTGGCTGGCGCAATTGCAGGTGCCGCTCGCCGTGCGCATCGGCACCACCGCCATCGCGGTCGGCGAGATGCGCGACATCCGTCCGGGCGACATCGTCGGCATCGAACACTGGCAGACGCATGGCGGCGCGCTCGCGGTCCATTGCACGACCGGTGCCGCGGGCCTGGGCTGGCCCGCGCTGGCCGAGGGTCGCCGCATCACGATTCAACGCCCGACCGGCGCCCCCGCCGCGCCGTCGGCTCACGGAGACAGCATGGAAGACCGCAACAACGGGCAGCGCGAGCTGCCCCATCCCGACGCCGCGCCGGCCGCGCTGGACCGGCTGGAAGAGCTGGAGGTGTCGCTGCGCTTCGAGGTCGGCGATGTCTCGCTGGCGCTGGCCGACCTTCGCGAGGTGAGGCCCGGCTATGTGTTCGAACTGCCCCAGCCGCTGAAACAGAGCGAGGTACGCATCGTCGCCGGCGGCCGCATCCTGGGCACCGGCACGCTGATCGCGGTGGGCAACCGGCTCGGCGTGCGCGTATCGAGCTTCGCCGCGGGCGACGCATGAGCGGCAATCTGTACAACCCGGTACTGATCCTCACCGTCATCCTGGCGTTCGGCATTGCGCCGTTCGTCGCGCTGATGGTGACGAGCTATACCAAGCTGGTGATCGTGTTCGGGCTGCTGCGCGCCGCGCTGGGGCTGCAGCAGGTGCCGCCCAATATGGTGCTCAACGGCATCGCGATCATCCTGACCGCGTACATCATGGCGCCGATCGGCGCCGATGCCTTCGACGCGATCGAGCGGCGCGCGCAGAGCAATGCGCCGTTCAACGTGGGGGATGTGGTCACCGTCTACGATTCGGTCAGCGGGCCGCTGAAGGAATTCCTGATCAAGCATACCGAGGAGCGCAACCGCACCTTCTTCGTGCAATCGGCCAAGCGGATCTGGCCGGAGGGCCGCGCCGACGATCTGCAGCCGGACGACATGATGGTGCTGATCCCGAGCTTCACGCTGTCGGAGCTGACGCGCGCGTTCCAGATCGGCTTCATCATCTATCTGGTCTTCGTCGTGGTCGACCTGATCGTGGCGGCGATCCTGCTGGCGTTGGGGATGTCGATGATCGCGCCAACGACGATCTCGGTGCCATTCAAGCTGCTGCTGTTCGTGATGCTGGAGGGGTGGACGCAGCTGATCCAGGGGCTGGTGCTGTCGTACCGCTAGGGCGCTGCGGCTGCGGCATCGGCGGCGACCTCGCTCTCGGCCTCGGTCGGTCACCGCCGCCTCAGTCAATCACCTCGGCCCCATCACCACCTCGGCCTCAGTCAATCCCCTCAGCCTCAGTCGATCACCTCGGCGCAGGCATCGGTCGGCAGCGCGGCGACATCGCCGATCACGGGCACGATCTTCAGGCCCGCGGAGGCGACCCGGCAGGGAGCGGCAAGCACACCGCAGCCGCCCAACGCAAAGACCGTTGCAAGGACCAGCGGCAACATCATCAGCAATCGTTTCATCGGGCACGGCCTCGTCAGCGGGAACGCGCATTGTGCACGATTCCTTGCCTGCCGGCATCCTGGGCTAGCATATGGACTGGTACGCCATTCCGGATCCCTGATGACTGTTGCCGAAACGTCCCACCTGCACGCCCTGCAATCGCCCTTCCCCGTTCTGCTCGCCCGCTGCCGGCGCTGGTATGCCGGCGCGCTGACCGCCTTGCCGATGGTCCTGCTGGCCGCCCTGCTGGCAAGCTTCGCCACCGGCGCACTGGCCCAGCCCCTGTGGTTCGCCAATGGCAAGCCGACTCCCGCCGCGCAGCAGGCGGTGGCCGCGTTGGTCAATGCACCCGCCGACGGCCTCGATGCCGAGGACTACGATGCCAACATGCTGCGCGACGCCGTCGCCAAGGCCGCCAATGGGCCCGCGCTGGCGCCCGAGGCGGCCGATCGCCTCGATGGCGCCCTGACCGCGGCGATGCAGCGCTACCTGTCCGATCTGCACCGCGGCCGCGTCGACCCGCGCAAGGTCCATGCGAACTTCAATATCGCCGAGGAAAAGCCGTTCGACCCGGACAGCTATCTGCGCGCGGCGTTGGCGGCGAACCGCCTGCCGGCCGCGATCCGCGAAGCCGCGCCGACGTTCCCGCTGTATGGCACCTTGCGCGATGCGCTGGCCCGCTACCGCCAGCTCGCCACGCTGCCCCACTGGAAAACCCCGCTGCCCGCGCTGCCCGAAGGCAAGCTGACCGAGGGCAAGAGCTACGAGGGACTGGCCGCAATGGCCCAGCGCCTGACGGCGCTCGGCGATCTGCCGACGGGCACACCGGTTCCGGCGACCTATACCGGACCGCTGGTGGCCGCGGTCAAGGCGTTCCAGGGCCGCCACGGCCTCGAAGCGGACGGCGTGATCGGCCCGGCCACGCTGGCCCAGCTCAATACGCCGCCGTCGGCGCGCGTGCGGCAGATCGTGCTGACGATGGAGCGGCTGCGCTGGACCCCGCTGGCGGAGGGCTCGCGCATGATCGTCGTCAATATCCCCGAGTTCATGCTGCGCGCCTACGAGTTCCACGAGGGCAAGCTCGATATCCGGCTGGAAATGAAGGTGATCGTCGGCAAGGCGCTCGACACGCGCACGCCGCTGTTCAAGGAGGACATGCGCTATATCGAGTTCAGCCCGTACTGGAACGTGCCGCGCTCGATCGCGCAGAAGGAAATCATTCCGCGGCTTCAGCGCGATCCGGCCTATTTCAAGCGCCAGGGCTTCGAGTTCGTGGCCGGTAATGAGGTCATCAAGCAGCTGAACGCGGCCAATATGCAGGCCGTGCTGGACGGTCAGATGCGCATCCGCCAGCGGCCCGGGCCGCTGAACGCGCTCGGCGACATCAAGTTCGTGTTCCCGAACAACCAGGCCATCTATCTGCACCACACGCCGGCGCCGCAGCTGTTCAAGCGTGGCCGGCGCGACCTGAGCCATGGCTGCATCCGCGTCGAGGATCCGGTCGCGCTTGCCAAGTTCGTGCTCAAGGACATGCCGGAATGGACCGAGGAGCGGATCCGGCAGGCGATGGGCGCCGGCACGGCCAGCACCGTCTCGCTGGTCAATCCCTTGCCGGTAACGTTGGCTTATGGCACGGCCATCGCAAGAGCCGATGGACGGGTATACTTCCTCGCTGACATTTACGGCCAGGATAAAGTGCTCGGCCAGGCGCTGCAGCAGCGCGCCGCGCGCCGAGCCTCGCATACGCCGGCCGTCAGGGCAACGCCGCCGGCCAACCGCGCGGCCAGCGCCCCACCCCCCTGACCTCCTGAGACAAGCAACATCGAGCCAAACGAGCTAGAACATCACATCATGACGTATTCACGTGATCCGGCACGGCGCCGCTTCCTGCAACGCACTGGCGGCCTGGCGCTGAGCGCCGGCCTGACGGCCCTGGCGCCCAAACTGGCGCTCGCCAATGTGCCGGGCGCCCGCGCGCTGGCCTTCGACCACACCCACACCGGCGAGCATCTGTCGCTGGTCTACGCGATGGGCGAACAGGTCCTGCCGCAGGCCCACCTGAAGCTCAATCGCTTCCTGCGCGACCACTATTCGGGCGACGTCGGCACGATTGATCCGGAGCTGTTCGGCGTGCTGTACCAGCTGCGCACGGTGCTGGGCAGCGACAACCCGTTCCAGGTCATCTCCGGCTATCGCAGCCCCAATACCAATTCGCGCCTGCGCAAGACGCGCGGCGGCGGCGTGGCGAAGCACAGCCTGCATATGGACGGCAAGGCGATCGACATTCGTCTGCCCGGCGTGGCGCTCGACGACCTGCGCGACGCGGCCGTATCGCTGCAGGCCGGCGGCGTGGGCTTCTACCGCAGCGAGAACTTCATCCACATCGACACCGGCCGCGTGCGCCGCTGGGGTTGAACCTTAGCCTTGCTGCGACGGCTGGGCGCGCCCGCGCTTGTCCGAGACGATCCGGCCGTCCTTGAAGACCAGCTGCAATTGACGGACGTTGTTGACGTCCTCGAGCGGATTGCCGCCGACCACGATCAGGTCGGCGATCTTGCCGGTCTCGATGGTCCCCAAGCGGTCGCCGACCCCGCACACCGCCGCGCCATGCGCGGTCGCCGCGCGAATCGCCTGCCAGGGCGTGGCGCCATCGCGCACCCATAGCCCCAGTTCCAGCAAGGCCGCGTCCTTCAGCGGCCGGATATCCGAGCCCAGCGCCATCCGCACGCCCGCGCGCAGCGCCTTGCGGAAGCCCTCGGTGTGCTGCTCGACGGCCGCCTCGGCCCGGCAGCACAGCGCGTGGGCCAGATTGCGCTCGCTCGACCAGCGCCGCTCGAAGATATTGGTGGCCTGCCCCGGCGTCAGATGGCTGATGGCGAGCGTCGGCACATACCAGGTGCCGTGCTCGACCAACGCCTCGATGCACTCGTCGTCCATGATGTAGCCATGTTCGATCGAATGTGCGCCGAGCCGGACGGCGGCCTTTACCGCGGCCGGATTGGTGGCATGCGCCATTATCTTGAATTCGCGCAGCTTGCAGATATCGAAGGCGGCCCGGATCTCGTCGTCGAGCAGGAAGCTGTGCCGATGCAGGTCCCACGCCGGCCCCAGAATGCCGCCCGACAGATTCAGCTTGATATGGTCGACGCCATGCTTGATCTGCTCGCGGATCGCCTTGACGAAGCCATAGGGGCCATCGCATTCGAGCGCATGGCCCGAGGTCAGGAAATGCCCGCCAGTCGTGGTCAGGAAATGTCCCGCCGCGAAGACGCGCGGGCCCAGATGCTGGCCCGAATCGAAAGCGCGCTTCCAGGCAACGTCCATGAAGCTGTGCGCGCCCGCGCTGCGAAAACCGACGATGCCCGATTCGAGCAGCCCCTGCTGCAGCTTGTGGCCGAACAGCGTGACCTGGTCGGGCAGCGGCATATCCATCAGCGTCGGGAAGTAGTCGGGATGGATGTGCACGTCCCACAGGCCCGGCATCAGGAACGCACCCTGCAGGTCGACCACCTCGCAATCACCCACGCTGGCGGGATCGCCGGTATGGAAGATCTCGCGGATCATGCCGTCCTCCAGCAGCACCGCCTTGTCGCGCTGCGCGACCGGCTCCACGCAGTCGATCAGCGTGGCGTGTTTCAGCAGCGTCCTTGTCATGGTCTCCCCCTTATCGTTTGGCGGCCGGTGCCATCTGTTTGGCCAGCTCGCTCCATTTGCCGATTTCCGCGTCGATATAGCGCCCGAACGCCTCCGGCGACGATCCCTGCACCACCGCGCCGAGCGAGGCATAACGCTGGCGCACTTCAGGCATTTGCAGGATGGCGTTGACCTCGCGGTTGAGCCGCGCGACCACCGCATCGGGCGTTTTCGCGGGTGCCAGCAGTCCCCACCAGGTGCCGCCGGTGAAGTCCGCCAGCCCCGCTTCGGCAAAGGTCGGCACATTGGGCAGCGAGGGCAGCCGCGACGGCAGCGCCACGGCCAGCGCGCGCAGCTTGCCGGCCTTGATGTGCTCCTGCACCGCGGGCGGCGTGTCGAGCGTGTAGTCGATATGGCCGGCGATCACGTCGGCGATCGACGGGCCGCTGCCCTTGTACGGGACATGAGCCGCCTCGATGCGCGCGATCCGCTTGAACAGCTCGCCGCCCATATGGTTGGAGGTGTTCTCGCCGAACGAGGAATAGTTCAGCTTGCCTGGATTGGCACGGGCGTAAGCGATGAACTCGGCCAGAGTCTTCGCCGGCACCGCCGGATTGACGACCAGCAGGAACGGTACCCTCCCGACCGTCGACACCGGCTTCAGATCGCGCCGCGGATCGTAGGGCAGGCTCATCGTCGAAGGCGCGATCGAGACCTCCGGCGAGGCGGCCAGCAGCAGCGTATAGCCGTCCGGCTCCGCCCGCACCACCGAGGCCGCGCCGATGGTGCCGCTGGCGCCGGGGCGGTTCTCCACGACGATCTGCTGGCCCAGCCGCGACGACAACTGCTCGGCCAGCAGCCGGCCGCCGACATCCGTACTGCCGCCTGGCGGATAGCCGATCACCATGCGAATGGGCCGCGCGGGCCAATCGGCTGCCGCGCCGAGCCGGGGTAGCGCCGTCGTCATCAAGATCGACGAGGCGACGAGGAATTTGCGTCGTTTCATGGTGAGCTCCCCTGTGTCACATCAGAATGGCAACGCGGTATCGGCGGGGCTGGGCGGCTTTCGGTGAGCGCCGTTCGGTGGGTGGCGTCCGGATCAGCGTGTCAAGCCGCCGGGCTCACCATCGCATCCGCAATCCGATACGCCGTATTGACCGAGTCCGTCACGCCCAGGTGGCCGTGCCCGACTGCCAGCCACAGTCCGGGGTGGCCATCCGCCGGCCCGACGATGGGCACCGAGTCCGGCATGCAGGGCCGATGGCCCATCCAGCGGGCCGGCGCCGGATCGTCCAGCCCGTCGAAGGTCTCGCGCGCGATGCGCTCCAGCATCGCCGCGCGGCGCATGTCGGGCGGCCGCGACAGCCCGCCGATCTCCACCGTGCCGCCGACGCGCAGTCCCTCCTCCATCGGCGTGACGAAGACCTTGCGGTCCGCCAGCACCACCGTGCGCGATACGGTGCGCGCGGCATCGCGAAACTGCACGTGATAGCCGCGCTGGCTTTCCAGCGGAATTTCGAGCCCCAGCGGCGCCGTCAGCTTGCGCGACCACGCGCCCGCGGCCACCACGACCTCGTCGAAGCATTCGTCCTCGCGGCCATCCGCCTCCACCACGCACCAGCGCGGCCGGCCCGCGAAGTCCGCACGCCGCAGCGCGCGAACCTCGGTCCTGCGCCGCTGGCCGCCGCGTTGCTCGAACGCCCGCACGATGGCCTTCACATAGCGCCCCGGATTGACGATGGTCGCGTGATCCTGCAGGAAGACGCCGATCTGATACCGCGGGCCAACATTGGGCTCCAGCGCCTCGATGCCGGCGCGATCCAGCGTCTCGAACTCGTAGCCGAATTCCTTGCGCATGCGCCAGGAGGTGGCGTCCTTCTCCAGCGCCCCAGCATCGGGATACAGATGCAGGTGGCCGCGCTGCATCAGCAGCTCGGGCGCACCGATCTCCTGCGTCAGCTGCCGATGCCGCTGCACCGCGTTGACGTGGATGGCATGCAGCCGCTCGGCCGCTTGCTCGACGCGACGCGGCGACGCCGACGCGATAAAACGCAGCAGCCAGGGCAAGGCCCGCGGCAAATACGACAACGGCAGATACAGCGGACTGCGTTCGTCCAGCAGCATCTTCGGCAACGAGGCGAGCACGCCCGGCATCGCCAGCGGCGCGACCGAGCCCGGGCTGATCGCCCCGGAATTGCCGTAGCTGCAGGCTTGCCCCGGCTCGTCACGATCGATCAGCGTGACCTCGGCCCCGCGCTTCTGCAGTTCGTACGCGATCGCCGACCCGACGATGCCGGCTCCGACCACGGCAACGCGTGGCGGGCGGGACGGTGGGATCGGCGCGTTCTGATGTTCCATGGGAATCGGTGTATGGGTGGATGTCTTGACGGCTTCGAATGTAAGTGGCTCACTATCGCAGGCGCAATAGCGGATATCGGTATGCGATATTTGCGGCGAATCACCGCGGGAGAATGGGGAAATGGGGACGGCGAAGGCAGTGCGGGGATCGAAAGCCCGGATCGCGGCGGCGAACGGCGGTGGCAGGCATCGCGATCAGCGCAGCAATGAGCGAGGCGATCAGCGAGGCGATGAGCGCGGCAACGACAGCCGCTTCGCCAATCCGCTCTTTATCGCCTCGATCGGCAAGGCCTTCGAAGTGCTCGAGCGCCTGGCCGACATCGGTCGCCCGGTCGGCCTGACCGAGCTCTGCCAACACGCGTCGCTGAGCCGCAGCGCGTTGCAGCGCATCACCCATACGCTGACCGCGCTCGGCTATCTGCGCCAGGACCCGAAGACCCGCGCATTCACGCTGTCGGGCAAGGTGCTGCACCTGAGCCACGCGATGCTGTCCAGCGATTCGCTGCGCGACCGCGCCCTGCCCCATCTGGAAGACCTGAATCGCCGCACCGCCGAGACGGTCAACCTGATGGAGATGGAAGGCGACGAGATCGTCTATGTGGTGCGCTTTCCGGGCTTTCGTGCCGTCAGCGTCGATCTGCACGTCGGCTCCCGTCTGCCGATCCACTGCTCCGCCGCTGGGCGCGCCATCCTTGCCGAAATGGACATCGACGACGCGATGCGGCTGCTCGCACGCGTGCCGCGCCGCGCGATGACGCCGCATACGCGCACCGAGCTGTCCGACTTGCGCACGGCCCTGCAGACCGCGCGCAAGCGCGGCTATGCGTTGAACGATCAGGAGTCCTTCATCGGCGATATCTCGATCGCCAAGGCGATCCTGAACCGGCAGCGCGAGCCGATCGGCGCGGTGAACATCGCGGTGTCGACGTCGCGCTGGACGGTCGAGGAAACGCTGCGGCAATTGCTGCCGCAGTTGCTGGTCACGGCACGCGCGATCGAGCGGGACGTCAATGCGCGCTGAGGGCGTTGAGGGGCACTGCCGGCGCTGAGGGCGTTGCGGCCGCTGCCGCCGCCGCTGAGACGCTGAGACGCTGAGACGCTGAGGACGCTGACGGCACGGAGGCCACTGAGGGCACCGCGCGGGCCGAATGCCATCCACCCCGCTGTCAAAAAACTGTCATCAACGCTGCCTACCATCCCGACTGCGCTCCGAAGAGCGGTCCCACTCGATGCCCGGCCACCCGCCGGGCATCGTCGTTTGCAGCGTCGAACTTTCAGATTGCTTTCAACAACATGAAGCCAACACCGAATCCATCTCGCCGCACCCTCCTCAAATTCCTTGCCACCTCGCCGATGCTGCCGCTGGGCTCGGCCTCGGCCGCACTGCTGGCCGGCTGCGGCGGCGACGACGACGCGGACACCGCGCCGAACCCCGGCACGCCGACCGCCACCTTCACCACCGCCGAATTCATCGGCATGAGCGCCCCGACGCTGGCGGCGCCGGCGGCCATGGCCACCACCACGGTCGGCTCCGAGCTGAAGGTCTCGTTCAGCGACGGCAGCAGCCAGACCTACAAGCTCGCCTATCAGCCCTTCTTCATCACCGGCGATACGGTGCCCGACGGCAAGGGCGGCACCGTGGTGGCCGGCGGCTACTTCGACATCCACAACCAGCCGATCGTCGACCGCTCGGTGCCGGGCAGCGAGCGCCAGTTCTTCTCGGACTGCGTCGACGGCAGCTCGCTGCTGACGCTGGCCGATGCCAACGTGCCGGGCGTCAAGGGCAAACCCGTGTTCGCCGTCGTGCAATTCGAATACACCACGCGCGACCAGGCCGGCGCCTCCACCTACGGCATGCTGCCCTCGCCGATCGCGATCCTGACGCTCGACCAGGACCCGGCCACCGGCAAGCTGACGCTGGTCAAGTACCACAACGTCGATACGTCGTCCGCGCGCGGGCTGTGGATCACCTGCGGCGCCAGCCTGTCGCCGTGGAACACGCACCTGTCGAGCGAGGAATACGAACCGGACGCCTTCACGATCGCGTCGAACACGCAGTTCCAGCGCTTCAGCACCTACACCTTCGGCGACCCGACCGCGGCCTCGCCGTACGACTACGGCCATCTGCCCGAGGTCACGGTCAACCCCGACGGCACCGGCTCCATCGTCAAGCACTACTGCCTGGGCCGGATCTCGCATGAGCTGGTCTGCGTCGCGCCCGACGAGCGCACCGTGCTGATGGGCGACGACGCCACCAACGGCGGCGCCTTCATGTTCATCGCCGACCGCGCGCGTGACCTGTCGTCCGGCACGCTGTACGTCGGCAAGTGGAATCAAACCTCGGGCACCGGCCCGGGCTCGGCCACGCTGAGCTGGATTCCGCTGGGCCACGCCACCAGCGACGAAATCCGCGCGCTGGTGCGCGGCGGCATCCAGGCCACCGACATCTTCGACGTCAAGACCACCGATCCGGGCGATACCAGCTATACCCGCATCCCGTTCAATGGGGGCTTCCAGTGGGTCAAGCTGATGCCGGGCATGGAAAAGGCCGCGGCCTTCCTCGAGACGCACCGCTACGCGGCGCTCAAGGGCGGCAGCCTGGGCTTCACCAAGTGGGAAGGCACGACGATCAACGCGCGCGACAAGATTGCCTATATCGCGATGTCCCGCATCGAATCGTCGATGCTGAACGGCTCGGGCGGCGTCAAGGTCGAAGGCCCCTATTCGGGCGCGGTCTACGCGCAGAACCTGCGCGGCGGCCAGGCCGATACCACCGGCGCGCCGATCAACTCGGAATGGGTGCCGGTCGATATGGCCGCCGTCCCCGAACTGATCGCCGAGGACTTTGGCGGCGGCAAGCTCAAGCAGCAGGACGCGCTGGGCAATTTCGCCAACCCGGACAAGATCGCGACGCCGGACAACCTGAAGTTCTCCGAGAAGCTGCGCACGCTGTTTATCGGCGAGGACAGCAATACCCACGTCAACAACTTCCTGTGGGCTTACAACGTCGATACGAAGAAGCTGTCGCGCGTGTTGTCGACGCCGGCCGGCGCGGAATCGACCGGCTTGCATGCGGTCGACGAGATCAACGGATGGACGTACGTCATGAGTTCGTTCCAGCATCCGGGGGATTGGGAATCGCCGTTGCATGACATCGTCAAGCCGACGCTGGATCCGCTGGTTCGGGCCAATTACAAGGATCGGTTTGGGGCGGCAGTGGGATACATCACGGGCGATGCCACTTCGGTGAAGTTGGCGAAGGGATAAGCCTCAGACGCGTCAAAAGAAGCCCGGGCGAGAGAAATCGCCCGGTTTTTTTTATTGACGTCCGGGTCTCACGCCGACCGCGAAGCGGATGTTGAAAGGAAAGACGACTAGACTGTCGCCCTCGGCTGCATCCCGCATGCCGTGCCCCCCGAGGGGGCCGGCCCTTTCACCTATCCCTCAATGACTGACAAGACCCGACAAATCGCCATTGCCCTGATCCTATTGGCGGTCATCGCCATGCTGTGGCTGGTGGGCAACGAGCAGAACAATGCCAGCGACACCGCCTCCTCTTCCGTTGCGGAGGCGTCGCAGGTTCCATCAGCCAGCGCGGCGGGCGGCATTTACCGCGGCGGCACACTCGAACCGTTCAGCATCGACCCAGCGCGATCCGCCGATCGCCTGCAGGTATACCAGGCGGCCGCGATCCTGCAAGACTATCGCGAAGATCGCGACAGCGCCGATCAACGTTATCGCGGGGCGTACTTCATCGTCGAGGGCGTGGCCAGCGGAATTCGACGCGAGGGCGATACGCGGGTCTATCTCGATATCCGCACCACCGACCCGGATCAGCCGGTACGCGCGAACCTGCTGGAACAGCAGAACTGCGGCGCCGCTCGGCCGGTCTGCGAAGTGGAAGCGCGCGCCACGATGGTCCGGCGCGGACAGAAGGTCGCGGTCGAGTGCACCGGTGCGGGCATCGTGGGTACCACGCCGGTGCTCGACGGCTGTCTGCTGCGGGGCGGCGCCAATTGAGCTGAAGAGATCCGGGGCCGGCCGCCTTCCCGAACGCCTTCCTGCTGGGCCCTCCCCCAGTTTCATCCTGCTGTCATTTGCGCCGCGCACAATCGCCCCTGTTCGGCCACCGATGCCGATCGCATGACCGCGCCGGCTTTTTTGCGGCGCACCGCACCACCGGTTGTCCTTGACACCGGTTTTTTTGTGGCTTGAATGAAAACGTTTTCATTTCTCCACACCTCGCCCCGATTCCAGCCGAATGCCTCGTAAACCCGCACCCCTCGCCACGTCGTCCGCGTCGCCCATGCCGTCCAATGGCGCGACGCTGATGAACGTGGCACAGGCGGCGAGCGTGTCGCTGGCCACGGCATCGCGCGTGTTCAGCAATCCGGAACTGGTCCGCCAGGACACCGCCGAGCGCGTGTTGCGGGCGGCGGGCGAACTCGGCTTCCGCCCCAACCTGTTGGGTGCCAAGCTGCGGGCGCAGCGCACGCGCATCGTCGGCGTCATGCTGCCGACGCTCGAAAATGCGGTATTTGCCGAATGCTGGCGCGGCATCGAGGAGGCAGCGCTCGCGCAAGGCTATTCGCTGATGCTGGTGACCAGCCGCTACGACCCCGCGCGCGAACGCGAGCGGATCGAATATCTGCTGCGCCATCGGGTCGACGGCATGGTGCTGACGGTGGCCGATGCAGCCCGCAGCGCGGTGCTGGACCAGCTCGATGCGGAGCGCGTGCCGTATGTGCTCGCGTACAACCAGGGCACGCGCCGCGGCAAACACTACTGGGTATCGGTGGACAACCGCGTCAGCGCACGCGCCGGCGTGGAGACGCTGATCGCCGCCGGGCATCGGCGCATCGCGGTGGTATCGGGCGCCTTCGCCGCATCGGACCGCGCCAAGCAACGCTATGCGGGTTATCAGGACGCGATGCGCGCGCATGGCCTGGAACCGCTGCCACCGCTGTCGCTGCCGGCCCACACGCCCACGCATACGCCCGAGGAGGCGGAACATATTCGGCGCCTCGTCACCGCGCCGCGCGGACCCACGGCGCTGTTTTGCACCAACGACATGCTGGCGATCGGCGTGATGTCCATTCTGAAGCGCCTGGGACTGTCCGTGCCCGGCGATATTTCCGTGCTCGGCTACGACGGCATCGAACTCGGCAAGCTGCTGGAGCCGCCGCTGTCCACGGTCGTGCAGCCCAACAACGAGATCGGTGCCCGGGCGCTGGCTTGCCTGCTGGCACGGCTGAACGCCGCCGGCGCCGACGCCGCGCCGGACCGTGGCCCGCCACGCGCAACGCTGCTGCCGCACGCGATACGTGCGGGCGCCACCGTCGGACCACCCGCCTAGCGCCCGCCGCAGCCGAACCGGCGCGCTTCACTCGCATCGACTTGTGCCGTTTTCCACCACCGCCGTATCTAGATAAGGAGTGCATCATGCAATCGACTTCGTCCTGGCTGCGCCGCTTGCGCTGGGTGCTGCCCACGCTTGGCGCGGTCGTATTCAGCCACGCCGCGGCCGCGCAAACCGCGATCTGCTACAACTGCCCGCCGGAATGGGCGGACTGGGCTGCGCAGATCCGCGCGATCAAGGAAAAGACCGGCGTCACGGTGCCGCACGACAACAAGAACTCGGGTCAGTCGCTGGCCCAGATCGTCGCGGAAAAGGCCAACCCGGTGGCCGACGTGGTGTATTACGGCGTGACGTTCGGCATCCAGGCGCAGAAGGAAGGCGTGACGGCGCCCTACAAGCCGGCCAACTGGAATGACATCCCGGACGGCCTCAAGGATCCGCAAGGCCACTGGTTCGCGATCCATTCGGGCACGCTGGGCCTGATGGTCAACGTCGATGCGCTGCGCGGCAAGCCGGTGCCGCAATCCTGGGCCGACCTGCAGAAGCCCGAGTACAAGGGCATGGTGGGCTATCTAGATCCGGCCAGCGCCTTCGTCGGCTATGTGGGCGCGGTGGCGATCAACCAGGCCCTGGGCGGTTCGCTCGACAATTTCGGCCCGGCGCTGAAGTTCTTCAAGGACCTGCAGAAGAACCAGCCCATCGTGCCGAAGCAGACCGCCTATGCGCGCGTGCTGTCCGGTGAAATTCCCATCCTGCTGGACTACGACTTCAACGCCTATCGCGCCCGCTACAAGGATCGCGCCAATGTCGCCTTCGTGATTCCCAAGGAAGGCACGCTGGTGGTGCCGTACGTCATGAGCATGGTCAACAAGGCGCCGCACCC
Organism: Cupriavidus sp. DB3; assembly: GCF_020418465.1. NCBI lineage: Bacteria > Pseudomonadati > Pseudomonadota > Betaproteobacteria > Burkholderiales > Burkholderiaceae > Cupriavidus > Cupriavidus sp. DB3. The sequence continues at coordinate 481,118 of NZ_JAIZPL010000001.1, read as the reverse complement.
GGCCGAAGCCCGCAAGGTGCTGGACTTCGTGCTGTCCGACGCCGGCCAAGCGCTGTGGGCGAATGCCTATCTGCGGCCGGTACGGGCCAAGGCGGTGTCCAAGGAGGTCGAGGCCCGCTTCCTGCCCGCTTCGGACTACGCCCGCGCCAAGACCATCGACTACGGCAAGATGGCCGAAGTCCAGAAGGCCTTCAGCGACCAATACCTGAAGGAAGTGCGCTGACGCAGCGCCGGGGCGCACGTCGCTCCGGCCAGCCCTATTTCCGGCTCCTTTCGGTTGGAGACACCCTCACCATGCGCCGTCGCCCCTCTTCACCCAACGCCCGCACGCTGATCGTCTTTGCATTGCCGGCGCTGATCGTTTTCCTGGCGTTCTTCTGCCTGCCAATGGCCAAGCTGCTGGCGGTCAGCGTGGCGGGCGACGACGGCGCCGGCGTCTATTGGACCGTGCTGTCCAGCCCGCGCTATCTGCACAGCCTGCTGTCCACGGTGCTGCTATCGGCATCGGTGACGCTGGTCACGCTGGCGATTGCCGGCGTGGCGGGAACCTTCCTGCAGCGGCATCCGGTGCCAGGCAAGTCGGTACTGGTTGCCATGCTGACCTTTCCGCTGGCGTTTCCCGGCGTGGTGATCGGGTTCATGGTCATCATGCTGGGCGGCCGCAACGGCCTGCTCGCCTCGATCGGCGATCTGCTTGCCGGCGAGCGCTGGACGTTCGCCTATGGCATGGCGGGACTGTTCGTCGGCTACCTGTATTTCTCCATTCCACGCGTGATCCTGACCGTGATGGCGGCCGTGGAGAAGCTCGACGCCTCGCTGGAGGAAGCGGCCCGCTCGCTGGGCGCCAACCGGTGGCGCGTGGTGCGCGACGTCATGCTGCCCGCGCTGATGCCCGCCCTGATTTCCAGCGGCGCGATCTGTTTTGCCACCAGCATGGGCGCGTTCGGCACCGCGTTCACGCTGGCCACGCAGCTCGACGTGCTGCCGCTGACCATCTACAACGAGTTCACCAATTACGCCAACTTCGGCATGGCCGCCGCGCTATCGATCCTGCTCGGTGCCGTGACCTGGGCGCTGCTGGCGGTGGCTCGGCATCTGTCCGGCAACGCGGTTGCCGCCACCGCATAGGAGCGCGCCCATGAATTCCATCCGTCGTGGCTATGCCTATTGGGCGCAATTCGCACTGACGCTCGCCGTCTGCGCCTTCATGACCGTACCCGTGGCCCTCTCCGTGCTGGCGGGCCTGACCAACAATATCTTCGTCGGGCTGGAGAGCGGCCTGACCACGCGGTGGGTCCAGGAGGTATGGGGCCTGTACCGCAACACCATCTTCCTGTCGCTCGGCATTGCGCTCGCATGCCTGGCCTGCACGGTGGTACTCGGCGTTCCGGCCGCCTACTACATGGCGCTGCGCCGCAGCCGCCTGACCCGGCTGATCGAAGAGCTGCTGATGTTGCCGGTGGCGATCCCCGGCCTGGCGACCGCGCTCGGCCTGATCCTGCTGTATGGCGGCCTGCCATGGTTGCGCACCAGCTGGTTCTTTATCCTGATCGGGCATGTCCTGTTCACCCTGCCTTTCATGGTCCGGTCGGTACTGGCCATCATGTCCGCCATCGACATCCGCACGCTGGAAGACGCGGCCGCAAGCCTTGGCGCCACGCGCATGCAGCGATTCTTCACGGTGGTGCTGCCCAATTGCCGGCAAGGGATTCTCGCCGGCGCACTGATGGTCGTGACGCTGTCCGTCGGCGAATTCAACCTGACCTGGATGCTCCATACCCCCACCACGCAGACACTGCCCGTCGGACTCGCGGACAGCTATGCATCGATGCGGCTGGAAATCGGCTCCGCCTACACCATCGTGTTTTTCCTGATGATCATTCCCCTGCTGGTGGTGATGCAGATGGTGTCCGCCATGGGTGCACGCGCCCAGCGACATCCGGTACAGGACACGGCCGTGCCGTTCGCCGGCACGGTCACCACTTCACTGAACCCACCAGTCGGTCTGGACAGCGCGCCGCAGTCCCAGCCCCAGCCACAAAGGGAGGCCCCCCGCCATGCATGAGCCCACCACCATCGCCCTGCGCCACTGCGGCAAGACGTTCCCCGATGGCACGCGCGCCCTCGAACCGCTGGATCTGGACATCGGCGCCGGCGAAACCGTCGTGCTGCTCGGCCCCTCGGGCTGCGGCAAGACCACCACGCTTCGCATGATCGCGGGCCTCGAATTTCCCGATACCGGTGGCGAGGTGCTGTTCGGCGGCGCCCCGGTCACGCATCTGCCGATCGAACAGCGGGGCGTCGGCATGGTGTTCCAGAACTATGCCCTGTTCCCCAATATGACAGTGGCCGAGAACATCGGCTACGGCCTGCGCGTGCGCAAGGTCGATGTGCAGACCCGCCGGCGGCGCGTCGACGACATGCTGGCCATGATGCAGTTGAGCGCCTTCGCCAATCGGCGGGTCGACCAGCTCTCCGGAGGCCAGCGCCAGCGCGTGGCCCTGGCGCGCGCCATCGCCGTGCAGCCGCGCGTATTGCTGCTGGACGAACCGCTGACCGCGCTCGATGCCAAGCTGCGCGACGCGCTGCGCGCCGACATCAACCGCTTGCTCCGCAGCCTGCGCATCACGACTGTCTATGTCACGCACGACCAAGCGGAGGCGATGGCGCTGGGCGATCGCATCATCGTGATGGACAAGGGACGCATCGCGCAAAGCGGTACGCCGCAGGACGTGTACCGGAATCCGGCCAATGCCTTCGTCGCGGACTTCATCGGCACCATGAACCGCTTGCCGGCGGCCGCGGCTGACCACGTGTGGCGCGTGCCGGGAGGCGCGTTGCCGCGTGAGGCGCAACACATCGCGGTGGCGCAGGCCGAGCTGATGTTCCGGCCGGAGGACGTGTCGCTGACCGACGCGCCCGGCGCGCCCGATGTCCATGTGACCGGCAGCGTCGTCACCGCCCTGTTCCTCGGCCATGCGACCCGGCTACTGGTCGACGTGGGCGCCCCTGCCCCGATCGTGCTCGATACCGCGCGACGCGACCGCTGGTCGGCCGGCGACCGCGTTGGCCTGCGCATCGATACCAGCCACTTGGTGACGGTGCCCGCCGAGGCGGCACGGAGCGCGACATGATGCAGACCGCTTCCCAGACCACGCCCTACCTCGTCGCCCACATCACGGACCTGCATATCAAGGCCGGCGGCAAGCTGTCCTACCGCCGCGTCGATACCGCGGACGCGCTGCGCCAATGCATCGATACGCTGTTGGCCCTGCCCCAGCGCCCCGATATCGCCGTGGTAACCGGAGACCTGGTCGACTTCGGCAGCGAGGACGAATATCGCTTCCTGCGGGGGATTCTGGAAACCCTGCCAATCCCGGTTCGGCTGATGCCCGGTAACCACGACAGCCGGGAAGCGCTGCGTCGCGTATTCGCCGATCACGCCTATCTATTCGCTGCGGGCGATGGTGAGGCGCCCGTGCACTATCGCATCGACGCAGGGCCGTTGACCCTGATCGCGTTCGACTGCACCGTGCCGCGCCATAGTGGCGGACGCGTGGACGCGGCCGCGCTGCCATGGCTGGAAGCCGCGCTGGCTGCCGACCCGGAACGCCCCACCCTGCTGATGCTGCACCACCCGCCCTTCCACACCGGCATCGGCCATATGGACCAGCAGGGCCTGGAGAACGCCGCGCTGCTCGAAGCCGTGGTCCGGCGCCATCCGCAGATCGAGCGCGTGCTATGCGGCCATCTGCATCGGCATATCACCCGGCGCTTTGGCGGCACCATCGCCATGACCGCGCCCGGCCCGGCGCATCAGGTGGCACTGGACCTCGATCCGCAGGCGGCTTCGCGATTTCGGATGGAGCCGCCGGGGTTTTTGCTGCACTGGTGGCATCCGCTGCACGGGTTGGTTACGCATGCGGCGCCGATTGGGGATCATGGGCCGGTGTATCCGTTTTTTGATGAGGGGGGGAAGTTGATTGATTGATTCAGGGGATGGGGTGGAACGCCGTGCCGACATACAACGTCCCACCGCGCCCGCACCCTCTCCGGCAGCATCCCAACATACCGCGCCGCGGCCGTATCGCCTCCCCCACTCCCAATTGCTTGAGGCTATGTGCCAGCAACCCCATCCTGCGCGCCGTAGCCAACATCCCGACTGATTCTCGGCCAAGCCTATATCAACTACGGCAAATCAATTCGAAATGGATCCCCGTCGATATGGCCGCCCTCCCGAACCGATCGATGAAGACTTCGCCGACGGCAGCTCAAGCGGCAAGATGCGCTGGGCAATTTCGCCAATCCCGACAAGATCGCGACGCCAGACGATCTGAAGCAGAGCTGCGCACGCTGTTTATCGGCGAAGATGGCAATACGCAAGTCAATAGCGTTTGAGAGGCTGACCGCTGGATCTCAAGTGGGAGGAACTGCTTCCGACAAAATCTCGCCGTTCGTTCTCGGGGAATGGCATGGAGTGGCTCGGGCCACTCCAAATGCCTGCCCGACACCGGTTCGCTATTCGCCGCCATCACCTAGAATGATTTCAGAACGGAACAACTCGCCAATCTTCATCGTGGCTGTGATTCCATCTGACTCGATGTTGCTTCTTCCCATCAGTTGAACCCAAGGCGCGCTGTCCTTGTCTACCAAACCCTCGATTGTTGGACGTTCCTCTAGCTGCGCCAGAGCATCGCGATTCACGCCCTGCTTGATAGTAACCCGCTTCACATGGGTTTCATTTATCCAAATACCCCGAGGCAGCGCAACCACGGTTTCCCGTCCACGGAACCGTCCATCAAACAGGCTCGGATGATCTACCTCGTTTCGAAGCTCGGTTCGCGATGTCTCATCGCGCCCCTTCATTTCGGCTTGTCGTCGGCGTTCGGCTCTGGGCGACCGCGCACGCGTCGCATCGGGCCTGTGACCAAAAGGCGACGCAACTGCTTCTGCAGTAACCTCAAAACCCGCCATTCGAAGCGCCTTTGACATGACCCCACGAATGGCCGCGTCATTAGCGAAGACAAGTTGTTGGGCGCTGAGCTCGAACGGATCCTCGGGCTCAGGATCAACAATCCGCAGGACGCCGGCCCTTCCACCCTCCACATCAATGTCGAGACCGCAGACAAGTCGCTGACCAGTGTGTCTAGGAGGAAATCGGATTGACCGCTTCTGAGCAACGCCCCCTTTTAGAAAAGGCCCATTGGACCCGAGTTGCTTGGCACTGTACTTAGGACCTGACTGTGTACCCTTACATTCAATGACATGCCATTTCCCCGCTACATCGCAGGCTACGAAATCCGGAGTCTTGCTCGGTCCTCGCTTAGCGGTCCGTGGTTGGTCCGCGCCAACCGATACCGCAATTCGCTTCAGAAAATAGCTGCCGTCGACTATTGCTGTCAGCGATAGCTTGTTAATTAGCCACAGGATCGGCACTCCCATACCGAAATCGTCGCTTAAGATGGTCTTCTGATGAGCATCTAGCTCCGCGAAGCTGCGCGTTAGACTAAGGTGCGGATCGCTTGAAATCGCGGCAAGATAGCGAACCCAAGCCCAGAATTCGCTTAGCGAAACGCCGGTTGACGAGGTAGGGGTGGTCAAATATCCGATTACCATTAGCATTGCAGGGATATTTAGCTCGTATGAACTTGCCCCATTTTTGAAACTTCTCGGAAATAGCGGCGGTCTCCCCGAACCAGGCCATGTTGATCGATCGATTTGTACAGTCAGTTTCCTATCCATTCGCGGATGTCAGCAAGTTCATACGATTGAGATCCTATATGCTCTTCATACCATCCAGCTAGACCGACTCCCGGAACTTGGCGCGAATCATTTGGTGTGCATCAGGCAAATTTGAGCGCAAGAGAAACTCGTTCAACGCCAAGTGCCCATCCATCCCACATGCACCTTCGATGGCATGGACGAATTCAGGACGCGCTAGCAGCCCCGGATAGCAGCCAACCGCCAGACGCCTCCCTTCCCGTTCGACAACAAGAGGCATGTCAGGTGTACCGCCTTCTGTGCAGCAATACCCGTCAAGCTCCAAGCTCGCGCGCAGTTGAGAGAGAGTTGCGGCCTGCACTACCGGGGATCCACAGCGCGGCGCCTCGCCGCGTATTGCATAACGGAGCAGGGACGCACCGAGCTTGCGGTCAAGTCTTTCCTGAATATGCTGATTATGGAAATGATTAAGACATTCCGTACAGGAAGTGTCGCACGAACAGCCTTCTAACAGCGTCAGCGTGGCATCGAGGATTTTGGGCAAGTTCCGTGCTGCCACCTCTGCATAGCCCGCCCCACCTGACAATGTGTCATATAGGAACAAGTCCACCATGCGAGCGCCCTCCTGCAATGCCGGAACGATGCGAAATCCCGAGCCGAATTCTGCAGGATCAATGTCTAGTTGCCGGTGGCGGCTCGCCGCGAGTCGCAGTGCCTCTGCGATCGTATGAAGCGCGCCCTCCAGCATGTGCAATACCACTTTGTCAGAGGTATCCGTCACGAGAGGTGCCGCCAATCTTATCCGCACAAGCATCAGGTCAGTGCTGAAGTCGTGCCCCAAAAACACTCGCCGGAACTCTCCTTTGCACTGCTGATCCACACCCCGCGCATTCAATATTCTGTAGGGACGATCATGGGGTCCACCGGCGGGATGATAAGCGTCAAAGACCGACGCCTTGCCGCACTCAACGCAAACCGAAAACCCGCCGATCTGACCGCCCTCCTTACCCCTATTAACCACGACGAGTCTACGATCGGTTGCATGCGTATATCTAGCATTCGGTCCGCATTGTACGAAGGTAAAAGCCTCCGGATCAACGGGTTGCGGGAATTGAGCCATGGTCGCATAGGTTATCTCTTGCTCGCGATCATCGTCCGGCAACTCTCTGGCATTCTCTGGACCGAATACCTCGGGCTCGATCATGGTCTCTTCCATGAGCGTCTCGTCACACACTGGGCAAGCCTGCCCACTGGCCTGCGTTGCATGAGGGTCACGCACAAAGGAGCATGCCTTGCAATGCACGAGACGTTTTGGTTTTGCAAACAGCGGTCTGGCTCGATTCACTTCAGAAACCGGCACATCCGCAAATACCCCCGCAGACCGGTATGTCTTCTTGTCGATAACAATGAGGCGACCGGGCGCGTACTCACTGAGCGCTTGCGATATCGACTGCTGAGGACGCTGGACCGTACGGATATCGTGCATGCCTTTGCCATTCCTGCCAATTTGCTCTACCAGGAAGCTACACAGGCTGGTCGGAAACGCATAACTGGGCAGCAATCCATGGAAAAAAAGGAACTCGAGTAGCTCCTCCTGCTCCAATTGAGGATTTGCGATTGTGTCGCTCGCCTCCTCATCCATGGATTCATCACCCACCGTACTATCAAGCTGTTTTCCGGCCGTACCATGAGGCACGGCGGCTGGTCGAGGCACCTTTTTTCCAAGTTCGTGTAGTGTGGCCAGGAACGACTCCGCAGTTGTCGCGAGCCATTGCTCGATTAGTTCTCCGCCCGTGTCGAGCGCAGGCGGCAGCCACGCCGCGACGGACGCTCTCAGGTCGCCATTTGACGCGAGCACACGGCGCGACACCCACGCGTCAAACTCTTCCAATGTGAGCCTCGTATCGCGCGCGCCGTGGAAAAATATGCGCGTAGGGCCGAGCGCCTTCTCCAGACTAGAGGTTTGCGTACTGGGACCGCAGTCACCCTGTGACATACGTTCGTGGAAGAACGTCTGAATCAGGTAAGCGTGAACGTGGCGCCGTGCGATTTTGGGATTGTCGACCTTCACTTCGGGCGTACGCGGGTCACCGGCCACGATGGACGCCGGGTTCAGAAAGTAGTGGCTGTCGTGTGGCCCCGTTTGGGAATATGTGACCACGGTCGACACCGACGCGCCCCGTCGTCCCGCACGGCCGGCCCGTTGCTGGTAGTTTTCGCGCTGAGGCGGGACGTTGCGCAACGCCACGGCCACCAGCGAACCGATATCGACACCAACCTCCATCGTCGTCGTGCAACTGAGCACGTCGATCGGCCTGTCCGCTTCTTCGAGGAGAACATCCTGAAACCGCAGTTCGTAACGCTCGGTGGTCGCGTGAACGCTGCTGCGATCTCGGTTGGAAAGTTGGGCCGTGTGCTCCTCAACACTCAGGTTCAGGAGCCGGCCACCGTCTAACGTTTCACGCACAGGCTGACGCCAGAAGTTCTTACGAGCTGCAATGTAATCACTTGTCGCAGGATCGACCAGACGGACACTGTCTCCACCACAGGCAAGGCACGTCGACTGGCCAAGGCCCAGTGGAGTGAGCACAGTGCAGTCCTGGCACTGTGCCCAGACATGATCAAGGTCTATGCGAAGACGTAACGCGTTGGGGGCGAGGAACCAGGCACCATCCTTTTCGGTGGCCAATTGGTTCCGAAAGGTCGACTCCACCACCTCAACCAGTTGCCTGCTCCAATGTGCGCGGCGCGCAAGCGCCTCACGCAAGAGCCGGCGGAACTGCCCCTTGCTCCCCCAAATGGGCTTGTAGTAGCCGGCCGCCTTGCTTCGCAGCACCGGGTCCAGGGACGAATCAAAGGCGAAATCCTGAAGCAGTCCCTCGATCCACGCCACCGCCAAGGCCCGGACATCTTCGTCACTCGCGGAAAGCCCGATAACCTTGAAGCTCTCCCTGAGCTTGCCGAGCTTCACCTTTGCGGGCTCGACAAAGCCCACTGTAGTGCCCGATAACGAATAGTAGGTGCTCCCCAGCAGCTTGAGCAGTGCGATGCGATAGCGCGAGGGGGCCGGCTCTGTCGGCGAGAATCCGTCGAACGCTTCCGCCAGGTCGCCCTCACAATCGCGGATGAATTCTGCTCGGGCGGCCGCGACTTTCCTCGCGTCCTCTCCATCGAACATCGACAGATCGTCCTCGCAAAGGACAGATAGAAAAGCTATATACAGATTCTGGTTTGGCCTGGGTTCCTGGAATTTCTCGAGCCGACGGCAAGCACGTGCAATCGCCCGCCGGAACACGTCGAGCTCAATGTCACGTGGAATATCACGGGCAAGCCGGGCGGCCTTCTGGCGGCCATCGGAGAATATGAGGACCTTACGCCCACCATTGGGACGAGCAGTCTCGATAGGACGGCTCGCCGGTTGGCGATCCATCTGTGTGCGCACCAACGTTGTGAATGGCGCCTCGCCCTTTGTCACATGGTCCATTATCTTGGAAGGCTCGTCTCTTCCCCCACGCGTGCTACGCATGCACACCGGACATTCATCGAACCGCATGTCGGCGCCTGATGCGGCCGGCATATCTGGTACGCGCACGCGCCGGTATCCTATTGCATTCGGCGGGCACAGAACCGAAAGGCGGCCAGTCGGAATGTGGAGCCACATATCCTTGTAGCTACTGCGAGGGTGAACGCGCTCCTCGACCAGCATTTCGACCGGAATTAGATCGACGGTTTGCCCTGCCGACAACGGTCCGCTCGGCTGATGCCAGACAAAATCCATCTCCGCTGTGACATAGCCCCTCAAGAACGCAGCGCCGCAATCGCGATGCGTATAAAGTTCGTAGACCCGTGCCCGCGAGGTGCACGAACATCGGTCAAGCGGCTTTGTATGCAGGCGACCCAAGATAGTAGGGCTGTCGTACCCGACAAGCCTGGCTGAGCACTGTGGGTTCACACAAGCGTATAGCCCTGGAAGTCCCCGGTGGAAAAGGTGCAGGCGGGTTGGAATTAGCACCCGGCCGTCGGATTGGCGCCGCGCATGGCTGCCTAGGGCCAATAGGGCATCGACCGCTTGCTCCGCGGTTGCGCTGGGGCTTCCGGGGAAAAGCATTTGGCTCAGCGCGTCAAGCCGGACTGCCTTGCCTGAGACCGCAGCGATGAGTTTCTCGAGCGGCCCGAAACCCGTCATAGTGCTGAATAGCCAATCCCTGAACGACTCGTGCCCCCCTTCACCAGGCACCTTCCAGCCAAGGCGCGCCGCAAGACGAGTCGCCGCTTGCCTTGCGGCGCCAAGGTCGGCAGCAGCATTTTCGAAGGCTTGGAGATCAAAATCGGCCAGCGCCTGAGCCTCTTCATCAGTTGCCCCGCGTGCCGCAGAGCGCGGCTCTGGCGTGCCCTGGATGACCCTGACACGACGAGCAGAAGTGGGAGCCAGTCCGGTGAGATCCCGTGCAAACCGTTCACCGTCCGCCAGCGCCGTGGGACCGTTACCTAGACTCGCACTGGTAAGAATGCAGCGCATGCGTTCGCGCGGTATTTCGAGTCGCGCGCATAGGCGGCGGATGAGAAGTGCCACCTCAGCGCCTCCCGCACCTCGATACATGTGCGCCTCGTCAAGGACTAGTGTGAAGGCATTGCGCGGATCCGCGCGCAACCAATCCCGTGTCTGCGCGAAAATGCGGCGCTCGATTGGGCGCATGAGCATGTATTCGAGCATCGAGTAATTGGTGATGAGCAATTCGGGGCAGCGCTCCTGCATCTCATGGCGCGTCATGAGCTCTCGGTCGCCATGTTGCGTGACAAGCCGACTGTCCCAGTTGTTGGAGGCCCGCGCCTGGCCAGCCCTAGGGCCTGAAGCGATAATTCGACTCTCGACGAGCTCCTGTCCATAGAACGCTTCGAGGTCCTTACTCGGCCACCGGCCGATGCGCTCCAATTCCTCCCGGATAGTGGGCTGTTCCGCTACCTTGTGATAGAACTCTTCGAACAGCGGTTTAATGAAGCGTTCGTCGCGCGTTGCCGAACGCCGCCCCGGATAGGGTGTGCGTCCCGTATAGCTGCCAAACCGGATCGGGCGGGTCCGTCCGCGACTGAGCACCTCTGCTGCCTGAGCATTTCCAAACAGGCGGCGGATACGCGCAAGCTGATCGTTCACAAGGGCATTCATCGGATACAGCAGCATGGCACGACACCCATGAAGTGCGGCAGACTCAGGCCTCTGCGCGCCTTCGATGGCGAGTTGGCCGATGATCGGCATCAGAAAGCTCTCCGTCTTGCCTGACCCTGTGCCGGTGGCTACAACGAGATCGGCTGCCTCTTCACCAAGGAAGGACGCCAGAGCTTGCGATTGGTGTTCGTAAGGACGGGGATAGAGACCTACGTCCATGCGTGACAATTCGGTCAGCACATCGATCGCGGCACTAGGTATCGGCAAGCTCTCGTAGGGATCACCGACCTTGTATACGGCCGTAGCCTCCACGTAGGGAATTTGCGCCACCGTCGCAGCTTGTACGAGCAGTGCGCGGCGTTCCCGAATAAGTCCCTCATCGCGGATGTGATATTGCGCCTCGATGTACTGGCGCAGATTTTCCGCCAGGCTTCTGGCAGTCTCGTGTACGCCAGCCGCTTCGACAGGCTTTATCGTCGTGCTCATCGTTGTCCCTTCCATTCATCCACGCGTTCTTCCACCACGATGTAGAGTCCTTCCAATGCGTTCCGCACGATCGGGAATACCGGCGCGGGGAACACGTGATGTTCAATACCGGCCGCCTCCCTCGCTTCGGCCTGAATCCAACCCAGTAGCAACGCCTTCGCTTCTCGCTCAGGCAACCTCCGTGGCAGCCGTAATCGCACCAATCCCTGCCTCGCCACGGCCTCGACGCGCAAGGGCAACGAATCGGTGGCATCCAGACCAAAGCGCAGCCGCCTTGCGTCCGACGCGGCGATGGCGACAAGCCGTCCAATACGTCCTCTTGCAAACCGGCCGAGGAAGTAAGATGCGGACTGTCCGATCGGAGTCCGGCATAGCACTAGCCCACGCCGTTCTAGTTTGGATGCGGTATCCGGAGACAGCTTCGACGATTCGCAGAAAGGCAAGTTCGCGATCGAGACCCATTCTCTTCGCCGGTAGATGTACACCTCGCCCATGTCGCCTGGTGCGTCGGTCAGGCGACGGGCAGACTCGGCAATGAACCGGTCGCACCAGGTCTGCAGCCCTTCGGCCGGAGCGCCGATCCATTCCTTTGCGTCCAACAACGGAACCGTACCGCCATTGGCTTCGCACTCGGACAGCTTCGTGAGCCGGATTCGACCGGCGACGATCGCATGCCCGCTTAAGATCCCGGGCAGAGCTTCCAAGGGGCCGCCGCCTAGTAACACCGCCAGACCATGATTTGCGCGGACCGCGTATGGGGGCGAGACAAGCCAGCGACCGCCGTCGAGTCGGACCATATCGCCCAGTGCCGCAAGGCTGTTCAGAACCGCCATCACGGACAATGGCGCTCCCTCTCCCTCCCCAGCGAGCTCGGGCCAAAGCGGCACCAGCCTCCGGCGGACCATGCCGGTCAGGCGCACCGAAGCGGCCGGCTGCCAGAGCCCATCTGAGCTCATCGGTGCGTTACACAAATACGACATTGCCCGTAGACACTCAGAGACGGCGGACAATCGCAGCCCCTCTCCCGTCAACGCACAACGCATCCCCGCCGCGACAATCTGGCGTGCCTGCTCACGCGTAGTGGCTTGCCATTGCATCACGCGTCCTTTCAAGCCCCTTCGTCTTCGGTGCGCCCCTGGGCGAGCTGTCGCTCGGCGAGTTGGCGGAGGTCTTCAGCCGGCCCTCCAGTCGCCGCAGCCCAAGGTACCGCCCAAGCCATCAATAGCGCATGCAAATCAACGGCAAGGTTGCTTTGCGGCATGCGCCTGAGCATCACGTAGCCGCGGTACATCACACGCTTATGCAGCGCACCGCCCTTAAGACCCGACTCTTCCAAAAGCTCCACCAATTCCCCTTGTGCTGGTAACTCGGAATCGAGGCCCTCAAGCTTCGCCCAGTCATCCGCCACAAGACGGCCGTATCGCTTCTCCGGCAATCTCGCAAAGGCGCTGCGCATAGCGAAGGTGTCTGTGTCGAATACCGGGCCCAGTTCGGCCAACGTGCCGTCGTCTGGAAAAGTCGCGGGGCCCTGGGCATGGGTCGCAATCAGCGCAAGGTTGCCATGGTCGGATGCGCCGAACTGTCGGCGTACGACGATATCGCGGATCGCACTACCGTAGACTTCAAACGCCGACCGATTTGCGCCCTTCATCAGCAGACATCCGGAGTGGCCAGTGAGCCTGCGAACACAATCGGCAGCAGGACCGTCGCTAACCAGTCCGACTGGCACGCACCATTCGTGGTGAACCGGCCCGCCAATCGCTGCCGCTACACCTTCGGCCATTAAGTCTGCAAGCGACCCGGTAATCTGTATGAGTTGGCCTGCAGCGAGTGCAGCGACCATTTGGCGGGCCACTTCCATAGCGGCGCCTCGTGTCACACCGGTGGCGTGCAGGTTCGACGCGATAAGGCCACAGGCATCGTCGACACGACGAACGTCAGTAAATACCTGGGCCGACCGATGTTCGACGAGCCTGCCGCGAAGCACGCCACCCGAAGCCGACTCCTGGACGGTGGGCGACGCTTGCTGCGCCTCGATGCGACGCATCAGATCTGCCATGGAGTCGGCCCACCCAGCCCAGCTGTGGGTCTGCTCCACAAGGCCGTCGACAATCTCTCGGAGTTCAGCGACTTTGAGAATGACGTCCGCAATTTCATCATGCCGCGCCTCGGCCGCGCACAAGCGCTCCTCGAGCGTGGCTAGCCTGTCGCTCGTGTCCTGGACGGCTGCGGTCAACTGGCCTCGTGCTTGGCCGAGCGCCTCGATGGTCTTGTCATGCTTATCACCGCGCAAGGACTCGCTTCGCAATCCCTCGCGCAGTTTGGAAAGTTCGGCGGCATTCTGTTCGACCCCCCTATCAATCCCCTGCGCAAGTCTGCTGAACTCTACACACTTTGCCTCCAATTGGTCGGCACGACCTGCGGTGGTTTTCGTCTCGCTGTCGATACTCTCGAGGCGAGCCTCCATATTGGAGAGGCGCGCAGGCATCCCATCGATCATCCGTTCACGTGCCAGCACCGAGGCTGGCCGAAAGCGCGCGAGCATGGGCACCACGTCAGGGTGGTCAGGAAAGCCGCTGAATAAGAACAGGCGCGCCACGTCTTCACGAGGGACGTCAGGCAACCGTTCGGACAACGCCTTCAGAAACCCCACCCCAGCGTCGACCCCGGGCGGGGTGTCGTCTCCAAGCGGCAACGTCTGTCCCAGTCGATGACCCGCCCATGCCTCCCAAAGATAAGCAAAGTGCCGCCATTCAGGCGCACCCTTTGGGCTTGCCTGCGGATGAGTGAGCAGAGCAATCAGACGCTTTTGCCGTTCCTTGAACTCGGCGCGACCTGGTCGAAATCCCTGCACGCGCGGGTACCGGTCATACAACGGCTTCCGAACTGCTTGCGGGATCTCGTCGATAAACTCTGCAATCTCCGCCGGACCCAATGCACAGATTCGCTGTCTGGCCTCCTCGCTGTACTGGAAACTCATACCTCCACACCTTCTTCCAAGCGCTCAAGTTCAACGCCGCTGGCGCGTAGCGCCTTCACTAGCGATCGATAATGGGGGATCAGGGATGGCGGGAGCGCCTGACGCCGTCGGGCTGTAGTCATAGCCCGGATCAGCGGCACATCGCCGTCCGCAAGCGACGTGGGCGATTGCAATTGCGTGAGAAAGGCACCGATTCTGGCGCGCAGCAGTGGCGGCAAATAGCGCGGCGCACCCCGTGTAGCTGCGACCTCCGCGATGCGTGCGAGACGCATGCGGCCGAATCCTCCAAAGTCCAGTTCCACCTGGCATGCGAAATCGACCAATGCAGCCCTTAGTGCCGCTAGTGCATCAGGCTGCGCCAAGCAAACACGATGGTCATGCGGAGCCGCATCGCTGCCACTACGTAGTGCGACCGTACTCGAACCATCTCTCCCCTCTATTCGCAAGGTCCCTTTAGCACCGGCCGGCATTGAAAGATATTCGGGAGATATGCCCATACGCCTGAATTCTTCTGTGACGCCCGCAGATCTGGCCCCATGCAGCGCGACCACCTGCCGATCGCCCTGCACGGCCCTGAAGGCAAGCTCGACTGTGAGGGGCGGTGCAGTATGGTCCACGCCCAAAGAAAAGGAGAAAAATGCCTCACTGTCCGGCGCGGTTGCCTCTGTCACCCTAACGAAGTCGGCGCCTTCGGGCCGTAACGTGAAAAGCGCCGGAGATCTCTCCACTCCCACAGCGCCCAGCTTCATTGCTCCGCTCTGCGCCTGCATGGCCGGCCCACGGCCGCCACGCCCGACGGGCATCCTTGCCACTGACAGCAGAATTCGCTCCGAGCGGACGCAATCAATGCAATTGACGCTGGCGTGCCGTGTGAGGAATGGCCAGACAGGAAGAATGGAAGGAACGGGCGGGGCCATCCGTAACCCGGTAAAGCTCTCCAGCCAGGCGATACACGACTCGGTCGGCTCTTCAGGTATGCCAACTAGTGCCAGGTTCCATTCCTGCCTGCCGCGTAGCTTCTCAATTTCGAGTTCATCAGGAAAGTCGGGAGTCTCGGGCACGCGCCACAGTAAGGCGAAGGTCTCGCCGCCCCGCAGGACGTTGGAGCGCGGAAATCCCTTGAGCTCCCCGGCACCCGAAGCGCTGAAGGCAGCGGCACCTATTGCAGGCAGGCCTGAGCACTCTCTTTCCACGCCGTTGAGAAAGGCGGGATCCGGCTTGCCCTCAAAGTCGACGATGCGGTAGGCCTTCACTGAAGGTTCAGCCCCGATTCGACGCCGTTGCGCCATGCCACGCATGCTGAGCGTCTGAAAACGGCCACCGACATCCACGGTAACCGTAGCTTGACACTCGCGGGCGGTAGGAAGAATCAGCTCAAGTTGCCACGCGGCACGATCAGGGCCTCTGGGGATCCACAGGCGAAGCTCCATCTTGCGCCGATCTGCCACAGCGACAGCTTTGCCTTGCGGCTGGACGCCGTACTGGCCAAGTACGAAGTTTTCGCACTCAGGTGATCCCCAGCCCGGCCAATGCGCGAAATGCGCTCGCCTGAAAGCGCCCGCGCGGAAGTTGACAACTGCTGTGCAGACCGGACAGATGTAGCGCCCCAATCCTCGCGTCTGGTCCGCGGATTCCAGTTTGCCGGTCACCTCGTTGATGGCGTACTTCAACCGCTTCTCCCCAGCGCCCCTCGCGCGCCCTTAGAACCCGACCGCTTTCCCGAGCGACCTTGATGCAAGATGCGATGCATCGACCTGCGTACGTAGCATGCACGCTTGGCTACCAAACAGGTCGATCAGATGCTCGGCAGTCCAGTCTCGGTATGCCGGCATGCGTATGGCCCGAGGCATCATCCAGCGGTCGACGGCCAGCCTTGCAACCTCCTTGGCAGAGAGTAAATCCGTAACATCGGGGCGACCTTTCCCTGTCTGGAGGATTCCCGTGGCATTGCGGGCAAGCCGGCTGATAAAAACCTCCCGCTGAATCCCGTGCTTGAGAAGGTCGTCCTTAAATCCAAGCGCTGTCAGCGCGGCACGTGTTGTGCGCAATCGCCAGTTAGGGCCCTGCCCAAAGGCATGCTGGTCCGCATAGGTGTGGTCGATATCGCGAAGGTAATCCCGTAACTCCCCAAACAACCGATCTGGGATGTGGAAATGCCCCCAACCGCCGGTGTAGCCAATGGGTTCAAGATATGCAGTTCCACCGAGCTTCAGACGGTTGTAGACCGAGGACCTTCCCATAGACGACGTGGTCGTAATGGCAAGAAGCCGCGCCTTCTTTTTCTCTTTGGAGATGACGCCTGTCGTCGATCCATAGGCGCGAGTAAAGTCATCGTAGAGGTCGCGGCTACGCAGCAGGCAAGCCACAAGCTTTCCACCAAGCAGCGCGTTATAGGGTGGCAACGCGCCGAGAACGTAAGCGTCCATGATGTTCACAAGCCGCGCACCGCGGTCATGCGCATCCCAACCGATAAACTTATCTCGTACAGCAAGGTTAAAGACTGGATCGCCAATCGCTATCAGTCCGATCAACTTTCCGTTGTGTTCATCCCAGACCAAGTAGCGGAGGCGTCTACCGAACCCGTTTGACACGGGCACCGTCCAAGACAACGCTGCAAGCCGGAAAAGGTCGCCATGTTGAGAGGCTGACGATACGCGCTCAAGCACCGGAGAAATTTTTTCGGGGTCGACCTCGGAACCCGAGGCAAAGTAACGCATCAACGATGCGCCACGTCGGGCAACAAATGCCTGATTGGCCGATAGTCGTTCCTCCCGCTGGGCGCGATGCAGGCATCGAATCGCCTCCTTGCCAGTGTCCGGCGCCTGAAGAACTCCCGCCTCGGAACGCGTGAAACCGAGGGAGCGCAGGTGCGCCCGCAGTTTTCGCTTCAAATTGGCCTCTCGCGGGTTAACCCCTACGACTGTGGCGGCGCGCCCAGGCATTTTATTATCTCGCGTCCCATTTACTATTATTTCGACCGCATTCTACCCGCCAATACCCGTCCAGGCCCACCCACGTCACCAAACTACGACGTGCGTGCATATCCGACTAGTCTGCAGTTTTTCAATAGGCTGATCCAACAGTGCGGATACTGCCATCGAACTCAGCCTTTCGACAGCCACCATTGGTGGGGTAATACAACTCTCTTCGCTGAGGGGTACCGTTGCTTTGCCACGAAGAGCCCCGCAAGCGCCCGCTGCACCTCGCTATACCCGCATTTTCGCCGTAGAAAGGAAGCCGTCTCCAAGAAATTCCGTAGCTCTCCTGATGATTCCGCTCGCGACTTGCGCCTCATGAAGACTTGGGCACCAGCGATGCTGCGGTCGACGACAAGGGACTCTGGTTGCACAAGCCTTCGTACGCCCGACTGCTCATCGCGCAGGGAACGGAAATCGCAGCGCCTGGCGCCGTAATCGGGTCGACTTACCCTGGTAACACGTTTCAGCTATACCGGAGCATCAGCATGGCTCCCTACACGTTGCGATACGACGCAGGGCAGCAGCACAACCTGCAAGACCTCACCGCCCCCCCACCCTCCCCGGCACCATCCCCACATACCGCCCCCGAGGCCGTATCACCTGCCCCACCCCCAATTGCTCCAGGCTATGCGCGAGCAATCCAATACTTCGAGCCGTAGCAAACATCGCGAAAGCAGCATCGTCCGGCAACCCGTAATGAATAACCATCGCCGCCAACGCGACGTCGATATTGGGCTGCAGCCCCGTCAGCCTTGTCGCCTTCTCGATAAAGCGCGCTATCGCTCCCGGCGGCTCGAACATTGCCAACAACGCTGCGGCCCGCGGATCGCCGTCGGGATACAGGTGATGCCCGAAACCGGGCAAAGGCAATCCCGTAGACAGATGATGTGCAATCACCTGTTCCTCTCCCTGCCGCTCCACTTCATCGAATAGCGCCTTGACGCGACCCGAGGCATCGCCATGTAACGGGCCGGAGAGCGTCGCCAGCCCTCCGAGCAAGCAGGCCGGCAGCGATGCGCCGGTGGATGCCGTGATACGGGCGGCAAAGGCGGAGCTCGTCAACTCGTGGTCGATCAGAAGGACCATGGCCGTCCGCAGAAGCTCGGCCACGTGCGCCGGCTGTTTCCATCCTTGCGCAAAGCGAAGGTGCAGCGGCTGTTGGCCCGGTTGCGCGCCGAATGCGTTGGCGAGTTGGCCAACAAGGCTTTGGCATTCGACATGCAGGACCCTCGTCATGCGCCCATGCGTGGAGTGGCCGGTGGCGGCCAGCGTGGCGAGGGTCTTGAATGCCGCGACACGGCCGGGCTTGGCGACGCGGGCCGAGCATGAGAAGTCCACCGGCTGCTGCGCGTCCCACAGCAATTGCGCCACATCTTCGAGGGTGGCCGAGCCAGCCAGGGACACCGCGTCCTGTCCTCGGTAGTACAGCCGCTCGCGCACGAAGGTGGAAAGCGCGGTCGGGATGCTGGGTTCCGCGCCGAACAGCGTATTGGTTGCGAGGGTCTCGTGCTTGCGGCCGGCCTGTTTGCGTTTGGCGAGGCCGGCTACGTCCTCCGCGCGGTACAGGCTGCGGCGCGTGTCGGCCGGGTCGGTCATGACTTCGAGCTTGCCGCGGCTGACGTAGGCGTAGATCGTCTGCGGTCGCACGCCGAGCTGTCGGCACGCCTCGTCCATCGAAATCCAGGAGCTCATGGTCGTGGTGGAAACCTTATATGTTGATTTTATAGATCAATATTGCCATCACGATCAAGTATTACCTACTATGCCGTCAACGTTCAACGCCTCGCTCAAACACCAACACGCTGACGCACATGAAGCCGCAAATCCTGCAACTCAATCCCATCCTGATTCCCGCGATCAATGACGAGCTCGCCTCGCTCTATGACGTCCACAAGTACTTCGAGATCGCCGATCAGGCGGCGTGGTTGCGGGAGTACGGGCCTTCCATTCAGGCCGTCATTACCGGCGGACACACGGGGATTTCGCGGGCGATGTTGGAGCAGTTGCCGGCGCTGAAGGTCGTGGCCATCAATGGCGTGGGCACCGATGCGGTGGACCTCGAATATTGTCGTGGCCGCAATCTGCCCGTTACCGCGACCCTCGGTGCGCTGACCGAGGATGTCGCCGATCTCGCGATCGGTTTGCTGATCGCGGCCTGTCGCAATATCTGCGCGGGGGACCGTTTCGTGCGCGATGGTCAGTGGGAGCTGTACCCGCAGCCGAGCGCGATTCCCCTAGCCCGCCGCTTCAGCGGCATGAATGTTGGCATCGTCGGCATGGGGCGTGTCGGCCGGGCGGTGGCGACGCGGGCGGCGGCCTTTGGCTGCCCGATCCGCTACACCGACCTGCGCCGCATGGAGGACGTGGCCCACGAGTTCGTGGCGGATCTTCGCGAGCTTGCCCGTCGCAGCGACGCGCTGGTGCTTTGCGCAGCGGCCGACAAGGCGGAGGGCATCGTCGATGCCGCGGTGCTCGACGCGCTGGGGTCGCGCGGCTATCTCGTCAACGTGGCGCGTGGCAGGCTGGTCAATGAGGCCGATCTTGCGGCAGCCGTGGCGGCCGGCCGCATCGCGGGCGCGGGTCTGGACGTGTTCGTCGACGAGCCGCGCGTACCGCTGGCCTTGCGCAAATCCGATCGCACGACGCTGCAGGCCCATCGTGCCAGCGCCACCTGGGAGACCCGGACCGCGATGGCGCAGATGGTGTTGGAAAGCGTGGCGCAAGCGCTGGCCGGCGGCCGGCCGACGATGAGCCTGACCACCTGAGCGCGAGGCAATCGGTCCCACGCCCCACCGCACGGTCGCACGGTCGCACGGTCGCACGGTCGCACGAGCACACGAGCACACGAGCACACGAGCACACGAGCACACGAGCACACGAGCACACGAGCGCACGAGCACGCGAACGCCCGGGCGCCTGTGCGCGCAGAAGCCTTCCAGCCTCACACCCCATTAAGGAGACCCGCCCTTGAACGCCTCAAGAAAAATCGCCCTCGTCACCGGCGCCGGCAGCGGCGTTGGCCGCCTCAGCGCGATGGCGTTGCTGGAGGACGGCTGGACGGTGGTGCTGGCCGGCCGCCGCGCCGAACCGCTGCAAGCGCTGGCCGCCGAGGCTTCCGCGCGCGGACAGCATGCGATGCCCGTCCCTGCCGATGTCACCGACCCCGCCAGCGTGCAGGCGCTGTTCGATACCATCGAACAGGAATTCGGGCGGCTGGACCTGCTGTTCAACAACGCCGGCGTCAATGCCCCGGCCGTGCCGATGGACGAGCTGCCGGTGGACGCATGGTTCAACGTGATCAACACCAATGTCACCGGCGTCTATCTCTGCGCGCGAGCCGCCTTCGGCTTGATGCGCCGGCAGTCGCCGCAGGGCGGACGCATCATCAACAACGGCTCCATCTCGGCGCACACACCGCGCCCCTACACGGCCCCCTACACCGCCAGCAAGCATGCCGTCACCGGCCTGACCAAGGCACTGGCGCTGGACGGCCGCCCGTTCAACATCGTGGCCGGCCAGATCGACATCGGCAACGCGCTAACGGAACTGTCGGAGCGGATGACGCGCGGCGTGCTGCAGGCCAATGGCACGACAGCGCCGGAGCCGATGATGGACGCCACGCACGTCGCCAATGCCGTGCGTCATATGGCATCGCTGCCGCTGGAGGCGAACGTGCTGACCATGACCGTCATGGCCAGTGCCATGCCTTTCGTCGGGCGCGGCTGATATCGATCAATCCGTCCCGGCTTCCCGGCTTCCCGGCTTCCCCGCGCCCCGGCGTAACGGCGCCCCGGCGTAACAGCGCCCCCGGCGTACCGGCATTCCGGACGCCGCCCCAGAGTTGACACAACAGTTGACCAGAAACAGAGGAGACAACCATGCCTTTCACCAAGCTGATCACGACGGTAGCGATCCCTGCCGCGCTGATCATGGCCCCCAGCCTGTCGTCGGCAGAGACGCCGAAATACCCGACCCGCCCCGTCACCATCATCGTGCCCGCACCGGCAGGCGGCGGCATCGATCTGATCGCCCGCGTGGTCGGAGAAAAGCTGGCGGTCAAGCTGGGGCAGCCCTTTATCGTCGAGAACCGTCCCGGCGCATCGAACAACCTCGGCACCGCGGTACTGGCCAATGCCAAGCCGGATGGCTACACGATCGGCATCGTCGGCGGCAGCCACAACATCAATAAATACCTCTTCAAGAATCTCGGCTGGGATCCGGAAAAGAGTTTCGAGCCGATCGTCTATACCCACGTGATTCCGCTGGTGTTCGCGGTCAATCCGAAAATCCCCGCCAAATCGATCCCCGAACTGGTCAATTGGATGAAGGCCAATCCGGGCGAGGCGAAGGTCGCGACTTCCGGCCGTGGCAGCGCGCAAGAGATGGCCGCGGAAATGTTCCGCATGGTCAGTGGCGCCAATATGCTGCTGATCCCGTACAAGGGCTCGCCCGCCGCGCACCCCGACCTGGTGGCCGGGCGCACCGTACTCTTCATCGACACGATCAGCGCGATCCAGGAGCAGGTCAAGGCCGGCAATGTCCGCGCGCTCGCCGTATCGACGCGGAGCCGCTCCAAGGCCCTGCCCAATGTCCCGACCGCGGAAGAGCAAGGACTGAAGGGCTATGACGCCAACACCAATGGCGGATTCCTGGCGCCGGCGGGCACGCCAAAAGAAATCGTTGCCAGGCTCAATACCGAGATCAATGCGGCATTGAAGCTGCCGGAGGTACGCGCCAAGCTCGAAGCGGCCGGGATCGAGGTCCAGGGCGGCACGCCGCAGGAGTACGCCGCGCTGATCAAGTCCGACCTTGCCAAATGGGGGAAGGTGGTCAAGGAGGCCGGCATCCAGCAGGAATAGCGGCCATTAAAAGAATTGGGCAATTCTTTGCCCGTCGGCCCTAAAGTTTTCCACCCCTCTGCCGTCAATCCGCGTTGAGCACAAAAAACCGGACCACGCAGTCCGGCCCGGCGAAGGCGTCCGCCTTTGGGCGCCAACCCACACCAAAGGGGAGCGGAGGCAGAAATGCATATCGGAAACTGGACCATCCGAGCGCGGCTCGGGGCATGTTTTGGCGCGGTGCTGCTGGTGCTGGCAATCGCGCTGGGAATGGGTGTCACGCAGCTGCGCGCCATCGGCGAGGCGGCCCATGCGGCCGATACCGCGGCCGACACCACGGCCAAGGGCGCGGCCTCCCTGTCCCAGCTGGATCAACAAATCACCACTACCACCGAATGGATGGCCGGCCTGGGCATCGCCGCCCTGCTGCTGGCGGTGGCAAGCGTCCACGCGCTGTCCAAGGGCATTCAGCAGCCGCTGGCCGAAGCCGAGCTGATCGCCGAAACGGTGGCGGCGGGCGACCTCAGCCAGGAATTCGAGACCGAGCGCACCGGCCCCTTCGGCGCCCTGCTCGGCGGGCTCGGCCGGATGGAGGACATGCTGACCGACCTGATTACGCGGATCAAGACGTCCACCGACTCGATTACCGAAGCCTCGCACCGGATCGCGGCCGGCAACACCGATCTGTCGCAGCGCACCGAGCAGCAGGCCGCGACGCTGCAGGAAACGGCGTCCAGCATGAGCGAGCTGACCGCGATGGTGCAGCAGAACACCGAGCGCGCCCGCGAGGCGAACCGCTTTGCGCAGTCGGCGTCGGGCATCGCCGAGCGCGGCGGCGAGGTGATGACCGCCGTGGTCGACACGATGCAGGCGATCGATACCAGCTCGAAAAAGGTCGCCGATATCGTCGACGTGATCCAGGGGATCGCCTTCCAGACCAACATCCTGGCGCTCAATGCCGCGGTCGAAGCGGCGCGCGCCGGCGAGCAGGGTCGCGGCTTCGCGGTGGTGGCCGGTGAAGTGCGCACGCTGGCCCAGCGCAGCGCCGCGGCGGCGCGCGAGATCAAGGACCTGATCGACGATTCCGTGCAGCAGGTCGGCAGCGGTTCGACGCTGGTCGGCAAGGCCGGTCAGACGATGCAGGAAATCGTCGGGGCGGTCCGTCACGTGACGACGCTGCTGGGCGAGATCGGTACTGCGTCCGAGCACCAGAGCAGCGGCATTGCCCAGGTCGCCGAGGCGGTCACGCAGATGGATACCGTGACGCAGCAAAATGCCGCGCTGGTCGAACAGGCGGCCGCGGCGTCGAACGCGCTGGCCGACGAGGCGCGCGAGCTGCAAAGCGTGGTGGCCCGATTCCGGCTGGAGGCCGGTGCTGCCCCGATGCCGGCGTCGCGCGAGCCGTCCCTGCAATTGGCGGCGGCTCGGTAACCGGCGACGTCACGCTATTGGTCCAGGGCCCGGTCCGCATTGCCGACCCGGCCGGCCGAAGGCAGGCAACGTCCGGCGCGGCCCCCGGTGCCGTCGTCAGTTCAGCCGCTGGCCAGACGCCGCATCGAACAGGTGGACATGCTCGACCCGAGGCGTCAGCTTCAGCGCGGTGCCGGGGCGAGCGTCCACGCGCTCCCGGAATGCCGCCACCACCTGATGGCGTCCGAGCTTGGCCGCGATCAGCGTTTCCGCGCCGGTCGGTTCGACCACCACGACCCCGGCTTCCAGCGTGCCGCCCGCCTCGAGCGCGAAATGCTCGGGCCGCACGCCATACAGGACCTCATGGCCATCCACTGCCTCGGGGAGACGATGGAGCGGCAGCCGCAGGCCATCGTCCGTCAGCACCGCCGGCGCGCCATGGCGTTGCACGCGCCCGCGGAAGAAGTTCATGGCAGGCGAGCCGATAAAGCCCGCGACAAAGGCATTGCGCGGGCGATCGTAGAGTTCCAGCGGCACGCCGGACTGTTCGACCACCCCATCCTTGAGCACGACGATGCGATCGGCCATCGTCATCGCCTCTACCTGATCGTGCGTGACGTACAGCGTGGTGGTCCCCAGCCGCTGGTGCAGCGCCTTGATCTCGGTGCGCATCTGCACGCGCAGCTTGGCGTCGAGGTTCGACAGCGGCTCGTCGAACAGGAAGGCTTCCGGCTGGCGCACGATCGCACGACCCATGGCCACGCGCTGGCGCTGGCCGCCCGACAGGCGGCGTGGCGTGCGGTCGAGCACGGCGGAAAGGCCGAGCGTCTCCGCCACGGCCTGCACGCGCCGCTCGATCTCCGCCTTGGGCACGCCCTGCAGCTTCAGCGAGAAGCCGAGGTTCTGCGCCACCGTCATATGCGGATACAGCGCGTAGTTCTGGAACACCATCGCGATATTGCGGTCGCGCGGCGCCACGTCGTTGATCAGCCGGTCGCCCAGCCGGATCTCGCCCGCGGTGATCGGCTCAAGGCCTGCCACCATGCGCAGCAGCGTGGATTTGCCGCAGCCCGACGGGCCAACCAGCGCGACGAACTCGCCGTCGCGGATATCGATCGACAGGTCGTAGATGACCTCGGTGCTGCCGTACGCCTTGCGCAGATGTCGGAGAGAGATGGAAGCCATGAGTCCTTCGGAATGGGAATTGCGGGCCCGCCGTCAGTCCTTGACGCCGCCGGCGGTCAGCCCCCGCACCAGGTACTTGCGCACCAGCAGCGTGAATGCCACCACCGGCAGCATCACCAGCGTGCCGCCCGCCGCGATCTTGGTCCATTCCCATCCTTCGTATTGCAGGAAATTGACGATCGCGACCGGCGCGGTCACGGCTTGGGTCCGGGTCAGGATCAGCGCATAGAAGAAGTCGTTCCACGAGAAGATGAAGCACAGCACGGCGGTGGCGGCCACGCCCGGCGCCGCGAGCGGCAGCGTAACGCGCCAGAACGCACTCCAGACACCGCAGCCATCGATCCACGCGGCCTCTTCCAGTGCGGCCGGTACCGCCTCGAAGAACCCCTGCATCAGCCAGATCACCACGGCCAGGTTGAAGGTCAGATAGACCAGGGCCAGTCCCCAGACGGTGTCGAGCAAGCCGATCCAGCGGTAGGCAAGAAAGAACGGGATCGTGAAGGCGATCGGCGGCGCCATCCGCGTGATTAGGATCCACAGCGCCACCCGGCCGCGCGCGCGGAAACGCCACCGCGTCAGCGCGTAGGCGGCCGGCACGCCGATCGCCAGCGACAGCACCGTGGACAGCGAGCTGACCAGCAGGCTGTTGGCGAACGAGCGGGCAAAGTTGCCTTGCAGCAGCGCGCGGAACGCCTCGATCGTGGGCGTAAACAGCAGGCTGTCGTCGAACGCGCCTTCGGCCGGCCTGAAGGCGATCTGCACCAGCCACAGGAACGGAAACATCAGCACCAGCAGCAACACGACTGCCAGCGCGACGCGGCCGTGGCGACGCAGCCAGGCCAACGGCCTTGCCCCCGATCGCCGCAACGCCGGCACATCGTGCTCGGCGGCGCTGTCGCGGGGTGGCAATCGCAGCGTGTCAGTCGTGGCGTTCATTCCCATCGCTCCCCTGAAACCGGCTGATCGACCAGCTGATGGCAAACACCGCCACCAGCATCACCACGGCAATCGCGCTCGCATAACCCCAATACGAGAAATTGAATGCCTGGATAAAGCCGTAGAAGTTGGTGACCTCCGTTACCGTGCCCGGTCCGCCATTGGTCAGCACATAGATCAGCGGAAACGCCTTGAAGCTGTCGATCAACCGGAACAGCGCGCACACCACCAGCACCGCCCGGATATAGGGCAGCACGATGTAGCGGAACAACTGCCAGCGGTTCGCGCCATCGATGCGCGCCGCTTCCAGCGGCTCGTCGGGGATCATCTGCAATGCCGCCAGCACCATCAGCATCGTGAACGGAAACCACTGCCAGGTCTCGGCAATGCTGATGGCCCACAGCGCGGTATCCGGATTGGCGATCAGCGATCGCAGCGGCAGGCCGATCTGCTCCAGTGCCCGATGCAGCGGGCTGACGTCGGGCGTGTACAGGATCTTCCAGATCAGCGCGACGACGATCGGCGGCAGCACCATGGGGATCAGGAAGACCGAGCGAATCGCCGCCAGCACGCGGGAGTTCGCATTCAGCAGCAGCGCGATGGCCAAGCCCAGGGCGAGCTGCAACGTCACGCTGGACAGCGACAGCCGCACCTGCACCCACAACGAGCCGATAAAGCGTGGATCGTCCAGCAGTTGCCTGTAGTTGACGAGGGGATCGTCGAAGCGGAACGTCCCTGCCGGGTCCAGCAGGTTCAGCGGCGTCAGGCTGATCAGCAGCAATGCCGCGGCGGGCACGAGCGTGATGGCGCCCAGTATCAGCAGCGATGGCGCCAGGCCAAACAGGAAGGCGCGCCGCCGTTCGGCTTCCCAGCCGCGTGGCGACGCGGCGTGCCGGATCGAAACGGAGCCCGCCATCAGACCGCCACACCCGCCCGCTTGAGCTCGGCGATGGCCGCTGCCTGCGCCTGCTTCATCGCGCCGGCCGCACTCTGCTGACCGGAAACGATCAGCTCGATCGCCTTGTTCAGCTGCTGATCGACCTGCGGATAGACCGAGACGGTGCGGTATTTCATATGCCCCTGCTTGCCGGACAGCTCGATGGAATCGGTGCACAGCTTCGCGATGTCATAGCCGTTGACGACCTGCCGCTTGCGGAACACGTCGGCGTCGATGTCCGAACGCCGCGACGGCGAGCCATAGCCGGCGGCAACCGCCCGCCGCGTGATCGTCTTCGAGGTGGCCCAGACGATGAACTGCCAGGCCGCATCCTTGTTCTTGCTGCCGACCGGTATGCCATAGCCGTGCACCGCCGTCCCCGGGAAACGGCCCGCCGGCCCCTTCGGCACCAGGCCCCACGCGGCGGTTTGCGCGGCCTTGCTCGAGGCAGGGTCGCCGACCTGCGACAGATAGATCTGGCCTAGCGTGCTGAAATTGCTGCGGCCGGCCTTGAGCGCCTGCACCGCCTGGTCCGGCGTATACGAGACGGCGCCGTCGGGGCCGAACTCGCGCAGCAGGCGCGCGAAATAATCGGCCGCGGCAATCGCCTCCGGTGTATCCAGTGTGGGATACAGGTCGTCCGGCGCCTTGCGGAAGACGTCGCCGCCAAAGGCATGCAGATACGGCGGAAAGGTCCAGCCGTAGTGGTTGTCGGTGACGAAGCCGGCGACGCGCTCCTTGCGATTGACAGCCTTCAGCGTCCTGACCAGATCGTCGGTGGTATCCGGATAGGCGAGTCCCGCCGCCTTGACCAGATCGAAGCGCGACGAGGCGCTGATGGTCACCTCGGCGGTCCACGGCACGCCGTAGAGCTTGCCATCGCGGCCCGTCTCCGGCGCGCGGGCGCCGGGCAGGAAATCGTTGATATCGAAGTCGGCTGGCGTGCGGCCGGGATCCTTGATGAAATCGTCGAGCGGCGTCAGCCAACCGGATTGAATCCAGCGGCTCGAATAGATGAACGTCACGTTCACCACGTCGAAGCCCGAGCCCTTGGTCGACAGTTCCAGATCGACGCGCTGGTTGTAGACCGGAAAGGACGGCGTGTCGAAGTTGACCTTGATGCCGGTCTGCGCCTCGAACTCGGGCAACCATTGCCGCAGCAGCTTCTGGTAAGGCGCGCTGAATGCGGAAACGTTGAGCACGACGCCGGCGTACTTCTTCGCGCCTTGCGCGAATGCCGGCGCCCCAAGCACGGCACCGGCACCCAGTGCCGCGCCGGCGCGCAGCACGCGGCGGCGGCCGATGTCAGGCGCCGTCGACGGCCGGTGGTCGGTGCTCAAGACAGGCGCAGTGGCGGAATCGTCAGACTCGATTGCAGTGGTCATGTCATGTCCTGATGCATTGGCATGAATCACTGCTGCGCGGCGGCAGTCAGGTCGACACTGCGGCGGCCGTCGACCCCGACCGGCACGTCGCCGCTGACGGTCACGCGCCGCACCACGCGGTGCTGGTCGCCGTAATCGTTGAGCGCATAGTGTTGCGTGGCGCGGTTGTCCCAGATCGCCACGTCGCCGGGCGACCAGCGCCAGCGCACGGTGTTCTCGAGCCGTACCACGCGGTTTTGCAGGACCTCGAGCAGATGGCGGGATTCGCTGGTGGAAAGCCGCGACAGCCGCTTGATGAAATGCCCCAGCAGCAGCGCACGTTCACCGGTTTCCGGATGGACCCGCACGACGGGATGCTCGGCCTCGATGACCGTGCGCGTGAAGACGGCACGATACTTCTTGCGCCCCTCCGCCTCCTGCTCGCTCGCGCCGTGGTCGACGCGGGTCTCGGCGTAGTCGAAGTCGTTGCCGTGGACGGCCCACAGACGATCGGCGATCGCCTTCAGTTCTTCCGGCAGCGCGTCATAGGCGGCCACCGTGTTGGCCCACACGGTATCGCCGCCTACCGGCGGCAAAACCACGGCCCGCAGGATGCAGACCTTGGGCGGCGCGACCTTGAAGGTCACGTCGGTATGCCAGGAATCGGCGCGGCCGCCATGGCGCGAGTCGAGTTCGAGGAAGGTGGTGCCGTCGGGCGCGGGCACGGTGGGGTGCGATTCGATCTCGCCCCACAGCCGGCCGAACGCCTGGTGCGTGGCGTCGTCCAGATGCTGCTGCCCGCGCAGGAACAGCACGCGATGCCGCAGCAAGGCGGCCTTCAGCGCCTCCAGCGTGCTCGGGTCGAGCGAGCCGGACAGGCGCAATCCGCGCACTTCGGCCCCGATGCGGGGCGAAACCGGAACGATGTCCAGCTCGCTGGACGTGATGGCAGGACGATCCTGGATGACGGCGCTCATCGCTTCTCCGTGGCATGAATGGGACCAGACAATGGTATGGGTCCCATTCCGCCAGGAGAACGAAGCAAAACGTATGTCGATATGCGCGCGAACTACTTCACCGGCGTCAGAATCGGCGCGCCCTGCTTCTTGATCAGGAACACCACGAACTTGGCCGGCTGCGTCTTGCTGGCGTTGCGCCCGACGGTGTGGATGTCGTTCGGGCCCTCGTGGAAGGTGTCGCCGGCCTTGAGCATGACCTCCTTGCCGCCCTTGACGCCCATCACGATGCTGCCCTCCAGCACATAGACGAAGCCGTGTGCGTCATGGCGATGCACGGGGTCGGCGCCGCCCGGCGCGTAGTCGACGACGATCATCTCGACTTCCTTGCCGGGGTACTCGGGCAACGGCTGCGTCAGCAGCGGCTTGACCGAGACGCCTTCTCCGGCCGCGATGGCGGGCTGCCCCATCATCATGGACGACAGCAGCAGCGTTGCGGCAAAAGCAGTGACTGGCTTCATCGCATTACTCCAGGTTGGCCTTGTCGAGGCCGAACGCCTTGTCGGACGAGCCCGGCACGGTGCGGAACGCGACGTTCAGGCGGTTCCAGGAATTGATCGCGCCGACCAGGAAGGTCAGGTCCGACAGCTCCTTCTCGCTGTACTGGGTCCGCACGCGTTCGTAGATGTCGTCGGGCACGCCGTGGGCCGGGATATGGGTCAGCACCTCGGCCCACGCCAGCGCGGCGCGCTCGCGCGGCGAGAACAGCGTCGATTCGCGCCAGACGGCCAGATGATGCAGGCGCAGTTCGCGCTCGCCGTGGATCTTCGCCATCTTGATGTGCATGTCGACGCAGAAGCCGCAGCCGTTGAGCTGCGAGGTGCGGATCTCGACGAGTTCGCGGATATGGGGCTCGATCGTCGTCTTCTGGAACATCGTGCCGAGTTCGATCAGCTTCCTGGACAGTTCCGGCGATTGCTGGAAATAGTTGAGGCGTTGGGTCATGGTGGCTCCTGGTGAGCGGAAATCAGTGTTGTCTTCACCGAGGCCGCATCGCGAATCGATGCGGCTCGGCTTGGATGGCATCGTAGGGTTGGGGCCGTTTCCCCGGTAGTACCGCCAAGGTGCGCACGCTGTTGCCGCTTCGGCACCAATCGCGGATTCCCGTCCTCAAACCGACACGGTAATGACGGTGCGAATGCCTTCGCGCGCCATCTTGGCGTAGGGACAGAAGCGCTCGGTATGGCGAACGAGTTCTTCGGCGACCGGCTTGTCGACCCCCGGCATGCGGATATGGATCTCGGCAATCAAGGCGTAGCCGCCGTCGCTGGGATCGCGGCCGAACGAGACCTTGGCCGCGACGGTCATTGCGGTGACATCGATCTGCTCGCGCTGCGCCAGCAGGCTCAAGGCCCCGTGGAAGCACGCCGCGAAGCTAGCGGCAAAGAGTTGCTCGGGATTGGTGCCGCCGCCCGGGCCGC
This sequence comes from Cupriavidus sp. DB3, assembly GCF_020418465.1. NCBI lineage: Bacteria > Pseudomonadati > Pseudomonadota > Betaproteobacteria > Burkholderiales > Burkholderiaceae > Cupriavidus > Cupriavidus sp. DB3. The sequence goes on along the minus strand of NZ_JAIZPL010000001.1, from coordinate 450,682 downwards.
CGAGCGCCGCCGGCAACCTCAGTTCGAATTGCAGGTTGCCGTCATCGGACCGCGCGATACCGGAGGCTCGGCCGTGCCCGGACTCGCCTCCCGATACCGTCACGGTGGTCGTGTACAGCGTGGCAAAGTCGCGTCCGCGATAGCGGTCGAGCAGCGTCAGCGGTGGCGGTTTGAGCCCCTTGTTTTCCATCGGCACGCCGCGCCTAGTGGGCTTGCGACTTGCGCATCCAGTCTTCGAAGCGGACGCGCCCGAGATGCGCCTGGCCCTCCGGCACCAGCGTGCCCGTCTGCAGCTCGGCGCCGAAGTAGCGCGCGGCGGGATCGACCTGCACGGTCCGTGCATCGCCGATCGCCTTCAGATAGCGCTGCACGAGGTCGCTCATCTTGAACTGCTCGGGACCGGCAATCTCGACGATGCCGTTCGCCGGCGCGGCCAGCGCGCGCTCGGCCACGGCCTGCGCGACGTCGTCCGACGAAATGGGCTGGATCAGCGCCGACGACAGCCGGATCGCGTCGCCCTGCGCCGCGGATTGCACGATGCCGCCGAGAAACTCCATGAACTGGGTCGAGCGGACGATCGTGTAAGGCACGCTGGACTGGCGGATCAGCGCCTCCTGCGCGATCTTGGCGCGGAAGTAGCCGCTCTGCTGCAGCTTGTCGGTGCCCACCACCGACAGCGCGACGTGGTGCGCCACGCCCGCTTCCTTCTCGGCAACGGCGAGATTACGCCCCGAGGTCTCGAAGAAATGCAGGACCGCCGCGTCCTCGAACGACGGCGAATTGGCGAGATCGACTACCACCTTCGCGCCCGCCAGGGCCTCCGCCAGGCCTTCGCCGGTCAGCGCGTTGACGCCGGTCTGCGGCGCGGCGGCAATCACCTCATGGCCCTGCGCCGACAGTCTCGCCACGACCTTCTTGCCGATCAGGCCGGTCCCGCCAATGACAACGATCTTCATGATGCGTCTCCCTGCTGTGTGTGGAGTGAGTGGAAATGGAACAGCTCCACCTCATGCTAGGGGTCGCGGGGGTTGGGCACCAGACCGAAGCGCGGACCACGGTGTTTCCCGTTTGGCACCAATCGCGCGGGCAGCAGGCATCCCGGCCGCACTGCCGGTCGCGGCGGCGGGACGCGGGACGGAAATCGCAGGATGGCTCGAAGGCGATGCGCGGATCAGCGATTGACCCGCAGCCGGTATTCGCTGGGCGAGAAACCGAAGTGCCTCTGGAAGGCGACCCGCATGCGCTCCTCGCTGCCAAAGCCGCATTCGCGCGCGATCTGGTCGACCGGCTTGTCCATGTCCTGCAGCAGGCCGCGCGCTGCTTCCATGCGGAAGTGCTCGACCCCCTTGGCGGGCGTGCGTCCGGTCTTTTCCTTGTAGACCCGCGCGAAGTTGCGAGGACTCATGCCGACGCGATCGGCCAGTTGCTCGACGGACAGGTCTTCGCGGGACAGATTCTGGACGATCCACAAATGCAGCGTCTCGAACAGCGGTACCTGCCGGCTCTGCGTGATCAGGATCTCGCTGAGCTGTGGCTGTGCCCCGGGGCGCTTCATATAGACCGCCAGCTCCTTGGCGACGTTGAGCGCGACCTCGTGGCCGCAATCGGCCTCCACCATGGCGAGCGCCAGATCGATGCCGGTGGTGACGCCGGCCGAGGTCCACAGATTCTGCTGCTGCACGAAGATCGCATCGGCATCCAGGTCGACCGTCGGGAACATCTCGTGAAACCGCTGCAGCATCGCCCAATGCGTGGTGGCCCGCTTGCCATCGAGCAGCCCGGCGTGGGCCAGCAGGAACGCCCCGCTGCAGACAGAGGCCGTGCGACGGACCCTGGCGGAGGCCATGCCCAGCCATTCGATCAGCGATCCGGAGTCGATGGCGACCTGGAGAATGTTCGGCGAGCCCGGCACGATCACGGTGTCGACCTCGCGCAGGTCCAGGGTATCGAGCGCCACGGTCTGCATCGCCGTGCCCTCCACCGCCGCGACCGCCCCGCCGGACTCGCTGGCGACATGGCAGCGATAGCCCGGCATGCCGCGCTCGTGGGCGTAATGGGATGCGGCCCAGAACACGGTCTGCGGGCCGGCGAAATCGAGCAGGCTGACCTCGGGATACAGCACAAACACGACATTGCGCGGCATGGGTTCAATGGGCGCGGAGGCGGAGGGCGAGGGATTCAATTCCATGGCAGCCGAGAAGAGGACACCGGATGTTATGTCGTGCCGGCGATGGCGTGCAAGCGCGCGCAAGCGTGTGCAACGACATGCAAGGGCGTGCGAGCAGCGTATCCATGCGGCGCCCCATGCGGCAATGCGGCAATGCGACGCCGTTTCCATTTCTGCACCAATCTCGATCGCACATGGCAAAGCGCGCGGAAACCCGATGGCAGCCTGGCAGAAAATCAGGGAACGCTGTCATTTACCGTACACCGGCGCCTGATTAGCATCCAGGCACGCCTCATTTCTTGCGGCGATGCATTCAGGGAGTGCTGAAATGAACGAACCGGAAACAGCGGAACGCGCCTTCCGCCTCAGCCTGCCCAATCGCGCCGACGCGCTTTCCACCGGCTTTGCGGCGAGCTATGCCGGCATCATGGCGTTCATGGCTGTCGCCAGCGAGGGCAGCTTTGCCAAGGCCGGCGAGCGCCTGGGCATCGGCCGCTCCGCGGTCAGCCGCAACGTGCAGAAGCTGGAGACCCAGCTCAGTACGCGGCTGTTCCTCCGTACCACGCGCACCACGCAGCTGACGCGCGAAGGTCAGCGCTTCTTCGAAAACTGCCACCAGGGCGTGACGCATATCGTCGAGGCGATGAACGACATGCTGGAGCTCCGGGAAGGTCCGCCGCGCGGCCTGATCCGCATCAGCTCGACGGTCGGCTTCGGCAGGAAGATCATCGCGCCGCTGCTGGAACGCTTCATGAAGGCCTATCCGGATATCGCCATCGACCTGCTGCTCGACGATCGGCCCACCGACTTCGCCTCCGAGCAAATCGACGTGGCATTCCGCAACGGTCGCATCGAAGATTCGAGCATCATCGCCAAGCGGCTGATTCCGATGCAGATGGCGTTGTGCGCTTCGCCCGCTTATGTGGCCGCGCACGGATTGCCGCAGACGCTGGAACAACTCGCCGAGCACGATTGCATCAATTTCCGCTTTGCCAGCGGGCGGATATTCGAATGGGAATTCAAGGTCGATGGCGCCGTGCGCAAATACATGCCCACGGCGCGGCTGACCTTCAACGACGCCGATCTGGTGTTCGAAGCGGTGCTGCAGGGATGGGGCATCGCGCAAATGGCGGGATACCAGATCTGCGATCACATCGCGGCCAATGAACTTGTCGTGGCGCTGGCCCGGCACGCGCCGGACGATCGCGGCCACTTTATCTGCTATCTCAGCCGCCAGCACCTGCCGACCCGCATTCGCGTCTTTATCGACTTCATGACCGATCAGATCCGCGCGCTGGATCTCGATTGCCTGACGGGATTCAACGCGAAAACGCTGGAGCAGGAACTGGCGGCTTGATATCCGGTTCAACGCCCTGACAATCCGACGACCTGGCGCCCCGACGAACTTGACGGCCTACGGGCCTACCGGCCTGGCCGCCGACCGTACTATCGCCCGACAAACCTCGGCACCCGCTTTTCCTTCCAGGCGATGGCCCCCTCCTTGATGTCCTCCGATTGCACCGAGCGCTGCATATCGGCGGCCAATGCTTCGACGTCCAGCACGCCGCGCGCAATCGCATTCAGATGCTTCTTCATGCCGAACACCGAAATCGGCGCCAGCGACGCGATGGTGGAGGACAGTTGCTCGACGCGTTCGCGCAGCGCCGAAGCCGGCAGCAATTCGGTCAGGAAGCCACAACGGAACATCGCCTCGGCATCGATCTTCTCGGCCGTCAGGAACAGATGCTTGGCGGCATTCAAACCCAGCCGCGAGACATAGCGCTCCATGCCACGCTGATAGAAATGCAGGCCCAGCCGAGCGGCCGGCATGAACATCTCGGTGGCGAGTGTCCCGATGCGGAAGTCGCATGCCAGCGCGAGATCGGTGCCGCCGCCGTAGACCCCGCCGTGAATCTCGGCAATCGTCACGGGGCGGCAATCTTCCAGCGCATTGACCAGCGGCTCGAACCCGGCGCCGCGCTGACCCGCGGCCAGCTTGCCGATATCGAAGCCGCTGCAGAAATACTTGCCGCTGCCGCGGATGCGTAGCACCAGCACGTCGGCCTCATTGACCGTGTCGACATGCTGGCGCAGCGCGGCCAGGTCGTCCGGGCCGAGCCGGTTGGCGACCTCCGGCCGGCTCAGCGTAATGGTGGCGATGCGGTCTTCGATTTCCAGAATGGGGAGCGATCCGGTGTCTGACATGGGCTGGCCTTGCAATGAGAGGGAGTGGTCGAATCAAGGGGAAAGCAATGCGGCTTACGCGCTTGCCACGGCGGCATCGAAGCGATCGATCCGTGCTTCGGCAAACGCGGGACGTGCCTGCACCCGCCGCCACCAGTCCGCCACGGCGGGCGCGGCATCCGGCGACAGTGCGTCGGCATCGAGTTCGGCAAGACGGGCCACGAACGGCACGGCGGCGATATCGGCCAGCGTGTAGCGATCGCCGAACAGCCAGGGGCCGTCCTCCAGCATCGCCTCCATCTTCGGCACGATGGCCTTCAACTGGTCCAGCGCGGCGCGCTTCTCGTCGTCGGTATAGGGCCGTCGCGCGACGCGCAGCCACGCCTCGCGCCGCTGCGCGGTCGGCACGCGGGCCAGCCGTTCGGCCAGCTCCGCGTCGGTCCATTGCGACGCCTGCGCCTGGAATACCTGGCTCCAGTTCAGGATCAGCAGATTCGGCAGCGCGCGCTCGTCGGTCCAGCGAATGAAATTGCGCATCTCGGCGCGCCGATAGGGATCGGCCGGCCGCAGCGGCGGCTCCGGATGCGTGTCGTCGAGGTATTCGCAGATGGTGCTGCTTTCGTGCAGCGCCCGGCCGTCGTCCAGTACCAGCCCGGGCACCACGCCGTTGGGATTGACGGCCAGATAGGCCGCGGAGTGATGCTCCTGCCGGCGCATGTCGACCGGCACGCTGTCGTAGCGGATGCCCTTCTCCGCCAGGCACAGGCGCACGCGGCGCGACGCACTGGACAGCCAGCTGTGATAGAGCTTCATGCCGCTTCTCCTGGTAATACGGTTTCCATCGCAGGCGGGACTACGGAATCAGGACCACGGCGCCGCTGGTCTGCCGGGCTTCGAGCTGCCGGTGGGCCTCGCGCGCGTCGGCAAAGGCAAAGCGCTGGCCGACTTCGAGCCGCACATGCCCTGCCCCGACCGCCTCCGACAGCGCGGCCATGCCCTGGCGCAGCGAGGCGGCATCGGCAATGAAGGTGCGCAGCGTGGGACGGCAGACCATCAGCGACTTCGCGTGCAGCAGTTGCAGGTCGAACGCCTCGACATCGCCGGACGCGGTGCCATAGTTGATCGCCATGCCCAGCGGACGCAGGCACGACAGCGACGGCACGAACACATCCTTGCCGACGGCATCGTAGACCACCGCGACACCGCGGCCGTCCGTCAGTTCAAGCGTGCGGGCGACGAAGTCCTCGCGCCGATAGTCGATGACGTGATGGCAGCCATGGGCCAGCGCGATCTCTCGCTTGGCCTCCGAGCCGACCGTGCCGATCACCGTCGCGCCCAAGGCACGCGCCCATTGGCACAGGATCACGCCCATGCCGCCGGCCGCCGCATGTACCAGCACCGCATCGCCGGGTTGGACCGGGGAAATCCGGCGCAGCAGATATTCCGCGGTCAGGCCGCGCAGCAGCGTGGCGCCTGCCACGTCTTCGGGGATCTGCGCGGGCAATGGCACCACGCGTGCCGCCGGAACGTTGCGCACCACCTGATAAGCCCCCGGCTGGAAACAGCCGACCGATTGGCCGACCTCCAATCCGCTGACGCCCGGCCCCACCGCTTCGATGCGGCCCGCCCCCTGCGAGCCGAGCACGATCGGGAACGAGGTCGGCTGATGGGGGCCGTGGCTGCCGCGCCGTTGGTAGATGTCCGCGAAATTGACGCCGATCGCGCTCTGCCGGATCTGGACTTCGCCTTCGCCCGGCGGCGGCACGGCGACTTCGATGAACTCCAGTTCGTCCGGGCCGCCGTTTCTCTGTATTTGTATTGCCGCCGATTGCATACGATTCCTTGAAGGGGGACGCACGTTCGTCGCCTGGAGGTCACTTATTGGTGCCGCACTCTGGCCGTGCGAGCGATCACGTGCGGCCGCAGGCCACCGCACAGCGCAAAGTCTAGGACACAGAGCGACTCTCCGCATCCATACAACCCCCTATTCGTATACATACGATTGTTGTGCGTATACTCCCAGCACCCAATCATCCTTCCCCTGCCATGGCCCAATCCGAATCCCAACTTCCATTGCACGGCATCAACGTCCTCGACCTGACCGTCGCCCGCGCCGGCCCGGCCGCGGTACGGCTGCTCTCCGACTGGGGCGCCAATGTCATCCGGCTCGAGCCGCCGCCGCCAAAGGACCACGGCTCGGTGACCGGCCAACGCCGCGGCTCGGATGAGCAGAACCTGCACCGCAACAAGCGCAGCATGTGCGTGGACCTGAAGACGCCGGAGGGCGCGCAGATTCTGGCGCGGCTGCTGGAGAACACCGACGTGGTGGTCGAGAACTTCCGCTCGGTGGTCAAGGCCAGGCTCGGGCTGACATACGAGGCGCTGAGCGCCCGCAATCCGCGCGTGATCCTCGCCAGCATCTCGGGCTTCGGCCAGGATGGCCCCTACAGCGAACGGCCCGGCGTCGACCAGATCGTGCAGGGGATGTGCGGGCTGAGCTCGGTCACCGGCGAGCCGGGGCGCGGCCCGGTCCGCGTCGGCATCGCGATCTCGGACACCACGGCGGGCATGTTCCTGGGCCAGGGGATTCTGCTGGCGCTGTTCCACCGCGAACGGACCGGTCGCGGCCAATGGGTCCATACCTCGCTGATCGAGTCGATGCTCAACAAGCTCGATTTCCAGGCGGCGCGCTACACGGTCGACGGCGAAGTGCCGACGCAGCAAGGCAACGCCCATCCGACGCTGGTGCCGATGGGCACCTATCGCGCCAGCGATGGCCTGGTCAATATCGCGGCCAGCACGCAACGGATGTGGGCCAACTTCTGCCAGGCGCTGGAGGCGCACGATCTGATCGACCACGCCGACTATCGCGACGCGCGTTCGCGTGCCCGCAATCGGGCCGCGCTCGACAAAGCGATCCAGGCCCACACCTCGCGCTTTACCTGCTCGGAATTGATGGCGCGGCTCAATCCGGCCGGCGTGCCTTGCGGCCCCGTGCTCGATATCGGGCAGGCCTTCGAGGACCCGCAGGTCCGCCACCTCGGCATGACCCGTACCGCGCGCCATCCTGTTTTAGGCGAACTCGACCTGCTGCGCTCGCCGATCAACCTGTCCGCCGCGCCCCACCCCGAGCGCTTTGCGCGCGCGGCGCCGGACCCCGGTGAGCAGACCGACGAGCTGCTCGGCGAGCTGGGCTTTGCGCCGGAGCTGATCGCGCAGTGGCGCGACAAGGGCGCCATCGCCTGACGATCGACGAGGGGCCGCAGAGCCCCATCGACCCAAGGAACATAACAAGGAGACACCGATGCACAGCCATTCCACAGCGACCTCCGCGGCCTCCCGGGCCTTTAGGGCTTCCAGGGCCTCTGCCACTGTCGCGGCCCTGGCGGCCGTGGGTCTGATCGCCGCCATCGCGCCCGGCGCCGCGATGGCCGAAGGCTATCCGAACAAGCCGATCCGGCTGGTGATCGGCTACACGCCGGCCGGCGCGGCCGATTTCGTTGCGCGCGTGGTGGGCGAGGCCATGTCCAAGGAGCTGGGACAGCCGGTGGTGGTCGAGAACAAGCCCGGTGCCGGCAGCACGCTCGCATCGGCATGGCTGGCGCAGGCGCCGGCGGACGGCTATACGCTGGGGCTGGCCACGGCGACGATCTATGGCATGGACCAGCACCTGTACAAGGTCAAGTACAAGGCCGACAGCTTCACGCCGATTACGCGGCTGACCATCTCGCCGCTGATCCTGGCCGTCAACAAGGACCTCGGCATCGCCGACGTGAAAACGCTTGCGGCGAAGGCCAAGGCGAATCCCGGCAAGTTCAACTACTCGTCTTCGGGCATCGGCGGATCGCCGCATGTCGCCGGGCTGTCGTTTGCGAACGCGGTCGGTGTCGACATGACACACGTGCCGTACAAGGGCGGCGCGCCGGCCTTGCAGGCGGTGGCGGCGGGCGAAGTGGAGTTTTCCTTCGGCACGGCATCGTCGGTGCTGCCGCTCGGCACGCAGGGCGTGGTCAAGATGATCGGCGTCACGACGCCGCAGCGCTCCGCCGTGGCGCCGGGGCTGCCGACCATTGCCGAGCTCGGTTTGCCAGGCTTCGACTACACGTTCTGGTTCGGGCTGTTCGGACCGGCGGGGCTGCCGAAGGAGGTCACGGACAAGCTCTACGCCGTCGCCACCAAGGTGCTGGCCGATCCGGCCATTCGCACGCGTCTTGTCGACAACGGCAGCGAACCGGCACCGTCGCGCTCGCCAGCCGAGTTCAAGCAATGGGCGCAGCAGGATGGCAAGAACGCGCTGCAACGCACGGTGCAGGCGGGCGTGAAGATCGATTGAAACGCGCGGCGCCGGCTGGCGCGGTTGTTGGTGCACAGGCTGGCGTGTCTTCTGTCGCGCTTGCTGACGCGCACGCTGCCGTGCTTTCTCGCGCTTGCCTGGGCGCCCCGGCTCAGCGCGCCCCCTTGGCGCCGACGGCCTCGTCCGGCATCGACGCGATCATGTCCGCATAGACATTGCCGCCGGTCGAGATGTGCTCGACCATCGCCCGCGCCGCTGCCTCTTCATCGCCGCGCAGGATCGCCTCCATCACCGCGCCATGTTCCTCGAGCGACGCGCGAATGCGCGCGGGCTTCTCGAAGCGGTAGTCGCGCATGCCACGCATGCGGGCCCGCATCGTGCGAATCTGCGCGCTCAGGATCTCGTTGCGGCAGGCCTCGTAGATGACCGCGTGGAAACGGTCATTGGCCTCGCGGTAACGGTCGGCACTGGCCTGCGCCGCCGCCTGCTGGCAAGCCGCATAGGCTTCCCGCAGCGCCTCCCGTTCGGACTCGGTGATACGCCGCGCCGCCAGCTGGGCCGCCAATGCCTCCAACTGGACCAGGATCTCGCTCATGGCAACGTATTCGCGCAGCGTGATGGCGGACACTATGGCGCCGCGGCGCGGCACCAGATCGACCAGCCCCGCCGACGCCAGCCGGATCAACGCCTCCCGCACCGGCGTACGCGATACCGAGAAACGCGACAGCAGTTGCTGTTCGTCGAGTTGGGCGCCGCTGGCCAGCTTGCCGGACAGAATCTCCTGTTCGATGGTGGCGCGGATCGTTTCCGCCAGACTCGTTCGCTCTTCGGGCATGCGGCAGGGACATCGGTTTGAGTGGGGGCAATTCTACTACGGGGGCCACCCGGAACGCCGTTTTTGCATGCACTGCGCGGCGTTATGTGTACGGAGACGTGGCCGGACGTTGAACTGCCTGCCAAGCCGGCCACCGGGCCGAGCGTTTTTACCGTCGCATGCAATTTTTTCGCCGGCCTTGTCGCCGCCTTGGTCGCCGGCCATACGCCGACCGATATGCGGCGGTGTCATTGCGATGGCGCACGACATCCCAACGCCAGCCTTGTGCAGGCCCGGCACAGGCCCTGCACAAGCCCCAGCAAGCCCTGCGCGAGCCACGGGGCGAAGGCGGTGATCGGCGAGGCCGGCGTTGGGCGCGGATATTGCTGATTGGTCGTACCTATCCACCTTCAAGGGAGAACACGCCATGCCTATCCGTACCGCAGCACTCAGTGTCGTCAGTACCGCCGCCTGTTCCCTGCTGCTGTCCACCGCGGTGATGGCGCAAGGCACCAGCACCGCGCCGAAGAACACGGCGCCCGGCAATATGCCCGCCACGACCGCAACGGATCAGACCACCACGCGAGGCACCGCGGGCGACACCAGCAAGCTGGTGCGCGCCGACCGCAGCTTCCTGGAAAACGCCGCGCAGGGCGGCCTGGCCGAGGTCGAGGGCAGCAAGCTGGCCGAACAGAAGGCTTCCAATGCCGACGTCAAATCGTTTGCGGCCCGCATGATCAAGGACCACACCGCGGTCAACGAGGAGCTCACCAAGCTGGCCTCGAGCAAGGGCTATACCCCGCCGACCGAGCCTTCGGTCGTGCAGCGCACCGAGCTGAAGGGGCTCAGCGCGCTCGATGGCGAGCGCTTCGACAAGATGTACGCCAGCCGGATCGGCGTCGCCGCGCATGAAAAGACCGTGAAGCTGTTCCAGGAAGCCGCGAAGAACGCGAAGGACCCGGACATCAAGGCCTTCGCCGCCAAGCACGTGCCCGATCTGGAGCAGCATCTGCAGATGGCGCGTGACCTGAACAAGAAGGTCGGCAACGACAAGTAAGGTCCCGTCGTTAGAGGCCCCGTCGTCAGGCCCTCTTGCGGGGCCAGTCGTAAGGCCCTGCTATCAGTCCCAGTCTTGCCGCTGGCAGGCCGCCGCATCTGACCGCGGCGGCCTGCTGGTCCGGTCGATCACCGCTCCGCTTCGCCCCAGGCCTATCCGCCGCGCGCGCCTCACTCCGATGTCGCACCGCCATGGCAGCAATGGCCGCCCTGCACCGGCGCTGCCTCCGTGCCGCAGCAGTTGCCCGGCAACACCGGCGCCTGCACGCCGCTGTGATTACAGCACCCGCCCTTCCACCAGCGCGCGCCCTCGCCTTCGCAGTACTTGGCATCGGCATCGACCATCCGCATGAACATCGGGTGGTAGTTGCGGCAGACCTCCAGCTCGGTCTTGACCCAGTGCAGCGGGTCCTTTGCATAGTGCGACCAGTAGTCGCCCTGCATATTGATGCCCGGCACCGCGGGATTCCAGCTCTCGTCGAGCCACAGGTCCGGATCGCCGTATTTCGCGCACAGCTTGCGGATGGCGGGGTCGTCGAGCGCCAGCAGGCGGCCGTTCTCGATGATGTTCTCGTTGTCGCCGGACCGCTCGGTGGTGTACGTGGGGAAATACAGGTGCAGGTGCCAGTGGCCGACCAGATGCCCCATCCTGGCGGCCTCGCGCTCGGCCATCGAGGAGATGATGGTGCCGAAGCCCATATGGATGACGCCGGAGCGCACGCGCTCGTACAGGCAATTGACGAAGCCCGACGGGAAGTCCTTGCGCGGCCGGTGGATATGCGGATTGGTGCCGATCGACGCCTCCCACCAGTACATCAGGCCCTTGCCTGGGAAGGTCGGATACTGGATGTCCCGGGTCTGCTCCATCACGTTGCGCAGCTTGTCGCCAAAGTCGCCGCCGGCGTTGATGCGCGTGATCTTCGAATTCTCGACCACGAGCTGGGTCCAGTCGCACGGCGCGATATGGTTGGTGGTGCCGGCGATCACGCCGCAGCCGTCCTCCTTGAACGGATGAAACATCCACGGCCGCCCGGTGATATGCCCCGGCAGATAGGTCTTGCCGAAATGCTCGTTGCCGCGCCAGGTCGCCGCGGTCAGGTCGGGGTGATAGAACTCGCGCCGCGCGTCCCAGTAGTCGTCGTGATTGGTGAAGCTGATGTCGGTGCCCTCGGGGTCCGTAATGCGCGCCCGCCGCGCGGTACGGATGCGGTCCCAGGTCCAGCGGTCGATCGCGTTGATGACCTCGATCGGCATCGCATGCGCGGGCGAGGCCAGGATCTCCGGCGTGATGAAGGGCATGCGCTGGATCTTGATGAAGCGCTCGGCCAGCACCGGGCCGCCGTAGCCCATCAAGATCTTGTCGTACTGCTGCTTCTTTTCTTCCTCTTCCCACATGTCCATCCACTGCGCCAGCTCGCGCGTGCGGAACAGGTAGTAGTCGACCTCGTCGGCCCCGACCCAGGTCGGGATCGGGCCGCGATCGACCTTCTGGATCTCGTACCTGACCTTGTACTTCTCGAGGATGCGCTGGCATGCCTGGATCGTCAGCTCGCTGTGCCAGTTGTCGACGCGCAGCAGCACGCGCTCGCCCTCCTTCAGGTCCCAGCAGGCGTTGAGCCCGTGGTTGTACGGACGGCGCGCGACGTGTTCGAGATACGGCAGCAGCTGGTCGGCATCGGTGATCTCGACGAACGGCGGGCATCGCGGGCGGCGACTGTCCTTCAGCGGCGGACGGTCGTAGTGCGGCAGGCCGCTGCGATCGTCGGCGGCAGGCGAGCGGTGGTTGGCGTTGGCGTTGGCGTTGGCGTTGGCGTTGGCGTTGGCGTTGGCGTTGTGGTTGGGCTTGGGAGCGGAATTGGCGGTCATGTCTCTCTCGGTCCTTGCGATGGGATGGCAGCCAGCCGGTCGGGGCGGCGGGACGTAGGGCTTTCAGCGATCAATCGACGCTGGCGCCGGAGCGCTTGACCAGCGCCCCCCAGCGGTCATATTCGGCACGAACGAATTGCGCGAAGGCGGCGCTCGATTGCGGTACCGGCTCGGCGCCGCGGTCCAGCAGCTGCTGCCGCAGCGCGGGGTCGGCCAGCGCCTTCTGAATCGCGGCGTGGACCTTCGCGACGACATCGGCCGGCGTGCCCTTCGGCACGAAGATGCCGTCCCACGCGCTGACCTCGAAGCCGGCCAGGCCCTGCTCCGCCACGGTGGGCGCATCGGGAAAGCTCGGCACGCGCTGCGCGGTCGTCACGGCGAGGCCCTGCACCTTGCCGCCGCGCACCGCCGGCATGACGTTGGGCATCACCTCGATCATCAGGTCGACCTGGCCGCCCATCAGGTCCGTCAGCGCCAGCGCGCCCCCGCGGTACGGCACATGGACCATCGAGACGCCGGCCGATGCCTTCAGCAGTTCGGAAGCCAGATGCGAGGTGGTGCCGTTGCCGGCCGACGCAACCGTGTATTTGCCGGGATTGGCCTTCAGCACCTGCAGCAGTTCGGGGAAGGTCTTCGCCGGAAAGCCGGGACGCGTGACCACCATCGTGGCGATGCGCGTCAACTGCGCGACGGGCACGAAGTCCTGCATCGCATCGAAGCCGGTGCGCTTGTACAGCGCGTGATTGATGGCGAAGGTGCCATTGGTGCCGTACAGCAGCGTATAGCCGTCCGGCGCCGCCTTTGCCGCGGCCTGCGAGCCGATATTGCCGCCGGCGCCCGCCACGTTCTCGATCACCAGCGACTGGCCAAGCTCCTTGCCGGCGCGGGTCATCACGAGGCGGGCCAGCGTGTCGCCGCCACCGCCGGCGGGGAACGGGACGATCAGGCGGATCGCCTTGGACGGATACGGCTCGGACGCGGCAACGGCTGCAGCGGGGCCAGCCAGCAGTCCGGTTGCCACCGCCGCGAGCGCGAAGGCTGTCGCACGGCGGCGCGGGGAAACGACGGGCGAGCGCGGGGCTTGCCGCCGCCGCAGGAATCGGGATGGCACGGCGCTTGTCTCCTGTCCGGCATTTTGTCGCTGTTTGCATGCAAACATGCTTGCCAATGCCGTTTATCGTCGCCCTATGATGCCTTTTGCATGCAGTATTGGCGATGCACCCGGCTGCGTCAAGCTGGCCTCATGCCATAATGAAACCCCACATGTCTGCCCAACTCCACTTTTGATCGATGGCCTCCCAGATAGAACGCGTGACGATGGAATTGCGGCGCCGCATCCTGGCCGGCGACCTGCGGGCCGGCGAACGGATCCGCGAGGTGCAGTTCTCCGGGGAATTGGGCGTGTCCCGGACCCCGCTGCGGCTGGCGCTGGGCGAGCTGGAAAAGGAGGGTCTGCTGGAGCGTCTGCCGACGCGCGGGTTCCGCGTGCGTCAGGTCACGCTGGATGAAGTGGCCATGGCGATCGACGTGCGCGGCACGCTCGAAGGCATGGCGGCACGGCTGCTGGCGGAGCAAGGCGTCACCAGAGAGATATTCGCGGTGCTGCAGGCCTGCGTCGACGAGGGGCGGCTACTGGTCGAGCAGGCGCTGCTCGGGAAGGATGCGCCGGTCGATACCGCACGCTGGGCGGCGATGAATGCGCGCTTTCATCGGGCACTGGTCGAGGGCGCGGGCAATCCGGCGCTGGCATCGGCGCTCGACCATATCGCCAGGACGCCGATGGCGGGCCCTGGCGCGCTGGGCGCGGCGGGAGTGCAGCCGTCGCTGGAACTGGCCTTCGTGCAGCGCGCGCAGTTCGATCACGAGGATGTGGTGCGGGCCATCGTCGCGCATGAAGGGGCGCGGGCCGAGGCGCTGATGCGCGAGCACGCGCGCCGCAGCCGGGACAACAAGCGCGCGCTGGTGCAGGGGCTGCATCCGGCGACGTAGCGGGCCAAACGCCCGGCCCAGTCCAGCCCAGCCCAGCCCAGCCTCGCCTCGCCTCGCCTCGCCTCGCCTCGCCTCGCCTCGCCGCGCAGCGCAGCGCAGCGCAGCGCAGCGCAGCGCAGCGCAGCGCAGCGGCTTACAGCATATGGGCCAGAAACTCCCGCGTGCGCGGATGCTGCGGCGCGCGGAAGAATTCCTCGGACGGCGCGCTCTCGACGATGCGGCCCTGGTCCATGAAGACGACCCGGTGCGCGACTTCGCGCGCGAAGCCCATTTCGTGCGTGACCACCAGCATCGTCATGTGGTCATCCGCCAGCTGCCGCATCGTGCGCAGCACCTCGCCGGTCAGCTCGGGATCGAGCGCCGAGGTCGGTTCGTCGAACAGCATGATGTCCGGCTCCATCGCCAGCGCGCGGGCGATCGCCACGCGCTGCTTCTGCCCGCCCGACAGGCGCGACGGATAGTTGTCGCGCTTCTCCAGCAGGCCGACCTTGCGCAGCAGCGCATCGGCGATCGGCACGATGGCATCGCGCGCCATGCCCTTGACCGTCATCGGCGCCTCGATGATGTTCTGCAGCACCGTCATGTGCGGGAACAGATTGAAGGACTGGAACACCATGCCCATCTTGCGGCAGATGCGGCGCACCTCGGCGTCCGGCACGTAGCGGCTGCGCTGGTCCGCGCCGGGCTCCGCCAGCGTCTCGCCCTCGATCTCGATGCTGCCGCCGTCGATCGTCTCGAGATGGTTCAGGCAGCGCAGCAGCGTGCTTTTGCCCGAGCCGGACGGCCCGATGACCGCCACCACCTCGCCCTTGCGCAGCGTCAGCGAGACGCCGTGCAGCACGCGATTGGCGCCGAACGACTTGACGATATCGCGGGCGCGGATCATCACCGGGCGCTCCTGCCCTTCGCCGCCGCGGTTCTGCGGCTCATTGATCGTGTGCGGCATAGCGTTTTTCCAGGCTTTGGAACATCCAGGTCAGCAGCAGCGTCATCAGCAGATAGAACGCCGCGGCGACCAGGAAAGGCGTGGTGGTGAAGTCGCGCTGCACGATGCCGCGCGCGGTGCGCAGGATGTCGTTCAGCGCCAGCACGTAGATCAGCGAGGTGTCCTTGACCAGTGTGATGGTCTCGTTGCTGACCGGCGGCAGCACGCGCCGCACCATCTGCGGCAGCACCACGCGGCGCATCGTCTGCAGGTAGGTCATGCCGAGCGCCTTGCTGGCTTCGTACTGGCCGCGGTCGACGGACTGGATGCCGGCGCGGAAGATCTCGGCGAAATACGCCGCGTAGTTCAACGCGAAGGCGACCACCGCCGCGGGAAAGTCCGGCAGGCGCACGCCCACCACCGGCAACAACGGCAGCGCGAAATAGACGAACAGCAGCTGCAGCATCAGCGGCGTGCCGCGCATCAGCCAGATATAGCCGTTGACGGCCACGCTCAGCGGCCGCCATGCCGACAGCCGCGCCAGCGCGAGCGCCAGGCCCAGCGGGACCGACAGCGCCAGCGTGATGAAGAACAGCGAGAGCGTGATCCGCGCGCCCTGCGCCATCGGTCCCAGCAGGGAGAGAACGTAGTCCATGGATCGAAACCCGGCGCGCGGGATCCAGAAAAAAGCGGCGCCCCGTGAAGGGGCGCGGCGGGCTTACTTGATCAGATTCGCGCCGAACCACTGCTGCGCGATGCGGGAGGCCGTGCCGTCCTGCTTCATCTCGGCCAGCGTCTTGTCCAGCTGCGCCAGCAGTTCGGTGTCGTCCTTGCGCAGGCCGACGCCGTAGTCCTCGGTGCCGAAGTTCTCGTCGAGCACGCGGTACTCGCCGGCGCGCTTGCTGACCAGATAGCGGCCCACGACCTCATCGACCACGATGGCGTCGAGGCGGCCGGCGGCCAGGTCCATCAGCGCCGTCACGTTGTCGCCGAAGGTCTTCAGCTCCTTGATGCTGGCGGCCACCTGCGCCTCCTTGCGGATCGCGTCGACCGCGCTGCTGCCGTCCTGCGCGCCGACGATGCGGCCGGCCAGGTCGGCCTTGGCCTTGATCGGCGAGGCGCTGCCCACCACGATGATCTGGTGGTTGCTCATGTAGGGCGCGGTGAAGCTGATGTTCTTCTTGCGCTCGTCGGTGATGGTCAGGCCGTTCCACAGCACGTCGACGCGCTTGCCGTTCAATTCGGCCTCCTTGGCGCTCCAGTCGATGGGCTTGAACTCGACCGTCATGCCGAGGCGGCGCGCGGCCTCCTTGGCCATGTCGATATCGAAGCCGACCAGTTCATTGTTGGCATCGCGAAACCCCATCGGCGGGAAGTTGTCGTCCAGGCCGACCACGACGGTCTTGGCGGCCGCGGCCGGCGCACCGGCGGCGGGGGCTTGTTCGGACTTGCCGCAGGCGGCGAACAGGGCCACGGCGGAGACGATCAGGAGGGCTTTCAGAGTTTTCATGGTGGGAGAGGCGCAGAGGGAGATCAGGGCGTCAGAGCAGAGGGCGGGCGGTGCCCGGCAGCCGTCCGCATCCCGCGTTGGCGCGGTGACATGGCGGCAAACCCGCCATTATACGAAAGCCTGAGGCAGGCGTGCAGACGAAGCGTCGACTATTCTTTAGCAATACGCCAACCCGAAAGGTGACGACATGGCCGCACGCTCCATTGCCTCCCTCTCGCTGAGCTTCGGCTTGGTTTCCATTCCGGTCCGGGTCTTTTCCGCGACCGAAAGCAAGTCCGGCATCGGTTTCAACCTGCTGCACAAGGGCTGCGGCTCCCGGCTGCGGCAGCAGTACATCTGCCAGCGCGAGGGCGTGGTGGTCGAGCGCGCCGACATGGTCAAGGGCTACGAGTTCGAGAAGGACCGGTACGTGGTATTCACGCCCGACGAGCTCGACGCGCTGGAGACCGGCGCGCGCCACACCATCGACATCGTCGCCTTCATGCCGATGGGCGCCATCGACCCGATCTATTTCGACAAGGCCTACTATCTGGCGCCCGACAAGCGCGGCGCCAAGCCATACAGCCTGCTGACCGAGGCGATGCGCAAGACCGGCACCTGCGCGTTGGCCACCTGGGTGTGGAAGGGCAAGCAGTACATGGTGCAGGTGCGTGCCAACGACGAGGGCCTGGTGCTGCAGCAATTGCTCTATGCGGACGAGGTCCGCTCGATGGCCGACCTGAACGTCGAGCGCACCGATATCCGCCCCGCCGAACTGACGCTGGCCGAGCAGCTGATCGAGCAGAGCACCGTGGAGGCCTACGACCCGGCCGCCTATCAGGACGAGGAAAAGCAGCGCGTGCTGGCCGAGATCGACAAGAAGATCGAGGGCAAGAAGATCACGGTCTCGGCGACGGCGGAGCGGCCCAGCGAGGGCGGCGAGGTGATCGACCTGATGGCGGCGCTCAAGGCGAGCCTGAGCAAGTCGCAGGCCACCGCGAAGAAGCCCGCGCGCGAGGCGGCGCCGCGCAAGGGCGCCAAGCGCGCCACGGAGGCCGCGACCCCGATCCGACGTACTGCCAGGAAATGAGCGCGGTCGGCAAGGACAGCTTCACGCTGAAGGACATCGAAGGCACGTTCGGCGTCTCGCGCGGGACGGTGGCGAGCCTGACGCGAGCGGGTTTGCTCGAACCGATCAAGGGCAGCCGCGGCGAGCGCCAGTTCTCGTTCCAGGACGTGGTGCTGATCCGCACCGCCGATTCGCTGAAGAAGGCCAATGTGCCGCCGCGGCGCGTCACGCGGGCCTTGCAGCGATTGAAGGCGTGGTCGCAGGACCGGCCGCTGTCGGGTGTGCGGATCGCGGCGGTCGGCAATGGCGTGGTCGTCTCCGAGGCGCATCGCCAGTGGGAGGTCGAGACCGGCCAGCTGGTGATGGAATTGCAGCCGAGCCGGTCGCAGCCGGGCGCGGTGCTGTCGATCCAGTCGGCAAGGAAGGCCGACAACCGGGCCGAAAACAGCGCTGATAACTGCGCTGACAACCGCGCTGACAACTGCACCGACCCCACCGAGCACCGCGCGGAGGAGCATACCGGCCACGGCCCCGACGCCGCTACATGGTTCCAGCTCGGCTGCCAGCTCGAAGCACAGGACATGCGCAAGGCCGAACAAGCCTACCGCCGCGCGATCGCGATCGCCCCCGACTACGCCGATCCCTATTTGAACCTCGGCTGCCTGCTGACCGAGGCGGGGCGCGTGCAGGAGGCCGAATCGCTGTATCGGGACGCGCTCACCGCGATCTGCGACGAACCGCTGCTCCACTTCAATCTCGGCGTCACGCTCGAAGATCTGGAGCGATACGAGGACGCGCTGCGCAGCTATCACCGCTGCATCGACATCGCGCCGGACATGGCGGATGCGCATTTCAATGCGGCCCGGCTGCATGAGCAGCTGGGCGACGCGCATCGCGCGATTCGGCATTTCAACCAGTATCGGAAGTACTGTCGCTGAGGGCTGCCGATGATGGGCTGCCGATGAGGGGCTGCCGATGAGGGGCTGCCGATGAGGCTCGGCCGTTGAGCGTCTGCCGCTGGGGGGCTGTGGCACGGGCTCTGTCGAGGGCGCATGGTGCGCCGCAGGGTTGAGACTTCTCAACGGCTATGGGATACTCGGCCTGCTTTCAGCCGTTTTTCCCCGGTTTTCCGGGCGATGGAGCAAACGCTCCACCGAAGACACCGGCTCACTCCTTCCTCTTCTTCGCGACCGAATGCAACTCGTCCTGCGCCGCTCCGCCCTTTTCCAGCATGCCCTGCATGCTGTGGCGGCACGCGCGTACGGCGACGCTTGCGGCTTTGCCGCGCGCCAGGCCATGGTCGCCCGCACATCCCATATTCCCGCCGTGCTTCTCTCAGCCGTGCGGGGAGTCCGGGACTAGCACCAACAGTCCCACACCGGTCTCCCTGGCACGGCACATTGCCCGGGGATCGCCATCGACGATCGGCGATCCACTGTTCAACGTGCAATTGGGAGAGCGCATGTCCGCCAAGACCAGAAAATCCGCCGTCGTCTATCGCCGCGCCCTGCTCGCCATGGCCGGCATTGCCGCGCTTTATCTCGCGGTTGAATTCATCGTGATGAATCCGCTGTAGGCGGTTTGAACGCGGTTTCCCTCCGCGCCTCCCTCTCCCGCGTGGGGAGAGGGAGCGCGGCATCGCGCTTGCATTCGTGCGTGCCACCGCCCAAGGCACGACAGCCCCACCCTTCACCGACTACCGAGGTCCCGATGTCCATGGAACTCACCCAGAATTTCGTCAAGGCGAAACGCCCCTGCGCGGACGGCTACAAATGGTTCCTGCGCAACCGGCATGACGGCAGCGACTACCAGCGGCTGCTCGATGCGCTGGTCGATGCCGGCCGCGTCGGCGATGCGTGCTGGCTGCTGGACCAGTTCGGCCCCACCGATGCCGTGCTGACGCTCGATGCGCTGAACGCCGGCGCGCTGGTGTTCGCCGGCACGCTGGTCGTGCGCGGCGCCATCGATGTCGATTCGGTGGTCCGGGCCGGCCGCACGATCCGCGTCGGCGGCGGCATCCGCGCGGGCACGGCGATCATCGCCGGCGAAGATATCGACTGCGCCGGCAATCTCTACAGCGGCGGCGCCATCGAGGCCGGCGGCGACATCAAGGCCGCGTGGGGCATCGACGTCGCAACCTTCCTCGATGCCAAGGGCAGCGTGCGCGCGGGCTGGGACATCAGCGCGGGCGAGCACATCCACGTCGGCCGCAATCTGCGCGCGGGCGACAGCATCGCCGCGCAGCACGCGATCCGCTGCGGCGGGACGCTGAAGGCCGACGGCGATCTGCAGGGCCACGGCATCAGCGCCGGCCAGGGCATCGAGGCCGGCGGCGCGATCCGCAGCAGCCACCATATCGAAGCCGGCTGGGGCATCAAGGCAACGGGATCCATCGTGGCGGAGAGCGCGATCAAGGCCGGCGAAGGCGTGCAGACCGACGAGGACATCGTCACCGGGCCGGGATATGGCATTCATGCGGGACTGAACGTGCGGATCGACATCTGGGACGTCAGCGCGCGCATCGTTGCCCGCCGCAAACCCGAGAACCTGGTCAGCGGCGCCTGGCAGAGCGGTTGACGACGGCCATGTCGCTCCTTCTCGCCCATGCGGCCGCCGGCCCCGCTTCATGGATGGACTCGCCGCGACAGCGGCATACAAGCCGCTCCACCCTCGCCCGCCTGCTGCGCGCCATCGAACTGCGCATCGATGTCGATCACGCCCCCGACGCGCTCGAGGCCGAATTGCAGGCGCTGTACGACCGGCTCTACCAGCCCGGCGACTGCCTGCATGGCATCGCGGCCACGCCCTCGGCCCTGCCGGGGCTGGTGGTGCGCTACCGCGAGGCGGATGGGGAGTATTACTTCTATGTCGAAGACACCGTGCGGCGCCGGCTTGCCGGCTATACCGTCTTCAACCGGCTGGTTGAACTGGACCGCCGCGCCGACCGCCATCTGCGCGCCCCGCATTCGAAGTTCGCCCCGCCCTACCAGCGCCGTGGCCTCGCCTCGGCGATCTATCGCCGGTATCTCGATGCGGGACACTGCCTGATCACCGGCGCACGCCAGTCGCCGGGCGCGCATGCGCTATGGCATGCCCTGGCGGCGGACTACGAACGCGGTTATGTGGAACTGCGCGACAAGGCGCTGCGCGACCTGGGGCCGCAGGTGTCCGAGACCGTGCGGGACGACCTGCATACCCGCATGGTGCTGCTGGGACGGGGATGGACGATGGCGGCGCTGGGGGCCGCGACGGGGATGGTGGTGTAGATGGAACAAGGGCCCGCGCCTTGCCGTGCGCGGGCCCTTCGTTTTACTGCGCTACGCGATCAGCCCTTCGCGGCCATCACGCCGGCGATCGCCTTCGCGACCACCGCCACATTGCCGTGGTTCAGGCCGGCCACGCACATGCGGCCCGAGCGGACCAGATAGACGCCGTGCTCGGTGCGCAGCGTATCGACCTGCTCGGCGGACAGGCCGGTATAGGTGAACATGCCCCGCTGCGCCAGATAGCGCGACAGGTCCGCATCGCCGACCAGGCGCTGCAAATTGCCGTGGATCGCCGTGCGCATCGCCGCGATGCGCTCGCGCATGGCGGCCAGTTCGGCCTCCCACGACTGGCGCAGCGCCGGCGTGGTCAGCACCTTGCCGACGATGCGGGCGCCGTGCGTCGGCGGGTTGCTGTAGTTGGCGCGCACCGCGCCGGTCAGCTGGCCCAGCACGCGGCCGGCTTCCTCGGCGTTCGCGCAGACCACCGACAGGCCGCCGCAGCGCTCGCCGTACAGCGAGAAGTTCTTCGAGAACGAATTGGCGACCAGGCACGGCACGCCTTCGCGCACGAGTTCGTGGATCACGAAGGCATCGTCCTGCAGGCCGGTGCCGAAGCCCTGATAGGCCATGTCGACGAAGGGCAGCAGCCCGCGCGACTTGACCACGGCGATGACTTCGCGCCATTGCGCCTCGTTCAGGTCCACGCCGGTCGGGTTGTGGCAGCAGGCGTGCAGCAGCACCACATGGCCCTTCGGCACCTGGCGCAGCGCGTCGATCATCGCGTCGAAGCGCAGGCCGCCGGTGGCGTCGTCATAGTACGGATAGCTGTTGACCTGGAAGCCGGCGCGCTCGAACACCACGCGATGGTTGTCCCAGCTCGGATCGCTGATCCACAGCTGCGCCTCGGGGAAATAGCGCTTCAGGAAATCGGCGCCGACGCGCAGCGCGCCCGAACCGCCCAGTGTCTGGATGGTGGCGACGCGGCCCTCGGCCAGCGCGGGGCTGTTCTCGCCGAACACCAGCTTCTGCACGGCCTGGCGATAGCCGGCGATACCGGCCATCGGCAGATACGGGCGCGGACCCTGGTCGGCGACCAGCGCGGCTTCTGCTTCGCGCACCGCGGCCATCAGCGGCAGGCGGCCTTCGTCGTCGAAGCAGACGCCGATCGTCAGATTGACCTTGTCCTGACGCGGGTCTTGCGCGAAGTTCTCGTTCAGGGACAGGATGGGGTCGCCGGGGTAGGCGTCGATATGAGCAAACATGAAAACCTCAAGCCAGATTGAGACCGATGCAAGATCGGAGATGACGCGCGGCGTCGCGAGCGGCGCCGGGCGCCGCCTCGCATTGCCGTCACTGCCTCAGCGCACCGGTGCGCCCTGCGGCAGCGCCTGCGCCGCGTCCTTGTTCCGCAGCCGGTAGCACACGGCCAGCACGCCCAGCCACACCGGGATCAGATAGACCGAGAGGCGCAGGTCCGGCGTCAGGTACATGATCACCAGGATGCCGGCCATGAAGACCAGGCACAGGTAATTGGTCAGCGGGTAGCCGAAGCTCTGGAAGCGCGTGGTCAGGCCGGCGCTGCGCTTGTGGGCGCGGAACTTCAGATGGATCACGCTGATCATCGCCCAGTTGATGATCAGGGCCGACACCACCAGGCCCATCAGCAGCTGGAAGGCCTTGCCCGGGATCAGGTAGTTGATCAGCACGCAGACCGCGGTGGCAGCCGCCGATGCGCCCAGGGCCACCACCGGAATGCCGCGCCGGTTGACCTTCAGCAGCGCCTTGGGGGCGTTGCCCTGGCGTGCCAGGCCGAACAGCATGCGGCTGTTGCAGTAAACCCCGCTATTGTAGACCGACAGCGCCGCGGTCAGCACCACCACGTTCAGCACGTTGGCGACCCAGTTGCTGTTCAGCGCATGGAAGATCAGCACGAAGGGGCTGCCGCCGCTGGCGACGTTCTCCCACGGGTACAGCGACAGCAGCACGCCGAGCGCGCCGACATAGAAGATCAGGATGCGATAGATGACCTGGTTGGTCGCCTTGGGGATGGTCTTCTCGGGCGAATCGGCCTCGGCCGCGGTGATGCCCACCAGCTCCAGGCCGCCGAACGAGAACATGATCACCGCCATCGCCATCACCAGGCCGGACACGCCGTTCGGGAAGAAGCCGCCGTGCTGCCACAGGTTGGCGACCGAGGCCTGCGGGCCTGCCTCGCCGGACACCAGCAGATAGCCGCCGAAGCCGATCATGCCGATGATCGCCGCGACCTTGACGATCGAGAACCAGAACTCGGTCTCGCCGAAGGACTTGACGCTGGCCAGGTTGACCGCGTTGATGATCAGGAAGAAGGCCAATGCCGACACCCAGGTCGGAATCTCCGGCCACCAGTACTGGACGTAGATGCCGACCGCCGACAGCTCGGCCATGCTGACCAGGATATAGAGCACCCAGTAGTTCCAGCCCGACATGAAGCCGGCGAAATGGCCGTAGTACTTGTCGGCGAAGTAGCTGAAGGAGCCGGCCACCGGCTCGTCGACCACCATCTCGCCGAGCTGGCGCATGATGAAAAAGGCGACGATGCCGGCGACGGCATAGCCCAGCAATACCGAGGGGCCCGCCATCTTGATGGTCTGGGCAATGCCCAGGAACAGGCCCGTGCCAATGGCACCGCCCAGCGCGATCAGCTGGATGTGCCGGTTCTTCAGGCCGCGCTTGAGCGAGCGGTCCGATTGATCTGCATGCATGAAGTGTTTCCTCTACCCATTCTTTTGGAATGATAGCCGGGCGCCTCTATGGGGGCGGGCGCTTATGGCTGTGCGCTGCCGCGGCGCGGGTAGCGCCGGGCAGTCGGTGGATATGACCCTGTGAACAATCCCGACGCGAGCGGCCGGGGTCGCCGACGAGCTGACGGATCAGACGTTCAGCACGCCCCGCTCGATCTGGTCACGCTCGAGCGATTCGAACAGCGCCTTGAAGTTGCCTTCGCCGAAGCCTTCATCGCCTTCGCGCTGGATGAACTCGAAGAACACGGGACCCAGCAACGGCTTCGAGAAGATCTGCAGCAGCAGGCGGCGCTGGCCGCCCTCGGTGGTGCCGTCGAGCAGGATGCCGCGGGCCTGCAGCTGGTCGACCGGCTGGCCATGGCCGGGCAGGCGCTTGGCCAGGTTGTCGTAGTAGTACTGGTTCGGCGCGGTGGCCAGCGGCACGCCCGACAGCTGCAGGTTGTCGATGACCTCGATCAGGTTGTCGCACAGGAAGGCGATGTGCTGGATGCCTTCGCCGTTGAACTGCATCAGGAATTCCTCGATCTGGCCGCCGCCCTTCTGCGATTCCTCGTTCAGCGGAATGCGGATCTTGCCGTCCGGCGCGGTCATCGCCTTCGAGGTCAGGCCGGTGTATTCGCCCTTGATGTCGAAGTAGCGGATCTCGCGGAAGTTGAACAGCTTCTCGTAGAAGTCCGCCCAGTACGCCATGCGGCCACGGTAGACGTTGTGCGTCAGGTGGTCGATCAGCTTCAGGCCATGTCCGGCCGGGCGGCGGTCCACGCCTTCGATGAATTCGAAGTCGATGTCGTAGATGCTCTTGCCGTCCTCGAAACGGTCGATCAGGTACAGCGGCGCGCCGCCGATCCCCTTGATCGCCGGCAGGCGCAGTTCCATCGGGCCGGTCGGGATCTCCACCGGTTGCGCGCCGAGCTCGAGCGCGCGGGCATAGGCCTTGTGCGAGTCCTTGACGCGGAACGCCATGCCGCAGGCGCTGGGGCCGTGCTCGGCGGCGAAGTACGCGGCCAGGCTGTTCGGCTCGCGATTGACGATGAAATTGACGTCGCCCTGGCGATACAGCACCACGTCCTTGGAGCGGTGGCGGGCCACCAGCGTGAAGCCCATCTGTTCGAACAGGGGCTCCAGCACATTCGGCGTCGGCGAGGCGAATTCGACGAATTCAAAGCCCATCAGCTGCATCGGGTTGTCAAAGAGATCGCTCATATCGTCTTCTGGCAAGTGGGTTGTGGGTCCGGGATGCCGGGGCATCCCCCGGGAAATATTATTTCGGCTGCTCATGCGTCGAATCGCGCCGGCGGGTGTCGGGTCCCAGCAGGGCCCCGACATGTCGCCTGAGGGTCGAACGCATGCAGCGATGCGATGCAGTTTATATTTCGCGGCGCCAAATTGGATTTCGTTAAAACCACAGGGAAACCCTAGGATGTGAGATAACATTTCATCAAATATGGCTCCGGAGAAATAAAGATGCATTCGATCGAACTGGACCGCACCGACCGCCGCCTGCTGGACGTCCTGCAGGAGCACGGCCGCGCCTCCAACCTGGAACTAGCCGAGGCCATCAACCTGTCGCCGGCCCAGACTTTGCGGCGTCACCGCCGCCTGGAGGAAAGCGGCATCATCAAGCGCTACGAGGCCCGGCTCGACGGCGCCATGCTCGGCTTCGGCGTGGTGGCCTTCATCCATGTGACGATGGAGCGCGGGCATATCCGCGACCTGTCGAAGTTCAAGGGCCTGGTGACCGAGCTGGCCCAGATCCAGGAGTGCTTCTCCGTGACGGGCGATATCGACTATGTATTGAAGGTGGTCGCGCGGGACCTGAAGTCGCTTTCGGACTTCCTGCTCGATACGCTGATGCGGATTCCGGGCGTCAGCGGCGTGCGCTCCAGCGTCTGCCTCGACGAAATCAAGTGCACCAGTGCGATGCCGCTGGATTTGTAGGCGACTTTTTTAGACAACTCGGGGACGCCGCCGAGGCCTCTCACGCCAGGACCGGCGCGGTGCCGCAATTTTCTGCCGCGACACAGGGTTAGCCCGAGCCGCAATCGCAACATCCTGTTGGGCGCGTCGCCATACACTGGGCGCCGGCCGCATCGGCCGACATACATCGGGACGCCGGCCGCATCCGCCGACGTCAGCGGCGCGATGCAACGCATTCCCTGGAGACCTGACATGGCATTCGACTTCCACGACAAGACCGTCCTCATCACCGGCGCGGCCGGCAACCTCGGCCGCGCCGTCGCCGACGCCTTCGCGCGTGCCGGCGCCCGCCTGGTGCTGGTGGACCGCCCGGGCGTCAGCCCCGCCCTTCCGGCCGGCGCGCATCTCGCGGTGGAAGCGGACCTGCTCGACGCCGGGGCGGTAAAGCGCGCGATCGAACAGGCGATCGGCAGTTGCCAGCGCATCGACGTGGTCTGCAATCTGGCGGGGGGCTTCGGCATGGGTCCGGTCGTCGGCGAAGGCGCCGATGCCCAGTGGGAGCGGATGTTCGACCTGAACCTGCGTACGGTGCTGAACGTGTCGCGCGCGGTGGTGCCGCACATGATCGCGGCCGGCGGCGGCAGGATCGTCAATGTCGGCGCGAACTCGGCCGCGCGCGGACTGGCGCAGATGGGTGCCTACTGCGCGTCGAAGGACGCGCTGGCGCGGCTGACCGAGGCGCTGTCGGCGGAGGTGCGCGACCAGGGCGTGCACGTCAATGCCGTGCTGCCCAGCGTGCTGGATACCCCGGAAAACCGCGCGGCGATGCCCGACGCTGATGCCTCGCGCTGGGTCGATCCCGCGGCGCTGGCCGACGCGATCCTGTTCCTGGCCTCGGATGCGGCCCGCGCCATTCACGGCGCGCTGCTGCCGGTGGTGAACCGGGCCTGAAGGCGGCATGGGCGGCATGGGGGGCCTCGCGCCGCCCGCCGCGCTCACCTGGGCCGACGTCGGCTCGTCGGCTCGTCGGCTTCTCGGCTCCTCGGCTCCTCGGCTCCTCGGCTGACCTCGGCCGACCTCGAATTGAACTCGGCTCCCCTCAGCCCACCCGCGTGCCGGTGAGCGCGACCACCTTCGCCCAGCGGGCGATCTCGCTCTGCAGGAAGCGCGTGAATTCGGCGGCATCGCTGCCGACCGGCACCAGCCCCTCGCCCTGCAGACGCTTGCGCATCGCGGGCGAGGCCACCGCGGTGCGCACGGCCTTGCCCAGCTGCCCCACGGTATCGGCGGGCATGCCGGCAGGCCCGAGCAGGCCGTACCACGAGCTGTAGTCGAAGTTCGGCACCACCTCGGCGATCGGGGCCAGCTCCGGCATCGACGGCAGGCGCTGCGCGGTACTGACGCCCAGCCCCTTGATCTTGCCGGCCTGCAGCAGCGGCTGCACCGTGGCCACATTGCCGAGCAGCAGATCGGCCTGGCTGGCGACCACGTCGGCCACCGCCGGCGCGGCGCCCTTGTACGGCACGCTGATCATCTCGATCCCAGCCTCGCGCTTGAACATCTCGCCGGCAAGATGGTTGGCGCTGCCGACGCCGGCCACCGCCAGGCTCAGCTTGCCGGGCCGCGACTTGGCCAGCGCGATCAGCTCGCGCACATTGCCGACGCCGAGGTCCGGACGGGACACCAGCACCAGCGGCGAGCTGGCGATCAACGAGATCGGCGTGAAGTCCTTCAGCGGATCGAACGGCTTCTTGTCGAACAGCGCGGGGTTGATCGCGTGGCTGGTATAGCTGAGCAGCAGCGTGCCGCCGTCGGGATCGGCCTTGGCCACCGCCATCGCGGCGATATTGCCGGCGGCGCCGCCGCGATTCTCGACGATGAACGATTGCTTGAGCCGCTGCTCCAGTTCGGCGGCCAGCGCGCGGGCCACCAGATCGGTACCGCCGCCCGGTGTCGCGCCGACCATCATCCTGGTAACGGCGGCCGCCTGTGCCGCGCGGGGCCATATCGCGGCCGCAGCGAGCAGCCCGAGGAAATCGCGTCGTTGCATGGTTGTCTCCCCCTGGGGGTTTTTATATAGGTCTGTCGATCGATGGGCGCGCTAGTGGACGGGAATTGGCGCTCAGTCGTCGCCGGCATACCGCCTGGCGGTGTCGAGCAGCTCGGGCGTGCCGAGCAGCGCGTTCAGCGCATCGAAATCGTTCATCTCGCCGGCGAAGGCGCGCGTGGTGCCCGCCGCCTTGAGGCCCGCGAAATAGCGTTGCAACTGGCGCGAGGCGAAGCGTACCGTGCCGCCGGGATAGATGACGATGCAATAGCCGCGCCGGCCCAGTTCGGGCGCGCTCTGGATCGGCGTCTTGCCGCCTTCAACCATATTGGCCAGCAAGGGAATGCGCGCGGCGAAACGGCCGCAGACGCGGTCCATGTCCTCGGCCGACACCACCGCCTCGATGAACAGCGCATCGACGCCGCAGGCCAGATAGGCCTCGGCGCGCTCGATCGCGGCGTCCAGACCCTCCACCGCGACGGCATCGGTGCGCGCGAGGATCAGCGTGTCGGCATCGTGCCGGGCATCCAGCGCGGCCCGCAGCTTGCCGCACATCTCGGCGGTCGACACCAGCGACTTGCCGGCCAGATGCCCGCAGCGCTTCGGAAAGCCCTGGTCCTCCAGCTGGATCATCGCGGCGCCGGCGCGCTCGAACGCACGCACCGTGCGCTGCGTGTTCAGCGCGTTGCCGTAGCCGGTATCGCCATCGACGATGATCGGCAGCGAGACGCGGTCGGCGATGCGCGCCAGCACGTCGGCGGTCTCGGTCGCCGTGGTCAGGCCGACGTCGGAGCGGCCCAGCAGCGTGTAGGCGACCGCGCCGCCGGACAGATACAGCGCCTCGAAGCCGGCCTGCTCGGCCAGCAGCGCGGACAGCGCATCGTAGACGCCCGGCGCCAGCACCGGCTCCGCCCGCGCCTGCATCAGCCGCGCCTTCAGCGAGCGGGACCGTCCCGCTTCCCCCGCGGTGCCGCTCATGCGACGGCCACCGCGTTGGCGTAATTGGCCAGGATGCGCGCCATGTCCTCCTGCCGAACCTGCGGGCGCCACGGCTCGAACAGCATGTTCAGCGCCGCGGCCTGGCGCTTCTCGTAGTCCAGGAAGGCCTGCGTGATCGCGCTGCCGCGCACGCCGCCGCGCACCGAGCCGGCGCGCACGTCGCCGTAGTACTCCTTCCAGTCGTCCGGCAACGGCTGCGAGCCGGGCACCGCCAGCCACAGCCGGAACAGATGGCGCTTGCGGTCGGGCTCGTCATGGTCCTCGAACGGCGTGCGCGAATGCAGCGTGACGTAGTTGTTCAGCAGCTGCATGTCGCCCTGCTCCAGCTCCATCGTGTAGCACAGCAGCTCGCTTGGCATCAGCTCGTCCAGCAGATCGAGCGCCGCGATCTGCTGCGGGCTCAGCCGTGGCAGTTCGGGAAAGTCGCGCTGCGCGGCCACGGTGTTCTTGCGGTTGGTGCGCGCCGCGAAGTACTCGGGATGGCTGCCAAAGATCGGGCAGCGGTAATACGGCGGCTGGCTCGGGTCCTGCGTGCCCTGGTAGCTATGGAAGAAGGTGCCCTTGAGCACCGGGATCAGGTCCGGGCGGCGGCGCTGCACTTCATCGTACAGCGCGATCGAGCTGATCACCTTGCTGGTGCCGCCGGCCTTGGCGGTGCGGCGGCACAGCAGGCCGACCACATCGCAGGAATCCTGGTGGAAGTCGAGGCCGGCATTGGTGTTGTAGCCGCGGCCGCCCTTGACCTTGTACTCGCCGCCTTCGTTGCGCACGTCGTTCATGATCTCGCTGGCGCGGTTCTGCGTGCGGGCCACACCCATATGCAGGCTCATGCCCCAGTAAGCGAGCCTTGCCTCCTGCTCGGTCCACTCGTCGACCGGGAAGCCCTTGAGCAGGCACATGCCCCAGCGGCCCTGCGTGGTGTCGATGGCTTGCCGCAGCACGTCGCGCGCGGCGTCGTTCAGCGGGAAATCGGCCTGCTCCATCTCCAGCAGCGGCTTGTTGACGGCCTTGGCATGGGCCAGTGCCTCGCGCATGCCCTGGACCTGCGCAGCGTTCAATCGCAGGACCCAGGAGCGGTCCTCGCTGGCCTGCCGCGCCGTCCAGGGCTGCGGACGTTGCGCGCGTTGCGCGGGTTCGGTTGCGGCGGTGACTGCCATCGGGACTCCTCCACATGTTGTTCGATACGTTGGGAACAAGTCTAGCGAGCCGGCGTATGATGAGAAAAGCGAACTTATTTGAGATGCTTCATAAGGATTTTTGATGAAGATCGAGACCTTCCATACGCTTGCCGCCGTGCTGGAGACGGGCACCTTCGCCGCCGCGGCGCGGCAGGCCAACGTGACCCCGAGCGCCGTCAGCATGCAGATGAAGCAGCTGGAGCAGTATCTGGGCAGGCCGCTGTTCGACCGCTCGGGACTGCAGGCGCGCCCCAATCGCCTGGCTCATCAGGTTTCGGAGACGATGCAGCAGGCACTGCAGAACCTGGAGGCCCTGCGCGCGGGCAACAGCATTGCGGTGGAAGGCGTGGTGCGTCTGGGGATCATCGAATCGTTGCAGCCGGTGCTGCTGCCTGGCATCGTGCGCTTCGTGCGGGAGCGCCATCCTCGGCTCGAATTGCGGCTGGAGCGCGGCCGCAGCAGTACCCTGACCGCCTCGGTCAAGGCCGGCGAGCTCGATGCGGCGCTGGTCGCGCAACCGCCCTCGGGCGGAACCGCGCGCTTGCGCTGGACGCCGATGCTGCGCCGCGAACTGGTGCTGATCGCTCCGCCGGGCGCGATGGAAAGCAATGTGGCGTCGCTGTTCCGCCTGTACGACTGGATCCGCTACGACCGCAATACCGTGTCGGGCGCGCTGGCAGCGCAGTATGTCGGCAACCATGTGCCGGAGATCCGTGGCACCGTGGAATTCGACAGCGCGCCGGCCATCGTGGCCATGGTCAGCGCGGGACTGGGCGTGTCGATCGTGCAGTCACCGGACCCCGTGGTGCTGCAGGGATATCCGGTACGCATCGTCCGGCTCGGCCGCGCGGCGCCGGTGCTGACGCTGTCGATGGTGACCCGCAAGGCCGATGACGACAACCGCTCGGTCGCCGCCGTGCGCGACGCGATGCGGCATACCGCGGTGTCGTTTCAGCGTGCCGTGGCGGCGGCGCATTGACGCGGAGGGTCGTCAAGGGCGGTCCTTCGGGACGGTCGGTCAGGACGGTCGATCAGTAGGGTCGTTTCGGGATGGTCGTTTCAGGAAGGTCGTGCCGGACAGTCAGGACGGTCATCCAGCGCCATCGTCATGACGCCCGCCGCCGCGACGATGCGCCGGCCCGCACCGGCCCGAAGCGCTCTTCATACAGCGCCGACACCCAGTCGACAAAGACCCGCACTCGGGGCGCCAGTTGGCGCTGCGAGGTGTACATGACCGACACCGGCAGCTCCGAACACGGCCAATCGGCCAGCACCTGCACCAGCCGGCCCGTGCGCAGATGGTCCTCGATGCGGAAGCGCGGCACCTGGATCAAACCGCAGCCGGCCAGCCCGGCCTGCGTATAGCACTCGGCGTCGCTGACGGTGATCCAGCCGCGTGGCTGGTATTCGACCACCTCGCCGTCGACGCGCACGGTGAACGGATAGCGGTAATCGTGATTGCGGGCGAAAAAGCCCACGCCCTGATGCCGGGCGAGTTCGTCCGGGTGGCGGGGCACGCCGTGCCGGTCCAGATAGGCCGGGCTGGCGCAGATCACCTCGGTCAGGTTGGCGAGCCGTCGCGCCACCAGCGAGGACTCGCGCGGCACGCCGGCCCGGACCACGCAATCGATGCCCTCGCCGATCAGATCGACCAGCCGGTCGCCGCTGCTGATCGCCAACTCGATATGCGGATAGCGTTGGTGGAATTCGCCGATGCGCGGCAGGATGATCATCGCCGCGTGCGTGCCATGCAGATCGAGCCGCAGCGTGCCGCGCGGATCGGTGGCGTGGCTGCTCAGCGAGGTCTCGGCATTCTCGAGTTCGGCGAGCACGCGCTTGCTGCGCTCGTAGAACGCCTGGCCGTCGAGCGTGGGGCGGACCTGGCGTGTGGTGCGTTCCAGCAGCCGGGCGCCGAGCCGCGCCTCCAGTTCCTTGATCGCATGCGTGGCCGTGGCGCGCGGGATATTGAGCGCATTGGCGGCACCGGAGAAGCTGCCGAGCTCCACGATGCGGGTAAACAGTTGCAAGGCGTCGAAGCGGTCCATGCCGTTGGGATCGATCTGCATTGAAGGTCCGGCAGAATTAACAGATCGATCGGGCGGCGGTCAATCCTTTCCTTGCCGTGGCGGCGCGCTGCCGCCGGGCCGCGCCGGGCCGTGCCGGCCTGCTCTAGGCCCGCCGGCGCGCATGCAGCGCGGCATCGACCGACCACGCTCCGCCGCCTCGCGCGGCGATCAGCAGCACCACGGCCAGCAGCACCAGCGGATATTCCATGCCCCGGTCGATCCACGCGAAGTGCTGCCGGTGGATATAGCAGATCGCGATCATCTGCACCGTCATCAGCGCTGCCAGCGGCCGGGTCCATGCCCCGGCCACCAGCATCGCACCGCCGAAGGTCTCAAGCACGGCCACCAGCCAGGCGAGCACCGGCGCGCCGGGCAGATGCAGGACCTCGGCAATCAGCCGCGTCGCGCCCGCCATTGGATCGGCCATCGAGCCGTGGCTGGTGCCCAGCAGCTTGGGAAGGCCGTGGGTCATCATCACGATGCCGAAGACGATGCGGAGCAGCAGATAGGCGACGGGTTCAAAGCGCGCGCCAGCGGCGTGCCGGCGCCGCACCGATCCATCGGACATCCCGGCAACTGCCGGCCCCGGCTGCCCCTCTTCGATGATTCGCTTCGTCATGTCTCTCTCCACCACTGCGGCACCCCGGCCGCGATGGAGCCCATTCTGTCGATGGCGGCCGGAGCGGACAATCCGGCCGCCATTGGCTTGTGTTTCCAATGGACTCCAACAATCAGGCGGAGTGCGGCACGGCAGCGGCCGGCACCACCGCATCGCGCCGATGCGCGAGCCGATACAGCACCGGCAGCACCAGCAGCGTCAGCGCCGTCGATGACAGGATGCCGCCGATCACCACGGTGGCGAGCGGCCGTTGCACCTCGGCGCCGGTGCCGGTGGCGATTGCCATCGGCACGAAGCCCAGCGAGGCGACCAGCGCCGTCATCAGTACCGGGCGCAGCCGCGTCAGCGCGCCGAGCCGGATCGCCTCGTCGAGCGGCTTGCCTTCGTCGCGCAGCGTGCGGATGAACGACAGCATCACCAGGCCGTTGAGCACCGCAACGCCCGACAGCGCGATAAAGCCGACCGCCGCGGTGATCGACAGCGGCAAGCCGCGCAGCCACAGCGCCAGGATGCCGCCGGTCAGCGCAAACGGAATGCCGGTAAACACCAGCATGCCGTCCTTGATGTTGTTGAACATCGCAAACAGCAGCACGAAGACCAGCAGCAAGGCGACCGGCACGACGATCTGCAGCCGGGCCGTGGCCGAGCGCAACTGCTCGTAGGTGCCACCCCAGCCCAGCCAGTAGCCGGCCGGCACGCTGACCGCCTTGTCGATCGCGGCCCGCGCTTCGGGCACGAAGCTGCCGATATCGCGGCCGCGGACATTGGCGCTGACGACGACGCGCCGCTTGCCGTTCTCGCGCGAGATCTGGTTCGGGCCGGGCGCGATCTCGATCGTCGCGACCTCGGCCAGCGGGATATAGCTGACTCGAGCATCGGCCCCTCCGCCCTTGGGCAATGCGATCGGCAGCCGGCGCAGCGCCTCGATGTCCTGCCGGACCGTATCGGGCAGTCTTACGATGATGTCGAAGCGCCGATCGCCCTGGTAGAACATGCCCGCCTCCTTGCCGCCGATGGCGATCGCCACGGCGTCCTGGATATCGGCCAGATTGAGCCCATAGCGCGCCGCCTTGTGCCGGTCGATGCCGACGGTCAGCATCGGCAGGCCGGTAGTCTGCTCGACCTTGACCTCGGACGCGCCGGGCACGTCCCGCAGCACCGCCGCAATGCGTTCGGCGGTCCGGTCGAGCACCGCCTGATCGTCGCCGAAGACCTTGACCGCGACGTCGGACCGAACGCCCGAGATCAGCTCGTTGAAGCGCAGCTGGATCGGCTGCGAGAACTCGTAGCGATTGCCTGGCAGCCTGGCGACCTCATCCTGCATCGCTTCGAGCAGCGCCTCGCGTGTCCTGGCCGGCTGCGGCCATTCGGATCGCGGCTTCAGCATGATGTAGCCGTCGGAGATATTGGGCGGCATCGGGTCGGACGCCACCTCCGCGGTGCCGGTACGCGCAAACACGCGCTCGATCTCGGGGAATTTCGCCATCAGCGTCGTTTCGAGCTGCTTCTGCATCTCGACCGACTGCGACAGGCTCGTGCCGGGAATGCGCAGGGCCTGGATCGCGATATCGCCCTCGTTCAGATTGGGAATGAACTCGCTTCCGAGCCGGGAGGCCATGGCCAGCGAAAGCACGACGGCGACGCCGGCAAAGGTCAGCACGACCGGCGCATTCGCCAGCGACCGCTCCAGCCAGACCGCATAGCGCCGCTTCGCCCATGCCATCAGCCGGTTCTCCTTCTCGGCGACGCGCTCGCCGATGAACAGCGCGACGGCGGCCGGCACGAACGTCACCGACAGCAGCATCGCCCCCAGCAAGGCCAGCACCACGGTGAACGCCATCGGGTGGAACATCTTGCCTTCCACGCCGGTCAGCGCAAAGATCGGCAGATAGACGATCATGATGATCAGTTGGCCGAACAGCAGCGGCCGCCGCGCCTCGCGCGCGGCGGCGAACACCTCTTCGAAGCGCTCCGACCGGGTCAGCGGCCTGCCGCGATGCGCCTGCGCATGGGCCAGTCGCCGCACGCAGTTCTCGACGATCACCACCGCGCCGTCGACGATGATGCCGAAGTCCAGCGCGCCCAGGCTCATCAGGTTCGCGCTGATCCGATAGCTGACCATGCCGGTAAAGGTAAACAGCATCGACAGCGGAATCACCAGCGCCGTGATGATGGCCGCGCGGATATTCCCGAGAAACAGGAACAGTACCGCGATCACCAGCACCGCGCCCTCGAGCAGGTTCTTCTTGACGGTGGCGATCGCCTTGTCGACCAGCCGGGTCCGATCGTAGACCGGCACGATGCGGACGCCCTTCGGCAAGGTGCGGTTGATCGCGTCGACGTGCTCGCCGACCGCCTGCGCCACCGCGCGGCTGTTCTCGCCCATCAGCATGAAGACGGTACCCAGCACCACCTCCTTGCCGTTCTCGGTGGCGGCGCCGCTGCGCAGCTCCCTGCCGACGCCGACCTCGGCGATATCGCGCACGCGGATGGGCTGCCCTTGTGCGCTGCCGACGATCACGTCGCGGATGTCGGCCTCGCTGCGGACCTGGCCCGGCGCGCGCACCAGATACTGTTCGCCGCTGCGCTCGATATAGCCGGCACCGACATTGTCGTTGTTGCGGTAGAGCGCGCTGACGACATCGGCCAGCGTCAGTCCATACGACGCCAGCTTTTCCAGGCTCGGCGCGACCAGGTATTCCTTGTCGAAGCCGCCGATCGAATTGACCTCCGTGACGCCCGGCACATTGCGCAATTGCGGCTTGACGACCCAGTCCTGCAGCTCGCGCAGATCGGTCGGCGTGTAGGGCGAGCCATCCGGCTTGCGCGCGCCCTCCTCGGCCTCGACGGTCCACAGATAGATTTCGCCCAGTCCCGTCGAGATCGGCCCCATGGCCGGCGACACGCCGGCCGGCAGCCTCTCCCTGGCCTCCTGGATGCGCTGGTTCACGAGCTGGCGTGCGAAATGAATGTCCGTGCCTTCGTGGAAGATCACGGTGACCTGCGACAGCCCGTAGCGCGACAGCGAACGGGTCTGCTCGAGGCCCGGCAGGCCCGCCATCGCGGTTTCGATCGGATAGGTGATCCGCTGCTCGGTCTCCAGCGGCGAATAGCCCGGCGTCGAGGTATTGATCTGGACCTGGACGTTGGTGATGTCGGGCACGGCGTCGATCGGCAGGCGCGTGTAGCTGAGCGCGCCCAATACCGCCATGCCGAGCACGGCGAGCAGCACCAGCCAGCGCTGCGCGATGGCGAAACGGATGACACGTTCGAACATGGCGACCTCCCGTGTCAGTGCTCGTGCCCGGCAGCGTCCTTGCCGAGGTCGGACTTCAGCACGAAGCTGTTGCGGGCGGCATAGCGCACGCCGGGGCGAAGCCCCTCGCGGATCTCGACCAGCTGGCCGTCGCTGCGTCCCGGCACGACGCGTTGCGCGACAAAGCCCTTCGGGCCGGCGACAAATACCACCCGCTGGCCGTCGACCTCCTGGATCGCATCGGCCCGCACCGCGACGGGAACTGCCGCCTTGGCGGTCAGCACCTCGACCGTGACGAACAGGCCGGGCCGCCAGGCCAGATTCGGATTCGTCAGCGTCACGCGCGCCTTGGCCGTGCGGGTCTGCTCGCCCAGCAGCGAGCCGACATACGAGATCTTCCCTTCGGCCTTGCCGTCGGACGCGGCCGAACGGATCCGCGCCGTCTCGCCGACGCGCACGTGTTCCAGATCCTTGGCGGCAACGACGAATTCGGCCCAGACGGTCGACAGGTCCGAGATCGTGAAGATATTGGCGTTGTCCGCCACAGCCTCGCCCAGGGCCAGGTGTTTCTCGACGATGACGCCGTCGAATGGCGCGCGCAGCTCGAACTGGTTGAGCCGCGCCGCCGAAGGCGTGGCACCGACCGCGGTCAGCTTCTGCTGCGCGTTCTGCACGGCGATGCGGGCCTCCTCCAGCGCCGCCCTGGCCTGCAGATAGTCCTGCTCGGCGGAAATCTTTTCTTCCCACAGCTTGCGTTCGCGCTGGTAGGTCGCGCGGGCAAGCTCCATGCGGCGTTGCGCGGCAAGCAGCTCGCTGCGCTGATCCGACAGCGCGGTGCTGGCGATCACCGCCAGCAACTGCCCCTTCCTGACCTGCTCGCCCAGCGTGGCCGGCACGCTTTCGGCGACGCCCGCCAGACGCGGCACCACGTGCGCGGTGCGGTCCTCGTTGAAGCGGATTTCGCCGGGAAACTGCAGTCCCGACTGGATCGTCGCGGGGCCGGCGGTCTCGATCGCGATGCCGGCGCGCTGGATCTGTTCGTCGGTCAGCGCGATGGGCGCGTCGGCGTCGGCATGCTTGTCCGCGGCCGGCGTCGCGGCGGAAGCGGATGCCTGCCCGGCGCCATGCGCGTGCGCGTCGCCGTGGTCCCCATGCGGGACCGCCGAGCCTGAGCGGCCGGTCAGCAGCACGGCCGCGGTCGCCAGCGTGCCGGCCGCGAGAATGGCCGCGATGGCGGCCCTTTGCTTCGGTGTGATTGCCATGATTGAAATCGGTCCTGATCAGCGTCCGACGATGCGGTCGATGGTGGTGGCCGCCTGATAGGCGCGGGCCAGCACGCCGAGGTAGCGGATGCGCGCCTGGAACAGCGTGCGCTGGGCGTCGAGCACGTTCAGGAAGTCGAACTTGCCGGCCTCGAAGCCGCGCGTGGCGGCCTCGTAGGCGCGCTCGGCCGCGGGCAGCACGGTGGTCTTGAGCGTCTGCGCGGAGCTGCGCGATACCGTCAGCTGGTTGCTCGCCTGTTGCAGCTCGTTGGTCAGCCGGATGCGGTTGGCGAGAAATTCGTCCGCGGCCTTGTCGGCGCGCCGGATCGATTCGTACAGATTGCCCTGGTTGCGGTCGAACAGCGGCAGCGGTATCGCCACGCCGAGCACCGGCATGGTGCGATTGGCCTCGTTGTCCCGCTTGGTGCCCACGCTGACCGTGATATCGGGATAGCGGCGGCTGCGTTCGACATCGACCAGCGCCTGCCGGCGTCCCACTTCGAGACGGCTGCTCTGCAGCAGCGGCGAGTCCTCCAGCGCGGCCAGCAGCTGCTCGGGCGCGGGACGGGACGGCAGCGCATCGAGGTCGCCGCGGACTTCGGTGAATTGCGGCGAGGCATTGCCCCACAGCGCGGCCAGCGCCTGCCGGGCCGACTGCAGTTCGGCCGTGGCGTCGGCCAGTTCCAGTTCGGCATTGGCCTGCTCCACCGCGGCCCGGGTCTCCTCCAGCGGCGAGACCTTGCCCGCGGCGACGCGTCTTGCCGCCGCATCGGTGCCCTTGCGCGCGATGTCGACCGAGGCGGCGGCCAGCCTGACGCGCTCCTGGGCCACCGCCACGCCGAAGAAGGCGGCGATCACCGTGGCGCGCAAGTCGGCCTGGGTGCTGCGCCATTGCGCCTGGGCGACGTCGCGGCCCAGCTCGGCGGCGGAGATGCGGGCCGCGCGCTTGCCGCCCAGTTCGATCGGCAGATTGAGCTGCGCCGTGGTGGCGCGGGTCTCGCGCCGCGTGTCCTCCATGGCGAGCGCCACTTCGGGATTGCGCAGCGTGCGGGCCTGGCGGATCGCGCCTTCGGTGGCGTCGAGCTCCCTGGCCGCGGCCGAAAGCGAGAAATTGCCCGCGGCGGCCAGCGCCAGCGCCGTGTCGAGCGTCAGCGGTTCAGCGGCCTCCCGTGGCCATGCGGAGGCCCCGGGCGCGGCTGGCTGTGCTTGTGGGTATGGCTGAGCGTATGGCTGAGAGGCTGACTGCGGGGATGGCTGTGCCCCAGCCCGGCCCGGACCAACAAGAATCGCCGCCATGCACAGCGGCACCATGAATCGTCGCATCGAATTGCACCTGGAAAAGACACCAAGGGAATCCGGCGAGACGGGAATTCAGCAGGAAATCGAACCGTTCGTCTCGCCGCTCAAGCGAGACGACGCCACTGCGGGCGATCGGGGGCGCGGGGATGGAGAGAGGTGTAGTGGAAATCGTGCGTCACCAGCACGGTCCGCGGCAGGCGCAGCGCCGGCAGGACGGCCGGCTCGGGGCAGGCGAACGGCAGCGAAGCGAGATGGCAGATGCCGCAGTCGGGATCGAACAGGCCCTTGGCATCGGTGCCGTGATTGGCGTCGGCCCTGGTGGTGGCGTTGTGATCGGCGTTGTGATCGGCCGCGTTGTCGGCACCGAGATTAGCTCGGTTATCGGCCTTGCCGTACGTCCCGGCCTCGGCGTTGCCGTCGCCCCGATGCTCGTGCTGATGATGGCCCAGATGCCATTTGGCCGCCGGCCGCTGTTCGTGCTGGCAATACGCGGTGGCCGCGGCCCAGGCGGACTGGAGCGGCAACAGCAATACCAGAAGGATCAGGAAGAACCGGCGCATCGACGATCGGGACAAGGGCTGCGGGCGGCGCAGGGCTTGATGCCCCCGTGGTGCCTCCGCGAGCGGCACAGTGTACCGCAAACATCCCCTGCCCTTCAGACCGATGCGAAGCGCCGGCTGGCGATGTCAGTCCCGCGCGTCGGGATCGCCGTGTGTCGCCAGCGCGCGCAGCCTGTCGAGAAAGATGTCGACGACCCGGGCCGCGTTGCCATCGGAAAAACCGGCGCTGTGCGGCGTCACGATGACGTTGGGCATGTCCCACAGCGGCGATTCGGCCGGCAAGGGCTCGTGGGCAAACACATCCAGATAGGCGCCGGCGAGCCTGCCCTCGCTTAGCGCGGCGATCAGGGCCGGCTCGTCGACGACTTCGCCGCGGGCGACGTTGATCAGGTGCGCCCCTTCCGGCAAGCGCGCCAGCGCATCGGCGCCGACCAGCCCACGGGTTTCGTCGGTCAGCGGGCAGGCCAGCACCAGCCAGTCCGTGTGCGGCAGCACCTCGGGCAGCGTCCGGTATGTCACGGTCTGATAGTCCGGGCCGGCTGAGTCGGGACGTTGCCGCACCGCCACCACACGCATGCCGAGGGCGTGCAGGACCGCGCCGATCTGCTGGCCGATCGGTCCCCAGCCGACGACGGTCGCGGTCTGTCCGTGCAGGTCGCGCGGCATGCCGGTGGCGATCAGCGGCGCCCATTGGCGTTCCCGCTGCGCAGCCAGCATCCGGGGAAACTGGCGCGCCAGCGTCAGCAGACCGGCCAACGCCGTTTGCGCCACCACGCTGGCATTGGCACCGGACGAGGTGGTCACCTTGACGCCGCGCTCCCGCAACTGGATGTAGACCGGCCGGTCGGCACCGGCGGAATGCACATGGGTCCAGCGCAGCGACGGCGCCTCGAGCAGCGCGGTGTAGAAGCGCTGCGTCGACGGCAATACCTCATGCTTGGTCGACAGGCCGGTGACATCGCGCGAGACGAAGGCGATATCGGCGTCGACGGCGCGCGGGTCATCGATGGCGGGCGCGAGCACCGCGGCCCACGGACGGTCCTGCAGCACCGCGGCGATGGCATCGCCATGGGCCTGCAGGGCCGGCTCGGACAACAGGATGCGCAATGGCGCGGCACGCGGAGAAGCGGTCATGGTGTCGGCGTATCGGATGCGGGGCTTCAGTCTACCGAAGCGCCCGAGGCGCGCACGACGAGCTTCCACTTCTCGTATTCGGCGCGGGTGAACTTGCCGAACTGCTGCGGCGTGCCGCCGACCGGATCGGCGCCCTCGCGGATCATCTGCGCCTGCAGCGACGGCAGCACCTCGTTGACGGCGCGGTTGATCTTCATCACGACGGCCTCGGGCGTGCCCTTGGGCGCGAAGAAGCCGAACCACGAACCGGCCTCGAAGCCGGGGAAGCCCTTCTCGGCGACCGTCGGCAGATCGGGCAGCGAACGCGAGCGTTTGGCGCTGGTCACGGCCAGCGCGCGCAGCTTGCCGCTCTGGATGTGGGAGATCACCGACGGAATGGTGGCGAACATGAACTGCACGCGGGCGGACAGCAGGTCGTTCAGCGCGTCTGCGCCCTTGTAGGGGATATGCGTGGCGGGTGCCCCGATCCGCTCGGTCAGCATGAAGCCGGACAGGTGCGAGGAGGTGCCCACGCCCGTCGAGCTGTAGTTCAGCTTGCCGGGGTTGGCCTTCAGATAGGCGACGAACTCGTCCAGGTTCTTGACGGGCAACGAGGGATGGACCACCAGCACGTTCGGCACATCGGCGATCTGCACGACCGGCACCAGATCCGTCAGCGGGTCGTAGCTCAGCCGCTTGTACAGCGTCTGGTTGATCGAGATCGGCCCGACCGAATTGACCAGCAGCGTATAGCCGTCGGCCGGCGCGCGGACGACGAACTCCGTGCCGATATTGCCGCCGGCGCCGGGACGATTGTCGACGACGAACGACTGCTTGAAGCGCTGCGCCAGCTGCTGACTGACATTGCGCGCCAGGATGTCGGTGGTGCCGCCAGGGGTGAAGGCCACCACCACGCGTACCGGCTTGGTGGGATAGTCGGCCGCATGGACCTGCGGTGTCAAAGCCGCGGTGGCGGCGATCATCGCCGGCGCGATGGCGCGGACGATCGGTTTGGTGAAACGGAACATCGTTGTCTCCTCGTTGCTTGTTGTGTATGGCCGACCGCCGTGTGTCACGGACCTAAAAGCCGTAGAGCCGCGCCGGATTGGTGACCAGCACGCGTTCGCGCGCCTCCGCGTCGGGCAGCCAGCGCGCCAGCAGGTTGAACAGCACGCCGTCGTCGGGCATCAGGTGCGGCTCGAAGTAATTGATATGCGGCCAGTCGGAGCCCCAGACCACCTGGTCGGGATTGGCTTTCAGCAGCGCCGTGGCGAACGGGTCCACCTCGTAGTAAGGCGCGCCGCCGGGATTCAGGCGATCGGCCCCGGATATCTTGGTCCAGGCCACGCCCTCGGCCAGCATCGCGCACAGCGTCTGGAAGCCGGGGTCGCCAACCCCGCGTGCGGTCGACATCCGGCCCATGTGGTCGACCACCAGCGGCAAGCCGAGCGCCTTCAGGCGCGGACCCAGTTCGACCAGGTCCGGCGCGTGAATCCAGATCTGCGCGTGCCAGCCTCGTTCGCGCAGGCGCGGTGCCATCGCTTCGAGCACGTCGATGCCGACGCCGTTGCGGTAGACCGCATGGCCGTCGACCCGATACAGGTTGATGCGCACGCCCCGCACGCCGGCTTCGTGCCAGGCATCGAGCTCGGCGTCGGTGGTATCGGCGGACGGCACGGCAATGCCGCGCAGCCGCGTCGGATAGCGCCGCAGCGCATCGACGACCACGGCGTTGCCCGCGCCGGTGCCGCTGGCGCTGGCGGTCACCAGCACGCCGCGCGTCAGGCCGAGCGCGTCGAGATGCGCGATGAACGCCTCGGCGGGATAGGCCGCCGGCGTATAGCTGCGATCGCCGGCGAGCGGAAATCGCTCGAACGGGCCGAACACATGGGCGTGGCTGTCGCACGCGCCCGGCGGCGCGCGAAAGGCCGGCGGCGTGATGTGCTCGCGGGCAGGCAGGCAGGGGCGCGTCATAGCGGCAGCTCCCAAGACGAATGGATGCCGGCGCTCATTCCGCGGCCTTCAGCCGGCCCGCGGACGCCAGCGTCTGCGCGCGTGCATCCTCGCGCTGCAGCAGCGTCGACAGCTCCTGCGGCGACGATGGATGCGCGACGCTGCCGACCGTCAGCAGCCGGCTCTTCACCGCTCCTTCGGCCAGCGCCTTGCGCAGCGCGGCGTTGATGGTGTCCACCACCGCGGCCGGCGTGCCGGCCGGCGCCAGCAGGCCGGTCGCGGTGGTCGCCTCGAAGTTGGCCAGGCCGGCCTCGCGCAGCGTCGGCACCTTGGGCAAGGCCGCATCGCGCTCGCGCGACATCACCGCCAATGCGCGCAGCGCGCCGGACTGGATATGCGGGGCCGAGCTGGTCAGCTGGTCCACCACCATGTCGATCTGGCCGCCCATCAGGTCGACCAGCGCCGGCGCCGAGCCCTTGTAGGGCACCTGATTGAGCCGGATGCCGGCTGCGTCTTCCAGCTGCAGCATCGCCATATGGTTGGTCGTGCCCGGACCGGCATGGCCGGCGGCGAGCTTGCCCGCGTTGCTCTTCGCGTACGCCAGCAGCGACTGGATATCGCGGAAGCGCTTGTCGTCGCCCTTGACCACCACCACCAGCGCGGTGGTCGACACCAGGCCGACCGGATGGAAGCTGGCCAGCTTGAAGTTGGTCTTCGTCATGCGCGGCAGCACCACGATCGCGTTGGGCGTGGTGACCAGCAGCGTGCTGCCGTCGGGCTCGGCCCGCGACACCAGCGTGGCGCCGATCACGCCGCCGGCGCCGGGCCGGTTGTCGACGATCACGTTGCGGCCCAGGCCCTGCTCCAGCGCTGGCGCGATCGCGCGGGCGACCACGTCGAGGTTGCCGCCGGGCGCAAACGGCACCACCAGCGTCACCGGCTTGTTGGGCAGCGACTGCGCACGCGCGGCGGTCATCACCATGTGGGCGGCGCCAAGCGCCAGCATCTGCGCCAGCAGGCGTCTGCGGTTCATCGTGGTCTCCATCCTGCAAACTTGTTCTTGTTCGGCGGGGGCGCCGCGCTCAATCCCGATAGCTCGGATCGATCCGGTCCAGCTTGCGCAGCAGCGCCGGCCACTCCATCACGCCGTAGGGGCGCCGCGTGCCGGGCTGGTAGTTGTTCCAGGTTTCCTCGAGCACCTGCTGGCCGACCTGCTGCAGCGGCGTGTTGCACGACATCGCGCCGATCTGGGCGCGGCAGGCCAGTTCGAGCCGGTGCATCCAGTTGAAGGCCTCGCCGACGGTGTTGCCGACCGTCAGCGCGCCGTGATTGCGCAGGATCAGCGCCTCGCTCTTGCCCAGGTCCTCGATCAGCGAGGCCTGTTCCGCGGTATCGAGCACCACGCCCTGATAGTCGTGGTAGCCGATCTTCAGGAAGCGCATCGCGGTCTGCGTTAGGGGCAACAGCCCGCATTCCAGCGCGGACACCGCCATCGAGGCCCAGCTGTGGGTGTGGATGACGCAGGCCACTTCGGGGCGCGCCGCGTGCACGGCGCTGTGGATCACGTAGCCGGCCTTGTTGATGCCGTAGTTCAGCGCGCCGAAGTCGGGCTTGGCGAGGATGTTGCCGTCGTGATCGACCTTGATCAGGCTCGATGCGGTGATCTCCTCGTACATCATGCCGTAGGCGTTGATCAGGAAGGCGCCCTCCTCGTCCGGCACGCGCACCGAGATATGGTTGGCCATCATGTCGGCCATGCCATAGAGCTCCACCAGCCGGTAGCAGGCCGCGAGATCGACGCGCGCCTGCCATTCGGCATCGCTGCAACGGTCGCGCATCGAGGGGATGTTCAACACGCCGGGTTTGGTCATGGTCTCTCTCTCCTTGTGTTCGTTCGATCGATCGTTCGATCGCCGGACTCAGTCCGACCCCAGCGCCAGATTGCTGGGCCGGCGTTTTTCGATATGCCATTTCAGCAGCGCGGCGCTGCGATAGATGCCGTGCGCGAACTTGCCGTAGGGCAGCGTCAGGAACAGCGCCATCACGATGCCCAGATGCACCGCCAGCAGTGCCGCCATTGCGCCCGTATCGCGCCAGGCCAGCAGCGCCAGGCCGCTCGCGCTGGTCAGGAACAGCAGCGCGATGAAGCCGCGGTCCATCGGACGCTGGTCCGGGTCGCCGGTGCGCGGAT
Source organism: Cupriavidus sp. DB3 (assembly GCF_020418465.1). NCBI lineage: Bacteria > Pseudomonadati > Pseudomonadota > Betaproteobacteria > Burkholderiales > Burkholderiaceae > Cupriavidus > Cupriavidus sp. DB3. The sequence goes on along the minus strand of NZ_JAIZPL010000001.1, from coordinate 406,320 downwards.
CGCGGCGCAGATTCAACCACAACAGTCCCGCCGGACCGATCAGCAGGCCGATGCCGCCCAGCGTGCCGAGCGCCACCGGCAGGCTGGTATACGCATACGGCGCGTGCAGGCCCAGCGCATAGTGGTAGAACGTCGCCACCGTCGTCGCGGCGAAGCACAGCATGAAGCCGTAGAAGGTGAAATGGTGGAAGCGCCGGCGGGCCAGCGTGAAGGCGTCGTCCTCGTTGTTGCAGCCCTCGCCGTGGCCGCCGTCGAGATAGCGCAGGCGCAGCGCGTCATTGGCGGCGCCGGTCGCGGCCGCGGCGCGCGATTCGCCCGCCCGCGTGCCCGGGGAGACCTGCCGCCAGAAGCGCGTCACGCCCACGCCGAGCGCGACGATCGCGAACAGGAAGACGATGCCGAACATCGTCGCCAGCAGGTTGTGCGGGAAGATCGCGTAAAAATTGCCGGCCAGCGGCTCGTGCCACAGGCCGCCGCCCATCGCCACCGCCATCAGCAGGAACAGCGCGAGACCGGCGGCCAGCGCCAGCGCGGTCGCCAGTCCGGCGCGCCGGTACAGGCCGCCCAGCGCGGCAGGAAACGCGTAATCGCCATAGGTCTGCACGCGGACCTTGGCCATCGCCTGCGGAATATTGACCGCGAACTCGTGCGGCGGCGCGTACTGGCACGCATGAAAGCAGGCGCCGCAGTTGTGGCACAGGTTCGACAGGTAGTGGATATCGGCCTTGCCGAATTCGAGCCGGCGCGTCATCGCCGGGAACACCGCGCAGAAGCCCTCGCAATAGCGGCAGGCATTGCAGATCTGCAGCGTTCGCGCGACTTCGCTTTCGTCGCCGGTCAGCGGCAGCGCCGACTGCGCCAGCGCCGCCGCTTCGCGCGTCAGGGCTTCAAGATGTTGCATGTTGCTGTTCCAGAGATTCGGTGCGGGGCGCCGCGGCGGCGCCCCGTTGTGCGGCGGCGGCCCGCGCCGCCTGCGTGCCGGCGATGCGGCCGAACGCCGTGCCGATCGACATGCCGACGCCCGCCGTATAGCCCTTGCCCAGCACGTTGCCCGCCATCATTTCGCCGGCCACGAACAGGTTGGCGCTCGGCTTGCCGCCGAAATGCACGGCGGCCTTGTCGTCGACCTTCAGGCCGAGATAGGTGAACGTGATGCCCGGGCGCAGGGCATAGCCGTAGAACGGCGGCGTGTCGATCGGGCGGGCCCAGTGCGTCTTCGCGGGCGCCAGGCCCTCGGTATGGCAGTCGTCGAGCACCGTATGGTCGAAGGTGCCGACGCGGCAAGCCGCGTTGTAGTCGCCGACGGTGCGCATGAAGGTGGCCTCGTCGAGGCCCAGCTTGCGCGCCAGCTCGGGCAGCGTGCGGGCCGTGACGCCGGGAAAGACCGGCGGCATGAAGCGGCCGATCGCCTTCGCGTCGATGATCGAGTAGCCGATCTGGCCGGGCTGCTGCGCCACCAGCCGGCCCCAGATCGCATAGCGCTTGGGCCAGAAGTCCTCGCCCTCGTCGTAGAAGCGCTCGGCGTTGGCATTGAGCACCACGCCCAGCGAGACGCAGTCGATGCGGGTGCAGATGCCGCCGTCGTACAGCGGCGCGCGGGCGTCGATCGCCACGCAGTGCGATTGCGACGGATCGCCGATCGCGTCCGCACCCGCGTCGATCATGTACTTGAGCAGCACGCCCTGATTGAAGCGCGTGCCGCGGATCAGGAAATTGTCGGCGGGCCATTCGCCGCGCTCGTTCTGGCCCCAGGCCTCGCGCAGCCATTCGCGGTTCGATTCGAAGCCGCCGGCCGCCAGCACGCAGGCGCGCGCCTCGATGCGCTCGCCGCCGACGCGCGCGGCCACGAAGCGGTCGCCGTCAAGCTCGATCGCATCGACCGGCGCCTCATAGCGGATCTGCACGCCCAGCTTCTCGGCGCTGCGGTAGTAGGCATTGACCAGCGCCTTGCCGCCGCCCATGAAGAAGGCGTTGGTGCGCGCGACATGCAGCGCGCCCGACAGCGGCGGCTGGAAGCGGACACCATGGCGGCGCATCCAGTCCCGGCAGTTCGACGACGCGCGGATGACCAGGCGGGCCAGGTGCTCGTCGGTGATGCCGCCGGTCACCTTCAGCAGGTCCTGCCAGTATTCCTCTTCGGGATAGGCGTCGACCAGCACGTCCTGCGGCGCGTCGTGCATGCAGCGCAGGTTGCGGGTGTGCTGCGAATTGCCGCCACGCCATTCGCGCGGCGCGGCCTCGAGCAGCAGCACGGAGGCACCGGCTTCGCGCGCCATCAGCGCGGCGCACAGGGCGGCGTTGCCGCCGCCAATGACCAGGACGTCGATCATGCGGCGTCCTCGGATGAGGGCATGGGGAAGAAAGGCACGGTTCGGTCTTGTCGATGTTTGACGCGACTCTACCGATACCTGGGGGCCCTGCTAAGGCGCCGGACGGAATGGGGGCTTCACGATTTGTGAAGGGTACAGCGGGGAGGCGCCGCCGGGCGTTTCAGCGCTGGGCTCGGCACACCTGGAGCGCGCGATGTACCGTCCCCGATATCCGCTTCTGGTCAGCCTCCTGGTCAGCTTTCCTCGACATTGTATTTGGCAGGACCGGACACTAAGCTCGTCGTACGCATGCATGTCGGCGCAAGCCCGGAGCGGCTTGCAACCCACCACGACTCACTACGGAAGAGGAGTCGACGACATGAACATCCTACGGCGATGGCCCAGGATGGCGCTCGCATGCGCCATGCTTGCGGCCCTGACAGCATGCGGCGGCGGCCACGACGATGACGACGGCCCCGAAGCGGCACCTACCATCCAGCTGCTTTCCTCCTCACCCGATCACGTGACCGGCGGCAACGCGTTGATCGATATCACCGTGCCGCGCCAGATCAAGCTGGACCGCCGCCCGTTGCGGATCGAACTCAACGGCAACGACGTGACGCGGGAATTCCGCCCGCTGCTGGACGATCTTCGCCATCTCCAGGCTGTCCTCGGAGGGCTGCGTGATGGCGAAAATACGCTGACGGCCAAGATCGGCCGCGAAACGGCCACGCTCAGAATGACCAACTACCCGATCACCGGCCCGGTGATTTCGGGGCCGTGGCAAACGCCGTTCATCTGCCAGACCGAGAGCTTCGTGCTGCCGGACGGCTCGCGCCTTGGTCCGCCGCTCGATGCCAATTGCAGCGTGGCCACGCGCGTGCACTACGTCTATCAGAAGAACACCGGCGGCGCGCTGGTGCCGATGCCGAGCACGACTTCCCTGCCCGCCGATGTCGCCAGCACGACGACGCTCGACGGCCGCACCGTGCCCTTCGTGGTGCGCGTGGAAACCGGTACGGTCAATCGCGGCATCTACCAGAACGCGGTGCTGCACGACCCCACCAGGGAGTCGGCCCCCACGCCGCTGAAACCGCCGAAGGCATGGAACAAGCGGCTGATCGCGGTGGAGGGCTTCGGCTGCCCGGGCGGCTGGTACATCCAGGGCGCGGCGCAGGGCAACATCTCGGTCGCCGGGTTCGACTTCACGCTGCTCAATGTCAGGCGGCTCGGCGAGGGCTACGCTACCTTCGCCAATACGCTGCAGCACGCGTCGAACAACTGCAACGCGGTGCTGGCCAGCGAGGCGGCGATGATGTCCAAGGAGGCAGTAATCGAGACCTTCGGCGTGCCGGTCTTTACCGTCAGCGCCGGCTGCTCGGGCGGGTCCTATGGCAGCGCCCAGCCCGCCGACCGCATTCCCGGCCTGTTCGACGGCGTGCTGATCGCCTGCACCTTCCCCGACCCGCTGTCGATCGCACTGTCGGGCTCGGATGGGCACCTGATCACGCACTACATCATGGGGAATCCCAACGCGCTGACCGATGCGCAGATCGCCGCGGTGACCGGCTACAAGAGCCGCAAGGCCTTCGAGGACGCCGCCAATCAGGCGGGACGTACCGATCCGGTCCCCGCGCGCCAGGATTATCCGGGCTATGTGTCGGGCGTGTTCAACGCCGCCGTGCCGCAGGAGCTGCGCTATCACCCGGTCAATAACCGGACCGGTGCACGGCCGACCGTGTACGACGCCGCCAGGAATATCTACGGCATCGACAAGGCCACCGGCTTCGCGCTGCGCCCGTTCGACAACGTCGGCGTGCAATACGGACTGGCGGCGCTGAACGGCGGAGGGATCACCGTCGATCAGTTCCTCGACCTGAACGAGAAGGTGGGCGGCTACGACCAGGACGCGAACTACGTCCCGGCGCGCTCGCCAGGCGATCTCGGCGCGATCCTGCGCGCGCAGCAGTCGGGCCTGCAACTGGGCGGCAACGGCGGACTGGCGACGATCCCCGTGGTGGACGTGACGGGCGTCTATAACGAGGACACGGCCTACCACTACCAGTGGTTCCATTTCGCGCTGCGCGAACGGATGCTCGTCGCCAACGGCGATACCGCCAACCACGTGATGTGGCGCGGCAATCCGGTGCCGGCCGATACCGCCTGGGACATGTTCATCCGGTGGGTGGCTGCCTACAAGGACGACAAATCGCAGGCGCCGCAGAGGCAGCGGGTGGTCACGCACAAGCCGCGGGATGCGGTGGACGGTTGCTGGCGTTCGCAGACCGATTTCGTCGCCGAACCGCAGACCCTGAGCAGCACGCCGGACACGACCTGCAATTCGCTGTTCCCCTCGTGGACCGCGCCCCGCATCGCAGCCGGCGGCCCGATCGCCGGGGACGTAATGAAATGCACGTTGAAGCCGGTCAATCCCGCCGACTACAGCGTGCCGTTCACCCCCGATCAGCTGAACCGCCTGCGCGCGATCTTCCCGACCGGCGTCTGCGACTGGACCCAGCGCGGGGTCAACCAAACGGGCGTGGTGCCGAATGGATCGTTCGGCCCGTCGCCGGTGAATCTGGTGTTTGATATTACGAAGTCTTGAGATTGGCGGTAAGTACGGGAGCGGGGCCAGTTCGGCCCCGCTTCCCTACCGCGCCGCGTGCGAGGCTATCGAGTGCTGGCCGAAAAGGCCATGGATGAGCGCACCACCCTCCGCCTGGAGGAAAGCGGCTACGGGAGGATTCCGAGCCGAATCTTCATCTTGATCTCTCCCAGCCAATCTTCCCTGTAATGCCGAGCTAGGCGACCGATCTGCCCCGGCGTGGCGCCCGACGTTCGAGCAAGATGTTCGAGCGACGTCAGCGAATCGATCCAGCCGAGACGACCCGTCGCGACGATCGCCGCCTTGTCCGCCGTGGACAGCAGGATCAGGGCTTGCGGCAGCAGCTTGTTCGCGTGCAGCCAGGCGAGCAAATGCAGCTCTCCGTCGTCCAGGGTTTGGCAGTGAGGATAGGCCAGTACCAGGTCGACCAGTTCGCGCCTGCCAACGGCATGCCTTCCACTCAAGCCGGCGACCAGGGCGCTGCGGTCCACCGGAATACGCCGGGGATCCGAAAGATCTCCGGTAAGCGCCTCCTCAATACACTTCTCTACCGTTTCAATCGCGTAACGCTCGCAGACGGCGAACCAACATCCCGTCCGGAACGCTTCCAGGATGATGTTGGTGTCGACGAACACCCTGACCTTCGCCATGCGATGCCGGTCCTCATAGCTCGAACGGTGCCGGCAACGAATGCTCGGCGAACAGGTCGTTCAGCATCGGCAGGCTCATGCCCATTGCCTTGGCCGCCTTGCGGGCAGAGAGTTGGCCGCGGTCGATGGCTGTGTGAAGCATGCTGACGAAGCTGTCCGAGAAGCGCTTTGGCTTGCGACCTGCACTGGATCGTTGACGCTCTTTGCGCAGTCCTTCCCGCGTAGCAGCGTCGATACGCTTCATGTTGTACAGACGCCAGGCCAGCGCAATGGGACAAACGCGCAATTCGGCGGCGACATCGACTAGATGATCGATATCCGAGCATCGCCGCGGGTCGATCAATTGCTGCAGAGACTGGCTCGGCATCAGCAGCGCCGCGGCGAAGTTGTCCGCAAGCTGCTCGATGCGTTTTGCCCTGCCCCGGGCTTCGAATGAGTTTGACTCCCGGTGGTCGGGTTTCATGGCGTCCCATGTCAATGCATGGAACAGTTCATGAGCGAGGTCGAAGTAGCGGCGAGCCTCGGATTCGTTGCGATTGATCAGGATCACGCCGAGGTCCTGCAAATGACAGGTCGCCCCCGAAATGGAGTCGCCCCTGGGTGTTTCGACGGCGTCGACAAACAGGACCGGGATATCCAGATCCCGCTCGATACGCTCGGCAAGCCGCTCAGCGGGCACCATGCCCAGGTCCAGCGCGGAGACCAAGGCTTCGGCGCGCGCGATGGCATCCTCGAACGATGACTGCGCGCTCAGGCGCAAGCTGTGCTTGAGTGGATTGGTGCCGCCGCGCTGGCTCTCGCGTAGCCAGCGCAATAAACCGATCCATTTGCCGGCGCTCGATTCAAACCCATCGAGCTCTTCTTCCGGCACGCTCGGGGCCGCTCGCCAGGAAAACTGAGCCTCGCCCGCGACGGCGAATGGATCGAGAAAAAAATCGACGTCGCGGTCCAGCAGTTCGGATATGGCCAGGATCTCGTCGGACTTGAGGGCGCGCTTGCCGTTTTCGATGTCCGACACCGATTGGCGGTCGTTCAGGCCGAGAGCCTGGGTGAGCTGATCCTGTGTCCATGCCTTGGCCTCGCGTGCCGCCTTGACCCGATAGCCGATCAGCTTTTGCGAGATTCGTTCAAACATCGTCACCTCCCCGGGGAGAAAGCATTCTATTCTTGCGCATGGCGTTTCGCAAGATATTCATGCAGAACCAGGATCGCAGGACGGACTAGCACCGCCTTTCCGATGAGATTGAGCGGTTCCATGGCCGAGGCAACGTACGGGGTGCTATCGTCGGCACTTGGCATCCCGTGCCACACCCAGACATTGTTGGAAGGAGACAACCTTGAAGCCACGCATCACGTGCCTGGCGGCGATTGCCTTGATGGCGAGCGCCGCGGCACACGCCGCCTATCCCGAACGCCCCATCAAACTGATCGTGCCCTTCCCGCCCGGGCAGGCGACCGACATCTTTGCGCGCGCGCTCGGCGAGCGGCTCGGCAAGCAGCTGGGGCAATCGGTGGTGGTCGAGAACCGCGCGGGCGCCGGCAGCAATATCGGCATGGAACTGGCCGCTCGCGCCGCGCCGGATGGCTATACGCTGGTGATGGCCGGCAGTGCGATGGCGATCAACCAGACGCTGTACGCATCGATCGGCTACGATCCGCGCCGCGATTTCCAGGCGATCTCGGGCGTGTTCTCGGTGCCGCTGGTGTTCCTGTCGACGCCCGCGTCCGGCATCACGTCGCTGCGCGATCTGGTGAGCAAGGCCAAGGCGGCGCCGGGCAAGCTGAGCTACGCGAGCGCCGGCATCGGCGGCACGCAGCATCTGTCGGCCGAGATGCTGAAGGCGCGCGCCGGCATCTTCATGGTCCATATCCCGTACAAGGGCAGCGGCCCCGCGCAGGCGGACTTCCTCGGCAATCAGATTCCGGTGATGGTCGACTCGATCACCGCGGCCTTGCCGTTGATCCAGTCGAAGAAGGCGGTGCCGCTGGCCGTGACCGCGGGCAAGCGCGTGCCGCAGCTGCCGAACGTGCCGACCGTGCAGGAGCAAGGCGTGCCCGACTTCGAGGCACTGGGATGGGCGGTGCTGATGGCGCCGGCCGGCACGCCGCCGGCCATCGTGTCGCAGCTCAATGCCGAAACGGTGAAGGCGCTGCAATCGCCGGAGCTGCAGAAGTTCATCGTCGACCGCGGCTCGGAGCCGATGCCAATGTCGCCGGAGCAGACCGCGCGCTTTGTCGACAGCGAGATCCGCAAATGGTCGACGGTGGTCAAGCGTTCGGGCGCGAAGGTCGATTGAGTTGGTCGTCTCCCGTGCGCAGGCAGGGGGGACGGCTGCACGGACGCGTCGTCCCGCCTGCGCGGGGGACGACGTGGCGTCGTTACCGAGGCCTCTGCCCTGGCCTTCCGGCGCAAGTCAGAGGAACCACGACCACCTGGGCTTTCAGGCGCCAGTCAGAAAATCGACGACCGCCTGCGTGAACCGCTCCACCTGCTGCAGATTCGACAGGTGGGCCGCCTCCAGTTCTACATAGGACGCGCCCGGAATCGTCTCGGCCATATAGCGGCCGTCGGACGGCGGCGTCGGAATATCGCCCGAGCCCGCGATCACCAGCGTCGGCACCGCGATCCGATGGATGTCGGCGCGCAGATCGTTGTCGCGAATCGCGCGGCAATTGGCCGCGTAGCCGGCGGCATCGGTCGCGCTCAGCATCGCGCGCAACTGCTGCACCCGTTCCGGATGCGCGGCGGCGAAGTCCGGCGTCAGCCATCTGTCGACGACCGCGGCCGCGATCGACCCCACCCCATCGCGCTCGACCGCCGCGGCGCGGTTGGTCCAGTTCTCCGGCGGGCCGATGTAGGCCGCGGTATTGCACAGCACCAGCTTGTTCAGCCGCGCTGCGTGGTTCAGGCCCAGCCACATGCCGGTGATGCCGCCCATCGACAGCCCACAGAAATGCGCGCGCTCGATCTGCAGCGTATCGAGCAGCGCGATGACGTCGCCACCGAGCTGGGCGACGCTATAGGGGCCGGCAGGCACGGACGAGCGGCCATGGCCGCGCGTGTCGTAGCGCAGCACGCGGAAATGCTGCGTGAAGGCCGCGATCTGCGGCTGCCACATGTCGAAGTTGGTACCCAGCGAATTGGACAGCACGAGCACCGGCAGGCTCGGGTCGCCATCGAGCTGGTAGTGGAGGCGAACGTCGGAAAGGTCGGCGAAGGGCATGGCAGAAGCGGTTCTCAGCGGTTCTCAGCAGTTGTCGGCGGTACCCAGCGATTCTCGGTGATGCTCGGTGATGCTCGGCGATTCGCGGCGGTACTCGGGACGACGATCGATCGATGCCCCGCGCGGCGCGGGAAAGCGCCCACACGGAGCGACACAGACATCAGTTCTGCGCGATCGCGGAACCGTGTTGCGCCAGCGGCGTGACCTTCATCTCCATATACGGATACAGCGGCAGCGAGGTCAGCAGCGTATGCAGCTCGTCGTTGTCCTTGACGTCGAAGATGCTGACGTTGGCGTACTGGCCCACCACGCGCCACAGGTGGCGCCACTTGCCTTCGCGCTGCAGCTGCTGCGAAAACGCCTTCTCGTCGGCCTTCAGCTTGTCGACGGCCTGCGGGTCGGCCGAATGGGGAATGCGGACGGTCATTTCAACCATGAACAGCATGGCGATCTCCTTGTTGTAGCGGTACGGTGAAGAGAGTAAGCGAGGTCATACCGTGGCGATCGGCGTCACGGGCGAGCCCATCGCGCCGGGCAGGCGCAGCGGCGGCGCGGTCAGGAAAAAGCGCGAACGCCTTTCTGCGCGCAGGCACGCGGCGAGATCGCGCAGATACCACAGCTCGCCCAGTGGCAGACCCAGCTTGAACAGGCAGTGATGATGCAGCGGCAGCATCGGCACCGCGCCCTGCCCCGGCGCCGGTGGCCGGGCCGGAAAGCGTTCGACCGCGTAGTTGTCGGCGGCCAGCGCGGCGATGCCCGCATCGGTGATCCATTGCAGCAGCCGCTCGTCGCGGCCATCGAGCGCGCAGCAGCTGTGATGCAGCGCGTGCGCATCGGGCCTGCCGCCCATCTCGAGCACCATCTCGGCGAAGCCGGTGCGCAGCACCAGGATGTCGCCGGTCTCGACGGCGACCTGATCGGCGTCCATCACGCGCAGCAGGTCGTCGTAGCCGACGGTGCGGAAATCGCGGCCAAAATGCTCCGCCAGATCGACCAGCACGCCCCGCCCCTGCACGCCATGCACGGCCAGCGTCTCGATGCCGAGCGCATCGGCGTGGCTATGGTCATGCCCGCAGGGATGCGCGGCGAAATCATCGGCCTCGGCATAGTCGACCGGCCCGACGATCTCCGCATTGGGCCGGAAACCGTTGTAATAGACGCGTTCCGCCACCCCATCGCCGTCGGCATCGAACAGCGCGCCGACGTGGGCCAGCGAGTCCCACTGCGTCGAATACTGCAGCGACAGCAGGACCTGGTCGTCGCTGAGCACGTCGAGCGCATTGGCATCGACCCTGGCCAGCGGGAAATTGACGTACGGAATGTCGTCGCGATAGGTGGGCCGCAGCACCGGCGGATGCCGGCGCACGTTCAGCGCATTGCCACCCGGCAGATCGAGCGGCAGCGACAGGCAGAACGTGCGGCCGCTGCGGATCTCCTGCGCGGCGGCGCGGATCTTGTCCGCGGTGATCAGGTTCAGACGGCCGAGCTGGTCGTCGGCGCCGAAATCGCCCCAGTTGGAGCCTTCCGGCCGTTGTTTCCATCGCATCGGGGATAGCCTCCGGCACGGACGCGCCGCGGTGCCAGCGCCGATGCGCCGGCCCGCGCGGTCCGATCGATCGGGATGTCAGTCAGAGACAGCAGACGCCATCGAGATAGGCCTTGCGCCAGCGCGTGATCCGCACTTCGGCGAACAGGCCCGCCTGATGGAAGGGATCGGCTTCGATCAGCGCCTGCGCGGCCTCGCGGGTCTCGACATCGACGATATAGAGACCGCCGCCCGCATCGCTGCCATCGTCGTTCAGCTTGGCACCGCAGGCCAGCAGCAGCGACTTGTTGGCTTCGAGGAAGTCCAGATGCGCCGGCCGCTGGGCCTTGCGCACGTGCTGGTGGTCGGGCTTGTCGAAGGTCTCGATGATGTACGGCATGGTGTCTCCTGTGTTGTCGTTGGCAAAGCGCGGTGACCGATGGCCAGACCCGGATCGTCAGATCTGCGCGCCCCACGCCAGCATGGCGACGATGTAGATCAGGCCGACCCAGAACATCATGATCACGGTGTAGCCCATCACGTCCTTGAGCTTCAGCTTCGACAGCGCCAGCGCCGGCAGGATCCAGAACGGCTGCACCAGGTCGTTCCAGGCATTGCCGAGCATCACCGACATCGAGGTCTGCGCGACCGAGCTGCCGATTGCCTTGGCCGCATCGATCATGAACGGTCCCTGGATGACCCAGTGGCCGCCGCCGGAGGGCGCGAAGAAGTTGATGAAGAACGAGCTGACCAGCCCCCAGAACGGCAGCGTCTGCGGCGTCGCGATATCGACGAACACGCGCGAGATGGTGTCGACCAGGCCCGATCCGGCCATCACCGCCATGATGCCCGCATAAAACGGATACTGCAGGATGATGCCCGAAATCGTCTTGATGCCCTCGTTCAGCTTGGCCACGTAGTTGGCCGGCGTGCCGAGCAGCAGCACACCGATGAACAGGATCAGGAAGTTGATCAGGTTCAGGTCGAGCGTGCCGCCCTGCGTGAAGTACAGCCCCACGTAGGCCAGCCCGCAGACACCGATCACCAGGCTGAGCAGCCGGCTGTTGTTCATCCGCGTGGCCAGCGTGTTCTCCAGCCCCATGCTGTGGCCGCCGGCCGCACTGCCCTGCTCCGCGCGCGTTTCGGCTTGCGCATTGATTTCGGTCACGTCCTTCGGATCGCGCGGATGCAGCATCGCGTTGAGCAGTGGCAGCGTGATGATGACCGCCAGGCTGGTCAGCAGCATCGGCGTCGAGAAGATCGTGTCCTTCAGCGCGATCACGCCCATCAGCTTTTCCATCGGATGACCCGGCGTGGAGATCAGCACCGGGATGCTGGCCGACAGGCCGAGGCCGTACAGCGTGAAGCCGCTGTAGGCCGCGGCGATGATCAGCGGATAGTGGACGCCCTTGACCCTCAGCGCCAGCTTGCGCGCGACGATACCGCCGATCACCAGCCCGAAGCCCCAGTTCAGATAGCTGCCGATGCCGCCGACCAGCGTGGCGACGATCACCGCGCCGCGCGGCGTGGCCACGCGTTCGACGATGCGGTCGAGGAAACGGTCGACCAGCGGCGCGGTCGCCAGCACGTAGCCCATCGCGAGGATCACGGCCATCTGCGTGGTGAACGCCAGCAGGTTCCAGAAGCCCTTGCCCCATTCCAGGATCACGGCGGGCGCGGCCTGTCCCTGCACCAGCATGGCCATCACCATGCTGAGCAGCGTCAGTCCGATGGCAAAAACGAAGGGGTCCGGCAAATACCGGCGCATCAGTTCAGTAAAGAACCCGGCGACCTTGCTCAAGATCTGTCTCCAAAAACATGCCGAAAGGCGTCGCGTGTTGCTGCGCTAGTGCCGCATTTCGAACTAACGTTCTATATACGAACACATTGGCTATAGGACGGGGATCGTAGAGGCGTGTTTACGCAAGGTCAAGTCAATGAAGAGCAGGATTGAATCGGATTTCGCAATAACGGAAGCGGGTCAGTGACGAACGGGCCATTGCTGCGATGCGGAATAACGGCACGGTGACCGGCACTTCGGTCTTGCTCTTCTCCAGGCCGGCCCTTGTCGCATCGCAGCATGCCGGAGCACGAAGCCGGGTTACCGGCGCTCTATCGCAACCCCAGCATCCTCTCGATATCGAGCATCAGCGCGCGCAACTGCGGCCCGGCCTGCTTCTCGATCGCCGCGAAACTGCCCTGCGCGGCCGGCACGCCGCAGTTCAGCACGAACAATTGCGAGCCGACCGGCTGGCACATTGGCACCGCGAAGCCGTAGACCTCGGGACGCCATTCGGCGCGGTTGGCGCAGTAGCCTTGCCGCTCCAGGTCGCGGCGGGCATCGGCCAGGCGCGGCTGGGCGCGGGCGAAGGCGTCGGGGTCCTGCAGCCGCAGCTGGTTCAGCACCGCCTCGCGTTCGTGCGCCGGGGCGTGGCTGAGCCAGGCGCGGCCGATGGCGGTGGACAGCATCGGCAGCGCGGCGCCGATCTCCGGCGTCACGATCAGGCTGTCGGTCGAGCGCGCGGTCTCGACATAGATCATCTGCGTGCGATCGCGGATGCCGAGCGATACCGCGCCGCACAGCCGGTCGGCCAGCGCCTTCATCAGCGGCCGCGCCAGCTGGCGCAGATGCATGCTGGCCAGCAGCGGATAGCCCATCGACAGCACCGCCGCGCCGAGCCGGTATTTGCGCAGCACCGTGTCGTGGCGCAGATAGCCCAACGCGGTCAGCGTGTGCGTCAACCGGGCCACTGTGGTCTTCGACAGTCCGGTACGCTCGGCGAAATCGCGATTGCCGAGCATCGCATCGCCGCTGTCGAAGGCCAGCAGGATGTCGATGCCGTTCGCCAGCGTGGCGGCGAACTGCCGGTCCTTGTCGGCCGGCTCGTTGGAGCGCGGCAGGGGCTGCGCCGCGCTGGCGCGCGAGCCGGGGCGCGAGCCGGCGCGCACATCGGAACGCTCGCCCGAGCGCGCGTCGGTCCGCGAGTGGGAGCGCGAGTCTTGGCGCGACTCCGAGCGCGAGCCGGAGCGCAATCCAGGGCGCGAGTCAGAGCGCGAGCCAGGCCGCGTCATCGGCTCTTCCTCAGCGCGGCCTCGACCTTCGCGACCATCCTCAGCAGCCGAGGCCCCATCTGCCGCTCGAGCTTGCGCGGGGTCATCCGCACGCCGAGCACGCCGCAGTTGAACACCATGACTTCCCCATCGATACGCGTCGGCAGCGGCGCCGCCACGGCATGGATGTCGCTCTGCCATTCGCCGCGCGAGGTACAGAAGCCGAACTCGGCCATCTCTTCCCGGGCGCGCTCGAGCGCGGACGCCTGCCGCCGGAATTCCGCCTGATCGGCCTTGCGCAATGCCGCCAGCACCGGCGCGCTTTCCCGCGGCAACGCCGTGCACAGCCAGGCGCGCCCGATCGCGGTCGGCAGCATCGGCAGCGTCGCGCCGATATCGGGCCGGAACGCCATCGCGTCGTGGCCGCGGCTCGTCTCCACGTAGACCATCTGCGTGCGGTCGCGCAGGCCCAGCGACACGGAACCGTCGATCTCGTCGGCCAGCTGCTTCATCAGCGGCCGCGCCAATTGCCGGATGCGCAGCGTGGCCAGCAGCGGGTAGCCGAGCGCCAGCGTGGTCGATCCCAGCCGATAGCGGCGCAATTGCGCGTCGTAGCGCAGCAGGCCGCGTGCCGCCAGCGTGTAGGTCAGGCGGCTGACGGTCGCCGGCGACAGGCCGGTGCGCTCGGCCAGTTCCTTGTTGCTGAGCACGCTGTCGCCGATGCCGAAGCACTGCAGCAGCGACAGGCCGTGCGCCAGCGTGGTGGCGAAGGCGGGATCGGGATGATGGGGGCGTGGAGCCATCGGCGGCGCTTCGGGAGGTACGGCGACAAGAGGCGGCACGCCGCGCGCATCGCCCCACTGCCTCGATCATAGCGCGCCGGGCCAGCCTGGCAATGGCGAGTTGTTCAAGATAGCGAAACAACGATCCACTATTTCCGCCCGCATTGCTACGCTGCCTTCCACTCCGATGTCGGACCACGGGCATGTCCCCCGGTCCACTGCCAACCGAAACAGGAAGCCATCACGATGATCCGAGACCCTGAGACCTACCCCGCATTTCTGGCGCAACTGCGCCGCTTCGTGCAGCAGCGCCTGGTGCCGCGCGAGGCCGAGGTGGCATCGCGCGACGAGGTGCCGGCCGACCTGGTCAGGGAGATGGCCGACATCGGGCTGTTCGGCTTCTCGATCCCGGAGACCTATGGCGGCGCCGGCATGACGACCGAAGAACTGGTGCTGGCCGCGATCGAGCTGTCGCAGTGCTCGGTGGCCTTCCGCGCGCGCGTCGGCACCAATACCGGCATCGGCTCGGAAGCGCTGGTTGCCGATGGCACGCCAGAGCAGAAGCAGCGCTATCTGCCGCGCCTGGCGAGCGGCGAGATCACCGGCTCGTTCGCGCTGACCGAGCCCGAGGCCGGCTCGGATGCAACGGCGCTGACCACGTCGGCGCGCCGCGATGGCGACCACTATGTGCTCAACGGCACCAAATGCTTCATCACCAATGCGCCGATCGCCGGGCTGTTCACGGTGATGGCGCGCACGGATCCCGAGACCACCGGCGCCTCCGGCATCTCGGCCTTCCTGGTCGAGCGCGGCACGCCGGGCCTGAGCACCGGGTCGGCCTACCGCAAGATGGGGCAGGAAGGCTCGCCGGTGTCGGAGGTCCATTTCGACGATTGCCGCGTGCCCGCCGCCAACCTGATCGGCGGCGTCGAGGGCCAGGGCTTCCGTACGGCGATGAAGGTGCTGAACAAGCAGCGCATCCATCTGTCGGCGCTGTGCATCGGCCCGGCCATCCGCATGCTCGACGATGCGATCCGCTTCGTCCGCACGCGCAAGCAGTTCGGCGAGCCGCTGTCGAGCTTCCAGCTGGTGCAGGCGATGATCGCCGACTGCCAGACCGAAATCCACGCGGCCCGCGCGCTGGTGCTCGAGACCGCGCGCCAGCGCGACCGCGGCGAGGACGTGACGATGCAGGCGTCGATCTGCAAGTACTTCGCCTCGGAGATGTGCGGGCGCGTCGCCGACCGCTGCGTGCAGATGTTCGGCGGCTACGGATATATCGCCGACTACGGCATCGAGCGCTTCTATCGCGATGTGCGGCTGTTCCGCCTGTACGAGGGCACCAGCCAGATCCACCAGCTCAATATCGCCAAGCGCACGCTGGCGCAGGCCGGCGCTTGATCGGAACTTGATGGGCACTTGATCAGGCGCCCGATCCAGCGGCCCGGCCGATAAAACACAACAGGAGACACCATGTTCAAGACCCTTGTCGCCACCATCGCCCTGGCGATCGGCACCGCCACGCTGAGCGGCGCGGCCCGCGCCGACGCGGCCTATCCCGGCAAGCCGATCCGCCTGGTGGTGCCGTTCGCGCCCGGCGGTTCGTCCGATATCCTGGCGCGCCTGCTCGCCGATCGCCTGAAGGCAGAGCTGGGCCAGGTGGTGGTGGTCGAGAACAAGCCCGGCGCGGGCGGCAATATCGCCGGCGAAAGCGTGGCTCGCGCCGCGCCCGATGGCTACACGCTGCTGCTCGCCGCGGCAGGCCCTACCGTGATCAATCCGAGCCTGTACAGCAAGATGCCGTTCGATCCCGCGCGCGATCTGGCGCCGGTCACGGTGCTGGCGCGCGAGCACAACCTGATGGTGGTGAAGGCCCAGCTGCCGGTGCGCAACCTGTCCGAGTTCCTGGCCTATGCGCGCAGCCATCCGGGCAAGCTGTCGTTCGGCTCGCCCGGCAACGGCACCGTCGCCCATCTCGGCGGCGAGCTGCTGAACCGCACCGCCGGCCTGAAGATGCAGCACGTCCCCTACAAGGGCAGCGGCCCGGCCGTCGCCGACCTGATGGCGGGGCATATCGACCTGATGATCGACAACATGCCGGCGCTGCTGGCCCAGGTGCAGGCGGGCAAGCTGCGGCCGATCGCGGTCGCCAGCGACAAGCGCGCCGCCGCGCTGCCCGATGTGCCGACCTTCGACGAGGCTGGCGTCAAGGGCTATCTGGTCACCGCGTGGAAGGGCCTGATGGCGCCGGCCGGCACGCCCAAGCCCGTCATCGACAAGCTGCATCAAGCCTGCGCCCGCATCCTGGCCACGCCGGAGATGCGCAAGCGGGTGATCGAACTGGGCGCCGAGCCCGTCGGCAACAGCCCCGAAGCGTTCGCCGCGCAGATCCGCAGCGAGACAGCCTGGTGGGCCGCTCAGGTCAAGGCGACCGGCACGCGCCTCGATTGAGGCCCCTTCGCTGACAACGCCAGACCCCCCCGCCACGCAACTGGCCGCATTTTGCGCGGCCAGGGTGATCTAGCGGGGACTGCCTGCAACGTGGGGGGCGCCGCCTGCGGCCGCGTCGCCCATTGCGGAATTACATGCCGCTGTAAGAACGACGCGCCCGCATGGAAGGCATGCGGTGCGCGCCGCCAATATCACAGCGTGCCGCCGCCGGACAGCCAATACGGCTCGCGCTCGTAGTACTGGTGCAGCTGCGTTCCCCATTGCGGGTCCGCCATGCGCGGCCACTGGTCCTTGTTGAAGCCGGGCGCCGACTTGATGCGGTCGGCCGTGATGCCGAGGCGGAAGCATTTCTGGTCGGTATCCATGACCAGCGCGTTCCACGGAATCGCGTGCAGTGTGTCGCCCATGCCCAGAAAGCCGCCGGTGGTCAGCACGGCATAGGCAATGCGGCCGCGCGGTACGTCGAGCATGATTTCGCTGATCTCGCCGACGTGCTCGCCGTCGGACGAATAGACCTTGGTGTCCTCGAGGCTGGAGGCCGCCATCACTTCCGGGCCGGGGCCTTCACCGACGCCCGATCCTACGATGCTGGCACCGCCCTGATTCGTGCCGGGTTGCGAGGGATTCATCGCCATCTCCTTGATCGTTGGTACGCAGGAACCGGTGTTCCGCAACGACCATGCCATCCCGCTTGCCTCGCGTCTGCCGCGCGTCCGCCGCACGCCTGTCCCGGCCGGCGCCGGCTTTCATCATTCTTTCGCAATCGCCCGCTAAGGTCCTGCCTTTCCCTTCCCCACACCCGAGAGGCAGGACATGACCCGATCCCCCTACCCCCGTCGACGTTTCCTGATCCACACCGGCGCGCTCGGCCTCGGCACCAGCCTCGGCCTGACCGCCTGCGGCTCCGACGACTCGCCCGAGGCGCCGGCGGTCATCGTGCCCGACAGCGAGCGGCCCAAGCTGCCGTACGGCATCCAGATCGGCGATGTGGGCGATGGACGCGCGGTGGTCTGGGCGCGCGCCGACCGCGCCGCGCAGCTGCGCGTGGAGTACGACACCACCGACAGCTTCCGCAATCCGCGCAAGGTGCTCGGCCCCACCGTCAGCGCCGCGTCCGATTTCACCGGCCGCGTGGAGCTGTCGGGCCTGCCGGCCGGCGAATCGATCTTCCTGCGCGTAGCCTGTGACAGCATCGACAATCCGCGCGCGACCGGCGTGGTGGTGCCGGGCCAGTTCCGCACGATCCCGCGTACCGACGCCAATCGCCCCGTGCGCTTCGTCTGGGGTGGCGACGTCGCGGGCCAGGGCTGGGGCATCAATACCGAGTTCGGCGGCATGAAGATCTTCGAGGCGATGCGCCGCCGCGAGCCGGACTTCTTCCTGCACAGCGGCGACACGATCTACGCGGACGGCCCGATCCTGGCCGAGGCCACCGCCGAGAACGGCCGCGTGTGGAAGAACCTGGTGACGCCGGAGGTCTCCAAGGTCGCCGAAACGCTGGACGAATACCGCGGCCGCTATCGCTACAACCTGATGGACGAGAACGTGCGCCGCTTCTCGGCCGAGGTGCCGCAGATCTGGCAATGGGACGATCACGAGGTCACCAACAACTGGTCGCCGACCAAGGACCTGAGCGCCGACGCGCGCTACACCGAGAAGAACATCGCCACGCTGGTCGCCCGCGCCACCCAGGCGTTCCGCGAATACGCGCCGATGCGGATCGGCAGCACCGCGGCGGAGCAAACGCTCTATCGCAAGGTTTCCTACGGGCCGCTGCTGGACGTGTTCGTCCTCGACATGCGCACGTATCGTGGCGGCAATACCGCCAACCTGCAGACCACCGAGAACGGCGACACGGTGTTCCTCGGCAACGAGCAGCTGGAATGGCTGGTCAACGGCGTGAAGCAATCGCAGGCCACGTGGAAGATCATCGCCGCCGACATGCCGATCGGCCTGTGGGTGCCGGACGGCAAGGACGCGGCCGGCAACGCCCGCTGGGAAGCGATCGCCAACGGCAACGACGGCGCGGCGCTGGGCCGCGAGCTGGAAACCGCGCGGCTGCTGCGCGCCATCAAGGGCGTGCCCAATGTGGTCTGGCTGACCGCCGACGTGCACTATTGCGCCGCGCACTACTACGATCCGTCGAAGGCACAGTTCACCGATTTCTCGCCGTTCTGGGAGTTCGTGGCCGGCCCGCTGAACGCCGGGACCTTCGGCCCCAACCAGCTCGACGCCACCTTCGGCCCGCAGCTGGTCTTCCAGAAGGCGCCGCCCGCGGGCCAGGCGAACCTGTCGCCCTATTCGGGCTTCCAGTTCTTCGGCGAAGTCAATATCGATCCGTCGACGAAGGCCCTGACGGTGGACCTGCGCGACCTCGATGGCGTCAGCGTGTTCAGCAAGACGTTGCCGGTGGCTTGAGGTTGGGCGCCGGCGGACCGCCGGCACTGATTCTTGCCGGCGGAATTCTCCCTCCCCCTCACGGGGGAGAGGGTTGGGAGAAGGAGGTGGTTTCAAACTGCAGCGACATGGCGGCTGCCGTTTGCCCTCTCTCCCGCCCCTCTCCCGCAAGCGGGAGAGGGGAGAAAACCCACGCTGCCCCATTCGCCGCTACCGCAGCATGAACGACATCGCCGACAGGCAGTTCAGCATGCGCACCGCGTCGGTTACGCTGGGCGCATCGAAACTCAGCGTGACGCCATCGAGCCGCCGCAGCGTGGGCCATTGGCAGAACAGGTCGGCGTGTGCGGGCGTCAGGGTGCGCAATTGGCACGTGACGGGGCCAGGAATGGTGAAGGGCCGGGCCCCGGCCGGATCGGTCCGCAGCGCGCGGACCGCGGCTTGCGCGGCCGCGCCGATCGCCTCGCAGGCGGCGGCGGGCGTCATCGAATCCCCGCTGCCCTGCCCCTGCGCGCGCTTGGTGGCCACGTAGCGCACCCACGGCATCAGCGCCGACGTTTCCTCGACGAAGACATCGTCGCCGCTCGCCATCAGCACCGGCACATCGGCCTCGCCCGCCAGCGCGGCGTACAGCCCCGCTTCGCCGAGTTCGATGCCGCCGATCGTCACGCTGGCGAACGCGCTGCTGTTGATCGTATGCGCCAGGATGCCGCGGCCTTGCGCGCGGCCGTGATAGCCGATCATCAGCACGCCGTCGCAATCCTGCTCGATCCCGCTCATCATGCCGGCGTAGCGCGGCTTGCCTAGCACGATGCGCACACGCGGGTCCAGCAGGTCCGGCAGCAGGTTGCGAAAGCCCCCATGCGAGTCGTTGACCCAGACGGCCTCGGCCCCGGCCGCGAAGGCGCCCCGCGCCGCGGCGTCGGCTTCGCGCGTCATCCAGGCGCGGGCGCGCTCGTACTCGCCATTGCCCGGGCGTGTCTGTTCGAGATGGAAGACGCCGGCGACGCCCTCGATATCGGTGGAGATCAGGATCTTCATGGGAATGGCGCGCGCAAAACGCAGCGGCGACGCACGCAGGAATGGCGCGCGCCGGCGCAGCGGCGGCGTGCGCGGTTCAGTCGGCAAAATTCAATTCAGGCATCCACGACAGCAGGCTGCGGCGGCAATGGCCGTCGCGGCCGCTGACGGTCTCGGCGTGCCACAGCGCATGCAGGATGGCCTGCTCGACGCTGTCGGCTACGGCGTGGAACAGCGGATCGAGCTCGGTCTCGTGGACCATCGCGACGGCCGGCATCGGCGTGGCGGCGTCGTGCGGCACGGTATAGGCGGTGCTGAAGGCCAGCGCGATATCGCCGGAGCCATGACCGTAGACCGATCCGGTGCGTGCCAGCCCCGCGCCGGCACGCCGCGCCAGTCGTCCCAGCTGGCGGGAATCGAGCGGCGCGTCGGTGGCGACGATCATGATGATCGAGCCCTTCTCCGGCCTGGCGTCAGCGGCAGTCTGCGCGGCGTCCGTTGCGGCCCGCCCCGCGTCCGTTGCAGCGGGCGCAGCGTCCGTTGCGGCGGCGTTCGTTGTGGCGGCGTTCGTTGTGGCGGCGTCCGTTGCAGTGGGCGCGGCCAGCCGCTGCGCCAGTTCGGCACCGACCCGCCTGCCGGCGACCGTCAGCATCGCCGGCGTGCCGTAGTTCGCCAGCACCAGCGCACCCACGCGATAAGGCCCCGCAAGCCGCGACGCCGTGCCGATGCCGCCCTTGACGCCGAACGCCGACATGCCGCGCCCTGCCCCGACCGCGCCCTGCGCAACATCGGCGCCGGCCGCGGCGCAGGCCTGCCGATAGTGCGTTTCGCCGATGGGCATCGCCTGGATGTCGTTCAGATAGCCGTCATTGCATTCGAACACCAGCGGATTGACGGTGGGCCAGCCGCGGCCGATCTCGGCGTGGGCCGCGATCGCCTGCCGGATCTGCGCCTGCGCCACGGCGCCGACCGCAAAGGTGTTGGTCAGCGCGATCGGCGTCTCCAGTACACCAAGCTCGTCGACCTGCACCAGCCCGATGCTCTTGCCGAAGCCGTTGATCACCGCGGCCGCGGCCGGCACCTTGTCCAGATACGGATCGCCGGCGTGCGGCAGCACCACCGTGACGCCGGTCTGCACCGCGCCATCGGCCAGCGTGCAATGGCCCACGCGAACGCCCGGCACATCGGTGATCGCATTGCGTGCGCCCGCCGGCAGGTCGCCGATATGCGGAGGAACGCCCGGTGCAGGCGAGTCCGGCGCGGCGGAGGGTTCGTGCGGCATCGCGATGGCCCTCCGTCAGCGGCGATCGATCTTCGGATCGAGCGCGTCGCGCAGCCCGTCGCCCAGCAGGTTGAACGCGAGCACGGTCAGGAAGATCGCCAGGCTGGGAAAGATCGCCACATGCGGGGCCGTCACCATGTCGGCGCGCGCCTCGTTCAGCATCGCGCCCCACTCGGGCGTCGGCGGCTGCGCGCCCAGGCCGAGGAAGGACAGGCTGGCCGCGGTGATGATCGAGGTGCCGATCCGCATCGAGAAATAGACGACGATCGACGAGATCGTGCCCGGCAGGATATGCCGCATCAGGATGGTCCAGTCGGACGCGCCGATGCTGCGTGCGGCCTCGATATAGGTCAGCCGCTTGAGCATCAGCGTGTTGCCCCGCACCAGCCGCGCGAACGCCGGGATGCTGAAGATCGCCACCGCGAAGACCACGTTGACCATGCCGTTGCCCAGGATGGCGACGATGCCGATCGCCAGCAGGATGCCCGGAAACGCGAACAGCACGTCGGAGATCCGCATCACGATCCGGTCCCACCAGCCCTCGTAGTAACCAGCCAGCAGGCCCAGCAGCGTGCCGACGATGGCGCCGACGATCACCGAGAAGAAGCCGGCGGCAAGCGAGATGCGCGTGCCGGCCAGGATGCGGCTGAAGATGTCGCGGCCCAGCGAATCGACGCCGAACCAGTGCGCCGCCGACGGCCCGGCGTTCAGCGCGTCGTAGTCGAAGTAGTTCTCGGGATCGTAGGGCACCAGCTGCGGCGACAGCACGGCGACGATCACCAGCAGGATCACGAACACACCGGCGGCCAGCGCCAGATGCTGGCGGCGGAACTTGCGCCAGAATTCGCTCCACGGCGTGCGGACGGGCTCGGCCTGCGCCGCCGCGCCCGGCACGGCGGCCTCGTTGGCCACGGTCGATAGCTCGGTCATGGACGGCCTCACTTGTAGCGGATGGTGGGGTTGATCACCGTATACAGCAGATCCACCACCAGATTGATCAGGATGAATTCGAGCGAGAACAGCAGCACCTCGGCCTGGATCACCGGGTAGTCGCGCATCTCGACGGCATCGACCAGCAGCCGGCCGAGGCCGGGCCAGTTGAACACCTTCTCGACGACGATCGAGCCGCCCAGCAGGAAGCCGAACTGCAGGCCCATCATCGTGACGACCGGGATCATTGCGTTGCGCAGGCAGTGCTTGGCGACCACCAGCGACTCGCGCACGCCCTTGGCGCGCGCCGTACGCACGTAATCTTCCTGCAGCACCTCGACGAACGATGCCCGCGTAAAGCGCGCCATCACGGCGGCCACGGCGGCGCCGAGCGTCAGCGACGGCAGGATGTAGTGCTTCCAGCTTTCCGCGCCGATCGACGGCAGCCAGCCGAGCTGGACCGAGAAGATCTCCATCAGCAGCATGCCGAGGGCGAAGGCCGGGAACGAGATGCCCGACACCGCCAGCGTCATGCCGATGCGGTCCGGCCAGCGATTGCGCCAGACCGCCGAGCCGATGCCGATCAGCATGCCGAACACCACGGCCCACAGCATCGAGGCGACGGTCAGCCACAGCGTCGGGAAGAAACGGTCGCCGATCTCCTCGCTGACCGGGCGCTTGGTGCGCAGCGAGTTGCCGAACTCCCCTTGCAGCGCATTGCCGAAGAAGGTGACGAACTGCTCGTGCAGCGGCTTGTCCAGGCCCAGGTCCTTGCGGACCAGTTCGACGGTGGCGGCATCGGCCTCCGGTCCCGCGGCGAGCCGCGCCGGATCGCCGGGCAGCAAATGCACGAACAGGAAGACCAGCACCGCGACGATCAGCATCGTCGGCACCACGCCCAGCACGCGCTTCAGAAAGTAATTCAACATGACGACTCCGTGGGTCCGCGCCGATCAGCAATCGGCGACCGGCGCGGACACCGGGGGGCTTGCAACAATGGCAATGAGGATGGCCGCAAAAGACCGCCGGCCGCCCGCCCCGCCCCCGCATACCTGGGGCGGGCGGCGCTGCGCGGCTTACTGCGAGCTGCTCTTGATATCGATGTTCTCGAACTCGAACGAGCCGTCCGGCATCACATAGGCGCCGCTCAGCCGCTTGCTGCGGGCATACAGCACCTGCTCGGTCACCAGGAAGGCCCACGGGGCGTCGGCCCAGATGCGCTGCTGCGCGTCCTTGTACAGCCGCGCCTTCTCGTTGCGGTCGGTGGTACGCAGCGCGCCGGCGATGTCGGCATCGACCTGGTCGTTCTTGTAGTACGCGGTATTCAGCAGCTTGGGCGGCATCGATTCGGACGCCAGCAGCGGACGCAGCGCCCAGTCCGATTCGCCGGTCGACGATGACCAGCCGACGTAGTACATGCGCACGCCGGCGTCCTCGGGCCTGGGCACGCTCTCGACCTTCTCGACGCGCTGGCCGGCCTCGAGCGCCTGCACCGAGGCCTTGATGCCGACCTGCTGCAGCTGCTGCTGCACGAACTGGATCACCTTCTGCGCGGTGGTGTGGTTATAGGCGGACCACAGCGTGGTTTCGAAGCCGTTCGGATAGCCGGCTTCCTTCAGCAGCGCGCGCGCCTTGGCCGGATCGTACGGCCACGGGCCCAGCTTCTCGGCGAAATCGACGCCCGGCGGCACCACGCCTTCGGCCGGCACCGCATAGCCGGCGAACGCCACCTTGGCCAGCGCCTGCTTGTTGATCGCGTAGTTGATCGCCTGGCGCACCTTGGGATCGTTGAACGGCTTGACCTGCGTATTGAGCGACAGGTAGCGCTGGATGATCGACGGCGCCGCGATCAGGTCGACCTTCGGGCTGGCTTTCAGCACCGCGGCCTGCTCGAACGGAATGCTGAAGGCGAAGTCGGCCTCGCCGGTCTGCATGATGGCCGAGCGGCTGTTGTTGTCGACCACCGGCTTCCAGGTGATCGTGTCGATCTTCGGCAGGCCGCTCTTCCAGTAGCCGGCAAACTTCTTGCCGCGCAAGTGGTCGGGCTGCTTCCACTCGACGAATTCGAAGGGACCGGTGCCGACCGGGTGGAAGGCGATGTCCTTGCCGTACTTCTTCAGCGCGGTCGGCGAAATCATCACGGCCGACGGGTGCGCCAGCACGTTGATGAACGGCGAGAACGGCTCCTTCAGCGTGATCTTGACGGTGGTCGGGTCGACCACGTCGGTGCGCGCGACGCGGTTGAACAGCGTGTAGCGCTTGAGCTTGTTGGCCGGATCGGTGACGCGGTCCAGATT
Organism: Cupriavidus sp. DB3; assembly: GCF_020418465.1. Classification (NCBI taxonomy): domain Bacteria; kingdom Pseudomonadati; phylum Pseudomonadota; class Betaproteobacteria; order Burkholderiales; family Burkholderiaceae; genus Cupriavidus; species Cupriavidus sp. DB3. The sequence continues at coordinate 381,797 of NZ_JAIZPL010000001.1, read as the reverse complement.
GGCCTTGACGGCGGTGGCGTCGAAGCTGGTGCCGTCGTGGAACTTGACGCCCTTCCTGACCTTGATGGTGTAGACCAGTCCGTCCTTGCTGACGTCATAGCTGTCGGCCAGCACGTTGACCAGCTTCATGTCCTTGTCCAGGCCGAACAGGCCCTGGTAGAAGCTCTTGGAGACCGCCTGCGACAGCGTGTCGTTCGAATCGTAGGGATCGAGCGTGGTGAAGGTAGAGGCCACCGCCATCACCGCGTCCTTGGCGGCGAAGGCCGGTCCGGCCGCAAACGCGGCCATCAGCAGGCCGCCGGCAATCAGGCGCGCGGCGCCACGTCGGGACAAACTGGCTTGCATCATTGTCGATTCTCCTTGGTAAGACTGGCAGGGTGATCGGGCTGGGTCGGCTCTTGGCGGCCTTGCAGCCCGGGTTGGCTCAATACGGTTGGCCCAACACGGTTGGCTCAATACGGGTCGGCACAATGCGGGTTGGCGCGGGCAGCCTCAATAGGCGCCGCCGACGGCGTGCCGCGCAACGAAGTGGTCCGGGGCGACGGCCACCAGCGGCTGCACCACCGGCTCGTCGCCGATCGCGCGGATCGGGCTCGGCAGCTCGTCGACCTGCGGCTCGCGCCGCAGATGCCGGCGCGCGGGGTCGGCCACCGGTACCGCCGACATCAGCTTCTTCGTATAGGGATGCTGCGGGTTCTCGAAGATCGCGCGGCGCGGGCCGATCTCGACGATCTGCCCCAGATACATCACCGCGACCCGGTGGCTGACGCGTTCGACCACCGCCATATCGTGCGAGATGAACAGGAAGGCGATGCCCATCTCGCGCTGCAGGTCGAGCATCAGGTTGACGATCTGCGCCTGGATCGAGACGTCCAGCGCGGACACCGACTCGTCGGCGATCACGACCTTCGGGTTCAGCGCCAGGGCGCGCGCGATGCAGATGCGCTGGCGCTGGCCGCCCGAGAACTCGTGCGGATAGCGGGCGGCATGGGCAGGTGACAGGCCGACCTTGTCGAGCAGCCAGGCCACGCGCTGCTCGGCCTCCTTGCCGCTGGCGACCTTGTGCACCAGCAGCGGCTCCATGATCGAATAGCCGACCGGCACGCGCGGATCGAGCGAGGCGAACGGGTCCTGGAAAATGAACTGGATATTGCGGCGCAGGCTCTGCAGCGCGGGCCCCGACAGTTCGCCGATGTTCTGGCCGGCGAATTCGATGGTGCCGCTCTGGCTTTCGACCAGGCGCAGCAGCGAGCGGCCCGTCGTCGATTTGCCGCAGCCCGATTCGCCGACCAGCGCCAGCGTCTCGCCGGGATACAGGTCGAAGCTGACGCGCTCGACCGCATGCACGCGGCGCGTCGGCCGTCCGAACAGCCCGCCCGGCACGTCGAAGCGGGTCACGAGATCGCGCACGCGCAGGATCGGCTGGGCCGAGGCATCGGGACGCGTGGCCGCGGCCGGTCTTTCGCCGGGGACTTCGGCGCTCGCATGCCCATCGCCGCCCTCCACCCGCACCAGCGGAAACTTGGCCGGCAGATCGGTGCCTGCCATCGCGCCGAGCTTGGGCACCGCGGACAGCAGTGCGCGCGTGTAGGGGTGCGCGGGCCGCGCGAACACGGTCGGCGCGTCGCCCTCCTCGACCTTCTCGCCGCGGTACATCACCAGCACGCGGTCCGCCATTTCGGCCACCACGCCCATGTCGTGCGTGATGAACAGCACGCCCATCTGCATCTCGGCCTGCAGATTGCGGATCAGCTGCAGGATCTCGGCCTGGATGGTGACGTCCAGCGCGGTGGTCGGCTCGTCGGCGATCAGCAGCGCGGGCCGGCACGACAGCGCCATCGCGATCATCACGCGCTGGCGCATGCCGCCGGACAGCTGATGCGGATAGCGGTCCAGCACGCGGCGCGCCTCGGGGATGCGCACCAGTTCGAGCATGCGCAACGCCTCGGCGCGGGCCGCCGCGCGGCTCTTGTTCTGATGCAGGCGGATCGATTCCGCGATCTGCTCGCCGACCGGGAACACCGGATTGAGCGAGGTCATCGGCTCCTGGAAGATCATCGCGATATCGGCACCGCGGATGCCGCGCATCGTGCCGGCGTCCGCGCTGGCGAGGTCGAGCACCTCGCCGCCACGGCGGCGCAGCAGCATGCTGCCGCTGGCCAGGCGCCCGCCGCCTTGTTCGACCAGGCGCATCAGCGCCAGCGAGGTCACCGACTTGCCGGAGCCCGACTCGCCGACCACCGCCAGCGTTTCGCCGCGGTCGATATGGAAGGACAGGCCGCGCACGGCTTCGACGGTGCGTTCGGAGGTGGCGAAGCGCACCGTCAGGTCGTTGACGGACACGACGCGCTGCGGCGGCAGCGCGAGGCGGGATGCGGAAGGCGCGGAAGACGTGGAAGACGATGTAGCCATGGAGTGTTCCTCGAAACCTGCGGGCATGGGGTCAGCGGTAGATCGCCACGTGGACCGGCTCGCCAACGCGGGCATGACCGCGGTACATGCCTTCGGTGTTGAACGGCAGCGCGACATTACCGGCCGCGTCGATCGCCACCAGCCCGCCCCGGCCCTGGATCGCCGGCAGGCTGTGCATCACGACCGCGTGCGTCGCGGCCTCCAGCGAGCTGCCGGCATAGCGCATGCGCGCCGAGATGTCGTAGGCGGCCACGGCGCGGATGAACATCTCTCCGGTGCCGGTGGTCGACACCGCCACCAGTTCGTCGGCATAGCAGCCGGCGCCGATCACCGGCGTATCGCCGACGCGGCCCAGCTGCTTGTTGGTGATGCCGCCGGTGGACGTTGCCGCGGCGAGCCGGCCCTGGGCGTCGAGCGCGACCGCGCCGACGGTGCCGAACTTGGTGCCGGGATCGAGCGGCTCGCCGCCCGCCTCATCGGCGTCGGCGCGCGCGGCCAGCGCGGCGGCGTCGTGATCGAGCAGGGCCATGCCGCTGCCCGCGCGGGCGCGTTGCCATTGCGCATGGCGCTCGGGCGTGTAGTAGTAATCCGCCTCGACCAGCGGCAGGCCCTGCGCCTGCGCGAAGGCTTCCGCGCCGTCGGCGGCGAACAGCACATGCTCGCTGCGTTCCATCACGGCGCGCGCCGCCAGCACCGGATTGCGCAGGCGCTTGACGCAGGCCACCGCGCCGGCGTCGCGGGTGGCGCCGTCCATTACCGCGGCGTCGAGTTCATAGGTGCCGGCATTGGTCAGCACGGCGCCCTTGCCGGCATTGAACAGCGGACAGTCCTCGAGCAGCCGCACCGCTTCGGTCACGGCATCGACGGCGCTGGCGCCGTCCGCCAGCAGGCGCTGGCCCGCGCGCAGGGCCTGTTCGAGCGCGGCGATGTATTGGGCTTCCTTGTCCGCGTCCATCGCGGCGCGGGTGATGGTGCCGGCCCCGCCATGGATGGCGATCACGGGCGTGGGCTTGGAGGTCGATCGGTCTGCGTTCATGGTGCTGTGTCGGCCTGCACGGCAGGCAACTCGGTGAGGCTCGGGAGCGTTATTCGGTGCCGGGGTCCGGGCGCCGGCGCCGTGGCGCCTTGCCGGACCCCGGACGGGGCTTGGTCTGCGTGTCGCCCGCCGCGGCGGTGCGGCTGGAATCGCCGCGGGCATGGGTCTGATGCAGCCAGGGCAGCACGAATTCGGTCATGTCGGCGGCGGCCTTGACCGAGCCGGTGGCGCGGTGTGCCACCGCGCCGCACAGCGCCTCGATCATCGCCAGCACGGCCGCATCCGAGTTCGGCGACAGCTGCCGGCCGGCGCTGACATACAGCGCGATATCGGCAAACGGCGCCAGCGGCGAGGTCGGCCCGTCGGTCAGCGCCAGGATGCGGGCACCGTGGGCGCGGGCGCGCTCGGTCAGCGCGACGCTGTCATAGACATAGCGGGGAAAAGCAATCGGAATCACCAGATCGCGGCTGGTCAGCTTGAACAGCTGCCGCGCCGCCGTCGACGCGCCGCCGACGCCGGCGACCGTGATCACCGTGCGGCAGTACATGTCGAGCCCGTGCTGCAGCAGGCCGGCCAGATAGCCGCTCGCGCCGAAGCCCAGCACATAGACATGCTCGGCCTCGAGGATCGCCGTCACCGCGCGTTCGCAGGCATCGGCATCGAGCGCGCGGCGGGTCGCCTGCAGGTTGCGCTCGTTCTCCTCCAGCGAGGCCGCGATGATTTCGGTGACGGTGGCCGGGCGCTCCAGTTCGGTGCGCAGCTTCTCGACCGGCGCCAGCGTGGCCTCGAACCCGCGCACCAGTTCGGCGCGGAACTGCGGGTACCCGTCGAAGCCCAGCGCATGGGCAAAGCGGTTCGCCGTCGCCACCGACACCTGCACCGCCTGCGCGAACTCGTCGATGCGCATCGTCGCCGCGCGGAACGGGTTGGCCAGCACGTAATCCGCCATGCGCTGGTGCGCCGGCGTCAGCGACGGAAACACCTTCGCGATGCGCTGCGAGACCGTGGTCTCGGGCGCGGCGTCTGGCGCGGAATCGTCCGGCCTGGCGGCCGGGTCCGGACGGGAAGCAGTCATGGCTCTGCGGTGGGCCGGGCGCAATCTGGTGCATCCGGCAAACAGCTATCGATGTAAACAAATTTACACGCAATAGCCGTGCCATGAAAATAGAGTTTACGAGAGCAAGGGTTAACCCCGACCTCGCCATTGCTGGACGAGCGCCCTGGGTCCGCCGCCGAACCTGCGGAACGCTTCTTGCAGCTTTCGAACTTCCCCCGAAAAACAGGAGGCACCCATGCCAGCGCAACGCCGAATCCTGGTGGTCGCGACCAACGTCGACCAGTATCAAAAAGTGGGCTTTCGTACCGGCCTGTGGCTCAGCGAACTCACGCACTTCTGGGATGTGGCCGAGGAAGCGGGCCATACGCTGCAGCTGGCGTCGCCGTCGGGCGGCATGATCCCGATCGATCCCGAGAGCCTGATGCTGTCGGAACTTGCACGAAGTGCCGGCATGCGCAGCAGTGTTTTCAAACGCTATGAGGACCGGATCTTCATGGACCTGCTGAACGACACGGTCAACGTGGCGTCGGTCGATCCGGGCGAGTTCGATGCCATCTACCTGACCGGCGGGCATGGCGTGATGTTCGACTTCCCCGGCTGCGAGTCGCTGGCGCGGCTGATCGCGGCGATGTACGAGCAGGGTCGCGTGGTGGCCGCGGTGTGCCACGGCCCGGCCGGCCTGCTGGACGTCAGGCTCGGCAATGGCGAGCTGCTGGTGCAGGGCAAGCGCGTGACCGGCTTCTCGTGGAACGAGGAGATCATGGCCAAGCGCGACTTTGCGGTGCCGTTCGGGCTCGAACAGGAGCTCGGCAAGCGCGGCGCGCAATACAGCAAGGCGATGCTGCCCTTCGCGCCTTATGTGGTCGAGGACGGGCGCCTGATCACCGGACAGAACCCGGGCAGCGCGTATGGCGTGGCCAAGGCGGTGCTGCGCACGCTGCGGCTGTCGGAGCCGGCGGCCGAGCCGGCTTGAACGGCCCGGCTTGAACATGCCAGCTCGAACGACCGGACTCTAAAGTGCCAGCCTGAGCCTGCCAGCTCGAACGGCCGGACTCGAAAGTGCCACCCCGAGCCTGCCGGCTCGAACGGCCCGGCTCGAAAGTGCCAGCCTGAGCCTGCCAGCTCGAACGCGCCGGCTCGAGGCCGCCGCCTGAACACCAGCGCGGCGGCCCGAAAGCTCAACCGTCCTCGCCCATCGCCGGCAACACCCTGCCTGGATTCATCAGATTCTTCGGGTCCAGCGCCCGCTTGACCTGCCACATCAGCTCGAGCTCGACCTCCGACTTGTAGCGCCGCAGGTCGTCGCGCTTGACCGCGCCGATGCCATGCTCGGCCGAGATCGAGCCGCCTTCGCCGTGGGCCAGGCCATCGACCAGATCGGATACCGGCTTGTACCACTGCGCGAGGAAGGCCTTCGCGTCGGCGTCCTTCGGACGCAGCGGATTGAAGTGGACGTTGCCGTCGCCCATATGGCCGTAGATCACCATGCGGGCGTCGGGCACCAGATCCAGCACGCGACGCGAGGCCTCGTCGACGAAGTCCGCGATGCGCGACAGCGGCACCGACACATCGCACTTGATGCTGCCGCCGGTGCGCGTCTGCGCGTCCGAGATTTCCTCGCGGATGCGCCAGAAGGTCTGCGCGTCCGCAACGCTGGCCGCGATCGCGGCATCCTGCACCAGCTGCTGTTCGTAGCCGCTTTCGAGGATTTCGAGCAGCGTCGCCTCGAGGCTGGCGGCGTCCGCGCCCGAACTCAACTCGATCAGCACCATCCAGTCGTGCCGCTGCGCCAGCGGCGAGGCGACATTGCCCAGATAGTCGAGCACCAGGTCGAGCGCCGGACCCGAGATCAGCTCGAACGCCGTGACCGCGCCCCCGGACAGCCGCTTGGCCTCGCCCAGCAGGCGCACGGCCGCATCCGGCGACGCCACCGCGACGAAGGCCACCGCGCTCGCGCGCGGCTGCGGCATCAGCTTCAGCACGGCGGCGGTGATGATGCCGAGCGTCCCTTCGGCGCCGATGAACAGGTGCTTCAGGTCGTAGCCGGTGTTGTCCTTGCGCAGGCCGCGCAGCGACGAGTAGATGCGCCCGTCGGGCAGCACCGCCTCGATGCCGAGCACCAGATCGCGCATATTGCCGTAGCGCAGCACCGCGGTACCGCCGGCATTGGTCGACAGATTGCCGCCGATCTGGCAGGAGCCTTCGGAGCCGATGCGCAGCGGAAACAGGCGCCCGCCCTCCTCGGCCGCGGCGCGGGCGGCGGCCAGCGTCACGCCGGCCTGCACCGTCAGCGTGTCGTTGACGGTGTCGATCGCCAGCACGCGGTTCATGCGGCTCAGGTTCAGCACCACGGCATCGCCGCGCGTGTCCGGCACCGCGCCGCCCATCAGCGAGGTATTGCCGCCCTGCGGCACCACGGGCACGTCGTGCGCATGGCACCACGCCATCACCGCGGCGACCTGCTCGGTGCTCGACGGCAGCACCACCACGCTGGCCTTGCCGCGGCTGATGCGCCGGTAGTCGGTGACATAGGACTCGGTATCGGCGTCGGCGACGAGGCAGGCGTTGTCGCCGACGATGGCTTGCAGCGCGCGCAGCGTGGCGTCGCGTGTGGAACTATCCAGGGACATGATGCGGAGAAATCGGGAAATCGTTCAGTAGGCGGCGGACGGCCGTTGTGCGGGGACGGCGCCTTCCTCTCGGAAGGACGCGGCCAGCTGGCGCGCGGCCTTCGCGAACAGCAGCACGTCGACGCCGGTGGCGACGAAGGTGCAGCCCAGCTCCAGATAGCACCGCGCCAACGCGGCATCGGAGGTCAGCGTGCCCGCGGCCTTGCCGCTGGCGACGATGGTGCGCATCGCGTTCTCGATCGCCGCTTGCACTTCCGGGTGGCCGGGATTGCCGCGATGCCCCATCGATGCGGCCAGGTCGGCCGGTCCGATAAAGACGCCGTCGATGCCATCGACCGCGCAGATCTCTTCCAGGTTTGCCAGCGCGGTCACGGTCTCGGCCTGCACCAGCAGGCAGACCTCGTCATCGGCGACATCGAGATAGTCGGTGCGGCCGCTCCAGCGCGAGGCACGCGCCACCGCGCTGCCGACGCCGCGGATGCCCTGCGGCGGATAACGCGTCGCGCTGACCAGCATGCGCGCCTGCTCGGCGGTATCGACCATCGGCACCAGCAGCGTGGTCGCGCCGATATCGAGCAGCTGCTTGATCAGCGGCACGTCGCCTGCCACGGCGCGCACGACAGGGGCGCTCGGATAGGCCGAGACCGCCTGCAACTGGGCCAGGATGCTGCGCACATCGTTGGGGGCGTGCTCGCCGTCGATCAGCAGCCAGTCGAAGCCGGCGGTGGCCGAGACCTCGGCCAGATACGGCTCGGCCATCGACAGCCACAGGCCGATTTGCGGCCGGCGGGCGGCCAATGCGGTCTTGAAGGGATTGGATGCGGGCATGACGGGTCCTGTCAAAGCAATGCGGGTTCGATGGGCCTGGCGACCGAGCCTTGTACGGCGTTGTACGGCCTTGAGGGTTTCCTGCGGCGTTCTACGGCTGCGGCCGGCCTCAGTCCAGTTGCCCCTGGCACAAATACTTCAAATGCAGGTAATCGTCCAGTCCATGGCGCGAGCCCTCGCGCCCGTAACCGGACTCCTTGACGCCGCCGAACGGCGCGGCCTCGGCCGCGATGGCGCCCTCGTTGATGCCGACGATGCCGGTCTCCAGCGCCTGCGCGACGCGCCAGATGCGGCGCACATCGTTTGAATAGAAGTAGGCGGCAAGGCCAAACGGCGTGTCGTTGGCGTGGCCGATCACCTCGTCCTCGCTCGCGAAGCGGAAGATCGGCGCGACGGGGCCGAAGGTTTCTTCGCAGGACAACGCCATCTGCGGCGTGGCCCCGATCAGCACGGTGGGCGCGTAGTAGTGCGGACCGTCCGCGGTACGCACGCGCTTGCCGCCGGTGACGACGCGCGCGCCCCGGGCCACCGCATCCTCGACATGGCGGGCGATCTTGTCGACCGCGCGCGCATTGATCATCGGGCCGATCTGCGAGCCCTCCTCGCTGGCCGCGCCGACCTTCAGCGCCCCGACGCGGCGAGCCAGCCGTTCGACGAAATCGTCGTGAACGGCCTCGTGCACGTAGATGCGGTTCGGGCAGACGCAGGTCTGGCCGCCGTTGCGAAACTTCGATGCCATCAGCCCTTCGACCGCGGCGTCGAGGTCCGCATCCTCGAACACGATAAAGGGCGCGTTGCCGCCGAGCTCCAGCGACAGCTTCTTCAGCGTCGATGCGGATTCGCGCGCCAGGTGCTTGCCGACCGGCGTCGAGCCGGTGAACGTGATCTTGCGCACGCGGCTGTCGGCGAGCCAGACGTCGACCACCTCGGGCGTGCGTTCGCGCGACGCAGTGACGATGTTCAGCACGCCCGCCGGCACGCCGGCAAGCTCGGCCAGGTACACCAGCGCCAGCGCGGTCAGCGGCGTGTCCTCGGCCGGCTTGGCGACCACGGTGCAGCCGGCCGCCAGTGCCGGCGCGATCTTGCGCGCGATCATCGCCAGCGGAAAGTTCCACGGCGTGATCGCCGCCACCACGCCGACCGGTTCCTTCAGCACCAGCATCTTTCGGCCCGGCACGGCCTCGGCCACGATGTCGCCGCAGATGCGGACCGCCTCGGCCGCGAACCATTCGACGTACGCGGCGCCGTACTGCACCTCGCCGCGGCTCTCGTGCATCGGCTTGCCCTGCTCGGCCGAGATGATGCGCGCCAGGTCTTCCTGGTGCTCGAGGATCAGCGCATGCCAGCGCTGCAGCAGACGCGCGCGCTCCCGGGCCGGGCGGCGGCTCCAGTCGGCGAAAGCCGCGTGCGCGGCATCGGCGGCGCGGCGCGCGTCCTCGGCGCCGCTGTCGGCAACCTGCGTCAGCGTCGCGCCGTCCGCGGGATTGGCGACATCGAGGCGCTCACCGCGCGCGGCAGGTTGCCACTGGGCGCCGATCAGGTTCTGGCCGCGCAGCAGCGCGGCGTGGGAAAGCTGCAGGGACATGATGCGATGGAGGTCTTGGAGAAGGACGGTAAGCGGGTGGACGCGGCCGCATGCGGGCGTAGGTGGCCGCATGCGGCCGAAGAAAACGCCGAAAGCCGCCGCAAGCAGCCACGGGCGGCCACAAGCGACCGCATATGGCCAATCAGCTGACGATGCCCATATGCCAGGGCACGAACTCGTTGTCGCCCAGGCCGAGCAGCTCGCTGCGGGTCTTGTCGCCGGAGGCCACACGCAGGATATGTTCGAAGATACGTTGCCCCATCTCGGCGACGGTCAGCTCGCCGTCGACGATGACGCCGCAGTTGATGTCCATGTCGTCGGCCAGGCGCCGGTACATCGGCGTGTTGGACGCCAGCTTGATCGTCGGCGCGGGCTTGGAGCCGAACATCGAGCCGCGGCCCGTGGTAAAGCAGATCAGGTTGGCGCCGCTGGCGATCTGGCCGGTGACCGCGACCGGGTCATAGCCGGGCGAATCCATGAAGACGAAGCCGGCCTTGTCGATCGGCTCGGCGTACTGGTAGACCGCCTGCAGCGGCGTGGTGCCGCCCTTCATCGCGGAGCCCAGCGACTTCTCGAAGATGTTGGCGAGGCCGCCCTGCTGGTTGCCGTGGCCCACCACGCCGTTGAACTGCGCGTTGTGTCCGGCGGTATAGCGCTCCCACCAGGCCAGCCGGTCCAGCAGCTTCTGCCCGACCTCCGGCGTGACGGCGCGCCGCGTCAGCATGTATTCGACGCCATGGATCTCGGGCGTTTCCGACAGGATCGCGGTGCCGCCGTGGCGCACCAGGATGTCCATCGCCGCGCCCAATGCGGGATTGGCGGTGATGCCGGAAAACCCGTCGGAGCCGCCGCACTCCAGGCCGATCTTCAGATAGCTGGCGGACACCGGCTGGCGTTGCGCTGCATTCGCTGCCGGCAGCATCGACTCGATCGCGCGGATACCGGCGGCGATGGTCTCGCGCGTGCCGCCGGTGTCCTGCATCACCATCGTATGCAGATGGCTGCCCGGCTCGAGTTGTTGCGACTCGACCAGCGAGGCGACCTGATTGCGCTCGCAGCCAAGCCCCACGATCAGCACGCCGGCCAGATTCGGATGGCGCGCATAGCCGGCCAGCGTGCGACGCAACAGATCGAAATGCTCGCTCGGCGACGACATGCCGCAGCCGGTGCCATGCGCAAACGCGACCACGCCATCGACATTGGGATAGGCCACGAGCCGCTCCCGCGTGAAATGGTCGGCGATATGCCGGATCACCGTGGCCGAGCAATTGACCGACGACAGGATGCCGATGAAGTTGCGCGTGCCGACGCGGCCGTCGGCGCGCACGAAGCCCTGGAAGGTCGCGCGCTCGGCCTCGGGCACATAGTCGATCGGCCGCACGTCGGTGCAGAAGGCCGGATCGCGATAAAAGTCGACCAGCTTCAGGTTGTGCGAATGCACGTGCTCGCCCGGCGCGATATCGCGGTCGGCGACGCCGATCACGGTGTCGTACTTGCGCACCGGCTCGCCCTTCGCGATCGCGCACGCGGCGATCTTGTGGCCGGCCGGCACCTGGGCCCGCGCACGCACGCCAAGCTCGGGCAACGGCTGTCCCAGCGCCAGGTCCTGGCGCGCGATCAGCACGTTGTCATTGGCGTGCAGGCGGATGACGGCATTGACGTTCACGTCGAACAATTCCTGTGGTTGGCGGGGGCAATCGGCAATCGGCAATCGGCAATCGGCGGTCGGCGGCTTGCGGGATCAGCTCTGCTGCAGCATTTCCTTCAGCTTGAGCCGCTGGATCAGCTGGGTCTCCTGCTCGTAGACCGTCGCCACGTACTTCTTGTAGTCGGGCCCATCGAGGTACATCACCGGCGCGTCGATGCGCGCGGCCACCTGCCTGAATTCCTTGCTGGCGACCGCGGCGCGGAAGGCGTCGCGCAGCTGCTTCTCGATGGCCGGGTCCAGCCCCTTCGGTGCGCCGATGCCGTTGGGCGCTTCGACCACGACGTCGTAACCGAGCTCGCGCAGCGTCGGCGTGTCCTTGAAGCGCGGCGTCCGCTGCTCCCCCCAGGTCGCCAGCAGCCGAAGCTTGCCGGATTCGACGTGTGGCGCCCACGAGCTGGAATCGGCCAGCAGGTCGACCTGGCCGCCGAGCACGTCCTGCAGCGCAGCCGAGCCGCCCTTGTAGGCGATCGCGTTGAAACGCACGCCGGCGGCCAGCGCGAACTGCTCCATGCCGACATGGGTCGCACCGCCGATGCCGGCGTGGGCATAGGTCAGCTTGCCGGGATTGGCCTTGGCCGCCGCGACGACTTCCTGCAGCGTCTTGTACGGCGAGCTGGCCGGCACCGCGATGCCGAAGGTCTGGCCCGACGTGCGCGCCAGATAGGTCAGCTCGGTGCGCGGATCGATCTCCAGCATGCCGAGCTGCGAGAAGCGCGTTACCGAGATCGGAATCTGGCCGATGGTGTAGCCGTCCGGCTTGGCCCGCGCCAGCGCGCGGGTGCCGATCATGCCCGAGGCGCCGGCGCGGTTCTCGACGACGATCGATTGCTTCAGGATGCCCGAGGCGACCTGGCACAGCGCGCGCATCGACTGGTCGGCGGTGCCGCCGACCGGCCACGGGCAGATGAAGGTGATCGGACGTTCGGGATAGGTGGCGGCACTGGCGCCGCGTGCCAGCAGCATGCCGGCGGTACCGGTGGCAGCCGCCGCCGCGGCCGTGGCAACACCGGCGCTGGCGCCGAGGAGCAGGCGGCGGCGCGCGGGATTGGTGGGGGAACCTTGGTTCATTGTCATCCTCGCACTGTGTTATCGGTGGTGCCCGGCGTGCATCGAGGCAACGCCATGGGCGGCATTGTGTCCGGCAACGACATAACGATCCAATCCAATATCGTCATTGCTTCATAACCTTTCCGTTAAGTAGGCCGCGAGGTAGACTGCGCGGCATGCCCCATATCGACCGCGCGCTGCGCTCCAATATCAAGCTACGCCATCTGCAGTTGCTGGTGGCGCTCGACGAGTTCCGCCACCTCGGCAAGACCGCCGAATTCCTGTCGATCAGCCAGCCCGCGGTGTCCAAGACGCTGTCCGAGGTCGAGAAGATGCTGGGCCTGGTGCTGTTCTCCCGCTCGACCCGCGGCACCGAGCCGACCGCGGCGGGAGAAGCGCTGATCCGCTTCTCCCGCCGCGTGCTGGCGCAATACGATCGCACGCGCGAGGAGATCGAGGCGGTCGACACCGGCGCGGCCGGGCGCGTGCGCGTCGGCGCGATGGGCGCGGCGCTGCCGGTGCTGCTGGCGCGCGCCACCGCGCGGCTGAAGTCGCGCTCGGCGCAGGCCACCGTGCTGATCGAGGAAGGCGATCTCACGCATCTGCTGCCGAAGCTGCGGCTGTCCGAACTGGACCTGATCGTGGGCCGGCTGGAGCCGGGCTATGCGGCGCCGGACCTGGCCACCGAGGCGCTATACAACGAACCGATGGTGGCCGTAGTGCGGCCCGGGCATCCGCTCGCCGCCAAGCGCAAGGCCGGCTGGGCCGACCTGGCGCAGCTGCCCTGCGTGATGCCGCCGCCCTGGGCCTCGCTGCGGGTCAAGCTGGAGCAGGCGTTCCTCGCCCAGGGCCTGGAGCCGCCATCGGACCGGATCGAGACCTCGTCCTATCTGGCGGTCTCGACCTTCGTCACGCAGCGCGACGCCGTCGGATTCCTGGCACGCTCGGTGGCGAAGCAGTTCGCCAGCGAAGGCAGGCTCGAGCTGGTGAATATCGCCGTGCCGATCGAGCTGCCGCCGGTCGGGATCATTACGCTGCGTGCATCGCGCGAGGCCGGGCTGGGCGCGAGCGCGGAGCATCTGATCGATTGCCTGCGGCTGGCGGCGGCGGAGATGGACGCCGGGGAAAAGCCGCGGCGACGGAGCGCACGACGCGGGACATGATCCGGTCGAAGGGTTGTCATCGCCCCGGCCGCGCTGCCGCGCCGCCCTTGACCAGCGCCTCGATCGCCCTCGCCGCCGCCAGATGCTGCGGCACCGACAGGCCTTGCGTCGCGTTGGCCGGGGAGATCTGCGCGCCCTGGGCGCTGCCGCGGGCGGTGAAGTCCGCGCCCGGCGCATAGACGTTGCGGGCGATCGCGCCGACCTCGGCGTCGGACAGATCGGCGGCGACCAGCAGTTGCGCGGCGACGGCCACGGTGGCCGCGCTGGCGGCCTGGTTCGCATAGGTGCCTGCCGGCACCGTATAGCGGAAATAGCCGCGGCCGGAATCGGCGAGCGCGGCGGCGGCCTTGTCGCCGAGCGGCAGCAGGCGCAGCGGAATCGCGGCCAGCGCGTCGCGGATACTTTCCGACGGCACGCCGATGATCTGGATCACGGCATCGACCTCGCCCTGCCGAAGCGCCACCAGCGAGGCGTTGATGCCCAGCTCGCGCCCGGCAAAATCCGCTGGCTTGAGGCCGTGCGCCGCAAGCACACGTAACGCCGTCCGTTGCGACGCGCCGCCCTTCTCGCCGATGGCGATGCGCTTGCCGCGCAGGTCCGCCACCGTCTTGACGGCTGCATCGGCGCGCACGAGAACATGGACCGCCTCCGGATACAGGCTGCCGATCGCGCGCAGCGACGTGAACGGGCCATCGGCGGCGAAGTCGCCGTCGCCGCGATAGGCGTCGAGCGCGGCATCGGCCTGCGCCAGCGCGAGTGAGGCCTTGCCCTGCCGCAGCATCCGCAGGTTCTCGTCGCCGCCGCGCGTGACCAGCGGCACCACGCGCGCGCCGGGATTGGCGGCCAGCGCCTGGGCGAAGCGCAGGTATTGCCCGCCCTCGGCGCCCGCTGCGAGCGGGTAGCCCTGCTTGGCGCGAGCCAGCCGGGCGCGGATGCTGGCATGCGCGGCGGCAAGTTCCTGCGTGATCATCGCGTGCTGCTCTGGCGACGATTCGGCCGGCACGGATTCGACGATGCGGCGCACGGCCTCCAGCATCGCGGCCGCGCCTTGCGGGGCGCTGGCCGCATAGGCGGGCGCGGTGACCGGGCGATAGCCGCCCGGCACCACGGGCATCCATCGCCCATTCTCTTCCCGGTACACCGCGGCGCCGTGCGCGCGGATGATGTCGCCCGCCTTGTTGCCGCCCAGCGCGATGCCCTGCACGCCCCTGGGCGCCGCACCGAGCGCCGAGATCAGGCCGGCGACGCCCGGCGCATCCCAAGCGCCGAAGTCGAAGTCGCGCGTCAGCTTCAGCTCGGCGTCGAAGTAGACGACACGCCGGTCTTCGCCCGGCGGGCCGCGCCGATCGGTCTGCGAGCCCTGGCGCCGCAGTTCCGCCAGCTGCACCGTGCCCGGCGGCAGCGCCTGGGCCAGCCGCGCGGCGACGTCCTTGCGCAGCGCGTCGGCGTCCGGGCCGCGCTCGCATCCCGCCAGCAGCGACGCGACGACCAGGGCAAACAGCGCGAAGAACAGGCGGCGCACGATCAGCCTCCCATCCATGGCATCGCCAGCATCAGCGTCAGCACGAAGGCATTCATGATGTCGACGAAGAAGGCGCCGGCCAGCGGCGCCACCACGAAGCTCTTCGGGGCCGGTCCGTGCTTGGCGGTAATCGCCTGCATATTGGCCATCGCGGTGGCGGTCGAGCCCATGTTGAAGCCGATGAAGGCGGCGGACAGCACCGCGGCCTCGTAGTCCCGCCCCATGAAGCGGAAGCAGACCAGCACCACATACAGCACGATAAAGACCACCTGCATCGCGATGATCGCGATGAATGGCCCCGCGGACAGCGCCACGTCGACCAGGTCGAGGGCCATCATCGTCATCACCAGGAACAGCGACAGGCTCACATTGGAGATCAGCTCGGCGGGCCGGTCGTCGAAGCGCACGCCGGTCAGCGGCAGCAGGTTGCGGATCACGATGCCGGTCAGCATGCACCACAGGAAGCCTGGGATCGTGATGGCCTGGCCCGAGAACAGCGAGGCGAGCCAGCGGCCGACCACTACCGCCACCAGGATGCCGCCCAGCGCGCCGACGGCCGCGACGGTGGTGATCGGAAATCCATGGGCCTCCGCCTCGACGCTCGCTTCGTCCTCGCCCTGCGAGCGCAGGCGATATCGCGAGATCAGGTACTGCGCGACCGGCCCCGCAATGATGCCGCCGACGATCAGGCCGATCGTCGCCACCGTCATCGACAGCTCCATCACGGACTGCAGATTGTTGATCTCGGCGAAGCGCTCGGCATAGGCGGCGCCGGTGCCGTGCCCGCCCACCAGCGTGATCGAGCCGCCGACCAGCCCGAAGATCGGATGCAGGTCCAGCGCCTTGGCCATCGCGACGCCGACGGTGTTCTGCACCACGATGTAAGGAAACAGCACGATCAGGAAGATCACCAGCGCCTTGCCGCCCTGCTTCAGCGCGCGCAGGTCCGCCCCCATGCCGACGCCGGCAAAGAACATCAGCAGCAGCACGGGCTTGATGGCGGCGTCGATGACGACGCGGAAGTCGAACAGCGCGACCGCAATCGCCGCGACGGCAGCAAACAGAACCCCGCCGGTGATCGGATCGGGAATGTTGTAGCGCGACAGAAAGGCGACCCGGCGATTGATCAGCGTACCGAGCAGCAGGACCAGCACGGCGATCAGCACCGAGGTGACCGGATCGAGGCGAATCTGCATCGAGTTCCCATCCTTGCCCGCCTGTGCCGGCGGAAAAGTGACGCGTATGGATCTATGCCAGCATAGACGCGCCAAATGCGAACCGCAATGCGCAAAAAAAATGCCGGACGCGATCGACCGCGTCCGGCATTCGGGCAAGCGCGACCGGAGGTTACGCCGCCGACTGCGTCAGCTCGGGCGTGCCCGGGGCGGCGGGCGCGACGGCCTCGCCGGCCATCGCCTTGCGCAGCTGATCCTTGTCCAGCTCGCCTTCCCAGCGCGCGACAACGATCGCGGCGGTCGCATTGCCGACCAGGTTGGTCAGCGCGCGGCATTCCGACATGAAGCGGTCGACGCCGAGGATCAGCGCCATGCCGGCGACCGGCACCGAGGGCACCACCGCCAGCGTGGCCGCCAGCGTGATGAAGCCCGCGCCGGTCACGCCGGCCGCGCCCTTGGAGCTGAGCATCGCGACCAGCAGCAGCAGGATCTGGTCGCCGAACGACAGGTGGATGTCGCAGGCCTGCGCGATGAACAGCGCGGCCATCGTCATGTAGATGTTGGTGCCGTCCAGATTGAACGAATAGCCGGTCGGCACGACCAGGCCGACCACCGACTTGGCGCATCCGGCCCGCTCCATCTTCTGCATCAGCGTCGGCAGCGCGGCCTCGGACGAACTGGTGCCCAGCACCAGCAGCAGTTCCTCACGGATATAGCGGATCAGCTTGACGATCGAGAAGCCGTTGTAGCGCGCCACCAGGCCCAGCACGATCAGCACGAACAGCAGCGACGTCAGATAGAAGGTGCCGACAAGCATCGCCAGGTTGGCCACCGACTTGATGCCGTACTTGCCGATGGTGAACGACATCGCGCCGAACGCGCCGATCGGCGCGACCTTCATCAGGATCGACACCAGGCGGAACACCGGCAGCGTGACGGCCTGCAGGAAATCGACCACCGGCTTGCCGCGCTCGCCGACCAGCGCCAGCGAGATGCCGAACAGCACCGCGACGAACAGCACCTGCAGGATGTCGCCATTGACCATGGGGCTCAGCACCGTGGTCGGGATGATGTTCATCAGGAAGCCGGTGATGGTCGAATCGTGCGCCTTGGCGACGTAGCCGGACACCGCGTTCGAATCCAGCGAGGCCGGATCGATATGCAGGCCGTGGCCGGGCTGGACCACGTTGCCGACGATCATGCCGACCGCCAGCGCCAGCGTCGAGAACGTCAGGAAGTAGATCATCGCCTTGCCGGCGACGCGGCCGACCTTCTTCAGGTCCGACATGCCGGCGATGCCGGTGACCACGGTCAGGAAGATCACCGGCGCGATGATCATCTTGACGAGCTTGATGAAGCCGTCGCCGAGCGGCTTCATGCTCGAGCCGATATCGGGCCAGTAGTGGCCCAGCGCGATGCCGGCGACGATGGCGACCAGCACCTGCACGTACAGATGGCGATAGAACGGACGAGGCTGCGCGGCCGTGGCCGCGGCGGTGTGGGTGTCGATCATGCGGGTGTCCCCTGCCAATGGGCTGCCGGGCGCCATGCGGGGGCACGCGGCGGCGAGTTTCTTGAAATATCCTGGCCGAGCGGATGCGGCGCCGGACCAGCCGCTATCGCAATGCGTGTGCCAGCCGAATGTCTTTCACAATTCGTTGATCTTTAAGGGAAAAATTCGGAAGCGCCGTGCGGCGCGCTGGCGTTTGAGTGGAAATCCACATAGAATTCGGGCCGCCTGTATGGAAATCCACACAATTTTTACGCACACAACCCCGCGTTAGCATCGGACGTGCGGGCCTGACCACTCCGCTACCTCCGCGCTCACTTCGCCAGCCGATGGCCCGACCGCCCGCCTCGACCCTGCCAACCGACCAAGCGCGCGCGCGCCGGTCCTTCACGCCGCGCGCCGCGGCGGGCGTCGCGCTGGCCGCGCTGCTGATGCTGGCGCTGACGGTCGCGGTGCTGCGGATGGTCGAGCGCACGGCGCATCGCGAGGCCACCGCGGCGGTCACCCAGCGTGCGCTGACGGCCGCGCAGTTCAACGTCGCCACGCTGCGGCGGGATCTCGAAAAGCATCGCGCGCTGCCGTTCGTGCTGGCGCAGGACCCCGACCTGAAGACGGCGCTGGCGACGGCCGACCCGCAGCGCCTTGCCGCGCTGAACGGCAAGCTCGAGGCGCTGGCGGCCGGCACGGGCGCCTCGGTGATCTACGCGGTGGACCGCCGCGGCCTGACGGTCGCCTCGAGCAACTGGCGCGGCCCCGACAGCTTCGTCGGCGAGAACTACGCCTTCCGCCCCTACTACCAGGGCGCGATGGCCGGCGGCGCCGCCGAGCACTTCGCCCTGGGCACGATCAGCCGCCGCCCCGGCCTGTACCTGTCGCACCGGCTCGACGATGCCGGCGGACAGCCGCTGGGCGTGGTGGTCGTCAAGGTCGAGTTCCCCGGCCTCGAGGAAGACTGGGCGCACCTGGCCGAGCCGGTCTTCGTCACCAACAGCGATGGCGTGGTGCTGTTGACCAGCGAGCCCGGCTGGCGCTTCCGCTCGATGGTGCCGCTGGGCGAGGCGGCGGCCGAGCAGCTGCGGCGCAGCCTGCAGTTCGGCGATGGCACCTTCGCCCCGCTGCCGATCCGGCCGTTTTCCGCGGCAGCCGGTGCCGCGCCGGCGCGCAGGCCGCCGGCCAGCGGCGAAGAGATACTTGCCGACGTGCCCGGACACCCGC
This sequence comes from Cupriavidus sp. DB3, assembly GCF_020418465.1. Lineage (NCBI taxonomy): Bacteria > Pseudomonadati > Pseudomonadota > Betaproteobacteria > Burkholderiales > Burkholderiaceae > Cupriavidus > Cupriavidus sp. DB3. Next base: position 362,909 of record NZ_JAIZPL010000001.1, on the reverse strand, counting down.
CCGGCGACAGCTATCTCCACGTTGCGCTGCCCGTACCGTCCACGCATTGGACCTTCCATCTGCTGGCGCCCAGCCGCGACGAGCGGACCGGCATCGCGGCGCGGATGCAGGCGCAGGCGCTGGTGGTGCTGCTGCTCGCCTATATCGCCATTGCCACCGGGGTCTACGCGCGGCGCCGGCTGCGGCGGCACAACGCGCAGCAGGCCGCGATCCGCGCCGAGCTGACCGCGCGCGTGCAGGCGCGCACCGCGGAACTGCAGGCCGCCAACGACCAGTTGCGCGCCGAAATGGAGGAACGCCGCCAGGCCGAGCTGCGGCTGCACGCCGCGCAGGAGGAACTGGTGCAGGCCAACAAGCTGACCTTTCTCGGCCAGATCGCCGCCGGCGTCGCGCACGAGATCAATCAGCCGGTGGCGGCGATCCGCAGCTATGCCGACAACGCCGGCAGCTATCTGGAGCGCGGCGAGGCCGACGGCGCGCGCGCCAGCCTCGCGCGGATCGGCGCACTGACCGAGCGCATCGGCGCCATCACGGGCCAGCTGCGCGCGTTTGCCCGCAAGGGTTCGGGCGCGCGCGAGCCGACGCCGGTGGACGACGCGATCGAAGGCGCGCTGCTGTTGCTGGGGCCGCGCCTGCGCACGCAGCCCGTCGCCCTGGTGCGCTCCGGCGACAAGGGTCTGCGCGTGCAGGCGGAACGGTTGCGGCTCGAACAGGTGCTGGTCAATCTGCTGCAGAACGCGCTGGACGCCGTCGCCGGCCGCGACGATGCGCGGATCGACATCGCGACGCATGCGGACCATGCGGACGGTGCGAACGGTGGGGACGATGCGCGCGTGCGCATCGAGATCGCCGACAACGGCCCCGGCATCGCGCCCGAGATCGCCGAGCGGCTGTTCACGCCCTTCTCCACCTCGAAGCCGGAGGGCATGGGACTGGGGTTGGTGATCAGCCGCGACATCGTCGCCGAGTTCGGCGGCACGCTCGATACGCGCCCCCGCAGCGGCGGAAACGGCGGAAGCGGCAGCGGCGCGATCTTCACCATCACACTGAATTCAGCTCCATGATGCAAACCAGCGAAGCGCAAGCCAGTCAGGGTCCGGTACGCCGGGTCGCCCTGGTCGACGACGACCACGACGTTCGCGCCGCAGCAGCCGAAAGCCTGACCCTGGCCGGCTATCGGGTCGACGCGCACGCCAGCGCGCAATCCTTTCTCGACAGCCTGCGCGACGGCTATCCCGAGGTGCTGGTCACCGATATGCGGATGCCGGGGCTCGACGGCCTGCAACTGTTCGAGCGGGTGCTGGAGCGCGACGCCAGCCTGCCGGTGATCTTCATCACCGGCCATGGCGATATCGCGCAGGCGGTCGAGGCGATGCGCCGCGGCGCCTACGATTTTCTGGAGAAGCCTTACGCCACCCATCGCCTGCTGACCGCCGTCGGCCATGCCTGGGAACAGCGCCGTCTGGTGCTGGAAAACCGCCGGCTGCAGGACGCCGCGACGCAAGCGGAAAGCGCCTGGCCGCTGATCGGCGTGACGCCGGCGATGGAGCGGCTGCGCCAGACCATCCGTCATATCGCGGATGCCGATGTCGACGTGCTGGTGGTCGGCGAAACCGGCAGCGGCAAGGAAATGGCGGCGACCGCGCTGCATCGCTGGAGCCGGCGCAGCGCGGGCGAACTGGTCGCGCTCAATTGCGCGGCGCTGCCCGAGAGCGTGATCGAGAGCGAGCTGTTCGGCCACGAGCCCGGCGCCTTCACCGGCGCGCAACGCAAGCGGATCGGCCGCATCGAACACGCCAACGGCGGCACGCTGTTTCTCGACGAGATCGAAGGCATGCCGCCGTCGGTGCAGCTGAAGCTGCTGCGCGTGCTGGAGACGCGCAGCGTCGCGCCGCTGGGCACCAACGAAATGCGGCCGGTCGATCTGCGCGTGATCGCGGCCAGCAAGGTCGATCTGGGCGACCCCGCGCAGCGCGGCGATTTTCGCGAGGATCTGTATTACCGCCTCAACGTCGTCACGCTGTACATGCCGCCGCTGCGCGAGCGGCGCGAAGACATTCCGCTGCTGTTCGAGGTCTTCACCGGCCAGGCCGCCCGCCGCTTCCAGCGCGAGGCGCCGCCGGTCACCGACGCGGTACGGCGCTATCTGAACACGCACTCGTGGCCGGGCAACGTACGGGAACTGCTGCATTTCGCCGAACGCTTCGTGCTGGGCGTCCATACGTTGCCGACGCCCCCCGCCGCTCAGGCCGCGACCTCGGGCGACACCAGCGCCGAAGGCACGCTCGCCGAACGGATGGACCGCTACGAGGCCCAACTGATCCGCGACACGCTCGCCGCGAACGGCGGCAATGTTCGCGCCACGCTGGAATCGCTGGGCATCGCGCGCAAGACCTTCTACGACAAGCTCCATCGGCATGGGATCGAGCGGCGGGAGTATTTGAGCGACAAGACGGAATAGCCATCAAAGGCATTGCGAACGCGAGCAGTCGGGAAGGAGCGCGGACTTTTGAACTACGCTGGAATCCGACCGCTGCCCTAATCTGTCCTCTCCCGGATGTACATGCCGGTGATGACTCCAGGTACGTCAGTGGCCCGCCTTGCGCGGGCCACTTCATTTTGTACGCCGATCTGTCCCCGGGCGTTGCCTCACGGATTGCTCAATCCACCGTAATCCCCCGCTGCCGAATCACCCCGGCCCAGCGCGTCGTCTCCTTCTGGATCGTCTCGGCCAATTGCCGTGGCGTGCCGCCGCCGACGTCCATGCCGAGCGTCGCGAGCTTGCTCTTCAGGCCCGGATCGGCCAGCACTTCGCCGGTCTGGCGGCTCAGCTGCTCGACGACCTCGCGCGGCGTGCCGGCGGGCGCCATCAGCGCGTACCAGGACACCGCCTCGAACTGCGCAAAGCCCTGTTCGGCGATGGTCGGCACATCGGGCAGCACGGCCGAGCGCCTGGCGCTGGCCACGCCGAGCGCGCGCAGCCGGCCGGCCTGGATATACGGCAGCGCCGCCGAGATCTGCGCGAACATCATCGTGACCTGGCCGCCGACGAGGTCGGTCATCGCCGGGCTGACGCCCTTGTAGGGCACGTGGATCAGCTTGACGTTGGCGTCGAGCTGCAGCAGTTCACCGGCCAGATGCGCCTGGCTGCCGGCCCCGGGCGAGGCGAACGTCAGCTTGCCGGGCTGCTGGCGGGCGAGCTTGAGCAGATCCCCGAGCGACCTGGCCTGGACGCCAGGGTGGACCACCAGCACGTTCTCGGCCGTCGCCAGCATCGTGACCGGCACCAGGTCGGCCGCCTTGTAGGGCAGGTTCGGCATCAGCGAAGGATTGACGGCGATATTGCCGACCGGCACCACGGCGAGCGTATAGCCGTCGGGTGCGGCCTTGGCGACGTGATCGACGCCGATCGTGCCCGCCGCGCCGGCCTTGTTCTCGACGACGACCGGCTGGCTCCAGCGTTTCGACAGGCCATCGCCCACCGCGCGGCCGAGCACGTCGGCCGGGCCGCCGGCGGCAAAGGGCACCACCAGCCGGACCGCCTTGGCGGGATAGGCTTGCCCGCCGCCGCCCTGCGCCGATGCGCCAGGCGGCACACTTGCCGCAAGCAGCGCGCCCAGTATCGTGGAAAGCAGACGCATCATCGTGAATCTCCCGAGTGAATCAGGCCAATGGATCGGAGGGGTGCGGCAAGGGCTTCGACAAAGGTTCTGACAGCGGCTCCGACAGTGGCTCCGACAGCGGCTGCGACGACGGTCGCGACGATGGCTGCGACAGCGGCGACGAAAGCCCCTGCGCCACCGGCGTCGCCGCGGTCAGCGCGACGCCCGCGTGGTCGGCCTCGCGCGCCCACCGGACCAGGCGCCGGTAATCGCCCGGCTCCACCGCGGCAAAGCGCGCCAGCCGCAGCGTGGCGAGCGCTTCGGCACAGTCCGGATCGCGATGCGCGTCCAGCAATGCCCCGCGCAGCCGCGCGGCAATCTCCTCGTCGATGCCGGGCGAGGCGACCAGCGGCGGAATCGGCGAGGACTGCGTCACCGCCAGCGTGCGCAAGGCGGCGATCCGCCCGGGCGCATGCAGACGCAGCAGGTCCAGCACATAACTGTCGACTACGCCAACCTCCGCCCTCCCTGCAATGACGGCATCGATCACGTCCTGCGGGGTCGGCGTGGCCGCTTCGGTCGGCAGATACAACGCCCCGTCGACCAGCCCGAACTCCATCAGATAGCGGCGCGGCGCGTTATAGCCGGAATTGGATTCCGGCAGCATGCACGCAAGGCGCGTGCCGAAGGTCTGCGCCAGCGAGGCGCACGGCGAATCGGCACGCACGATGAACTCGCTGAAGTAGCGCGGCAGGCCGCCATAGCGCGGCAGATCGGGCACCGGCGCCGCCAGCAACCGGTAGCGCACCGGCGCCGTCGCAAACGGATAGCCGCACATCAGCACGCAGGCGCAATCGTCGCGCTCCCACAGCGCGCGGATCGGCGCCGGCGCATCGTGCTCGACATAGGCCAACTCCACGCCGGCGCGCTGTGCCACGCGCATCAGCAGCGTCCGCCAGACCGCGCCGGCCTGCGGCGACACCGAGTACATGCGTGCATTGGCGATCATGCGTAGACCAGCCTTTGGCCGATGCCCATGCGCTGCGCCTTCTGCATGATCGCGTGGCCGAGCGCGATATCGCTGAGCGACAGGCCGCGATGCCAGAACAGATTGGTCTCGTCGTCGCTCTGCCGCCCGGGCTTGCGGCCGGCAACGATCTCGCCGAGCTCGGCGTACAGCGTCTGCTCCGACAGCTTGCCGGCCTCGACATGGGCGCGCAGCGAGCCGAACATGCCTCCCTTGCACTGGCTCCAGTCGTCGACCACCAGCTTGTCCATGATGTCGGTCAGCGACAGCTCGACCGCGCTCATCGTGCCGTAGGGCACGACGAAGGCGCCGCGCGAGATCCATTCGGTCTTCAGCAGCGGCGTCGGCCGTTCCAGCCGCGAGGCTTCGACGACGATATCGGCGCCGCGCACGCACGACTCCCAGTCCTCGGTCACGACGATCGGCTTGCCCAGGTCGCGCTCCAGCCTGGCGGCGAACGCGTTGCGGCTTTCGGGGCGGCGCGAGTGCACGCGGATCTCGTCGAAGTCGAACAGGCTGTCGAGCAGCCGGATATTCCAGTACGAGGTCCCGCGCGCGCCGATATGGCCCAGCACCTTGCTGTTGCGCCGCGCCAGATGACGCGCCCCCAGCGCGGTCAGCGCCCCAGTGCGGGCATCGGTGATGAAGGTCGCGTCGATCACGGCGACCGGCATGCCGGTGCGCGGGTCGAACAGGTTCAGCAGCGCCATTTCCGACGGCAGGCCCTGCTTGTAGTTGTCGACGAAGTCGCCGACGATCTTGACCCCCGCCAGCCCGAGCGGCGCGACATAACCGCGCAGCACATTGAAGTGCCCGTTGAAGGCGGGGTCCGGGATCAGATGCATGCGCGGCTCGATCACGGTCTGCCCATTGCCCTGCGCCACCAGCCCCTGCTCGACCGCGGCAAGGATCTCCGCGTCGGTCATCGCCAGCTGCGCGATGTCCTTGCCGTTGAGGTAGGTCAGATGGATGTCGCTCATACCGTCTCCTGATGTCGTGGATCGTCGAATCGTGGATTCGTCGAAATCAGTGTAGGGAGCGCGGCCATGACTGTCATATGCTTATATATCGGTGACGCTTAACATCGTGTTATGTCATGAAAATCAATCTGCGCCAGATCGAAGTCTTTCGCGCGGTGATGCTGACGGGCTCCATCAGCGCCGCCGCCAAGCTGCTGTACGTCTCGCAGCCGGCAATCAGCCGCCTGCTGTCGCATACCGAGCAGCGCCTGGGCTTCGCGCTGTTTCGCCGCACCAAGGGAAGGCTGTATCCGACGCCGGAAGCGCGCCGCATGCTGGCCGAGGTCAACTCGGTCTACGAGGGCATCGAGCGCGTCAACGAGATCGCCGAGGACCTGGCGGCGAACCGCACCGGCAGCCTGCGTGTGTCGTGCAGCCCCAATCTGGGGCAGACGGTGCTGCCGCGCGCGATCGCGCGCTTTCGACTGGCGCATCCGGAGGTCCGCATCGTGGTGCGCACGCAGATTCCGGCCAATATGCTGCGCGCGCTGCTGTCGGGGCAGGTCGAGCTGGGCGTGTCGACCATGCCGCTGACGCACCCGAACCTGGAGGCGCGCGTGCTGGCGCGCAATCCGCTCGTCGCGCTGGTGCCCGAGGACCATCGCCTCGCCGGGCGCAGTGCCGTGCGGCCGGCCGAACTGGCCGGCGAGGCGCTGATCGGCTACGGCGACGACGTGCCGTTCGGCCTGCTGATCCGGGAGATGTTCGGTGGCGAGGCGGACCAGCCCGATTTCAGCGTGCAGGTGGAACAGGCACACGTCGCGCGTGCGCTGGCGCAGGCCGGCGCCGGCATCGCGCTGGTCGATGCGATGACCGTGTTCGGCCAGAGCTGGCCCGACATCGTCGCGGTGCCGGTCAAGACCCGCGTCATGGCATCGGCGCAGATCTTCCATGTCGAGACCGAGCCGCTGTCGCGGCTGGCGCTGGACTTCGTCGATACGCTGGTGGCGATGATGAAGCGGTAAGGCGCAATGCTGCACGCCACCGCATAGCGCCGCGCACTGCCGCTCACCGCCGCCCCCCCCCGCTCACCGCGGCTCACGGCCGCGCTCCGCTTGCCGGCCTTCCGCTAATGCACGATCCCGCCCTTGACGAAGCGCACCGGCTCGGCGTCCATCCGCAGCAGCAGCGCAGTCAGCCCATCGGGTGCAGGCTTGCCGCCCGATGCTGACTTCGCCGGCTGGCCCGACTCGCACAGCAGATCGGCATCGGACCAGCCCTTCTGCTGCGGCGTGCCGCGTGCACGCAGCCAGCCGTTGCGATCGGCCAGCAGCTCGGTGCCGGCAAGGCGTTCCGGCGCGACGCCGCCAAGCCGCGCGACGATATCCCAGGCCTGCGGCGACACCGCCGTGCACTCGCTGCGAAACTGCGGCACGGCGGCGGGCGGCCTGCCGTCGGGCGTCACCAGCAGCGTGAGAAAGCGTGGATCCTCGAGCGGAATGCGATCGGGCGAGCCGTCGAAGGCGACCAGCCGCAGCCGCTGGCCGTCGCGCCACCGCGCCAGCCGGCGCGGCGCATCGGCGCCGCAGCGTATCGCCATATCGGGAACCGGTACCGCCATCGGCCAGCTGCCGGCCGACTTCGCACCCTCGCCCGCCGCGAGCGCCTTGGCGTAGTCGAGCACGGCCCAGATTTCGTCATCGCGCAATACGCCGGCAAACGCCGGCATCACGAGGCGACCATCGTCATCGCGCATGCCATCGGCGATATGCCAGAACAGCTCGCCATCGGCACGGCGTCCGAGCAAGGGGCCGACCAGCGTTGGCGGCCAACGCGGCAGCGTCGCCGCCATCGGCCCTTCGCCGCGGCCGTCGTCACCGTGGCAGGCCGCGCAATGCTGCCCATAGATTCGCGCGCCGACGGCAATCGCTTCCACAGAAAATCCGGTCGGACTCGCATGAAAGCTGGTCGGCGCCGCCGGCACGAACAGCAGCGCCGGCGCAGGCCAGGGTGCAAACAGCAGGCTCGCGGCCGCGATCGTCAGCAACAGCACGCGCCGGCGCCGCCATGGCAGCGTGAGCACAATCGCCACCAGCGACAGCGCGACGGCGATCCCTGTCCACGCCAGTTGCCTCGCCACGCCGAGATCGATCAGCAGCGTTTCGCCGGCGATGCGATGGCCCCAGGGCCAGGCCGGCTGTCCGTGCGCGTCGCCGGTCAGCCCCAGCCAGTGCCATAGCCGCAGCAGGCCGAACTGCGCCTGCTCGACGATGGCCAACAGCGTATCGAGCCAGGGCGGCAATACCACGCCGTTCATCGAACCGTTCGCGCCGCGGCGTCCCCGAACGCTTCCCCCAACGCTGCCTTCAACGCTTGCGCCAACGCCTCCTTCAACGCACCCTCCAACGCCCCGTCCAACGTCTCCCGCAACGCTTCCTCCATCACCAGCTCGCGTCCAGTCCCAGATGCCGCAGCGCCTCGTGCCGCATCTCGGTCAGCCGCGGATCGCCGCGATGGCGCGGATACGGCAGATCGACCTCGATCTCCGCGCGGATGCGCGCCGGCCGATCGCTGAACACGATCACACGCTGCGCCAGGAACAGCGCCTCCTCGACATCGTGCGTGACCAGCAGGGCCGAGAACCCGGCGCGTTGCCACAGCGCGACCAGCTCGCTCTGCATCGCCAGCCGCGTCAGCGAATCGAGCTTGCCGAGCGGCTCGTCCAGGACCAGCAGGCGCGGATCGTTGACCAGCGCACGTGCCAGCGCCACGCGCTGCGCCATGCCGCCCGACAGCTGATGCGGAAAGGCGCGCGCGAAGTCCTTCAGGCCCACGCGTTCGAGCGCCGCGTCGACGCGATGATGTTCGCGGCCGAGCAGCCCGCGCGCCTGCAGGCCCAGCGCCACATTGTCCCAGACGCGCCGCCACGGAAACAGCGTCGGATCCTGGAACACGACGATGCGCGACGGGTCCGGCTCGGCGATCGTCGCGCCGTCCTGCAGGATTTGACCCTCCACCGGCGCATCGAGGCCCGCAACCAGTCGCAGCAAGGTCGACTTGCCGCAGCCGCTGGGCCCCAGCAGCGCGACGAATTCCCCCGGCTCTACCTTCAGATCGACCCGGTCGAGCACCTGCAGCCGTGTCTCGCCGTCCCCGAACCAGTGGCTGACCTGTCGTACCTCGATGCGCGCGCCGGCTCCCTCGCGCTCAATGACCCCACCCGTCCCGTCGTTCTTTTGTGGATGCAACCCTGCCGGTCCCTGCACCGCGGTCGCCTTTGCCTTGTCCGCAATCGCCGCGCTCACCATTTGACGGTCCCCTTCTGCCACGACAGTGCCCGGTCGCGCAGCGCGAACAGCAGCGTGATCACCCCGGAAAACAGCAGCGCCATCACGATCAGCGCCGCGTACATGTTGACGTAGGAGGCCCAGCCCTGCGCCCAGGTCAGGTACCAGCCGAGCCCCGACTTGACGCCCATCATCTCGGCGGTGACCAGCACCGAGAACGACGCGCCCAGCCCCATGAACAGGCCGACGAACACCTGCGGCAAGGCCGCCGGAATCGCCACGCGGAGCACCAGGAACCAGCCCGACGCCCCCATCGTGCGCGCCACGTCGTAGTAGCGCTTGTCGACGCTGGCAACGCCCGACCACGTCAGCACCGCCACCGGAAAGGCCGTGGCCAGCGCGATCAGGAACACCGCGGCCGAATAGCTGGACGGGAAGAAGTAGAAGGTCAGCGGCAGCAGGGCCGTCGACGGCAAGGGGCCGAGCACGCGCAGAACCGGATGCACCCAATAGCCGATCCGCCGCGACCAGCCGATCGAGACGCCGATCAGGAAACCGACCACCGCGCCGTGCGCGACACCGAAGCCGAGCAGCTTCAGCGTGTTCAGCGCGCTGTCGCCGAGCCGGCGCCAGTCGTCGAGATAGACCTCGATCAGCGCCTGCGGCGGCGCGAAGAACGGCGTCGGCAAGGTTCCGGTCTTGGCGGTCAGGAACTCCCAGCCGGCCAGCACCAGCGGCAGCGCGACCAGCCAGGGTCCGGCGCCGCGCAGCGCCGTCCAGCCGCGGCGCCCCGCCCACACGCGCGCACCGATTGCCGCGGACAGCGCCAGCGCCGCCGCCACGGCCAACGCCGCGACGCCGAGCTCGGCGGTATAGGCCCAGTCGCTGAAGCCGGCCACGCGGTTGGGCCAGCGCCAGGTCAGCAGGCCGAAGCCCGCCCATGCCAGCGCGGCAACGTAACCGACGGGCCATTGTGCCGGCGCGGCCGCGCTCGCAGCTGCGCCGGCAGCCGTGATCGAAGCCACCGAGGGCGAGGCGGAGGCCGAAGCGCGTGCGGCCCGGCGCGCCGCCCGGCCGGCATCGCGCGCGCCCTCGAACGCAGGTTGATGCGTACTCATGATTTATCCCAGGACATTGGCATAGACGTGCTGTGCCAGGCGTTGCGGATCGGTGGTCTTCTTGATCACGCCGATCCGGCGGAAATCGTCGGCATAGAACGCGATCTCGTCGCGCAGGTCGATGCCGGTCGGATGATGCGTATAGGTCAGCGTCGCGTAGAGCTTGCGCAGATCGTCCAGCGAGATCTTCGGCGAGTACTTGGCGAACACCCTGGCGGCCTCGTTCGGGTTCTCGTGCACGAAGTCGGTGGCCTGCACGATCGCGCGCGCCAGTGCCGACGCGGCGGGACGGTCGTTGCGCACCAGTTCGCCGCGCGCGCCGACCACGCAGCAGACCTTGCGCGCATACTCGCCGCTCAGGTTGGTCGCCAGTTCGACGTAGGCGCCGTTGGTGCGCTTCTCCAGCAGATAGAGATTCGGATCGCCGTCGGCAATCGCCTGGATCTCGCCCTTGTCGACCGCCACGCCGAGCAGGTCGGCCGGATACTGGCGCCAGGTCACGTCCTTGTCCGGGTCGATGCCGTTCTTGGCCAGCAGGATCGTGAAGAAGTGCTTGCCCGGCGCGGCCAGGTCGCTGACGCCGACGGTCTTGCCCTTCAGCGCCTGCAGACTGGTGACGCCGGCCGCCTTCGCGCCGACCAGCCGCACGCAGCCGCCGTGCGAGCTGCCGATGATCTTGACGTCGAAGCCCGCCTCCAGCGGCTTGAGCCAGCGGTGGATCATGCCGACGGCCGCGTCGGCCTTGCCGGTGGCGATCGATTCGAGCAGCTGGTCGGTGGAGCCGCTGTAGTTGATCAGATCGACCTGCAGGCCGTTCTTCTCGAAGAAGCCCTTTTCCTGCGCGACCACGATCGGCGTCAGGCAGAACGAGTTCTGATTCCACGCAAAGGTCAGCTTGCGCGGCGCGGACCAGGCGCGCCGGCCGAGCATCAGCGCCGGCGCGGCGAGGGCCGCGGCGCCGGCCAGGCGCAGCACGTCGCGCCGCCGTCCGGCGGCGGGCTTGGCATCGGCGGGGGATTCGAGTTGGCTCATGGTGATACGGCTCCCGTGGTTCGAGGTGTTCCTGATTTCGTCTTGGTTTGGTTTTGGTATGTGTTGTCGCGCATTGCGGGCGCGGCAATCGGGCTCATGCCGCTTGCCGTTGCCCCTGCGCGTGTTCAAGCGCCCGCTGCGCCTCGCGTTCGGCGACCAGCGCGCGCAGCCGCGGAATCAGCTCGCGGCCGTAGTCGATCGCATCGTCGAGCGGATCGAAGCCGCGGATCAGGAAGGTGGTGACGCCGAGGTCGTAGTAGTCGAGCAGCGCGTGCGCGACCTGTTCGGGCGTGCCGACCAGTCCGGTCGAATTGGAGCGGCCGCCGGTCTCGCGCGCGATCGCGGTCCACAGCCGGGTATCGACGCGATCGCCCTGCTCCGCGGCGGCCAGCAGGCGGCGTGCGCCCTCGCTCTGCTGCGGCCCGCCGCGGCTGTAGCCCTGCTGCACGCGCAGCGCGCGGGTGCGTTCGAGAATGCGGTCGGCACGCTCCCAGACCTTCTGCTCGGTGTCCGCCAGCACCGGGCGGAACGACACCGAGAAGCGGATCTGGCGGCCGTGCTTCGCCGCCTCGGCACGAACCCGCGTGGTCAGCTCGCGCACCTGCTCCAGCGATTCGCCCCACAGCGCATAGACGTCGGCGTGCTTGCCGGCGACTTCGATCGCCGGCGCCGAAGCCCCGCCGAAGTAGATCGGCACATGCGGCCGCTGTGCGGGCTTGACCTCGGAGAAGCCGCGCTGGAAGCGGTAATAGCGGCCCTCGTGATCGAAGGGCGCGTCTTCGGTCCAGATGCGGCGCAGGATGCCGAGATATTCGTCGGTGCGCGCATAGCGCTCGTCGTGATCGAGATAGTCGCCATCGCGCTTCTGCTCGTCGTCCGAGCCGCCGGAGATCACATGCACGCCGAGCCGGCCGCCGCTGAACTGGTCCAGCGTCGCGATCTGCCGCGCGGCCAGCGTCGGCGCGGTAAAGCCGGGGCGATGCGCCAGCATGAAGTGAATGCGCTCGGTCACTGCGGCCGCATACGAGATCGTCAGCGTGGCCGACGGCCCGGTGGAATGATGCGGCACCAGGATGCGGTCGAAGCCGGCCTGCTCATGCGCCTGCGCGAAAGCCCGCACATAGTCGCGATCGACGGCGGGCCCGCTGGGTGGATGGATCTCGGATTGCTTCTGGCTCTGGATCATGCCGATGATGTCGACGCTCATGGGTTCTCCTGTGTCGCCCGCTGCAGCCACGGCGGCGGAATCTGGCGACAAACGTAAGGCAAACCCGCGCGCGGCCGAACGAATAAAAACGAGACTCCATATTCGATTTGCATCGTTCATCGAAGCGGCATCGCGGCGTTACGCTAGGCGCCGATCCGAATCCGCACAGGGAACCACCGCCATGCCTTCCTCCGCCTTGCGCCGGCTGCCGAGCAGCGAGCCGCGCCTCGATGAAACGCTGGATGTCTTGCGTGCCACCTTCTCCGCCAACGCCGCGCGGCACGATGCCGACGGCAGCTTCGCGCACGAGAACTTCGCGCTGCTGCATCGCCATGGCCTGATCGCGCAGGTCGTCCCGCAAGCCCATGGTGGCGGCGGCGCGAACCTGGCGCAGGCGCGCCGCATCGTTGGGGCAGTGGCGGCGGGAGATGCCGCCACCGCGCTGGTGCTGACGATGACCTATCTGCAGCACCGCGCGATCGCGCGCGACGACCGGCATTGGCCTTCGGCGGTCGCGCAACAGGTGTTCGACAGCGCCGTGTCCGAGGGCGCGCTGATCAACGCGCTGCGCGTCGAGCCCGAACTGGGCTCGCCTTCGCGAGGCGGACTGCCGGGCACGGTGGCGGCGCGCACCGCCGACGGCTGGCGGCTGCGCGGGCGCAAGCTCTATTGCACCGGCATCCCGGCCCTGCGCTGGCTGGCGGTCTGGGCGCGCACCGACGAGCCGCAGCCGCGCGTCGGCGTGTTCCTGGTGCCGGGTCCTGCCGATCCGGCACGCGGCATTCGCGTGATCGAGAACTGGAACCACCTGGGGCTGCGCGCGTCGGGCAGCCACGAGACGGTGCTGGACGATGTGTGGATTCCGCCGGAATATGCGGTCGACATCCGGCCGCCCGAGCAATGGGCGCCGGCGGCCGCCAGCCAGGCCGATACCGACGGCAATGCCGATCAGCAGGCCTGGATGGTGGTGCTGCTCGGTAGTCTCTACGAGGCAGTGGCGCGCGCAGGCTTCGACTGGATTCGCGACTTCGTGCGCAACCGTGCGCCGGCAAGCCTGGGCGCGCCGTTGGCGACCCTGCCTCGCGTACAGCAAACCATCGGAGAAATCGCCGCGCTGCTGCAGGCAAACCGGGCGCTGCTCGACGACGCGACCGCGCGCGTCGATGCCGGCCGGCCGCCGTCATTCGGCGACAGCGGGCTTTTGAAATTCACAGTGACCGGCAACGCCATCCGCGCGGTCGAACTGGCGCTGCAACTGGCCGGCAATCATGGGCTGAGCCGCAACAACCCGCTGGAGCGCCACTATCGCGACGTGCTCTGCAGCCGCGTCCATACGCCGCAGGACGACGCGATCCTGATTGCAGCGGGCAGGCACGCGCTGGCATGAGGCCGACGGTCGTAAAGGCACGCTCGTAAAGTCATGCGCATAGAAGTCACGCTCATGAAGCGGGGCGCCCGGCGATATGCTCGCTGGCGCCGCGCTCCAGCAGGCGAGCGGCCTGCTCCGCCGGCACCGGCGGACTGAACAGGTAGCCCTGCCCCTCGTCGTAGCCCTCCTCACGCACCGCGGCGAGCTGGCTCGCGGTCTCGATGCCCTCGGCGGTGGTGACAAGCTTGAACGCCGCGCCGAGGCTCGCCACCGCGTGCAGGATCGCGCGCCCCTCGTTGCCGCCGTGAAGATCGGTGACGAAGGAGCGATCGAGCTTGATCTTGTCGAAGGCAAAACTGCGCAGATAGCCCAGCGACGAATAGCCGGTGCCGAAGTCGTCCATCGCAATGCGCACGCCGATCTGGCGCAGCGCCTGCAGCGTCGACAGGTTCGACTGGCTCTCCTGCAGCAGCACCGATTCGGTGATCTCCAGTTGCAGCCGTTGGGGCGATATCCCTGCGTCGCGCAGCGCCTGCCGCACCGTATCGACCAGCGCCGGATCGCGGAACTGCAGCGGCGACAGGTTGACGGCCATCGACACCGACGCCGGCCACGCCGCGGCCTGCCGGCACGCCTCGCGCAACACCCAGGCGCCGAGCGGCACGATCAGGCCGGTTTCTTCGGCCATCGGCACGAACTCGGCCGGCGAAATCATGCCGCGGTCGGGATGCTGCCAGCGCAGCAGCGCCTCGAAGCAGCGGATCTGTCCCGAACGGAGGTCGTACACCGGCTGGTAATGCAGCAGGAACTGTTCGTCGGCCAGCGCCTGGTGCAGATCGCGCTTGATCGCCACGCGGGCGCGCAGTTGCGCGTCCATGTCGGCGTGGAAGGCCAGCACGCTGGACGCGCCCTCGCGCTTGGCGCGGTCGAGCGCGATATCGGCGGCGCGCAGCAGGTCGTCGGGCCGGTCGCCGTGTTCCGGCGCGAGCGCAATGCCGACGCTCGCGCCGATGGTGACGGTATGCCCTTCGATCGTGAACGGCTCGGACAGGCATCCCTGGATGCGGCGCGCCAGCGCGGCCGCCTGCTCGCCATCGGCCACGGGCGTCTGTACCACCACGAATTCGTCGCTGCCCAGCCGCGCGACGGTATCGGCCTCGGTCAGGCAACTGCGCAGCCGGTCGGCAACCTGGCGCAGCACGGCGTCGCCGACCGCATGGCCGAAGGTATCGTTGACGGCCTTGAAGCCGCTCAGGTCGAGGCAATGCAGGGCGGCGCGGCTGCGCTCGCGCAGCAGCAGGTCCAGATGCTCGCGCAAGGCGACGCGATTCGGCGTGCCGGTCAGCGCATCGTGCCGGCTCAGATAGGCCAGGTGCTGTTGCGCGGCCAGGCGCTCCTGTTCGGCGCGGCGCCGTTCGGTGATGTTGCGGAAGAAGATCGACAGGCCCTCGGGCGTCGGATAGGCGTGCACCTCGAGCCAGATCGCCAGCGGCGGCAGGTATTCCTCGAAGGCCACCGGCACCTGCTCGTCCAGGGCGCGCCGGTAGTGCCGCGCGAACACGCCGTCCGCTTCCTCGGGAAACATGTCCCACAGGCTGCGGCCGATGGCGGGAGCGCGCTCCTGCAAGGCGCGCGCGGCGTTGCCGTTGAAGTAGGTCAGGCGCCAGTCGCGATCGATCACGATCACGCTGTCCATGGTGCTCTCCAGCACCGCGGACAGCCGCTGGGCCAGCTGCTGCGCCTCGCGTTGCGCGCGGTCGGCGGCCTCGCGGGCCTCGCGCGCCTCGGTGGCGTCCAGCGAGATCGCCAGCAGGCGGGCCGGCCGGCCCTGCTCGCCGGGAATCGACGCCGTCACCGTGTCGAGCCACTGGACGGCGCCGCTGCGGGTATGGCGGCGGATCGTGAAGCGGCCGATGCCGCCCGCGCGCGCCGCGTCCAGCGCCTTGCCGGCATTCGTACGGCAGCCTTGCGGAATCAGGTCGATCCAGCGCTCGCCGAGCACCGGTTCGTCGTCTTCGATCTCGAGCAGGCGGTAGGTGGTCGCGTTGGCGTACAGCACGCGTCCGTCCAGATCGAGCACGCGGATGCAGTTCGGACTGTTTTCCAGGATGCTGCGGCTGAATCGTTCGCTCTCGCGCAGCGCCGCCTCGGCGCGCATGCGATCGTCGATGTCCTCCAGCGTGCCGTACCAGCGCAGCACGCGGCCCTCGCCGTCGCGGCGGGCGGCGGCGCGCGAGCGGAACCAGCGGTATTCGCCGCCGCGCATGCGCAGCCGGAAGGCCTTGTCGAACGGCGCCCCGCTGTCGACGCTGGCCTGCCAGCGCCGCAGCGTTTCGTCGAGATCGTCGGGGTGGACCTGGCCGGTCCAGCCGGTCCCCATGCCCTGCTCCACCGCCATGCCGGTCAGTTCCTCCCAGCGCGGCCCGGCTTCGGACACCAGGCCTTGCGCGTCGGCGGTCCACTGCACCTGTGGATTGAGTTCGACCGAATGACGGTAGTGCTCTTCGCTCTCGCGCAGCGCGCTCTCGGCCCGGCGGATGTCGGTGATATCGATGATCGAGGCGATCACGACGGGCATCGGGGCCCCGCCCGGTCCGGCCAGCATGACGCGGCGCTTGCGGGTGGCCAGCACGCGCTTGCTGCCGTCGGCGGCGGTCAGGGTCTCCTCGACCTCGCGCTCCTCGCCGGTGTCGAACACCTCGTCGTCGACCGCCCAATAGCCGTCGGCCTGTTCCTTGGGCAGGAAGTCGTGATCGGTCCGGCCGAGCAGGGTCGCGCGGCTGTGGCCCATCAGCTCGCACATCTGGTCGTTCAACAGCAGCCAGCGATGCGCGCGGTCCTTGACCAGTACCGGATGGGGCAGCGCGTTGAGCAGCGCCTCGAGGGCGGCCGCGCCGCGGTCGCCGCGAAACAGCGCGAAGGGTTGCCGGCCATCGTCCGATGGCGCTTCTTGTCGGCCTGGCGCGGCGCGAGGGGTCATGGGCGTGGTGATGGTTGCATGGCGGACGGAAGGCGCGTCGTGGGGGCCGACTGGGCCGGTACCGGGCCATTGGGCGGCACTGTAGCGCACCTCCGATGCCCCTCGCTATCCAGCGCTGTCCGACACTCGATGAGCGGCCATCCGGGCAGGAAGACCCAGGCGATAGCGCTTCGCCGCTGCCTGAGGTCGAAGTGGACTCTCGCTATGCAACTGATTGCATAGCACCCTGCGCGCTGCTATTCTTATTGCAACTGGTTGCATAGCGCGAACACGCCGGGCATACGGATCCGGGCTCGCCGTAGCGCCAACCGGTGTCCCCCACCCGAAGAGGAGAGCCTGATGGAAGTCGACGACCAGCCCCTGTCCGACGCCGCCCGCCGCACGCTGGCGACCTGGCATCGGTTGCTGGAACGCAATGCGATGGAGGAACTGGACCCGCTGCTGTCGGACCGGATCGTGTTCCGCTCCCCGGTCGCGCATACCCCCTACCCTGGACGCGAGGCGATCAAGCTGGTGCTGAAGACCGTCAATACGGTGTTCCAGAACTTCCGCTATCACCGCACCTTCGCCAGCACCGACGGCAGCAGCGTCGTCCTCGAATTCAGCGCCGAGGTCGACGGGAAGGCGCTCAAGGGCATCGACATGCTGCGCTTCGACGAGGAAGGCCGGATCGTCGAGTTCGAGGTAATGGTGCGCCCGATGAGCGGGTTGCAGGCGCTGGGCGCGGCGATGGGCGAGCGGCTCGGCGCCGCGAGGGAAACGCTGACGGGCAAGGCGCCGCGCGCGAAACCGTGACAGGGAAGGCGCCGCGGCATTGAGCCGGCGGCGCCGTGGGATGTGCCCTGGGGGGCGTGCCCCCCCAGGTGTGTGGCACTGGGGTGTGCCCTGGTGTGGCCGCGAGGGGCCGGTGCTCGCCGCTCAGTCGGCGAAGGCGCCGGCCTTGCGCAGCATCGGCTGCCACTTGTCGCTTTCCGCCTTGAGCCAGGTCTTCAGCCCTTCGGGCGTCTGCTTGGCCGGCGGCACGATCTCGGCGCCCAGCTCATCCAGGCGCTTGACCACCGCCGGGTCCTTCAACGCGGCCTGCAGCGCGGCGGTCAGGCGCGCCACCACCGGCGCCGGCGTGCCCTTCGGCGCGTACACGCCGTGCCACACCTTCATCTCGAAGCCCTTGAGCCCGCCTTCCTGCAAGGTCGGCGCATTGGGCAAGGCACGGATCCGCTGCGGCGTGGTGACGCCGTACAGCTTGACCTTGTTGGCGGCGATCTGCGGCAGCGTCGCGGTGGTCTGGTCGCACAGCACGTCGACCTGACCGCCCAGCAGCGCCGTCATGGCCGGCGCCGTGCCCTGGAACGGAATCACGTTCAGCTTGACGTTGGTGGCCTGCTCGAACAGCAGCCCGCACAGCTGCGAGACCGCGCCGAGGCCGGCGTTGGCCAGATTGATCTTCGACTCGTTCTGCTGCACGTAGCGGACCAGTTCGGCGGTGTTGTTGGGCGGCAGGTCCTTCTTGCCCAGCAGCGTCATCGGCACGTCCGCGACCTGGCCGATGTACTCGAAGTCCTTCAGCGGGTCGTACGACAGCTTGCGGTACAGCGCCGGCGCGGTGGCCATGCCGTTGTGGTGGATCAGCAGCGTATAGCCGTCGGCCTCGGCGCGGGCGACATAGGCCGGCGCGATGGTGCCGCCCGCGCCGGTGCGGTTCTCGACCACCACGCTTTGGCCGAGGTGCCTGGACATGGCCTGGCCCAGGCTGCGCGCGACCACGTCGGTGGGACCGCCCGCGGAGAACGGCACCACCAGGGCGATCGGCTTGTGCGGGAAGGGATCGGCCGCCTGCACGCCGGCCGCGGCAAACAGGCCGAGCGCCGCGACGGTCAGGCGGCGCAGCGAAGCGAGCGGTCGAAGGGAACGGGTGGACGCAGTAGGAACAGCCATGGCGATGTCTCCGGATGTAATGCCCTGCGTATCCAGGGCTCGAAATCGCCGTAGTGTCGGCCAACCGACCGCTTCGGCGCCATCTGCCATTGCTTAAGCCATCGTACGGGTCAGCGGAAGCCGGGTTTATGCGGATCGTTGGTACCGGGGGTGCGGCTGCGCTCTTGCGGCGCCCCTTGCCGCCGGTCCTTGCTGCGGACCGCCGTTGCGCTTGCCGGTGGGGCGTCGCCGAAGACGGATCAGCGCTGCAGCGCGTCTTGCCCGTCGTCGGCCGCCATCCGCTGGAGATGCGCCACCAGCATGCGCGCGGCCGGCGACAGGCTCTGCTCGTCGCGGAAACAGATCGCGAAGCGCCGATGCGCCCAGCCGTCGGTCAGCGGCACGACGCGCACGTCCAGGCTCGCGGCGACCGGTTCAACCACCTCGCGCGGCATGATCGCCAGGCCCAGCCCGGCGCGCACGCAGCGCAGCGAGGCGTCGAAGGTCGACACCACCGCCCGATAGGTCACCGGCCGGCCGACGATCGCTGCGTGGCGCGCCAGCATGGTGTGCACCGCGGTCTGCGCCGGCAGGCCGATATGGTCGAAGTCCAGCGTATCGGAGAACGCGCATTCGTTTGCTTCGGCGAGCGGATGCGAGGCGTGCACCACCGCAGCCAGATGGTCGGCGCGATAGGGCCGCGTGGCGAGCCCTTCCAGATCGGCGGCATCCCAGCAGATGCCGAGCGGCGCCGAGCCCTCCCGCACGGCCCGCACCACCTCTCGGCTCACGCCCTCCTCGACCGAGACGCGGATATCGCGATGCTCGGGCTGCTGCAGGAAGCCGGCGATATCGTCGGGCAGCGACTCCGCCATTGACGACACCGTGGCCAGCAGCCTGACCTGCCCCTTGATGCCCGAGCCGTAGTCGGCCATGTCGCGCGCGACCCGATCGGCCGCGGCCAGCATCGCCCGCGCATGCTCGAGCAGGATCTCGCCGGCCGGCGTCGGAATCACGCCTCGCCGGCGCCGCTCGAGCAACTGCGCGCCGACCGTATCCTCGAGCTGCGCCAGCCGCTTGCTGATCGCCGACGCGACGATATGCTGCTGCTCCCCGGCCCGCGCCATATTGCGCGTCTCGCAGACCGCGACAAACAGGCGCAGGCTGGTCAAATCCAGGTCCCGCATCGTGGGCTTGCTCCTTGGCAACGCTAACGGCTCGTCAGGGGGCAAATCATAGCGCGCCGTTTCCCGGCAGGAGGCATATCCCCTTCGCTGAACGAGAACGCCATCGCCAGCGGCGACAGGAGCAAACCCACGCTGCATCACCACGTGTATTTCACCCCCGCCCGGACCACGTACTGGTGATAGCGCTGCTCGCCCCATGCGCCCGCCAGGTTGGCCCAGCCGGTCCAGCGCTTGTCGAGCTGCGCGTTGACGCCGAGCTTGGCCTCGTAGCGGTTCTCGGGATAGAGATCGCCGACGGTGACGCGGTCGAAGGTCATGCGGCGGTCGGTGTCGGCGTGCCACCAGTTCAGCGTCAGATAGGGCTGGATGCGGCGCGTGTCGCCCTGGACGAAGGTGCGATGCAGGCGCAGGCCGAGGCGCGTGATCGGACCGTGCGCATCGCCGCCGGCGATCCGTGTACCGTTGGTTTCCGCGATGTCGTCCTGCCGATAGTCGACATAGATCAGCTGCGCCTGCGGCTCGATCACCCAGCCGCCACGCAGCGGGATCGCATAGCCGACCTCGCCCGACACCGCCAGTCCATGCGCGTCGTACTTGACCGCCGGCAGCCCCGCTCCCTCCACCCGCTGGTCGAACCACCCGTACTGGAACCAGGTATCGGCATAGGCGCCGAGCTTGTTGTGGTCGTTCTGGTACCAGGTGCCATAGACGCCGGCGCTGAAGCCGTCGACCTTGCCGCGGGCGCGAGCCGGATTGCCGGCGGCCTCGGCGTCGGTGCTCGCCGCCAGATAGCTGCCCATCACGCCGAGATGGACGCGGTCCGCGGTGCCGAACAGCGCCCACTTCGCCAGCTCGGCGCCGCCCTGCAGCAGAAAGGTATCGGTATCGACCTGGAAGTTGCCGTCGCGGCTGTGGCTGCCCTCCCACTTGCCGACCACGCGCAGCCACCCGGAGCGCGGCTGCTGGCTGGCCGGCGCGAAGCCCTGCGATTCGACGAACTGCGGCTCGCCGAGCCGGTCGTGCAGGCTGTGCACGAACATCTCGCCGGCGACGCGGCGATTGGCGAGGTACGCCGCCGCTTCGGGCCGGAACAGCGGCCGCGGCGGCAGCGGCCCGGGCGGCGTCGATTCGCGCTCGGAACGCAGATACCACGACTGCGGCGACGAGGGATCGAGGCTGCCGCGAAACAGCCGGTACTCGTAGGCGCCGGCCACCACGCGGCCATCGAGCGCGAAGGCGTCGGTCGTGGTGGTGGCGCCGCTGGTCGCCTCGACCACCTGGATGCCGTTCGCGGTCGTCAGCGCGCCCGCACCGCCGGCGTTGACGATCCGCAGCCGTGACTGTCCGCCGGCACTGCCCTGCACCACCAGCTTGTCCGACGGCGAATCGTCGGCATCGAGCCGCGTGTTCAGCGCGATCAGTCCGCCGACCCCGGTGTATTGCTGCACCGTCAGCGTCTTGAAGGCACCGGCCACCGGCGGCGCGAATACGACCTGGCTCGCATCGATTGTCAGCCGCGTCAGGTTGGAATTGCCGGTCATGTCCCAATGCGTGTTCCGTCTCAGGCTCACATCGGACACGCTGCCCGGCTCGGTCAAGGCCGCGCCGGTGATGCGGCTGTTGTCCGCGACGATCGTGCCGAAGCCCGGCTCGGGGCCGGTGGTGACGATCGTGGTGCCGGTCGCAATCGACGGATCGCGTTCGGTCGCCAAGGGATTCGAGGATGCCTCGTTGTCCCGCTGCTCGCCCGGCGGCTGCATCGTGCGGCGGGCCGCCGCGGCAAAGGCGTCGTTCGGTCCGACCCGCAGCCACAGCGTGCCGCCGCTGACGGTGGCATCGGCCAGCCCGACCGTTGCGGTGCCGCCCGCTACGGCGATGGCAGGACCGGAGGCGCTGGTCAGCCGACTGCCGCCGATCAAGTCGGCGCGCGAGTGGGTTCCAGACAACCCCGTGAGGAACAGGGCCGAGGCATCGGTGCCGCTCGCCTCGGCCGTAATCCCCGTCGCGGTGACCGTGGCCCCCTGGTACACCGCAAAGGCATGGGCGCCGTTGCCCTGCGTGCCGACCGCGGTGCCGGCGAGCGCCGCCGACGATCCGTCGCCGATCGCGCTCAGGCCGTGACTGCCATCGCCGGTGGTGCGCACGGTGCCACGCGCCATCGCCAACGTGCCGGCGCGGAACACGGCGGCGCCCGGTGCATCGGCGCCGGCGGTCGACACGGTGACCTCGGTGGCGTTGAGCGTGGTGCCGGCATCGCCGACGAACAGGCCGACCGCGCGCTCGCCGGCGGTCGTCACCGCGCCACGCAGCAGCGCGATGCTGCCGCCTGCGCGGGCATAGGCGCCGTAGCCGTCGAGGCCGGCGGTGGTCACGGTGCTGTCCGTCGCGGCAAGTTGGCCGGTGTGGGTGGCAAACCAGCCGGCGGCACTGTCGCCGCGGATATTGGCCGTCGTGCGCACGGCGTCGATTCGCGCGCCGTCGGTGGCGAAGGCGCCGTGCGCGTTGCTGCCGGCGGTCGCCACAGTCGCGTCGGCGATCGCGATCCGCGCGCCCGGCCCGCCCATGCCCGAAGCACGCACCGCAGTGCCGGTCGCCCCTTCCGTGACGATCGATCCGCCATTCATCGTGATGGACGCACCCGTCTGCGCGTTCAGGCCATAGCGGCCGGCGGCCGCGGCCTGGCGCACCGTGATGGGCACGCGGGTCAGCGTCAGCGTGCCGCCGCCGACCGCCATCGCCCCGCTGCCGCCTCCGGTGGTGGTGATGGACCCTTCGACCAGGGCCGCGCGGCTGCCGGCGCCCTGAACGAATACGCCCTGCGCACGCAGATCGCCGCTCGCGCCGCCGGCGGTCGCGATCGTCGCACCGGACAAGGCGACGCTGCCGCCGGAAAACACGCCGACGCCGAATTCGCCGTTCGCACTGGTGCCGATCGACAGACCGCCCGGCGAGCCGGCGCCCGGCGCCGTCTCCACGACCGCGTTCTGCTCGACGCGCAACGCCTGGCCCGCGGCCGTGCGCGTCGCCAGGCGAATGGGCCCTTGCGTGGTATCGAACACCACGCGGCTGCCGTTCCTGGCAACCAGCGCCCAGCCCGCGCCGGGCGTGGCAGGCACGTCGATCGTGGTACCGCCGGCCACGACCGCGTCCTGCGCGTCGAGAATGATGGAATTGGTGATGAGGCCCGGGCCGATCGGCGTCTGCGCCTGCGTCTGCGCGCCGATGGCGCCCAGTGCCGCGAGTCCGATGCGTCCGATGCAATGCCTCACCAGTGGTTTGCCGCGCCGCGTGGGCGAGGGACGCGGGGGACGCACCCCCGCTTGCTGACAACAGGTTGTGCGCATGACAGTCTCCCCGGTTTCGAACGACATGCCGGCGGACCATCGTCGTCGGATCCGTGCCGCGGCCTTTCGCCGAAGGCCTGCGTGGGCCCGCCTGCATGGCGGTCTATTCTGCGACTGTCACGCGCAGAGAGTGCGCGTTTTTGTGCCGGGGATTTTTGATCTGCGGCGCTACCGTCACCGGGCGCGCCCCGCTGTCGGCGCATGCCCTGTTCGCATGCGCCGGCGCGAGACCGGGGACTTCAATCGAGGCTGAGCTTCGCCTGCGCGGCGACCTTCTTCCACTTGGCGATTTCGGCGCGGCGGAAGGCGTCGAGCTCGGCCGGCGTCGAGCCGACGGTCTCCGCGCCGAAGCCGGCAAGCTGTTCGGCCACGACCGGGTCCTTCAGCACCTGCGCCAGCGCGCGAGAGACCTGCTCGACGATCGCCGCCGGCGTGCCCGCCGGCGCGAACACCGCGTTCCACTCGTAGCTCTCGTAGCCCGGCACGCCCGCCTCCGCGATGGTCGGCAGTTCTGGCGCGGCCTTCGAGCGCTTGGCGCCGCCGACGGCAACCGCACGCAGCTTGCCGTTCTTGATGTGCTGCCACGCGGAACCCATGCTGGCGAACATCACCGGCACCTGCCCCGCCATCACGTCGACCATCGCCGGACCGCCGCCCTTGTAGGCGACATGCTCGAGCCGCGTGTTTGCCATCAGGTTGAACAGCTCGCCGGCCAGATGCTGCGCCGAACCGTTGCCCGCCGAGGCGAAGTAGACCGGCTTGCCGGCGTTGGCCTGGCCCAGCTTGATCAGGTCGGCCACCGTCTTGACCGGATACGACGGCGTGACCACCAGCGCATTGGGCACGCGCAGCAGCAGCGACACCGGCGCGAAATCCTTCAGCGTGTCGAACTGCATGCGGCTGTGCAGCGCCGGATTCTGCGCGTGATTCGAGGCATCGAGCATCAGGGTGTAGCCGTCCGGCTTGGCGCGCGCGACATAGGCGCCGCCGATCATGCCGCCCGCGCCGCCGCGGTTGTCGATCACCACCGGCTGGCCGAGCACGCTCGACAGCTTCGGCGCCAGCAGGCGCGCGACCACGTCGACGGTGCCGCCGGGCGGATAGGTGACGACCAGCGTCACCGGCCGCTCGGGATAGGCCGCGGCGGCGGGCGTGGCAACACCGGCCAGCAATACCGCCGAGGCGGCGAACAGACAGGCGCCGGCGCGGCGCGACAGCGTGTGGAACAGGGCAGGCAGCATCATGCGGAGTCTCCTTGGAATTGGAATAGGTTCAGCGCGGTATCGCCGAGCAATTGCCGGCGCTGCGCGACATCGTCGATCCAGTCGTCGAGCCATTGGCGGGTAGCGCCGTAGGACACGTGTGGATGTTGGGTATGGGGCCAGTCGCTGCCCCACAGCAGGCGCCCGGCGGTGAAGGCCTCCAGCAGCCGCTGTGCCGCAAGCCGCCCTGCCTGCGCGCATTGCGCATCGGGCCAGTTGCGATAGGCGCCGGACAGCTTGACCCAGACCCGTCCGCTGTCGGCGTGGCGCAGCAGAGCGTCGAAACCCGGGTCAGCCACGCCGAGCGCCGGATCGGGCCGGCCGAAATGATCGACGACGATGCGGCAACCGGCCGCCAGCAGCGCGGGCATGACTTCCTGCAGCCGCGCCGCGGGCAGATGCAATTCGACGTGCCAGCCGCGCGCATGGATGCGCTCCAGCAAGCCGCGCCACGGCGCCGTGCCGAGGTCGGGCGCCGGCAGGCCGATCAGGTTCAGCCGGATGCCGACCACGCCGGCGGCGGCCATGGCGTCGAGCTCCGCATCCTCGATGGCCGGGTCCACCACCGCCACGCCGCGCAGCCTGGCGGGCTCCGCACGCAGCGCCGCCAGCAGGTAGCGGTTGTCGGTGCCGAGAAAGCTCGGCTGGACCAGCACGCCGTGCGTCAGGCCATTCGCGTCGAGCTGTGCCAGATAGTCGCCCAGCAGCGCGTCGTGGTCCGGCCGGTAGCGCCGGACCGCCGCCAGCGCCAGGCCGTGCTCGAACACATGGGCATGCGAGTCGACGGCGGGTCGCGTCGATGGCGACGCGGATGGTGACGCAGGCGGCAGCGCTGATGGTGACGCGGATGGTGACGCAGGCGGCAGCGCTGATGGTGACGCGGATGGTGACGCAGGCGGCGGCGCGGATGGCGAAGACTGGGACAAGGCGCGGCTCCGGATCGAAAACGGCTGAATGGACAACGATAGTTCGGACGGATTCTAGGGAGCGCGGGTATAGTTTTCCATTATCCAGAATCTGTTTATTCATACCGTTTCGATATGGAAACCCGCCACCTGCGCTACTTCCTCGCCGTGATCGACCATGGCAGCGTCAGCCGCGCCGCCGACTGGCTCGGCATCGCGCAGCCGGCGCTGAGCACCGCGCTGGCCCGCATGGAGAAGGACCTGGGCGTCCGGCTGTTCGAGCGCTCGCGCCGCGGCGCGCAGCCGACCGCGGCGGCGCTGGCGATCCTCGACGATGTGCGCACCAGCGTCGAACGCATCGACGCGGCGGCCCGGCGCGCGCAGGAGATCGGCCGCGGCAGCGCGGGGCAATTGACGATCGGGCTGGTGTCCTCGGCGCTGTTCGATACGCTGCCGCGCGCGCTGCGCGAGCTGCGCCGGCGCGCGCCGGGCGTGCGCGTGATCCTGCGCGAGATGAGCAATGCCGAGCAGGCCGAGGCGCTGCGCACCGGCGCCATCGATCTCGGCCTGATGCACACGCCGGTGGCGGTGGGCGGACGCATGCGGGAGCGCCCGCTGCTGCGCGACCGGCTGGTGGCGGCGATTCCCGACGAGCTCGAGCCCGGACCGGACGGCAAGGTGTCGCTGGCGCAGATCGCCGAGGCCGGGCTGGTGATGTATCCGCAGGCCCAGCTGCCGGCCTTCTATGCCGGCATTCTCGATGCGATGCGCAAGGCCGGCCACGAGGCCCACGTCGCGCAGGAGGCCAACCGGACGCTGACCGTGCTGGCCTGCGTCGCGGGGGGCTGCGGCGTGGCGCTGTTGCCGAGCTGGATCCGTTCGCTGAACTTCCGCGGCGTGCGCTTTTGCGAGGTCCGCGATGGCGATGCCCTGCCGACCTTCGACCTGTCGGCGATCTGGCCGGCGCGCTCGGTGCCGACGCTGGCCGATCTGTTCGCCAGCCTGGAGATGGGGCCGGCGTAGCAGCGCGGCACGGGCGCGGACAGGCACCGCGGCGAGCAGGCACGGCGGGGACGGGCTCAGCGTCCGACACACTCGCCGGATGACACGCTCGGCGGATAACAGGTTCGGCAGGGGATGTCGCCGTGGCATGCCGTTTGCATCGTCACCCCGCACGATTGCCGATCCGCGAAGGAGTGACCATGCGTCCGTCCCGTCCCGTCACCATCGTCATCACCGGCGCGTCCAGCGGCATCGGACGGGCCACCGCCGAGGCCTTCGCCCGCAGAGGCGTGCGCCTGGTGCTTGCGGCGCGCGGAGAAGCGGCGCTGCGCGAAGTGGCCCATGTCTGCGCGGCGCACGGCGCCGACACGTTGATGGTGCCGACCGACGTCGGCGACGCGGAAGCCGTCGCGGCGCTGGCCCGGCTCGCGGCCGACACCGGCGACGGCCGCATCGATGTCTGGATCAACAATGCCGGCGTCGGCACGGTCGGCCTGCTGGAACAGACGCCGGTGCATGCCCACGAGCGCGTCCTGCGGACCAACCTGATCGCCTACCTGTACGGCGCGCACGCGGTGCTGCCCTACTTCAAGCGCGAGGGACACGGCACGCTGATCAATGTGCTGTCGATGAACGCCTGGTCGCCGTCGGCCTATGGCGTGTCCTACACCGCCAGCAAATATGGGCTGCGCGGCTTCAGCGAGGCGCTGCGCGCCGAGCTGCTGCCCTTCCCCGGCATCCACGTCTGCGACATCTTTCCGGCGGTGGCCGATACGCCGGCCTTTCGGCATTGCGCCAACTACACCGGCAAGGCGATCCGGCCGCCGCGGCCGCTGGTCGATCCCCGTGCCATCGCCCGTGCGATCGTGCGGGCGGCGGCGCGGCCGCATCGCCAGGCGACCACCATCGGCAGCGTGGCGTGGCTGTCCCGCGTCGGCAATCTGGTCACTCCGGGCCTGACGCGGCGCTTTTCCCAGCAGCTCGCCCAGCGCTATCTGGACCGGGCCGACCCCGCGCCGCGCACCGACGGCAATCTGTTCGATCCGACCGAGGGCTATATGGCGGTGGACGGCGGCTGGCGGAACCGCAACGAGGGATCGCGTGCCACGCAGGCCGGCCTGATCGGCGCCGGTCTGCTGGCCCTGGGCGTATCCCTGGGCATATTGGCCCGGCGGCGCCGCCAGGCCGACTAGGGTCTGGCGAGAACCCTCCGAGAACCCTCCCAGAACCCTCCCAGAACCCTCCGAGAACCCTCGGAGAACCGTCCCGGAACCCTCCGCATGGCGGTGCCGTCATGCTGCGTCGCAGCACGGCCGCGCGTTTTGCTTCACAATAACGGCCAAACCGGCCGCCCGGATCGCTTCGCTCGCTTCGATCGCGACCGGGCGTGCCAGCGGGCCGCAGAGCCCGCGCTCCGGTTCATCACAAGGTCCAAACAACACGCGTCCGCGCGATCTCTTGCAGTCATCTCCTCATGTCCGCCCCTGACGGTAGCCCATACGATCCGATCGACTCCTTTTCACACGACGCTCCCGCCCCTTCCCCAGCCGCTTCCTCCGCCACCAGCAAGGCGGAGCGCCGCGCCGGGCGGCTCGCGCTGCTGGCGCTGGGTGTCGGCGGCTTCGCCATCGGCACCGGCGAATTCGTCATCATGGGCCTGCTGCCCGACGCCGCCAGCGACCTGGCCATCACGATCCCGGCCGCCGGCCACCTGATCAGCGCCTATGCGCTCGGCGTGGTGATCGGCGCCCCGCTGCTGGCGGTGCTCGGCGCGCGGTTGCCGCGCCGCACCCTCCTTCTGGCGCTGATGGCGGTGTTCGCGATGGGCAACTTCGCCAGCGCGCTGGCGCCCGGCTACGGCTCGATGATCGTCGCGCGGCTGCTGACCGGCTTTCCGCATGGCACCTACTTCGGCGTGGCGGCGCTGGTCGCCGCCAGCCTGGTCGCGCGCGAGCGCCGCGCGCAGGCGGTCGGCATGGTGATGCTGGGCCTGACCGTCGCCACGCTGGTCGGGGTGCCGATCGCCGCGGCGATCGGCCAATGGCTGGGCTGGCGCTCCGCATTCGCGCTGGTCGGCCTGATCGGCGCACTGACGGTGTTGCTGGTCTGGCGCTGGGTGCCGTTCGTGCCGGCCGACCGCCACGCCAGTCCGCTGCGCGAGCTGTCGGCGCTGGGCCGCAAGCAGGTCTGGCTGACGCTCGGCATCGGCGCGATCGGCTTCGGCGGCATGTTCGCCGTGTTCAGCTATATCAAGCCGACGATGATCGAACTGGCGCACATGCCCGCCAGCGGCATTCCCTTCGTGCTGGCGCTGTTCGGCGTCGGCATGGTGATCGGCAATCTGGCCGGCTCCAAGCTGGCCGACAAGGCGCTGATGCCGACCATCGGCGGCGTGCTGGTCTGGTCCGCTGCGGTGCTCGGCGCCTTCGTGCTGACCGCGCCGCACGCCTGGCTGGCGTCGGCCAATGTGCTGCTGATCGGCACCGTGGTCGCGCTCGGCCCGGCCCTGCAGATCCGCCTGATGGACGTCGCCGGCGATGCGCAGACGCTGGCCGCGGCGCTCAATCACTCGGCCTTCAACATGGCGAACGCGCTGGGCGCCTGGCTCGGCGGCGTGACCATCGCGGCCGGCCTGGGCTGGCAATCGACCGGCTGGGTCGGCCTGCTGCTGGCGGCGGGCGGCCTGGTGGTCTATCTGCTGTCGCTGTCGGACGCCTCGCGCCGCGGCGCACCGGCCACCGCCTGAGGACGGGCCGCAACCGGGCACGACGGCCCGCGATGGCCTGCGATGGCCTGCGGCCATCGCGCTGCGCTACCATGGCGTTCCCTGCACCCGAGCCCACGCCAGCCCCATGGAGCCAGAACCGCTGCCGGCCACCGACGGCCATAGCCTCGCCCCGCATCGCCATCCGGTCTGGGAGGTATTCCTGGCCTTCCTGCGGCTGGGCCTGACCTCGTTCGGCGGACCGGTCGCGCATCTGGGCTATTTCCGTCAGGAATTCGTGGTGCGCCGGCGCTGGTTCGGCGAGCGCGTCTATGCCGACCTGGTCGCGCTGTGCCAGTTCCTGCCGGGGCCGGCCAGCAGCCAG
This sequence comes from Cupriavidus sp. DB3, assembly GCF_020418465.1. Taxonomy (NCBI): domain Bacteria; kingdom Pseudomonadati; phylum Pseudomonadota; class Betaproteobacteria; order Burkholderiales; family Burkholderiaceae; genus Cupriavidus; species Cupriavidus sp. DB3. The sequence goes on along the minus strand of NZ_JAIZPL010000001.1, from coordinate 333,625 downwards.
GTCGGCATGGCGATCGGGCTGTCGCGCGCCGGCTTTGCCGGCATGCTGGCCGCCTGGGTCGGCTTCACGCTCCCGTCCGCCATCGCGCTGATCCTGTTCGCGCTGACCTTGTCGGCGTGGGGCAATGTGCTGCCCGCCGGCATGCTGGCCGGGCTGAAGATCGTCGCGGTGGCGGTGGTCGCGCAGGCGGTCTGGGGCATGGGCCGCTCGCTGTGTCCGGACCGTCCCCGCGCGACGATTGCCGCGGTCGCGGCCTGCGTGGTCGTGCTGGTGCCCGGGCCGCTGGCCCAGGTCGCGGTGATGGCGGCAGCGGCACTGCTGGGCCGCGCGTTGCTGAAGACGGCCCCGGCCGGCGAGCACGAGGCCTTGCCGATTGCGGTCGACCGCCGGCTCGGTGCCCTGATGCTGTCGATCTTCGCCGCGCTGCTGGCACTGCTGCCGCTGGCGGCGCAGACCTGGCCGGGCCAGGCACTGGCGCTGATCGACGCCTTCTACCGGGCCGGCTCGCTGGTGTTCGGCGGCGGCCACGTGGTGCTGCCGCTGCTGCAGGCCGCGGTGGTCCCCAACGGCTGGGTCGACAACGACGCCTTCCTGGCCGGCTACGGCGCGGCGCAGGCGGTACCCGGTCCGCTGTTCACCTTCGCGGCCTTCCTCGGCGCGGCGATGCGGATTGAGCCGAGCGGCTGGGCTGGCGGCGCCCTGTGCCTGGTCGCGGTCTTCCTGCCGTCCTTCCTGCTGGTCGCCGGCGCCCTGCCGTTCTGGGAACGGCTGCGCCGCAGTCCGCATGCCCAGGGTGCACTGGCCGGCGTCAATGCGGCGGTGGTCGGCGTGCTGCTGGCAGCCTTGTACGATCCGGTCTGGACCAGCGCGATCCACCGCCCGGCCGACTTCGCGCTGGCGCTCGCGGCGCTGGTGGCGCTGATGTTCTGGAAGCTGCCGCCGTGGCTGGTGGTGGTGGCCTGCGCGCTCGGCGGCTGGGGGTTGTCGCTGTTGCCGCTCTGAGCCGGCCCGATCCCGTCCGAGCCGATCGGATAGAAGACCGAGGATCGAGGATCGAGGATCGAGGACCGAGGACCGAGGACCGAGAATCGGAATCGGAATCGCGGTCGTGGATCGAAGACAAGGATCAGCGATCCAGGATCGCGCTCGGCGCCGTTGGCATGCGGCGTGCTTGAAACGAGCAACGCGGCTCGCCAGCACCGCTGCCCACGCGCCATGTCCTCACCATCCCGCCCAACTCCACCCGACGACGCGCCCGACCCCGCACCGGAACCGTCCGACCAGCGGCCGGCCACGCTCGATGCCTGCCGCCGCTGCGACCTGTGGCGCAATGCCACCCATGGCGTGCCCGGCGACGGCCCGACGCCGGCGCCGGTGATGGTGGTCGGCGAACAGCCCGGCAATCAGGAAGACCTCGCCGGCAAGGCCTTCGTCGGGCCGGCGGGCCGGCTGCTTGACGAAGCATTCGAAAAAGCCGGCTTGTCGCGCGAGTCGGTATTCCTGACCAACGCGGTCAAACATTTCAAATGGGAGCTGCGCGGCAAGCGGCGGCTACACAAGACACCGGCACAACGGGAGATCGAGGCCTGCGGCTATTGGCTCGAGGACGAATTCGAACGGGTGGCGCCGCGCGTGGTGGTGGCGCTCGGTGCGACGGCGCTCAAGGCCGTGCTGGGCGTCAAGGCGACGGCGCTGCGCAAGGTGCTGGGCCAGCCGATCGAGCACGAAGGCCGCACCGTGATACCGACCTACCACCCGTCCTATGCGTTGCGCGTGCCCGATCCCGCGGCGCGCGAGGCCGCCTTCGATGAAATCGTCGCAGCCTTGAAGCTGGCCGCGAAGTTCAGCGGCAAGGCGGCGCGCAAGGGCGCCGGCAAGACGGTCGCGAAACGCGCCGTCGCCAAGTCGCCGTCGGCGTCGTCGTCAGAGTCCGCGCCCAAGCCCAGGCCCAAACCAAGGCCAAAACCAAAACCGGCCGCGGAACCCTAGCGCTGCTCGATGCCGTCGTCGTCCTCCGGCTCGGCCTCGGCGCCGCGGTCGGTCAGCCACGGCCGGCCGCGCGTGACCGGATGGACCGGCACCCGTTGCTGCATCGCCGCCTTGGCCAGCATATGCGCGCTGATCGGCGCGGTCAGGAACAGGAAGGCCGTCAGCAGGATCTCGTGCAGACTCCAGCCCTCACCCAGGCTGCTGAAGTAGACGACGGACGCGATCACCACCCCGCCGACGCCGAGCGTGGTCGACTTGGTCGGCCCGTGCAGCCGCATGAAAAAGTCCGGCAGGCGCAGCAGGCCGATCGCGCCGACCAGCGTGAACAGGCTGCCGATCAGCAGCAGCGCGCAGACGATGGCCTCGAGGTAGAACGGCATCGCGGGGCTCCCTACTTCAGCTCGATGATGTCGCCGCGCTGCAGATACTTGGTCAGCGCGACCGTGCCGATGAAGCCCATCACCGCGAGCAGCAGCGCCACCTCGAAGAACTGCGCGGAGCCGAGCCAGATGCCGAACACCACGATCAGCGCGATCGCATTGATGTTCAGCGTGTCGAGCGCGACGATGCGGTCCGGCAAGGTCGGGCCGATCAGCAGCCGCAGCAGCGTCAGCAGGAAGGCGATGCCGAGCATCGCCAGCGAAATCGGAATCACGACGGCAAGCATAGGAAGATCTCCCTCAACGGCGCCTCGTAGCGCGACTTGATGCGCGCGATCATGTCGTCCGCATCGTCCAGATCGAGCACATGGATCAGCAGGCAGCGGCGATCGTCGCTCAGTTCGGCGCAGACCGTGCCCGGGCTCAGGGACACAATGCTGATCAGCGCGGTCAGCGCGATCTCGTGCTCGGACTCGAGCGGAAGCTCGATAAAGGCCGGTTGCAGGCGCGCGCCACGCACCAGCACCAGCCAGGCGACATGCACGTTGGCGACCACGATGTCGACGGCGACATGCCAGATCAATCGCAACGCGAGCCAGGGCCGCGCCAGCCGCAGCGGCCGCAACCACAGCCGCCGGCCGACGCGCAGGCCAATGGCCCAGGCCAGCAGCGCGCCCAGCAGCCAGTCGCCCGGCGCGGCCGCATTGCCCAGCAGCAGCCAGACCGCGAGCAGCATCGCGCTGAGCCAGGGATGGGGCAACAGGCGCCGCATCATCGTGCCGGCTCCGTCGGCGCGCCCAGCACCGCCCGCGTATACGCGGCGCGGTCGAACAGTTGCAGCGCGGTTGCGTCCAGATAGCCGGACAAGGGCCGCGCGAACACGACCAGCGCCACGCTGCAGGCCAGCAGCAATGCGCAGCAGACCAGCTTGGCCGCGTCCGGGCGGCGCACCGGCGGCGTACTGGCCTGTGGCCGCGTCACCATGCCGTGCTCGTGCGCGGCGGCGGCTGCCGGCCCCTGCCACAGCAGCCGGCTGCCGGTGCGGCTGATCGCCACGATCAGGGCCAGGCTGGACACCAGTACCGCGGGCCAGAGCACCGCCGCGCCGTTCCACTCGCCATACAGCGGCATCGCCTGCATCAGCATCACCTTGCCGATGAAGCCCGACAGCGGCGGCAGCCCCACCACGGCGATCGCGGCGGTCAGGTACAGCGTGCCGGCCAGCCGCGAAACGCCGCCGCCGACGGGCATCCTGCCGGACGGCAGCTCGAGCGAATCGGCCAGCAGGAACAGCGCGGCGGTGCCCACCGTGGTGCTGGCCAGGTAGTACAGCGTCGCGCTCCAGGCCTGCGGCGTCTGCATCGAGACCCCGGCGCACAGCAGTCCGACCGATACCAGCACGAGGTAGCCGGTCAGCCGTTTCATCGAACGCGCCGCCAGCGCGCCGCATGCGGCCAGCACCATCGTGACGATCGCCAGCCACCACAGCCAGTGGTGCATGAAGGCGCCGAACCAGCCGCGCCCGCCGTCGAACAGCAGGGCATGGCAGCGCAGGATGGCGTAGATGCCGACCTTGGTCATGATCGCGAACAGCGCGGCCACCGGCCCGGCCGCCGCGGCATAGGCACGCGGCAGCCAGAAGGACAGCGGAAAGATCGCCGCCTTCAGCCCGAACACCAGCATCAGCATCGCGCCGGCCGCCAGCGCCAGCGGTACCTCCGATGGCGCCAGCCGCGCCAGCCGCTCGCCGAGGTCGGCCATGTTCAGCGTGCCCGTGATGCCGTACAGCACGCCGATCGCCAACAGGAAGAACGAGGAGCCGACCAGATTGAGCACGACGTAATGCAGGCCGGCGCCAATCCGTTCGCTGCCGCCGCCATGGACGAGCAGCGCGTACGAGGCGATCAGCAGGATCTCGAAGAACACGAACAGATTGAACAGATCGTCGGCCAGGAAGGCGCCGTTCAGGCCCATCAGCTGGAACTGGAACAAGGCGTCGAAATGCCGGCCGGCACGGGTATCGCGCTCGCCTGCGCTGAGCACAGCGGCCGCGCCGAGCAGCGCCGTCAACAGCAGCATCAGCGCCGCCAGCCGGTCCAGCTGCAGCACGATGCCGAACGGCGCCGCCCAGTTGCCCAGCGCGTAGACCGCGATGTTGCCGCCGGCTGCCTGGCCGACGAGGCCGGCCGCAATCGGCAGCAGCGCCAGTGTCGCCAGCACGCCCAGCCAGCGCGAGCGTGCGCGCCAGCGGGCCGGCATCACCACCAGCAGGCCGCCGCAGAACAGCGGCAGCAGGATGGGCAGCAGCATGGCGTGGTTCATCGCGCCTCCTCGCTGGCCGGGGACGGAGCGGTCGATGGCGCCGTTGATGGTCCCGTTGGTGGCGCCGTTGGTGGCGCCGTCGAGGGCGATGCCGAGCGCGCGCGCTCGGCATCCTCCGGACGTTCGGGCTCCGGCGGCTGCCCGGGTACCGCCGACGATGGATCGGCCGGCTCGTCGCCGTCCACATGGTCGCTGCCGCGCAGCGCACGGGAACGCAACGCCAGCACCATGATGAAGGCCGTCATCGCGAAGCCGATCACGATCGCGGTCAGCACCAGCGCCTGCGGCAACGGGTCCGCATACTGCGCGCCGGGCGCGATGATCGGCGGCTTGCCGGTGGTCAGCCGGCCCATGCCGAGCAGGAACAGCGTGACCGCATAGGTCAGCAGCGTCAGTCCGAGCACCACCGAGAAGGTACGGGCGCGCAGCACCAGATAGATTCCGCAGGCGGCGAGCACGCCGATGGCGGCGGCGAACAGGGCTTCCATCAGGCAGTCTCCGCGATCTCGCGCGCGGCGGCCACCCGCTTGTCGCGCACGCCCAGGTGGGACACGATCAGCAGCACGGTGCCGACCACGGTCAGATAGACGCCCAGGTCGAACAGCAAGGCGGTCGCCAGTTCGATCTCGCCGATCCAGGGCAGATGGAAGTGGCCGAAGGCGGTGGTCAGGTATGGATAGCCGAACGCCCAGCTGCCCAGGCCCACCAGCCCGGCGATCAGGATGCCGGCGCCGGCGATGGCGCGATGGTGCAGCGTGATGCGCGACTCGGTCCACAGCACGCCGCTGGCGATGTATTGCAGCAGCAGCGCCACCGCGGTGATCAGCGCGGCGACGAAGCCGCCGCCGGGCAGCTGATGCCCGCGCAACAGCATGAAGATCGCCACCAGCATCGTCAGCGGCAGCATCAGCCGTGCCAGGATCGCGAGCAGCAGCGGATGGCTCTGGCGCGACCACGGCATGTCGTTCGGGCCGGCGGTCGGCGCCGGCAGCCGCAGGCCCTTGAGCAGCGCATGCACGCCGAGGCCGGCGATCAGCAGCACGCAGATCTCGCCCAGCGTATCGAAGCCGCGGAAATCGACCAGGATCACGTTGACGACGTTATGCCCGCCGCCGCCCGGCACGCTCTGCGCGATGAAGAAATCGGCAATGGTCTGGTGCGGGCGCGTCATCACCGCGAACGCGGCCACGCCGACGGTGCCGCCGCCGGCCAGCGCCAGCGCGGCATCGCGCAGATGCCGCGCGGTGCCCGCGCGCTCCGGCAGGTCGACCGGCAGGAAGTACAGCGCCAGCACCAGCAGGATGACGGTGACCACTTCGACCGAGATCTGCGTCAGCGCCAGGTCGGGCGCCGAGAAACGCGTGAACGCCAGCGCCACCATCAGCCCGCACAGGCTCGCCATCAGCAGCGCCACCACGCGCTGCCGGCGCGCCGCGACCACGGCGATGGCGCCGATCGCCAGCAGTATCAGGCCGGTCGCCGTGACCGGGTCCGCAGGGGACAGCGGCGCCGGGCCCTGGGCCTGCTCGAGCTCGAACAGATAGCGGGCAGGCAGCAGCACCATCGCCGCAATCGCGAAGGCCAGATAGCGCTGCAGCGAACCGTTCTCGAACAGCAGCGCCAAGCGGCCGGCGGCGCGCTCGATGCGCTCGATCGCATCCTCGAAGCGGTCGCGCGCGTTCAGCTGCGGCAGCTTCGCGTGATAGTGGCGGAACGAATCGCGGCGCAGGAAGAACAGCGCAGCGCCCGCCGCCATCGACAACGCGCTCATCGCGAGCGGCAGATTGAAGCCATGCCAGGGGCTCAGGCTGTAGATCGGCAGCGGCGCGCCCATGGTGCCACGCGCGGCCGCATCGAGCAGGCCGCCGACGGTGTGGTTGGGGAAGAGCCCCACCACCAGGCAAGTGACCACCAGGATCTCGACCGGGATCTTCATCCAGCGCGGCGGCTCGTGCGGCGGATGATGGGGCAGGTCGTCGGGCTCGCCGTCGAAGAACACGCCATGGATGAAGCGCAGCGAGTACGCCACCGTCAGCGCGCCGGCGGCGGTCGCCAGCGCCGGAATGGTCCAGTTGAACGGACCGAGCAGGCCCTGTGCCAGCGTCTCGCCGAAGAACATCTCCTTGGAGAGGAAGCCGTTGAGCAGCGGCACGCCGGCCATCGCCAGCGAGGCGACGATGGCCAGCAGCGCGGTGTGCGGCATGTAGCGGCGCAGCCCGCGCAGGCGGCCCAGGTCACGCGTGCCGGTCTCGTGGTCGATGATGCCGGCGGCCATGAACAGCGAGGCCTTGAACACCGCGTGGTTCATGATGTGGAACAGCGCGGCCACCGTGCTCAGGCCGGTGTCGAGCCCGAACAGCAGCGTGATCAGGCCCAGATGGCTGATGGTCGAATATGCCAGCAGCCCCTTCAGGTCCCGCTGCACCAGCGCCATGCCGGCGCCCACCACCAGCGTGGCGAGGCCGGTCAGGCTCAGCATGTAGAACCACCAATCGGTGCCCTCGAGCACCGGATACAGCCGCGCCAGCAGGAACACGCCGGCCTTGACCATGGTGGCCGAGTGCAGATACGCCGAGACCGGCGTCGGTGCCGCCATCGCGTGCGGCAGCCAGAAGTGGAACGGAAACTGCGCCGACTTGGTGAAGACCGCGAGCAGCACCAGCACGATCATCGGTGGATACAGCGGGTGCTTCTGCACGGTGCCCGCGCTGGCGATCACGTCGGACAGCTCCATGCTGCCGCAGATATGGCCGAGCAGCAGCACCCCGGCGAGCAGCGCGAGCCCGCCGCCGCCGGTGATTGTCAGCGCCATGCGCGCGCCCTTGCGCGCATCGGAGCGATACGACCAGAAGCCGATCAGCAGGAAGGAAACGATGCTGGTCAATTCCCAGAACACGACCAGCAGCAGCAGATTGCTCGACAGCACCACGCCGAGCATCGCGGCCATGAACAGCAGCAGCAGCGCGAAGAAGCGCGCGGTCGACTGGCTGCGCGACAGGTAATAGCGCGCGTACAGCAGCACCAGCAGGCCAATGCCCAGCACCAGCAGCGAGAAGGCGAAGGACAGGCCGTCCAGGCGGAAGCTCAGCGCGAAGCCCAGGCCGTCGAGCCACGGCATGCGCCAGGCCAGCACCTCGCCGCTGAAGATCTCGTGCCGCACGCTGGCCAGCAGGGCCAGCCCGAGCATCGGCGTGCCCAGCACCAGCGGCGCGGTCAGCGCTCGCAGATGGCGGCCGACCAGCGGCGTCAGCATGGCCGCGACCAGCGGCAGCGCGATCAGCCACAGCATCACCATCTGTCGTCTCCGGCAGAGGGTGCGGGAAGGCGAAGGGAAGGCGGCGGGCCCAGCCGCGCCGAGCATCGTGTGCGCAACATGCGGCTATTGTGCCCCATGACACCGCCGCCGCGGCAATCGTTATGTCTGCCCTAAAAATAATTCACATCGAATCCGGGCCATTCAGCGCGGGCCTGCATGCCGCACCGGTTGTATCACCGCATTCCAAAGATCGCGGCCATTCGGGATAGCACGAGGTTGGATCGCCCCCCGGCGCCTACATATACTGGCATGCGGCCTGCATCGACGGCCGCACGACGCATCGTCCACGAGCAAGCACACGCACCGCGCCACTACCCCTGTCGCGCGGGACGACCGCACAACACCGAACCGGGAGCGGAGAATGGGGATGCTGACTGAAGAACAATACCAAGCCACGCAGGAATCGCGCCGCGCCGGATTGCGCGCGCTGCGCGCCGCGCTGCTGAAATCCCACAAGGAGATCATCCAGCACGACCGTAACGAATATGAACGCCTCTATGGCCCGATCCCCGCGGGCCAGTTCGTGCAGATCGTCACCGAGGACAACTACTTCCGCTGGCTAGACCCGCTGTCGCGCCTGATCGTCGAGATCGACGAGGAGCTCGACGGGCCGAAGCACCATGATGGCACCTGCCGCGCGGTGGCCGAGGCGGCGGCGCGGCTGTTCAGCACGCAGGGCGATCCGGCGTTCCGCGAGCGCTATCACGAGGCGCTGCAGGACGAGCCCGCGGTCACCGTGGCGCACGGGCAACTGATGTCGGTAATCGCACAACTTCGCAAGCTGCCCTAGGGGACGCGCAAGACAAGACGCGGGAGCCTTGCGGCTCCCGCGTCTTTGCTTTTGCGTACGCCCAGGACCCGGCAGGGCCAGTTGCGCGACCGATCCTCGCGGTCAATCCTGCCGGGCAACCCCTGCGGCCAATCGCCGCATCCGGCCCGGGCGATCAGCCGGGGCCACCAGCCTGGCCGCCCTTGCGCGGCCTGCCGCCCTGCCCTTCACTGTCGTCCTTGTCGGGCTCGACCGCGATCGGGTCGCTGGCCGGGAACGTTTCCTCCAGCGCCTCGTCGAGGTTGCGCTCGGTATGGTCCTCGGCCGCCCCGCCCTTGCCTTGCTGGCCGGAGCGGGGAACCGCGGTGTCGGGCTTGCCGGGCTGGCTCATCGTCTGTCTCCTTCGCGTGGCGGTGGCGGGCGGCGGCCTCGGCCGCTCAGGTCGCGCGATAGCGGTTGCGCAGGTCGCGCACCAGGTCATGGTTGCGCAGCACGCCGTGATACTGGCGTTCGATCAGCGCGCGCACTTCGAAGCTCAGATCGTCGTGCTGGAGGGCGTCCGCGTATTTCTTCTTGGCCACGTCCTCGCCGCGCTCGCATTCCTCAAGGATAGACAGATCGGTGCGATTCGCGACCGCGCTGCGCAGGCTGACCCAGCCGCGATGCAACGCGCCGGCCACGCTGCCGCCCTCTTCCGGCCGGCCACCCAGCGCGATCACCTGCGACTGCAGCTCGCGGATGGCGGCGCCGATCTCGGTCGCGCGGCTGGTGAACAGTTCCTTCAGCTCAGGATTGGTGGCATCCTCGGCGGCCTTCAGAAAACCTTGCTCGCCGTCGCGCGACACCTCGATCAGATCGTTGAGCACATCGACGTTCTTGTCTGCCATGGCGACTCCTCGTTATCGTGATGCCGCCGCATGCCGCGGCGGCGGTTGCAGGACGGTTGCAGCGAGGCTGCAAAACGGCGCGCACCGCGTGCGGTGCGACCATGCCTTCACGATAAGAGAAGCGGCGGGCGGGGACTGTAAGCAGGCCGCCCGAGAAGCTGTCGGTCGATGCCTACAGGGTTGCCCCCAAGGACCGGGAGCGGTGTCGCGCGCGTTCCCGGACGCGTTGTCCGGCGAATTGTCCCCCGTTGTCCGGCGCGCCGTCAGTCGAGCAGATGCCCGAGCCGCACGCGCTTGGTGGCCAGGTACTTTTCGTTCTCGGCGTTGGCCGGCACGCTGTGGCGCACCTGCTCGAGCACGGTGATGCCGGCCTCTTCGAGCTGCTGCCGCTTGCGCGGATTGTTGCTCATCAGCCGGATCGATTTGACGCCCCATTGGCGCAGCAGATCGGCGGCGAAGGCATAGGTGCGGGAGTCGACCGCCTGCCCAAGCGCCAGATTGGCATCGACCGTGTCGAGCCCGCCATCCTGCAGGCTGTATGCGCGGATCTTGTGGCCCAGGCCGATGCCGCGGCCTTCGTGGCCGCGCAGGTACAGCAGGATGCCGCGGCCCTCTTCGGCGATGCGCTCCATCGCCAGCGCCAGTTGCTCGCCGCAATCGCAGCGGCACGAACCGAATACGTCGCCGGTCAGGCATTCCGAATGCAGCCGCGTCAACACGCCCTCGCCGGCGATGTCGCCGACGCTGAGCGCCAGGTGTTCCGTCCCGCTGGTCGCGCCCTTGAAGGCGTGAGCGGTGAACTCGCCGAAGCGGGTCGGCAGCCGTGCCGAACCGATCAGCGTGATTTCCGTGTCGTTCATATCATCTTGCCAATGCGTGTGCGCCGGATGCCGTGGCAGCGGCCGGGATGGGGTCCCGGGAGAGTCCGCTGCCGGCTGGGTGATGCCTGCCGATGGCCCCTTCCAGGGCGGCGCCTGACGGCAAGGATACCGCGAATCGGCAAAGGGCCGCTCGGGGCCCCGTGTCGGGCCCTTTACCCGGGCCGCGCTTGCCGGCCCGGCGCGCAGCCCCTACAGGATCGGCGCGAACAGCTTGGCCACATGCATCGCCACGCGGCGGGGCCCCGGCGCGGCCAGGTATTCGTCGCGGCCGATCTCGCGTGCCTGGGCAAAATCGGCCAGCAGCATCCCCTCGACCTGGCTCGCGAAGGCGCGATCGGCCGTCATCACCGTCAGCTCGAAATTGAGCCGGAACGAGCGGTTGTCGAGGTTCGCGGTGCCGACCGCGGCCAGCTCGTCGTCGATCAGCATCACCTTCTGGTGCAGGAAGCCCGGGATATAGCGATAGATGCGGATGCCCGCGCAGATCGCCTGGTAGGCGTACAGCGTCGAGGCGGCGAACACCACCTTGTGGTCGGCGCGTCCCGGCATCAGGATGCGCACGTCGACGCCGCGCAGCACCGCCAGCCGCAGCACCGCGAACACCGCCTCGTCGGGCACGAAGTACGGCGTCGTGATCCACAGCCGGTTGCGCGCGGCCTGGATCGCCTCGACGAAGAACAGCGAGCAGGTCTCCTGCGAATCGGCCGGCCCGCTCGGCACCACCTGGCACACCATCGCGCCGGCCGGTTCGGGCGGCGGCAGCAGCAGCGTCGGCACTTCACGCGCGGCCCAGTACCAGTCCTCCGCGAAGGTCATCTGCAGGTCCAGCACCGCCGGTCCGCGCACCTCGATATGGGTATCGCGCCAGGGCGCCAGCGGCGGCCTGCGGCCCATGTATTCGTTGCCGACATTGTGGCCGCCGATGAAGGCCCGCTCGCCATCGACCACCACCAGCTTGCGGTGGTTGCGGAAGTTCAGCTGGAAGCGATTGACGAAGCCGCGGTGCGGCGCGAACGCGCTGACCTTGACGCCGCACTCGGCCATGCGGCGAACGTAGTGGCCCGGCAAGGCATGGCAGCCGATGCTGTCGTACAGGAAATAGATCTCGACGCCCGCGGCCGCGCGCTCGCACAGCAGCGCCTGCAGCTCGCGCCCGAGCTCGTCGTCATGGACGATGAAGAACTGCACCAGCGCGACGCGGCGCGCGGACTTCAACGCGGCGAAGATCGCCTCGAAAGTGGCCTGCCCATCGACCAGCAGTTGCACATGATTGCCGGACAGGCAATGCAGCCCGGTCAGCCTTGGCAGTGCGCGCAGTCCCGGATGATGCGGCTGCCGGACGATGCAGGCCTCGCGCTCGCGCGGCTCCATGCCGTGGCGCAGTTCGCGCATCTGGGCGCGATAGAAGCGCCGCGCATTGACATAGCCGACGAAATTGCTGCTGCCGAACACCAGGTACGGCACCAGTGCCAGATACGGTATCAACAGCAGCGAACCGGCCCAGGCGATGGCGCCGGGCGCGGTGCGGACCGTCATCACGGCATGCATGGCGGCGAACACGCCGATCACGTGGAAACACAGGACAATCGTCGCGACAACGCTGGTGCTCAATAACATCGGCTGCCATCCGCTGCGGAATGCGGTTGAACGATGAACGGTGAACGATGATGAGTGAACAGTGAACACTGAACTGCCGCGCATTGTGGCATAGGCGGCCCGCATCGCGCCCGTCCATGTATGCAACATGGACGCGCTGATGACCTCGGCGCCTGCGTTTGCATTTTTTTTAGGCAGTCCGATGGGGCGACGCGCCGGCGCGCGCCTGGCGCCGTGGCCGGTCGGGTTATCCACACAATCTGTGGATAACCCGAACGCCCGTTCGCGAGCCGGGCGCTCGCCGGTCGCTCAATGTGGACGGCCCTCGCTGCGCTCTTCCGACGGACCGCCCGGCCCCAGCGTCGGCGTCAGGTCGACCACCGCGAAACCGCTCGGGTCCTTCTTGGCATCGCGCTTGGCCGCGGCCGCGGCGGCGGCAATATGGCTGCTGCCCAGGCGCCAGCCGTCGGTCTCGGTGCGGGCCACCCCGTGGGCCACGCGGACCGCGCCGATCGCCATGCTGACCATCGGGAAGAATGCGGTGCGGCCATGGCGGTCCTCGCCATGGATGCCCCCTGCCGCGCGGTCGTCCACGTCGTACAGTTCGCGCGCGGCGCGATTGAAGCGCGCGATCGCGCCGCGCGCCCGCTGGTTCCAGTCCGGGCTCTGGTACAGCACCAGGAAGTCGTCGCCGCCGACATGCCCGAGGAAGTCGCGCACCGGATCGCAGGCATCGGCCAGGATCGCGGCCGCGCCCTTGATCATCTCGTCGCCCTTCCAGTAGCCGTACTGATCGTTGAAGGGCTTGAAGTGGTTCAGGTCGACATAACAGGCGCAGAACGCCGCGCCCGCATCGAGCAGCCGGTCGACATGCTGGTTCAGCGGGATGTTGCCCGGCAGGAAAGTCAGCGGATTGGCATAGCGCGCCGCCTCCATGCGGATCTCGGTGACGGCGCGGATCAGGTCCGCGCCGGTGCCCAGGCCCGCATAGCGGCCGCCATCGGTGATGATGAAACCGTCGGCCAGATAGCGCTGGTTGCCGCTGGCCAGGCTCTTGGCCATGGTCTCGATGGTGGCCTCGCGATCGAAGCAGACCGGCTCGCGATGGGCCATCAGGATGCAGGCCTTCTTGCCATAGAGCTCGCGATGGAACGGCGCGGCATAGCGGTCGATGAAGCTCTGCCGGTTGATGATGCCGATCGGCCTGCCCTCCGGATCGAGCACGGCCAGCGCATGCAGCCCGGGATGGGCGTGGAACAGCGCCAGCACCTCGTTGTTGGTCTGCTCCGGCCGCACCGTCGGCGCGCGCCGCAGCAGCTTGCCGGCATTCGGCCCGGTCCAGCCCGAACGCACCACCTGCGGAAACACCGCGATCTGGCGCGAGCCCAGCGCCTGCACCACGTCATGCGGCGGCGCCTGCGACGGCTCCGGCAATGGCCGCCCCAGCAGATAGCCTTGGCCGAACGGCACGCCGAGATCGCGCAGCACCGCCAGCTCCTCGTTGTCCTCGATGCCTTCGGCAATCACGCTGATGCCCAGCGCATCGGCCAGGCTCAACACCGTGCGCATCAGTTCGAGCCGCCGCGAGCATGAGGCCACGCCGTGCACCAGCGACTTGTCGAGCTTGATGAATTGCGGCGTCAGCTGGACCAGCAGATCGAGGTTGGCGTGGCCGGTGCCGAAGTCGTCCAGCGCATAGCGCAGGCCGAGATCGCGCAGTACCGCCATCGCGTCGGCAAATGCCGCCATGTCGCCGATGCGGGTCTGCTCGGTCAGCTCGATCACCACGCGCCCCGGGGCCACGGTGTTCGCCAGCAGCGCCGCCATCCCGCGGCCATGATCGGCCAGCAGATGGCGCAGCGTCATCGGACTGAAATTTACGAACAGCGCGCCGGGCAACTGCAGCTCGGCGAAGCGCGCCAGCGCGGCGCGGGCCGCCTGCACTTCCAGCGCCATCGTGTCGGCGGGGCTGACGGCCAGCCGGAACAGCGCTTCGGGCGAGGCCAGCGGCGAGCCCTCGGGTCCGCGCAGCAGCGCCTCGTAGCCGAGCAGATCGGCCGACTCGAAGCGCACGATCGGCTGGAAGACGGCGCGCAGCGGCGGCAGACGCATCGGCGCAGCCGCTGCGGCGGATTCGATCACGGCAACGGACATGGGGATCTCGACAACGGTGGCAAGGACGCCGGGATGGACGCGGCGACGGCGTGTGTGGCCTGCGCCGGCATCGACGAGGCGCGCGGCAAGGCAGCCTATTTCATGACAGTCACATGACCGCCATATGACAACCCCGCCGCATGGCAGGACGTCACGGCGACGTCACATCCCCTCGCCAGCATCAGCCCAAAACAACAATTCACGGGCGCCGCATGCGGCGGGGGAAAGCCATGTTGCAAATATTCAGAACGGGGTGGCCGCGCTGGCGGTCAAGGTTTGGTTTGCGGTCGAGCACGGGCGCGGGGATCGCACCGATGCTCGGCACCGCTGCCACGGCGGACACGGCGCCAGCGGGCACGTCGCCATGGGGGCCATCGGGGCCACCGGGGCCGGCGTGGCAATCCGGGCCATCGGAGTCCTCGGAGTCCTCGCCTTCCTCGGCGGCCCGGCGCCGGCCACGCCTGCCGCTTGCCGCGCGCCTGGGCACGGCGTTCGTGCTGGTCTACCTGTTCGGCGCGGCGGCCGCGGTCAGCGGCATCGTCAATCTGGTCGCGCTGAAGGACAGGACCGACACGCTGTATCAGCGCGACATGCGCGGCTCGGTCGCGGCCGAGCGCGCCCAGTCGGCGCTGGCCGGCCTGGGACACGCCCAGCTCGCGTTGACGATGGCCACCAGCACGGCCGAGCGCGATACCGCCGCCCAACAGATCGCCCAGGCCCTGCAGACACTCGACACCACGCTGTCCGGCGTCGGCCGTGCCGCGCCGGATCAGGCCGAGGCGCTGGCGCGCGAGCGTGCCAACGCGGCGCAACTGATGCACGGCTATGTCGAGCTGTTGCGCAAGCAGCCGCTCGACGCGCTGCAATTCGACAGCGCCGTCTCCGTCGAGGGTCACTTCGTCGCCGAACAGCTGGCGAAACTCGGCACGCAGATCGAGCAGGCCCGTGCCCGCCTGGAGAAGCAGGCCGCCGATACGGTTGCCTCGGTGTCGTCCAGCCAGGCCCGCGCGCAGTGGATCACGATGGCGATGCTGGCCGCGAGCCTCGCGGCGGCCGCAGTGCTGGCATGGCAGGCCGCGCGCGCCCTGCTGGCAGAACTCGGCGGCGAACCGCGCGAGGCGGCCGACGCCGCGCGGCGCATCGCCGCCGGCGACCTGACCGAAGGCCAGCGTCTGCGCCGGCGCGGCGCGCGCGGTCTGCTGCAGGATCTGGCCGCGATGCGCGACGCGCTGGCCGCGATGCTCGCGCGCATTCAATCCTCGGCGCGCCAGATCCATGGCGCCAGCGAGCGGATCGCCGCGGCCAATCGCGATCTGTCCGAGCGCACCGGCCGCCAGCTGGCCGCCGTCGAGGAAGCCGCCACGAGCATCGGCGAACTGCGCGGGCTGGTCGAGCAGATCCACATGCGTGCGCACGAGTCCAGCGCGATGGCCAGCCAGGCACGCGACGCGGTCGGCACCGGCAGCGCGGTGGTGCGCAGCATGCGTGCGTCGATGGATGCGGTGCAGGCGCGTTCGCGCGACATCTCCGAAGTGGTAGGCGTGCTGCAGGGCATCGCCTTCCAGACCAATCTGCTGGCGCTCAACGCAGCGGTCGAAGCTGCGCGCGCCGGCGCGGCGGGCCGCGGCTTCGCCGTGGTGGCCAACGAAGTCCGTGCACTGGCGCAACGCAGCGCGCAATCGGCGCGCGATATCGGCGCGCTGCTCGGCGAAGCCACGCGCGACATCGAGGCCGGCGCCGGCCTCAGCGGCGAGGTCGAACAGGCGATGGCGGCGATCGAGCAGGCGGTGCTGCGCAGCCATACGCTGGCGGAGCGGCTCAATGGCCTGGCGCAGCAGCAGGCGGCGGGGATTGCGGTGGTCGACGGCGCCGTCGCGCGCCTGGACGGCACCAGCCGGCAGAACGCCGAACTGGTGACCACGGTGGCGCAGCAAGCCGAATCGCTGGACTGGCAGGCCGGCGAACTGGCCGCCGATGTGGGGCGCTTCCGCTTCTGAGCCGGGCCCGCCGGGAGGCGAGGCGCTCCGCCGTCTTGGGACGCTGCTGGACGCATCCCGCCATCGGATTTGGCTGTTCTGCACTGCAGAACATAGATTCTGCATTGCAGTTGACGGCATCATCGAACGATGCAACCATCGCGGACAGACCAAGCCGGCGGCCACGCCGGCAACGCCATTCCGGAGACTTCGATGAGCAGCACCTTCAGCGCCAATCCCGGCGCCAATGCCGGCCCCAATACCGGCCCCAATACCGGCGCTAATTCCCCCGCCGCCTCCACGCCCGCTTCCCGGCCCTCCGCCGCGCCGTTCGTGCCGCCCTACGCGCGCCTGCACCAGGCCATCGCGCCCTGGGCCGCCGACCGCCCGGACGTGGTCGCGCTGATGGATGGCGAGCGCTCGATCCGCTATGGCGAGCTGGAGGGCGCGGTGCGCCAGAGCGCGGCGGCGCTCGCCAATGCCGGCGTGCGCGGCGGCGACCGCGTGGTGCTGGTGACCGAGAACAGCGTCGGCTGCGCGGTGCTGATCCTCGCCCTCAGTTCGCTGGACGCGTGGGCGATTCCCGTCAACGCCCGCCTGTCCGCGCGCGAGATCGACAACATCATCGAGCACGCGGGCGCCCGGCTCGCGCTGTATCTCGACAATGCCTACCCCGAGGCGCGCGAGCACGGCCTGGCGCGCGGCGCGCAATGGGCCGAATGGCCGCATGTCGGTCGCCTGTTGATCGGCAAGCTCAATGGCGAGGCGGTGCCCGAACCGGTGCAGGCAGACGCGCGCGAACAGGTGGCCGCGGTGATCTACACCACCGGCACCACCGGCGCATCGAAGGGCGTGATGCTGACGCATTCGAACCTGATGTTCATCGGCCACAGCAACCGCGTGCAGGCGCGCGTGCAGCCTGGCGACCGCGTCTATGGCGTGCTGCCGATCTCGCATGTCTACGGCCTGTCGGTGCTGCTGGTCGGCCCGCTGTCCAACGGCGCCACGGTCTACTACGAACCGCGCTTCCGGCCCGAGCGGCTGGCGCGCGCGCTGGTCGAGGAGAACCTGTCGGTGCTGCACGGCGTACCGGCGATGTACGCCAAGCTGATCGAATGGGGCCGCAGCCAGCCCACGCCGCTGCGCGCGCCGGCCTTGCGCATGGCGCAATCGGGCGGCGCGCCGCTGACCGCGACGTTGAAGGCCGCGTTCGAGCAGACCTTCGGCATCACGCTGCACAACGGCTACGGCATGACCGAAACGTCGCCGACCGTCAGCCAGACGCGCGTCGATGCGCCGCGCAGCGACTGCTCGGTGGGCCAGGCGGTGCCCGGTGTCGAGGTGTGCCTCGGCGATCCGCTGCCGGACGGCAGCGGCGAACTGCTGGTGCGTGGCCCCAACGTGATGAAGGGCTACTACAAGCGCCCCGATCTGACCGCGCAGGCGATCGACGCCGACGGCTGGCTGCATACCGGCGACCTCGCCAGGATCGACGACGACGGCGCGATCTCCATCGTCGGCCGGTCCAAGGAAATCATCATCCATTCCGGCTTCAACGTGTATCCCGAGGAAGTCGAGCAATCGATCAACGCGTACCCGGCGGTGGTGCAGTCGGCCGTGGTCGGACGCGCCGTCGAAGGCAACGAGGAGGTGATCGCCTTCGTCGAGGTCCGCGCCGGCATGACGCTCGATCCCGCGGCGCTGAAGACCTTCCTGCGCGAACGGCTGTCGCCGTACAAGATCCCCGCGGAAATCAAGGTGGTCGCACAGCTGCCGGCCGCGCCGTCGGGCAAGATCCTGAAGGCCAGGCTGCGCGAGATGCTGGCCGCCGGCGAGTTCTGAGCGCGGATCGCACGAGCACCATGGCAAGCGACGATCAGGCCCAGGCGATGGCGACCGAGGCGGCGGAGCGGGACGACGTCCGCAGCGGCATCGGCAGCGGCGCGCCCCGCCACAAGGAAGACCGTCACTTCGTCACCGCGCTGGCGCGCGGCCTCGATGTACTGGCATGCTTCCGCGGCTTCGACGCGCAATTGGGCAACGCGGAACTGGCGCAGCGCTGCGGCCTGCCCAAGTCGACCGTATCGCGGCTGACGCATACGCTGACCGAGCTCGGCTATCTGCGCCTGGAGCCGGACGCCGGCAAATATCGCCTCGGCAGCTCCGCGCTGGCGCTGGCGCCGACCGGGCGCGAAGGCGCCGATGTGCTGGCGGTCGCGCGGCCGCATATGCAGCGCCTGGCAGATCTGTCGCAGGGCGTCGCCTCGCTGATCCTGCGCGATCGCGGCCGCATGCTGATCTTCGAGAACTGCCAGGCCGAGAGCTATCTGACCTTGCGCGTGGCCGTGGGCACGCGCATCTCTGGCCTGACCACGGCCGCGGGCCGCGCCTATCTGCAGGCGCTGCCGGCCGCCGACGCGCGCCAGGCGCTGGCCGCCTTCCGCGCCAGCGACGGGCTGCCGGAGGCCGAGGCCCAGGCGGTGCTCGCGCGCAGCCGCGAGGAAGTCCGGCGCATGGGCTGCACCACCTCGTTCGGCGACTGGCTGCCGGACATCAATTCGATCGCGGCCGCCTTTCATCCGGGCCCCGCGCTGCCGCCGATGACGTTGAGCTGCAGCGGCCCCAACGCGGTCGTCCCGCCGCGGCATCTGCTCGACGTGGTGCGGCCGGTGCTGATCGAATGCGTCGCGCGGATCGAGCGCGAACTCGGCGGCGCGTAATCGGACGGCCGTAATCGGGCGGCGCGACGATCGGGCGACGCGACAATCGGGCGACGCGGAAGCGGCCGGCCTGCCGCGACGGTGACGAAACCGCGATCGCGCGACGAGCGGGCTACCGTTTGCCATACGGACCGCGCCAAATTCGCAAGAACGCGGCCAGCATGCCGCCATGATTCCGGTGTCCCGCAAACCGATTGGCCCCGCCTGGCAGGCGCGGCCGATCGGACGCGGCAATCCCACTGCCGCGCGCCAGTGCGGCGTTTTCCGGAGCGCCCCCCATGCCCACTCTGCCCTGCCTTGCGCGCCCCGTCCTCGCGGCGCACTATTCGACCGCGCACGAATTCTTCGACGCCGTCGCCAAAGGCAGCGACGAATCCATGCTGAAGCGGATCGTCCTTCAGCGCGGCTCGTTCTTCGTCGGCGGCCGCGGCTACCGGCTCGTCGTCGAGAATGCCGCAGTCGCGAACGCCCGCCAGCCTGTCGATGTCCGGCTGGAGCGCAACTGGCGCGAATTGGGCTGGTTCCGCCGCGTCGTGCTGACGCTGCTGAGTTGCGTCGTGCCGCGCGACAGGTATCGCTGCGAGCGGCCCTGTCACGGGCAGGTTCCCGCCGTATTGCACACCATCACGCGACTGCGCCAGCGGGCCGGCATGGCTGTCTCGACTGTGCCGCCCTCCGTCAACGAAGCACGCGTCCCTTCTGGCACCGGCGTTGACGTCGACGAACCGCGCCCGCGGATTTCCCCGGTGCTGTCGCCCGAAGCGCGCCGCGTGAGGCTGAATTTCCTGGCCGAGCGCATCCGCAAGGCGGACCGCTGCAAGCTGTTCGCGCACAAGGGGAAATGGTGCAAGGTGGTTCGCGCGATCGCCGGCAATGATCCACCCGAATGCCTGGACGTCGCCGCCGCGGCGGTGCTGGCGCAGATGGCGGCCGTGGTCAGGTACCTGCGCCGCAACCGGTCGGAGAGCGCATCGGCCTATGCCGAAGTGATGGGCGTTCTGCAGGCGCTTCGCCAGTCGGCCGACGCCAAGGACGAACAACTGGCGGAACTGGCCGCTCGCCTGACCGACGTGTGGAAGCAGCACTGGTGGCGCGGCGAGATTCCGAGGTATTCGGCCTTCGCGGACTTCCGGCTGCCCGTGGGCGTGGTGCAGCGCATCGGCGCCTGCTTGCGCGAGGACTGGCTGCTCGTCAACGATGAGTTATGCACGCTGGACCTGCGCGACCGCCAGATCAAGCGTCTGCTCGCCGCCGCGTCGGCGAAGTCGACCACCACCACCACCACCACCACCGCCACAACCACCGCCGGCGCGGGCAGCGCTCCGGCGGTCCCGTCGCTTGCTACTGGCTGAGCCGCATCGCCGGCGTGATCTGCCGCGGGTCGGTGCACAGCTCGAGCAGCGCCGGCCTGCCTGCGGCGCAGGCGCGCGCAAAGGCGTCGGCAAACCCGTCCGCGCTGGTCAGCCGCTCGGCCCAGGCCTCACAGGCCTGCGCCAGCGCGACGAAATCCGGATTGACGATGCCGGTGCCGCTGACGCGGCCCGGATAGCGCCGCTCCTGATGCATCCGGATCGTGCCGTACATGCCGTTGTTGACGACCAGCACCACGACATTGGCGCCCACCGCGGCCGCGGTGGTCAGCTCCTGCGGATACATCTGGAAGCAGCCGTCGCCGGCGAAGCACACCACGGTGCGCTCGGGATGGCGCAGCTTCGCCGAGATCGCAGCGGGCAGGCCATAGCCCATCGCACCGCAGGTCGGAGCCAGCTGCGTGCGCGGCCGGCGATAGGCGAAGTAGCGATGCAGCCAGACCGCATAGTTGCCGGCCCCGTTGGTGACGATCGCATCGTCGGGCAGCGTGCGGTTCAGATGGTCGACCACCGCGGTCATGTCGACACCAGTGGCGTCCGCGTGCGGCGCGGCCGGTGAGACAAAACCCTGATGATCGGCGCGCGCCGCGGCCGTCCATTCGCGCCAGCGTATCGTCGCCGGCGCCGGCAGGCCCGCCAGCATCGCCGCTCCCGGACCGATACCCGCGTGGATCGCCAGATCGGGCTGGTACACCCGGCCCAGTTCCGCCGCATCGGCGTGGATATGCACCAGCCGCTGGCGCGGCCGCGGGGGTTCGAGCAGCGTATAGCCGTCGGTGGCCACGTCGCCGAGCCGCGTGCCGAAGGCAACGACCAAATCGGCGCCGCGCACGCGCTCGGCCAGGCGCGGATTGACACCCAGGCTCAGATGCCCGACATAGTGCGGATCGCGATTGTCCAGCACGTCCTGGCGGCGGAAGGCACAGGCCACCGGCAGGTCCCAGGCATGCACGAAGCGGGCGAACGCGGCCGCATCCTCGTCGCGCCAGTTGGCGCCGCCGGCGATCACCAGCGGGCGCTGCGCTGACGACAGCTGCTCGGCCAGCGCGGCCGCATCCGCGGCCGACGGCGAGGCGACCACGGGCCGATACGCGCCGGTGTCGCGGCAGACCGCCTCGCCGTCGAGCACGTCCTCGGGCAACGCGAGCACCACCGGTCCGGGCCGGCCCGAGGTCGCGACCTGGAAGGCGCGCGCCACCAACTCCGGGATGCGCGCGGGGTCGTCGATCTCGGCGACCCATTTGGCCATGCCGCCGAACATCGCCGCGTAGTCGACCTCCTGGAACGCTTCCCTGCCGCGGTGCTCGCGGGCGATCTGCCCGACGAACAGGATCATCGGCGTCGAATCCTGCGCGGCGATATGGACGCCGACGCTGGCATGCGTCGCCCCGGGTCCGCGCGTGACGAAGCAGATGCCGGGACGTCCGCTCAGCTTGCCGTCGGCCTCGGCCATATTGGCCGCCGCGCCTTCGTGCTTGCAGACGATCAGGTCGATGGCGGGCTGATCGTGCAGGGCGTCGAGCACGTCGAGGAAGCTCTCGCCCGGCACGCAGAACACACGCTCGGTGCCGTGGATGCGCAGCGCATCGACCAGGATGCGGCCGCCGCTGCGTGGCGCGGGCGCCGGCGTGCCGGCGGAGGACGATGGGAGGTCGGCGGTAGGCTGGGTCATCGGCTGGCTCATCGAATCGGAAACGGGACGAAGATCGGGAACGGTATCGGGAACGACAACGGGAACGACATCCGGAACAGGCTCGCGAACGGGATCGGAACGCGATCGGAACAGGTCCGAACGGAATCGGGACCTGAACCCTGCATCGCCCCATTGTGCAGGCGAACGCGAAACGGCAGGCAAGGCAGGACCGATTATCGCGCCAAAATTCGGGTTGGCCGCCGGGGTGACCGCCGCGCGCCCTCGCCGGGCGTTGGCCTGCCCGTGGCACGGCGCTTATCATGACTACCGCCGCGAACGTCATCGCCGCCGACAGCGGCAGTGCGCCGGGGAACGAACCGAACACCGATGCCTCGACGCACCCGGCGTTTTGCCCGCTGTCTCTTCCCGCCAACCGACGGAGTCCCCGATGCCCCATCTCGTCATTGAAATCACCGAAAACGCGCGCCTGAACTGCTCGCCCGAGGAACTGCTGGATCAGGCCAACGCCGCGCTGCTGGCCTCCGGGCAATTCCAGGAGCCCGATATCAAGTCGCGCTGCATCACGCTGGAGACCTACCGCCAGGGGACCGAAGCGGTCGAGCGCGCCTTCGTCCATGGCCGGCTGTCGATTCTCGACGGCCGCGACCTGGCAACGCGCCAGGCGCTGGGCCAGGCGGTCTGCGAGGTGATCGCCGAAGCGGTCCGCTCGGGCGCGAACAACACGCCGGTGCAGATCAGCGTCGAGGTGCGCGAAATGGAGCGCGCCAGCTACGCGAAACAGGTGATCGGCGGGTGAAGGCCGGTCCGCGCAGGATGGCGGACCGGGACCGTTACCGGGATGCCGTCGGGGATGCCGTGGGGGATGCCGAGCCCGATTCAGCAGGGGATGCAGGGGATGCGTCATAGGATGCCGCGGCCGATGCGGTGGCCGAGGTGGTGGCCGAGGTGGTTGGCAATGCGGTGGCCGAGGCCGTGGCCGGTACCGCCCCAGCGGCCCCGTCCAACCCCAGCACCGACAACATCACGCCGGTCTGCCATGCGAAATACGGGTTGTAGGTCAGCCGCGCGTGCACCTTGCCGGGCTCCCGATAGCCCCAATCCGAATACCAGACCTCGGCGCCATCGACGCAGCGCTGGTACTCGGCCGGCTCCTGACCGTTCAGGCACAGCCGCAACGAGCCCTGCCGCCCATAGAGCGGATTGGCATCGGAAAACAGCACGCCCATGTGCGAGAACTGGCTGATGCGCTCTGCCGGCAGGCGGTCCGGGCGGACCAGCACGCGGCCGGTACCGGCGCTCCCGTCGGCCTTCGCATCGCGGCTTGCACCGACGCTCGCATCGACGCTTCCAGCGAGGCGCACATCGGCCCTCGCATCGACAAGCACATCGCCGCTCGCATTGCCCTGCTCCGCCCCATACCAGATCAGCCGGCTCGCCGGATGCGTGAAGCGCGTACCGAACACTTGCCGCACGTAATGCGAGTCGACCACCGAATCGTGCTCGGCGACGATCAGCAGCGCCGGCTTGTCGTAAGGGCGCGCGTTCAGCGCCGCGCGCGCCGCGACATTGCTGCGGTAGTACTGCGCGAATCCATTGGTGGGCGTGTTCAGATAGCGGACCGGCGTCTGCTGCGGCCGGTCGTCGCCGGTCGACAGCAGCCACGGCATCACCGGTGCGAGCCACGGCGTCAGCCATTCCCATCGGCTGCCGGAGCGCAGCGCCGGCGACACCAGCAACAGCCCGGCGATCTCGGCATGGGCCTGCGCATAGTCCAGCACCAGATTGGCGCCGGTGGAGAAGCCGCCGAGATACAGCGGCCCGTCGCCAACGGTGTCCCGCAACGCCGCGACCTGCTCGCGCAGCACGCGCTGCCAGTCCTCCAGCCTGACGTCCATCAGGTCCGCTGGCGCCGTGCCATGGCCGGGCAGCAGCACCGTGCGCACCAGCAGGCCGCGCTCTGCCAACCGCGGCGCGATATCGACGAAGGACCACGGCGAATCGCCGAGCCCGTGCACCAGCAGCGCCCCGCCGCGCGGCGTGCCGGCGGGACGCCATTCGCGCGGCAGATTCCATTCGGTCTCGGCTTGCATATCGGCCGACACGTAGCGGCGCCGGCTTTCCAGCGCGGCGAGCGCTTGCGCGCGATGCGCGGCGAAGGTCGGTGCGATGGGGGGTGCGCGCGTCGCGCTGTCGTCCTGCCGGCTGTGGTCCTGCCGCCCGTGGTGCTGCCGGCCGTGGTCCTGCCCGGTGATGCTGCAAGCCGAAGCCAGCACCATCAGCCCGGCGGCGGTGGCGACCAGCGCGGCGACGACGAGGCGCCGGACACGGCTTGCCATGCGCACGCGCCGCGGCGTGCGCGTCTTGCCGCCGCCCATCATGCCGTGGCCGCCTGTGTCAGCGGAGGCAGGCTGTCGGACGTCGGCGCCTGCGGCGGCAGCGCCGGCAGCGTCAGGCCGATGCAGACCACGCCGCGCGACTGGCGCGCGAACACCGCGCCGCCATGCATTGTGGCGATGGCCTTGACGATGGCCAGTCCGAGCCCGTGGTTCTGGCGGCTGTCGGCGCGCGCACTGTCGACGCGGTAGAAGCGATCGAACAGCCGGTCCATCTGCGCGGTGGACAGCGGGTCGGCCTCGTTGCGCACCGCAATCGTCACCACGCCGGCCTCGTCGCCGATCTCGACCGCCACCGGCCGGCCGTGCAGGCCGTGCTGCAGCGCATTGCCGAGCAGATTGGTGATCGCCCGCTGCAGCAGCGAGGCGTTGACGCGGGCACGGGCGTCGCCGACGATCTCCAGCGTCGCGCCGGCGTCCTCGAACAGCATGTCGAGGAAGTCCGCGCTGCGGCGCACCTCGTGCGCGACCGACACCTCGACCAGATCGCGCGCCAGCGCGCCCCGGTCCGATTGCGCGAGAAACAGCATGTCGACGACGATGCGGCCGAGCCGTTCCAGATCCTCCAGGTTCGACTGCAGGATGTCCTCCAGCTCGCGCGCGCTGCGTGGGCGTGACAGCGCCACCTGGGTCTGGCCGATCACGTTGCCGAGCGGCGTGCGCAGTTCATGCGCGACATCGGCATTGAAGGCGGACAGCTGCACGTAGGCGCGTTCAAGCTTGTCGAGCGCGCCGTTGAACGCCAGCACCAGGCCGGACAGCTCGGCCGGCAGATCGGTATCGGGCAGCCGCTCCAGCTTGCGCGGATTGAGCTCGCCGGCATGGCGCGACAGCGCCTCGATCGGCGCCAGCCCGACCTTGGCGATGCGCCAGCCGAGCACCGCCACCGCCAGCACACCGAGCACCGAGCAGACGATCAGCGCAACACCCAGCACGCGGCTGGTCTGGTAGAACGGCGCCTGATCGACCGCAACCACCAGCGCCAGCGCCGGGCGCTCGTCCAGCGCGGGGATCATCCGCTTGAGCATCAGGAAGCTGCGGTCGTCGAACTGCACCGTCCAGACATCCGGCGCACGCTGCACGGTGACCGCGTCGCGCGGAAACGGCTTGCCGAAGCGGAAGCGCGCATCCGGCGTGTCGACGAAATAGCGCAGGCTGTCGTCCTCCGGCGTCATGCCGGTCAGCACCGCGCCGAAGCGCTCCCATTGCGGCTGCGTGCCGTAGTGGGCGGCCTTCGGGCCGATCAGCTGGAAGCGCGCCTCGAGCTCCTCGAGCTGGCGCTTCTCGAGCTCGACGCACTGGACGTAATACATCACGAAGCCGGTCACCGAGAACACCAGCGCCGCCGCGAGGGCGAACATCGCGGCCAGCCGCGTGGCGATCGAGCGGCGGCGGCTCACGCGATTTCCTCGGCTCGGCATTCGAGCACATAGCCCATGCCGCGAATGGTATGCAGCAGCTTGGGCTCGCCCGGCCAGTCGAGCTTGGCGCGCAGGCGCTTGATCGCCACCTCCACCACATTGGTATTGCAGTCGAAGCTGATGTCCCACACCAGCTCGGTGATCGCCGTCTTCGAGACGATCTGCGACTGGCGCCGCGCCAGCACCGACAGCAGCGTGAATTCGCGCGCGCTCAGGTCGAGCCGCCGGGTGCCGCGCATTGCGCGCCGCGACAGCAGGTCGATGCGCAGGTCGCCGACCGTCAGCTGCGAGGGCTCGCTCTGGCGGCCGCGGCGGGTCAGCACATTGAGGCGGGCCAGCAGCTCCAGGAAGGAGAACGGCTTGGCCAGGTAATCGTCGGCGCCGGCGTCGAAGGCATTGAGCCGGTCGTCCAGATCGTCACGCGCGGTCAGCATGATGACCGGCGTCTGCTGCTCGCGCCGCAGCGACTTGAGCATCGACACGCCGTCGAGGTCGGGCAGCATCACGTCGAGCACGATCGCGTCGTAGGGCTCGGTGCAGGCCATGTGCAGGCCATCGACCCCGTTGGTCGCCGTGTCGACCACATAGCCGTTTTCCGACAGCCCACGGCGCAGATAGTCGACGGTCTTGATCTCGTCCTCTACCAACAACAGTTTCATGGGTCCGGCCCTCCAAGTCCGGCAAGTTCGCGGCAAAGTTGCGGCCAAACAGTTGGCGCCAAACTCGCGGCACAGCCGTCGCCCGCAATGTCCGCGCCAACGGCTTCCGCCCGCCATTTCCGGCAACTATAGGTGAAAGCCGCCGCCCGAACCTGTCAACGTTGTCAGCTTGCCGCCGGCGTGGGCATCACCGTGCAAGCCGTGCTGCCACGGGGTATTTGTCCGGCCACCCGCGGTGCGCGGCGCGCCTCCGATCCTGACGCAATTGTCAGGCTGGCGTCACCGCCGCGTCCGGCCCGGTTCATAGACTGCTAACCGTGCTTGGCCAAGCCGTCTCCCCTCGTCAAGGTTCCCAGAACCGCCCCGGATCCCAATCTGAAGGAGTGTTGCCATGACTCGAACGACCCCGACCACCGTGCCTCACCGAGCGTCCGGCGCCCCGCCCCGTCCGCGTCCCCCGCTGGCGGCGCAGCGGCTGCGCGCGTTGCGCCAGCGCTGGCATGCGCGCCGCCGCGCGATGCTTGCCGCGCTGCTGCCCACCGTGGCGATGATGATCGGCGCCACCGTCTCGCTGTCGGCCAAGGCCGCAACGCGCACCGCCGATCCGTACACCGACGGCGCGCGCAGCGCGACCCAGAAGTTCGATGTGTTCACCGAAGGCGCCAGCCGCCTCGGCCCGCGCGACAGCTTCACGCAGGGCGGCCATGGCGCGGACCATCGCGATCGCTTCAGCGACGGCCCGCATACGCAAGACACGCCGGCGGACCATAGCGCCTAGCACGGGGCGCCCCTCGCCCTGCTGGCCATGACTGGTCGGCGTGGGCGAATGCCTGGCGGTTAATTGCAATATTGAAGGCTACGCGCCGTAGCTGCGTCGCGCCGTAGCTGCGTCGCGCCGTAGGTCGATTGGTTTCGGCCCGAGCCGCTGCAGCGCAAATTGTTCGTCGCGGCCCGATTCGTTGTCCGCCGATTCGCCTCGGTGCATTCCTCGCCGACCGATTGCCAATGGAAAAGGGAGCCGCATGCGGCTCCCTTTTTTCACTGCTTGCCGCGACCGGCATCCGCCTGTCGCGGTCACGTCGGATGACGTATTACGCGGCAGCGTCCTTCAGCTTCTTCAGCGGACGGACCTTGACCTTGACGCTGGCCGGCTTGGCCGGGAACCAGCGCTCTTCGCCAGTGAACGGATCCTTGCCGAAGCGCTTCTTCTTCGCCGGCACCTGTTGCGCGGTGATCTTCAGCAGGCCGGGCAGCGTGAATTCGCCGGCGCCCTTCTTGTGCAGCGCGCTGACGATGGTGTTTTCCAGATGGGCGAGCACCGTCTTCACGGCCTTCGGCTCGACTTGCGTCTGCGCGACCAGGTGAGCGACCAGGCTGGATTTGTTGAAGGTGTCCTTCAGCGGACGCGGGGTTGCGGTTGCGGGCGCAGCGGCCTTCTTCGCGGCAGCCTTCACGGGCGCCTTGGTTGCCGGTGCCTTCTTGGTCGCGGCGGTCTTGGTTGCAGCTTTCGCGGTCGATTTCGCTTTGGTCGCCATATTGGTCAGATAGAGTTGAACGGTTGGCGCCGCAAACCCCGCGAAAACAGCGTACGGCTGCGGCGGCCACCGAATCATAGCGGAAAGTGACGCATTTCCAAGGGGGTTTGGCCCGTTACCCCCCTGAAACCCCGTAAAAACCCGGTGAAAAGTCCTGCTTTCTGTCGCGCCGATGCATCGACGCGCGTGCGCGGCAACGCCCCGGCCCTCCTGTCGGCGCGCATCGCCGTGCTTCGCAGTGTCGAGCGATGACCCGCTCCTTGCGCGTGCGATACCGATTCAGTGCGCGTGCGCCTCCATCCGTTCGCGCGTTTCGCGCGCCAGGCCCAGCGCAAAAGCCGTCTCGGCGACCAGGAACAACGGGCCGATCAGCAGCCCGACAAGATCGTCGACGAAGGCCGGCTTGCGCCCTTCGTAATAGTGGCCGACGAACTGGATCACCCATCCAAGCACGAACAGGCCGATGCCGATCGCCAGCCAGGCCGCGGTCGACAGTCCTCCGATCAGATGGCCGACATAGACGAACAGGGCAAGGATCAGCGTCATCGCGATGCCGAACCCCGCCGACAGCCGCAGATAGAACAGACAGGACAGCACGTAGACCACGATCGCCGGCGTCAGCACCGCGGCGCCGCCGAGCGGGATCTGCGGACGCGCCAGCAGCGCCGTGACCGCCAGCACGATCATCGGGATGCCGACGAAGTGGGTCGCGACGTTGCGGCTGTCGCGGTGATAGGCGGCGTATTGGGATAGATGGTCGACCAGCGTTTTCATGGCGTCTCCTCCTGTCAGCGGGGACTACGAACGGCATGCCGTCGGACCGATCCCGCGCAATACGGGCGCACTACGGACGCAATACGGGCGCACCACGGGCGAACTTCGGCTGCATTCCTGGCGCACCTCCGACGCATGGCTGGCGCGCTCCAGCCCGGCATGATCGATTTATAGTAATGGGCGCGCCGGACGCGGTCTGTCCGAATTTTGACAGTCCGGGCTTGTCCCTGGGCTTGTCCCTGGGCTGGTCCTTGACCTCGTCCCCGGCCCTTGCCGAACTCGCACCGGCGCACGCACCGACGCTCGCACGGACTCACCTCGACCCTGCCCTGCGTCGCGATGACGATGGAGACCACCATGGGGATTCCGCCCCTTGCCTGCCCCACGCGTGGCACCGACAACCCCGCCGATCCGCTCGCCCCGCTGCGCACGGGTAGCTGGTTTCGCGGCCTGCCCGAGGACATGCGCGCGGCCCTGCTCGAGAGCGGCACGATGCGCCGGCTGGAACCTGGCGAGGTCCTGTTCCAGCGCGGCGATCCCTTCGATGGCCTGTTCGCGGTGATCGCCGGCGCGGTCCTGGTGCATGCGCACGATGCCGGCGGCAAGGCCGCGCTGCTGGGCATGCTGGAAGGGGGCGCATGGTTCGGCGAGATCTGCCTGTTCGACGGATTGCTGCGCACGCATGACGCCCGCGCGGCAACGCGTGCGGCGGTGTGGCACGTCCCGCGCGCCCGGCTCGACGCGATGCTGGCCGCGCAGCCGGCGTGGTGGCGCGAGTTCGGCAAGCTGCTGGCCGGCAAGACGCGCGAGGCGTTCCGCTATGTCGAGGAGGCGCAATTGCTGCCCCCGCTGGCGCGTACCGCCCGGCGGCTCGCGGCCATCGCGCGCTCCTATGGCGACACGCCCGCGGCGGCCGAAGACCCCGCACGGCAGCCCCATCGCTCGATCCATCTGCCGCAGGAACAACTGGCGCAGATGCTCGGCCTGTCCCGGCAGACCGTGAACCACGCGCTGCGCGAACTGGAGGCACGCGGCCTGCTGCGGCTGCGCTACGCCGATATCGAACTGCTCGATCTGTCGACCCTGGAGACCTTGACGTGACCACACCGGTGAACCCATCGGCCCAGCCGAGCCTGGATGCCGACCGGCTCGACGCCTATCTGAACCGCATCGGCCTGCGCGAGCGCCCATCGCCCGGCCGCGAGGCGCTCGACGCGATCGTTGCCGCGCATCTGCGGCGCATTCCGTTCGAGAACATCGACGTGCTTCTCGGCCGCCCGATCGACATCGCGCTCGACGCGGTGTTCGACAAGCTGGTGACGCGCGGACGCGGCGGCTACTGCTTCGAGCACAACACGCTGCTGGCCGCCGCGCTGACGGCGCTCGGCTTCGAGGTGGTGCCGCTGGCCGCGCGCGTACGCTACGGCGTCGACGAAGGCGTGCCGACGCCGCAGTCGCATCTGCTGCTGCGCGTGCGCATCGCCCACCGCGACTACATCGCCGACGCCGGCTTCGGCGGCCCCAATCCGCCCTGCGCGCTGCCGCTGTCCGAACCGGCGCCCGAGGGGCTGCCGTACCGGCTGGTCAGCGCACCGCCCGGTGCGGCATCCGGCGGCGCGTTCCACCTGCTCGATCTCGAACTGGCCACCGCCGACGGCTGGGCCAAGCTCTATCGCTTCGACCTGTCGCCGCAGGCGTGGATCGATTACGCGGCGCGCAACTGGTATGTCTGCACCCATCCGGACAGCGTGTTCCTGCACCGGCTGATGGCGGCGCGCACCGACGGCAACGTCCGCCTGACGATGACCAACGGCGAGCTGACCGAGCGCGATGCCGATGGCGCCAGCCGCCACCTGCTGCTCGACACGCCGGCGGAGATCGTCGCCACGCTGCGCGAACGGATCGGCGTACGGCTGGACGACGAGACGGCGGCCGGCCTGCGGGAATGGCTGGCGCGGCGGGCCTGAGGCATGCGGGCGGGCGCCCCGCACACCGGCCCACCCTGCGCACCATGCACGCCGTGAATCCCCCGCAGAAAGAATGCTGATAAGGGCCGAGGAACGCGCGCCGGCCTGTGGACGCGGCCAGACCCACCGACCATAATGTGCCGGTCGCCGCCGCCCGTGCAACGCGTGCCGCGGCGCCACACCAACATCAGAGTCCACCGGAAAACGGGATCGGTAGAGGAGACACCCCATGTCATTGTTCGATCTGAGCGGCAAGGTCGCCATCGTCACCGGCTCTTCGCGCGGCATCGGCCGCGCGATCGCCGAGCAGATGGCGGTCCAGGGCGCCAAGGTGGTCATTTCGTCGCGCAAGGCCGAGGCCTGCCAGGAAGTGGTCGACGCCATCAACGCCAGGCACGGCGACGGCACCGCGATTGCCGTGCCGGCCAATATCTCGTCCAAGAGCGATCTGCAGCATCTGGTCGACGAGACCAACCGCGTGTTCGGCAAGATCGACGTGCTGGTCTGCAATGCCGCGTCCAACCCCTACTACGGTCCGATGGGCGGGGTCACCGACGAGCAGTTCCGCAAGGTGCTCGACAACAACGTGATCTCCAACCACTGGCTGATCCAGATGGTCGCGCCGCAGATGATCGACCGCAAGGACGGCTCGATCATCATCGTGTCGTCGATCGGCGGCCTGCGCGGCTCGCCGACCATCGGCGTCTACAACATCTCGAAGGCGGCGGACTTCCAGCTGGCGCGCAACCTGGCCGTCGAATTCGGCCCGCACAATGTGCGCGTCAACTGCATCGCCCCGGGCCTGATCAAGACCGACTTCGCCCGCGCGCTGTGGGAGGACCCGGTGCGCTACAAGCAATCGACCGAGAACGCGCCGCTGCGCCGCATCGGCGAGCCGGTCGAGATCGCCGGCGCGGCGGTCTACCTGGCCTCGAGCGCCAGCACCTTCATGACCGGCCAGGCGCTGGTGGTCGACGGCGGCGTGACGATCTGAGCGGCGCTCACGCTCGCCGCCCGATGGCACCGCCGACCCGCAGTTCACAGGGCAGTGCGCAGGGAGATTCGCCGGCCTGGCCGGCGATCTCGCTGGCCGAAGCCCATGCCCGCCTGACCGCGCCCGGCGCACCGTTCGAAACCGAGGTGCGCGAGATCCGCGGCATTCCAACCACGGTCTGGAAGCACGCGCCGCCGACGCTGCGCGACCTGTTCCTGCAGGCCCGCGCGCGCGGCGAGCGTACCTTCGTCGTCTACGAGGACCAGCGCGTTTCCTATGCGGGCTTCGCGCGCGCCGCGCTGGCGATCGCGCACGCGTTGATCGCGGACGGCGTGCGCCCCGGCGACCGTGTCGCGGTGGCGATGCGCAACCTGCCCGAATGGCCCGCGGCCTTCTACGGCGCGCTGCTGACCGGCGCCATCGCGACGCCCCTCAATGCATGGTGGACCGGCCCCGAGCTCCAATACGGCCTGGCCGATTCCGGCTGCAAGGTCGCCATCGTCGACGACGAACGGCTCGAGCGGCTGCGTCCGCATCTGGCCGAGTGCCCCGCCCTGCTGCGCGTCCATGTCTGCCGCTTCGGCGCCGATGCCGGCAATGCCGCGATGGCAGGAGATGTTGATCCGCGCGTGGTGCCGCTGGAGCGGACCACCGGCGACGTGATGGCCTGGGACGCGTTGCCGGATCTGCCGCTGCCCGACGTGGCGATCGATCCCGAGGACGACGCCACGCTGTTCTATACCTCCGGCACTACCGGCAAGCCCAAGGGCGCCATCGGCACGCACCGCAATGCGACCACGGTGGCCTTCTGCGGCGGCTTCGGCCCGGCGCGCAACTTCCTGCGCCGTGGCCAGCCGATTCCCGAACCCGACCCGCAGGCACCGCAGAAGGCCACGCTGCTGTCGGTGCCCTTTTTCCACGTGACCGGCTGCATGTCGGTGCTGAACGGCGCCTTGCACGCCGGCAGCAAGATCGTGCTGATGCGCCGCTGGGACGCGCTGCGCGCGCTGGCGCTGATCGAGCGCGAGCGCTGCACGGTGGCCGGCGGCGTGCCGACCATCGCCTGGCAACTGGTCGAGCATCCCGAGCGTGAGCGCTTCGACCTGTCGTCGCTGGAGAGCGTCAACTACGGCGGCGCGCCGGCCTCGCCCGAGCTGGTCCGCCGCATCGTCGAGGTGTTCCCCAAGTCGATGCCCGGCATCGGCTGGGGCATGACCGAGACCTCGGCCACCTTCACCAGCCACAACGCCGAGGAATACCTGCATCGTCCCGACAGCAGCGGACCCGCGCTGCCGATCGGCGAGATGAAGGTGGTCGACGGCCGCGGCCGCGCCCTGCCGCCCGGCGAGGTCGGCGAGCTGATGGTGCGCGGCGCCAATGTCGTGCGCGGCTACTGGAACAAGCCCGAGGCCACCGCCAGCACCTTCGTCGACGGCTGGCTGCGCACCGGCGATATCGCGCGGCTGGACGAGGAAGGCTTCCTCTATATCGTCGATCGCGCCAAGGACATGCTGATCCGCGGCGGCGAGAACATCTATTGCATCGAGGTCGAGAGCGCGCTGTACGAGCATCCCGCGGTGATGGACGCGGCCCTGGTCGGCATCCCGCACCGCACGCTGGGCGAGGAACCGGGCGCGGTGGTAGGCGTCAAGCCCGGCGCCAGCGTTACCGAGGCCGAGCTGCAGGCCTTCGTCGCGCAGCGGCTGGCGGCGTTCAAGGTGCCGGTCCGCGTGATCGTGCGCGACGCGACGCTGCCGCGCAACGCAAACGGCAAGATCCTGAAGTCGGAATTGCGCAAGCTGTTCGACAATGGCGCGAACGCGTAGCCACGCGCCACGCGCCCTATCACGACAACCGGGAGCCCCTATCTTGGCCACTGCCGCCTCGCCCATCCGCGCCGCCTGGCGCGGCACCCTGTCCGTCTTTGCCGTCGCCGCCTTTCTGGCAGGCGCCTACGGTTGCGCCAGCCAGGGCCCCATCAGCCGGGCCGGCGACGTGCCGGAACTGCGCCCGGGCGTTCTCGCCGGTTACCTACCCGCGGACCAGCGTCCCGACAGCCTGCGCCTCGTGCCGCCACCGCCTGCGCCCGGCTCGCAGGCGCTCGCCGCCGACGAGGAAGCCGCGCGCGCGAACCTGGCCAAGACAGGTACGCCCCGCTGGCAACTGGCCGTCGAAGACGCCAACCTGAAATTCCCGCAGGCGGCCGAGACCTTCTCGTGCGCGCTGGGCGTGCCGATCAACGAACGCGATACCCCGCAGCTCTACCTGCTGCTGCGGCGCAGCCTGGTGGACGCCGGCCTGTCGACCTATCGCGCCAAGGAGCACTACCGGCGCCAGCGTCCCTTCCTCGTCAACCACCTGCCGACCTGCACCCCCGACGATGTCGCCAAGCTGGCCAAGGACGGCTCCTACCCGTCCGGCCACAACGCGGCGGGCTGGGCCTGGGCGCTGATCCTGACCGAGGTCGACCCCGAGCGCGCCGACGCGATCCTGGCGCGCGGGCTCGCCTACGGCCAGAGCCGCCTCGCCTGCAACGTGCACTGGCAGAGCGATGCCAACCAGGGCCGCATCATGGGCGCAGCCACGGTGGCGCGGCTGCATGCCGACCCGACCTTCCGCGCCGACCTTGCGGCCGCACGCACCGAGGTGGCGGCCGCGCGCGCCAAGGGGCTGAAGCCGACGCGCGACTGCGCGGCGGAGCGGGCGGCGCTGGGGCAGTAGCGCCCCCCACGAAAGAGAGCAGCGCTCAGCGCAGCGGGATCGGCGTGCCGGCCTCCACCGGTACCGCCGTCACGCTGTTCTTCGGGCTGCCGGACACGATGCGGTCCGAATAGGTCAGGTAGACCAGCGTGTTGCGCTTGCGATCGACCACGCGCACCACGTGCAGGGTCTTGAACAGGATCGACATGCGTTCGGAGAACACATTGTCCTGCTGGCGCAGCGGGCCCTTGAAGGCGATCTTGCCGACCTGCCTGCAGGCGATCGAGGCTTCGGCCGGGTCCTCGGCCATGCCGAGCGATCCCTTGATGCCGCCGGTGCGGGCGCGCGAGACGTAGCAGGTGATGCCGTCGACTTCGGGATCGTCGTAGGCCTCGATCACGACGCGGTCCGAGCCGGTCACGCGGAAATGCGTGTTGACGCCGCCGATTTCTTCGGCATGCGCGGGCGCGATCGTGGCGAACGCCAGCGCCCCAACGAACGCACCAACGAACGCACCAACCAACGCACCAACCAACGGACGAACCAGCGGACGAACCAACGCACCAGCCCGCGGGGCAGCCAGCGATGCGGCCGAACCTGCGGCCATCGGACGACGGGATGCGCGCGCCATGGTCAGCTCACCGCGCCCTGGATCTGGTCGTGCCGGTGCTCCATCTCCTGGCGCAGCTGGCGGCGCAGTTGCGCGGCGGCGAAGCGCTGGCGCTCGACCTCGTCGCGCGGCACCAGCGGCGGCACCTCGGCCGGCTTGCCGTCGTCGTCGACCGCGACCATCGTGAAATAGCAGCTGTTGGTATGGCGCACCAGCTTGCTGCGGATGTTCTCGGTGATGACCTTGATGCCGATCTCCATCGAGCTGCGCCCGGTGTAGTTGACCGCGGCGAGGAAGGTCACCAGTTCGCCGACGTGGATCGGCTGGCGGAACACCACCTGGTCGACCGACAGCGTGACGACATAGCGGCCCGCGTAGCGGCTGGCACAGGCATAGGCGACCATGTCCAGATATTTGAGGATGGTGCCGCCGTGGACATTGCCGGAGAAATTGGCCATGTCCGGCGTCATCAGCACGGTCATCGACAGTTGATGCGAGAGGTCGTTCATCGGGAGCGGCGCGGAGGAATCGGCGCGGGTGGGTTGAGATTGGGGTGGCGAACTGCGGCGGTGGCGGAACGCGCTTGCAGGATGCGAGTGTAGCGCGGCGCGGCGACGGCGGCGCCAAATGAAAAAGCGGCCCACGTGGGCCGCTCTCTCCGGTTGGCATCCGAGGATGCCCGCTCTTACTTCTTCTTGTTCACAGCGTCCTTGAAACCCTGGCCGGCAGAGAACTTGACCGTCTTGGCGGCCGGAATCTTGATCGTTTCGCCGGTGCGCGGGTTGCGGCCGGTACGGGCGGCGCGCTTGCCGGCGCCGAAGCTGCCGAAGCCCACCAGCGTGACCGAATCTCCCTTGGCAACCGCCTTCTTGATGTTTTCCAGCGCGGCGTTCAGGGCGCGCTCTGCTGCAGCGTTGCTCAGTTCCGCGTCTGCGGCGATGGCAGACACCAGTTCACCTTTATTCATGGCTGTATCCCTTGTTGGTCGTCGTCACCGGTGACCAGCCTGAGCCGTTTCACCGACCGGCGCAGTCTAATCCGCCGCTTGCGCGTTGGGCAATCCCCAGTCGCACCGACGCAACGAAAATGCCGGAAATCCTTCCGTCAAGCGGCTTTCGGGGAGATTTACCCCCTCAATTCGGGGCTTTGACGCGGGTCCGACAGCGGGTTATCCCGAACCTGCGGCAAGGGCCGCGGCGCCCCGCGTCGCCACGCCTCCCCGGCCGGCAGCCTATTCCGCGGCAGCCACCACGGCGGAACGACGGCCGAACATGCGCATCAGCACCGCGCCGATGCCGGCGATGGCCATCACCACGCCCAGCGGCAAGGCGGTGCCGTCGTGCCACAGGCTGACCGCGGTACCGGCCAGCGTGCCCATGCCGAATTGCAGCGTGCCCATCAGCGCCGATGCGGTGCCGGCGCGATGGCCCTGATGCGCGAGCGCCAGCGCCGACGCGTTGGGCGTGATACAACCCAGGCCCGCCACGAAGATGAAGAAGCCGACCAGCAGCACCGGCAGCGCCGCCACGTTGGCGAGGTTGACCAGCGCGAGCAGCAGTCCCGCGCCGCACGGCGCCAGCAGCGCCAGCTGCAGCACGCGGTCGAGCGAGCGGCCGCGCACCAGCGCCGCATTGATCTGCGACATCGCGATCAGGCCGAACGCATTGGCGCCGAAGACGAAGCCATAGTGCGAGGGGTCGATGCCGTGCAGTTCGATCAGCACGAAGGGCGAGCCGGCAATGTACGCAAACATGCCCGACTGCGCGAAGCCGGCGCACAGCGAGTAGCCGAGAAATTCGCGATCGCGCAGCAGCGCGCCGTAGTTGCTAAAGACATTGCCCAGGCGCAGCGGCGTCGCGCGGCGCGGGTCCAGCGACTCCTCCAGGCGGAAATGCACCAGCAGCAGGACCAGCGTGCCGACCGCGGCCATCACCCAGAAGATCGCGCGCCATCCCAGCGCGGTCAGGATCGCGCCCCCGACGATCGGCGCGAGGATCGGCGCCAGGCCCATCACCAGCATCAGCGACGAGAACGCGCGCGCGGACTCGTGCGCCTCGAGCCGGTCGCGCACCATCGCGCGCGCCATCACCATGCCGGCGCAGCCGCCGGCCGCCTGCACGAAGCGC
Source organism: Cupriavidus sp. DB3 (assembly GCF_020418465.1). Classification (NCBI taxonomy): domain Bacteria; kingdom Pseudomonadati; phylum Pseudomonadota; class Betaproteobacteria; order Burkholderiales; family Burkholderiaceae; genus Cupriavidus; species Cupriavidus sp. DB3. Next base: position 296,432 of record NZ_JAIZPL010000001.1, on the reverse strand, counting down.
CAGGCCATCAGTGCGGGTGCGTCGCCGGACAGCGCGCAGGCCACCGACGCCAGCACGTAGAGGCTGAGCCCGACATACAGCGGCGCCTTGCGGCCGAAGCGGTCGCTGACCGGACCGTAGAAGGACTGCCCGATCGCCAGGCCGACCAGGAAGGTACCGAGCGTCAGCTGCACGCTGCCGATGTCGACGCCGAGGTCGGCGGCCAGCGTCGGGAACGCCGGCAGGTACATGTCAATCGACAGCGGCGCCAAGGCGGTCAGCGACGCGCAGATCAGCAGCCAAAGCGGAAAACGCGGCGTCGTGGCCGTGCGGGAGGATTGGGTCATTGGCGGACGACGGAACGCCGTCAAGCGAAAGGCGCAATTGTTGCACACCGTGATGTATTGCGTGCCTGCGGGTTCCGCCTCACGGGGCCGGCGGGTACAATGCACCCGGTCGACACACTGCCGGTCCGTCTTCATCGCCGGTCTCGATCGCGGGACTTCAGCGCAGCCCCAGCCCCGTGCCGTTCCAGGCGTTCTTTCCCTGCATGCGAACCATATCGAACCACACGACTGCATCGATCGCCCGAGGAACGTCGGCCTCCATCGGGATCGCTACCGCAACCTGGTTGCTGTGGGCCTCGTCCGCCTGCGCGGCGCCGGTCACGGCGCGTACTGTCGCGGCACATCCAGCCGCGAGCGCGGCCGTGGTGGTCGATGAAGCCGATTCGCTGACCCGCATGCTGCGCGGCGCGGCCACCGGCCAGAACACCGGCGCGGCCGGCGTCCCCGAATTCCTGCGCAGCTCGCGCCGGCCCGATACCGTGCTGGCGCGCGCCTGCCGTCAGCTCAACGACGCGCTGCCGATCGAGATCGACAAGGAAACGCGTCTGCGCCGCTGCCAGGCGGTGCCCGGCAAACACATCCTGTTCCAGCTGGAATTGACCAACTACAGCGGGCCGATGCTGGACCTGGCCAGCTTCGAGGTCAGCTACGCCGCGCCGCTACAGCGCAATATCTGCGCGAATCGCGACGTCGAGATCCTGACCAAGCTGGGCGTCAGCATGATGTTCCGCTACATGACACGCAAGGCCCGCGGCGAGCGCCGCGTCGGCGACGTCTATATCAACGGCCCGATCTGCACGGCGGCGCTGCGCTGAGCGTCCCGTCTCGCTTCCATCGGCGATGGCATGGCCACCGCTCCTGCCCTCTGTCCCAACCCCTCTCCCCCAACCCTCTCCCGCATGCGGGAGCGGGGAGCGAGGCATTGAATCGGCGTTGGCGGTGGCAGCCGGCGTTTGGGTTCTCCCTCTCCCTCACCGGGAGAGGGAGAGGGAGAGGGAGTGGTGTCCGATCAAGCCGCCGCACTCCCCCGCGGGCGCAGGGGCACGACATTGGCCGCGCGGCGCAGCAGCGCGCGCGTGGCCTTCCAGCCGTCGTCGGCCAGCGGCGACGACCACACCGCCTCGTGCAGCCGCGACAGCGCCAGCGGATCGTTCAGCAGCAGCAGCTTCTGCTTCGCGCTCAGATTGCCGGGGCCATTGGTCAGCGCCTGCTGCACCAGCACCGCGTGCTGGCGCTGCGTGCTGGCCGGCTGCACCACGCGCGTGGTCGCCGTTGCGCACATCAGCGCATTGGTGACCGGATCGACCACCGCGTCGACGAAGCCCGGCGTATCGCCTGCCTCCGCCACATGGCGCTGCGTGTCGACGATCTCGCGCGGCGGCTCGATTTCTTCCGGAATCACGAACAGTCCGGCACGGCGCGTGGCGCGGCCCAGGCTGACGCGCGAGAGCCAGACCGACAGCGGGATCGACAGCGCCAGCGCGCCGACGATCGGCAGCAGCCACCAGACGAAGCCCGGATCGAGCCAGTACACCAGCGCGCCCCAGCCCAGACCCAGCACGGTATGCCAGCCGTGGCGGCGCACCGCCTCGCCCCAGCTCGTCTCGGCGTCCTCGCGCGGCGGCGACTTCCACGAGATGCCCCAGCCGATATAGGCGGCGAGCACGAACTGCGTATGGAACAGCATCCGCACCGGCGCCAGCAGGGCCGAGATCACGACCTCGATCAGCATCGACAGCATCAGCCGCAGCGCCCCGCCGTAGCGGCGCGCCTGCTTCATCAGCAGCACCACGCCGAACAGCTTCGGCAGGAACAGCAGCGTGGCGGTGGCCGAGAACAGCGCGAGCGCCTTCTCCGGATGCCACTCGGGCCAGTTCGGATAGAACTGGTACGGCTGCGAGAAGTACTCGGGTGGCACCAGCGCATGCTTGGCCAGCATCGCGGTCGACAGCAGCAGGAACAGGAACCACAGCGGCGCCGACAGGTAGGCCATCACGCCCGTCAGGAACACCGCGCGGTGCACGGCGTGGAAGCCCTGCTTCATCCACAGCCGGAAGTTCATCAGGTTGCCCTGGCACCAGCGGCGGTCGCGCTTGACCTCGTCGAGCAGATTGGGCGGCAACTCCTCGAACGAGCCCGGCAGATCGTAGGCGATCCACACCCCCCAGCCGGCGCGGCGCATCAGCGCGGCCTCGACGAAATCGTGCGACAGGATCTCGCCGGCCAGCGGCCCCTTGCCGGGCAGCGGCGCCAGCGCGCAATGCTCCATGAAGGGCTTGATGCGGATGATCGCGTTGTGGCCCCAGTAGTGCGATTCGCCCAGTTGCCAGTAATGCAGGCCGGCCGTGAACAGCGGTCCGTAGACGCGCGTGGCGAACTGCTGCACGCGCGCGTACATCGTCTCGCGGCCGGTCGCCAGCGGCGCGGTCTGGATGATGCCGGCGCCCGGGTTGGCCTCCATCAGCCGCACCAGCGTGGCCAGGCAATCGCCGCTCATCACGCTGTCGGCGTCGAGCACCACCATGTAGCGATACTTGCTGCCCCAGCGGCGGCAGAAGTCGGCCACGTTGCCGGTCTTGCGCTTGACGCGATGACGGCGCCAGCGATAGAAGATGCGGCCGAAGCCGTTGACCGCGCGGCAGGTTTCCATCCACGCATCGGTTTCCGCGGTGCGCAGGTCGGGATTGCCGCTGTCGGACAGCACGAAGAAATCGAAGTGGGCGAGTTCGCCGGTGCGTTCCAGCGATTCGTAGGTCGCGCGCAGGCCGGCGAAGACCCGGGTCACGTCCTCGTTGCAGATCGGCATGATGACCGCGGTGCGCGCCTCCTGGGCGATCGGCGCGTTGCCGCTCGCGGAGCGCGAGATCAGATGGCGATCGCCCCCCTTGGCCAGCACCAGGAAGCCCATCATCGCGGTCCAGAAGCCGGCCGAGACCCACGAGAACAGCACCGTGAACAGGCCCAGCGTGATCATCTCGAGGGTGTCGTTGCCCTTGTACGGCAGCACCGTCGACATGAAGTACGTCGCCATCATGGTCTGCACGATCACCAGCAACAGCAGCACCCAGCGGCGGTGCGCACCGGCCGGATGCCACTTGCCCTCGGCGTCGGGGCCGTCGTGCAGCGTGTCCCAGGTCTCTGGAACCGGCGGCTTGCCGAACAGCTTGCGCACGCCGTTGCGCACGAAGGCCGCGACCAGGTGCGGCGGCCACGGCCGCGGCACCATCGACGCACGTTTGGGTTCGGGGCCGGTGGCCACATGGACCGTGCCGTCGGCGCGCCGCTCGATCAGCGGTTCGCCCCCGACCTTGGGCTCGCCGTAGGCGAGTTGCAGGCGCCGCTCGATCGAGCCGTAGGCCGCGCCGGCGGGAGAGGCCGCGCCGTCGCCATTGGACAGCGCCTTTTGCAGCGAGCGTACGCCGGGATCGTCGCCGGTGGCATCGCCCTTGATGACGATGCCTTCATGCAGCGCGGTATCGGCGAGCAGGTCGCGGCGCTGTTCCGGCGATACCGGCAGGCGGTCGACATAGCGCTCGCACGCCGCCGCGGCCGAGCGCTGCTTTAGCCTGGGGGTAAGATGTAGCTCCATGTCTCTGACAGGGTTGTGTTGCCGTTGCGAAGATAGCCGCGCAACTCGACCGGCTTGTTCTCATCCTTGCGGCGCAGGAACATCGTCATGCGCCAGCCACCGGTGGCCTCGTTGCGCTGCGTCGTGGTGCGCAGCAGTTCGGCGTTGCCATCGGCCGATACCACCGCATCGATATGCGCGGCGGGATCCAGCTTCTTGAATGCGGGCCCCTCGAAGTCCACCAGCAGCGAGAAGCTGGTGTCCTCCTTGTTGCGGGACAGCCCCTGCCCGCGGCGGGTCTGCGTGACCCACGACAGCGGCGGCATGCGCTCGCGGTCCTTCTGCCACAGCAGCCGGTATTCGAGATCGAACGGCTGCTTCGGCTTGGGCGGGTTGTCCGGGACCCAATAGGCCACGATGTTGTCGTTGGTCTCGTCCGGCGTCGGGATCATCACCAGTTCGACGCGCCCCGAACCCCAGTTACCGCGGGGTTCGACCCAGCCGCTCGGCCGGCGTTCATACCATTCGCCGATTTCCTGGTAGCTGGCGAACGAGCGGTCGCGCTGCATCAGGCCGAAGCCCTGCGGATTGGTCGCCGAGAACGAGGTCACCAGCAGGCGGCGCGGATTGACGAGCGGACGCCAGATCCATTCGCCGGTACCCAGCTGGATCGACAGGCCGTCGGAGTCGTGCACCTCGGGACGGAACTCGGGCGCCGCGGGCGGCTGGTTCTCGCCGAACAGGTACATGCTGGTCAGCGGCGCCAGGCCCAGCTTGGTCACGTTCTCGCGCAGATACAGGCGTGCCTTGACCTCGGTCTCGGTGTCGGTGCCCGGCTTGATCACGAAGCGATAGGCGCCGCTCATGCGGCGCGAATCCATCAGCGCATAGATGACCAGCTGCTTGTCGCCCGGTGCGGGACGCTCGATCCAGTACTCGACAAAGCGCGGGAATTCCTCGCCCGAAGCGAGCGCGGTGTCGACTGCAAGACCACGCGCCGACAGCCCGTACCACTGATCCTTGCCGACGCCGCGGAAATAGCTGGCGCCGACGAAGGACACCACCTCGTCCTTGTGCTTGCCGTTGACCGGATGCAGCACGCGAAAGCCCGCAAAGCCCAGGCCCTTGAGCATCTCGGGGTCGAACTTGTGCGAGCCGTAGTTGAAGTCGGCCGGATTGAAGCGCATCTCGCGCACGCGGTTGCCGGTGACCTCGTTGATCTTGACGGGCTGGTCGAACACCATGCCCTCGTGGAAGAACGACAGCTCGAACGGCAGCTTGGTATTGCGCCAGACGAAGCGTTCGGGCTTGTACTGGATCTCGCGATAGCGCGGGTACGACAGTTCGCGCAGCTCGGTCGGCAGATGGGCCTTGGGGGCCTTGTACGGGGAATTGGCGAGCTGGCGCGCGCGCGCCGCCACGGTATCGAAGCTGAACGCATGCGCCGCCATTGCGAAGCAGGCCAGCGCACCGGCACACAGCCAGCGTCCCAGTCGCACGCCGTCGAAGCGCGCCGACGGCATGGGCCGGCGGGAACGGGCGGAGAGCGGCGAGGAAATGGCGGAGTCGATCATGAATGCCGTCATCAAAGGCGGTAGTCGGTAATGCAATTGGTTATTCGGGAAGCCGCGGACAGTGGCGCGGAAACTCGTCGATGGCCAGGCCGGAGAACCGGTGCCTGAGCCGCCCCATGACGGACGTTGCCGGGGGCTGTGACTTTGGTGACGCTTGGAAGCTGTTGGATTTGCTGCAATGCGGGACAAAACCTTAACAAATTTGCCTACCAAAAGTCACGTTTCGGTCACGCAACGGTTGCAACAATTTGAAACGTTTGTTGCTTATCCGCCTCTTGATTGATCAACGTCGGGTATCCTCCTCATCAGTCAAATGGCGCCGAAGTTGCACCGCAACAAGGCCCATGGCCACGACGGGCGCGCATGGCCTGTCCGCTCCTGTCGTCCTGCGCGCAGGAGCAGCGAATCGGTGTCGGGATCGGATGCGCGCCGGACGGCACGCGGTCGGTTGCGGATGCGGCCGTACCGTGCGGGCGGCAAGCGCCGGAACACGAACGTGCCGCAGCGGGCGCGACGATTGAAACTAGGCCCGTGTCATTGCGGCGTCAATCGGAGGCTGTCCGACAAAACCCTGCCTTGGTGGGACGGAACACGCAGGCCGGCGCGCGCGAGCCGCGCCGCGGGTCGGCGCGCACTACAATCGACCGATCCGTTCGATGGCGCGCCCGCGTGAAACCGGGCCGACCACGCCCACCACGCTGACAAGGGGGAAGCGATGCCGCACGCAGCGCCTGCCCGCCTGCCGATGCCGCATTCGGCGCGCGCCCGCCTGCCGCTGCCGCGGCGCCTTGCGCCTGCACTGGCGTTTGCACTGGCGCGTGTACTAGCGTTTGCGCTGGTGTTTGCGCTGGCCCTGTGCGCGGCGGCGCCCACATGGGCTTATGTCGACCACTATCTGACCAGCACGATCGTCGGCACGATGACGCAGAGCGAGGCGCGCGCCTTCGCCTCCGCGGTCAATCGCGCATTGAACACGACCGAGGACGGCACCCCGGTCTCGTGGCGAACCCAGGCCACGCCGCGGCGCCCGGCCACCTACGCCAGGATCACGCCGCTGCAGAGCAAGACCGACCACGGCCAGCCCTGCCGCCAGATTCGCAGCGAGCTGCAGCGGTCCAGCAACGAGGAAAGCTGGACCGGCTGGTTCTGCAGGCAGCCGGACGGCCGCTGGCGGGCGCGGGCTGTCGACGAAGAATAGGAAACAAGGAAAAGCCGTTCGGCGCAGTGCTCAGCGGCACAGGCGCGCCATCATCTCGCTGGCCAGCGAGCCCGATGAGGCCACCTGCGGCGTGGCCCGCTGCGGCGAACGGATCGTATAAAGCGGTTCGCCGCGCGCGAAACGGCGCGGGAACAGCGTCTGCTCGACCACCGCGTACATCGACGTGGCGCAGTCCAGCACCATGCGCCGCAGCGACGACTGGATCGGCTCGCCGCTGGTCGTGTGGATGGCGCCGCCGACCGGCGCGTTGCGCATCACGACGACGCCGATGCGCGCGCCCTTGCGGCGCACCGAACGCTGGTCCAGATAAGAGATCACGCCATTGGCGCCCATCAACGGCAGCCAGCGCTGCGGGTCCGGAGCGGACGGGTCCGGCGCGGCCAGCGTCACGCAGCCTTCGCGCGGCGTCGAACGAAAGACGGTGCCGCCGTTCGGCCCCTGGCATTGATAGAGCCCGGCGGCCGCCGCGGGCAGCACCTTGCCGCGAGCGGTGTCGGCGTGGGCATCGGGACTGAGCGCGGGCGCGAGCGTCAGCGTGACGGCCAGCAGCAGCAGCGGCGCGATCGATCTGGATGCGGTGGATTCGGCGGAACGGTAACGAAACGGCGCGACGCCGGCGCTGAGAGCGCGGCGGCGCGGTGCGGGCGTGGCGGCACGAGACGACATGATGCGGGGCGCGTTGGTGAAACGGGGACGGCCCGGGGACCGGCGGCGGGCGCGGCCCACGATGATGCATGGGCCGCGCGACAGGCGGCATTGTCGCACAGCGACGCGCCGCCGCGGCCGGAACGGTCCGCCCCCAGGCCTCAGTGCCCCTGCTCTCGCCAGGCCACCAGTTCGGCGATGGTCAGCACCGGCAGATCGTGCTGCGCGGCGAAGACCAGCGCCTGCTCGTAGCGGGCCATCGTGCCATCCGGATTCATCAGCTCGCACAGCACCGCGGCCGGAGACAGGCCCGCCAGCCGCGCGAGATCGACCGATCCCTCGGTATGGCCGCGCCGGGTCAGCACGCCGCCGTCGGCGGCCACCAGCGGAAACACATGGCCGGGACTGACCACCGCGTCGAGCCCCGCGTCGTCGGCGATCGCGGCGCGGATCGTGGTGATCCGGTCGGCCGCGCTGACGCCGGTGGTGACACCGGTGCTCGCCTCGATCGACACCGTGAACGCGGTACCGTACTGGCTGCGATTGTTCTCGACCATCGGCCGCAGGCCCAGCCGCGCGACTTTCTCGCGCGTCAGGCACAGGCAGACGATGCCGCTGCATTCGCGGATCAGCATCGCCATATTGCCCGGCGTCAGCCGCTCGGCGGCGACGATCAGGTCGGCCTCGTTCTCGCGGTCGTGGTCGTCCATCAGCACCACGGGACGGCCCTCGCGCATGGCCTGCAGGGCCTGCTCGATGCGGGTCGGCAGATCGTGGGGAAGCGCCGGCACGATGGCGGCGGCAGGGTCCACGGCGGCCTGCGCGGAGGCGGCGTGGTCGGGGGAAGCGATATCGTGGGAAGAGATAGCGGACAGCATTGAAACGCTCCTTGCGTAAAGATCAACGGGCGTTTCAGGGGATTGGCGTCACAAGCGGGAGCGCGCACGAGAGCCGGCCCGAAGCCGGCCTGCGTGATCGTTCACGACGCCGCCCACTCGCGCATGGCAAGGCAACGAACCGCGGAGCCGCATGCACGAGGCACCCGACCGCGCAGGCCCGCGCCGTTCCAGCCTGACCGCAGTGAAGCGGCAGTGAAGCGGCAGCGATGCTTGCTCGCCCATCTTCTTTCATCCGGACTATGACCGTCGGCCCTGGCCTCTCACCAGGTCTGCTGACCCCGCGCGAATCCATGTACCAGACAAAGGAAAACATGGATCGACGCGGGCGCTCGCGGGCTCGCCGGCGCGTCGGAGAACGCGTTCGGCATACCGCCGGTGGGGACTTTCACCCCGCCCTGAAGACGTAACGAAACCGGCGAAACGCGCTTGCCCTTCGAGGAATCGTGGCCCGATTCCCGGGGGCGGAGGCCCGCGCCGGCGTTGCGATGTTAGCACGCGATGCGGCGTAAGCGCCCGATCTGTACTACAACTAAACGACTTGCGCCGACGCCGCGCCCGCCATGCGGGCATCGAAACCCCGGCGCCGCGCAGGCTTTCCGCGCTCTCGCCCGCGTTTCCCGTTCCCGTTTTTCTTGCCGCGATCACGATGCCATTCGACGACAATCCGCTTGCCCGCCCGTCCCGCCGCCCTTCCCCTTCCCGTCACGCCGCGCGCGCGCTGCGCTGGCTCGCCGCCCTGCCCCTGCTGATTGCCGGCAGCGCGGCATGGGCCGACCCCACCGTGCAGATCGGCTACGGCACCGACAGCCGCACCGACGTGCGCAAGGTCGATATCGCCTTCGGCTGGGACTCCGGCTTCGGCTGGGGCGACCCGATGGGCCTGCGGCTCGGGCTCTCGTGGGAGCTCAATGTCGCGCGCTGGGACAGCACCAGCGACGCCAATCCGCGCAACCTGTGGGAGATCGGCGCGCAGCCGGTGTTCAGGCTGGCGTGGCAGCGCCATCGGTGGGTGCCCTTCCTCGAGGCATCGATCGGCGTGCGGTTGATGAGCGGAACGCGAACGTCGGACAACCACACCATGTCGACCGCGTTCCAGTTCTCGGACATGGCGGGCGTCGGCATCGCGTTCGGCAAGGACCAGCGCTTCGCGATCGGCTACCGCTACCAGCACATCTCGAATGCCGGCATCAAGAAGCCCAATCCCGGCTCGGACTTCCATACCGCCTATCTGCGCTACCGGTTCTGAACGGCGGCTGGCTCGGCGTCGCGCCCCAGCGCCTCGAGCGCGAGGCGCGACGGTTCGTCGGCCGGGAAGAAGCATTCGATCCGCAGTTCCTGCAGCGTGACGTCGTGCGGATTGCCCAGCGTGGTCAGCGTCGAGAACAGCGAGGCCTGGAAGCCCTCGGCGCGCAGCACCACCGGCAGCACCGGCGGCAGCGGGCCCTCGCTGGCTTCCTCGTCGGCATGCGGCACGCCGCCCGGCCCGATCATCTCCGGATGCCATTGCGCGATGCGGGCGAAGATCTCGCGCGCGACGCGGTCGTGCGCCTGCGCCTGCAGCTCCTGCCAGACCCGGCGCAGCAGATAGCGGCCGACCTGATGGGCGTTCTCGATCAGCGGCCACAGGCCCTGCGGATCGAACACGGTCAGCATCAGGTTGATGCGCGGGCCGCCGCCGGCATCGTTGCCCAGGCCCTCGGGCAGCACCGCCGCGGGACGTCCGTCGAGCAGCGCGTCGACCATGCGGCGATAGGCACGGTTGGCGTCGCTGATATTCCAGAAGCGGTCCAGCACCACGGCGGGGTACGGCTCCTGCTTGGCCAGGATCAGCGCGATGGCCTGGCGCACCATCTGCAGCGGTGGTTCGGCCAGCGCATGCTCGCTGTACGCGGGGGCGAAGCCCGCCGCCAGCAGCAGCCGGTTGCGCTGGCGCAGCGGCACGCCGAGCCGGTCCGACAGCGCGAGGATCATCTCGCGGCTGGGCCGGGCGCGGCCCGATTCGAGAAAGCTGATATGGCGCTGCGACACGCCCGCGGCAAGCGACAGCGCCAGCTGGCTGTAGCCGCGGCGCCCGCGCCAGTAGCGCAGCAGGGCGGGAAAGTCGAGGGCGGTTTCGGAGGCGGGGGTCAGCGTGTCCATGGCCGCATTACAGCATGCGGTGCGCGCGCTGGCGATAACCTGCCAGGTAATGAACGCCGGACCGAAGCCGGACCGAAGCCGTACCGAAGCCGTACCGAAGCCGTACCGAAGCCGGACCGAAGCCGGACCGAAGCCGGACCGGCCACATGCCGATGTTATGCTTGACGGCTCGACAACACCCGCGCGCGTAGGGCGCGCAACCCGATGGAAATAGCCATCCTGCTGGCGCTGATCCTGCTCAACGGCGTGTTCGCCATGTCCGAGATCGCGCTGGTTTCGGCCCGCAAGGCCCGCCTGCAGAAGCTGATCGACGAGGGCGACCGCGGCGCGATCGAGGCGGTCAAGCTGGGCGAGGATCCGACCCGCTTCCTGTCCACCGTGCAGATCGGCATCACGTCGATCGGGGTGCTCAACGGCGTGGTGGGCGAGTCCGCGCTGGCACAGCCGCTCGGCATCTGGCTGCAGGGACTCGGTATGGCGCAGCCCACCGCAGGCTATGTGGCGACCGCGATCGTGGTCGCGGGCCTGACCTACTTTTCCATTGTGCTCGGCGAGCTGGTGCCCAAGCGGCTGGGCCAGCTGGCGCCCGAAACGCTGGCGCGCGCCGTCGCGCGGCCGCTGTCCTGGCTGGCGATCGCCTCGACGCCCTTCGTCAAGCTGCTGTCGAGCTCGACGCGGCTGGTGCTGCGGCTGATCGGCGTCAAGAGCGGCGCCGGCCCCGCGGTCACCGAGGAAGAAATCCACGCGCTGCTGGTCGAGGGCTCGGAGGCCGGCGTGATCGAGCGCCACGAGCACACCATGGTGCGCAACGTGTTCCGGCTCGACGACCGCCAGCTGACTTCGCTGATGGTGCCGCGCGGCGACGTGATCAGCCTCGACGTCGAGCTGCCGCTGGAGGAAAACCTGCGCCGCATCGAGGAGTCGGACCATTCGCGCTTTCCGGTGGTGCGCGGCGGCATGCACGACGTGATCGGCGTGGTCAGCGCGCGCCAGCTGCTGGCGCGCAAGCTGCGCGGCGAGGCCACCGACCTGGCCGCGGTGATGCAGGCCCCGGTCTATGTGCCGGAGAGCGTCACCGGCATGGAGCTGCTCGAACATTTCCGCTCGTCCGGCGGGCAGATGGCGTTCGTCATCGACGAGTACGGCGAGGTGCTGGGCATCGTCACGCTGCAGGACCTGATCGAGGCGATCACCGGCGAGTTCAAGCCGGACATCGCCGGCGACGAATGGGCGGTGCAGCGCGAGGACGGCTCCTGGCTGCTGGACGGCCTGATCCCGATCCCCGAGCTGAAGGACCGCATCGGCCTGCGCAGCGTGCCGGAGGAGGACAAGGAGCGCTATCACACGCTGTCGGGCATGCTGTTGCTGCTGCTGGGACGGCTGCCGCAGATCGCCGACTCGGTCAGCTGGCTGGACTGGAAGTTCGAGATCGTCGATATGGACGGCAAGCGCATCGACAAGGTGCTGGCCACCCCGCTGCCCTCCGATGAAGGGCCGGAGCCCGATACGACCGGCTAGCGGGAGCTATACTCAGCAGCGGACGGCGCCCGCCGTCCGCTTCCATGCGTTCCGTCCGCTGCCCGCCCGCTGCCTGCCGTTACGGAGATCCGCCATGTCCCACCTGTCCCGCTTGTCCCGCCTGTCCGCTTTGTCCCGCCCGTTCCACCGGTTCCCAGCGATGCGCGCCGCCCCGTTGGCCGCGCTTTCCTGCGCCGCGGCGCTCGCCGCCCTGCTGGCCGGCCCGGCCGCCGCCCATCACGGCTGGTCCAGCTATGACGACAGCAAGCCGATCACGCTGACCGGCAAGCTGACCGAGGTCAAATACGAGAACCCGCACGCGATGGTGCGGATCGATGCCAACGGCAAGCGCTGGCTCGCCGTGCTGGCGCCGATCTCGCGGATGCAGGCGCGCGGGGCGACCGCCGACAAGGTCGCGGTCGGCCGCGAGGTCACCATCGTCGGCTATCCCAGCAAGGAACACGGCGACGAGATGCGCGCCGAGCGGATCGTGCTCGACGGCCAGACCGTCGAACTGCGCTGATCGGCCTGCCCCGCCCGCCGTGGCATCGCTGACGGAACTCGGCGCGACGCTGGCGGCGTTGCCGCTGTCGAGCGCGCTGCGCGCTTCCGCCTGGGCCTATCCGCTGGTCGAGATCGTCCACCTGGCCGGCATGGCGCTGCTGTTCGGCACCATCGCCGTGGTCGATCTGCGCCTCGCCGGGCTCTGGCGCAATCTGCCGGTGACGGCGCTGCTGCGCCAGGTTCTGCCGCTGACGATGGCAGCCTTCGTCGCGGTGGCGATCAGCGGCATCCTGCTGTTGCTGGCGCATGCGGACGAACTGGCGACCAATCCCGCGCTGTATGCCAAGCTGGCCCTGATCGCCCTGGGGCTGCTCAATGCCCTGGCGTTTCATTTGTGGCCGTACCGGGCCCTGCAGCGGGCGGCCGGCCCGGGCGAGGCCCGCAGCGGCGCTGCCGTGGCCGACTGGAACGTCGGCGTCCGGCCGCCGCGCGCGGCGCGCACCGCGGCGGTGCTGTCGCTGCTGACCTGGACGCTGGTGATCGCGGCCGGAAGGCTGATCGCCTACGTCTAGGGAGGGCACCGTCCCCCCTTCGTTGCCCCTTCCGGCACCTTCCGCATCCGTTTTGCGTCCGCTCTGCGCCCCTTCGGCGCCCTGCCCGTTCGTCCGCCCGGCCGGCCGTTACAAATAGCCACACTGCCCTGTGCGCAGCGGGCCGCACCAATTGTAAAATCGCCCCGTTCGCAACATCTCAAAAGGAGCGCAGTGTGAAAAAAGGTTGGATTTTCGGTCTGATGCTGGCTGTGCTGCTGACCGGCTGCAACACGATGGCCGGGCTCGGCCAGGACATCCAGCGCGGCGGCCAGAAGCTCGAAGGCGCGGCGGATCGTCACAAGTAAGCCAGGCAGGCAACCCGGCAGGCCGCCCGCCAGATGCGCGGCGGCCTGCCGGCGCCTCCAGTAGTCGGCGCCTTGCTGCAATCGGAGCCTGGGCAGCGGGTGCCTTGATGCAGCCGGCGCCTTGCCGCTGCCGGCGGCTTACAGCAGCTCTTCCGGCGTAAAGGGCGTCAGCACGTCGATCCAGAAGCGCTGCGACCAGGTGGTATCCGGCTCGGTATCGAGCACCACCGCCTGCTTGCCCTGCCCGTCCACCCATTGCAGCTTGTCGTCCTCCGACAGCTGCAGCCTCCAGCTGTTGACGCCGATCGCGCCCGTGAACAGCTGCGCCACCTGCCCCGCCAGCCGCTCGTTGCGCACGATGATGCCGGTCTCGGTGTTCTGCGTGATCGAGCGCGGATCGAAATTCATCGAGCCGACGAACAGCGTGGTGCGGTCCACCACCGCCGCCTTGACGTGCAGGCTCGCCTGCGAGGACTTGAAATCCCCCACCGCGCGCTGCTGCCGATGCAGCCGTGACTTCAGCTCGTGCAGCTCGACGCCGGCGCGCAGCAGTTCCTTCCGATAGCGCTTGTAGCCGACGTGCACGATCGGCGAATCGGTCGCCGCCAGCGAGTTCGTCAGTACGCGTATCTTGACCCCGCGACGGGCCAGGCCGGTCAGCCATTCGACGCCGCGCTTGCCCGGCACCAGGTACGGCGAAATGATGATGATCTCCTGCCGCGCCTCGTTCATCATCCGCGCGACCTCGTCGGCCAGCGTGTCGTCGCTGTCTGGCAGCTTGTCGGGCTCGACCTTGGCGGGGTTGTCGACCAGCACGCTGGCGCGCGCCCATTCGAAGTTCAGCTTGCCGCCGCGGATCAGTTCGCGCGCCAGGAAGCTCTTGTTCGGATCGATCTTCTGCGGCGCCGTCATGCCGCTCGCCTCCAGCCGCTTCTGCTCGGCCTCGCGCTGCGCGGCCTCGTCGACCAGCGCCTGCTCGGGCGCGGGCGGCGAAGACGAACCGCTCGAACCGGTCGATCCACCGGAGCCCGAACCACCAGAGCCCGATGCACCGGAGGCCGATCCGCCAACGCCCGATCTGCCGGAACCCGAGCCGGACGATCCGCCCGCCCCTTCCGTTTCCCGATTACCGGCGGCCTGCACGCCCGAACCCGGCGGCGTGCCCGCCGGTCCCGGCGCCGCCTCGTTCGGATTGGCGAGTGCCTCCACCGGATAGGCGTACTGGCTGTTCCAGTACTCGTCGAAGCCCGCCGACAGCCTGCGCACCGCGGGGCCGGCCACCACCACGTCGAGATCGACGAAGTTGGTATCCGGCGCGCGCAGGAAATACGCGTTGCCGATATTGCGGCCGCCGGTCATCGCCATCGCGTTGTCGGCGATGAAGACCTTGTTGTGCATGCGCCGGTTGACCCGGCGGGCGTCGCCGACCACGCTGATGAAGCGCGTCAGCTTGGAGAAGCGCCCCGCGGGAAACGGATTGAAGTAGCGCACCTCGATATTGGGATGGCGTGCGAAACGCAGGAAGGCCGGGTCCTTGCCGTCGCTGTGCAGGTCGTCGACCAGCAGCCGCACATGCACGCCGCGCTCGGCGGCCGCGCGCACGCGGCGCAGGATCTCGCGCGACGATTCGTCGGCGGCAACGATGTAGTACTGCAGATCGAGGGAACGGGTGGCGCGGTCGGCCAGCGTGATCAGCGTGCCGTAGGCCTCTTCGCCGGACGACACCAGGTGGAAGCCGGACAGTGCCGGGTCCGGCGTACTGCGGGCGACGACCTGGCCCAGCGGCGTATCGGCCCAGCCGGCGAAGGCGGTCGAGGGCCGGCGTGGTACATCCTGCGGCAGGCTGGCGCAGGCGGAAGCGCTCAGCGCCAGCGTCACCGTGGCGAGCCAGCGCAACCAGCTCGCCGTGCGCGGCCTCGCTTTCCCCCACGACACCGCAAACGCCGTCATGCCGACTCCATCAGTCCGGATGCTGTCAGCTTAGGTGGCGCCGACGGCCCGGACAATCCGCCTTTGTCCGACAGCACGCCAACGGCCGTGCTGCAGCGCGCGAGACGCGCCGGGCTGGCGCATGCCGAGCGCTTGCCGGCGCCGGACGGACCCGGACAAGCGCCGGACAAGCGCCGGACGAGCGCCGGACGAGCGCCGCACGAGCGCCGCACGAGCGCGAAAGGCGCTCGAAAGAAGGACCGAAGGAGCGCCGAAATTGCGCGGCAGGAAGCCGGCGCTCAGCTGCGCCGCAGCGCCGCGGCCTCTTCCGCCAGCGAGCGGATGCGCGCCCAGTCGCCGCTGGTGACCGCGTCCTTGGGCACGACCCAGGAGCCGCCGACGCAGACCACGTTCGGCAGGGCCAGATAGGCCGGCGCACGCGCCGCGTCGATGCCGCCGGTCGGGCAGAAGCGCAGCCGCGGCAGCGGCCCGTTCAGCGACTTCAGCATCGGCATGCCGCCGGCGGCCTCGGCCGGGAAGAACTTCAGGAAGGTAAAGCCGGCCTCGAGCGCGGCCATCGCCTCGCTGGCGGTGGCCACACCCGGCAGCAGCGAAATGCCGGCATCGCGTGCGCCTTCGGCAAGCCGCGGTGTCAGCCCGGGCGAGACGGCGAACTGCGCGCCGGCATCGCGCACCGCATGCAGCTGCGCGACATCGAGCACGGTACCGGCGCCGACCACTGCCTGCGGCAAGGCCGCGGCGACCGCGCGCATCGCCTCGATGGCGACCGGCGTGCGCAGCGTGATTTCGAGCACCGGCAGGCCGCCGGCCACCAGCGCCTCGGAGACGCGCAGCGCCTCGTCGACGGAGTGGAACTCGAGCACGGGAATGACCGGCACGCCGGCCAGGCGGTCGATCAGCGAGGGAGATTGGCTGGGCATGGCGTTATCGGGAAGGAAGTCGGTACGGGTTGAAAGGAAGCGTCGTCCGCCGTCGCACGGCAACGCCGCACGGCAGCACTGCGAGCGCGGACCGGCGCCATCATCGGATCACCGAGACGGATTCGGCCAGCCGCGCCAGCACCGTTTCCGCCGAGGGAATCGGCGCGACCGCGCCATAGCCGGTGGTCGACAGCGCGGCGGCCACGTTGGCATAGCGGGCCGCGTCGAAGGGATCGTCGCCGGCGGCCAGCCGCGCGACGAAGCTGCCGCCGAAGCAATCGCCGGCCCCGGTGGCGTCGAGCGGCTGCACCGGATACGCGGGCACCAGGGCGCGCGCATCCGTCGTCGCCACGTAGGCGCCCTCTTCGCCCAGCTTGAGCGCGACCAGTTTCACGCCGCAGCCGAGCAGATGGTCGACGATGGCGTCGCGGTCGTCGAGCCCGGTCAGCACCGTGACATCGTCCCAGCTCGGCAGGCAGATATCGGTCATCCCGAGCGCTTCTCGCATGATGCCGCGCGCGCGGGCCAGCGACCACAGCCGCAGCCGCAGATTGGTGTCCAGCGAGACCTTGACGCCCGCCTTGCGCGCCAGCTCCATTGCCGCGAGCCCGGCATCGCAGGCGGTGTTGCTGATCGCCAGGCTGATGCCGGACAGATGCAGATAGCGCGCTTCGGCGATCGCCTGCTGCGGCAGATCGTCATGGCTGTAGCAGCTCGCCGCCGAGCCGGCGCGCAGATAGTCGAAGCGATGGCCGTGGTTGTCGTGGCTGACGAAGTAGACGCCGGTCGGCGCCCGCGGGTCGGTGCGCACATGGCGGGTATCGACACGCTCCTGCGTCCACAGCGCCAGCAGGCGCTCGCCGAAACTGTCGGCGCCCACCGCGCTGATGAAGCCGGTCTGCGCGCCCTGGCGCGCGGCGGCGATGCAGAAGTTGGAGGTATCGCCGCCGAAGCCCTGCAGATAGCGTTCGGGCGCGTCGGGCTGCTGGTTGAACTCGACCAGCGCTTCGCCGAAGGCCAGGATATCGATGCTCATGGTGCGATCGCCGATACGGGAGAAAGGGGAACGGAAGAACCGGGGAACCGGAGGACCGGAGGACCGCAAAAGCGGGAAACTTCAGAAGAAGGTCTGCACGATATCGACCACGCGCAGTTCGTCGTCCAGCACCGGAATATGCCGCCACTTGTCGAAGGTCAGGCAAGGGTGCGAGATATCGAAGGCGATCATGTCGCCGACCCGCACATCGTCGCCCGGCGCGATCCGCAGATAGGCGTGCTGATCCATCATGCCGGTGATCTCCCAGTGAGAAGGTATGGACGGCGTATCGACCGGCGCGGTTCCCCGCGCGCTTGCCCCGTCCTTTGCCCCGTCCTTTGCGTCGTCCTTTGCGTCGTCCTTTGCCCCGCGATCAGCCGAACCGGGACGGAAGTGCCGCGCCGGAATCGGCATGCCGGCATCGAAGGCGGCGTCGCGCTTGCCCATGCCAACGATCGCGCGGTCCGGCTCGGGGATCGACTGCACATAGGCCCACAGCTGCAAGGCGGGCAGCAGACTCTCCCGCATCTTCCGTGCCACCGGGTTGCGGGCCAGGATGCGCTGCTGCGCCTGCCGGTAGATGCCGACGTCGTGGGTCAGATAGCAGCCCGGCCGCAGCACGATGTCGACGGGGGCGCCGATGTCGGCGCCGGCAAATTCCTCCGCCACCACGTCGTACCAGGCCGAGCCCGCACCGGACAGCACCACCGGGCGAGGTTCGGCACCCGCGCCGAAACGGCCCTGCGCGGCAAGTTCGCGCGTCACCGCGACGGTGCGGCGCAGGAACGCGCGAATATCGGCCTCCTGCTGCAGCACGCCCTCGTAGATCTCGACGCCGGCCAGCGTCAGCGCGTCGGACCAACGGTCCAGCGCGTCCAGCACCTGCTGCTGTTGCGCGGCGTCGCGCACGCCGGTGCGCCCGCCCTCCACGCCCAGTTCCAGCAGCACCTGCAGGCGCTGGCCGCGCGCGCGGAAGAACGTGCCGAGCTGGTCCACCAGTTCGGCCGAGTCGACCAGGCAGAAGAATTCGAAATCGGGATCGCGCAGCAGGTCGGCGACGATCTCCATATTGCGCCGGCCCACCAGCTGGTTGGCCATCAGCACCCGCTTGACGCCATGCGCATGGGCGGCGGCGGTCTGCTGCGCGGTCGCCAGCGTGATACCCCAGGCGCCGGCCTCGAGCTGCCGCGCGAACAGCTTGGGCGCCATCGTGGTCTTGCCATGGGGCGCCAGCTTCACGCCATATTCGTCCATGAACCGGCGCATCCAGGCAAGGTTGTGGGCCAGCCGGCTTTCGTACAGCACCGCGGCCGGCAGGCTCAGTTCCTCGTCCAGCAGGCGCCAGCCGGTGGCGGCCTCGGCGGGCGCCAGCGGCGCCTCCAGCTTGCCGAGCGCCTTGTTCAGCGGATCGATGATCCCGCTCTGGTACTTTATATCACGCATGCCGTTGTCCGCCTTGCCGCGCCCAGCCACACACTGTGGCGCGCTGCCGAAATTTTCGATTGACGTAATGATAGCGGCGAAATTACGATATTTCATCCTTGTTATAAAGTAACACGCTGCGATGCCCCGGCCTCACCGAGGCCAGGCCCGACGTCCGGCACCCCTTCGCCAAGCCCATGCCCGCTGCCTTCGACATCCTGACCCGCATCGCCGAGCGCGGCCCGACGCTGCGGCTGGCCGAGCAGAAGGTGGCCCAGGTCATCCTGGAGGACGTCGCCGGCGCGGCCTCGGCCAGCATCAATGCGCTGGCCCGCAGGGCCGGCGTCAGCGAGGCCAGCGTCACGCGCCTGGCCAAGGCGCTGGGCTGCCGCGACGTGCGCGACCTGAAGCTGCGGCTGGCGCGCGCGACCGCGGTTGGCCAACGCTTCCTGCAGCACGAGCCCGGCACCGTCGGCGCGGACTCGGGCGCGGAAGCGGCTCCGCCCTCGCTGACCGACCGCCTGCATGGGGACGTGGTCGCCGTGCTCGAGGCCAATCGCCAACTGATCGACGAGGCCCAGATCGAACGCGCCGCGCGCCTGTTGCAGGACGCGCGCATGGTCTACGCTTTCGGCATGGGTGGCGGCTCGACCTGGCTCGCCGACGAGGCGCGCTATCGATTGGCGCGGCTGGGCCGGCCGGTCGCGAGCTATCAGGACGCGGTGCTGCAGCAGATGGTCGCGGCCACGCTCGTCAAGGGCGATGTGGTGCTGGCCTTCTCGGTCAGCGGCAGCGTGCCCGAGATGCTGGCCAGCTGCGATGTCGCGCGCGAATACGGTGCGCGCGTGATCGCGGTGACCGCGCTGGGCTCGCCGCTGGCCGCGCGCGCCGACGTGCTGCTGCCCGTGCGCGCGCTGGAGACCGATTTCATCTTCAAGCCGTCGGCCTCGCGCTATGCGATGTTGCTGGTGCTGGACGTGCTGGCCACGCGGCTGGCGTTGCTGCAGCAGGACGACAGCCAGGAACGGCTGCGGCGACTCAAGTACGTGCTGGACGCGCATCGGGGCAGCGGCGAGCGCGGCAGCGCGGGGATGCGCGACAGCCGTCAGCCGCTCGGAGACTGACCATGGCAGCGAGCTCGGACACCCTCTTCGCCTATGACACGCTGATCCGCGGCGCCACCGTGATCGACGGCTCGGGCGCCGCCGCGCGCGTCGCCGATGTCGGGCTGCGCGACGGCCGCATCGCCCGCATCGTCGACATCGATGCCGACGACGATGGCGGCGAACGCATCGCCGCCGACACCGCCGCCGAGGTCGTCGAGGCCGACGGGCTTGTGCTGGCACCGGGCTTCATCGACGTCCACACGCACGACGACACCAACGTGGTGCGCCAGCCCGAGATGACGCCGAAGCTGTCGCAGGGCGTGACCACCGTGGTGGTCGGCAACTGCGGCATCAGCGCGGCACCGGTGGCCCTGCGCGGCGAGCCGCCCGATCCGATGAACCTGCTGGGCGATGCGAGCGCGTTCCGCTATCCGAGCTTTTCGGCCTACGTCGATGCCATCGCCTCGGCGCGGCCCGCGGTCAACGTGGCCGCGCTGGTCGGCCACACGGCGCTGCGCAGCAATCATCTGGACCGGCTGGACCGCGCGGCGAGCGCCGACGAGATCGCCGCGATGCGTGCGCAATTGCAGGAGGCACTGGACCACGGCGCGCTCGGCCTGTCGACCGGCCTCGCCTATGCCAACGCCTTTGCCGCGCCGACCGAGGAAGTGCTGGCGCTGGCCGAGCCCCTGGCCCGCGCCGGCGCGCTGTACGCCACGCATCTGCGCAGCGAATTCGCCGAGATCCTCGACGCGATGGACGAGGCCTTCCGCATCGGCCGCCATGCCCGCGTGCCGGTCGTGATCTCGCACCTCAAATGCGCGGGCGTGGACAACTGGGGCCGCAGCGGCGCGGTGCTGGACGCGCTCGATGCCGCCCAGCGCTGGCAGCCGGTCGGCTGCGACTGCTATCCCTATACCGCCAGTTCGTCGACGCTGGACCTGAAGCAGGTCACCGGCGACTTCGACATCATGGTGACCTGGTCCACGCCGCATCCCGCGATGGGCGGACGCCTGCTCGCCGATATCGCGGCCGAATGGCAGGTGGATCTGCACGAGGCGGCCCGCCGCCTGCAGCCGGCGGGCGCGGTCTATCACTGCATGGAAGACGCCGACGTCGACCGCATCCTGGCGCATCCGGCCACGGTGATCGGCTCGGACGGGCTGCCCAACGACCCGCTGCCGCATCCGCGCCTGTGGGGCGCGTTCCCCCGCGTGCTGGGCCACTATGCGCGCGACCGCGAGCTGTTTCCGCTGACGATGGCGATCGCCAAGATGACCGGCCTGTCGGCCGAGCGCTTCGGCCTCGCGGGACGCGGCTTCGTGCGCGAAGGCCATTGGGCCGACCTGGTGCTGTTCGACGCCGCGACGATCCGCGACGCGGCCACGTTCACAGAGCCGATGCAGCCGGCCGAGGGCATCGCCGCGGTGTGGGTCAACGGCACGCTGTCTTGGTCGCAGCGGCGCGCCACCGGCGCGCGCGCCGGGCATTTCCTGCCGCGCGGCGAGCCGGTCCCCGCCGTCGCGGACACCATCGCGAACCGCAACGCGGACAACATCGCGGACACGTAAGGCCGCACGCTCCCCCCCTGTTTCAAGCTCACCGTTTCCCGTATTCAGTTCGAAGGAGTCTTCATGGATATCCAACGCTTTGGCGTCGAAGGCGGCACCGGCACCGGCGGCCAGCACATGCCGTTCGCACGCGCGGTCGCTGCCGACGGCTGGCTGTATGTGTCCGGCCAGGTGCCGATGGTCGATGGCGAGGTCGTCGACGGCGGCATCGTCGCGCAGACCCACCAGGCCATCAGGAACGTGCTGGCGATCCTGGCCGAGGCCGGCTACGGCCCCGAGCATGTGGTCCGCTGCGGCGTCTGGCTCGACGACGCACGCGACTTCGCCTCGTTCAACAAGATCTTCAAGCAGTATTTCGGCGCCAATCCGCCCGCGCGTGCCTGCGTGCAGTCGAGCATGGTGGTCGACTGCAAGGTCGAGATCGACTGCATCGCCTACAAGCGTCCGGGCGGCTGAATCCACGGAATCCGCTGATTCAGCCGATTCGCCGATTCCGCGCATTGCCCTGATCCCGCGGATACAGGCGGATACAGCGAATCCAGGCCGCCTCCCCTTCCCTTTTCCCAACCGGGCCGCGCCAGCGGCCTCTTTCATACGCCGCGGCGCCGACCGGCCCCGCGCACCCCAAGGAGACAACATGGTCCCAGTCACCGGAACCACGCTGTTGCTGTATGCGCTGATCGCCGTGATCGCGCTGGTCGTGCTGATCGCGCGATTCAAGCTGAACCCCTTCATCACGCTGGTAGTCGTCTCTGTGCTGCTCGGCTTCTCGGTCGGCATGCCGATGAACGAGATCGTCAAGTCGTTCGAGGCCGGCGTCGGCGGCACGCTCGGCCATATCGCGCTCGTGGTGGGCCTGGGCACGATGCTCGGCAAGATGATGGCCGAGTCCGGCGGCGCCGAGCGCATCGCGCGCACGCTGATCGCCTTCTTCGGCGAGAAGAACGTGCACTGGGCGATGGCGACCATCGCCTTCATCGTCGGCCTGCCGGTGTTCTTCGAGGTCGGCTTCGTGCTGCTGATCCCGATCGCCTTCAATATCGCGCAGCGCACCGGCACCTCGATGGTCAAGGTCGGCATCCCGATGGTGGCCGGCCTGTCCGTGGTGCACGGCCTGATCCCGCCACATCCGGCGGCACTGCTGGCGGTGACCGCCTACGGCGCCGACATCGGCCGCACGATCCTGTACGCGCTGATCGTGGGCATCCCCACCGCGGCGATCGCCGGTCCGATCTTCGCGAAGCTGATGGACCGCCATATCAAGCTGCCCGCCGACAACCCGCTGGCGGCGCAGTTCATCGAGGAAGCCGACGACACCGCGCCGGCCCAGGCGCTGCCGGGCTTCGGCATCACGGTCTTCACGATCCTGCTGCCCGTGATCCTGATGCTGATCGGCAGCGG
The DNA here is from genome assembly GCF_020418465.1 of Cupriavidus sp. DB3. Lineage (NCBI taxonomy): Bacteria > Pseudomonadati > Pseudomonadota > Betaproteobacteria > Burkholderiales > Burkholderiaceae > Cupriavidus > Cupriavidus sp. DB3. The sequence continues at coordinate 273,736 of NZ_JAIZPL010000001.1, read as the reverse complement.
CGCCGACCTGGTGACGACGCCCAAGACCTGGGCCAACGACTTCCTCAAGCTGATCGGCAACTCGGTGATCGCGCTGCTGATCGCCGCGCTGGTCAGCTTCTACACTTTCGGCAAGGCGCGCGGCTTCAATCGCGAGGCGATCCTGCGCTTCACCAACGAATCGGTGGCGCCCACGGCGATCATCACGCTGGTGGTCGGTGCCGGCGGCGGCTTCGGCCGCATCCTGCGCGACTCGGGCATCTCGAACTCGATCGTGGAAGTGGCCACCGGCGCCAACGTCTCGGTGCTGGTGCTCGGCTGGCTGGTCGCCGTGATGATCCGCATCGCGACCGGCTCGGCCACCGTGGCGATGACCACCGCGGCCGGCATCGTCGCGCCGATCGCGGCCAGCGTGCCGGGCACGCGGCCCGAGCTGCTGGTGCTGGCCACCGGCGCGGGCTCGCTGATCCTGTCGCACGTCAACGATGCGGGCTTCTGGCTGGTCAAGGAGTACTTCAACATGACCGTGGCGCAGACGTTCAAGACCTGGACCGTTTGCGAGACGATCATCTCGGTGGTGGCGCTGCTGCTGACGTTGGGGCTGGCCACCGTGATCTGAGCGGGAGGAAGGCCGCGGCGGCGGCTGTGCCAAATCGGCGCGTCTTACCTACAATGGCCGGGAAGTTGCCGGCTCGCCAGGAGACGCCATGCCCATCGATCGTCGCCGCTTCCTTGCCTGCTCCGCCGCGCTGGCGGGCACGCTGACGTCCGCCGCACGGGCCCAGCCCGGCCAGGCATCGGCCTCCGCGTCCGCAGCCCCCGGCACGCCGGCCGCGGGCGGCAGCGCTGGCCCGCTGCGTCGCGCCATCCCCGGCACGCGCGAAACCCTGCCGGTGATCGGCCTGGGCACCGCCGACACCTTCGACGCGCCGACGCAGGGCCTGCAGCAGAGCCCGCTGTCCGAGGTGATGTCGCTGCTGCTGCGGATGCCGGGCGCCGTTCTCGATACCGCGCCCAGCTATGGTGCCGCGGAGGCCGTCACCGGCGAATTGTTGCGCCTGCACAATGGCCGCAGGCAGGTCTTCCTCGCCACCAAGATCTCGGCATCAAGCAGCAGCGCGCCGGCGCAATGGGCGCGCTCGCAGCAGGAGCTGGGCAGCGACACCGTCGACCTGCTGCAGGTCCACAACCTGATCGACTGGGAAGAGAACCTGCGTTTCCTGCGCCGGCTGCAGGAACAGGGCAAGACCCGCTATATCGGCGTGACCCACTATCGCGCCGATGCGCACGAGCGGCTCGAGCAGATCGTGCGCAGCGAGAAGATCGACTTCGTGCAGATCAATTACTCGCTGGGCGAGCGCGAGGCCGAGCGCCGGCTGCTGCCGCTGTGCCGCCAGCGCGGCATCGGCGTGCTGATCAACCGGCCGTTCCAGGACGGGCGGCTGTTCCGCGCGGTGCAAGGACGCCAGCTGCCGCCGTGGGCGGCCGAACTCGATTGCAGCAGCTGGGGCCAGCTGTTCCTCAAATTCATCGTCAGCCATCCGGCGGTGACGGCGGCGATTCCGGCGACGTCCAATCCCCGCCATATGCGCGACAACCTCGGCGCGGCGCTCGGCCGCATGCCGGACGCGCAGCAGCGCGAGCGCATCGCGGCGCTGCTGACCTAGCGCCCGTCCACCGCAATCGCCAGGCATGGCAGCCGCCCCGCCTCCGCACCCCGACCCTGGCCACGGCCCCGGCCGCCTCGGCGCGCTCGGCATCCGCCCGGGCGAACACGCGGCCGTAGTCGCGGCATTCGGCTTCTTCTTCTGCCTGTTCGCCAGCTACTTCATGCTGCGGCCAGTGCGCGAAACGATGGGCATCGCCGGCGGCGTGCAGAACCTGCAATGGCTGTTCACCGCGACCTTCGTCGTGATGCTGGCCGCGATTCCGCTGTACGGCCTGTGCAGCTCGCGGCTGCCGCGGCGGCGCTTCGTGCCCTGGGTCTATGCCTTCTTCATCGCCAATCTGCTGGCCTTCGCGCTCGCCACGCGCGCGCGGCCCGACGATGTCTGGCTGGCGCGGGTGTTCTACGTGTGGCTGTCGGTGTTCAATCTGTTCGTGGTGTCGGTCGCGTGGAGCCTGATGGCGGACGTGTTCCGCCCCGAACAGGCGCGCCGGCTGTTTCCGGTGATTGCGGCGGGCGCCAGCGTCGGCGGGCTGACCGGGCCGCTGCTGTCGGGATGGCTGGTCGGGCCGATCGGGCTGACCGGGCTGATGCTGCTGTCCGCCGTGCTGCTGGCGGCGACGCTGCCGGGTTGCGCGTGGCTGTTCCGGTGGCGGGCGCGGGCCGGGGCCGGGGCCGGGGCCGCGGCCGGTGCCGCAGCCGGTACTGCGATCGGTACCGCAACCGGTGTCGCGACCCGGGCCAGGGCTGACATTGGCGCCGGGTCCATCGCGCCGCGCGATGCCGCGGCGAGCGCCGCACCCACGCACCATGCCGGCCCCGCGCGCGACGATCCGCGCGATCCCATCGGCGGCAGCCTGCTGGCCGGCCTGACGCTGATCGCCCGCTCGCGCTATCTGCTCGGCATCGCGCTGTTCGTGATCCTGCTGTCGACCGCCAGCACCTTCCTGTACTTCGAACAGGCGCGGCTGGTCGCGGAGACTTTCCCCGACCGCACCGAGCAGACGCGCGTGTTCAGCGCGATCGACGCGATCGTGCAGGCCGCCACCATCGCGATCCAGCTGTTTTTCTCCGGCCAGATCGCGCGGCGCTACGGCGTGACCGCGCTGCTGACGGTGGTGCCCCTGGCCGTGGCGGGCGGCTTCGTGCTGCTGGCGATCTGGCCGGTGTTCGGCGTGCTGGCCGGCGTGATGGTGCTGCGCCGCGTCGGCGAGTACGCGCTGGTGCGGCCCGGCCGCGAGATGCTGTTCACCGTGGTCGATGCCGAGACCAAGTACAAGGCCAAGAACGTCATCGACACGATGGTCTACCGCGCCGGCGATGCGGTCAGCGCCTGGGTCAAGACCGGCATCGACGCGCTGGCCGGCCATCCGGCGGTGGTCGCCCTGACCGGTGCCGTGCTGACCCTGGTCTGGGGCTTGCTTGGGTGGTGGCTGGGCCGGCGCCACCAGGGCGCCGCCGACCTGCCGGCGCGGACAGCGACCGCCACGGCCGAGGCCGCGGCCCGCATGCCGGGCCGCTAGCCCTCGCATTCGGCCAAAATGGCGGCTTGCGGGGCCAAGCGGGCAGCATTGCCCCGCCGTGCCGATGCCGCAGGCATTACAGTGTCGGCCGAACCCCGTGGAGCCGAGCGGTGCTGGGTGGTGCCGCGCGGTGCCGTGCGATAACGCGCGATGCCGCTACTGCCGCTGCTGCCGCTGCTGCCGCTGCTGCCGGCCCCGCGTCCGCCATCGATCGAACCCGCCACGCGCCCCGCGCGTCGCCACCTTAGGAAAGCCGCCATGAAAACCAAAGCCGCCGTCGCCTGGAAAGCAGGCGCCCCGTTGACCATCGAGGAAGTCGACCTGGCCGGACCGCGCGCCGGCGAGGTGCTGGTCGAGATCAAGGCCACCGGCATCTGCCATACGGACTACTACACGCTGTCGGGCGCGGACCCCGAGGGCATCTTCCCCGCCATCCTCGGCCATGAGGGCGCCGGCATCGTGACGGAGGTCGGCCCGGGCGTGACCTCGCTGAAGCCCGGCGACCACGTGATCCCGCTCTACACGCCCGAATGCCGCCAGTGCAAGTTCTGCCTGTCGCGCAAGACCAACCTGTGCCAGGCGATCCGCGCGACCCAGGGCAAGGGCCTGATGCCGGACGGCACCTCGCGCTTCTCGCTCGACGGCAAGCCGATCTTCCACTACATGGGCACGTCGACCTTCGCCAATCACATCGTGGTGCCGGAGATCGCGCTGGCCAAGATCCGCGACGACGCGCCGTTCGACAAGGTCTGCTATATCGGCTGCGGCGTCACCACCGGCGTCGGCGCGGTGCTGTTCACGGCGAAGGTCGAGGCCGGCGCCAATGTGGTGGTGTTCGGCCTGGGCGGCATCGGGCTGAACGTGATCCAGGGCGCGAAGATGGTTGGCGCCGACAAGATCATCGGCGTCGACATCAACCCGAACCGCGAGGCGCTGGCGCGCCAATTCGGCATGACGCACTTCGTCAATCCGAACGAGGTCGAGAACGTGGTCGACCATATCGTGCAGCTGACCGACGGCGGCGCCGATTACTCGTTCGAATGCATCGGCAATACCAAGGTCATGCGCCAGGCGCTGGAGTGCTGCCACAAGGGCTGGGGCAAGTCGATCATCATCGGCGTGGCCGAGGCCGGCGCCGAGATCTCGACCCGTCCGTTCCAGCTGGTGACCGGCCGCGAGTGGAAGGGCTCGGCCTTCGGCGGCGCGCGCGGCCGCACCGACGTGCCCAAGATCGTCGACTGGTATATGGACGGCAAGCTGAACATCGACGACCTGATCACGCACACGCTGCCGCTGGAGCGGATCAACGAGGGCTTCGACCTGATGAAGCGCGGCGAGTCGATCCGTTCGGTGGTGCTGTACTAAGGCCGGAGGCGCGACGCTCATGCTCGAACTGCTCTCCGAGCACGGCTGCTTCGGCGGCGTGCAGCGCTTCTACCGGCATGCGTCGACCGCGGTCGGCCTGCCGATGCGCTTCTCGGTCTTCCTGCCGCCCGCGGCGCTGGCCGGCGTCGGCACGCCGCGGCCGGCCCTGATCTATCTGGCGGGCCTGACCTGCACCGAAGAAACCTTCATGATCAAGGGCGGCGCGCAGCGGCTCGCCGCGCAGCTCGGCCTGATCCTGGTTGCGCCCGATACCAGCCCGCGCGACACCGGCATCCCCGGCGAGGCGGACGAATGGGACTTCGGGGCGGGCGCGGGCTTCTATCTGGACGCGACGCAGGCGCCGTGGAACGCGCACTGGCGCATGGAAAGCTATGTCGCCGGCGAGCTCCACGATCTGGTGGTCGGCGAACTCGGCGCCGACCCGCGGCGCATCGGCATCTTCGGCCATTCGATGGGCGGCCACGGCGCGCTGGTGCTGGCGCAGCGCCATCGCGAGCGCTTCCGCTCGGTGTCGGCGTTCGCGCCGATCGCCGCGCCGTCGCAATGTCCCTGGGGCGAGAAGGCGTTCAGCCGCTATCTCGGCGACGATCGCGCGCAATGGCTGCAGTACGATGCCAGCGCGCTGATGCAGGCGCAGCCCACCGCGCCCTTCCCCGGCGGCATCCTGATCGATCAGGGGCTGGCCGACAAATTCCTCGCCGACCAGCTGCATCCCGAGGCCTTCGAGGCGGCCTGCGCCGCGGTGGGCCAGCCGCTGACGCTGCGGCGGCATCAGGGCTACGACCACGGCTACTACTTCATCTCCACGTGGATGGAGGACCATCTGCGCCATCACGCGGCGCAATTGCAGGACGGCTGACCGGCCGGTGGAAGGCGCTTCGGCGTTTCGGTGCTTGAGCGCTGCGGTGCTTGGGCGCTGCGGTGCTTGAGCGCTTCGGTACTTGAGCGCTTTGGTGCTTGGGTGCTTGGGTGCTTGGGCGCTACGCCGCCGCGCCAAACCGCTGGCGATAGTCGCGCGGTGTGATGCCCAGATGGCGCAGGAAGGCGCGCCGCAGCGCTTCGTCGGAACCGAAGCCGCTGCGCGCGGCCACCGCCTTCAGGGGCAGCTCGCCCTGCTCCAGCAGGCGGCGTGCCGCTTCGAGCCGCGCCGATTCGATGAAGGCGGTCGGGCTCGCCCCGGTCTCGCGCGCGAACACACGGCGGAAATTGCGCTCGCTCATCGCGGCCCGCGCCGCCATCTCGCTCATCGTGAACGCGCGGGTCAGGTCGCGCAGGATCCAGTCCTGGACCTCGCGCACGCCGGCGTGGCCGGTGGTCTGGCTGGCCAGATGCACGCTGAATTGCGACTGGCCGCCCGGACGCTTCAGGAAGACCACCAGCTCGCGCGCCAGATCGAGCGCGATCTCGCGTCCGAGGTCCTCTTCGACGATGGCCAGCGCAAGGTCGATGCCGGCCGTGACGCCGGCCGAGGTCCACAGCCGGCCCTGGCGCACGAAGATCGCATCGGGATCGACCGCCACCGCGGGATAGCGCTGCCGCAGCAGCGGCGCCACGCTCCAGTGCGTGGTCGCGCGCTTGCCGTCGAGCAGACCGGCGGCGGCCAGGAAGAACGATCCCGAACACAGCGCCACCAGCCGGCCGATGCGCGGGGCCACCGCGCGCGCCCACGGGACGATCTCCCCCGCTTCCTGCAACGCCCCTTCGATATCGCGCGCGCCGACGATCACCGCGGTGTCGGGCAGCAGCACCGTGTCGAGCCGCGCGGTGGCCTCCAGCGTCATCAGCGTGTCCGAACGCACCGGGCCCACACGCGTCGAGACGATGCGCGTCCGATAGGCCGGCGGCTGGCCGCGCCGGGCCAGCTGCAGGTTGGCATAGTCGAACACCGTCATCGGTCCGACCGCCTCCATGGCCTTGAAGCCGGGATAGACGACGAGATCGATCTGATGGGGTGCGGGGGACGGCTGGGACATGAAGCGGGAACGGCGGGCAGCCGGCGGAAACGAACCGCAGGAGGGACCGCGATCTTTGGAAAACGAGCGAAGGCGACAGTGTAAACGACGCCCCGTTGCCGCCCGTGCGGGGAGCCCGGCCGCATCCGCTTGCTATCATGGACTGCAGACCGTTGCGCCCCCGATCCCCCCGATCACCCCTGATCACTTCGCTGCGAGCCGCCCGTGCCCCATGAAGTCAGCCTGATCACCACCATCGCCGCCGGCCTCGGTCTGGCGCTCGTCTTCGGCTTCATCTGCGCCCGCCTCGGCGCGCCGGCGCTGGTCGGCTATCTGCTGGCCGGCATCGTGATCGGCCCGGCCACGCCGGGCTTCGTCGCCGACATGGCGCTCGCCGGCCAACTCGCGGAAATCGGCGTGATGCTGCTGATGTTCGGCGTCGGCCTGCACTTCTCGCTGGAAGACCTGCTGTCGGTGCGCGGCATCGCGCTGCCGGGTGCGATCGTGCAGATCGCCTTCGCCACCGCGCTCGGGGCCGGCGTGACGCGGCTATGGGGCTGGCCGCTGGCCGACGCGCTGGTGTTCGGCCTGTGCCTGTCCGTCGCCAGCACCGTGGTGCTGCTGCGCGCGCTCGAGCAGCGCGGCACGCTCGATTCGGTCAACGGCCGGATCGCGGTCGGCTGGCTGGTGGTCGAGGATCTGGTGATGGTGCTGGTGCTGGTGATGCTGCCCGCGCTGGCCGAGGTGTTCGGCACGGTGCCGTCGGGCCAGGCCGCGGCCATCGCGGCGGGCGGCAACGGCGCCGTGCCGCCCGATGCGGGCGCGTCGCTATGGGCGACGGTGGGCGCCACGCTGGGCCGCGTCGCGGTCTTTATCGCGCTGATGCTGCTGGTGGGCCGCCGCGTGTTTCCATGGCTGCTCTGGCAGGTCGCGCGCACCGGCTCCAACGAACTGTTCACGCTGTGCCTGGTCGCGGCGGCGGTCGGCATCGCCTACGGCTCGGCGGTGCTGTTCGGGGTCTCGTTCGCGCTCGGCGCCTTCTTCGCCGGCATGGTGCTGCGCGGCTCGGCGCTGAGCCATCGCGCCGCGCAGGAGACGCTGCCGCTGCGCGACGCCTTCTCGGTGCTGTTCTTCGTCTCGGTCGGCATGCTGTTCGACCCCCGCGTGCTGCTCGACGCGCCGTTGCAGGTCATTGCCACGCTGGCCATCGTGATCGTCGGCAAATCGTTGGCCGCGCTTGCGCTGGTGCTGACGATGCGCTATCCGCTGAACACCGCGCTGACGGTGTCGGCGAGCCTCGCGCAGATCGGCGAGTTCTCGTTCATCCTGGCCGGGCTCGGTGTCACGCTCGGCATGCTGAGCCCGCAGGGACACAATCTGGTGCTCGCCGGCTCGTTGATCTCGATCGCGCTCAATCCGCTGGTGTTTCGCACCGTGGAGCCGCTGCAGCGCTGGATCCGCGCGCGCTCCGAACTGGCGCGCAAGCTCGAGCGCAGCGCCGATCCGCTGGCCGAGCTGCCGGCGACGGTCGATCAGGCGCTGCTGACGCGGCAGGTGGTGCTGGTCGGCCACGGCCGCGTCGGCCGCCGTATCGTCGGGGCACTGCGCGCGCATGGCGTGCCGGTGGTAGTGGCCGACCAGAACCGGGAGATCGTCGAGGCGCTGCGCGCGCAAGGCGTGCCGGCGGTATCGGGCGATGCGGCCGAACCGTCCGTGCTGATCCAGGCGCATATCGCGCGCGCCGGCATGCTGGTGATCGCCACGCCCGATACCGTCGGCGTGCGGCGCATGGTCGAGATCGCCCGCACGCTCAATCCCGGGATCCGCATCCTGGTGCGCACGCACAGCGAGGACGAGGCCGCGCTGCTGCTGAAGGACCGCGTCGGCGAGGTGTTTCTCGGCGAGCAGGAACTGGCGACGGCGATGATCCGGCGCGTGCTGGAGAGCGCGCGGCAGGACGCCGCCGCGGCCGTCGATGCCAGCGCGAAGGGCAGCGTGAACAACGGCGCGAACCGCGGCGCCGACACCGGCGACCGGCGCGCCGACGCGCCGCACTGATCCCGTCCGCTGCGCCGCGCGCTCAGTCCGCGGCGGCGTGCATGCCGCGATAAACCCCGGGCCGCAGCCCGGTCCAGCGCCGGAACGCCCGATGGAAGGCGCCGGGCTCGGCAAACCCCATCTCGGCGGCGATCTCGGTGATCGGCAAGTCGGTATGACTGAGCGCCTCGATCGCCAGGTCGCGCCGCAATTCGTCCTTCAGCTGCTGATAGGTGGCGCCCTCCTCCATCAGCCTGCGCCGCAGCGACGAGGCAGACAGATGCAGCGCCGCCGCGAGCGCCTCGAAGGTCGGCCATCCATCCGGCCGCGACTGCCGCAGCAGCCGGCGAACCCGCGCGGCCACGCTGCTGCGGTCCGAGTACTTGACCACCACGTTATGGGGCGCGTCGCGCAGGAAGGCCTTGACGCTGCGCTCGTCGTGCCGCACCGGATGGTCCAGCCACGCCGCGTCGAAGATCAGCGCGGTGCAGGGCGCATCGAAGGCGAGCTGGCGTGAGTACATGACGCGGTATTCCGCGCTGTAGTCGGGCTCCGGATAGCGGAACGCGGCCAGCCGCACCGGCACCCGCCGCCGCGCCAGCCAGCACATCAGCCCGTGCAGCATGATCAGCAGCGTCTCCTGGGCGAACACGCCGGGACGGCGGCGCGACGGCTCGGTCAGCACCAGCGCGGCGCGCTCGGGGCCGGCGCCGGGCGCGTCGCCATCGTAGCGGCGCAGCAGCTGCACGCCGATATCGTCGAGCAGCAGGCCGAAGCCGCGCGCGACGCGGTCGAGCCCCTGCCCCACGGTGCGGCTGCCGGCCACCGCATGGCACAGCAGCGCGAAGCTGCCGGGCTTCATCGCGCGCGAGTCCTGACCGAAGAACTCGTCGCCAAGCGCCGCCGATACCGCCAGCCACAGCCCGCTGTAGCTCGCCGCGGACACGCGCGCCTGCGCGACCGCCAGCATCGCCGGCGCGATACCGGCGGCGCGCAGCACCGGCTCCGGATCGATGCCGCGCGAGCGCAGCCCGGAAATCGCATGGTGGACAAAGCAGATCGCGACGCTACCTTTTTCCATCGGCACGCGAGGCAGTAACGGGACGCAACAGCAAAGACATGGAGACGATCCGTAAGGTGGTCGGGATGCCGGCTGCCGCCGTCACGGCAAGCGGCGGGCAGTGGCAAATCAGTTCAGCACAGTTGGCGGATTTTGGCATAGCGCGCGCCGGCATCGCCTTTCTACACTGCCGTCATTCCACGACCGCCCCACGGCGACCGCACCACGACGACCGCACCACGACGGCCCCGCAACCACGCGACCACAGCGCCATGTACAGCGAATACACCGAGCAGCAACGCATGATCCGCGACACCGCGCGCGCCTTCGCCGAGGAACGGCTCAAGCCCAACGCCGCGCAATGGGACCGCAGCGGCCAACTGCCCGACGAGATCGTCGCCGAGATGGGCGCGCTCGGCCTGCTCGGCATGATCGTGCCCGAGCAATGGGGCGGCACCTATACCGACTACATCGCCTACGCGCTGGCGATCGAGGAGATCGCCGCCGGCTGCGCGGCCTGCGCGACGCTGATGAGCGTGCACAGCTCGGTCGGCTGCGGCCCGATCCTGCACTACGGCAGCGAGGCGCAGAAGCAGCGTTATCTGCCGGCGCTGGCCAGCGGCGAGCTGATCGGCGCGTTCTGCCTGACCGAGCCGCAGGCCGGCTCCGAGGCGCACAACCTGCGCACGCGCGCGCGGCCGACCGACGACGGCTGGGTCCTGTCGGGCAACAAGCAGTTCGTCACCAACGGGCAGCGCGCCGGCATCGCCATCGTCTTCGCCGCGACCGAACCGGAGCGCGGCAAGCGCGGATTGTCGGCTTTCCTCGTTCCGACCGACACGCCGGGCTTTCACGTCCATGCCCCGGAGAAGAAGCTCGGCATCCGTGCTTCGGACACCTGCGCGATCACGCTGGAGGACTGCGTCGTGCCGCACGACGCGCTGCTCGGCGACACCGGCGAGGGCCTGCGCATTGCGCTGTCGAATCTCGAAGGCGGCCGCATCGGCATCGCCGCGCAGGCGATCGGCATCGCGCGCTCGGCCTTCGATGCCGCCTGCCGCTATGCCGGCGAACGGGTGCAGTTCGGCCGGCCGCTGCGCGAGCATGCGCCGATCGCCAACATGCTGGCCGACATGGCGACCGAGCTGAACGCGGCGCGCCTGCTGGTGCATCGCGCCGCGCGCATGCGCAGCGACGGCCAGCCCTGCCTGTCCGAGGCCTCGCAGGCCAAGCTGTATGCGTCGGAACTGGCCGAACGGGTCTGCTCCAAGGCGCTGCAGATCCATGGCGGCTACGGCTACCTCGAGGACTACCCGGTCGAGCGGCACTACCGGGACGCGCGCATCACCCAGATCTACGAAGGCACCAGCGAGATCCAGCGGATGCTGATCGCCCGCTCGCTGTAGTTCGCGCCTCGCCTTTCCTGACGACTTGCACGACCAGACAAACGATGGAGACACCATGACCACACAGCCCGCCACCGACACCGCGATTCCGACAGTCAAGCTGCTGATCAACGGCGAATGGGTCGAATCGGCCGCCACCGAATACCGCCAGGTCGTCAATCCGGCCACGCAGCAGGTGCTGGCGCGCGTGCCGCTGGCCACGCAGGCCGAGGTCGACGCCGCCGTCGGCGCGGCGCAGCGCGCCTTCGCCAGCTGGCGCCATACGCCGATCGGCGCGCGGCTGCGCATCATGCTGAAGTACCAGGCGCTGATCCGCGAGCACAGCAAGCGCATCGCCGCGATCCTGACCGCCGAGCAGGGCAAGACGCTGTCCGACGCCGAGGGCGACATCTTCCGCGGCCTCGAGGTGGTCGAGCACGCCGCCTCGATCGGCACGCTGCAGCAAGGCGGCTTTGCGGAGAACGTGGCGGCGACCGTGGACACCTACACGCTGCAGCAGCCGATCGGCGTGTGCGTCGGCATCACGCCGTTCAATTTCCCGGCCATGATTCCGCTGTGGATGTTCCCGATGGCGATCGTCTGCGGCAATACCTTCGTGCTCAAGCCGTCCGAGCAGGACCCGCTGTCGACGATGGACCTGGTGGCGCTCGCGCTCGAAGCGGGCGTGCCGCCCGGCGTGCTGAACGTCGTGCATGGCGCGAAGGACGTGGTCGACGCGCTGTGCACGCATCCCGATGTCAAGGCGGTGTCGTTCGTCGGCTCGACCGCGGTTGGCACCCACGTCTACAACCTGGCCGGCAGCCACGGCAAGCGCGTGCAGTCGATGATGGGCGCCAAGAACCACGCGGTGGTGCTGCCCGACGCGCACAAGGAGCAGACGCTGAACGCGCTGGTCGGCGCCGCCTTCGGCGCGGCGGGCCAGCGCTGCATGGCGACGTCGGTGGCGGTGCTGGTCGGCGCGGCACGCGACTGGGTGCCCGAGCTGATCGCCAAGGCCCGCACGCTGAAGGTCGGCGCCGGCGCCGAGCCCGGCACCGATGTCGGACCAGTGGTGTCGGTCGCGGCGAAGCAGCGCATCCTGGGCCTGATCGAGGCCGGCGTGAAGGAAGGCGCGACGCTCGCGCTCGATGGCCGCGAGGTCAGCGTGCCGGGCTATCCGGACGGCAACTTCATCGGGCCCACCGTATTCACCGACGTCACCACCGAGATGTCGATCTACACGCAGGAGATCTTCGGGCCGGTGCTGGTGGTGATCGGCGTCGACACGCTCGACGAGGCGATCGCGCTGGTCAACCGCAACCCCTTCGGCAACGGCACCGGCGTGTTCACGCAGAGCGGCGCCGCGGCGCGCAAGTTCCAGAGCGAGATCGACGTCGGCCAGGTCGGCATCAATATCCCGATTCCGGTGCCGGTGCCGTATTTCAGCTTCACCGGCTCGCGCGGCTCGAAGCTGGGCGACCTCGGCCCCTACGGCAAGCAGGTGGTGCAGTTCTACACGCAGACCAAGACCGTGACGGCACGCTGGTTCGATGACGAGACCGTCAACCAGGGCGTCAATACCACCATCGCGCTGCGCTGAAACCGGCAACGCACAGGAGACCTCGATGCAGCAGACCTCGATGCATATCGCCTTCATCGGCCTGGGCAACATGGGCGCGCCGATGGCGCGCAACCTGCTGAAGGCCGGCCACACGCTGACGGTATTCGACCTGAACGCGCAGGCGCTGGCCGCGTTGCGCGAAGCCGGCGCCAGCGGCGCCGATTCGCCGCGGCAGGCGGCCGCGGAAGCCGATATCGTGATCACGATGCTGCCGGCCGCGGCCCATGTGCGCGGCGTCTACACCGGCGAGAACGGCGTGCTGGCCGGCGTGCGTCCCGGCGTGCCGCTGGTCGATTCGAGCACGATCGATCCGGCGACGGTACGCGAACTGGCCGCGCTGGCCGCGCGTCAGGGCAATCCGTTCGCCGACGCGCCGGTGTCCGGCGGCACCGGTGGCGCGCAGGCCGGCACGCTGACCTTCATGGTCGGCGCCGAGGCGGCGCTGTTCGAGCGGCTGCAGCCGGTGCTCTCCGGCATGGGCAGGAACGTGGTCCGCTGCGGCGACACCGGCACGGGCCAGGTCGCGAAGATCTGCAACAACCTGATCCTGGGCATTTCGATGATCGGCGTATCCGAGGCGATGGCGCTTGGCGCCCGGCTCGGCATCGACACCACGGTGCTGGCCGGCATCGTCAACACCTCGACCGGGCGCTGCTGGTCCTCCGACACCTACAACCCCTACCCCGGCGTGATCGACACCGCGCCGGCCGCGCGCGGCTACAGCGGCGGCTTCGGCGCCGAGCTGATGCTCAAGGACCTGGGGCTGGCCAACGATGCCGCGCGCGCGGTGCGGCAGCCGCTGTTCCTCGGCGCCCTGGCGCAGCAGCTGTATCAGGCGATGTGCCAGCGCGGCGATGGCCAGCTCGATTTCTCGGGCGTGATTCGGCAATACCTGGATGCCGATGGAGGGACGGCGTGAACGCAAGGGCCGAAACCATGCCGCACGCGGTGGATGCCAAGGGCACAGACGAGGTCCGCTTCGACGTCATCAATCGCGTCGGGCTGGTCACGCTGAACCGGCCACGCCAGCTCAATGCGCTGTCGTATCCGATGATCCTGGCGCTGCGCGAACGACTGCGGCAATGGGCATCGCGGGACGATGTCGTCGCCGTGGTGCTGCGCGGCGCAGGCGACAAGGCGTTCTGCGCCGGCGGCGATATCCGCGCGCTGTACGACAGTTATCGCGACGACATGGCGGGGTGTGGCGGCAACGATGGCGAACCGCTGTACCACCGCTTCTTCGTCGACGAATACCAGCTCGATTTCGAACTGCACCGCTATCCCAAGCCGGTGGTCGCGCTGATGGACGGCATTGTGATGGGCGGCGGCATGGGGCTGGCGCAGGCCGCGCGGCTGCGCATCGTCACCGAACGCGCGCGCGTCGCGATGCCGGAGACCGGCATCGGCCTGGTGCCCGATGTCGGCGCCAGCCACTTCCTGTCGCGCATGACGCCCGAGCTGGCGCTCTATGTGGGCCTGACCGGGGTGACGCTCGGCGCGGCCGACACGCTGCTCTGCGGGCTCGCGGATGTCGCGGTCGACAGCGCCGGGCTGGTGGAACTGGAGGCGACGCTGGCCAGCATCGACTGGTCCGGCAGCGCCGGCCCCGGCAGCGACGGCGACACGGTGCTGGCGATCCTGCGCCGCGCGCTGGTCCCCGCATCGCCGGTCACCGCGGCCGACGCCCCGCTGCTGAAGGTCCTGCCCGCCCTGCTGCGGCATTTCCGCGCCGACGCGACGCCGGCGGCGATCCTGCAGGGACTCGCGGGCGAGCAGGATGCCTGCTGCACGGACCGGGCGGAGCGCGCCGACCGGGCCGACCGAGCCGACCGAGCCGACCGGGCCGACCGAGCTGATGGCGCCGACCGAGCCGATGGTGCCGACCGAGCCGATGGTGCCGACCGCGCCGGTGGCTCCGATGGTCCCGAAAGGGCCGAATGGGCCGAATGGGCCGCCAAGACCGCCACGCTGCTGCGCGGCCGCTCGCCGCTGATGACTGCGGTCACGCGTGAACTGCTGCTGCGCGGCCGCCGGCTGGACCTGGCCGATTGCTTTCGCATGGAGCTCGACGTGGTCAGCCACGCCTTCACCGACGGCGATTTCATCGAGGGCGTGCGCGCGCTGATCGTCGACAAGGACCAGACCCCGCACTGGCGGGTCGGCAGCCATGACGAGGTCGATCCCGATGCGGTACGCCGGTTCTTCGTATCACCGTGGCAAGGGGAGCGGCACCCGTTGGCATCGCCCGCCTTGACTTGCTGATTCCCCCGCTCGCGCGGGCGCGACGACCTACCCCTTCGCCCCGCCCCCGCGCGCCGGCTCATGCGCGGCCGGCGCGACCAGCCCATCGGCGCGGAACATCGCCTTGATGCCCCGCACCGCCTGCCGAATGCGCGATTCGTTCTCGATCAGCGCGAAGCGGACGTAGTCGTCGCCGAAGTCGCCGAAGCCGATGCCCGGCGATACCGAGACCTTGGCCTTCTCCAGCAGCTGCTTGGCGAACTCCAGCGAGCCCAGCGCGCGATACGGTTCGGGAATCCGCGCCCAGATATACATCGACGCCTTCGGCAGCTCCACCGGCCAGCCGGCTTCGTTCAGGCCGCGCGCCAACACGTCGCGGCGCGACTGGTATTGCGCGGCGATCTCGCGCACGCACTGCTGGTCGCCTTCGAGCGCGGCGATCGCGGCGATCTGCAGCGGCGTGAAGGTGCCGTAGTCGTGATAGCTCTTGATGCGCGCCAGCGCCGTCACCAGGTCGGCGTTGCCGGCCATGAAGCCGATGCGCCAGCCGGCCATGTTGTAGCTCTTGGACAGCGTGAAGAACTCCACCGCGATGTCCTTGGCGCCCGGCACCTGCAGGATCGACGGCGCCTTCCAGCCGTCGAAGACGATGTCGGCATAGGCCAGGTCGTGCACCACCAGGATGTCGTGCTTGCGCGCCAGCGCGATCACGCGCTCGAAGAAATCGAGCTCGACGCATTGCGCGGTCGGGTTGGACGGAAAGCCCAGCACGATCATCTTGGGCTTCGGATAGCTGCCGCGGATCGCGCGCTCGAGCTCGGCGAAGAAGTCGACGCCCGGAATCAGCGGCACCGAGCGGATATCGGCGCCGGCGATCACCGCCCCATAGATGTGAATCGGATAGCTCGGGTCCGGCACCAGCACGGTGTCGCCGCGATCGAGCGTGGCCAGCATCAGGTGCGACAGCCCCTCCTTCGAGCCGATCGTCACGATGGCCTCGCGTTCCGGATCGATCTCGACGTCGTAGCGCTCGCGATACCAGTGCGAGATCGCGCGCCGCAGCCGCGGGATGCCGCGCGAGGTCGAATAGCCGTGGGTATTGGGGCGCTGCGCCGCCTCGGTGAGCTTGGCCACGATATGCGCGGGCGTCGCGCCATCGGGGTTGCCCATGCTCATGTCGATGATGTCCTCGCCGCGACGGCGCGCGGCCATCTTGAGCTCGGCGGTGATATTGAAGACGTAGGGGGGAAGACGATCGATGCGCGCGAAGCGGCGCTGGCCCGAAGTGCTCGGGCCCGGGGATGCCGGAATGGCTGACATGGTTGTCCTTGTACGTAAGCGCCCGGAACCGTCCGAGCGACGTTGGCGGTTGTCAGTGCCGCCGGCAACGATGTTAATCGGGTTACGGGCGCGCGTCCACGGCTATCGCGCAAAGGGGATGACGCTCTCGTCGGCCCGCTGGGGCGCCGCAGCTTGTGCCGAGCGTTTCTCCCTCTTGCTCGCGCCGCGCTTCGGCGGTAAGCTTCGCCCACGCTTTGTATGCAAAACTTGAACACAAAAAAAGGAGACATAGCGCGATGGATCTCGCTGCCGCTCAACTGCCGATGGTGCTCAATGGTCTGGAATGGTCGGGCTGCGCGCTCGCGATGAGCGGCTCGCTGCTGGTGGCGCTGCACAACAAGGCGTCGCGCTGGGGCTGGATTTCGTACCTGTGCTCGAACATCGTGTGGAGCGTGTTCGCGCTGGTGACCGGCACCTATGGCCTGTTCGTGCAGCAGCTCGGCTTCACCGCGACCAGCCTGTACGGGCTCTACCGGCATACGCAGTTCCATCGTCACAGCGGACACGCCGGCTCGCACTGAGCCGGAGCGCCCCAGCCCTGCGCGGGGCTCAGTCGTCGAGCGTCTCGTGCACGCCGACCGCGCCGTGCTTCCAGTAGGCCGACGCGCGGATGCGGCGCTTGTCGATGCCGCGCTCGTCAACCAGGCAAGCGCGCACCGCGCGCATCTCGGCGGCTTCGCCGGCGGCCCAGACATAGCCCTCTCCGGCCGGCAATTCCAGCCGGCGCAGCGTCGTCAGCAATTCGTCGCCTTCGGCGCGATACAGCCAATGCAGTTCGCAGTCGGCATTGCTGCGCAGATCGAGACGCGCCTCGCGATCCTCGACCTGGACCACGACCACCACGCGCTTGCCGGCGGGCAATTCCTCGAGACGGCGGGCGATCGCGGGCAGCGCCGCTTCGTCGCCGATCAGCAGGTGCCAGTCGAACGCCGACGGGATCACGAAGGAACCGCGCGGCCCGCCGATGCCCAGCCATTGGCCCGGCTGCGCCTGCGCCGCCCAGCTGGCGCCGGGACCGTCGCCGTGCAGCACGAATTCGATATCGAGCTCGCGCGTCGCGGCGTCGTAGCGGCGCGGCGTGTAGTCGCGCGCGATCGGGCGCGGCTGTCCCTCGGGGAACATCGGACCGTCGGGTCCCATCTCGGGCAGCACCGGGCGCTGCTGTCCGGGCGCGGGCAGGAACACCTTGATGTGGTCGTCGAACGAGGCCGAGACGAAGTCGGCGAGGTCGTCGCCGGTGAAGGTCACGCGCAGCAGCGCCGGTGAGAGCCGCTGCGTGCGGACCACCTGGATGTGGCGGAACTTCAGCGGATGGCGGACGCGTTCGACGGCGAGCGCGGCGGCGCCGCGGCTATCGAGCGGACTGGCGGTATCGCCGGTGTTGGCCGTATTGGCCGTATTGGCCGTATTGGCCGTATTGGCCGTATTGGCGGTATTGGCGGTATTGGCGGTATTGGCGGTATTGGCGCGATCGGTAGCGGACATGCATTACCTCGGTTGGCGTGGTCGGGCGGGACGCGGCGGCACGGCGGCTGCCTCGGTGTCTTCGATATCGGCGACGGCGCGCAGCAGGATGTCGGCGACGCGCCGTTGTTCGGCCGGCGAGGCATCGGTGCGCAGCAGCAGCGCGCGCTTGAGCGCCATGCGCGCCTGCACGAACTCCGGCAGCCAGCCGTTGCCCTGCTCGTCCGGCTCGGGCGGCGGCTCGCCGGCAAGCGCGCGGCGCACCCACTCCATCTTGCGGGCGGCATGACGCAGCCCGTTCCACAGCAGCGCCAGGCGCTCGCGGTTGGCCTGCAGGAACTCGCGGCCGGGCTCGGCAAGCCGATAGCACTTGCGGTTGCCGTCGACGTCGACCGCGGCGTGGCCGATCTCCTCCAGGTACGTCAGGGCGGGATAGATCACGCCCGGGCTGGGCTTGTAGAAGCCGGCGCTGCGCGCTTCGAGCGCCTTGATCAGCTCGTAGCCATGGCTGGGCTGCTCGGCCAGCAGGTCGAGCAGCAGCAGTTGCAGGTCGTCGGCGCCGAGCTTGCGGCCGCGGCGCAGGCCGTCGGCGTCGGAGCCGAAACCGCCGAATCCACCGAAGGGACCGCCGGGTCCGTGGCCGTGCCGGCCGTGATGATGGCGAGGAGGCATGGGTCAGTCGTCCGTTATATCGAAAAACATATCTTACGATATAGTTGGCGGCACTGCAGGTCAAGCTTCGGCCCTGCTTGCGGCAGGGTCTTGCCGGGCGCGCTATCCGCCGGTCGCCCTTTGGGTGGGCCGTCCTATCCCGTCGCCCTGTTCCGTCGGCCGCCCTTGTTCCGTCGACCGCCCCTGTTCCGTCGGCCGGCCCGGTCCCGTCGGCTACCCTATTCCCCCAGGAACTCCGCCACGAACTCCAGCCCTTCGATATGGTCGGCCACCACCTTGGCGATCACGGCGAGCGGAATCGCCAGCAGCATCCCCCACGCGCCCCACAGCCAGGTGAACAGCAGCAGCGCGACGAACACCGCCACCGGATTCATCTTCGCCATCCGCCCGGTCATCCAGGTCTGCACCACCGAGCCGATCAGCGTCGCGATCAGAATCGAACCCCCCGCTGCCGCGGCGGCCAGCCCCAGCGTGCCGAACTGCATGAAGGCCGCCACGCCGAGCGCGATCGCGGTGGCGCCCGAGCCGAAGTACGGAATCAGATGCAGCGCGGCCGCGGCCAGCGCCCAGGTGCCGGCGTGCTGCAGGCCGATCGCCTTCAGCAGGAACCACGTGCACACCCCCAGCGCGGCATTGGTGATCAGCAGCATCAGCATGTAGCGCTGGATCGCCCGGTTGATCTCGCCGAGCATATGGACGTTGACCTTCTTCTGCGTCAGCGTGCGGCCCGTCATCTTGACGAACTTGCGCTTGAACATGTCGCCCGACACCAGCAGGAAGAAGGTCAGGAACAGCACCACCACGGCCTGCCCCGCCGCCGCGAAGGCGCTGACCGAGCCGGCCAGCACCATGTCGTGCAGCGCGCCGGCGGGCTTCTCGATCACGACGGGCGCGCCGCGCGAGAGCTGTGGCGTGCCGCCGGTCAGCACGGTCGCCGCGCGCTGGATCTTCTGCCACATCGAGTCGTCGCCGCTGAGCAGCGCCGACAGGCTGCGGGAGAGCTTGCGGGCGATCTCGGGCAGACGGTCGACGATGGCCTCCACCTGGCCCTGCAGCAGATAGGCGCCGCACAGCAGCACCGCGACCAACCCCAGCAACACCAGCGTCGCGCCGATCGGACGCGGCAGCCGCTGCCGATGGAGCGCCGACACCAGCGGATCGAGCAGATAGGTCAGGATGACCGCCAGCACCACGGGAATCACGAAAGCCTTGGCAACATGCAGCGCGTACAGGCAGGCCAGCGTCGCGAGCACCACCAGCGCCAGGCTGCCGCGCTGGATCGCCACCGGCAGCATGCGGGCGCTGGCCGGGCCGCGGGCCGGCTCGGCCGCCGATGTGGCGGCCGATGAGGCTGCGGATGAGGCCGCTCCGGACTCACCATCCCGGGCGCCCACGGCGATGGCCGATGCGTCCCGCTGTGCGGTCGCCCCAGGCTCGCGCTCGCGGGCATTCGCGGCGATGGCCGAAGCGTCCGGCTGTGTGCCTGTCGCTGGCTGGCCGTCGCGGACATTCGCGGCGATGGCCGAAGCGTCCGGCCGTGTGGCCGCCGCCTCGCTCGCCGCCGTCGCCCCGGCCAGCGGCTCGACTGCTGCCTCGTCCCGCGATGGCACCGCCCGCGCGCCACCCGTGGACGGTGCGGATGGCGCACCGGGCTGCGCGGACGGATTGGGCGTGGCATGCATGGCGAGGGGGACGGTGCGGGGGCTGGGGAGCGCCGCGCGGGAAGCGCGGTGCATCACTGTCAGCATAGTCGGCGGCTCACGCCCCCCGCAGTCGGACGGCCGCCGCAAGCCGTGTAGGACAAGCGCGACAGCGTCCCCCGTGGCCCACGGCGCTCCGAACACGGCACGGGGACCCGGGCAGGGACCCGCGGCACGGGGACCCGGGTAGCGGTCCGGCACCCGCGGCCGCGCGCCACGGCACGGTTTGACAGCCCGTCCCGATCGACCGATGATGCCCCGCGCCTCACGCCTTTCGGCCCACCGCCCCTTATGGAGACCTCGCCGTCATGCCCGATCACCGCCCTGTGCCTTCCGCCGCGACCGACCTGCCCGTCCTGCGCGATCCGGCGGGACTGCCCGCCCTGCCCCCGATCGCCGAGCCCGGCCAGCCGTGGCAGGCGATCGACACGCCGGCGCTGGTGCTGGAGCTCGATGCCTTCGAGCGCAATCTGCAGCGGATGCAGCAGGCCGCGGATCGGGCCGGCGTCGCGCTGCGGCCCCATGCCAAGGCCCACAAATGTCCAGACATCGCGCTGGCGCAAATGACGCGCGGCGCCGTCGGCATCTGCTGCCAGAAGGTCAGCGAGGCGCTGCCGTTCCTGCGCGCCGGCGTCGCCGACGTCCATATCAGCAACGAGATCGCCGGCCCGGCGAAGGCCACGCTGCTGGCCCGGATGGCGCGCCACGCTCGGATCAGCGTCTGCGTCGACGCCGTCGTCCAGGTGCGCGCACTGGCCGAGGCCGCCGAACGCGAGCAGAGCGGGCTGACGGTGCTGGTCGAACTCGACATCGGCCAGGGCCGTTGCGGCGTGGCCGATGCCGACGCCGCGCTACGGCTGGCCGAGCGCATCGCCGCGCAGCCGCGCCTGTCGTTCGGCGGATTGCAGGCCTACCATGGGGGCATCCAGCATGTGCGCGACCACGCCGCCCGGCGCGAGGCCGCGGCCCGCGCGGCGGAGCGTGCCGGCGCGGTGGCGGCCCGGCTCGCAGCGGCCGGTGCGCCGTGCCAGGTGGTCACCGGCGGTGGCAGCGGCAGTGTCGAATTCGACCTGGCCAGCGGCGTCTTCACCGAGATCCAGCCCGGTTCGTATGTCTTCATGGACGGCGACTACGGCAGCAATGCGCGCGGCGACGACGGCGCGGCCGAGGCGCTGCGTTTCGAGCACAGCCTGTTTATCGCGACCACGGTGATGAGCACCGCGGCGCAGGGCCAGGTCGTGGTCGATGCGGGATTGAAGTCGATGGCGGTCGACTCGGGGCTGCCATGGGTATGGGAACGCAACGGCGGGCAACGCAACGGCGTCGATCACAACAGCGGGGAGCGTAGCGGCGGGCAGCGCAACGTCGGCACGCGCAGCACGCGGCTGGCCTATGTCGCCGCCAACGACGAACACGGCATCGTGCGGCCGGTGCCGGGCGCCGGCGGCGAGGTGCCGGCACTGCCGCAACTGGGTGAACCGCTGTGGCTGGTGCCGGGCCATTGCGATCCGACGCTGAACCTGTACGACACGCTGGTCGGGGTGCGCGACGGCAAGGTGGAATCGCTGTGGCCGATCTCGGCGCGCGGTCTCAGCCGTTAAAACGGGTCGTTAAAACCAGGGTTACACGCGGCCATTAAAGGCAGGCCGTTAGAGGCAGCCCGTTAGCAGCAGCCGTGCGAAGCGGCCGTGCGAAGCAGCCGTGCGAAGCAGCCGTCAGAGTAAGCCGTTTGGACGCAGCCGTCAGAGGCGAGCCGCCAGATATAGGCCGCAGATCCGCGGCCAGGCGGGGGGCAGCAAGGAGGAATGACATGATCGATCGCAGCGGACGGCCCATCGACACACCCTCCACGCGGCGGCGCGATGCACTGCGCATCGCGGCCCGCGTCGCCTGCTGGACAGCGCTCGCATCGGCGATGCCGGCCAGCGTGTCCAGCGCCCTTGCGCAACCGCTCGGCACGCTGCCCGTCTCGGCGCTGGCCCGTCCCAATGTGGTGGTGTTGCTGCGGCATGCCAATGCACCCGGCATCGGCGACCCGCCCGGCTTCGACCTGCAGTCCTGTCCGACGCAGCGCAATCTCGATGCGAGCGGCCGCGCCCAGGCACAACGCCTCGGCGCGGCGTGGCGCGCGGCGGGCTTTCGTCCCAGCGCGGTCTGGAGCAGCGCCTGGTGCCGCTGCCGGGACACCGCGCGCCTGATGGACCTCGGTCCCGTCACGGTGCTGCCGGTGCTCAACTCCTTCTTCGGCGACGCCGGCGCCCGCACGCACCAGACGGCCGCGCTGTCCCGCTTTATCGACCAGCTCGACCCGCGCGGCGGGCCGTATCTGATGGTGACCCATCAGGTCGTCATCACGGCCCTGACGGGACAGGGGGCCGACAGCGGCGGCGGCGTCGTGTTCGAACTGTCGCCGGACGGCCAGCCACGGCGCCTGTATCGGCTGCCCGCGGGCTGAGGTCAGTCGCCGGGGGTCGCCGCCGGTCGCGGGGTCGCCGAATCGCCGAATCGCCGAATCGCCGAATCGCCGAGCCGCCGGGTCGCCCGGTCGCCGAGACGCCCGGTCGCCCGGTCGCCGGAGCCGCCGCGGGATACTTGCCGCCGCTCCGGCCGAACGCCAACTACAACGTCGAACCGTGCTGATGGCGGTATTCCTGCGTGCGGCCGCCATAACCGTAGGCCGCGGCCCGGGCGTCGATCACATGGATGTACGAGCAGTCGTGCACATTGCCGATCAACTCGGACAGCGCGCGGTGCACCGCTTCGAGATAGCGCGCCTTCTCGGCCTTGGTATTGGTCTCGTCGGTCACGCTGATATCGAGATGGAAGGCATTGCGCTCGAGCGCGGACAGCGGCTGGCCGTCGATGAACCAGGCGTCGTGCGGCACGTACTGGACCGCGACCGCCATCACTTCGGGCTTCTTGCCCAGCACGGTACGGGTCAGCTCGGCAACGGTGGCGGCGGCCTTGGCGGTCAGCGCGGTATCGGGGCGGCCGGAGATCTGCAGTTGGAGATGGGGCATCGCGGTTTCCTCCTTGAATGGTTGGTGAAGTGGTCGGTGCATGGAATCGAAGGTGGCACGGGCCGGCTCGATATCGCCGTGCCGACCCGCCACTGACTCGATCCTAGTGCCCCGCCTGCCATCGGAAAAGCGGGAAGATTTGATACCATCCATCGATAATGCCGAAACCAGGAGCGGGCGATGCGCGGCTTCGATCTCGAACAATTGCGTACCTTCGTCGCGGTGGCCGACAGCGGCAGCCTGTCGGCCGCGGCGCCGCGGCTGTTTCTGTCGCAGTCCTCGGTCAGCGAGCAGTTGCGCAAGCTGGAGGAGCGCGCCGGCGTGCCGCTGCTGCTGCGGGGCCGCCGGGGCGTGCAGCCCACCCCGGCCGGCGAACGGCTGCTCGGCCATGCGCGCCGCATGCTCGATCTGGACGCGCTGGCGATGCAGGACATCCGCGGCGAGACGCTGGCGGGCGAACTGCGGCTCGCCATCACCGACTACTACCGCACCAGCGAGATTGCCGGCATGCTGCGGCGCCTGCGCGAGCGGCACCCGCAACTGCGGCTGCACGTGACGGTGATGAAAAGCGCAGCGATCGATGCCAGCGTCGACGACGACGCCTTCGATATCGGCCTGACCATGCGGGTGGTGGGAGCGCGCAGCGGCGCCGCCGATCGGTCGCGCGGGTCCCGCGGGTCGCGCGGGTCGCGCGCCGGTTGGCTCCCGTTGCGGCGGGAGCCGCTGGCCTGGGTCGTCGCGCGCGGGGAGACGGACAGCATCGCCATGCCGCTGCCGCTGGTGCTGCTGCCGGACACCTGCTCGCTGCACCAGTACGTCGTCCGGACCCTGAAGCGTACCCGCGTGCCGTACCGCGTCTCGCACTCCGCGTCCGGCGTGGCGGGGCTGCAGATGGCGCTCGCGGCCGGGCTCGGCATCTCGTGCCTGAACCGCTCGGCCATTCCGGCCGGCGTGGCCGAGCTCGACGCGGCGACCGCATCGTCGCTGGGCCTGCCGGCGCTGCCCGAGGTCGAGTTCTGCCTGCTGCCGCCGCGCCGCGGCGAAGCACCGGTGGTACAGGCCGCGCGCGAGGTCCTGGCCGAGCAGTTCGGTTGACCGGCGCGGCCGCATGACCCGGCTCGATGACAGTCCCGTGTCGTCACAAGGCACTGTCATATTGCGCGAGTAGACTCGCAACATCGTTCCGTCATACGGACCGGCGCGGTCGCGGCGTGCCGCTCGCCGTCCGCCCAACCGCCGCGCAACTTCCGCCCAGCTTCGGCCCAACTTCCGCCCGACTGCCCCGATGCCCCTTCCCGCCTCCGACAGTTTCGCCGAGCTCGATCTGCTGCGCGCACTGCTGGAAGTCGGCGCGGCGCATTTCGATATCGAAGTCGTATGCGAGGCCAGCAGCCATGGGCGGCGCTTTCCGGTGTACCTCGCCGGCATCGGCTCGCGCGATCCCCACGCGCCGGCGATCGGCCTGTTCGGCGGCATCCACGGCCTCGAACGGATCGGCACGCAGCTGCTGCTCGACTATATGCGGGCGCTGCTCAAGCGCCTCGAATGGGACGAGCTGCTGCACCTGCAATTGCGCAAGGTCCGGCTGTTGTTCATGCCGATCGTCAACCCGGCCGGCATGTGGGCCGGCCGGCGCGCCAATCCGAACGGCGTCGACCTGATGCGCAACGCCCCGCAGGATGCCGAGGGACGCGTGCCCTTCCTCGCCGGCGGCCAGCGCATCGGCCCGTGGCTGCCGTGGTACCGCGGCAGGGCCGGCACGCCGATGGAGGCCGAGAGCACCGCGCTGCTGCGCGTGGTGCAGGCGCAATTGCTGACGCGCCCGCTGAGCTTCGCGGTCGATTGCCATTCGGGCTACGGCTGGCGCGACAGCATCTGGTTTCCCTACGCGCGGACGCAGGCCGCGATGCCGCATCTGCCCGAGATGTACGTGCTGAAGACGCTGTTCGAGCAGGCCCACCCGCATCACGGCTACGCCTTCGAGCCGCAGAGCCACCAGTACCTGGTGCACGGCGACCTGTGGGACTACGCCTATGACCGCACGCCCGCGCCGCATATCTTCCTGCCGATGACGCTGGAACTGGGCTCGTGGCTGTGGATCAAGAAGAATCCGCGGCAGCTGTTCTCGCGCGACGGCTTCTTCAATCCGGTCAAGGCGCATCGCACCGCGCGCGTGCTGCGCCGCCATGTCAGCCTGTTCGACTTCCTGGCGCGCGCCGCCTTCGCGCCGGCGCGCTGGCTGCCGACCGGTGCGGCGCGGCAGGCGATCTGGCGCGAGGCCAGCGAACACTGGCGCGCCCCTGCCGGCAGGCCGACACGATGAGCGACTGGATCCTGTTGCGCGGGCTGACGCGCGAGGCGCGCCATTGGGGCGAACTGCCGGCGGCGCTGCGGCGCGGCGGCGCGGTCGGCGATGACGATCGCCTGACGATGCTCGATCTGCCGGGCAACGGCAACCAGGCCCGCCGGAGATCGCCGGCGACGGTGGCGGCCAACGTGTCCCACCTGCGCGCCGACGCGGCACGGGCCGGCCTGCGCCCGCCGTACCGGCTGCTGGCCATGTCGCTGGGCGGCATGGTGGCGACCGCGTGGGCGCAGCAGCACGCGGATGACATCGAACGGCTGGTGTTGATCAACACCAGCATGCGGCCGTTCGGCGCGCCGCATCAGCGCATGCGTCCCGGCGCGTGGCCCGCGGTGCTTGGCCTGATGCGCTCGTGGCACGACGGCGCCCGTTGCGAGGCCATCATCCATCGGCTGACCTGCGCCCGCACCGATGCACTCGAATCCGACGTGGCGCGCTGGACCGCGATCCGCACGGACGCGCCGGTCAGCCGCGGCAATGCGCTGCGCCAACTGCTGGCGGCGGCCCGCTTCCGGGCCGGCACGGCGCCGCCACACTGCGCCACGCTGCTGCTGTCGTCGGCGGCCGACCGGCTGGTGTCCCCGGCCTGCTCGGCGCGATTGGCCGCGGCGTGGTCGGTCCCGCATCGCGTGCACCCGTGGGCGGGACACGACCTGCCGCACGACGATCCGCAATGGGTGGCGCGGGAGGTGGCACGCTGGATCGCGTTGCCGGCCAGCTAGGCATCGCTCTCCAGGCCGTGATCCTCCCGATCGCGAACCGCCGCGACGATGCCGTCGGCGTGCATGTCATTGAGCAGCGCCATGCCGGCGGCGACGAAGGACGGCAAGTCCGGTACGCCGCATTGACGCCCCAGTTCGTGCAGCAGGCTGTCGGCGGTCACCGAGCCGCCCGACGGCCCGATCTCGTGCAGCAGTTGCCAGGCGAGCGGACTCAGCTCCGAGAATCGCACCTCGTCGTCGGCGGTCCTGCGCACCAGCAGGAAGGTCGCCAGGGCCGGCGGTTGCGACGGCCGGTACGCCGGTCCGAGCCGATGCACCGGCCAGCGATAGGCCAGGGGCCAGGCCAGCGGGCACAGTTGCAGCGGCAGGTCCAGGGCCGGAGCGCTCATTGGAGTACCCATCGGAGCGCCGGTTGGAGCGCCGGTTGGGGCCGGGATTGGGGCGAACAGTTCCGCGCCGAGCGGTTGTGCATCGCTCTGCAGCAGCGCCATTTCCACCCACTCGTAATGCGCCAGCTCGGCGAGGAACGGCCGCCGCATCGGCGCGGGCAAGGACTCGAGATCCAGCGCGTCGACGAAGGCGACAAACTCTTCGGCAATCTCGCCGAAGCGCGGCGTGTGCGAACGGTGGTCCCGCAGGAAGCGCTCGACCAGCCAGCGCCAATGCTCGGCTCCCAGCAAGGACACCAGCACCGGAAAGGTCCCGCCCAGCAGCGACACGAGGTTGCCAGTCACCAGTTCGCGATAGATCCGCACGCGGGCCGGGTCCATGCCCGGCGGCGAGGGATGGCGCGACGGATCGCGCAGGTGGCGGGTCAGCGCCAGCTGCTGCTGCATTGAAGTGCGCGCGATCTCAGCCATGGGCGCTTCTCCTCGCGGCTCCACCCGCACGGGCCTGCAGTTCGCGGATATGGCGCAGCTCCCTGGCCAGCTCCGCATAGTCGGGAAAGTTGAAGTCGCGCTCGAGCACGGTCGGATGGACGCCGAAGCGGCCATAGGCGTATTCCAGCAGCGCCCATACCTCGGCCTTGACCGCGGCGCCGTGCGTGTCGATCTTCAGGTCGTCGGCTTCGTCGTAGTGGCCGGCCACGTGATAGGCGGCCACCCTGCCCGGCTCGAGCGCATCGAGGAAGGCATAGGGATCGAAACCGTGGTTGATCGCGTTGACGTAGACATTGTTGACGTCCAGCAGCAAGGCGCAGTCGGCCTCGCGCAGCACGGCATTGGTGAAGGCGGCCTCGTCCATGTCCTGCCGCGGGGCGGCGTAGTACGACACGTTCTCGATCGCCATCGTCCTGCCGAGGATCTGCTGTGCCCGGCGAATGCGGGCGACGACATGTTCGATGGTCTCCTCCGTGAATGGCAGCGGCAGCAGGTCGTACAGATGCGCGTCGTCGGTGCAGTAGCTCAGGTGCTCGCTGTAGAGCGGCACGCGATGGCCATCGAGGAAGCCGCGGATCTCGGACAGCAGGCCTTCATCGAGCGGCGCGATGCCGCCGAGCGACAGCGACAGTCCATGGCAGTAGAGCGGATACCGCTCGGCCAGACGGCCCAGGGCCTTGCCATAGGCGCCGCCGACGCGCAGCCAGTTCTCGGGCGCCAGCTCGAGAAAATCGAAATCGCCGGGCGGCGCCTGCTCCAGCTGCGGGATCAGGGCCCGGCGCAGCCCCAGGCCGACGCAGGCGGTGGGCGCGGAGCGCGGTGACAGGACGGACGAATGGATCGGCACCGGCACGGTGGATCTCCTTGGCGATCGTTTGGGGGGCATGGGCCACCGGGGGGGCCCGATGCAGGGCTTGCGCAGCCGCGCCGCACCGGTTACATCCGGCGCGGCGCGGCCGCACGGAACAGTTACTTCTTCAGCTTGGCGAACAGGTTCTTCGGTACCGGCTTGCCGTTGGCCTGGTAGGTGGCACGCAGATACTCGTAGGCCTCGGCCTCCGAGATGTTGCCGTCGTGGCTGGTGTCGATCTTGTCGAACTCCGCGGCGCGCGTCGGCGCCACCGCCAGGAACTCGGCGCGCGAGACGAGGCCGTTCTTGTCGGTATCGGTGCGCGAGAAGGAGGCGTCGCCGCATTTCCCTTCGCCGCATTTCCCTTCGCCGCATTTGCCCTCGCCACACTTGCCTTCGGCCTGCGCGCCCTTGCTGGCGCCGCGCGACACGCGCGTCGTTTCGGCACCGCACTTGCCTTCGCCGCACTTGCCCTCGCCGCATTTGCCTTCTGCCCGCGCGCCCTTCTTCGCGCCGCGCGGTGCGCGCACCGTTTCCGCACCGCACTTGCCTTCGCCGCATTTGCCTTCGGCGGCCTTGCCGTCGGCCGCGGCCACCAGATAGCCCTGCGCCAGCGGCTGCATGGCGAAGACCGGTCCATTCAGCAGCACGCTGCCGGCCAGCGCGGCACCAAGCAGGCCGAGCGTCGTCTTGCGGGGGGAATGAGCTTGTGACATGGCGAATCTCCTGAGTCAATGCACGCGGACGTGCGGGTCTGTGCCACGAGGCGTGGCGAACGAAATCGTGTCGATTGGGGTGGTGCCGGGTATGGCGGGCTTGCGCAGCGAAGCGCCGCGTATCGTTCGGCCGGATGGCGAGACCGTCAGGCCGTGGCCCTGGCCCTGGCCCGGCTCAGCGCGCCCAACGCGATACCGATGGCGATCAGCGCGCCGCCGGCCCATGGCAGCAGAAGCGCCAGCGGCAGGCCGAGCAGGATCAGCACGGCGGACCAGACGGCATGGCCGGCATGGGTCGCAGCAGCGGCCGGCAGCGCGTTGCACTGCGTCCACCGGTGCATCAGCAAGCCGTCCAGGCTCAGCGGCCCGGCACCACGCAGCAGCAGCGGCAGCAGCATGAGCACATACAGCAGCGGCAGCTTGAAGTTGCCGTAGCCCTTGTCGGTGACGGCGTAGCCCTGCCACAGCTCGGCGAGGCTCGCCCACTCCGTTGGCCAATGGACCGCGTAGGTCGCGACCACGGTCAGCACGATCAGCGCGTAGGCGACGAAGCGCGTGCCCAGGCCCAGCAGCAGCGCGACGGCGCCCAGCAGTTCGAGCCACGTCGCCAGCGTCCAGTTGAGGTTGGCGCTCAGCAGCGAGAACGGCGGCGGGAATTGCCCGGCGAGCTGGTCGAACCAGTTCTGTCCGAGCAGCTTCTCGCGGCCCGACTCGAAGAACTCCCAGGCCAGGATCGCGCGCAGTCCCAGCGGCGCGAGCCAGTGGCCGACGGTATCGAGGCGGGTCGTCAGCGGGATGGGGATGGGCCGGTCTTGCACAGTGCGCTCCTTGAAATGGCGTCGTGGATTCGATGTCGCCATTTCAGGGCGGGCGTGTATCGCGGATGTGTTTGACGGCGTGCGGGATTGTCACGGAGTTGCATCGCAGGCCGGGCTGGATACAGTGCAATACAAAGCGCGGGCCTTCTCGGTGGTTCGTGGTGCTTCCCCATGGACCGTGGCCATTGCACAGTTGCGCTGAGGCGCCGTTGCGCGGTGGTGCGGTGGTGCGGTGGTGCGGTGGTGCGGTGGTGCGGTGGTGCTGTGGTGCTGTGGTGCTGTGGTGCTGTGGTGCTGTGGTGCTGTGGTGCTGTGGTGCTGTGGTGCTGTGGTGCTGTGGCGCGGTGACGCGGTGATGCGGTGATGCCTGCCGAGGGCAAAAAAAAATCCGGATCGGCCTGCCAGGGCAACAGGCCAATCCGGACCGGCACCGCGGGGCGCGGCCAAGGCCACCGCTACGGTGCGAAGCGCGTGAACACGTAATCGCGGTCCTTGACGCGGGCCGCATGGCAGGCGAAGCAGGTCTGATGCTGGGCCGCGTCCACCGCCACGCCGTCGACGAAGCGGCCGAAACCCCAGCCACCCGTCGACGCATACCGGCGCGAGTCCTTGACCATCACCTGCACCGTGGTCGGCTGCCCCGGGATCGTCGCGGGCTCGAAGTCGGGCGATGGCTTGCGCTTGTAGGCGAGCTTGACCAGCACGGCCCCGTCGGGGAAGCGCTTCGCCGATCGTTCGATGGCCGCCATCGCTTCGGGATTGCCCAGCACCACACGCAGTTCATCGAGCGGGGCGGCCTCTTCGGCGGGTGCGATCAACTGCCATTTACGGTAGCCGTGGGGAATGGTGACGCCATAGATGGGGGAGGCCGATGGCTTGGCGGTCGGCTGTGTGGCGGTTGGCTGCGTGGCGGTCGGCTGCTGGACGCGCTGCTTGGTGGCGGGCTGCTGGGCGGTCTGATGCTCGGCAGGCTGCTTGCCGGTCTGTTGCTGCGCGGTGTCGCTGGCGGCATGGACCGCTGGCTGCGCGGTGTCGCGCGCGCCGTGGACCGATGGCTGCGCCAGGGTCGGCTGGCCGACGGCGGCGCAGGCGAGCAGCGTAAGCCCGGCGAGGGTCGTGGGTAGTCGGAGACGTTGCATGCGAGATCCCCTCGCTCAAAGCTGCACGACCTGCAACACCGCGTCGGCGAATGCGCGCGGTGCTTCCTGCGGCAGGTTGTGGCCGATGCCGCCGCCGATGTCCCGGTGCTGGTACTTGCCGGTGAACATGCCGGCGTAAGCGGCGGGCTTCGGATGCGGGGCACCGTTCGCGTCGCCTTCCATCGTGATGGTCGGCACCGAGATCTTCGGCGCCGCCGCCAGGCGCTTCTCCAGCGCATCGTATTGCGTCTCGCCCTGGGCCAGCCCGAGACGCCACCGATAGTTGTGGATCACGATGGCGACGTGATCGGGGTTGTCGAACGACTGCGCCGAGCGGCGGTAGGTGGCGTCATCGAATCGCCACTGCGGCGAGGCCAGTTGCCAGATCAGCCGGTTGAAGCCATCGAGATTGGCCGCATAGCCGGCGGCTCCGCGTTCGGTCGCGAAGTAGAACTGGTACCACCATTGCAACTCGGCCTGCGGAGGCAAGGGCTTGCGGTTGGCTTCCTGGCTGCCGATCAGATAGCCGCTGACGGATACCAGTCCAAGGCAGCGCTCCGGCCACAGCGCGGCGACGATATTCGCAGTGCGGGCGCCCCAGTCGAAACCGGCAATGATGGCCTTGTCGATCTTCAGCGCATCCATCAGCGCGATGACGTCGAGCGCAAGCGCGGCCTGCTGGCCGTTGCGCGGCGCGTCGGCCGACAGGAAGCGGGTCGAGCCGTATCCACGCAGGTACGGCATGATCACGCGATAGCCGGCCGCCGACAGCAGCGGCGCGACCTCGACGAAGCTATGGATGTCGTACGGCCAGCCGTGCAGCAGGATCGCCACCGGACCGTTGGCCGGCCCGGCCTCCGCATAGCCGATGTTCAAGGTGCCGGCGTCGATCTGGCGAATGGGGCCGAAGGAGGCGGCACCCGGCGTTTGCCGGGCACCGGTTGCGGCCGGCCGTGCCGACTGCGTCGACTTTGCCGATTGTGCCCTGGCCGCGCTGCCCAGGCCCAGTTCCAGCAAGCCGATGCCGGCCAGCGCCGTGGTCGAGCCGAGCAAGCGGCGGCGATGTGCGTTCACTGAATCTGACATGGTCGTTTCTCCAAAAAGGTGGGTGAGAAACGCCAGTGGACTCCCGCGCGGTATCGTCGGCATGTCCGAATTCCGCCGCCGCGCATCGCCGTGTATCGATCGACGGGGTCGATACACGGCGATACAAACTCGCCGCTGGATTGCGTGATGGTCCGACGTGGCCGGTGCTAACGGAGGATGGCACCATGGCCCGGACTGGCGCCGGAGGGGCCGCCGCCCCGTGCCACCTCGGCATCCACCAGTCCGGCGCTGTGCCAGATCCGCTGCGCCTGCGCGCGCACCGCGGACTGCCGCGCCCGCACGCCGGCGATCCCTGCCATCGCATCGCGAAAGGCCTGCTTGCCGGCGTCGTACAGCGCCTCGCGGATGTCCAGCAGCTTGCGGCAAGTGCCCCAGGCGTTCAGATCGAGCCGCTGCAGCGCGTCGCCGAGACGATGCAATTGCGGCTCTGTCAGCCGGGCACCGGCACGTGCCAGCAGCTCGTCCACACGCCGCTCGATCTCCGTGAGCACCCCCTCGCCCGCGCGCTGCCGCGCCAGCGTGCGCAAGTTGTGGACCAGCGAATCGATGGCAGCACCGATCTGGTCGGCATCGCTGCCAGGATCAAGCAGCAGGTCCGTCAATGTCTGCATGGCGGCCGGCGGCGGACTGCTGCGGGGCTTCTCGTTGACGCGACTCGACGCATCGCCAGCCGCTGCGGCAGCCGCCGCTGCCTCGTCCGGCCCAGCGGCACCGGACGGACCCGAGGGCGGTTCCTGGGCAATGCCAAGCTGCGTGCGGATCAGCACCAGCGCGGTATCCCGCTCAAGCACGCGAAAATCGTCGGCATGGCGGGTCATGCCGCTCACGGTCAGCTCGCGAGCTTCCGACGCCCTGCATAGCGCTTGCGCGGCCGTCGCCCATTTCGCGGCCAATGCCTGCGTGAGCGCCAGGTCGCCGTCCGCCATCCCGAAACGGCACACCGCCTCGACCGAACGTCGGAACATGTCGAAGGTATCCGCAGCGTACGCACCGCCGGCCAGGAACTTGCGGTCGCGCGGGCGCGGGCTGACCCAGTCGTCGCGAAGGCGCGCCAGGTCCAGTACGCCCTTGCCGTCGCGTACCTTGGCCAGTTCGCGGTCCAGCTGCGCCAACACATGACCGACACCAGCCGCGGGCACGATGCTGTCCGGCTCGAACCTGCGTAGCGCTTCCCTCGCGGTCGCCTCGATCATGGCCTTCGCCGCCGTTGTCGCGGCCGCATCGTCCGCCGCGGCGTCGTTGCCGAGGTCCGATGCCGGATAGCCGCGGGGGTCCTGGCACCAGTCCACCATCGCCTGC
This sequence comes from Cupriavidus sp. DB3, assembly GCF_020418465.1. Lineage (NCBI taxonomy): Bacteria > Pseudomonadati > Pseudomonadota > Betaproteobacteria > Burkholderiales > Burkholderiaceae > Cupriavidus > Cupriavidus sp. DB3. The sequence continues at coordinate 240,792 of NZ_JAIZPL010000001.1, read as the reverse complement.
AGGGTGTCCCTGCTGCACCGGGCACAGAATGCGGCAAGCGCATCGGGCGGCAATGGCGTCAGCTTCTCGGCGATCGACTTCGCCGTATCCCGGTCGGACAAGGGCGGCGGCGTGGAAACGTAGGTGATCCGGGGCAACGGCTGACGGCCGCTGGCTACCGTCTGCGCGCGCCGGCCGCGCCAGAAGAACAACGCGCGCAGAAGCCGGGACCAGAGGCTGGTTCGCGCGGTTGGCGCGCCGCATGCAACGCCGCATGCAATGCCCGAGGATGGCGCGGCTTCGGACCGCACCTTGTACCTGACGCCCAGGCACGGACCGAAGAATCTGGACACGACTTGCAACATCCCATTCCCCCAAACAAGCAAAAAAAAGCATTCCGCGCGGCCCCATCGAGGCCGCGCCCTGACTAACCATGTGCGTGGATCAGGCCCGGACCCAATCGAGCGGCATTTCGGCCGGAGTCTCCGGCGCGGGGTCGGTAGCGAACAGCTGCCGGAACAGGACGTTCGCCGCAGCGACTGCGCCCGCTTGCGCGGATGCCGATGACGCGCCGTGCGGTGCCTCCGACGAAGTGGAATCGGCCTGGCCGGCATGGGCCGGGCCCTGGTCCGAGGCACGCGCCTTGCCTGCGGCGCGTGCCTTGGCGTCACTGGCGCTCGGCAAAGGCGCTGCTGCAGGCTTCGTCTTCTTATTTGCCGCTTCGCGCTTGGCTGCCGGCGCCGCTTGCCACGCCATGCGCATGGCGAGCAAGGCGGACAGCTGATCGTAGGCGGCCAACCAGTCGCCCAGCAGCCGACGTTGGCCGGCGAGCGCGCTGGCGGCGCGCGACGTGCCCGTGTCGTGGCGCTCGCCGGGGCGCGCCGAGCGGTGGACCATGGCACGCAGTGCGAGCATGGCTGGCGTCGTCATCCAGCGATGCAGATTGGCGATGTCGTTCGGCTTCAACGCCGGCAGCCTCGTCGCCAGCGCGTCGTGCAGCAGACTCTCCGGCGCGCTGTCGGCAGCCGGAAGATCGGAACCGGTGCCGGCCCGATCCGCATCGCCGATGAGAGCCCGTGCGCTGTCGGCCAGCTTGCGGGCGCTGGCCCCAAGCGCAGCGAGTTCCGCGAGAAGGACCGCATCGCCGGCGTGCTGGCTCGCGTCGGCCGTACAGTGGCCGGCATGCCGACAAAACCGGTCGAGCGTGTCTGTTGCCACGCTGGAGAGCGTGCTGCCCGCTTGCAGCATCGGCTCCAGTTCCGGGCCGAGGACCGGGCACTGCCGCAGCGCCAACCGCTGCGCGGCGTTCAGCCCGTGACCGCCCTCGAGCACCAGGCGGTGCAGCGCCGCGCGCAGTGCGGGCGGAAAGCGGTCGGCAGACGGCGCTTGCCCGCTGTTGCCGGCCAGCATCCTGACATGCGCCAGCAGCATGTCGATCTGCCTGGCCGCCGCCTGGCGATCGGGCAGCCGGTCGCTGTTGATCATCGCGGCAAGGTCCCATGGGGGGCCACCGACGATCGCGCGAAGCGCGGCATCGCCCCGCTCCCGCAGCACGGCATGCTCGCGGCCGTAGGGAATCGCCTCCAGCGTGCCGACCAGTTCGTCGACCGCGTGCTGCAGCGTGGCGGCGTCCGCGGATGGTTCGGTCTGCAAGCGGTCCCGCAGCGCAAGCGCCTGCGCGATGGCGCGGCGCCCCGGCTCCGAGGCGGCAAGCGGGCTCGACGCGGCGAGCGGCCCGGCCGGCTTGCCATCCGTCAGCAGCGCGTCGAGCAGCGCGATGGCGGCAGCCCGATCGCTCGGCAGGCCGGTGGCGAGACGCTCGGCAAGCGGCACGCCGGTGCGCCGGCGCAGCAAGGTCAGCGCCGCGTCGACATGGCTGGCAGGATCGGGCGCATCGAGCGGGACGCGCGTTGGCATGGGTTCTTCCGGAAGCGGTGGCTGGTACAGGCCCAGTGCCAGGCATGGATGCATCGCGTCCAGCGCGGGTTCGGCGCGCTGGCCATCACCGTGGGATCGCCCCGGTTCGGAACGGAAGAACGGCTGGCCGAACTGGCCGAGAAGACGGCCGAAGGAGGGAAAGGAAGAGGGAAACACGATGGCGGTCGCCTCGGCAGTCGAGCGGGATGGCGCAATGTAGCGCTTCCGTGCGAGTTTGCTGTCGAGACTGGTCCGACTCTATAGAGTCTCGCCGACGCACTGCGATGCAATGTTTCGGAATCTATACAGACAGCCTCTGCGGCACCGAGTCGCAGTGCATGGCAGGTGCTGCGCCTGACCCTCGATCCCCTAGCGCTGCGCCGTCGCGAGCCGTACCGCCAGACCGGCGAAGACGGTGCCGGCGAACCAGTTCAGCGCCCGTCGCGCGCGCGCCGAGCGCAGCAGCAACGTGCCGAACAGCCCCGAGAACCATGCGATCGCGCCGAACACCAGCAGCGTGGCGAGCATGAAGACGGCGCCGAGCACCGCGATCTGCATGGCGATCGGTCCCTGCGCCGGCGAGACGAACTGCGGCAGGAAGGCAAGAAAGAAGATCGCGACCTTGGGATTGGTGACGTTCATCACCACGCCACGCCGATACATCTGCCAGCCGTTGCCGGCGCGCTCGCTTGCCTGCACCGGGGCATCGACCGGCGCGCGAAACGCCTGCCACGCGAGCCACGCCAGGTACAGCGCGCCGCAGATCTTCAGCACGGTGAAGGCGGTGGCCGACGCCGCGAACAACGTCGCCAGTCCCAGCGCCACCGCGGCGGTGTGGAACAGCAGGCCGGTACACAGGCCCAGCACCACGGTCAAACCCGCCCGCGGCCCGCGCATGGCGGACTGCAGCAGCACGAAGACGTTGTCCGGCCCGGGCGCGAGGCCGAGCAGCACCGCAATGCCGAAGAAGGCGATCAGCGTATCGAGCGTGGGCATCTTGTCTCCTGGAACGGTGGAAGGCGGGATCGCCTGGGGTGCGGCTGCGCCGTCAGACCAGCGGGGACGGGTCCGTGTGCGGCGCGACGGCCTGGCCGCCGGCCATCACCAGCCGGTTGCGGCCGCCGCGCTTGGCCGCATAGAGCGCAACGTCGGCAGCGGCCACCAGTTCCTCGACCAGCGGCGAGTCCGGAATGCGGGAGACCGCGCCGACGCTGATGCTCAGGAAGGGATGCGACGGGTCCGCGCCCACATGCGGCATTTGCAGCGAGCGCACTGCCTGCAGCATGCGCATGCCGATGTCACGGGTGCGATCCGCATCGGCCTGGTGCAGCACCACGGCGAACTCCTCGCCGCCCACGCGCGCGCAGAAGCTGGCCGCCTCGTCGAGCGTCTGCGCCAGCGTCGCGCCGATCGCGCGCAGGCATTCGTCGCCGCGCAAATGGCCGTAGATGTCGTTGTACTGCTTGAAGAAGTCGATGTCGATCAGCATCAGGCCGAGCGGCGTGCCGCGCTCCTGCGCCGCGGCGAGCAGCACACCGGCCTCGCGCTGGAAGAAGCGCCGGTTGAACAGGCCGGTCAGCGGGTCGCGATACAGATCGCCTTCGATGCGCAGCAGCTTGTCGACGGTTTCGTTGAGCCGGACCGCGAGATTGGAGTTCTCTTCCACCAGCGCATGCTCGCGCGTGCGAAAGGCGCTGACATCGCGCACGAAGACGATGCGGCCAATGACCCGCTCCTCCAGATTGCGCACCGGCTCGACCGTCAGCTCGTAGTCCGGCACGCCCGCCACATACGGCCGGGTCGCCAGCCACGAAGCGGGCGCGGGATCGCCGCGCCGCAGTCCGGGCAACATGCGCTGGGCCGTGCGGTTCAGATCGGCGATGCGGTCGCGGTCGTCGACGATCACACAGCCTTCGCGCAGCGCGTCGAACACGCGCAGCCGCGCATAGTGGCCCACGTCGCCCAGATGTGGCCGCAGCGCGCACAGCCAGACCAGCAGCGCCATCACGGAGAACGTCGCGGGCGTCAGGTCGCCGCCCACCGGCGTGGTCCAGCCTCGCAGATAGGCGACATTGGCCAGCACCGGCAGCAACAGCCCGGCGATCAGCACCGCCCTGCCCCCGCGCGACAGCCTGCCGCGCGGGCGTGCCGTCACCAGAAAATAGAGGCTCGCCAGCAGCAGGCCGTAACTGTAGGCGGCCAGGGCCCAATAAGCCGGGCCGTGGGAGAACACGGCGCGCGTATGCAGGCCTTCGCCGCCGAACCACTGGATCTGCGGCCAGACCAGCCCATGGCGTTCGTTGGTCAGCACCAGGATCATGCTGGCGACGCCGATCGCCAGGGCCAGGGTCAGCCAGCCGCGGCCGATCACGTGGTCGGGATGCGTCAGCCGCACGACGGACAGCAGCCAGCCCACCGGCACCATCAGGATGCCCGGATATTGCAGCTTGGCCCAGACGATGCGTTCCGCGACGTTGGGAGCCTGGATTTCCAGCATGCGCCCGGCACACCAGATGCCGGCGCCGACAGCGAGCAGCAGAAAGGCCCGCACGGTGGGATCGTCGCGCCGCGGCCAACTCGCGATCGCGATCGCGGCGCACACCAACAGTGCGCCGGCCATCAGCAGAATCAGCAGGGAAATCGCCATCGGGCAGGATTGCAACACGGCTGGCCCGAGTGGGCAACCGCTGCAGCACAGGAGTGGGTATCGAGGTCTGCCGGGGCGCAGACCCGAGGTCGCATCGGGCCGGTCACGAACTGCCGGCGCCGACGCCAGAGGTCGGCGCGCGGCGCCGCCGCGCTCAACCCGCGGCCGCTTCGGCCGGCTGTTCGGCGGCGGACGTCGCGCCGGCCGGCTTGCCGACCGCGGCCAGCAGCATCTGCGCCGCGGCTTCCCAGCGCTCGGGCGAGCGGAACAGGCGCGCCGAGATCAGGCCGCTCTGCAGCGCGCCGAAGATCACCATCGCCAGTTCGGCGGCCGGGATCGGCTGGGCCGGTGCGCCTTCGGCACGGGCCTGTTCGATCATGCCGGTCAACAGGCGCTCGTGCAGCAGGAAGAAGTCCTTCAGCACCGCATGAACCGCTTCCGGCAGGCACTCGGTTTCGGTCGCCAGCATGCCGCACATGCAGATCTGGTCCGGATCGAGCTTGCGGCGCCAGCCATTCAGGTAGAGCTCGGCGCGTTCGAGCGGGCTCAGCGCCGGGTCGATATGGCTCAGTTCTTCGGCGATCCGGGCCGTGTATTGCCTGGTCGCTTCCAGCGCCAGGTCTTCCTTGCACGGGAAGTAATAGTGGATGCTGGACGTCTTGACGCCGACCAGGTCGGCGAGGTCGCGATAGCTGAACCCATTGAAACCGCGCCGGCGGATCAAGGCGAAGGTGTGGTCGAGCAATTGCTCGCGGACGGATTGCGCTTTCATGACGCCACTTTATCTACCAACAGATAGGTTAGCAATGAGGGATAGCCCCGGATTGCCGGCATGCCTGCCGTCAAGCGTCATGCAAGATGCGAGCCATTGCCCGGCATCAAGCGGGCAACACTTGCGCGATCGCCGTGACTAGCCAACCACTTGCTCCGCAGAGCAACAGCCAACCGGACACAATCAGAACACTGTCGCGAATTCCCATGATCGACTCCTGAAAACAAGCCTAGCCGCGATGCTGGCGGCCTGGCCACGATGAGCGCGCGGCGGGTTGCCCCGCCGCTCCCGTCAGGCGTGGGCGCCGTCGGTGTAGGTGTCCACGCTGCGCGCGCCGTCGGTGTACGAATCGAAGCGGCGCGACGGCGAGGCGGACACGCCGCTGCGATCCAGGCCGGCGCTGCGGAAGCTGTCGGTGAACGGATCGGTCTTGCCGACGCGGGCGCCTTCGGTGAACGGATCGAACTTGCCGGCACGCGCGCCTTCGCTGTAGACGTCGAACTTGCCGGCGCGGGCGCCCTCGCTGTAGACGTCGAACTTGCCGCTGCGCGCGCCCTCGCTGTACGGGTCGAACTTGCCGGTACGCAGTTCGTAGCCGTAGCGATCGGCCGGCACGCCGCCCGCGCTGGCGGCGGCAGCCTGGCCGGCAACGGTAGCGGCGGCGACGGTGGCGATGGCAATCAGGGTCTTGGCGAACTTGGCTTGCATGATGGTTCTCCTGGCTTCGGTGGGCGCGCAGGCAGGTGGTAATTCCTTGATTCCTGCGTCAGCCCTGGCAACGGGTGCATCGGCGCTTTTTCCGGCATCAGTATCTACTCGTAGATAGATAACCTCTGTCAAAAAAATAGCCTCGGCGGCTCGGTAATGCTGGTGGACCAGGAGTCCGTCGATTTCGTCAACGCACTGCGGGTTCCATGTCCTGCATGTTATCTACCGATAGATAGATAGATAGTCAAGGAAAATATTAAGGCGCCCCGGATGCGACCCGCATCCCCGAAGCGCCACGTGAAGCCAAGTTCATAAATCGGCGTGCCAAGGTGCGGCACATCGGACAATCTACCCTGCCCCGCCGCGATCCGACAATCCGTCATGGCGCGTGGTTGTGGGCGATCCGCGACGGATGCGGTGCGCCGCACATGGCCGAGGTGCATTGGCGTCTATATTGGATCGCATGGCCTGAGAGGTTTTTCGACCACAAGGATCATCGAATCCAGTACGGGAGGTACACCGCCATGCGTTCGCTTGCATCACTGTTCATTGCGCCCAGCCCGGAAAAGATCGCCGCCAAGGAGTTGCAGGACATGCGGCTCGCGCTGTTCCAGGCCGAGCGGCGCCTGCTGGAGGCGCAGATGCAGGTCGACTACTACCGCGACATGGTCGGCTTCCTGGAAGAGGTCGCCACCGCCGGAGTCGAACAGGTCGTCGACAAACGCCGCGCCAGCGAAGCCGCGGCTGCCGAACAGGCCGATCGGACCGAGGCCGCCGCCTCGCACACCGTGCCCGTTCCGTCGCAGACCGCCACGCAGCCCTCGCGCATCGCGCCTGGCCTGACCACCGTGCCGATCGTGCCGTCCGCGGCCTGATCCCTTGCTGTCGGCGGCGCGCCCCGCCGCGGGCGCGCGCCGCTTCTGTGCGATACTGCGCAGCCGCGCTGCCCGGCGCCGTTGCATTTGCAAAGCGCGGATGCCGGCGATCCCCTGAGGATGCGCACGCCATCCTTGCCGATGCCGTCCAGTCCTTCCCCAGCGCGCCGTCGACCCCGCGCCTTGCCATGACCGAAGCCTTCCACGCCGCCGAATCCTCCGCCGCCTCCTCCTCCGACGCCCCGATCGAAATCGAAACCGCGCCGCAGCCACGCTTTGCCGTGATCTGGATGCACGGCCTGGGCGCCGACGGCGGCGATTTCGTGCCGGTGGTGCCAGAACTCGGCCTGCCGTCCGACGCAGCGGTGCGCTTCATCTTCCCGCACGCGCCGCTGATTCCGGTGACCTGCAACGGCGGCTATATCATGCGCGCCTGGTACGACATCGTTTCGCTCAACGATGCGCGCCGCCATGCCGACGAGAGCGGCATCCGCGCGTCGCGCGACACGATCCGCGCGCTGATCGCCCGCGAGAACGCGCGCGGCATCCCGAGTTCGCACATCGTGCTGGCGGGCTTCTCGCAGGGCGGCGCGATGGCGTATCTGGCCGGACTGACCCATCCCGAGCCGCTGGCCGGGATCATCGCGCTGTCCACCTATCTGGCCTCGCCCACGCTGCTCGACGCCGAGGCCGCGCCGGCCAACGCCGCGACGCCGATCTTCGCCGCGCACGGCGCGCAGGACGACGTCGTGCCGCTAGCGCTCGGCACGCAGGCGCGCGACCTGCTGCAGCAACGCGGCTATCCGCTGACGTGGCAGACCTATCCGATGCCGCATTCGGTCTGCCTCGAGGAGATCGCCGACATCGGCGTCTGGCTCGGCCAGCGCCTCGCCGCGGCCGGGGCCGGTTCGGCGGCTTGATGCCGTCCACCATGGCCTGACTGCGCCATTTCCGCTGGGCGGTCGCGTCCGTCGCGTCCGTCGCTCTGCCCGCACGTGCCAATCCGATTCGTTTCCGATGTCAGCGATTCCCCCGCGTCCCCCTGCTCCCTCCGCTCCCCTGCTCGACTTCGATACGCGCAAGGCGCTGCTGTTCGCGCTGGCCGCCGAACGCCTGTCGGCCTACTACGAGCACGGCAAATGGATGACCGACGCCCAGGCCGCCACGCTGGCCGCCCAATGGCTGTCGCGCTCGCGCCTGCAACTGGCGCTGAGCGAGCGCCGGCTGCTGTCGGAACTGAGCGACCAGCTCGCATGCCAACTGGCGGAAACGCTGTCGCGCTCGGCGGGCCTCTACGCCGCGCATGAAATGATGGAATCGCTGGACCCGAACTATCAGTCTGCCTTCGCGCACGACATGCTCGACGAGTGCGAGCGGCTGCTGCGCGAGAACGGCGTGCAGGACTGAGCGGGCCGCGTTACTGCACGGAAACCACGGGCAGCACGGGCAGCACGGGGTTCAATCGGCGAGCTTGCGCAGCGCCTCGTAGGCGGTGGCCAGATGGTACGGCGTGGTCGAGGGCATCTCGTCGCGCAGCACCGCATCGTCCGGGCCGATGCATTCGTGCCAGCCGCGTGCATGCAGGAAACGGCCGGGGAAGGCGGCCAGCCACTGGGCCAGCGCGGTGCGGCCCTCGCCGTCGCCGCGCAGTGCCAGCGCGCGGGCGTATTCGGTCTGCGCCCAGATGCGCTGGGTCGCATCGATGATGCGTCCGTCCGCGTCGAGCGCCGCGGCTACGCCCTGCGTGCCAGGTGCCACCCCATGCCGCTGCGCGAAGGCACAGCCGCGCGTCAGCGACTCGGCCAGTTCGCACGCGCCGAACACCGACGGCGCCATTGCCAGCAGCGAATACCACTCGAACTGGTGGCCCGGCTCGATCCGGTTGTCGGCCGCGCCCAGCGGCAACTCGGCGATGCAGCCATTCGCCGGATCGACGAAGGTGCGCTGGACCCGCTGCGCGATCTCCCGCAGCCGCTGCGCGTACCACTGGTCCCCGGTGGCCTCGTGCGCGGCCAGATAGGCCTCGGTCAGATGCATCACCGGGTTCTGCAGCACCGCCTCGCGCTCGACGGTGAAGTCGCGCGCCAGCGCGGCGTGGTACAGGCCGTCCGGAATGCCGAATTTCGCCTCGATCAGCGCCACCGTGTCGTCCAGCACGTCGCGGGCATCCGCATTGCCGCTGCGGCGCCAGTACGCGGCGCAGGCGAACACGACGAAGGCGTGCGTGTACAGATCCTTGCCGGCATCGAGCGGCGCGCCGTCGGCGTCGATGCTGTAGTACCAGCCCCCTTCCGGATCGGCGAACCGGCGGCGCAGCGCGGCGAACAGCGTATCGGCGTGGGCGAGGCCGCCCGGCTGCCGCGAAAACACGTAGAGCTGCCGCGCGCAGGCCATCGCCCGAAAGCGTTGCACCGGCAGCGGGCTGGCATCGCGCCCCGCGAGGGCCTCGTAGGGCAGCCCGATGGATTCGTGCCAGCCGGGGCCGGTCCACAGCGGCAACACGGTGGTGTCGTAGTGCGCCAGCAGCGCGGCGATGCCATCGCCAAGGCCTCGGGCGGTCCCGCCGGAGGGGGTGGCGGAGGAGGTGGCGGAAGCGGCGGCAGAGGAAGAAATGCGGCTCATCGAGGCAGAGGGATCGGCGGCGGGCACGGGCAAGCGCAGAAGATACTGTAAATGCCCACGAAACAAAAGCGGCGGCCTCACTGTGCCACCGGCCCGAAATCCCCGCGTCCAACAGCTAGGATGAATCGAGGTAGCAAGGGGAACCCGCCATGCCGAACACATCCCTGTCCCTGTCGGACCAGCACCGCACCGTGGTGCTGCACGTGATCGAGCTGCAGCCGCAGGCCTACACCTGGCAGATGGTGCTCGAGGAACACTGCGGCAGCGCCGACTGCGACTGCATCATCGAGGCCCACGCCGAGTGGCCCACGCAGGCCGAGGCGCAAGCGGCCGGCTGGGCCGAATGCAACCGGCTGCTGAACGGTCCCCGCATCGCCACGGAGCACTGAGTCCGGGCGCCGGCGCTTGCACGGCGGCCGATATGCACTACCCTGAAGGCGTCGGGCCTTTCGCCCGGCACGGGTCTGCTGCGCGCTCGCAACCTGGCTTGACGGCACCTTGCCGGCAGGGCGCAGACGCCGTCGGCGTCTCACTGGACCCGATCCGACCGACTCTCACCACGACGGGAGAACCCCACTCGCCACCGGCGCCACGGCGCACCGGCAAGAGAGGCTGTTCCGCTCGCAGGGAGACCGCCATGGAAAAGCCAGTGATCAGTCCGCGCCGCTTTGTCGAGATGGTCAATGCGCGGCTGCCGAGCCATCCGCTGTATCGCGAGGGCATGCACGTGTATGCGGTACCGCGCGATGCCGAGCGTCCGCGCAGCCTGGTCTGCGTGGGGCCGAAGGGCACGGTGGGCGTCTGTACCGCGATCGAAACCATCGTGCGCAACGAGTTCGATGTCGAGCCCGACATCCCGCGCGAGTGGCATCACGACATCCCGCCCTGCGCGCCCAACATCCGCCGCGCGCATCTCCCCGCGCAGGCGCGCCAATCCTGAACAGCGGCGGACGAACCCGGCGCCGTTCCTGGCCGGTCCGCGGCCTCAGACCTCCGCCGCTTCCGCCGTCTCGCGCGTTTCCCTGGTGGCCTGGCCCGTCCCGGTATCGTCCTCGGGCGTCAGCTGCATGAAGATCCAGGCCGACGCCGACGTAATCAGCCCCACGCAGACGAAGGTCGCATGGAACGCCGGCAGCGGCCCGGCCTGCGCATGCTCCTGCAAGACGCGGTTGAAGGTCCCCAGCAAGGCGCCGGCGGACGTGACCGCCAGGCTCATCGCCAGCATCTGCACCATCGACAGCAGGCTGTTGCCGCCGCTGGCGCTGGCACCGCCGAGATCCTTCAGCGTGACTGTATTCATCGCGGTGAACTGGATCGAATTGACGGCGCCGAACAGCGCCAGCTGGCACAGCACCAGGGGCAGCGGCAAGGTCGGCGAAATCAGCCCGAACGAGGCGATCACCAGCCCGACCACGAAGGTATTGGTCACCAGCACCCGGCGATAGCCGTGCCGCTCGATCAGGCGGGTCGCCAGCCGCTTGGACAGCATGCCGGCCGCGGTGACGGGCAACATCATCAGGCCCGCGTACAGCGGCGAATAGCCCAGGCACACCTGCAGCGTCAGCGGGATCAGGAACGGCATCGCGCCATTGCCGATGCGCGCGAACAGATTGCCGAGCAGGCCCACGCTGAAGCTGTGGATGCGGAACAGCGTCAGCGGAAACAGCGGCTGCGTGCGCCGCGCCGCGTGCAGGGCATAGGCGGTCAGCGCGGCCAGGCTCGCGATCAGCAGCATCAGCACGGTGGCGTGCTCGAAGCCGAAGTCGGCCAGGCCGTCGAGCGCGAACGAGATCGTCACCATTGCGGTGGCGAGGAAGGCGTAACCGGCGACGTCGAAACGGCCCGTCTCGGGCAGACGGCTGTTCGGCATGTAGCGCAGCGTGGCCAGGCCACCGAGCAGCCCGACCGGCACGTTGATCAGGAAGATCCAGTGCCACGACAGCGCCTGGGTCAACCAGCCGCCCAGCGTCGGCCCGATCAGCGGCCCGATCATGCCGGGAATCGCGACGAAGCTCAGCGCCTGCAGGAACTGCTCGCGCGGAAAAGTCCGCAGCACCGCCAGCCGCCCGACCGGCAGCAGCATCGCGCCGCCGACGCCCTGCACCACGCGCGCCGCGACCAGGAAGGGCAGGCTCTGCGCATAGGCGCACAGCAGCGATCCGAGCACGAACAGCGCGATCGCCAGCTGGAAGATCCGCCGCGTGCCGAAGCGGTCGGCCAGCCAGCCCGACGCCGGGATGATCACGGCCATCGTCAGCGAATACGCGATGATCACGGACTGCATCCGCAGCGGACTTTCGCCGAGGCTGGCCGCCATCGCGGGCAGCGCGGTATTGACGATGGTGCTGTCCAGCGTCTGCATGAAGAAGCCGACCGCGACGACCCACAACATCACCTTGCGCGTGCGCGCGTCGCTGTCCGGGGTGGGCGTCATGCGGCTGTCAATCCATGGAGACAAATCAATACGGCACGATACGCCACATCATCGCGATACGACAAGACCGGGAGCCGGCCCGTTCGGACGCATGGGTCCCGGCGCATGGGTCCCGGCGCATGGGTCTGGCCGCATAGGTCGGGCTGCATAGGTTCTGGCGCGTAGGACGCGGACCGATGCCGCCCGCCGTCATCGCTGCCTAGACTGGCCGATAACTGGCCAATCACCTGGCCCGACGGCATCCCGAGGAGGCAGACATGAACAAGGCTCGCATGACCACGCTGGCCACGCTCGCCGGCGTCGCCAGCGTCGGTGCGGCACTGCTGCTGGCCGCGCGCTCGCGCGAACCCGTGCGCAATCCGCATGTGCCCGAGCCGGACAAGGACGTGGAACTGGACCCCTACCTGGGCCGCTGGTACGAGATGGCGCGCTACGACAACCACTTCGAGCAGGGCGCCGACGCGGTCACCGCGGAGTACAGCCTGCGGCCGGACGGGCTGATCGACATCGTCAACCGCGCCGGCCGCGACGCGACCGGCAAGCCCCGCATCTCGCGCGGCAAGGCGCGCGTCGTGCCGGACAGCCGCAACGCCAAGTTCAAGGTGTCGTTCTTCGGACCGTTCTACGTCGGCGACTACTGGATCCTGGACCACGCCGAGGACTACAGCTGGTCGATCGTGGGCGAGCCGTCAGGGCGCTACCTGTGGATCCTGACGCGGGCGCGCGATCCCGAGCCGGCGCTGCGCTCGCAATTGCTGCATCGGGTCGCGGAGCTGGGCTACGACGTCGACGCGCTGCGCATGACCGAACACGCAATACTGCAGGAGGCGCCGGCGCCCGCCGCGCCGGCCTGAGGAGGCCGGGCCGCCGAAGCGGCCAAGGCGGATGATGTCCCTCAAGCCGGTACGGCAAGGCCCGGCCGCGGCTCAGTGCCAGTGGCGATGATCGCGCCAGCGCGCCTCGCGATAGCCGTCGTGGCGGTGCCAGCCGCGCGCATAGCCATACGGCGGGCCGTAACGGACGGGCGCGGGAGCGACCACCACCGGGCGCGGCGCCACCACCACGGGCGCGGGGGCGTAGGCCACCGGGGCCGGCGCATAGACGGGCGCCGGGGCATAGACCGGAGCCGGCCGGTAGACCGGTGCCGGCGCCACCACCACGCCGGGCACGCCGACGCCGATATGGATGTCCACCCCGGCATGCGCCGCGGCGCTGGCTGCCAGCATGGCACCGCCCACAGCGACCATTGCGAGAATCCGTTTCATGGTTGTCCCCCTGAGGAGCCGTTGAACATGGCCGTACTGTATGCGGCGGCGCCGTAATATTGGCCGCGCGAAGTGTTGCATTTGTGACGCTGTATTACGGCTGCAGGCGCGTCCCCGCGGCCCCCGAGGGGTCCTGAGGGCCTCGTGCCCGTCTCGCAGGGGCCGCGCAGGCCCGCCGACTCTTGCGAGATCGGCAAGAAAGCGGAAAAGGCTTCGGCAAATTGCCGGCAAGGCGAGAACAAACCCGGCATTCGCATCGTCAAACTGCTATCCCCGTCACAGGAGAACATCGATGAAGACACTGACTCTTGCATCCGAATCGTCCTGCCCTGGCCATTCCGGCCGTTTCGATCCTCCCCGCCAGTCTCGTCTTTCCCGCCGCCTTGCCGGGCTCGGCGCCGCCGCGCTCGGTGCGCTGGCCCTGAGCGTCCCGGCCCTGGCCGCGGACCTGACGCCGCAGACCGCGGGGCCCTTTACCTATGTGTGCGGCGGCGTCGCCGAGGACGAGCAACAAGCGATGCGCGCCGAGGCCCGCAACTACGACATGGGCCTGCTGATGACCGAAGGCCCGCGCGGCGAATATCTGTCCGATGTCGATATCACGCTGTCGCGCGGCGGCAAGCAGGTCGCGAACTTCCGCTCCACCGGACCGCGCTGCCTGATCAAGGGTCCGAAGGGCACCTACCAGGTCACCGCGGACTATCAGGGCAACACCAAGCGCACCACGCTGAGCGCGGGCCAGCGCAACAAGCAGCTGCGCTGGTAAGTCCCTGGGTTGGCAAGTGAGTTGGTAAGTCACTGCTTCGGTAAGCCCGCCCACATCCAGCGTTGATCGTGAGCGTTGATTGTCGATCGGCGGCCTGCGGGCCGCCGATGCATTTGCGCGCCCGCCCGGTCTCGGCCATCAGCGCAGATACCCCGCCCCACGGAACCACTCCACCGCATCGCGCAGCCCTTCCCGATACGGCCGCGGCCGGTAGTCCAGTTCCGTGCGCGCCTTGTCCGAGCTGAAGTACATGCGGTAGCGCGACATCGCCAGCCCGTCCACCGTCAGCAGCGGCTCGGTGCCGCGCCGCCGCGCGATCGCCTCGGACAGATACGCGAGCGGGATCAGCGGCCAGCGCGGCAGCGGCACCAGCGGGCCGCGGCGGCCGGTCAGCTCGGCGATATCGCGCAGCATCTGCCGCAGCGGCACGTCCTCGCCGCCGAGGATATAGCGCTCGCCGATGCGGCCGCGTTCAAGCGCGAGCCAATGCCCTTCCGCCACATCGTCGACATGCGCGAGATTGAGCCCGGTATCGACGAAGGCGGGAATGCGCCCGCTGGCCGCTTCGACAATCACCCGGCCGGTCGGCGTCGGCCGGATGTCGCGCGGCCCGATCGGGGTCGAAGGCTTGACGATCACGGCCGGCAGGCCCGCGGCGATCTCGCGCTCGACGGCGCGTTCGGCCAGCACCTTGCTGCGCTTGTAGGCCCCGATCGCCTGCTGCGGCGACAGCGTGGCAGTCTCGGTGACCGGCGCGTTCGCGCCCTGCACGCGCAGCGTGGCAACGCTGCTGGTATAGACGACCTTCTCGACGCCGCAGCGCCGGGCCGCGCCCATCATGGTCTCGGCACCGACCACATTGGTGCGGACGATGGCCTCGGGCTCGGGCGCCCACAGCCGGTAGTCGGCCGCCACATGGAACAGATAGCGGACCCCGCGCATCGCGCGCTCGACCGCCTTCGGATCGCACATATCGCCTTCGACGATACGCACCGGCAGGCCCTCCAGATTGCCCCGCGGGCTGCCGGCGCGGACCAGCACGCGCACGCGCCAGCCGCGCGCGAGTCCTTGCCGTGCCACCGCGGAGCCGAGAAAGCCCGCTGCCCCGGTGACCAGAATGTCGTCGTCGATGCTTTCCATCGGCTCTCCATGGTGCTGTCCTGCGCGCTGTCATTTCGCACGGTCTGTCGCGCGGTGCTTCCTCCGGCGGGACTGCCTGGGTGTGCCAGACCTGCGCCGAACCTGCTTCCAACTGTGCCGGACGTGTGTCGGACGCGTGCCGGACCTCCGCCGGACCTGCCCCGGGCCGGCCGGGCAAAGCCGCCGACGCGGGTATATAGTAACCACCGTGCGACGGGAAGCGCTTCCCGCACACCGGACAAGGCGCCGGCTCCACGGCGGCTTGCCGGCAACGCTGCGTCAAGGCCCGGCGTCAAGGCCCGGCGTCAAGGGCCCGGTGTCAAGGCGCGGTGTCCAGGTTGTATTGCCAGGGGGAACGTCTCCATGCGGGTGATTCTGGCTCAGCCGCGCGGCTTCTGCGCGGGCGTGGTAAGAGCGATCGAGATCGTCGATCGCGCGCTGGTCAAGCACGGCGCGCCGGTCTACGTACGCCACGAAATCGTCCACAACCGCCATGTGGTCGACACCCTGCGCGACAAGGGCGCGCGTTTCGTCGAGGAACTCGACGAGGTGCCGGCCGACGCGGTCACGATCTTCAGCGCGCACGGCGTCGCGCGCAGCGTCGAGCGGGAAGCCCAAGCGCGCCAGCTGCATGCGATCGACGCGACCTGCCCGCTGGTCATCAAGGTCCATAACCAAGGCAGGCAATACGCGGCCAGCGGCCGCATCGTCATCCTGATCGGCCATGCCGGCCATCCCGAGGTAGTCGGCACGATGGGCCAGATCCCCGGCCGCGTGATCCTCGTGCAGAACGAGGCCGAGGTCGCGCAGCTCGATCTGGCCGCCGACACGCCGCTTGCCTATGTCACGCAGACCACGCTGAGCGTCGACGATACACGCGGCATCATCGCCGCGCTGGAACGGCGCTTCCACGATCTGGTCGGACCCGATACGCGCGACATCTGCTATGCCACGCAGAATCGCCAGAGCGCGGTGCGCGAGCTGGCCACGCAGGTCGACGTGCTGCTGGTGATCGGCGCGCCCAACAGTTCGAATTCCAACCGCCTGCGCGAGATCGGTACCGAGAGCGGCGTGCCGTCGTTTCTGATCGCCGATGGCAGCGAGCTCGACCCGGCCTGGGTGCGCGATGCCGCCGTGGTCGGCATCACGGCCGGGGCGTCCGCGCCCGAAGCGATGGTCGAGGACGTGCTGGCCGCGCTGCGCCGGCTGGGGCAGGTCGAAGTCAGCACGATGACAGGCCGCGAGGAAACCGCGCAATTCCGTCTGCCCGCCGAGCTGGCCGGCGTCACCGTGGCCTGAAGCCGCCGGGCGAAGCGCGATCCCGCCCAGGCATCCATCCACCCACATCGAAGGAGGAAGCGCGCCTTGGCCATCCCCCTGCTCCAGGTTGCCCGCGTGGGCGCCTATGTGGTCCGCCAGCGGCTGGCCGGCCGCCAGCGCTATCCGCTCGCGCTGATGCTCGAGCCGCTGTTCCGCTGCAATCTGGCCTGCGCCGGCTGCGGCAAGATCGACTATCCCGAACCCATCCTGAACCAGCGCCTGTCGCTCGACGAGTGCCTGGCGGCGGTCGACGAATGCGGGGCGCCGGTGGTCTCGATCGCCGGCGGCGAGCCGCTGCTGCACAAGGAGATGCCGGCCATCGTCGAAGGCATCGTCGCGCGCCGCAAGTTCGTCTACCTGTGCACCAACGCGCTGCTGATGGAGAAGAAGCTCGACGCCTACCGGCCGAGCCCCTACTTCGTCTGGTCCGTGCATCTGGACGGCGATCCCGAGATGCACGACCGCGCGGTCTGCCAGCCTGGCGTCTACGAGCGCGCGGTGGCCGCGATCCGCGCCGCCAAGCAGCGCGGCTTTCGCGTCAACATCAACTGCACGCTGTTCAACGATGCCGACCCGGAGCGCGTGGCCCGTTTCTTCGACTCGGTCAAGGCGATGGGCGTGGACGGCATCACCGTCTCGCCCGGCTATGCCTACGAGCGCGCGCCCGACCAGCAGCACTTCCTGCATCGTGGCAAGACGCGCCAGCTGTTCCGCGACATCCTCGCGCGCGGCCGGCGCGGGCGGCAATGGGCCTTCAGCCAGTCGACGCTGTTCCTGGACTTTCTTGCAGGCAACCAGACCTACCGCTGCACGCCGTGGGGCAATCCGGCGCGCACCGTGTTCGGTTGGCAGCGTCCGTGCTATCTGCTCGGCGAAGGCTATGCCGCGACGTTTCGCGAGCTGATGGAGGACACCGACTGGGACGCTTATGGCACCGGCAACTACGAGAAATGCGCCAACTGCATGGTGCACAGCGGCTATGAGGCCACCGCGGTGGCCGATACCGTCGCGCATCCGCTGAAGGCGATGCGCGTCGCGCTGCGCGGCGTGCGCACCGACGGCCCGATGGCGCCCGATATTGCGCTGGACGGCCAGCGGCCGGCCGAGTACGTGTTCTCGCGCCATGTCGAGATCAAGCTCGAGCAGATCCGGCGCCGCGCCGCCGGCCCGGCCGATTCCACCGCCGATTCCACCGCCGATTCTGCGGATTCTGCTGCGAATTCTGCGGATTCCGCCGGTTCGGCCGACGCCCCCGACACCGCCGGTTCCATCCACGCCCCGAAGCCGGACCGGCGGGCCACGGCGCTGCATTGAACGCGCATGGACTGGGTCAGACTGGCCGGCGGCGTCCTGACCGTGCTGGCATCGGGCTATGCGGCGGCGGCCTGGTGGGCCAGCCGCCGTCCCCTGCCCGCGCCCGCCGTACAAGGCGATGACGGCCTCGCACCGGTGACGGTGCTCAAGCCGCTGTGCGGCGACGAGCCGCGCCTGTACCGCAATCTCGCCACCTTCTGCCGGCAGCGCCATCCCTGCTTCCAGCTGGTGTTCGGCGTGTGGGAGCCCGACGATGCGGCGCTGGCCGTGGTCGAGCGTTTGCGTCGGGCGTTCCCCGGCTGCGATATCGCCGTGGCGATCGGCGCGCATCGGACCGCGCCGGCGCTGCCGACCGTCAACCCGAAGGTCGCCAACCTGCTGGCGATGCTGCCGCTGGCGCGCCACGAGCGGCTGGTGATCGCGGACAGCGATATCGCGGTGCGTGCCGACTATCTGCGGCGCGTCACGGCGCCGCTGGCCGACCCGCGCGTCGGCATCGTGACCTGCCTGTATCGCGGCCGGCCGCTGCGGGGCATCTGGGCGCGGCTGGGGGCGCAATTCATCGACGAGTGGTTCGTTCCCGCGGTGCGCGTCGCGCATGCGGGAGGCAGCCAGCGCTTCGGCTTCGGCGCGACCATCGCGTTGCGGCGCGAGGCGCTGCTGCGGATCGGCGGCTTCGCGGCCCTGGCCGACCGGCTCGCCGACGACTACTGGCTCGGCGAGCTGACCCGCCGGCAAGGGCTGCGCACCGTGCTGTCCGAGGTCGTGGTCGGCACCGATATCGCGGAAACCACGCCGCGCGCGCTGTGGTCTCACGAACTGCGCTGGCTGCGTACGCTGCGCGCGCTCGATCCCGCCGGCTTCGCCCTGGTCTTCCTGACCTTTACCTGGCCGATGCTGGTGATCGGGCTGCTGCTGGCGTCCTCGCGCGCGCTCGCGCTCGTGGCGGTGCTCGGGGCGATGGCCCGGACGCTGCGTTGCCGCGATGCGGGCGCGGCGCTGCGCGCGCCCTTGCGGGACACGCTGCTGCTGCTCGAATGGACGGTGGCGATGGCCGGCCGGCAGGTGCGCTGGCGCGGTACGCGCCTTGCCATCCAATGGACGCGCGATGGGGTCGCGAGCGCGGCAGTCGGCGCAAGCCCGCCCCGCCCCCACGATCGCGCCGACATGCAGCCCCCTTCCGTCTCCCGGAGGACCCGATGAAGACCCTGTTCCTGCAAGCGCCCTCCTTCGACGGCTTCGACGGTGGCGCCGGCTCGCGCTATCAGGCCAGGCGCGAGATCCGCTCGTTCTGGTATCCGACCTGGCTGGCGCAACCGGCGGCGCTGGTACCCGGCAGCCGCCTGCTCGATGCGCCGGCCGACGGCTTGAGCCTCGAACAGACGCTGGCCATCGCCAGCGAATACGAACTGGTGATCGTGCATACCAGCACGCCGTCGTTCCCGGCCGACGTGCGTTTCGCGCAGGCGCTTAAGGCCAGCTATCCGACCATCCGGCTCGGCATGGTCGGCGCCAAGGCCGCGGTCGATCCCGGCGGCACGCTGGCCGCCAGCGAGGCGATCGACTTCGTCTGCCGCGAGGAATTCGACTACACGTGCCGCGACGTCGCCGCCGGCATCCCGCTGCCGCGGATCGCCGGGCTCAGCTACCGGGCGGCCGACGGCACCATCGAACACAACCCGCCGCGGCCGATGATCGAGGACATGGACGCGCTGCCCTTCGTCGCCCCGGTCTACCGGCGCGACCTGAACATTCGCAACTACTTCATCGGCTATCTGCTGCACCCCTATGTATCGATCTACACCGGCCGCGGCTGCCGCTCGCGCTGCACGTTCTGCCTGTGGCCGCAGACGGTCGGCGGCCATCGCTACCGCGTGCGCTCGCCGGAGAACGTGCTGGCCGAGGTCGAATGGATCCGCCGCAATATGCCGGAGGTGCGCGAGATCATGTTCGACGACGACACCTTCACCGACTTCAAGCCGCGCGTGGAGGAGATCGCGCGCGGGCTCGGCAAGCTGGGCGTGACATGGTCGTGCAATGCCAAGGCCAACGTCCCCTACAGCACGCTGAAGATCATGAAGGACAACGGCCTGCGCCTGCTGCTGGTCGGCTATGAATCGGGCGACGACCAGATCCTGCTGAACATCAGGAAGGGCCTGCGCACCGATATCGCGCGGCGCTTCACCGAGGACTGCCGCAAGCTCGGCATCACGATCCACGGCACCTTCATCCTCGGCCTGCCGGGCGAGACGCGCGAGACCATCGAGAAGACCATCGCCTTCGCGCAGGAGATCAATCCGCATACGATCCAGGTCTCGCTGGCCGCGCCCTACCCCGGCACCGCGCTGTACCGGCAGGCGCTCGACAACGGCTGGCTGGCCGACGACAAGGTGATCCCGCTGGTCAACGACCGCGGCGTGCAGCTGGCGGCGATCAGTTACCCGCATCTGTCGCGCGACGAGATCTATCACGGCGTCGAGACCTTCTACCGCCGCTTCTACTTCCGGCCGTCCAAGATCTGGGAGATCACCCGCGAAATGATGGGCAGCTGGGAAATGACGCGGCGCCGGCTGCGCGAAGGCGTCGAATTCTTCCGCTTCCTGCATACCCACGAGGCGTGATCCTGCCGATCCCGACCACCACCGCGACCGTCAACGCGACCACCAAGGCGACCGCTGACGCGACCACGGCCGCAGGGCCGGCGACGGGCCGTACGCGGCCACGCGCGCTGATCGTGACCGCCGACGACTTCGGCCTGCATCCGGCCGTCAACGAGGGAGTCGAGCTGGCTCACCGGCATGGCGTGCTCGACGCCGCCAGCCTGATGGTCGGCGCACCGGCCGCCGCCGATGCGGTATCGCGCGCGCACCGGCTGCCGCGGCTGCGCGTGGGCCTGCATCTGGTGCTGGCCGACGGTCCGTCGGTGCTGCCGCCGGCCGCCATTCCCGACCTCGTCGACGCCGAGGGCCGCTTCGGCTCGGCGATGGCGCGCGACGGCCTGCGCTTCTTCCTGTCCGATGCGGTGCGCCGCCAGCTGGCCGCGGAGATCCGCGCGCAGTTCGCCGCCTTCGCCGCGACCGGCCTGGCACTCGATCACGTCAATACGCACAAGCATTTCCATCTGCATCCGACCGTGCTGTCGCTGATCCTCGCGATCGGCCGCGATTACGGCCTGCGCGCGATGCGGCTGCCGCGGGAGACGGGCGCGCCATGGTGGCTGCGCCCGTGGCTCGCGCTGCTGCGCCGGCGCCTCGATGCCGCCGGCATCGCCCACAACGACCATGTGATCGGCATCGCCCGCAGCGGCGCGATGGACGAGGACGCCGTGCTGGCCGCCTTGCGCACGCTGCCGCCCGGCGTGGTCGAGCTCTATCTGCATCCGGCGACGGAATCCGGCGAACGGATCGCGCCGTCGATGCGCGGCTACCGCCATGCCGACGAACTGGCCGCGCTGCTGTCGCCGCGCGTACGCACCGCGCTGGAGCAGGTGGCGCCGCGGCGCGGCGGCTTCGCCGATCAGTTGCCCGCGCGCATCGGCGACGACGGCTCCTGTGCCTCGCCGGGGTGGCGGCGATGAAGCGGCTCGGACTGCTGGCCGGCCTGATCGGGCTGATCGCGCTGGGCGCGCTGATCGTGCATCAGGGCGTGGGACAGATCGCCAACACCGTCGCCCGCGCCGGCTGGCCGCTGCTGTGGCTGCTGCCGGTGCATGGCGTGGCGATCGCGCTCGACGCGCGCGCCTGGCAGGGCCTGCTGCGCGCCGCGGCGCCCGCCGCGCATCCGGGCATGCTGTTCCTGTGGTGGGTGGCAAGCGTGCGGGAGGCCGTCAACCGGCTGCTGCCGACGGCCAATGTGGGCGGCGAGCTGGCCGGCATTCGGCTGGGAAGGCTGCAGGTCGGCGACACCAGCGCGGTCACCGCCAGCGTGGTGGTCGAGGTCATGGTCACGCTGTTCTCGCAGTATCTGTTCTGCGTGATCGGCGTGCTGCTGTTGATCGCCGCGATTCCCGGCGGCCATCAGGAACAGCGCGCCCTGACGATCGGCGGCGGGCTGCTGCTGTCGCTGCCGCTGCCGGTCGCGTTTGCGCTGGCGCTGCGGCATGGCGCGCTGTTCGCGCGGCTCGAACGGCTGGCCCGGCGCCTGCTGGGCGAGGAACACCGGATGGTCGATGCAATCGCCGGCGCCGACCTCGGCGCGGGCCTGGACGAGCGCATCCGCTCGCTGCTGGGACGGCTGCGCACGCCGGTCACCGCGGCGGTCTGGCAACTGCTGGGGCTGACGGCCGGCACCGTCGAGACCTGGTTCGCGTTGCGGCTGCTGGGCCATCCGGTGTCGTTCGGCGAGGCGCTGGCGATCGAGTCGCTGACGATGGCGGCGCGCAATATGGCCTTCTTCGTGCCGGGCGGGCTCGGCGTGCAGGAGGCGGTGGTGATGCTGCTCGGCCAGCTGCTCGGCATCGACGCGCAGACCGCGCTGTCTCTGGCGCTGGTGCGCCGCGCGCGCGAGGTGCTGTACGGCGTGCCGGCGCTGCTGTCGTGGCAGTGGTTCGAGGTGCGCCGCTGGCGCGACCGGCACGGCGAACCGGCCGCGGCCGTACGGAGCGGCCGGCGATGAGGCGCGGCGCTTCAGCGGCCGCCGGCCTGGCGCGCGTTGTGCTCGGACAGATAGCGGATCAGCCCGTCGATGCCGTCGCGCTCGACGATGTCGCCGAACTGGCGGCGATAGACCTCGATCAGCCACGCGCCCATCATGTTGATGTCGTAGATCTTCCAGCCGTCGGCGCCGCGCCGCAGCCGGTAGTCGATCTGGTTCTCGTCGCCCGCGGTGATCACGCGCGTGCGCACCACCACGTCGTCGGCATTGGCGCCGCCCTGCACCGGCGCATAGCGGAATTCGACATTCTGGCCGCGCAGCTGGGACAGCGACAGCGCATAGGTGTGGACCAGCAGCGTGCGGAACTGCTCGACCAGTTGCTGCTGCTGCGCGGGATTGGCGGTGCGCCAGGCGGGACCGAGCGCGAGCCGCGTGGTGCGCGCGAAATCGGTATAGGGAAGGAACTGGCGCCGTACCACGGCCACGACGCTGGCCTGATCGCCGGCGCTGGCCGCGGAATCGGCGCGCACCGCGGAAATCACCCCTTCCACCGCGGTGCGCACCAGCCGGTCGGGCGCGGCGCGCTCGGCGGCGTTGGCAGGCAGCGGCCAGATCAGCATGGCGGCCGCGATGGGGAGTGCGATGGGGAGTGCGATGGGGAGTGCGATGGGGAGTGCGATGGGGAGTGCGGGCAGTGCCAGCGGAGCGGGCAGTGCCAGCGGAAGCGCGATGGCCAGCGCGGGAAGCGGCGAGCGGGAGCGGGAACGGGAACGGACAGGGAACATGGAGAGCGATCCGACGGCATGACGACGAACATGGCGATCCGAGCGATCGAGTATAGACCCGCCGCCAGCGCCGCTGTAGTGGCCTGCGCCCACGCTGGCCTCGCATGCTGACCGCGGCCATTACCCGCCTGGTGATGCTGGCGACCGCGCGCGCCTGGCTGACCATCGCGCTGGCGGCCGTGGTCTGCGCCGGCAGCGGCTGGTATGCGGCCCGGCACTTCGCGATCAATACCGATATCGGCCGCCTGCTCGATGTCGACGCACCCTGGGCTCGCTACGACGCCGCGCTGAACGAAGCCTTCCCCGACCGCGACCGCCTGATGCTCGCGGTGGTGCGGGCGCCGGTCCCCGAACTGGCCGAAGCCGCCGCCGATGCGCTGGCGCAGTCGCTGCGCAATCAGCCGTCCCGCTTCGAGGCGGTGCGCCAGCCCGGCGGCGGCGCCTTCTTCGCGCGCAACGGCCTGCTGTTTCTCGATACGCCGACGCTGGCGCGGGTCACGCGCGACCTGACCGATGCGCGGCCGCTGCTCGATGCGCTGGCGCGCGATCCGTCCTTGCGCGGGCTGGCCGACACGCTGTCGGTCACGCTGGGCCTGCCGCTGCAGATGGGCCAGGTCACGCTGGCGCAGATGGCGCCGCTGCTGTCGCGCGGCGCGATGGCGCTCGAGCAGGTGCTGGCAGGCAGGCCGGCGGCGCTGTCCTGGCGCACGCTGGCCGACCCCACGCCGGCGTCCGGTCCCGCGCTGGCCTTCGTCGCGGTCAGCCCGGTGCTCGATTACGGCGACCTGCAGGCCGGCGCCGATGCCTCGGCCGCGATCCGCGCCCGCGCGGCGCAGCTGCAGCTGGCACAGCACTACGCGGCCGAGGTACGGCTGACCGGGCCGCAGGCGCTGGCCGACGACGAGTTCGCCTCGGTGGCCGACGGCGCCGCGCTGAACGGCGCGGTGACGGTGCTGGTCGTGATCCTGATCCTGTGGCTGGCGCTGCGTTCGGCGCGGCTGATCGTTGCCGTGCTGCTGAGCCTGTTCGCTGGCCTGGCCGTCACCGCGGCGCTGGGGCTGGCAATGGTCGGCGCGCTGAACATGATCTCGGTCGCCTTCGCGGTGCTGTTCGTCGGCCTCGGCGTGGACTTCGGCATCCAGTTCGGCGTGCGCTACCGCGCCGAGCGCCACGACCGCGACCATATCGTGACGGCGCTGGCCCATACCGCGCAGGCGCTGGCGGTGCCGCTGTCGCTGGCGGCGGCGGCCACCGCCGCCGCGTTCTTCGCCTTCCTGCCGACCGACTATCGCGGCGTGGCCGAACTGGGCCTGATCGCCGGCGTCGGCATGTTCGTCGCGTTCCTGACCACGGTCACGCTGCTGCCGGCGCTGATCCGCGTGCTGCAGCCCGACGGCGAGACCGTGGCGCCCGGCATCCGCTGGCTCGCGCCCGCCGACGAGTTCTTCGAGCGCCATCGCAAGCCGGTGCTGTGGGTCACCTGCGTCGTGATCCTGGCCGCCTCGCCGCTGCTGACGCAGCTGCGCTTCGATTTCGATCCGCTGAATTTGAAGGACCCCGCCTCCGAATCGATGGCAACGCTTCGATCGCTGAAGGACGCGCCGCAGGCCGGCACCGAGGATGTCAGCGTGCTGGCGCCCTCGCTCGATGCCGCACGTGCGCTGGCGACGCGGCTGTCGGCACGGCCCGAGGTCGAGCGCGTCACCACGCTCGACAGCTTCGTGCCGCACGATCAGGACGCCAAACTACCCTTGATCGCATCGGCGGCGCAGGCGCTGCTGCCGGCGCTGACCCAGCCAGCCGCGCCGCCGGCCTCCGATCCGCTGCGCGTGGCCGCGTTGCGCCGCACGGCCGGCCAGCTCGAACTGGCGGCCAACACCCGCTCGGCCCCCGGTACCACGCCTGCCGCGGGCGTGAGCGAAGCGCGGCGGCTCGCGCAGGCGCTGCGCAAGCTGGCCGATGCCGACGCCGCGACCCGCGACCGCGCCGAACGCGCAATCGCCCTGCCCCTGCGGCTGGGACTGGCGGGCCTGGCGCAGGCGCTGCGGGCCGAGCGCGTCGCCATCGATTCGCTGCCGCGCGAACTGGTGCGCGACTGGCTGACGCCCGACGGGCGCGCGCTGGTCACCGTCAGCCCGCGCCTGCCGCCCGGCGAACGCGCGCGCGAGGCGGCGCTCGACGCCTTCGTGCCAGCGGTGCTGGCGATCGCGCCGGAGGCCACCGGCGGGCCGATCGCGGTGCGCGGCTCGGCCCGCACCATCCTGAGCGCGTTCGCGCAGGCCGGCGCGTGGGCGGTGCTGTCGATCGCGATCCTGCTGTGGCTGACGCTGCGCCGCTTCGCCGACGTGCTGCGCACGCTGGTGCCGCTGCTGGTGTCGGCGGTGCTGACGCTGGAGCTGTGCGTGGTGTTCGGCATCGCGCTGAACTTCGCCAACGTCATCGCGCTGCCGCTGCTGCTCGGCATCGGCGTCGCCTTCAAGATCTACTACGTGATCGCATGGCGCGAGGGCAAGACCGGCCTGCTGCAGTCCAGCCTGACCCATGCGGTGCTGTTCAGCGCGGCGACCACCGCCACCGCGTTCGGCAGCCTGTGGCTGTCCAACCATGCCGGCACCGCGAGCATGGGCAAGCTGCTGGCGCTGTCGCTGGTGTGCACGCTGGCCGGCGCGGTGTTTTTCCAGCCTATTCTGATGGGACGGCCGCGCCAGTCGCGCTGAATTGTCCGAGGCCGCGGACGGACCGACCACGACGCCACCATGATCGCCATGCCAGAGCCCTCGTCTCCTTCGCCCCTTTCACGCCATTGGCTCCTTTCACGCCATTGGCCCCGCTCACGCCTTTCGCCCCTTTTACGCCTTTCGGACTCTTCGTCTCCGTTGCCCGCGCCGGCAGCGCTGCACCGGCTGATCCCGCTTGCCGCGCTGTGCTGCGCGGCCTGCGCGACCGGGCCGAACGCCAATCCTGCCGACCCGCTGGAACCGCTGAACCGCGCCGTCCATACCGTCAACGACAAGATCGATACCTATGTCGCGGTGCCGGTCGCCAAGGGCTATCGCCGCGTCACGCCGCAGCCGGTGCGCACCGCGGTGACTAATGTCTTCAACAATTTCGGCGACGTCGGCAACGCGATCAACAACCTGCTGCAGGGCAAGGGCGTGGCGGCGGCCGAGAGCGTGATGCGGGTCGCGATCAATACCGTGCTGGGCCTGGGCGGACTGATCGATATCGCGACGCCGGCCGGGCTGCCGAGGCATCCGCAGGACCTTGGCCTGACGCTGGGCACGTGGGGCGTGCCCTCGGGGCCGTATCTGGTGCTGCCGCTGTTCGGGCCCAGCACCGTGCGCGATGGCATCGGCATGGCCGGCGACGTCTTCACCGATCCGGTGACCTATATGGATCCGGCCTGGCGCAACAGCCTGTTCGCGCTGCAGTTCGTCAATACGCGCAGCAATCTGCTCGATGCCACCACCCTGCTGGAGCAGGCCGCGCTGGACAAATACAGCTTCGTGCGCGACGCCTATCTGCAGCAGCGCCGCCAGCGGCTGCGCGGCGGCGAGTCCGGCGATCTGCCGGACTATGGCGACGAGGGGGACGAGGCAGACGGCGCGCCCGGCGCAGCGTCGCCAGCGACGGGGACGCCCGGACCCGCGGTCGGCTCAACGCCGGCGCCAGTTCCAACCCAAGCTCCAGCGCCCGCCCCGGCTCCCGCTGCAGCGCCGGCCCCAGCTCCAGTTCCAGTTCCAGTTCCAGTTCCAGTTCCAGTTCCAGTTCCAGTTCCGGTTCCGGCCCCGGCCCCGGCCCCGGCCCCAGTCCCAGCCCCAGCCCCAGCCCCAGCCCCCCAATGATCGCGCGATTCGCCCGCCGAGCTTGGCAGCACGGCCGCCAGCCGGCGCAGGCCCCGCCGCGCCGCGGCGGCATCGCCGGCAAGCCGCAGCAGCTCGCCCATTTGCGCGGGCTGTTTCAGCAGGCTGGCGCATAGCGCGCGCATCGCGATGCCGCCGTCGGCCCCGAACGCGGCCAGCGCCGCCGGCGGAACGCGGCGCCCCGCCGGATCTGCAATCGCCCGGCACACGACGAACGGCAGCCCCGCCGCGCGCGCCGCCGCGGCAATGCGGTGCGACTCCATGTCGACGGCCACCGCGCCGGTCGCCGCATGCAGCGACCGCTTGTCGGCAATCGTTGCGGCTGGCGAGTCCACTCCCACGATCGTGCCGTCGACCGCCTCGGGTAAGGCCAGGCGAATCGCGCTGGCCCAGCGGGCGTCGGTGTCGAAGCGCGAGCCGTCAGCCGCCACGGCATCGGCCACGATCACGCTGCCTGGCGGCAGCGCGGGATCGAGCCCGCCAGCGACGCCGAAGCTGATCACCCCGGCGTAGCGGTGCGCCGGTTCCTTGCCGTCGCGCAAAGGGGCCGTTAGCGCGGCCGTAACCGTGGGGGTCGGCGCGGCGGTCAGCGCGGCCGTAACCGTGGGGCTCAGCGCGGCGGTGAGCGCATGGTCGAGGGCATCGCCGCGCAGGCCGCTCAACGTGGTGGCGTCTGGCCAGTTCAGCAGCCGCGCCTCGAAGGCCATGCCGGTGACGACGAGCCAGCGCGGCGCATCGGCATCGGCGCAGTTCGCGGCATCTGTCACATGCCCCATGGCATGCGGCCCGCGGCATCGTTGGGAACGGCGGCATCGGCCGAACTGCCGAGGCCTCCACGATTGCCGGGATCACCCGGGTCGCCGGGATTGGCAAGGTTGCCGGGATTGCCGAGATTGCGGTAGCGCGCCAGCGCCCACAGCGGGAAATACCGCGCATAGCCGTGATAGCGCAGATAGAACACGCGCGGAAAGCCGACCGCGGTGAAATGCTGCTCGTCCCACAGCCCGTCGGCGCGCTGCTCGCGCAGCAGATAGTCGATGCCGCGCGCGACCGCCGGCTGCTCGCGGCAGCCGGCCGCCATCAGGCCCAGCAGCGCCCAGGCGGTCTGCGACGGCGTGCTCGGCGCGCTCTCGTGGCCGCGGTAATCGAGCCGGTAGCTGCTGCCGTCCTCGCCCCAGCCGCCGTCCTCGTTCTGTACCGACAGCAGCCACTGCGCGGCGCGGCGCACCGGCGCGGCATCGGGCCCGAGCCCGGCCGCCTGCAGCGCGCACAGCGCGCTCCACGTGCCATACAGGTAGTTGGTGCCCCAGCGCCCATACCAGCTGCCGTTTGCCTCCTGCTCATCGAGCAGATAGCGCAGCGCCTGCGCGGCGGCGCGGCTGTTCGCCGGCAATTCGCCCAGCTGCGCCAGCATCGACAGGCAGCGCGCCGACACGTCGGCGGTGGGCGGATCGAGCAGCGCGCCATGATCGGCGAACGGGATGCTGTTCAGATGGCTGTGCGTGTTTTCCGGTTCGAACGCGCCCCAACCGCCGTCGCTGCTCTGCATGCCTTCGATCCATTCGCGGGCGCGAGCCAGCGCGGGCGCGACGCGGCCGCCCCAGCGCGCATCGCCACGCGCGGCGCGATCGAGCGCCATCGCGACCACGGCCGTGTCGTCGACATCGGGATAGTGGGGATTGGCATACTGGAAGGCCCAGCCGCCAGGGCGCAGATGCGGCCGGCGCACCGTCCAGTCGCCGCGCACGTCGAGCACCTGCAAGGGCAGCAGCCAGTCGAGCGCGCGCCGCGCCGCCGCCAGCGCGCGTTCACCGCCGGCTTCGAGCATCGCATGGCAGGTCAGCGAGGTGTCCCACACCGGCGAGAAGCAGGGCTGGCAGTACGTCTCATCGCCCTCGCCGCCATGCTCGACCAGCAGACGGTCCAGCGCCGCGCGGGCCTGCGCGACCGCGGGCTCGTCGCGCGGCACGCCGAGCGCATCGAACATCATCACCGCGTTGACCATCGCGGGAAAGATGGCGCCGAGGCCGTCGTCGCCGTTCAGGCGCTCGCGCACGAAGCGCTCGGCCTGCTGCATCGCGCGCTGGCGCAGCGCGCGCGGCGACAGGGGTTCGAGCACGCGCAGCGCGACATCGACGCCGCGGAACACCGCATACCAGAAGCGGCTCTGGTGCGGCGCCCTGCCCGGCATCCGCGCGGCCTGGCTGGGCCGGCGAAACAGTTCGTCGATGCCGACGCGGCGCGGATTGCGCGCGCACGGACGCAGCGTGTTCAGCACCAGCAGCGGCACGATCACCGTGCGTGCCCAGTACGAGATCTTCGACAGATGAAAGGGAAACCACAGCGGCAGCAGCATGATCTCGACCGGCATCAGCGGCACCGCGCGCCATGGCATCACGCCGTACAGCGCCAGCAGCGTGCGCGTGAACACATTGCTCGCTTCGGCACCGCCCAGCGCCAGGATCCGCTCGCGCGCGCGCCGCATCGCCGGCGCATCGACCGGCTCGCCGATCATCTTCAGCGCGAAATACGCCTTGACGCTGGCGCTGATATCGGACGCGCCGCCATGAAACAGTGGCCAGCCGCCGTCATCGTTCTGCCGGCGCAGCAGATAGCGCGCGATGCGCCCCTCCCGCGCGGGATCGGCCGCCTCGCCCAGATAGTGGACCAGCAGCACGTATTCGGACGGGATCGTGGTATCGGCCTCGAGCTCGAACACCCAATGGCCGTCGGGCCGCTGCCGCGCGATCAGCGCGTCGACGGCGTGCGCGATCGCGGCATCGAGCCGTGAGCCGGCGAGGTCAGTGGGGGCGGTGAACGAAGGGAGGGATGGCGCGAGGGAGACGACGGTGTCCGGCCGATCCTGGGTGTCCACGGGGTCCACTGCGGGCGGCGAACCGGTCAAGGCGATCTGGATTTCAGCCACATCACTCCTCGTCACGCAATGACATCGCGAGGCAGCCGGCGGGGCGGGACCACGACCGGCGCGTGCGAACCCGCGATCGGTGTTGGGGGGTCGGGCGATTATAGCAACAAGGCCGAACGCGGGCCGGACATGCCAACTTGCCTTGACAGCCCCCGTTCCCGGCTTCTATGCTGGCGCGCATTGTTCCTTTCAAAAGACCGATGTTCTGTTGTACGGAATGTAAAAGAACTTCGGCGAGATCGCCATGAATCCCGACTCCCCCAACGGCAGCCCACCCGGGGCCGCGCCGAAAGACCGCCGCAAGCCGCTGCGCGGCATCCGCGTGCTCGACCTGACCAATGTGCTGGCCGGCCCCTTCTGCTGCCATCAACTCGCGCACTTGGGCGCGGACGTGATCAAGGTGGAGACGCCCGGCACCGGCGACCTGGCGCGCCAGCTGGGCGCCGACGCCGAGCTGAACCGCAGGCTGATGGGCGTGTCCTTCCTCGCGCAGAACCCCGGCAAGCGCTCGATCACGCTGAACCTGAAGCATCCGCTCGGCAAGCAGGCGCTGCGCCGGCTGGTCAGCGAGTCCGACGTGCTGGTCGAGAACTTCCGCCCGGGCGTGATGGCGAGGCTCGGGCTCGGCTACGACACGCTGAAGCAGGACAATCCTCGGCTGATCTATTGCGCGATTTCCGGCTTCGGCCAGGACGGCCCGCTGGCCGACCTGCCGGCCTACGACCAGATCATCCAGGGCATGGCCGGCGTGATGAGCATCACCGGCGATGCCGAGACCGCGCCGTATCGCGTCGGCTATCCGGTCTCGGACACCGTCGGAGGGCTGACCGCGGCGCTGGCGGTGGCCGCGGCGCTGGCGGATCGCGACCGCACCGAGGGCTACCTGATCGACGTGTCGATGCTCGAATCGACGCTGGCGACGATGGGCTGGGTCGTGTCGAACTACCTGGTGGCCGGGCGCGAACCGGCGCCGATGGGCAACGACAACATGACCGCGAGCCCCTCGGGCACCTTCCGCACCGGCGACGGGCTGATCAATATCGCCGCCAACAAGCAGGAACAGTTCGAGGCGGTCTGCCGCGTGATCGGCCGGCCCGAGCTGGCCACCGACCCGCGCTTTGCCGAGCGGCAGGCCCGGCTGCAGCACCGCGCCGCGCTGCAGGGCGAGCTCGAGGCGCAGCTGACGCGCCAGCCCACCGCGCATTGGTGGCCGCTGCTGAACCAGGCGG
Organism: Cupriavidus sp. DB3; assembly: GCF_020418465.1. NCBI lineage: Bacteria > Pseudomonadati > Pseudomonadota > Betaproteobacteria > Burkholderiales > Burkholderiaceae > Cupriavidus > Cupriavidus sp. DB3. The sequence continues at coordinate 209,637 of NZ_JAIZPL010000001.1, read as the reverse complement.
GCGTGCCGGCCGGTCCGGTCTATACGGTTCCGCAGACGCTGGCCCACCCGCAGGTCGCCACGCGCGGCATCGTCGCCGAGTTTGCCGACGCGCCGGGCGTGGGACGCGACCTGCGTCTGCTGCGCACCGGCTTCAAGCTCGACGGCGCCGCGCCGGCGGTCGATGCGCCGCCGCCCGAACTGGGCCAGCACACGCGCGACATCCTCCTCGAACTCGGCTATACCGCCGAGCAGATCGACACCATGCAGGCGGAGAAGGCCCTATGACCGCATTCGATCCCTCCAACCCGGACGCCGGCCAGCGCCGCGCCGAAGACTGGTGGCGCAGCGCCATCATCGACATGCAGCCCGGCGTGATCCGCTATCGCGGCTATCCGATCGAGCAGCTGATCGGGCGTGTCTCGTTCGCCCAGATGATCTGGCTGATGCTGCGCGGCGAACTGCCGCCGCCGGGCCAGGCCGCCCTGCTCGACGCCGCGCTGATGTCCGCGGTCGACCATGGGCCGCAGGCGCCCAGCATCGCGGTGGCGCGCATGGCGGCGACCTGCGGCGTGGGCCTGAACAATGCGATGGCGTCGGCCGTCAATCTGCTCGGCGACGTGCACGGCGGCGCCGGCGAGCAGGCGGTCGCGCTCTACCTGGATATCGCGGCGCGCGCCGACGCGGGACTCGCGCTGCCGGAAGCGGTGCGCGCGGGCCTACAGGCCTGGCGCGAGCTGCACGGCAAGTACGTCTCGGGGTTCGGCCATCGCTTCCATCCGGTCGATCCGCGCGCGCCGCGGCTGCTCGAACTGGTCGACCAGGCCGCCGCCGACGGCGTGGTCGGCGGGCGGTTCGCCGCGATCGCGCGCGCGGTGGAGGTGGAGCTCGGTGCGGGCCGATCGCGGCCGGTGCCGATGAATATCGACGGCGCCACCGCGGTGATCTACGCCGAGCTCGGTTTCCCGCCGCCGCTGGCGCGCGGGCTGTTCTGCCTGTCGCGCTCGGTCGGCATCCTGGCGCACGCGTGGGAGCAGACGGAGCAAGGCGGCCGCAACAAGGGACCGATGCCGCGAGAGTTCATCTGGACCTATGACGGGCACCCGCCGCGGGATGTGCCGGAGGCGGTGTCGCCCCGGCAGTCGCAGGGCTGACGGTCGGGTGAGCTGTCAGGCGAGAGGTCGGGTGAGCGGTCGGGTGGGCGGCCGGACAGAAAGGACTAGTGCGTTGGGAGGGGTCGCCGCTGGCGGGTCAGCGCGTGTCGCCAGGAAGATCGGCCGCCAGCGCGGGATCGGACTGCGCATCGGCGTCCATGACCGACGCCATCGCGGAGTCCGATGCGGACGCCCGCTCCATTTCCGCCGCCGCGGCGATCGCCTCCTCCCGCTCCAGCGTGGACGCTAGCACGTAGCGATCCCGCCCGCGCCGCTTCGCTTCGTACAGCGCCCGGTCGGCGTTGCCGAACAATTGCTGCCACAGCCCCACCGAATCGGAACCGTCGTCGCGCAGCTGCGCCACGCCGATGCTGACGCTGGCGAACTTGCCCGCGGGCCCGGGCAGCGGGATCGCGCGTACCTTGCGCAGGATCCGCCGGGCCAGCGCGGTGGCCTGATGCTCGTCGGTATGGGGACACAGCACGCAGAATTCCTCGCCGCCGTAGCGGCCGGCCACATCGGAGGCGCGGCGCGAGTTGTCCAGCGCCTCGGCGATCGCCTGCAGCACGGCATCGCCGGCGCGATGGCCGCTGCGGTCGTTGACCTGCTTGAAATGATCGACGTCGATGACCAGGCAGGCGACCGCCTGCCGGTTGCGCAGCGCGGACACGATCAGCCGGCTGGCGGCATTGTCGAGCGCGGCGCGGTTCAGCAGGCCGGTCAGCCCGTCGATGCGGGCGCCGCGTTCCTTGTTGGCGATCACCTGCTCCAGCGCCATCACGGTGAAGCCGAACAGCCCGAGCAGCGTCGCCACCAGCGGGGCGAGCACCACCACGGCGTTGTAGGTGGCGTCGTGGGTCAGATTGGCCGCATTGAACGGCGACGCGGAAATCGCATTGTCGGCCTGCCAGGCCGCGGACGCGCCATAGAGCTGCGCGCACAGCTGCACCGCGCTCGCCAGCAGCACCAGCGGCAGCCCGATCTCGCTATGGCGCACGCGCGAGCGCAGCAGCACGAGGATCGTCGTCAGCGACAGCAGCGCCAGCGCGACATAGGCGACGCGATGCAGCTGCAGTACCGGATGGGGTCCGGTCAGCGCATCGAGGGCGGCGGCGACGGTGACCACCACGGCGGCGCCCTGCATGCGGGTGAATCCGGGCAAACCCTGATGCACGCGCACGCCGCAATAGATCGTCAGCTTGCCGGCCAGATAGACCATCACCGCCACCGCGCCCACTTCGACCAGATGCACCGTGGCGGCGTTGATCGTCAGCGCCAGGCCGCCGGCGGACAGCACCAGATGGCCGCCGGCCCATAGGCGGCCGGCATCGGTGCGGATCAGCGCGAACACAAGGCCCGTCGAGATCAGCAGCGTGCTGGAAAACACCACCATCATGACGATCACAATGCTGTGCTGGTCTAGCTGCACGGTATCCCTCGGAAAATGCCGCGTTGCATATGCCCCGGCGGCACGGCCGCTCGTCCCAAAAACCTTTGATGATAGCCGTCGCACCGGCACCGGGCATCCCCCTTGAGTCGGGCATGGGCTGGCGGCAGCCTCGGCGTGCCGCCAGCCGGCCGACGCACGCTCAGTCGTCGAAGGGGAAGCTGCCGCCCAGCGTTTCGGTCAGCGCGCGCGCGGCGCGCAGCACGTCGGTGCGGAAATCGGGCCGATAGCGCGAGGCCGGGCAGGTCAGCGTCAGCGCGCCGCGCAGTTCGCCGCCGGGGCCGAACACCGGGGCCGACACGCCGGCGATATCGGGCACGCGGTCGCCGACCAGCGTCGCCACGCCCTCGCGGCGAATGGTGTCGTACAGCTGGCCGCGCGCGCCGGCGAAGGCGCGCAGCACGCGCCCGCCAGCGCCGCGGTTGCGCGGCAGCAGATCGCCGGCGCGGGCATGGTCACGCACCGGCTGCGGGGAATCGACGCGATAGAGGCATAGCCGGTGCTCGCCCTGCTCGACATGGAAGGCGGCGCTCTCGCGGGTGTCCTGCACCAGCTGGCGCAGCACCGGCATCACGGCCGTCTCCAGCGAGAACGACGCGGCATAGACCGCGTGCAGGCGCGCGACCTCGGGGCCGAGGCCGTAGCGGCCGTCGGCATGCCGCACGACCAGCCGCGCATGCTCGAGCGAGGCGAGCAGCCGCAGCAGCGTACTTTTGTAGAGGCCGGAACGCTGCGCCAGCTCGGCCAGCGTCAGCGCGGTATCGCCGAGCCGGAACGCGCGCAGCAGGAACAGCGCGCGATCCACCGCTACCGCGCCGCCCTCGGCGGCATGCTTGTCGGCTTCGGAAACCTGGGCGGCTTTACGGGGCATCGGTGATGGGTCAGCGGATCGGCGGGTCGCGGGCGCGGCGGGCGGATGCAGCCGGGCGCGCGGCGACCGTGCACCGTATAGAACGGCGCTTTCTTTGTCAATGCAGACCGCTTCGCGTCACCGGCCTCCCCCCGGACCCGGGCCGCCTCATCCCGGCTCCAACGCGGCTGGCCACCTCAGCGGCCGCACCCGAGCCGTCTCACCCGAGCCGCCTCACCCGAGCCGCCTCACCCGAGCCGCCTCACCCGAGCCGCCTCACCCGAGCCGTCTCACCCGAGCCGCCTCACCCGAGCCGCCTCACCCGAGCCGTCTCGCCCCCGGCCACCTCACGCCAACCGCCGCACCACCGCGTCCGCAAACTCGCGCGTGCTGGCCTTGCCCTTCAGGTCGCCGGTGCGGATGTTGTCCTCGTTCAGCGTCCGGTCGATCGCGGTGCGCATCCGCTGCGCCAGGTCCTGGCGGCCGACATGCTCGAGCATCAGTCCGGCCGCCAGCATCAGCGCGACCGGATTGGCCACGCCCTTGCCCGCGATGTCCGGCGCGGAGCCGTGCACGGCCTCGAAGACCGCCGCGTGCTCGCCGATATTGGCGCCCGGCGCCAGCCCCAGCCCACCGACCAGTCCCGCGATCTGGTCCGACAGGATGTCGCCGAACAGGTTGGTGCACAGCAGCACGTCGAACTTCCACGGGTCCAGCACCAGCTGCATCGCGCAGGCATCGACGATGCGGTCCTCCATCTCGACCCGCCCCGCATAATCGGCCGCCACCTCGCGCGCGGCCTCCAGGAAGATGCCGGTCAGCGCCTTCAGGATGTTGGCCTTATGGACCACGGTGACCTTCCTGCGGCCATTGCGCAGCGCGTATTCGAAGGCGAAGCGGGCGATGCGCAGGCAATCGGCGCGCGTATTGGTGCCGGTGGACACCGCCACCGCGCGCGGATCGTCGCCGACGGCAATGTAGTAGTCGTGCGCGACATAGAAGCCGCCGACGTTCTCGCGCACCAGCACCAGGTCGATGTCCTGATAGCGGCCGGGCACCAGCGTGCGCGCCGGCCGCACGTTGGCGTACAGCTGGAACAGCTCCCGCAGCCGGACGTTGACCGAGCGGAAGCCCCCGCCCACCGGCGTGGTCAGCGGCCCCTTCAGCGCCAGCCCGGTGCGGCGGATGCTGTCCAGCGTGGCCTCGGGCAGCGGGTCGCCGCTGGTCTCCAGCGCCGCCATGCCGGCCTGCTGCGTTTCCCAGGCGAACGGCGCGCCCAGCGCGTCCAGCACCTGCAAGGTGGCGGCCATGATTTCCGGGCCGATGCCGTCGCCGGGAATCAGCGTGGCCGGGATGGCGGCACCGCCGCCGGGGGTCGCGCTGGTGGTCGCGCCGGGGGTCGCGCCGGGCGTCGTCCTGTCGGCCTTGTTGGTCGGATTTGCATCGGTTTGCACAGGCGATCTCCACAAATTGACAATGACTTCGGGTGGCAGCGGCACGCCGAGGCGACGAACAGCCCGGGCCGGCACTGGCCGGCAGCCAAGGCCCGATCAGCCGCCAGGCGCCTTGCCCGCCGGGCTCGCGCCCGCCCCGCCCGGGCCCATGGCCGGTTCGCCCGTCCCTTGCTCCGGCGCGGCGCGCGTGCGCACCACCACCTCCGAATGCAAGGTTCGGTGCACCGGGCACTTGTCGGCGATGGCCAGCAGGGCCTCGCGCTGCTGCGCGTCGAGCGGTCCGCGCAGCGTGACCTCGCGTTCGATCCAGTCGACCTTGCCGTCGCGCGTGTCGCATTCCGCGCAGTCCGCGGCATGGATCTTCTCGTGCCTCAGTGACACGCTGATGTGTTCCAGCGGCCAGCCCTTGCGCTCGGCCACCATCCGGATCGTCATCGAGGTGCAGGCGCCCAGCGCCGCCAGCAGCAGGTCGTAGGGGGCCGGCCCGCCGTTCAGGCCGCCGAACGAGACCGGCTCGTCGGCCAGCAGCCGGTGCTTGCCGACCGTGACCTGCTGCTGGAACTTGCCGGCATGGTTCTCCTCGACCCGCACCAGCCCTTCCTCGACCGCGGCGGCCGGCAGCGTGGCCGCGTCGATGCCGAGGTAGCGCTGGCTCCAGGCGGCGATGGTGTTGGCGACATAGGTCGCGTCCTCGCGCCGGGTCAGCAGGTGATCGGCATGGTCCAGCGAGACGAAGCTCTTCGGATGGCGGGCGGCGATGAACAGCTGGCTCGCATTGTCGATGCCGACGGTCTCGTCGACCGGGGAATGCATCACCAGCAGCGCGCGCCGCAGCTGCGACACCTTGGCGAGCAGCGTCTGCTCGGCGACGTCGTCGAGAAACTGCTTGCGGATGCGGAACGGCCGTCCCGCCAGTTGTACCTCGGCTTCGCCGTTGGCGGCGATGGTCTCGGCGTGCTCGCGCAGCAGGCCGACCACGTGCGAGGGATCGCTCGGCGCGGCGATGGTCGCCACCGCCTTCGCCTCGGGAATGCCGTCGGCCGCCGCCAGCACGGCGGCGCCGCCCAGGCTATGGCCGATCAGCAGCGCCGGCGCCTGCAGATGCTGGCGCATGTAGTCGGCGGCCGCATGCAGGTCGGCCACGTTCGACGAGAAATTGGTGTTGGCGAAATCGCCGCCGCTGCCGCCCAGGCCGGTGAAGTCGAAGCGCAGCACCGCGATGCCGTGCTGCGTCAGCGCCTGCGCGATGCGGCTGGCCGCCACCACATCCTTGCCGCAGGTGAAGCAATGCGCGAACAGCGCGTAGGCCTTGACCGGGCCAGCCGGCATGTCGAGGCGGCCCGCCAGCGGCTGACCGTCATGGCCCGGGAACTGGATCTTCTGGTTGGCCTGGCTGGTTGGAGTCGCCGGGTTCGCCGGGCTGGGCTGATTCGATGGGTCGGGCATGCGATGGCTCCTGGCGAAAAAATGGCGCGATGGCCGGTCCTCGTTACTGTAGCCGCTTCGACCATCGAAGTGGCCGAAAGGTCATGCTAATCGGGCCGCTTCGCCTTCATCGGGAGGTCCGCAACACGGCCTTCGCCAGACATGCGGTAGACATGGCGCAGACAAGCAGCAGACATGTCGCTGGCCTGCGATCCGCAGGCGATGACAGGGCCGATCCGTCACGGGTAATCCCTACATTGTTGCGCTTGGTTGCAATTCCTAACATGAAGTCAATTACAAACCACTTGCACGCCGCCCCCTTCCAATTCGGCAGAGTCGCCACCGGGCCGGCCACCGCATCGCAATTCCAGACGTCGCATCAACGGTTCGAGGCTGGCGCACTCGCGGCGCTGCCTCCGGTGTCGTCAACAGCAGCAAGGGGGAAGACAGCATGGCAGCGAAAAACAAGCGCGGTGCGGTATCGCGACGGGGATTTCTGGGCGGGGCGGGGGCTGCGGTCGGTGCAACGGCGCTGGGATTTCCGGCGATCGTCAAGGCCCAGGGTCCGATCACGATGCGCTGGCAAAGCACCTGGCCCAGCAAGGACATCTTTCACGAGTTCGCCGGCGACTTCGTCGCCAAGGTCAACGACATGTCGGGCGGCGAGCTGAAGATCGAACTGCTGCCGGCCGGCGCGGTGGTCAAGGCGTTCGATCTGATCGACGCGGTCAGCAAGGGCACGCTCGACGGCGGCCACGGCGTGATCGCCTACTGGTATGGCAAGAACTCCGCGCTGGCGCTGTGGGGTTCGGGACCGGCCTGGGGCATGGATCCGAACATGCTGCTCGCCTGGCACAAATACGGCGGCGGCAAGGAGCTGCAGCAGGAGATCTACCGCAGCCTGAACCTGGACGTGGTGTCCTTCCTGTACGGACCGATGCCGACGCAGCCGCTCGGCTGGTTCAAGAAGCCGATCACCAAGCCGGAGGACTTCAAGGGCCTGAAGTTCCGCACGGTCGGCCTGTCGATCGACATCTTCACGGGGCTGGGCGCCGCGGTCAACGCGCTGCCCGGGGCCGAGATCGTGCCGGCGCTGGACCGCGGCCTGCTGGACGCGGCCGAGTTCAACAACGCCAGCTCCGATCGCGCGCTGGGGTTCCAGGACGTGTCCAAGGTCTGCATGCTGCGCAGTTTCCACCAGTGCTCGGAACAGTTCGAGATCCTGTTCAACAAGAAGCGCTACGACGCGCTGCCGCCCAAGCTGCGCGCGCTGATCGCCAACGCGGTGGATGCGGCATCGGCCGACATGTCGATGAAGGCGATCGACCGCTACTCGAAGGACTATCAGGCGCTGCAGCAGCAGGGCGTGAAGTTCTACGCGACGCCCAATTCGGTGCTGCAGGCGCAGCTGAAGATCTGGGACGAAGTGGTGGCGCGCAAGGAAAAGGAAAACCCGATGTTCAAGAAGGTCAACGACTCGATGAAGGCGTTCGCGCAGCGCAGCACCCGCTGGCAGAACGACACCAACGTCGATTACCGGATGGCCGCCACGCACTACTTCAGCAAGCGCAGCTGACCAGCGGGGCGCGATCGTGCAATCCCTGCTGCTTGCGATCGACAGGATCAGCACCCTGATCGGTCAGGCCGCCTCGTGGCTGATCGTCGCGTTGACGTTGATGATCAGCTACGAGGTGTTCTCGCGCTATGCCCTGTCGGCACCGCACGCCTGGGTGTTCGACGCCAGCAACATGCTGTACGGCGCGCTGTTCATGCTGGCCGGCGCCTATACGCTCGCCAAGCGCGGGCATGTACGCGGCGACATCCTCTATGGCTTCCTGCCGCCGCGCGCGCAGGCCGGCATCGACCTGGTGCTGTATCTGGCCTTCTTCTTCCCCGGCGTGATCGCGCTGGCCTGGGCCGGCATCGATTTCTTCGAGGTCTCGCTGGCGCAGAACGAGCACTCGTCGATCGCGGCCGACGGTCCGCCGATCTATCCGTTCAAGGCGGTGATTCCGGTCGCGGGCGCCCTGCTGTTGCTGCAGGGGGTGGCCGAGACGATCCGCTGCGTGATCTGCCTGAAGCGCGGCCATTGGCCGATGCGCGAGGGCGACGTCGAGGAAGTCGACGTGGACAAGCTCAAGCAGATGGTCAGCGCCGAAGCCGCGGCGGGGACGGTGGCGACGCCGGCGGTCGCGGAGGGTGGCGCAGCGCGGGACGAGCGAAATGAGCGCGATGGTGCCGATGAACGGGATCAACGCGATGAGGGCGGCGGCCGCGATGCAACCGCTCGACGCGATGCGCCCGCGCCCGATGCGGGTCCGGGCGATCCGCGCGATCGTCTCGATCCACGCGGCCTGCGCGACGATCGCGACGATCGCGACGACCGCGAACACAAGCCAGCGCGCGAAACCGACGGAGCGCCGCGATGAGAAAGGAACTGTGGTTCGGCGCCACGCTGATGGTGCTGATCGTCGCGGCGGTCTTCATCCTGATGCCGTCGCCTTCGGAATGGACCAATGGCCATCTCGGCCTGCTGATGCTGGCGTTGATCGTCGCCGCGATCATGCTCGGCTTTCCGACCGCGTTCACGCTGATGGGCATGGGCGTGCTGTTCGCCTGGCTCGCCTATCGCCATGCCGATCCGAACATCGCCGTGCAGCAGACGCTGGACCTGATGGTGCAGCGGACCTATGCGGTGATGACCAACGACGTGCTGATCTCGGTGCCGCTGTTCGTCTTCATGGGCTACCTGGTCGAGCGCGCCAACCTGATCGAGCGGCTGTTCCGCAGCCTGCATCTGGCGCTGGCCTGGCTGCCGGGCTCGCTGGCCGTCGCCACGGTGATCACCTGCGCCGTGTTCGCGACGGCGACCGGCATCGTCGGCGCGGTGGTCACGCTGATGGGGCTGCTGGCGCTGCCGGCGATGCTGCGCGCCGGCTATAGCGCGTCGCTGTCGGCGGGCGCGGTCACCGCGGGCGGCTGCCTCGGCATCCTGATTCCGCCGTCGGTGCTGCTGATCGTCTATGGCGCGACCGCCGGCGTGTCGGTGGTGCAGCTGTATGCGGGCGCCTTCTTTCCCGGCCTGATGCTGACGGGCCTCTACCTGCTCTACGTGATCCTGCTGGCCAAGCTGCGGCCGCGGCTCGCCCCGCCGCTGCCGATGGCCGAGCGCGAGGTCCCGCTGCCGCCGCTGCAGCAGCGGCTGCGCGACACCATCGGCGCGCGCGCCCTGCCCGCGCTGATCACGGCGCTCAAGGGCCGCCGCAACGCCGCCATCCCGACCGGCCAGCTGATGCGCCAGTTCGGCATCGCGGTCCTGCCTGCGCTGGTGGTGGCGCTGCTGATGGGTTCGATCTATGCCGGCGTCACCGCCGCGCCGCCGGCGGCGATCGACTCGACGCTGATGGAGCTGGGCGCGGCGAGCAGCGAAGAATCCGCCGGGCTCGACACGCTGGCGCCGCCGCCGAGCGAGGAGAGCGCGCCGGCCGCAGCCGCGGCCCCGGCCGGCCCCGCCACGCCGGCTGCCGAATCGCCGCCGGCCGGCGCCGCACCGAGCCCCGGCGCGGCAGCGCCCAGCCCTCCCGGTGCCGACACGGCCAATCCGCCGGCCACCGCGCCGCAGGTACCAAACTGGTTCTGGATCACGCTGGCCGTGGTCTGCGTGGCGATGGCTTACTTCTACTGGCGCTTCGACTTCGCGCGCATGGAGATCTTCAAGCAGCTGCTGTCGTCGTTCTTCCCGCTGGCGGTGCTGATCCTGGCCGTGCTCGGCTCGATCGTGTTCGGCCTTGCCACGCCCACCGAGGCGGCGGCGGTCGGCGCTCTCGGCGGCACGCTGCTGGCGGCTGCCTACGGCCAGCTCAACTATGGCGTGGTCAAGGAGTCGGTGTTCCTGACCGCCAAGACCAGCGCGATGGTCTGCTGGCTGTTCGTCGGCTCGTCGATCTTCTCGGCCGCGTTTGCGTTGCTGGGCGGGCAGGCGCTGGTCGAGCAGTGGGTGATGTCGATGGACCTGACGCCGCTGCAGTTCATGATCCTGGCCCAGGTGATCATCTTCCTGCTGGGCTGGCCGCTGGAATGGACCGAGATCATCATCATCTTCATGCCGATCTTCGTGCCGCTGCTGGACAACTTCGGCATCGATCCGCTGTTCTTCGGCCTGCTGGTCGCGCTGAACCTGCAGACCGCCTTCCTGTCGCCGCCGGTCGCGATGGCCGCCTTCTACCTGAAGGGCGTGGCCCCGCCGCATGTCACGCTGAACCAGATCTTCGGGGGCATGCTGCCGTTCATGGCGATCCAGGTGGTGGCGCTGGTGCTGCTGTACATGTTCCCGGACATCGGGCTGTGGCTGCCGAAGGTGTTGTATCAGTAAGCCGACGCCCAGCCGTGGGCAAGCCATCGGTGCGCCGTCGCCGGCGCATCATGCCAGCGCCGCGTCGAGGCAGCCGCGCACCGTGTCTTTGTCGGCCGCATCGAAGGGGCCGATGAAGACCAGCGCCGAACCGTCTTGCGGCGCGTGTCCGGCGGGCTCGACCCGCATCCGCCCCGCCACCAGGTGCACCGCATGCGCGCGCGGATCGCCATCGAACGCCACCAGGCCCTTGGCTCGCAGCAGTCGCACCGGCAACGTCTTCAGCGCCTGCCGCAGGGCCGCCTTGTCGAACGCCCGGTCCGTCCGGTAGGAGAAGGTCAGGATGCCCGCATGCAGCGCGTCGGGGCGGGTCCAGTGCCGGCTCCCACGCGAGAGCAACACGCCGGACGCGGTGCGCGCGTTGGGCGCAGTGGGCGCGGTGGGCCCGGTCGGTGCGGGGCCCACGGTCGGCGCGAGCGGCGGCCCGGCGTCCTGAGGATCCAGATGGTCCAGGCGGTCCAGATAGACCGACAGCGGCAGATCGCCATGCCGTGCGGTCAGCACGGCAGCCCGTGGCGCCAGTTCACCGACCGATGCAACAACGGCGGAGACGGTGGCCGCGTCCGCCAGATCGGCCTTGGTCAGGGCCAGCACCGACGCGCCGGCAATCTGCCGCCGCACCATGTCGCCGACCAGCGGATCGCGGAGGGCATCGTTTACTCCCGCCACGTCGACCGCGACGACCACCGCGTTGAGCCGGAACGCCGGGTCGAGCAGGCCAATCTGCGCGATCCGCTGCGGATCCGACACCCCGCTGGCCTCGATCACCAGCAGGTCGGGACGCTCGGCTCGCGCTGCGATGGCGAGCAGCGCATCGGCCAGCCGGCCGCCGATCGAGCAGCAGATGCAGCCGTTCTCGAGCTGGATCACGTCGTCGCTGCGCGCGCGGATCAGCGCCGCGTCGATATTGATCTCGCCGAAGTCGTTGACCAGCACGGCGATCCGCCGCCCCCGCGCATGGGCGAGCAGCCGGTTCAGCAGCGTGGTCTTGCCCGCGCCCAGATAGCCGCCGACGACCACCAGAGGAATGGGCGGCGGGGCGTTCATCGTGCCGGCGCCGGAAAGACGCGCCCGCCCAGCACCGTGCCCCAGACCCGGACGTCCTTCAGGTCCTGCGGCGCCACGGCGCTGGGGTCGTCCTCCAGCACCGCGAAATCCGCAAGTTTGCCGGGCTCGATGCTGCCGATCACGTGGTCCAGATGCAGGGTATGCGCGGCGCCCAGCGTGATCGCGTGCAAGGCCTCGCCGACGCTCAGCCGCTCCCCCTCGCCCAGCACGCGGCCCTCCGCCGTCTGGCGCTGCACCGCGCACCATGCGGTGAACAGCGGGTTCAGCGGGGTGATCGGCGCATCGGAATGGATGGCGACCGGAATGCCGAGCCGCAGCGCGGAGCGCGCGGGGTTCATCCGCGCGGCCCATTGCGCGCCGACGGTCTGGCTGGCGTGCGCCTCGCCCCAGTAGTACAGATGGTTCGAAAAGAAGTTGATGCACAGCCCGAGCCGCGCGGCGCGCGCCAGTTGCGCGGCATCGGCGAGCTGGCAGTGCTGCAGCGTGTGCCGATGATCCGCGCGCGGGTGGCGGGCGAGCATCGCCTCGAGCGCGTCCAGCACGACCTCGGTGGCCTCGTCGCCGTTGGTATGGATATGCAGCTGCAGGCCGGCCAGATGGAACGGCGTGAAGCAGTCCAGCAGCTGGGCCGGCGGAATCAGCCACAGGCCGTTGGGCTGGCCGCCGACGTACCCGGGCGCGCGCAGGCGCGCGGTAAAGCCCTGGATCGAACCGTCGACGATGAACTTCACCGGGCCGAAGTGCAGCTTGTCGCTGCCCGTCCGCGCGGCGGCATGGACGCGCTCGGCACCGCCGTCCGGATTGCGCTGCGGGGCGAAGGCGGGCACGATGCGCAGCGGAAAGGCCTCGTCGGCGGTGACGGTTCGCAGCGTGTCCAGCCCCGCCGGCGACAGGTCGCTGACCAGGTCGGTCGCGGTGGTGACGCCCGCCAGTTGCGCCACCCGACCGAAGCGGCGCACCGCCTGCGGGTCTTCGGCCGCCGCCAGTGACAGGCCCTTGCCGATCACGCGGTGGACCGGGAACATCGCCGCAAACTCCTGCAATTCGCCGGTGGGCCGGCCCTGCGCGTCCTTGTGCACGCCTTCGATATCGGTGTCCTCGTCGATGCCGGCGAGCGCGAGCATTGCCGAATTGACGTTCATCAGATGCACGCTGGCATGCATCACGACGATGGGACGCGTGGCCGAGACCCGGTCCAGTTGCTGCACGCCGAGGCGGCCGGCACCGAAGTAGATCGGATCGAAGCCCCAGGCGAGCAACGCCGTGTCGGCATCGGGCAAGCGAGCGGCAGCGCTGGCGAGCCGGTCGATGACCTGATCGAGCGTACGCAGGCCGCGCCACAGCCGGCCGTCGGGGTCGCGGCGATCGAAGTAGCCGACATAGACCGCCTCCCACATCGCGCCTTCCATCAGATGGCAGTGGCCTTCGACCAGGCCCGGCATCAGCACCTTGTCGCGGAAGGTGTCGTCGACATCGGCATCCCCCCAGCGCGCCATGTCGCCCCGTTCGCCGACCGCGACGATCCTGCCGTCGCGCACCGCCACATGGGTCGCATGCGGCTGCGCGGGATTCATCGTGAGGATCTTGCGCGCCTGGAATATTTGCGTGCGCGCCGTTTCGTGAGGAGTCATCGTTGCGTGAAAAGGTGGGAGGTCTGGCGAGGAGGCGAGGTCCTGGAGGAGGTCATGCCGCTTGCATGCGCGCCGGCCGCGGGACCAGGTTCACCAGCGCCGTCACCAGCAGGTTCACCGCGAGACTGACGAGCCCGACGTTGATGCCGCCGAAATCGGCCTGCTGCACATAGAGCGCGATCGCCAGCGCCTGCCCGCTCAGAATGCCCAGCGCGATCGCCAGCGGCCTGACCTTCCACGAGAACAGGATCGCCATCACGCCGGGGAAGAACTGCGTGACGCCGTAGTAGGTGGTATTGATCAGCGTCAGCATCAGGTTCGGCGTGACCAGCGTCATCACGATCGACAGCACCAGGTAGATCGCGATCACGACCTTGGCGCCCTGCTTCTGCCGCTGCTCGGGCAGGCCCGGCAGCAGGTTGCGCGCGACGATCGGCCCGATGGCCAGGCAGATGCCGGCCAGCACCAGCAGGCCCGACAACGCCGCGCCGGCAGTCACCAGGCCCAGCAGCCAGTCCGGCAGCAGGCGCACCGCCGCGGCGAAGAACGCCTCGTTCGGAGAGGCCAGCTGCAGGTTCTGGCTGATCGCGTAGTAGGACGCCAGCACCAGGAAGGGATACATCAGCATGTACAGCGGCATGGCAACCTGCGTGCGGCGGATCGTGTTGGCGCTCTTCGCGGTGAAGAAGTTCTGCACCGCGAACGGCATCATGTAGAAGCCCAGCGCCTGGAACAGCATGGTGCTCATCGAGAAGCGCAGTTGCGTGTCGCTCATCTGATTGCTGACCTGCATGCTGGCCGCATGGAAGACGTCGCCGACGCCGGCCTTCCAGCCCACCGCCACGCCGGTGGCGACGATCGCGACCACCATCAGCACGTCCTTCAGGATCGCGATGTAGGCCGAGGCCCGCACGCCCGAGATGGCGATATAGGTAAAGGCCAGCCCCGCGGAGATCAGCACCAGGTGCAGCGGATCGAAATGCCAGCCCAGGCCCTTGAGTGCGGCCACCAGGCCGGTGAACTGCAGCTGGCCCCAGGGCAGCAGGAACAGGATGGACGAGGCGGCGACGATCAACTCCAGCGCGCGGCTGCCGTAGTGGCCCTTGAACAGGTCGGGCAACGTGATCGCGTTGTAGCGCGCGCCGGCGCGCCAGATGCGCGGGCCGAGGAAATAGCCCAGCGGGTACGCCAGCAGGATATAGCCGAGAAACCAGATGCCGTAGGTCGGTCCCTTGGCGTAGATGCCGCCGGGAAAGCCGACCATCGTGCCGATGCTGTAGATCTCGCCGGCCGCCAGGAAGAAGACCAGATAGGCGCCGAACTGCCGCGACGCGACAAAGAAGTCGTGCACGCTCTGCGCCCCGCGTCCCTGGCGGGAGCGGATCGCGAGGTAGAGGGAGAACGCGATGAAGCCGAGGAATACCGCGGTGGTCATGGCGGCTCCTTCAGGCGCGATGCCGCGCATCTTCGGCATCGCCGGCGGCATCGTCGGACGCGTGGCGGTCGAACAGCAGCCAGCACAGCAGCATGCAGCCGGAGGTCAACACGAACCACGCGAAGATCCAGGCGTAGATGAAGGGAACGCCGAGCACGAAGCGCTCGACGGACGCCACCCAGGGCAGGAGTCCGATCACCCCGAGGTACGGGATGCCGAGACCGATGAACAGCTTGAGCATGCTTTGTCTCCGTGGTCCGATGGCCGGTTTGCGGTGCGCCGAGGGGTCGCCCGCTCTTGTTGTGGAGCCATCATAGGGAGCCGCGATGTATGATTCAAATGCAAATATCGAACGACTTCCATAACGGATCGGCATGGATACGCAGAAGCTGCTTCACCTGCTGGCGGTGGTCGAGCACGGCACCTTCTCGGAGGCCGCGCGGGCCGTGCATCTGACCCAGCCGGCATTGAGCCGCAGCATTCGGGCGCTCGAGGACGAACTGAAGGCGCAACTGTTCGACCGCGGCGCACGGCGCGCGCGGCTGACGGTGTTCGGCGAACTGGTGGCCGAGCGCGCCCGGCGCATCCGGCTCGAAGAGCGGCAGTTGCGGCGCGACCTGGACCTGCTGCGCGGCGGCGAGGAAGGCTCGCTGGCGATCGGCATGGCGCCCGCGCCGGCCGCGCTGCTGCTCACGCCCTTCCTCGCGCATATGGCGCAGGCCCATCCGCGCATCCGTGTCCGCACCGAGACCGGCGCCACCAGCGCGCTGCTCGAGCAGCTGCGCAGCGAAGCGATCGACGCGATCGTCGGCGATGCCTACGTGCTGCGCGCCGCCGACGACATCGAGCTGGAAACACTGGGCGAGCTGAGCGCCGGCCTGGTCTGCCGCGCGGGCCATCCGATCCTGCGCAAGCGCCGGCTCGATATCGAGGCGATCCGCGCCTATCCGGTCGCGTCGACCACGCTGAGCGCCATCATCGGCCGCCAGCTGATCGAGCTGTGGGGACCGGAGGCCGCGCCAGACCGTCTGATCACCCTGCATTGCGACAACCTCGACGTGTTGCGCAGCGTGGCGCTGACCACCGATACGCTGCTGTTCGGCGTGCTGTCCATCACGCGGCAGGAGCGGGCCGAGGGCCGGATGGCGGAGGTGCCGATGCCGCCGGATGCGCGCCGGCGCGGCCGCTATGGCATCGCGCGCATGGCGGCGCGCTCGCTGTCGCCGGCGCTGGAATCGCTGTACGCGTTCACGCGGGCGCAGTGGAAGACGGTGTCGGCGGAGCCGGCCGGGTCGGCGACGCGCCGGTGAACGCCCTGCGCCATCGGTGCTGCCCGTTGTATCCTTGCCCTTTCGTATCCACCGGTGCCCACCGGCTTGCGCCCTCTTCGCTTCCGCTTCCGCTTCCCTCTTCTTCCCTGTCCCTTCTCATACGAGGAATCCCATGTCCGCCACGTCCGAATTCAAGATGGAATACCGCCGCCTGGGCCGCAGCAATCTGAAGGTGTCCGCGCTGTGCCTGGGCACCATGATGTTCGCCGACCAGACGGACGAGGCCGAGGCCGGCCGCATCGTCGCCAGCGCGCGCGACCATGGCGTCAATTTCATCGACACCGCGGACGTCTACAGCAAGGGCGGCTCCGAGCAGATGGTGGGCCGGCTGATCGAGGCCGATCGGCAGGAATGGATCCTCGCCACCAAGCTGGGCAACGCGATGGGCTCGGCGCCGAACCGCGGGCACTACTCGCGCGTCTGGATGCTGCGCGAGGTCGAGGACAGCCTGCGCCGGCTGGCGACCGACTACATCGACATCCTGTATCTGCACCGCGATTTCGCCGACGAGAACCTCGAGGAGGCGGTGCGCGCGATGGGCGATCTGGTGCGCGACGGCAAGATCCGCTACTGGGCGGTGTCGAACTTCCGCGGCTGGCGTATCGCGGAAATCGCGCGGCTGTGCGATCAGCTGGGCGTGCCGCGGCCGGCAGCGTGCCAGCCCTACTACAACCTGCTGAACCGGATGCCCGAGGTCGAGATACTGCCCGCCTGCGAATACTACGGGCTCGGCGTGGTGCCCTACAGCCCGGTCGCACGCGGCGTGCTGACCGGGAAGTACCTGCCGGGACAGCCGCCGGAGGCCGGCACCCGCGCCGGACGTGCCGATCGCCGCATGATGCAGACCGAGTTCCGCGAGGAATCGCTGGTCATCGCGCAGCAGCTGAAGGCCCACGCCGAAGGCCGCGGCCTGACCGCCGGCCAGTTCGCGACCGCATGGGTGCTGGCCAACCCGCTGATCAGCTCGGTGATTGCCGGCCCGCGCACGCTGGCGCAGTTCGAGGATTATTTCGGCGCGATCGGCGCGGCGCTGTCGCCCGAGGAAGAAGCGATGGTCGATGGGCTGGTGGCGCCCGGACACCCGTCCACGCCGGGCTATACCGATCCGAGCTATCCGTTCACGGGGCGGCCGGTGAAGGTGGCGGCGGGCTAGCGCAGCCGTGCGGCCCGGCGCTCCCGCAGCGCTGCGGCCTCTTGCGGCATGGCGGCTCGCCGGGGGCGCCTCACCACCCTCGCCCCAAGTCCTGGATCGAGCGGGACAGTCCCAGCGCCTCGACCCCCGCCAACGTCCCGATGCTGACCATCCCGGCGGCCCCCGACGGCTCGTCCTGGCCCAGTTCGGTCATGCAACGGGAGATGTGCACGGCGTGCTTCGGCAGGCAGGGTTCCATCCCTGGCGGATGAATCCGGGCGGGACGATCGAGGTCCGTGCTGGTGTCCCCGGACCGCTGCGGGCCGCGGAACCGGGCGGGACGAAGCGGCCGCGCCGGCGCATTGCGTCGAGCGTGCGGGCGTAACGCTTCGCGCCGATCGTGCGATACCGTGGCGACGCGCCGTTCGCCGCAGCCAGCCAAGGGTTGCCCGCCTGTATCGCTGCGGCTAATGCCGGCCGGGAGTTGTCCGCCTGTATCGCAGCGGCCGTTGCCCGCCGGGAGTTGCCTGCCTGTGTCGCCGGGGCTATTGCCGGCCGGGAGTTGCCCGCCTGTATTGCAGCCGCCGTTGCCCGCCGGGAGTTGCCTGCCTGTGTCGCCGGGGCTATTGGCTGCCGGGAGTTGCCCGCCTGTATTGCAGCCGCCGTTGCCCGCCGGGAGTTGCCTGCCTGTGTCGCCGGGGCAGTTGCCGGCGGTGGAAGACCGCACGTGCCCGCCGATCTCGGCCTGCGCCGCCAGCCACTCGGCCAGGTATTCCGCGCGACTCTGCCTGCTGCGGTAGATCTCCACGATGGCCATTCCGTGCCCGCGCGCCGCGGTGGCCGGCGCGTTGACATCGGCGCGGATGAACGCGATGGAGACCTCGTCGTTCTGCTGCTCGGCGAGCGTCAGGCGCCCGGTGGCGGGTGTGGCGGAGAGATACAGCGGCGCGCGGACGCCAAGGAACCACGATTTCAGTACGGTGAACATATGCGTCCTCGTCGAGTGAAATGCACGCGCCATCTTTGCCGGCATTGCGGACGCGGACTACTGGAAACGTGTGCGGAATGTGCGCATAGCGATGAGTTACCGCATCGCCATGCGAGTGTGAACCGAAGCCTGCGGTCGCAATGACGTCGCGATCTACGTCCAGATCCACCTCGCCATCCACGCCGCCATCCCCGTCGCCATCCCGCTCGCAACGAGCGGCGGGACCCAGGCTAACGTCAGACCGGACCGCCGGCTACAGCCCTTTCTCCACCATCGCCAGCACGCGCTCGCCCAGCGCAATCCGTTGCGCTTCGTCGGCATGGCGCAGCGGCCCGTCGATGATCAGCAGCGCCAGCCCGTGCACCGCCGACCAGGCCAGGTACTCGGCCCCCGGGCGCCGCTCGGCGGGCAGCACGCCGGTCGCGACCAGCGCGTCCAGCGCGGCGCCAAGCAGCTGGAAGGGATTCAGGCCGCTGGGCCCGGCCTTGGCGGGATCGCGATCGTCTTCCACCATCGTCGGCGTGGCGAAGGCGGTGCGGAACAAACCCGTCTGCGTCTGCGCGAACTTCAGGTAGCCGGCGCCGATGGCGCGCAGGTTGGCGCGGGCCTTCGCAACCGGATCGTTGCCGTCGACCTGCGCGGCCGCTGCGGCCAGCTCCGCTTCCATTGCCACCGCCAGCGCGGCCAGCGCCGCGGCGCGTACCGCCTCGAACAGCGCCTGCCGGTTGGCGAAATGCCGGTAGGCGGCATTGGGCACCACGCCGGCGCGGCGCGTGGCCTCGCGCAGCACGACCGCGTCGGGGCCGCCGTCGCTGGCCAGCGCGATGCCGGCGTCAATCAGCGCGCGACGCAGATCGCCGTGGCGATAGGTCGAGCGCGGCGGCGGCTCGACGGCGAACTTCAACGCGGTAACCATCAGGCTGCATGGCCGCCCTGGGGCGCGGCCATGCCCGTGTTGGGCGCATGATCGGGGGCACCGCTGGCGACACTGCCGGCGACACCACCGGAAACACCACCGGAAACACCATCGACCGCACCACCGGCGGCACCATCGGCCGCCGCCTCGGCGCCTTCCGGCGTCACCGATACCGGCGCGGTGCGCGTGCGCAGCAGCATGCCGCCGAGCACCGCCGCCACCAGCGCGAACACCGCGCCGACCAGGAAGGCAGCGTGATATCCCGCGTTCAATGCCTCGGCCGGCGCGCTGCCGGCGGCGGCCACGCCCGCGGTGCGGCCCGCCGCGAGGCTGGCCAGCACCGCCAGGCCGAGCGCGCCGCCCATCATGAAGGAGGTATTGACCACGCCCGACGCCAGGCCGGAATCGCTCGGCTTGACGTCGCTCATCGCCGCCAGCAGCACCGGATTGAACGCGATGCCGGCACCCAGGCCCAGCAGCAGCATGCCGGGCAGCACGTCAACGACGAAGCCGCCGTCGACCGGCGCGCGCGCGAACAGCAGCAGGCCCAGCGCCGCCAGCAGCAGCCCGACGGCCAGCGGCGCACGCACGCCGTAGCGCATCACCAGACGCGCCGACAGGCCCAGCGAGAACGCCGCCATGATCAGGTTGGCCGGCAGGAACGCCAGCCCGACCTGCATCGGGGTGTAGCCCAGCACCAGCTGCAGGTACAGCGCCGAGATGAAGAACCAGGCGAACATCGCCGCAGCCCACAGCACGCCGACCACGTTCGACACCGCGACATTGCGCAGCCGGAACAGGCCCAGCGGCATCAGCGGATGCGCGACGCGCGACTCGATCAGCAGGAACACCAGCAGCAGCCCCACCGCGATGCCGAGCATCGACACGGTCTGCGTGGCCAGCCAGCCGACCTCGTTGCCATTGACGACCGCATAGACCGCCAGCATCAGCGACACCGTGATCGTCACCGCGCCGCCGACGTCGAGCCGCTGTCCGTTCGCGGAGCCGGGCAGATTCGGAATCAGCGCCAGGCACAGCGCGTAGACCGCGACGCCGATCGGCAGGTTGACCAGGAAGATCCAGTGCCAGCTCAAGGCGCTGGTCAGCAGGCCGCCGAGCAGCACGCCGATGCTGCCGCCGCCGGCGCAGACGAAGCCGTAGACGCCCATCGCCTTGGCGCGGTCGGACGGCGTCGAGAACAGGTCCATGATCAGCGACAGCGCCACCGCGGACACCACCGCGCCGCCGACCCCCTGCACCGCCCGCGCGGCGACCAGCAGGCCCTGCGATTGCGCTACGCCGCAGGCCAGCGACGCGAGCGTGAACAGCGTGATGCCGAGCAGGAACAGCCGGCGGTGGCCGAACAGGTCGCCGAGCCGGCCGCCGAGCAGCAGGAAGCCGCCGAAGGTCAGCATATAGGCGTTGACGACCCAGACCAGCGCGGTCTCGGTGAAGCCGAGCTCGTTGCGGATCGACGGCAGGGCGACGTTCACGATGGTCGTGTCCAGCACGATCATCAGCTCGCCCAGGCATAGGACCATCAGCGCCAGCCAGCGCTTGCGGTCATCGAGTGTGTGCTGCATGGCGTGTCCTTTTGCGGTTCCTGGTTTTTGTTTGGGTTCTTTGCTTCGGGAGCATTGACGGGAGCATTGACGCGCGGGCATTCCGCGCAGTTGTGTACAGCGTTCACAACCATAGCACACAAATGGACAATGTCCACTTCTGTGTTGTCATGTCGCTTTAGGGACACATGCCGGCGCCCCCCACGGGCCGGCCCGAGCCGGCGTGTCCCGCAGCCAGTGCGGTAGGCCTTGCGGCTCAAGCCGTTCGACCCAGGCCGTGCGACTCAAACCGTGCGGCGGTGGCGGACCCGGCTAGTCCGCGCGCCGCCCTGCCCGTCGGCGCGCAGCACCGTCATCTCGGCCAGATAGTCGAGCAGCCGCTTGACCGCCGCCGAGCGCGGCCGCTTGTCGCGCACGATCAGCTGCGCGTCGGCGGCCTCCAGCACCGCGTTGCGCACCGGCAGCGCCACCAGCTGGTCGCCCAGCTCGCGCGCGACCGCCAGCGCCGGCAGGAAGGTCACGCCCAGGCCGGTGCTGGCGTAGTGCTTCAGCGCCGCGATCGAGTTGGTGGTCAGCGCCGCGGTGAAGCGGACCTTCTCGGTCAGCTCGACCAGCTGGATCACCTGGCGCAGGCCGAAGCCGGGCGTCATCAGGCCGACCGGATACGGCAGGATGTCCGCGACGGTCAGCGCCTTGCCGCGACGCGCGAGCGGATGATCGGGGCGCGCGATCACGCAGACCGGCTGGCGCCGCGCCGTCAGCACGCGCAGCGTCGGCTCCGGCGGCGGCGCATAGGCCAGGCCCACGTGGGCGCGATCCTCGGCGACCGCGCGCACCACCTCGTTGACGTTCATCAGTTCCAGCGTGACGTGGATCTTCGGATAGCGCTGGCAGAACTCGTTGAGCACCGCGTGGATCAGCTCGTCGATAAAGCCCTCGCCGGCGACGATATGGATCTGCCCACGCTGCAGCCCGTTCAGCTCCTGCAGCCGGGCCAGCAGCGTCTCCTCGCCGGCGAGCCGCTCGCGGTAGTGGTCGAGCACCAGCTGGGCCGCCTCGGTCGGCATCACGCCGCGGCCGCGGCGCTCCAGCAGCGTCGCGCCGAGTTCGCCTTCGAGCTGCTGGATCTGCCGGCTGATCACCGACGGTTCGACATCGAGCTTGTCGGCGGCGGCGCGGATCGAGCCGGCGGCCACGGCCGCATAGAAATAGCGCAGCCGGCGTTCGCTGAGTCCGGCCGGCAAGGCGCCGTCGCGGTTCGGGTCGGGGGATACGGGCACGGGGTGTTTCCTTCGAAGGTTGTCTGCATGCGGGGGCGTCGTGGCGGCCAGCAGCGTTGACCGTCCAGCGTTGATCGTCGGGCGTCGGCCAAGCGTTGACCGGATCGTTGACCAAAAAGCAACGGAATCGTACAGCGATGGCTATTGTTCCTCAACGGCCGCGTTGGCAACAATGCGCGAAGGCCGGCGCCGCCCTCGTCGCGAACGCCTGCCGAACGGGACAACAACTGCACGACCACAGCACAACGACAGCACAACAACTTCATAACAAGCGCCCGTCCTGCCAACCCCGCACCGTGCCCCGCGGCACCCGGAGACATCGATGCAACAGACCACCACCTCGTGGAATCCATCGGACGCGATGGCCGCCACGCCCGACGCGCTGGCGCCGATCTATCGCAAGATCAGCCTGCGCGTGCTGCCCTTCCTGCTGCTGTGCTACGTGTTCGCCTATCTGGACCGCGTGAACATCGGCTTTGCCAAGCTGCAGATGCAGCAGGACGTCGGCATCAGCGACGCGGTCTACGGGCTGGGCGCCGGCATCTTCTTCCTCGGCTATGTCATGTTCGAGGTGCCGAGCAATCTGCTGCTGGCACGGATCGGCGCGCGCAAGACCATCAGCCGGATCATGGTGCTGTGGGGCGCGACCTCGGCCTGCATGCTGTTCGTGCGCGACGCGCACAGCTTCTATGCGCTGCGCTTCCTGCTCGGCGTGTTCGAGGCCGGCTTCGCGCCGGGCATGATCTTCTATCTGACCTACTGGTACGGCGGCGCCCGCATGGCGCGCGTGATGGCGATCGTGATGCTGGCCGGCCCGATCGGCGGCATGGCAGGCGGCCCGGTGTCGACCTGGATCATGACCGCGCTGGCCGGCTCGCACGGCCTGGCCGGCTGGCAATGGATGTTCCTGATCGAGGGGCTGCCGTGCGTGCTGCTCGGCGTGGTCGCCTACTTCTTTCTGGACGACACGCCGGCGCAGGCGCGCTGGCTGTCCGACCACGAGCGCCGGCTGCTGGCGCACGACATCGGCGCCGCGCGCGCCGGCGGCGGCCATCACAGCTTCGCCACGGTGCTGCGCGATCCGCGCATCTATGCGCTGGCCTTCGGCTACTTCTGCCTGATCAGCGGCATCTACGCGGTCAGCTTCTGGCTGCCGACAATCCTGAAGGGCGCGGGCGTGACCAGCACGATGGCGATCGGCATGTATTCGGCGCTGCCTTACGTGGCCGCCGCGATCCTGATGTTCCTCGCCGCGCGCAGCTCCGACCGCCGTCAGGAACGGCGCTGGCACAGCGCGACGCTGGCCTTCGTCGGTGCCGCCACGCTGGCGGTCGCGGCCTTCACCGCCGACAACCTGACGCTGTCGCTGCTCAGCATCACCGTCGCGACGGCCGCGATGTGGGCCGCCTACACGGTGTTCTGGGCGATCCCGTCCGAATATCTGCAGGGCACCGCCGCGGCGGGCGGCATCGCGCTGATCAACAGCCTGGGTTTGCTGGGCGGCTTCGTCAGCCCGACGCTGATCGGCGCGGTCAAGGACCTGACCGGTTCGCTGGAGGGCGGACTGCTGGCGATGGTGGCGCTGCTGGCCGCGGGCGGCCTGGCGATCCTGCTGAACCGGCTGCCGAAGGACCGCGCGCCGGCCGGGGTGCGTTGAATGCCCGCCGCGGTGCGCTGATGCGTGCCGCGGTGCGGTGGCGCCCGCTGCGATGGGACGATGCCGGCCGCGGTGCGCTGGCGCCCGCTGCGATGGGCCGATGCCCGCCACGGTGCGCTGGCGCCCGCCGCGGTGCGCCGCGATGGGCTGATGTGCGCCGTGGCCTTGCTTGCCCCATGCCTCGTTTCCACGTTTCGATTTGACCGACTACCGATCCATGCGCATCCTCCTCGCCGGTTTCCAGCACGAGACCAATACCTTCGCGCCGTCGAAGGCTCACTACGACAACTTCGTCCGCGGCGAAGGCTTTCCCGCGATGGTGCGCGGCGCCG
The DNA here is from genome assembly GCF_020418465.1 of Cupriavidus sp. DB3. Lineage (NCBI taxonomy): Bacteria > Pseudomonadati > Pseudomonadota > Betaproteobacteria > Burkholderiales > Burkholderiaceae > Cupriavidus > Cupriavidus sp. DB3. The sequence continues at coordinate 185,586 of NZ_JAIZPL010000001.1, read as the reverse complement.
ACGTGCTGGCGCTGCGCGACGTCAACATCCCGGCGGGCGGCTTCCTGCGCGCGATCGGCGAGCTGACGCGCGGACTGACGAGCAACGAAGCGGAACTGCTGCCGGTGATCTGGGCCGGCGCCAGCCCTTCGGCGCATGTGGCCACCGACGCGTTCGAACGCATCGCCGGCGAGATCGTCGATGCCGCGCGCGCGCAGCGGCCCGACGCGATCTATCTGGACCTGCATGGCGCGATGGTGACCGACGCGCACGACGACGGCGAAGGCGAGCTGCTGGCGCGGCTGCGCGCGGTGGTGGGCGCCGGCGTGCCGATCGTCGCCAGCCTCGACCTGCATGCCAATGTCACGCAGCGCATGCTGGACAGCGCCGATGCGCTGGTCGCCTACCGCACCTATCCGCACGTCGACATGGCGGACACCGGCGCGCGCGCGGCGCAATTGCTGCAACGCTTGCTCGCCGCGGGCAACAGCCGCCCGCTGCATCGTGCCGCGCGGCGCCTGCCCTTCCTGATTCCGATCAACGGCCAGTGCACCTTCCTCGAACCGGCGCGCGGCATCTACGCGTTGCTCGACGAGCTCGAACGCGAACTGGACGGCGTGGTGTCGCTGTCGTTCACGCCGGGCTTCCCGGCGGCGGACTTCGCCGAATGCGGCGGCGTGGTGTGGGGCTATGGCGACGACGCGGCGCGCATCGAGCAGGCGGTCGCCGCGCTGACCGACGCCGTGGTCGCGCGCGAGGCGCAGTGGGCGGTGCCCTTCCTGACGCCGGACGAGGCGGTGCAGGAAGCGATGCGGCTGTCGCAAGCGGCGAGCCGCCCGGTGGTGATCGCCGACACCCAGGACAACCCCGGCGCCGGCGGCGACTCGAACACGACCGGCATGCTGCGCGCGCTGGTGCGCGCCGGCGCCACCGATGCCGCGATCGGGCTGATCGTCGATCCCGAGGCCGTGCGCGCCGCGCATGCCGCCGGTGTCGGCAGCGACATCACGATTGCGCTCGGCGGCCAGTCCGGCGTACCGGGCGACGCGCCGTTCGAGGCCACCTTCCGCGTCGCGCAGCTGTCCGACGGCCGCTGCCGCTTCGACGGTCCGATGATGAAGGGCATGGACGTCGACGTCGGCCCGGCGGCGCGGCTGACGATCGGCGGCGTGCAGGTGGTGGTCAGCGCCGGCAAGGCCCAGATGCTCGATCGCAATCTGTACCGGATGGCCGGCGTCGAGCCCGAGCGGATGAAGATCCTGGTCAACAAGAGCTCGGTGCATTTCCGCGCCGACTTCCAGCCGATCGCCGAGGCGGTGCTGGTGGCCAAGGCGCCGGGTCCGCTGCTGGCCGATCCGGCCGACCTGCCGTGGAAGAAGCTGCCGGCGGGATTGCGGTTGCGGCCACTGGGACCGGCTTTCACGGGGCCGCGTGGAGAAGTTTGAAGACACCGGGTCGTCGCGTTCGCGGGGACGACAGCATGGTGGCCGATATCGCATGATGCGCGCATGATCCGCGCCTGATCCGCGTCGTCCCCGCGAAGGCGCGGGTTCGGTGGCTTTGGTGATTCAGTGAAAATCCCGGCTGCCCGCCACCAGCCGGCCCAGCAGCGGACTGAGGTCGACCAGTTCCTGCGCGATCAGATGCCGGACCTCGCCCTGCCGCTGCCAGGTACCGACCACGCCGAGCAAGGCCGCGCCCAGCACCTCCTTGCGCTGGCGGTCGACCAGGTCGGGCCACAGGATCACGTTGATCGAACCCGTCTCGTCCTCGATCGACGAGAAGATCGTGCCGCTGGCGGTGCCGGGCCGCTGGCGCACGGTGACGATGCCGCAGGCGCGCACGCGCCGCCCATTGGGTAGCCCGGCCAGGTCGCGCGCGGTGGCATAGCCCATCCCCGCCAGCCGCCGGCGCAGCAGCGTCAGCGGATGGGCCTTCAGCGACAGCCCCAGGCTGGCGTAGTCGTCCACCAGTTCCTGCCCCAGCTTCGGCGCCGGCAGCGCGAGCGCACCCTCGGCCGGCGGCGCGCTGTGCAGCAGATCGCGATGCGCGGCCTGCACCGCCGCGGCCCGGGCCTGCCAGCGGGCCTGGCGGCGATGGCCGGCCAGCGAGCGCAGCGCATCGGCCGCGGCCAGCACGTCGATATCGTGCCGATCGAGGCCGGCGCGCAGCACCAGGTCCTCGACGCTGGCGAAGGGCCGCTCGAGCCGGGCCTGTTCGATCCGCAGCGCGGCGGCCTCGCGCATGCCCTTGACCCGGTTCAGGCCGAGCCGCACCGCATCGTTCTCCAGCACGCTTTCCCAGCCGCTGACCGTCACGTCGGGCGGCAGCGACCTGACTCGATGGCGGCGCGCGTCCTGCACCAGCTGCGACGGCGAATAGAAACCCATCGGCTGGCTGTTCAGCAGGGCGCAAAGGAAGGCCGCGGGATGATGTCGCTTGATCCAGGCGCTGACATAGACCAGCTTGGCGAAACTGGCGGCATGGCTTTCCGGGAAGCCGTACTCGCCGAAGCCCTCGATCTGCTTGCAGATCGCCTGCGCGAACGCCTCCGGATAGCCGTTGCGGGTCAGCGCCTTGATCAGCGCGTCCTGGTGGCGCTTCAGATCGCCCTTGCGCCGCCACGCGGCCATCGAGCGGCGCAACTGATCGGCCTGGCCCGGCGTGAAGCCGGCCGCGTCGATGGCCAGCTGCATCACCTGCTCCTGGAAGATCGGCACGCCCAGCGTGCGGCCCAGCACGCGGCGGATCACCTCGTTGTGATAGGTCGGCAGCTTGCCGGTGCGGCGGACCATCTCGCGCCGCTTCAGATAGGGATGGATCATGCCGCCCTGGATCGGCCCCGGCCGCACGATCGCGACCTCGACCACCAGGTCGTAGTATTTGCGCGGCTGCAGCCGCGGCAGCATCGACTGCTGCGCGCGCGACTCGACCTGGAACACGCCGATGGTGTCGGCCTTGCACAGCATCTCGTAGGTGTCCTTGTCGTCCTGCGGAATGTCCTCCATGCGGCAGGGCAGCTCCGGATGCGCGGGATTCGGGATCATCGCCAGCGCGCGGCGGATCGCGGTCAGCATGCCCAGGGCCAGCACATCGACCTTGAGCAGGCCCAGCGATTCGAGATCGTCCTTGTCCCACTGGATCACGCTGCGGTTCTCCATCGCCGCGTTCTCGATCGGCACCAGCCGCGACAGCTTGTCGCGCGCGATCACGAAGCCGCCGACGTGCTGCGACAGATGGCGCGGAAAGCCGCGCAGCTGCATCACCAGGCTGGCCCACTGGCGCACCGCGGGCGAATCGGGGTCGAGCCCGTAGCGCGAAATGCGTTCGACGAAGCTGTGTCCGCTCTCCCACCACGCCTGCCCCTTGACCACCTGCTCGACCACGCCGGGGTCGATGCCGAGCGCGCGGCCGACGTCGCGCAGCGCGCTGCGGGCGCGATAGGTGATCAGCGTCGCCGCCAGCGCGGCGCGATGGCGGCCGTATCGTTGGTAGATGTACTGGATCACCTCCTCGCGCCGCTGGTGCTCGAAGTCGACGTCGATATCGGGCGGCTCGTCCCGCTCGCGCGAAATGAAGCGGCCGAACAGCAGATTGGTCTGCTCGGGGCTGACCTCGGTGATGTACAGGCAGTAGCAGACCACCGAGTTCGCAGCCGAGCCGCGGCCCTGGCACAGGATGCCTTTGCCGCGGGCAAAGCGGACGATGTCGTAGACCGTCAGGAAGAAATGCTCGTAGCCCTTTTCCTCGATCAGCGCGAACTCGTCCTCCAGCCGCTGCCGCACCGTGGCGGGGACGCCGTCGGGATAGCGCTGCGCGGCGCCGGCCATCGTCTCCTGGCGCAGGTACGAACTCGGCGTATGGCCCTTCGGCACCAGTTCCTCGGGATATTCGTAGCGCAGCGTATCGAGCGAGAAGTCGCAGGCCTGGGCGATCTTGATCGTTTGCGCCAGCGCCTCGCGCGGATAGAGCCGCGACAGCCGCTGCCGCATGCGCAGATGGCGCTCGGCATTGGGCGCCAGCGCCATGCCGCAGGCGCCCAGCGGCTGGCCCAGCCGGATCGCGGTCAGCACATCGGCCAACGGCTTGCGCGAGCGCACATGCATCTGCACCGCGCCGGCGGCCACCAGCGGCACGCCGGTGTCGGCGGCCACCGCTTCGAGCCGCTCGCGATGCAGCGCGTCGGCATGTTCCTGCAGCAGTTCCAGCGCGATCCAGACGCGCTCGCCGAAGATCGCGCGGCACCATTGCGCCTGGGCGCGCAGCGTCTCCGGGTCGGCGCAGTAGTCCGGCAGCAGCAGCGCCAGGCAATGCGGCATGCCGCGCAGATGCGCTTCCTCCGGAGCGGGATCGCTGATGTCGTGCTGGTACAGCTGGTAGCTGCCCTTGTCGGCCCGCCGGCGTCCGAGCGTGATCAGCTCGCACAGATTGCCGAACCCTTCGCGGTCCTGCGCCAGCAGGATCAGCCGGATACCGGACGGGACTTCGGATGGGACTTCGGATGGGACTTCGGATGGGACTTCGGACGGGTCACCCCGCTGCCGCAAACCCAGGCCGCCCTCGCCCGCCTGCAGCGTCATGCGGCTGCCGATCAGCAGCCGGAAGGCTTCGGCCGCCTCGGCCCGGGCCAGCAGGCGCGCATGCCGGCGCAGGAACTCCGGCTGGACCGCCCCGCCTGCCGGCGAATCGGCCACGGCAGCGGCTGCCCCCGGGCCTGACGATGGCGCCGCGAGCCACATTTCGTTGTCGTCATCGTCGTCCTCGTCATCGTCGTCCGTGTCATCGGCAGCGCCGCCCGCCGCCATCCTCGCCAGCCGCGCCGCACTGCGCTCCACCGCCTCGCGAGTCCGCTCGCGCAGGGTCTTCAGCGCGTGATGCGCCCGCGCCGTGCCGGCCACCGACGCCTCGTCGGTCAACGCCAGCCCGCGATACCCGAGCGCCAGCGCCCGTTCGATCAGTTCCTCCGGATGGGAGGCGCCGGTCAGGAAGGTGAAGTTGGAAATGCAGTGCAGCTCCGCGTAGTCCGGCAGGCTGCCAAGCAGCAGCGAGGCGAGCGATGGCGGCAACGAAGATGCGGAAAACGGGGACTGGGGTGGAGCTTGGGACACAGCACTGCGAGGGGAATGCCTGGGATGGATACTGTATGTTTATACAGTATCGGCAAGCGTGAAGGCAAGATGAATTGCGGTGCGAGCCTGCGTGCCTTGTCGTCGTCCGTCCCGTTGCCCCAGCCACAGAAAAAACGATGGCCCCCCGAAGGAGGCTATTTCTCTCTCGCCGGCGTCCAACAGATGGGGAGCGGAGCTATCGTTTTCGGCATATGCGCTGTCCTTAGCCAAACAACCCATGCAAAAACCACCGGTACTCCCCCTCCTCCTCTCCCTCGCGTCCGGGGCGTTCGCGGTAGATCCAGCAGCGCAGGCCGTCGCCGCGTTCGGCGATGAAGTAATCGCGGGTGGCGAGGGCGCCGTCCCACCAGCCTGACTCGATGCGTTCGGGTCGGGACAGCAGCGTCAGCGGGCTGCCGTGGCAGGGGCGATGCCGGCGCACCGGCAGGCGCAGCGGCGGCTCCAGCAGCCACAGCGGACGGTCGGGCAAGGCGGCATCGGCCGAAGCCGGTACCGAAACCGGTGTCGAAGCCGGTGCCGAAACGCCCGAAACTTGCGCCGTCGAAATTCTCGACACCGAAACTCGCGGTGGTGAAACTCCTGGCGCCGAAGCACGCGGCGACGCGGCGAGGCCCGTGCCGGCTTCGTCGACAGGCCGCCAGCGGTTGGCGCATTCGGGCCGATGGTCCGCCAGCGGATGCGGCTGCAACACGTTTTCGCGGCCCAGCCGCGCCACCAGGGTATCGAGCACGCGGCCGAGTTCGGCCTGCCCGCCGCCGGGCTCGGGGAACAGCGTGTCGCTCTGCGGCAGGCATTCGGCCACGGTGTCGACCTTCAGCATCAGGCCGACCACTGGCGCCTCGAACTGCAGCCGGTCGAGCTTTTCCTGCAGCAGCCTGGACAGATGCACCGGATCGCGGCTGGGCTGGGCCAGGCTGACCGTCACCGGCGTGGCGGCGATGGCGGCGTCGCGCCGCTGGCGTTCGTGTTCGAGCCGCAGCACGAAGCGCGTGACGCCGGCCTGATGCGCCGTGAGCCAGCCGGCCACCGCCTGCAGCAGGCGCTGGGCGCCGGCCAGCACGCCGGCGGCCGATTCGGTGCGCCCCGGCAATTCCATCCGTTCGGCGAAGGTCGGCGGCGCGGTAAACCAGCCCAGGCGCGCCGGGCTCTCGCCATAGGCCTGGTCCAGCCGCGCCAGCAGCTCCGTGCCGAGCCGGCGCTGCAGGCCCGCGCGCGGCAGCCAGCGGACCTCGCCGACGGTGCGGCAACCGATGCCATCGAGCCAGCGCGGATCGGCCAGGCTCGCCAGCATCTCGACCGGCAGCCGGTCCAGCAGCCGCGCCATCCGCTCGCTGCGCACCGCGCGCCGCGCGGGGCGCAGCACCTGGCCGCGGCGTCCGAGCCGCAGCGGCATCGCGGCCAGCCACGCGGCGCCATGGGCGGTGGTGCCGCAGCCGATCTGCGCAAAGGTGCCGAGGCTGCGGATGCAGGCGCGCACCGCGCGGCACAGCGCGCGATGGCCGCCGAACAGGCGCAGGCTGGCGGTCACGTCGAGCGCAACGGTGGCGGGGCCGAGTTCCTCGTCCATCGTGACCTGCGGCGTGAAGCGCAGCAGGGCCAGCGCGGCCGCGGTCAGCAGTTGCGCTTCGGCGGCCGGGTCGCGCTCCAGATGCACCACCTCGGCCGACAGCGCCTGCACGCCGCCGCGCCGCATGCCGGCGGACACGCCCAGCGCCATCGCCGGCCGGTTGGCCAGCACCACCCGTTCCTGCTCCAGCACGACCGTCGGCACCGCATGGCTCAGCGTGCCGGCAATGCCGGCGGTGCCCGCGGCCTCAGGCCAGCTGGGGTGCAGCGCGTCCAGCGGCAGGCGCGGCAGATGCACCGCGATCCAGAACGGCATGATCGGACTCGTGGAGGGATTCGTGGGCGGATTCGTGGGCGGTTCCGGACATCGTTCCGGACATCGTTCCGGACATCGTTTCGGACATCGATTCGGACATCGTTTCGGACATCGATTCGGACATCGATTCGGACATCGATCCGGATGCCGGTTCGGATGTCGATCCCGACACCACCGAGCGCCCGGCCGGCACCGCCGGCATCGCGCCGAGCGGCAGGATCAGCGGGGTATCGCGCACCGGCCCGCGCCGCTTGTGGAAGACGATCGACAGCGCATTGCCGGGCAGCGGCGACAGCAGCAGCCGCAGCACCGCCGGCGACGATTCGCGCAAGGCCGCGGCCGGACGGCAGACCCAGACCACCGCCTCGCTGGCCTGGGCCAGCACCTGCAGGCGCCGCACCGCCTCGGGACGGGCCGAAGGCAGCCACACCAGCACGCCGCCGAAGGCCTGGCTGCGCAGTACCTGCTCGGCGGCCCACAGCAGATCGGCCTGCCTGGTGGCCTGCTGAACGGCTTGCCGAGCGGCCTGGCCGGCCTGGCACCCCAGGCGCCTGCCCCTGGAGGCGGCCTGGCGAGCCGCGCCCTCGGCACCCTCCTGCCCCTCGCCCGCACGGATCCAATACACCTGCCGTGCCGGCAATCCCCAGGCGGCCAGCGCCGGCGCATTGAGGGCATGTGGCGCGCCGACCCATACCAGCCGGCGCCCGGCCTCGGCCAGCGATTGCAAGGCCGGCCGCAACAGGCGGACTTCGCCGACGCCGCTGTCCGGCACCAGCAGCTCGGTCACCGCGCCGACCGGCCAGCCGCCGCCCGGCAGCTGCGCCGACAGCGTGTCGTAGCCGGTCGGCCATACCGGCAGCGACGCGGCACGGCCAAGCTGGCCGGCCCGCCACAGGTCGGGATGGCGCCGTTCCAGCTCGGCCAGCGCGCGCTGGCGATCCAGCGGGGGTTCCGGGAGGGAAGGAGGCGACGTGACGGCAGCGGCAGGCGGTAACGTGACGGCAGGTGATGACGCAATCATTGTGTTTTCAACGTCTCTCGATGCGCTTTTTATGCATTTCAAAGCGCTTTCTCTGCGCTTCAAGGAGCCTTCAGTGCACTTCAAAGCGCAAAGAAACTCAGCTTTCGGATACTGTATGTTTATACAGTATTTTGACCATCATCAAGAGAGACCCACTGCCGGACTCGGGAAAATCAGCCGCCGATCCGATGCCCCGCCGCCTCGGCCCGAATCCACGCCACCACCTTCAGCACATCGGGACGCGGCCGCTCGTCCGCCTGGATCAGCCAGTAGCCGAAGCTGTCGCCCGCGGCTGGCGGCGGCGCGGCCACCACGCCAAGCTGCCTGTCGTCGAGCAGGTCGCGGATCAGCTCCAGCCGTCCCAGCGCAACGCCCTGCCCCGCCAGCGCGGCATGGATGACCTGATCGTATTGGTTGAACTGCGTCATCGCGCGCGGCTTCGCCCCTTGCCAGCCGCGCTCCTCCAGCCAGTGGCGCCAGCGCAGCCGCGGATTGGTGTCGTCGTCCAGCTCGAGCAGATTCAGGCCATGCAGCGCCCGCACGCTGTCGATCGCCGCGACGCCCAGCGCGGGATGGGCCACCGGCACGATGGTCTCGCCGAACAGCGCGATCGCGCCCGGCGGCGCATGGTCGGCGGCGCAGTAGCGGATCGCCAGGTCGATCTGCTCGGCGCGCAGGTCCGCCACCCGGTTGCTCGCCGACAGCCGCAACTCAAGCTCGGGATGCGCCTGCTGCAAACGCCCCAGCCGGCGCAGCAGCCATAGTCCGGTGACACCGACGCTGGCGGTCAGCGTGACGGGCCGCTGCGCGGCCTGCACGCGCAGTTCGCCGACCACGTCCTGGATCTGCTGGACCGCGGCATTGGCGCTGCGGAACAGCCGCTCGCCGGCGCCGGTCAGCGCGATCGCGCGATGCCGGCGCACCAGCAGCTGGACGCCGAGCTGCGCCTCCAGCGCGCTGATCTGTCGGCTGACCGCGGACTGGGTCAGGCACAGGTCTTCGGCGGCGAGCGTGATGCTCATGCGCCGGCCGACGGCGACAAAGCCCTTGAGCAGATCGAGCGACGGCAGGCCGACGAGGGTTTGCATGGCGGTTTTCACATTCGTGGATCGCATGCGAGCGGACGAAGAAATCAATTGAGCTGCCCGCATGCAGCCGGCTTAATGGAATCCGGTGATTCCACCGCATGCTAACCGCTCATTCGAAGGCCGTCACGACCATGTCCCGCTCCCGCCTCCGCTCTCCGCTCGGTTCCGCCTCCCCCGCTCCCCGGCTGTCCGCCACCGATCCCCTGGTACTGGTCGTGGCCGGCGGCCTGATCCTCGGCCTCGCGCTCGGCATGCGCCATGTGCAGGGGCTGTTCCTGCTGCCGATCACGATGGAGCGTGGCTGGACGCGTGAGGCATTCGGCTTCGCGATGGCGGTGCAGAACCTGGTATGGGGGCTGGCGCAGCCCTTCGCCGGCATGATCGCCGACCGCTTCGGCTCGGCGCGCGTGATGCTGGCCGGCCTGCTGCTGTATGCGCTCGGGCTCTACACGATGACGCAGGCCACGACCACCGCCGCCTTTGTCTGGAGCGCCGGCATCTGCCTGGGCCTGGCGCTGTCGGGCACGACCTTCGGCGTGGTGTTCGCCGCGCTGAGCCGGCTGGTCAGCGCCGAGCGGCGCGGCTGGGCGCTGGGCGTGGCGGGCTCGTTCGGCGGCCTCGGCCAGTTCCTGCTGGTGCCGGCGGTGCAGGCCGGCGTCGAGCGGATCGGCTGGAGCGCCGCGCTGTGGGCGATGGCCGCGTGCGTGCTGGTGGCGCTGCCGCTGGTGTGGCCGCTGCGCGAGCGGGGCGCTCGGGCAGTCGACGCACCGGCCGCACCGGCCGCACCGAACGCACCGACCACGCCGGCCACACCGGCCACCGCCCCCACCGCAGCAGCGGCCGGCGCGAACGGCAGCCAGCAATCGATGCGCGCCGCGATCCGCCAGGCCTGCGGCCATCGCGGCTTCTGGCTGCTGAATATCGGCTTTCTGGCCTGCGGCTTCCAGCTCGCCTTCATCGCCTCGCACCTGCCCGCCTATCTGCTCGACCGCGGGCTGCCCGCGCGCGACGCCGTGATCGCGCTGGCGATCATCGCGCTGGCCAATATCGCCGGCACCTATCTGTGCGGCCTGCTCGGCAACCATGTGCGGCGGCATCGCGCGCTCAGCGGCATCTATCTGCTGCGCACCGCGGCGATCGCGCTGTTCCTTCTGGTGCCGCTCTCGAGCGTCAGCGTCTTCGTGTTCGCCGCGGTGATGGGCTTCGTCTGGCTGGGCACCGTGCCGCTGACCAGCGGCCTGGTCTCGCAGGTGTTCGGCACCCGCTATGTGGCCACGCTGTTCGGCTTCGTCTTTCTCGGCCATCAGCTCGGCTCCTTCCTCGGCGTCTGGCTCGGCGGCTATCTGTTCGATCGGACCGGTTCCTACGACCTGGTGTGGATGGGCGCGATCGTGGTCGGACTCGGCGCGACCGTGCTGCACTGGCCAATCGACGACCGGCCGGTCGGTCATCGCGAGACGGCGATGGCGCCGGCTTGAAACCTGCGGCGCAGCCGTCATATCGAGGGGATTCCTTGTTCTCGATTTCCCTTAGTTGCCCTCGAACTGCCATGGTTTTCGTGTACGTTACGCCGTTCAAAAACATGACAGGGAGACATGGATGACGCTGCACCGCAGTGATGCAGGAGAGCCGACGATCGTGGCCCTGGTCGAGGCGATGAAGGCCTGGCAGCGCGCGCTGGATTCGACGCTGTCCACCTCCGGCCTGACCTACGTCAAATGGATCCTGCTGCGTGCCGTCGCGCGCGGCGACTATGTCCGGCACCGGCCGTATCTGGGTGCGATCCTGATCGACGTCGAGATGGGCGAGCATCTGCTGGCCGAGCTGCATCGCGACCGCTGGATCGCCTTCGTCGATCGCGCGGGCATGACCTGCGGCCCGGCCCAGCCCGAGGCGCAGCCCGTCGTCCCCGAGGCCGAGCGCGCGCGCGTGCAGCGCATTGCGCAGTCGCTCAAGGCCCTGCATTCGGTGTCGGTCAGCCCGTTCAGCAGCGACGAACGCACGATGCTGTCGACGCTGCTGCAGCGGATGCAGGCCAACCTGAACGAATTCAGCGACCGGCGCGATGCACAACACGCCGATGCCGACGGCGAAGAGATTTCGCTGATTCGCGCGCATGCGATGCTGGGCGCTTCGGCCAGGTCCTCCCAAGGGTCCAGATCGTCAACATCGTCCAGATCGCCGAACGCATCCGCGTCGCCCGAGCGCGCCGCGAAGGCATCCATCGCGGTCCCGTCCGCGGCCGGCAAGACTGTCGAATGCGGTCCGATGCCGGCCCGCCCGGCGCGCCGCAAATCGTCGCCTACCTCACTTCCCTGCCGAAGTTGAGGCAAGATAGAGCGCTGCACCGACACCGTCGGGGCCCACCACGACCGCCACACGAGGCCGCGATGACCAAGGTAATGCTGCTCGAGAACATTCACGAAAGCGCCAGCGAACGGCTGGCAGAGGCCGGACTGCAGGTCGACCGCCGCGCCGGTGCGCTGGCCGGCGGCGAACTGCACGAAGTGCTGGCCGCCAACGAGCTGATCGGCATTCGATCGGCGACCCATCTGCATGCCGAGGACATTCGCCATGCGGCGAATCTGCTGTCGATCGGCTGCTTCTGCATCGGCACCTCGCAGGTCGACCTCGCCGCCGCGACCGCGGCCGGCATCCCGGTATTCAACGCCCCGTTCTCGAATACGCGGTCGGTGGCCGAGCTGGTGGTCAGCGAGGCGGTGATGCTGCTGCGCCGGATTCCCGAAAAGAACACGCTGGCACATGCCGGCAAATGGGCCAAGGGCGCGGCCGGCGCCTTCGAGGCGCGCGGCAAGACGCTCGCCATCGTCGGCTACGGCAATATCGGCTCGCAGGTCGGCGTGCTGGCCGAGGCGATGGGCATGCGGGTGGTCTACTACGACGTGCAGCCGCGCCTGTCGCTGGGCTCGGCCAAGGCGGCCGGCTCGCTGGCCGACGCCGTCGCGCATGCCGACGTGGTGACGCTGCACGTACCGGCGACGCCGCGCACGCGCAACATGATCGACGCCACCGTGCTGGCCGCCTTCAAGCGCGGCGCGATGCTGATCAACGCCTCGCGCGGCAGCGTGGTCGATATTGCCGCGCTGGCGCAGGCGCTGCGCGACGGGCGGGTCGGCGGCGCCGCGATCGATGTCTTTCCCAGCGAGCCCAAGAGCAACAAGGATGCGTTCGTCAGCGAGCTGCAGAATCTGCCCAACGTCCTGCTGACCCCGCATATCGGCGGCAGCACCGAGGAGGCGCAGCAGAACATCGGCGTCGAGGTCGCGGCAAAGCTGGTCAACTATCTGACGACTGGCGCCACCATCGGCGCGGTCAATTTCCCGGAGGTCGATCCGGGGCCGGTCGATTGCCCCGCGCGGCTATTGAACGTCCACGGCAATGCGCCGGGCGCGCTGGCGGCGTTGAACACGCTGCTCGCGCGCGAGGGCATCAATATCGCGGGCCAGCATCTGGAAACGCGCGGCACCACCGGCTATGTCGTCACCGACCTGGACAAGGCGCCCTCGGCCGAACTCGAACAGGCGCTGGCCGCGCTGCCCGGCGTACTGCGGCTGCGCGTGCTCAGGCGCGACGAGGCCGGTGCGGCCTCGTAGGCGGTTCATGACGGTTGATGGCCGTAATGGCCGGTAATGGCCGGTAATGGCCGGTAATGGCGGGATCTGCAGCAGAGACCTGCAGAGGGGATCGGCGGGTCAGGCCGCTGGCCCCTGGCGCCGGCTGCCCCACAGCAGAATCGCGCTGATGACCCAGCCGCAGAAAAACAGCGCGTCGCCGAGCTGATTCAGCACGAGCGGCATCGATTCGCCGCGGAACATCTGCGACAGCATGTCTTCCGGCAGGCGTGAGGCAATCCACAGAAATACGGCCGGCGCGCTGCAGTAGACGCCCGGCTGACACCATGGCGCACGCCTTTTTTCGGCATTGGCCTGGGCCGATGCCGGTACGCCGGCATCGGGCTGTGCCGCCGGCCGGTTGGCGGCGATGAAACCCTCATTGGCGGTCATGGCGCCCTCCCTGTTTTGTGAGCGCAGTATTGCCCAGAGGGTGACGCGGCGCCATCGGCGCCTGTCTGACACGCGTGCGGCAGCGCACGCAAGGCGGGCTGGCGGGATGGAACGGGCGGGCGCCAGGCGGTCGCCCCGCTTCACCGCCCCGCTTCACCGCCCCGCCTCACCGCCCCGCCTCACCGCCGCCACTTCACCGCTTTCACCGCTCCACCGCCCGCTGCACCGACCGCCTACGCAGCCTGCCGGGGCCTGCCCGGGCGCCGGAGCCTCGGCCGATCAGTCCGGCGTCCAGCCCTTCAGATCGTCCATCTTCGCCGGCGATTCGCCGCTGTCGCGGGGGACGCGAATGTCGTTCTCCACGTCGGTCACGCCGAAGACATTGTCGACCAGGTCCTCGATGTCGTACTTCTCGTTGCGGTTGCGCACCGTGCCGGCGAGCTTGACGATGCCGCCATTGACATCGACCGTCACCTCGCTGACATCGAGCCCTTCGGCATAGGCGAGCCGTTCGCACACCGCCTCGCGGATACGCTCGTCGCTGCGGCGATAGCCCTTCGGACCGACGCGGCGCTGCGGCCGATCGTCGGTGCCGAAGAATTCGCTGACCGCCTCGCCGATGCGCCGGCCGATGTTGTACAGCGGGCCGTGCTCCTCGCGGTCATCGTCGCGCCCGTAGCGGCCGTCGTCGCGCCCGTAGCGGCTGTAGCCGCCGCCATAGCTCAACTCGCCGGCCGACTGCTGGCCCGCCTCGCGCCCGGACCATTCCTCCCGGTAATCGCCGCCGTAGCGGTGCTCCGGCACGGCATAGTTGCGGCCGGGCCAATCGTCGTCGAAGCGGTCCCAGCCGTAGTTCGACGTGCCGGCATTGCTGTAGCCGCTGCTGCGTTCGGCTTCGCGCAGCCAGTCCTGATCGCGGTTGCGCATGCCCTGCCGCTGGCCGCCGCGCCACGTGGTGGTCCCGCCGTAGCGCTCCTCTTCCTCGCGCCATTCGTCGCCGCGCGTACCGGTGGCGTACGAGGGCCCGGTGCCGGTCTCAAGCGCGGCGGCGCCTGAGTAGCCGGACTGCCAGGGATCGGTGCGATATTCGTTGCGGCGAGTCGACGATTCGCCGCGGCCGCGCCAATCGCCGCGTTCCTCGCCGCGGCCATATCCGGCACCATATCCGCCGCCATATTCGCTGCCATATCCGCCGCCAGATTGGCGCCCGTATTGGCCGCCATACTGGCCACCGTACTCCGACCCATATTCAGAGCCATAGCCGGACTCGCCGCTGTACCCGCCACTGTATCCGCCACCGAATCGGCCACCGCCATGCTCGCGCCCGTACTGGCCGCGCCCATACTGGCCGCCGCCTTGACCGCCGCCTTGAGCACGGCCGTATTGACCGCGGCCCGATTGACCGCTGGTGTATTGCTCGCCGCTGTAGCGTCCCTCGCCATAGCCGCTGCTGGTGCCGCTGCGGTATGGCTGGCTCTGCCGGCCGGCCTCGCGGCCGTAGCCGGTGCCATAGGTGTCGTCGTCCTCGAAGGCGCCGCGCGGCGGGCCGCCCTCGCTGAGCTGGTACGGCGTCAGGCGTGCCCTGCGCCAGCGCGACTCCCAATCGTTGCCGTCCGATTCCGCCTGCCAGTCATCCTGGGCCCAGCGTTCGGAACGGTTGTCGCTCCAGCCATCGTCACGTTGATCGTAGCCAGGCCAGGATTGCTCTGGCCGATTGCGTCGCATGGATTCGTTTCGCATATCGATCTCCTGCAGGTGGTCCGGCGCGATGCGCGCCCGTATCCGTCATGCCGCGCAAGAACCGTACCGCCGCGTCGATCGGTCGCGCACTGCGTGTCACGGCGGCGTCATCCGCGCAGGCGCTCTGGAACGCATCTTGCGAAACCGTGGATGCGTGCGAAACGCGCGCAGTGCCAACTATCCGCAAGGAGAAACGACGATGGCAACCCAGATGCAAGGAGGCGGCGCCCAGCGGTCCGGCGGCGTTCTTCGGGATGTGATGACCGCACAGCCAGCCTTTCTGACGCAGGACGACACGATCAAGCGCGCGGCCGAACTGATGGCCCAGCTCGATGTCGGCGCGCTGCCCGTTTGCGACGGGCGCCGGCTGACCGGCATGGTGACCGACCGCGACATCACCGTGCGCTGCACCGCGGCTGGGGCGGACCCCGCCAGCACCAAGGTGACCCAGGCGATGAGCGAGGACGTGCAGTGGTGCAGCGATGACGAGTCCATCGACACCGCGCGCGAAAAGATGGCGGCGCATCAGATCCGCCGTCTGGCGGTGATCGACAAGGATCATCATCTGGTCGGCATGGTGTCGCTGGGCGACCTGGCCGTGAAGACCGGCGACACCGGCGGTACCGGCGAGGCGCTGCAGGGCGTTTCGCAACCGGCGCAGCCGTCCCGCTGATGTCGCGCTGACGTCGAATGCCGCTTGCCTGCGGGCGCAGGCAACGACCGGGATTTACAAGGCTTGCAAGATTGCACCGATCCCCGCCCACCCGATTCGATGACTCAATGGAGGACACGATGCCAGCCAAATCGAAATCGCAGCAAATGGCCGCCGGGGCCGCGCTGTCGGCCAAACGTGGCGACAAGAAGGTCGGCGAGCTCAAGGGCGCGTCGAAGTCGATGTACAAGTCGATGAGCGAGAAGGAACTGCACGACATGGCATCGACGCCGCAGAAGGGCAAGCCGGACCACAAGTCCGAGAGCTGATGCAAGTCACCGGCGTCCGATCGGGTCCGATCGGGTCCGATAGGCCCGTCAGGCCCGTCAGGCCCGTCAGGCCCGATGGGTCCGAGAGTTCCGATGGGACTGATGGGCTCACCAGCCGGCGACGTCCGTCGATGGAGATTCGCGATGACGACAAGCGCATTCACCCCTCGCACGGCGGCCCGGCTGCTGCTGGCCGCCGCCGCGTTGGCCACCGCGCTGGCCGCGGGCCCGGCGCCGGCGCAGCCCGGCGCGGCCTCGCCGCTGGCGACGCCGCCCACGGGCGCCTCCAAGCCGCCTGCGACCTCGCTGTCGACTGACGACCTGCGCTTTATCGACGAAGCGATCCTGACCGCGGCAATGGGCGTCGAGACCGCCAACATGGCGCTCGAGGTCTCCGCCGATCCGACGCTGCTGGCCTACGCCCGCAGCGCAGCGCGCGACTACCGCGCGCTCGCGGCGGAACTGGCACGCATCGCGCAGAGCAAGGGCGTGCAGCCCGAACAGCGGCTGCCGGAGGCGCCGGAGGTCACCAAGCTGCGCTCGCTCAAGGGCGCCGAGTTCGACCGCATGTTCGTGCAGATCGTCGCGGTCGACGCCAATCGCCAGGCGCTGGCGCTGTTCCAGCGGCAGGCCGAGATCGGCAAGGACCCGGCGCTTCGGGCCTTCGCCAAGCGCACGCTGCCGATGCTGGAAGAGCGCCTGTCGCAGGGCAAGTCGATGTCCACGCGGACCATGACGTGGCGCAGCGGGATCGCGCAGCGATGAGGTCGCGGTCCGATTTCCCGACTGGACGGGCGCGCGAAGACAACGGCGCGCGCCTCTCTTTGCTTTCCTGACTCAGCGAGCACGCCCATGCCAGACTCCATTCCTTCTCAGCCCACCCCGCCGACCGCCGCCGCCACCTCCGCGCAGGACGACGACCTGCTCCGGCAGGCGCGCGACCATATCGCCGAGGAATTCGGCGGCTCCCTGCCGGAGGGCATCGAGGTGGGCATCGAGGACAAGCGCATCCGGCTGCGCGGACGCGTGGCCGATCTGCCGACCGCCGAGCGCATCGCCAAGGCGGCGGCCATCGGTCCCGGCATCCTCGGCGTCTACAACGAACTGCAGGCGGCCGATAACAGCGAACCGGCCAGCCCGATCGCGGGAGCCGAGGCCGCCGATGCCATCGACGCGCCCGAGCCCGGCGAGCGGGGAGAACGCGGCGCACCGCTGCCGCCGCCCGGGCCGATCCATCACAAGGTGTGAGACCGCGGGTGTGAGACCGCGGGTGTGAGACCGCGGGTGTGAGACCGCGGGTGCGAGGCCGCGGGTGCGAGGCCGCGGGTGTGAGACCGAGGGTGCGAGACCGCGGGTGCGAGGCCGCGGGTGTGAGACCGCGGGTGTGAGGCCGCGGGTGTGAGGCCGCGCCGCTGTGAGACCGAGGGTGCGAGACCGCGGGTGCGAGGCCGCGGGTGTGAGACCGCGGGTGTGAGGCCGCAGGTGTGAGGCCGCGCCGCTGTGAGACTGCAGCACGGCCGCTGAAAACGCCTGCGGCGCGGTATGAATCCGCGCCGCAGGCAGCCGAGGCCGTCAGGCGAGCCTCAGCCGACGAGCCTCGGCGACGAGGCCTTAGTGACGAGCCTTACGCCATGGCCCCCATCAGCTCTTCCTTGCGGGCCGTCATCTGCTCGGCCATCTCGCCCAGCTCCACGTTCTTGCTGATGACCATCTTGAAGAGTTCGTTCTCCTCTTCCTGCACGTGGTGGTTGACGTATTCGGACAGCACCTTGTAGTTGGCCTCCAGCATCTCGCCGCTCAGGTCGCCTTCGATCGCCGCGATCAGGTCCTTGGCGACCTGGTGTTCGACCTTCGCTTCATCGAGCATCTCGTCGATCTTCTCGTGGACCCCGCGCAAGCCGGGATAGAAGATCTCCTCCTCGATCTGCGCATGCACGGTCAGCTCATGGCAGGTCTGCTGCGCGATCTGCTCCTTCTCGGAACGCTCCTTCGCGCTCTCGAACGACTTGAACAGCTTCTTGACGTTGCGGTGGTCGTCGAGCAGCAGGCTCAGCGCGGCGCGTTGCGCGGTCGGAATCTTGGACTTGTCCATGCGAAACTCCTTTTATCGTGGTGGGGAATTGCTTTGTGGTGCTGCGTCAGTGCTGCGTGGGCCGTTACCGAAGCCCTGTTTCCATCCGGTCCGTCGTTACCCTTCGGCGGGTGCCGTCAGGCCCCGGGACTCGCTGCGATCCGGCGCGACCCGGATCCGGTTCTCGATATCGGACACGCCCTGGCAGGCGTCGACACACTCCTCGATCTGCCGGCGCGCCGTACGGCTGCCGACCTGGCCTTCGAGCGTGACGTGGCCGCCTTCGACGCGGACCGATACCTCGCTGACATCGAGCCCCGCGCGCCACAGGCGCTCGCAGACCCGATCCAGAATGCGATCGTCCGAATAGCTGATGCGGTTGCCCGCACCGCGGCCGGCATCGCCTTGCCGCTGATAGCTCGGGTTTTCGTTCTTGAAGCCGCCGTAACTGCTTTGACCGGGATCGGCACTGCGGCTGCGCACCTCGTCGCCAGACCGGTCGGTGCGGGTCCCCGGCGCGGCAAACGGTGCCCCGGTGACACTGCGTTCTCGCGGATTGCTGGTGGATTGCTGCATGCCTCGACTCCTTGTGCTCCGGTTTGCATCGATCGCCGCGGGCCGGCGCTGAGGCGCATCCAACCTGCGGCTTCGAGCCAAGACGCAATATCCATACCGCCGGCACGACGGCCACGTTTGCGCCCGCTGCGGCGCTGAAAAAGCCCGCTGCCGGCGTGTCCCGACGTTCGGAATTTCATGCGGGGGCCGCTTTTTACACACTTTCCCGATGTCCGGCGCAGGCCACGTGGCAACGCGTGCAGATTTGACCAAGCCGGCCCGATGGCATGGAACCTGCACACGCGAAGCGCGATGTCGATGTCGATGTCGATGTCGATGTGGATCGTGAAGCGGGAGGAACACAAGATGAATGCCCATGAGGAGGCCGCACGCTTTCTGTTGCGGCATGGCCTGCGCCTGGCCACCGCGGAATCGTGCACGGCCGGCCTGATCGCCGCGCGCATCGCCGATGTGCCCGGCTGCGGCGACGCGCTGCGTTGCGCGGTGGTGGCCTATGCCCCGGCAATCAAGCATCGCGTGCTGGGCGTGTCGCCGGAAACGATCCGCCGCCATGGGCTGACCAGCGAAGAGGTATCGCTGGCGATGGCGCGCGGCGTGCTGGCGCTGACCGATGCCAACCTGGCGATCGCCAACACCGGCATTGCGGACGGCAAGGGCGATGACGGCACGCCGCCCGGCACGCAGTGTTTCGCCTGGATCTTCAGGCAGACCGGTCGCGGCGACGGCCGTACCGTCGAGTTTTCGGAGACGGTACGCCTGCGCGGCGGCCGCAACGAGGTGCGGGAGGCGGCCGCCGAATTCGCACTGGCGCAGATCGCCCGCTATTACGCGCTGGCACAGCAGCGGGAGCGATGATCTCGCTGGTTTCGCCGACCTCGCCGACCTCGCTGACCTCCCTGACCTCGCTGACCTTGCCGGCCGGGCTGACTCGCCGGCCAAGCTGGCGGGGCAACGCGTGCCCCGATGAGATCAGGCGCGACGGGACGGCTGGCACGCCGGCAGGAACAGCGTGACGGTGGTTCCCTTGCCCGGAGCCGAGCGCACCGTGACCGCACCGCCCGCCTCGCGGCAGAAGTCGCTGACCTGGCTCAGGCCGAGACCGGTGCCGGCGCCGTCCGGCTTGGTGGTAAACAACGGCTCAAGCGCCCGATCTGCGACGTGAGCCGGCATGCCGATGCCGCTGTCGCTGACCCAGAGCCGCACGTAGACGCCGCGCATCGGCGTCGCGGCATCGCGCGGATCGTCTTCGGCGCGGTCTCCGTCCGCGCGGTCTTCTGCAGCTTGGCGTGCTCCGGCGCGGTCTTCTTCGGGGTGAGCTTCCGCCCGACCATCGGCACGATCGGCAGTATTGGTACGACCGGCAAGATGGACATCATCGGTCGGCTCCACTGACCCGCGCCGCGCATCCAGGTCCGGCGGCAGCGAGGCCCCACCGCCGTCGGCCGCGCCGAGATTGGCGGCACCGATCTCCAACACCCCACCCTCGGGCATCGCATCGCGCGCGTTGGCCGCGAGGTTCAACAGCGCCAGACCCAGCTCGCAGCGGTCGGCAAGGACCGGCAGGCAATCGGGACTGAGCGCATAGCGCAAGGCGATGCCGGAGCCGAGCGTCGCGCGGATCAGCGGATCGCATTGCTGCAGCTCCTCGTGCAGCGCAATGGCCTCGCTGCGATGCTCGCGCCGCCGCACCACGCCGAGCAGCCGCTCGGCCAGCAGCGCGCCGCTGGCCAGGCTCTTGCGGATGCCGGCCAGCGCGGTACGGTTGGCGCGGTCCGCCCGCTCGGCCCGGTCCGAACTTCCCGGGACACCGGGCCGCAGCAGCAGCACGTCGGTATAGGCCGAAATCACCGCCAGCACATTGCGAAAGTCGTGCGCGACCGAGCCGATCAGCTGCCCCATCGCCTCGAACTTGCGCGACTGCCGATAGCGCTTTTCCAGTTGTTCGCGGCGCGCGCATTCGTCGCGCCAGCGCCGCCGTACCGCTTCCTCGGCGCGAATGCGCCGCAACGCGCTCCATAACGACAGGCACAGCACCGCCGAGACGATGCCCGCCGCCAGCGAGGCGGGCGCCATGCGTTGCCACCAGGCGCGATAGACCACGCGATACGGCACGCTGACCATGGCGCTGGCCACGCCGTCGCCGACCGGATGGACCGTAACCAGCCACGCATGGCCGTCGGCGCGCTCGACTCGCTGTGCTGCGTCGCCGTCCCGCGCATGCCGCACCATGGCCGCGAAGCGCGCCGCGTCGGGGTCCGGCCAGGGATACGCCGCCAGCACCGCGCCATCGCTGCGCACCAGTGCCGCGCGGTAACCGTCGGTGTGCTCGAGCAATTGCCGGTAGAAGTCGGCGAAATAGGAAGGCCGCAGCGAGATCGACACGATGCCGGCGAGCCGTTGGCCATGCATGCGCGGCATGCTGGCCTTGAACACCGGCTCGGGAATCACGCCGCCGATCAGCACCGCGGACAGATGCATGGGCTCGCGATCGACCATGATCGCCCGATAGTCCTCCCGTTCCGAGATATTGAGCATCGGCGCCGGGTAGAGCAGGCTGCTGACCAGCAGCGTGCCGTCGTCGCCGAAGATGCCGAGCGCAAAGGCTTGCGGCAGACCACGGCCCATCCGCGCCATGCGCCGATGCAGTTCGAGCTCATGGTGGCGAATGTCCGCGTTGCTCCATTGCACCGTCAGGTCGCGCAGGCGCTGGTCAGCCAGCCGGTTGCTCTCCATCACCTTGCTGGCGTGCTCCTGCACCACCCGTGCTAGCAGCGCGCATTGACGCTGGGCATCGGCGAACGCATCGCGCAGCGCGAGCCATCCCCAGCCGGCCAGCAGGCACAGCGGCAACAGCAGGGTGCTGGCCAGCAGCAGCGCGGTGACGCGCCGGCGCAGCGGAAAATCGGCTTGGGGATCGGCCTGCGTGGCCTCGGCGGAATCGAAGGTGTTCATGGCGGGACCCGGGCGCGGGATGGCATCGCCGTTCGGCCGGGTGCGAGCCAGCTTAGTGAGCGGTAGCGAGGCCGCAAGACCGGGAGGGTCAAAAGCTATAGTCCGCGTCCGGGCGGGTCCCGTATGCGTCGGACTGCCGCGCCGGACTGCCGCGCCGGACGCCGCGCGGAATCGCCCTGCTTGCGGCCCGGCCTGGCCAACGAATTACAACGTCCATGTAAAACCGGCCGAAAACCGGGCGTATCGCGCCGCGCCTCGCGGTACGGAGGGCTGCGGTGCCAGCAATCGCGATTGGCATGGTTAGTGCTCATGCGTGGGAAGTGCAACTTGCCTTCGACGGAGTGGACGCATGGCAACAGAATCTCGGCCCGGGACCGCATCCCCTGATACCGGCAACACCGGCGCCGGCGATACCGGGCGGCAAACCAGCGCCCCGGTCGGCCAACGCAACGATCCGGGCGTGAGCCAGACCTCCGGCCCGACCCCGGCGCAGAGCGCGCCCGATGCCGGTGGCCGCAATGGCCAGCGCGACACTCGGAGTGACAGTCGGCAAGACAGTCAGCGAGATCAGCGCGACAGCGGCGGCAACTCCGCAAGCGAGTCCGACCCCGCGGCCGGGCGCGACCTTCCCGATGAAAACGGCGAGCCGCCGTCGGTGAAGCGCCCCGGCGGCAATCCGGAAGAAAGTGAGCCGCCCGTGGAAAACACCTGAACCAATTCCGAAAAACGTTCTAAAACACTAGAGCACGCCGCCATCAGCACGCAGCCAAGCCCCGGCATGCGGTAGCGCGCCCCGGATCCCACCGATCCGCACGACCTCCGCCCCCCTTGCCGAGCCGAGATTGCCGTGTCTGCCCAAGCCCGTTTGCCGAACCGTCCGCACACTGTGAAATCGACCTCTCCGTCTCCAGACGACCCGGCCGCCATGCTGGCGGCCCTGGGCGAACTGGCCGCGCTCTGCGGGCAGTCGCTCGAAGCCGCATCGGTGAGCGCCGCCGATCCGCAATTGCGGGCGCTGCTGATCCACCGCGCCAACCTGCAACGACGCGCCGCCGCCGATCTGTCGCAGCGCGCCGCCGGTACGCCCGCCGCACCGCCGCGCGGGGATGGCGCGGCGCATCGCGAGCGCCCCGGCGATACGCCGCTGCAGCTGGCCTGCCGCCGGGCGGGGCGTTCGGTGGCCGCCTGCGGGGCGCTGCTGCGCGGCGAACTGGAGGATCCGATGCTGCGCCCCTGGCTGATCCGCTATTACCACGAGGCGGCCGACCTGCTGCGGGTGCTGGAGCAGTTGACGCGCGAGCAGTACCCGGCCACCACGCGCCGCTCGCCGTCGCGGCCGACCGTCAACCGGCCGCTGCCACACCGCTAGACCACGAAGGCTGTGTCGATGCCGACGAATCCGCCCAACTCACCCGACTCGCCGAATTCCCCCACTGCGCAATCCCCGCGCAATCCCGCTGCCGATCTGCGCCGCGCGCCGGCGGACCCGGTGCCGCCGGCCGCCACGCCACTTGCCACGCCGCCGGTCACGCGGCCGGCATGGACGCGCCTGCTCGATGCGCTGGCAATGACGCTGCTGGTCGTCGCGGCCGTGCACGAGGCGGTCATCTGGCTGGGGGGAGAAGGCTGGCTGGCGCGCCTGCCGAGTGCCGGTGGCAGCGACAATGCGGTGGTGGTCGGCGTCATCTTCGCGCTGGCCGCGGCCTATGGGGCCTACCTGGTCGTGCGCAGCTGGCGTCGGGTCGGCTGAGCGGCGGGCCGGCCTTCCGACCGGTCGGTCACCTCAGTTCACTCACCCTGGCGCGTTCACCCGAGGTCATTCACCTGAGGTCATTCGCCTGAGGTCATTCACCTTAACGTCCGCCTCCCTCACCCCTCCGTCACCACCGCCGCGCGCTGCCCGCGCTCGGCGCCATGCTCGCGCCGCCAGCGTCGGCAACGATAAAACTCCTCGACGAAGGGCAACACCCCGCATAGCGCCGTCGCCGCCAGCACCGCGGCGAGATACCAACCGGGCAGCGGCGGCTGTTTCGGCGTCAGCGAGAAGTCGGGAGCCCGGTCGCCCAGTCCGAACAGCGCCAGCGCCTGCGGCCAGTGCGCGACTGCCACCAGCGCCACCGCCGATAACGGCAGCACCTCCAGCAGCCCGTGCATATGCTGTTCGGTCGGGCCGATGACCCTGCGGCCGTACGTGTAATGCACATCCCACCAGGCGGTCGCGGCGTGCACCACCACGGCGACGATCATGATCGCCAGCACCAGCGCATTGACCTCGAAGAACAGCGCCAGCAGCACCGGCACGCCGACCTCGGCCAGCATCAGCAGATGCAGCGCCGATTCGTAGGTGCCCGCATTGCGCTCGATCCGTTCGCGACGATGGCAGGCCCAGTCGCCCAGTCCCGCCACCAGCCACAGCGGGACCAGGCCGTACATCAGGATTAGCGTGGCCGCCTCAGCCATCGTTGCTGCTCATCGCTCATCGCATGCGCGTGCGCCGCATGCCCAGCGCCGCTGCGAGCGCCAGCGACGCGCCGACCACCATTGCGCCGGTCATCACCGGATGGCGGGTGCTGGCGGTATAGGGGCAGGTGCGGACCACGTGCCGGCGCCCTTCGCGCTCGACCAGGTCGTTGGTGGCCTGGAACAGCGCGTTGTTCTCGCGGGGACCCGCGGGACGGGCGGTGCACTGCGCGCGCCCCAGGAAGCGCCGCATCACGCGGTCGTACAGGGCCGGCATGTGGTAAGCCGCGGACGACATGGCCTTGGAAGCGGCGCCGACGAACATGTCGCGGCGCGGATGCTCGGCGGCGAACAGGATCGCCTCGGCTGCCATCTCGGGATCGTAGACCGGCGGCGCCAGTTCCGGCTCGACGTCCAGATAGTTCTTGGCATGGCTGGCGAACGGCGTGTCGAGCGCCGCCGGCTTGATCAGCGTGACCGACACCGGCGCGCGTTCCTGTTCGAGCTCGAGCCGCAGTGAGTCGGTAAAGCCCTTGATCGCATGCTTGGACGCGGCATAGGCGCTCTGCAGCGGCAGCGGTACATCGCAGGCCTCGCTGCCCATGTTGATGATCGCGCCGCCCCGCTCGCGCAGATGCGCGGCCGCGACCAGCGAGCCATGGACCACACCCCAGTAATTGGTATCGAACAGCTTGCGCTGGTCCTCCATCGGTACCTCGTTGTACCGGCCGTAGATCGTCACCCCCGCGTTGTTGACCCAGGTATCGAAGCCGCCGAAGCGCTCGATCGCCGCTTGCGCGAGCGCCTTGACCGCCTCGAGATCGCCGACGTCGGTCGGCACGGTGATCACTTCGGAACCGGTCTCGCGCAACTGTTCGGCGAGCTGGTGCAGCGCCTCTTCGCTGCGCGCCGCAAGAACCAGCTTCGCGCCGCGCGCGGCCGCCTTGCGCGCCGCGAGCAGGCCCACGCCGCTGGTGGCGCCGGTGATCACGATCACCTGCGACCCGATTTTCTTCAGCGTCATTCTCATCTGCTTGCTACTCCAGCGGCCCGGGTCTCCATCCACCGCATCGCGGCGCCGCACCACGCGCGTGGCAGCCGGCACGGGCCTCGCCGCCGGCAGCCTTGACCTTCCTGCAAAGAGCGTTCCCGGAGTTGCTCCGGCGATGCTCGTGCGCTACCGCGGCACCGTTGTGCAACGGAAGTGCGCACGCAGCGCAAACGCAACGCAAACGGAGCGCCGGTGCGTCGCGCGCGCGGGACATGCAACAGTGGCCCATCGCCGCCTGCTAGCGCGTATTACAAAATGCTGCAATTTCGCCATGGCGCTGGACAGCGCCCTGCGAACGCCCGCGCAGATTTTCATGTGCGGCAGGGGAACCGAACGAGAAGCGATATAACGCTTCTCGCCGTCAACAGCC
Source organism: Cupriavidus sp. DB3 (assembly GCF_020418465.1). Taxonomy (NCBI): domain Bacteria; kingdom Pseudomonadati; phylum Pseudomonadota; class Betaproteobacteria; order Burkholderiales; family Burkholderiaceae; genus Cupriavidus; species Cupriavidus sp. DB3. The sequence continues at coordinate 160,261 of NZ_JAIZPL010000001.1, read as the reverse complement.
TGAGAAGTCGCACGCTGGCATGCAAGCTGCAATCACGCTGGCTTTACTAGCGAGCGGATCGCCCGGCTGCGACGGCCGGCAGCTCGCTCCCCTGGGAGCCAACCATGCAAAGGATCGCGCTGATCAGCGAGCACGCTTCCCCTCTGGCCGGGCCGGGTAGCGTGGACAGTGGAGGACAGAACATCTACGTGGCGCAGCTGGCGCGCCATCTTGGCAAGCGAGGCTATCCGGTGGACGTGTTCACGCGCCGCGACAAGGGCCTGTTGCCCGAGGTCGTGGCGTTCGCTCCGAACGTGCGCGTGATCCATGTTCCCGCCGGCCCCGCGGTCCACGTGCCGAAGGAACAGCTGTTGCCTTATATGGACGAGTTCGGCGCGTATATGGCCGAATTCATGGCGCGCGATCGCGTCGGCTATATGGTGATGCACGCGAACTTCTTCATGTCGGGGTTGGCGGCGCTGCGCGTCAAGCAAAAGCTTGATATTCCGCTGGTCATGACGTTCCATGCGCTCGGCAAGGTCAGGCGCCAGCACCAGGGCAGCGCCGACGGCTTTCCCGACTGCCGCTTCGATATCGAGGAGCGGCTGGTACGGGAGTCGGACTGCGTGATCGCCGAATGCCCGCAGGACCGGCACGACCTGATCCGCCTCTATGGCGCCGATCCCGGCACGATCGAGACGGTGCCGTGCGGCTTCGACGGCGACGAATTCTCGCCGGTGCCGCGCCTCGAAGCACGGCGCGCGCTCGGCTGGCCGTCGCATGAATTCTCGGTGCTGCAGCTCGGCCGCATGGTGCCGCGCAAAGGCATCGACAACGTGGTGCGTGCGATGGGCGAGCTGCGGCGCGCGTTCGGCCTGCGCGCCCGGCTGTATGTGGTCGGCGGCAATTCCGATCAGCCCAGCCCCGCGGCGACGCCGGAGATCGGCCGGCTGCAGAAGATCGCCGCCGAGGAAGGCGTGGCCGACGCGGTGACCTTCGTCGGCCGGCGCGGCCGCGAGCAATTGCGGTTGTTCTACAGCGCGGCCGACGTGTTCGTCACCACGCCGTGGTACGAGCCGTTCGGCATCACGCCGGTCGAGGCGATGGCCTGCGGCGTACCGGTGATCGGCGCCGCGGTCGGCGGCATCCGCAGCACCGTGCTAAATGGCCGTACCGGCTACCTGGTGCCGCCCAACGATCCCGCGGCGCTGGCCGCTCGGCTCGCGCGGCTGGCGTGCGACCCGACGCTGGCCGAGCGCATGGGCGCATCCGGCCGCCGCCGCGCGCACGCGCATTTCACCTGGGCCGGTGTCGCCGCGCGGATGGAAACGGTATATGCGCGGCTGGCCGGTGTCACCGTCGACGACACGGCGCAAACGCCGCAAGTCGCCGCCTGAACGGAGCGACCTCATGAAAGAAGCCAATCGACGCCGCGTGCTGGTCACAGGAGGCGCGGGCTTTCTCGGCTCGCATCTGTGCGACCGGCTCGTTCAGGCAGGACACGACGTACTGTGCGTGGACAATTTCTATACCGGCAGCAAGGACAATATCGCGCACCTGCTGCGCGAGCCGAATTTCGAGCTGATGCGTCACGACGTGACCTTTCCGCTCTACGTCGAGGTCGACCAGATCTACAACCTGGCCTGCCCCGCCTCGCCGGTCCACTACCAGAGCGATCCGGTGCAGACCACCAAGACCAGCGTGCACGGCGCGATCAACATGCTGGGGCTGGCCAAGCGCGTGAAGGCGCGCATCCTGCAGGCCTCCACCAGCGAGGTCTATGGCGACCCGGATTGCCATCCGCAGCAGGAGTCGTACTGGGGCCATGTCAATCCGATCGGCCTGCGCTCCTGCTACGACGAGGGCAAGCGCTGCGCCGAGACGCTGTTCATGGACTATCACCGCCAGCACGGCGTCGACGTCCGCATCGCCCGCATCTTCAATACCTACGGCCCGCGCATGCATCCGGCCGATGGCCGCGTGGTGTCCAACTTCATCACGCAGGCGCTGTCGGGCCAGCCGCTGACCGTCTATGGCGACGGCTCGCAGACGCGCTCGTTCTGCTATGTCGACGACCTGATCGAAGGACTGATCCGGCTGATGGAGGCCCCCGGCGACCACAGCACGCCGATCAACCTGGGCAATCCGTGCGAGCTGTCGATGCTGGAGATCGCGCGCAAGGTGCTGGCGGCGACGGGCTCGTCCGCGCCGATCGTGATGCGCCCGCTGCCGGAGGACGATCCGCGCCAGCGTTGCCCCGATATCACGCAGGCGGGACTGCAGCTGCAGTGGGCGCCGCGCATCGATCTGGACGAAGGGCTGCGCCGAACCGTCGCCTACTTCGCCGAGCGGCTGGCGCGTGGCGCTGGCATGCCGGCACCGGCGGTCAACGACACCGTCGCGCAGCAGGCCGATGGCGGCCTGGCCGCCGCGGCGCAGGCAGCGCAGGCCGCCGCCGGCATCGCGGCGCTGGCGCCGCGGCGCGGCGCCGGTCCAGGCCCGCGGGGAGCAACGCGATGAGCGGCAACATCACCTTTCTGGTCTACCGGCTCGAATGGCATCGCCGCCGTGCCGAAGCGCTGCAGGCCGCGCGCAGCGGCCTCTATCGGCAGCTTGAAGATCTGCCATCGTGCAAGATCTACTGGGCGGCCGACACCTTTGCACACCGCAGCCCCTCGGGCGCGCGGCCCCTACAGGGTCCACTGTCAGGTCAGATATCGGGCCCGATATCCGGCCCGATATCCGGCCCAATATCCGGCCCGACTTCGAGCGCGACGCCCGGCACGACCGAGGACACAGCGCCGGACACCACGCAGCGCACCCCACTGCGCGCCACCGATTGGCGCGATCCTTGCACCATCGCGGACCTGCAAACCGAACCGGATTGAACCATGTCCCTGTCGGTCTCCGTTCCCCTGGTGGTGATATCGCCCCACCTGGACGACGCGGTATTCAGCTGCGGCAATCTGCTCGCGGCCTGTCCCGGTTCCGTGGTCGTCACCGTCTTCGCCGGCGTACCGCCGGTCGACATGCCGGCGCCGGACTGGGACCGGCGCGCCGGCTTCTCCAGTGCGGCGCAGGCGGTGCTGTCGCGGCGCGAGGAAGACCGCGTCGGCCTCGCCATCCTCGACGCGCAACCGGTCTGGCTCGATTTTCTGGACAGCCAGTACAACCGGCGCCACACCGCGGGCGAGATCGCCGCGCAACTGTCGAAGGTGATCTCGCTGCATAACGCCTGCGCCGTGGTGGCGCCATGCGGCCTCTACCATTCGGACCACACGCTGGTGCATGAAGCCTGCGCGCGGCTGTGGCGCGAACGCGATCACGGCGGTCCGCCCTGGCTCTATTACGAAGAGGCGATCTACCGGCGCAAACCCGGCATGCTGCACAAGCTGCTGGCGCGCTGGCACGCGGCCGGCACCGTGTCCACGCCGGTGGACCTGGCCATCGGCGAGCACACCGCCACCAAGGCTCGCGCCTGCAACGCCTACGCCAGCCAGCTGGCCATGTTCGACTCGAACACGATCAGCGACCTGAGCGCGCCCGAGCGCTATTGGCAGTGGGAGGCCAGCGCCGGCGATGCGACCGAGGCCCAGACCGCCTGCACCAGCGAGGGCAGCGTGTGAGCGTAGCGGACGGCATCGCGGCGCCTGCGCCCGGCGGCGGCCGGCAATCGCAGGCGCGGGCGCAGGTGGAGACGCGCGTCAGCGTGGTGGTGTTGACCTACAACCGTTGCGAATGGCTGCGCGCCACGCTGTCACGGCTGTGCGCGCTGCCCGAGCGTCCCGCCATCGCGGTGGTCGACAACGGCTCGAGCGACGGCACCGCGGACATGGTGCGGCGGGATTTTCCGCAGGCGGCCTTGCTGCGGCTGCCGGCCAATCTCGGCGCCGCGGCGCGCAATGTCGGCGTCGACTGGGCGCGCACGCCCTATGTCGCGTTCTGCGACGACGATACGTGGTGGCATGCCGGCGCGCTGAAGCTGGCGGCAGACACGCTGGACCGCCATCAGGACGTCGCCGCGCTGACCGCGCACCTGATGGTGGTGCGCGAGGACAGCGAGCCGCAGACCGACCCGATCAGCCGCATCATGGCCGACAGTCCGCTGCCGTCGGCGGGCCTGCCGGGCAAGGCGATCCTCGGCTTGCTCGCCGGTGCGACGGTGTTCCGCGTGGACGCCTACCGCCGCGCCGGCGGCTACCATCCGCGGCTCTTCATCGGCGGCGAGGAAACGCTGCTGGCGCTCGATCTGGCGGCGCTCGGCTGGCAGCTGGTCTACTGCCCCGAACTGATCGCCTACCACCAGCCCTGCCCGATCCGCGCGCACAGGATGCGCCGCCGCCTGCTGGCGCGCAATGCGATCTGGTCGGCGTGGCTGCGCCTGCCGGCGGGCGCGGCGCTGCGCGAGAGCCTGCGCATGCTGCCGGCGCTGCTGCGCGAAGGCGGACTGGCGGGATGCGTCGATACCGCACGCGGGCTGCCATGGGTGCTGCGCGAACGCACGGTGATTCCGCCGACGGTGGAGCAGCTGCGGCGGTATCTGGGGTCGGCGCAGATGCGGTAAGGCGCGGCAGGTTGGGAATTGGGCCGCCTGCCCTTCGCGAGAGCGCCCAGCCCCTTCCCTCTTACTGGGTCACCTGCCGCAACACCGCGCACCAATCCTCGACAAAGCGCCCGATCCCGAAGCGTTCCTGCGCGCTGGCGCGCGCCTGCTCGCCCCACTCCCTGGCCAGGCCAGGATCGTCGATCAGCCGCCGCATCACCTCGACCAGCCGCTCGAGCCGGGTATCGACATAGCCGTTGTATTCGTTGCGGATCGCCGTCGACATCTCGGTCGTCGCCATCCCGACCACCGGCATGCCGATCATCATCGCCTCGACCACGGCGAGCCCCAGGCTCGTATAGCGGATCGGATTGAAGAAGAAGCGGTAGCGCGCGATAAAGGCCGCCAGCTCGGGATTGGGCACCTCGCCCAGTCCGCCGGCCTCTTCCGCGGCCATGCCGACCAGATCGAGCGGCACCTGCTCGCGCGCCTGCGCGAAGATGTCGGCGCCAAGCCGGCGCCCACGTTTGGTCAGGTTGTTGACCACGCTGATGCCGCGCGGGGCCTCGCCGCTGTAGCGCACGGACGGATCGACGACCACCCCATGCTCGACCACGCAGTGCGGCGTGACGCCGCTGTCCCACATCAGCGCATTGAACGGCGTCACATGGACCAGCATCACGTTCGGGTCCTGCACCGGATGCACGGTCGCGGTCGGATGCTGCTGCGGCGGATCATGTTCGAGGAAGATCGTCGGCAGACGCCGCTGCGCCTCCGTCAGCAGCGTCTCGCGATCGCTGTCCCAATGGCGCTGGTGCTGGTACAGCACGCAATCGAACTCGCGGTTCGGCACGTCCTCGTAGGCGACCTCGTGCACGTTGCCGCCCCAGGGCAGCGCGCCGACGGCACCGGCATAGCCCGGCGGCGAGCCTGGCCTGGTCACCAGGTACAGGTCGTGCGGGATCTGCGACAGGTAGTACAGATAATTGCCGTGAACGTGCCAGGTCAGGATGCGCAGCCGCTCACGCATGGCTGACCTCCTGCGTCTCGCGCGACTGGCCGGTCATCGCCATCGCGGCCGCCACTACCTCGTCGACCCCGACGCCCTCGGCGCACAGATGGCCCACCGGGCAATCCTGATGCATGCACGGGCGGCAGGCCGGATAGTCGGCCAGCACGCGATGGCTGGAGCTGTCGAGCGGCGCCCAGCGCGCGCTGTCGCTGCCGCAGGAAACCACCACGCTCGGCGTGTGCATCGCCGCGGCGATATGCGAGGCGCCGGTGTCGTTGCACAGCAGCAGCCGCGCGTGTTTGACGACCGCCGCCATCGCGCCCAGATCGGTCTTGCCGCACAGATTGATCACCGGCGAACCGAGCGTGTCGCACAGCCGCCCGACCAGTTCCGCCTCATCGGGCGTGCCGGTCACCACGATCTTCCAGTGCTGGCGCAACACGTCGGCCACCGCGGCAAAGCGCTCGACGGGCCAGCGGCGGGAATGCATGCGCGCGCCGGGATGCACGCAGATGAAGTTGCCGGGCATCAGGTCGTACATCAACGCCAGCCGCTGCCAGGCCGCGTTGTCGGCGGGCCGCAGCGGAAATTCGAGCTGGGTGCCATCGGGCGGATAGCCCAGCCGGCTGGTCAGCGCCAGCAGCCGCTCGATCTCGTTGCCGCCGGGCCAGTCGATCAGCAGCTCCTTCACCGGACGCGCGCCGTACGAGACGACGCCCGGCTGCCATTTGCGTTCGGCGCGGCCCGCGACCGGCGCCGCGGGGACCGGCCGGAATCCGGCCATCTGCCGCGCGCCCAGCTGCCGCACGATCGCGTTGGTCACCAGCCCGCTGCCATGCAGCTGGATTGCCAGATCGAACCGGCGCGCGCGCGCCTGCTCGTAGAAGGCCTGGGTTTCCTCTTCGCGGATCGGCTGCTCGGGCATGCCGGGCGCCCCGGGAAACACCATCAGGTCGTCGATCAGATGCGAGAAGCGCTCGACGAACGAGGCCGCCCACGGCAGGCCGATCAGCGTGATGGCCGCATCGGGCTCGGCCTTGCGCAGCGCGCGCAGCGCCGGCACCGCGCACAGCATGTCACCCAGTTGCAGCGCGCGGAATACGGCGATCCGGCGCGGACGGTCCGCGAATCTGATCATAGGAAACCAACCTTGAAGGCAAGGGCGCCGCGCAGGCGCCAGTACAGGGAAAGCGGGGGAATCAGAATCGACGTCGCGATCATCTCGGCGACATGCGAAGGGGTCAGCGCCGCGCCGCGCAGGCGGCGGCAGCAAAACCACGCCGTCAGCACGAACCACACGCCGAAGCCGCTCCATGCCACCGCGGCATGGCCGGCCAGCGCGGCGACCAGGGCGACCAGCAAGCCGAGCACCGAAACGTAGTAGTGCCAGGGCGGAATCGGGCGGATGCGCTCGCGATACCAGCGCGGATGCTTCTTGTACAGCAGCGCGTCGAAGAACACCTTGGACTGCGCGGCGATGCTGCTGCCCCACGGAGCCGGCCGCACCGGATGCACCACCATCGCCCCGTGCGCGGTACCGATCGGGCCGACCTGCTGCAGCAGGCGGAACTGCAGATCGGAGTCCTCCCGCCACGCGCGCGTGAAGCGCTCGTCGAAGCCGCCGACCTTCAGCAGCGCCTCCTTGCGGACGAAGCAGTTGGCGGTGACGAACTCCGCGGTCGCCAGGCCGCCGGTATCGCGCTGATGGTCGGTCGGACGGGCCGGCAGGGGCACCACCACCCTGCCCGTGATCGCGCAGCATTGCGGCGAGGTCGACAGCGCCCGGCAGCCTTCGCGCAGCCAGCCAGGATCGGGAATGGTGTCGTCGTCGGTGAACGCGATCACCGACGCGCGCGCGATGCGCCAGCCGGCGTTGCGGGCGCCGGCGGGTCCTTGCGTGTCGGGCACCGGCAGATAGCGCAGCGTGCAGCGCGGCCACGCGCCGTTCAGTTCCTGGACCAGGCGCTCGACCTCGGGCTGGCAACCGTCATCGGCGACGATCACCTCGAACGTGCCGGCGCCGAACTGCTGCACGCCGATCGCGCGCAGGCAGCGGTGCAGCAGGTCCGGGCGGCGGTAGGTCGGGATCACCACCGAGACCAGCGGCTCGGCGTCCGCGGTCTCGACGTGGCCGACTGCCTGATCCGCGGGCTCATGCAGCGGCATGGGCGCCCTCCCGCGCAGGCTTTTCCAGCAGGAACGGACCGATCACCAGCGCATCGAGCGGCGACGTCCAGAAGCATTCGACCGCATCGCGCGGCGTGCAGACGATCGGCTCGCCGCGCGTGTTGAACGAGGTATTGACCAGGATCGGCACGCCGGTGCGCTGCTCGAAGGCGGCCAGCACGTCGTAGTAGGCGGGATTCTGCTCGCGCCGCACGGTCTGCACGCGGGCCGTGCCATCGACGTGGCAGACCGCCGGGATACGATCCTCGCGCCCCGACTTGACGTCGAACACGAACAGCATGAACGGCGCGCGCCAGTTGCCGGGACAGGCCGCCGTAAACCATTCGGCGGCGCGTTCCTCCATCACCACCGGCGCCACCGGCCGGAAGTCCTCGCGGTCCTTGATCTGGTTGAGCTTCTGCTGCATCGACGGATCGATCGGCGAGGCCAGGATCGAGCGCGCGCCCAGCGCGCGGGGGCCGAATTCCATGCGGCCCTGGAACCAGCCGATGATCTTGTTCTGCGCGAGCAGTTCGGCGGTCTCGCCGGCAACGTCGTCGAGCCGGCGGTACGGCAGCTTGGCCTGGTCCAGGAAAGCCGCGATCTCCTGCTCGTCGAAGGCCGGGCCGTAATAGGCGTGCTCCATCGTCCAGCGCCGCGCCGGCTTGCCGCGCTGCTGCCAGTCGATCCACAGCGCCGCGCCCAGCGCGGTGCCGGCATCGCCGGCGGCCGGCTGCACCCAGACCTCGTCGAACGCGCCCTGGTCGCGCACCCGTGCGTTCATCACGCAGTTGAGCGCCACCCCGCCCGCCATCGCCAGCTTGCGCTCGCCGGTCTCGGCGGCCAGCCACGCCGTCATGCCGAGCACCGTCTCCTCGAGCACCAGCTGCAGCGAGCGCGCGATATTGAAATGCTCGCGCGTGAATTCGCTGCCGCGCACGCGCGGCGGCCCCAGCACCGCTTCGAGGTCGGCCTGGTCGATGCGATAGCCGCCCTCGCGGTCGCCATGGACCATCGCGCGGAACACGTCGGCGCGGGTCGGCTCGCCATACGAGGCCAGCGCCATCACCTTGTACTCGTCGGACGAATGCAGGAAGCCCAGATGCCGCGTCACGCGTTCATACAGCAGGCCGAGCGAATCCGGCAAGTCGATCTGCTTGATGCGGCGGTAGTCGCGTCCGTCGAACACGCCATAGCTGGTGGTGGCGCTCTCGCCGCGGCCGTCCATCGTCAGCACCGCGCAGCGGTCGAACGGGGCCGCGAGGAAAGCGCTGGCCTCGTGCGCCATATGGTGCTCGACGTAGTGCCAGCGGTACGGCGCCTCGGCGCTGCTGCGCACGGTGGCGAAGCGCTTCTGCAGGTGATGCGGCACGCCCGACACCAGTTGCCGCGGCGCGTTGACGACATAGGACAGGAACAGCGGGTCCCACGGGGAATCGGCCACGCCGGGCTGCGCATGCCGCGACGGCTCCAGCGGCAGCGTCACCGTCTCGTCGCGGCGCCGCTCGCCGAGCATGATCGCGGGGTCGAAGGAATAGGCGATATGGTCGATATCGGCCAGCGTGATGCCGGCCTCCTTCAGGCAATAGTCGATCGCATGGTAGGGCAGCTCCCAGGCCGTGAACGGCACCGGCCGCTTGCCGTGCTTGATATGCGTGAACCGTTCGTCTTCCGCCGCGGCGATGACCTCGCCGTCGCGCACCAGGCAGGCGGAGGTGTCGTGATAGGCGGCGTTGATTCCAAGCGTGTACATGGCGGCTCCTCTGCGCGATTCCCTCTGCGCAATTCCTTGTGTCCGGTTCAGGTCGCCAGCACCGCGCCACTGGCGCGTACCGGCGGCAACGGGGGCATGACGGGAGCGGGCACGATCAGCGGCGGCAGCGCATCGGTGACGGCCGGCGCGCCGGCCAGCAGTTCGCGCGCCGCGGCCACGACCTCGGCCGCTTCGACATCGTTCAGGCAACGGTGGTGCTGCTGCGGGCAGACGCTCTTGTAGCAATAGCGGCACGGCACGTCGGCATACAGCGTGCGGTGCGGCACCTGCCACGGCGTGTGCTGCGGATTGGTCAGCGCATAGAGATCGACCACCGGCGTGCCGAGCGCGGCCGAGAGGTGGACCGGCCCGCTGTTGTTCGAGACCAGCAGATCGGCATGCTCGATCAGCGCGCCCATCTGGCCGAGCGTCAGTTCGCCGGCGATGCCCACCACGCGTGGATGTCCGGCGGCGCGGCATACGCTGTCGACCAGCGCCTGCTCGCTGACGCCGCCCGTCAGCAGCACCAGCGCGCCGTCCTGCTCGGCCAGCGTGCGGGCGACCTCGGCGAAGCGCGCCTCCGGCCAGCGGCGCGACTCGGCGGTGGCGCCGGGATGCATCACCACGCAGCGGGTCGACACGGCGCTCGGTGGCTCGCCCTCCCCTTGCCACCGTTGCAGCAGCCGCTGCACCGCGCGCCGGTCATGGGGCTGCACGCGGAAGCGCAGCCGCGTGTCGGCCGGCACCGCGCCAACCGTCGCCACCAGATCGAGCTGGCGCTGCGTCTCGTGGCGAACCTGCGTCTGGGGCTCGGTCTCCGGCACCCAGTCGCTCAGCAACTGATAGGGGTTCTCGCGGCAATGCGCGAGCCGCAGCGGAATGCCGGCCATCGTGCAGAGCAGTGCGGCGGGCAGCGGGTTCTGGCTGTAGACGGTGAAGATCACCGCCGCGTCGAAGCGCGCCGCCTGCAGCCGCTGCGCCATCGGCATCACGCTGCTGCCGGTGCGGTTGCCGATGCCGTACCCCTTCACCCACGGCGCATCCCAGGTCAGCACCGTATCGATCATCGGCAGGTGGCTGGCGAGCGCCGCCGCGCCACTCGAGGTCAGCAGGGTCAGATGACGGGACGGGTCGCTGTCCTTCAGCGCCTGCATCGCGGGCGTGGTCATCAACACATCGCCCATATTGTCCAGCCGCACGCACAGGATGCGTTTGGCGTCGCGCCATGCCGTCATGAGGCCTCCACCCGGCAACGTTCGGCGTGCCGCACCGTGCCGCCCAGATGGCGGACCACGATGCGCGCGGCCTGGTCCAGATCCGCGACGACATGCTCTGGCGTGCGGTACGACCCGCGCACCCATTCGGTCTCGTTGCCGCAATCGACCAGGATGGTGTGGCAGCCGGCGCGCTGGCCGGCCTCGATGTCGTCGAGGATGTCGCCGATCATCCAGGAGCGGCGCAGGTCGAAGTGCAGCATCGCCGCGGCATTGCGCAGCAGCCCCGGCAGCGGCTTGCGGCACAGGCAGGTGCGCGTGAAGCGCGGCACCACGCCTTCCGGATGATGCGGACAGAAGAAGAAGCCCGACAGCCGCGCGCCGTGGGTCGCGAACAGTTCGCCCAGGCGCTGGCGCATTGGTCCCAGCGCCTCCGGTTCGAAGCGGCCGAGCGCCAGGCCCGGCTGGTTCGACACCACCACCAGCGGCACGCCGAGCCGGCCGAGCCGCCGCAGCGCCCGCGCGGCGCCCGGCGCGAGCCGCATCCGGTCGGGGTCGACGTTGTAGGGCACGTCCTGCAGCACCGTGCCGTCCTTGTCGAGCAGTACCGCGCCGGGGAGTCCGCTGCCGGAGCGGGCCGGAACGGCGGCGCCCGCCATGGAGCCAACGTCGGGACCAACTCCGGGACCGGCGCCGGGATCGTCGATCACGGCCACGACGTTTCCTTCATCGGCAGCACCATGACCTCGGGGATCACGGTCTCTTCGGGCTGCGTCAGCACGAAGCGCACCGCGCGCGCGACATTGGCCGGATCCTGCAGGGTGGACTGGTCGATGTCGGCGAAGCGGTCGAGCAGGAAGGGAGTACGCATGCCGCCGGCGACGATGGCCGACACCTTGATGCCGTGCGGCCGCAGTTCGGCGTGCAGCGCGTGCGAGAAGCCCAGCAGTCCCCATTTGGTGGCGTGGTAGGCCGAGGCGTTGGGCCAGGCGCGCTTGGACGCCGTGGACGCGATATTGACGATATGGCCGCCCCCCTGCGCCTTCAGCATCGGCACCACGGCGTGCGACATCAGATAGGGACCGTACAGATTGACCATCAGCACGCGGTGCCAGCGCTCGGTCTCGACCTCGTCGACCGGCAGCGTGATGTCGATGGCGGCGTTGTTGACGATCCCGTCGAGGCGGCCGCTGCGCTCGCGCACCTGCTCGAAGGCCGAGCGGACGGCGGCCGGCTCGGCCACGTCGAAGGACAGCGAATAGGCCCGCTCGCCGCTGGCGTCGAGCTTCTCGGCACAGTTGCGCGCCAGGGTTTCGTCGACGTCGGCAACCACCAGGCTGGCGCCGGCGGCCGACAGGTTCTGGCAGATCGCGGCGCCCAGCCCGCGCCCTCCTCCGGTCACGAGAAAGGTCTTGCCTTGCAGGCTGGCGTCTGGCGCATCGGTCATTTCGGCTCCTGAAGTTGGCTTGGAAAGCGTGACCGGATGCGTCGCGGGGGCAAGGGGATGCGGTGCAGGGTGCGCGCGACTGCGGCGCGCTGGCGGGCGGGACGGAAAAAGGGAATGCCACGGCATCGCTCCCCATTCCGGTTGCCCGCCGCACCGTGCGACGGCGGCGAATCCGGTTCTCTGTGGGAAGGCCTTCAGCGAATTGCATGCCAGACGCGTGATGGCGCAGTGGCTTGCCGTTTCAGCGGTAACGCTTCCCCCATGTCCGGAGTTACATGGGGCGCGTTGGCGTTTATGCCGTGGCTGGTAAAAGTTGCATGGGCGGTGCTGCCCTCTCCCCAACCCTCTCCCGCAAGCGGGAGAGGGAGCGACGTGTTCGCCAGCGCGCCCGCCGTCGCGTCATTCAATCGCTGCACGAACTCTCTACGGCGCGACCTACCCCTGCTGCCGCCGCCGTTGCTGTGCCACGGCCCGCAACAGCGCCGCCACGCTGAGGGCGAAGGCCTCGTCATACCAGGGGTTCGCCCCGCTGACCGCCACCACGATGCCGTCGAGCACCACCGCGCCGCCCAGCATCGATTCCTCCGCGCGCAGCAGATGAGGCGCGCGCGCCTGGACCTGGTCGGTCGCCATGCCGGTGCGCCAGGCCACCTTGGCCTTCTCGCGCGCATACCAGGCGTAATCGGCGTCCCAGCGCTCGCGCCCCGGCGCCGAGTATTCGTACAGGATTGCCTGCTCGAACGGGCAATCGGCCGGACCCTTGCCCGGGTCCATCACCACCAGATGCAGGAAGCCGCCTTCGCCGACCTCGCGGTCCCGCACCGCCGCTTCGAGCATCGGTCTCGCCAGCGCGACCGCGCGCTCGGCGCTGGCCGCATCGGCGAACCGGCTGCCCGGCGCCCTGCCCGGCGAGGCAGTGGCGCCGGGCACGTCAGTGGAAGACCGGGACGGTGTGGAACTGGGCAGATCGGGTCTGTCGTGAGGCTGCATGGTTTCTCCTCGATCGTGTAGTGGGGGTTGTGAAACGGAATCGATGGACCCGCAACGGCGACCCCGGGCCCGAGGCCCGAGGCCCGAGGCCCGAGGCCCGAGGCCCGAGGCCTGAGGCCGGAGGGCTGCGACCGGGGGCCGCGGTCCGGTACCGGGAACCGGAGACCGGCAGCGCCCTGGCGCTAGCTTCGCGGCCCCGGCACCGTGGTGTCGACATCGCGATGGCGCACCAGCGAATGGATCGCCACCACCAGCTCGCCGATCTGCACCGGCTTGGACAGGTGCACCTGGAAGCCGGCCATCATCGCGCGCATGCGGTCCTGCGCCTCGGCATGGCCGGACAGCGCGATCGCGCTGAGGCGGCAGGCCAGCGGCACGTTGCGCTCGGTCTCGAGCCGGCGCACGCGGCGCAGCACGGTGTAGCCGTCCTCCTCGTCCAGCGCGATATCGCACAGCAGGACCTGCGGCCAGTGCTGCGGATCTGCCTTGCCCAGCAGCTCCAGCAGGTCGTCGCCGCGGCCGAAGGCCTGGGCGTCGGCGCCGTAGTCCTCCAGCGTGCTGGTCAGTACCTCGCGCGTGGGCTCGTCGTCGTCGAGCACCAGGATGCGCAGGCCCTTCAGCGCGTCCGGCGCCGGCAGGGTCGCCGCGATGTCGGGCGGGGCGACCGGCGGCGGCGCCGGGGTTTCGCGGATCGGCCGCAAAGGCATCGCGATGCGATAGCCATGTCCGTGCGGATCGACCGTCAGCCGCACCGCGTGGTCCTCCAGCAGGTTCTCCAGCTCGCGCATATCGGGCAGCGGCGCCTGCCGGTCCGGCGCGGCCACATAGAGCGAGGCCTCGCCGCCCTGCCGTTCGAGCCGCAGCTCGATGCGCCCGCCCGGCTCCATGTCGGCGATCAGCGCGTGGCACAGCTCCCACACGGCCTTCTGCACCACGCCCGGATCGCCGGTGACGCGCAGTTCCGCCTCGCCGAGCACGGTGAACAGATTGACCTGCCGCTCGGCGATCAGCTCGCGCAATCCGTCCACCACCGCGGCCACGATGGCCTCGAGCCGGATCGGCTGCAGCGCCAGCTTCTGCTCGGTCCGTTCCAGTTCGCGCTGCTGCTGTTGCAGGCGCCACATCTGCGCATAGACGCCACGCCGGGCCAGCAGCGCATCGTGGGTGCCCTCCTCCACCACGCGGCCATGCTCCATCACCAGGATGTGATCGGCATCGGCGATCGTGGACAGCCGGTGCGCGATGATCAGCGCGGTGCGGCCCTTCGCCACTTCGGCCAGCTCGCGCTGGATCGCGCGCTCCGAGCGCGTATCGAGGGCCGAGGTGGCTTCGTCGAACACCACGATCGGCGGCTTCTTTAGCAGCGCGCGCGCGATCGCCACGCGCTGGCGCTCGCCGCCGGACAGGCGCACGCCGCGCTCGCCGACGCGGGTCTCGTAGGTATCGGGCAGCCGGTCGATGAAGGTATCGAGCTGCGCGGCACGCGCGGCCTCGACGATATCGGCGCGGGTGGCGCCCTCGCGGCCGTAGCCGATGTTGTAGGCGATGGTGTCGTTGAACAGGATGGTGTCCTGCGGCACGATGCCGATCACCTCGCGCAGGCTCTGCTGCGTGACCAGCCGCAGGTCCTGCCCGTCGATGCTGATCTTGCCGCTGTCCGGCAGATACAGCCGGAACAGCAGGCGCGCGAGCGTCGATTTGCCGGAGCCGCTGCCGCCGACCACCGCCACGGTCTGGCCCGCGCCGATGCGGATGCTGACGTCCCACAGCGTCTGCCGGCTCGGGTCATAGCTGAAGTTCACGTGCTCGAACACGATCTCGCCGCGCGTCACGTGCAGCGGCCGCGCCCCAGGCGCGTCGTGGTCCTCGCCCGGCGGTCCCTGCGCGTCGAGCAGCGCGAACAGCCGCTCGACCTGCGTCATCGCGTCGTTGGACTCGCGGAAGATGAAGCCCAGCGTATTGAGCGGCAGCACCACCTGGATGATGTACGCGTTGATCAGCACCAGGTCGCCGACCGTCAGCGCGCCGGTAACGACCCGCTCGGTCGCCAGCAGCATCACCGCCGCCACGCCGAGCGCAATACAGCAGCTCTGGCCCACATGCAGCGCCGACAACGCGTACTGGTTCTCGACGCTGGCATCGACCCAGCCTTCGAGCAGGCCGGACAGGCGGCGCGTCTCGAAGCGCTCGCGCGCGAAGAACTTGACGGTGTCGTAGTTCAGCAGGCTGTCGACGACCTTGCTGTTGGTCTGCGCCTCGACCGCGTTGACCTTGCGCTGCACCCGCGTCCGGCGCCGCGTCATCACATAGGTGTAGCCCGCATACAGGGCGAAGGTCACCACGATGATCGCGGCAAAGGCACCGCCATAGGCCGCGATCATGATCACCAGCACCGAGCCGATCTCCATCAGCGTCGGCACGATCGTAAACACCGCGACGCCGAGCAGGAAGCCGATCGCCGCGGTGCCCTTCTCCAGGTCGCGGATCACGCCGCCGGTTTCACGGCGGGCATGGAAGCGGGCCCCCAACGCATGCAGATGGGAGAAGGTGCGCTCCATGAAGGTCGCCACGGTGCGCTGGGTCACCGGCGCGAACACCACGTCGCGCAACTCGTTGAAGGCGTTGCCGAGCAGGCGCAGCGCCGCGTAGGCGAGCACCAGGAACACCGGCATCGTGATCGCCGCGCCCGCCATCGCGGCGGCGCCGGTGGCCACCGGCGCCACGTCGTCGACCACGAGCTTCAGCACCAGCGGCACCGCTACGGCGG
This sequence comes from Cupriavidus sp. DB3, assembly GCF_020418465.1. NCBI lineage: Bacteria > Pseudomonadati > Pseudomonadota > Betaproteobacteria > Burkholderiales > Burkholderiaceae > Cupriavidus > Cupriavidus sp. DB3. Next base: position 144,390 of record NZ_JAIZPL010000001.1, on the reverse strand, counting down.
CGGCCTTGGCCAGGATCAGCAGCACCACGGCTACGCCGACGCGGCCGCGGAAACGCCAGATCGTGGCCCAGAGTTCGGCCGCGATCCGGCGTTTGGAAGCAGGGGCGGGATGTCCGTTGGTCGTCGGCATCGTCTCGCTGGTGGGGGGCGGCGCTTAGGGGAGTACCGGTTCGGTCATCGCGGCCGTCATCGCGGCGGTCATCGTGGTGGTCATCGTGGTGGTCATCGGGTCCGTCATCGGATTCCTCACGACCGGTTGTCGACCTTCGGCGCGTCCGGCGTGGTGCTGCCCGGGTCGCGCAGGTCGCCCTCGCCGACTCCCGGCGGGAACTGTCCGCGGCGGATCTGGCGGAAGGTGTCGTTGGGCCCGCTGGGCTCCGGTGTGGTGGTGGCGCCGCGCACCAGTTCGGGCTCGTCGGTCTTCTCGCCCGGTTGGCGATGCGACTGCGCCGATTCCCAGGCTTCGCGCGGTTGCTGTTCGGCGGGGTGCTGGCCCTGCCCTTCGCGTTGCGCTGGGCTCTGGCCTTGAGTCGCGCCATGGCCCGCACCTTGGCTCTTTCCTTGGCTCTTTCCTTGGCTCTTTCCTTGGCCCACGTCTTGAGTCGCTCCTTCACTCGCGCCTTGGCTCGATCCCTCGGCGGCCGACGCGGTCTGGCTGCCAGCGTCCTGCTGCCGCGGTTCGCCCGCCCGCTGGCCCTGCATGCGGGCCTCGTCGCCCTTGCTGACGCCCTCATGCGTGGTGGTGTGCTGGCCCGGGGTCAGCAGCACGCCGAGATCGCGCTCGCCGTTTCCAGCCTCATGCCCGCCCGGCTGCCCGCCTGTCTGTCCGCCGGCATGCCCGCCCGCCTGCCCGCTCACTTGTCCGGGATGGCGGTCTTCGTCCTGCCGGACCGACTGGTCGATCTCGCTACCCGGGTCCTCGTTGCCGGTCGCGCTCAGCGCGCCCTCGCCGAGCTGGCCCGCGCGCTCGTGCGGTGCGCTCTCCTGCAACGGCTTCGGTGTGCCAAGCGGATCGAAGTCCGACCAGCGGCCGTTCTCCCATTGGCCCTCCGCCTGTTCGAGCTCGCGCCCGCCTTCCAGGCGGATCAGTTCGGCCGCCGTCTGCAGCCGTTCGGGCTCGACCCGCGCCGCCAGCAGCACGCCGGGCGGGCGCGCCAGTTCCTGCGTGGCCTGCGGCGTGCCAACCGTGAAGATCGACACATCCCATACCGAGAATCCGTGTCCATAAAGCCCTCGCGCCGCGCGCTCGGCGTCGGCGAAGGAATCGAAACGCCCTGCCACGATGGTCGACATGATTGGCTCCTGGGTTCGGCAACGACATTCTTCGCGTCGTGCAAGGAATGCGCCCGCGCGTGCCGGCACGCAGCAGCGCGCGTCATCGCTGGATGGCTGTTCGTCGCGCATGTCGAACTTGCAACACCCACACCGATCTACACGGACCGACTCGATCGACACGGGCCTGCACCGGCCCATCGCGATCCGGCCTGCGCGCGAGGCAGGCTCGGCCGCTTCAGACCGCGTCGTCCGGCCGGCGGTCCTTGCGCGCCTTCGAGTCGAGCTCCGCAGCGATCTCCTCCTCCAGATCGTGCCGCGCCTCCTGCTTGGCGACGTGCGTCTGCAGCGCATCGTCAAGCCCGTGGGTTTCCTCGATATCGCTTTCGCGCTCGGCCAGCTCGGACAGCTGCCGGTAGAAGGCCGCCAACTTCTTGAGGTCCTCTTCGTCCAGGTCCTCGATTGCCACCAGCCGGCTGCTGGCGTGGCGATGCGAGGCCAGCAGCTCGTTCAGCTTCAGGTGCACCGCCAGCGAGTCCTTGTTCTGCGTCTGCTGAATCAGGAACACCATGACGAACGTGATGATGGTCGTGGCGGTATTGATGACAAGCTGCCAGGTCTCGGAATAATCGAACATCGGCCCCGTCACCGCCCACAGCAGCACCACGCCCACGGCGGAGGCGAACGCGATCGGCGAGCCGGCGCCCCGCGTGGCATGGCCGGCGAACCATTCGAAGGCGTGCATCACACGTCGTCGCCAGCCCTGCCGGTCCTCTTCCGACGCGCCATTGCCGGCGCCATTGCCGGCGCCTCTGGCATTGCCGTTGGCTGCCTTGCCGTTGGCGGACTTTCCGTTGATGACTTCGCGGGCGGCGCTGGCGAGGCGTTCGCGGTCGGTACTGGCTACGTCGGACATGGCTGTTCTCTGGGCGCCTTCCGGCATGGCGGGCCACAGCACGCAAGGCACGCCCGCGCCGGTGATGGGCAATACCGCTATACGGCAAGTTCCATACCTGCGACGTCGATCCGTCAGGCGCGACGCACGCAAATGACGAAAGAGACTGCGCTTCGGTGACGGCCCCGCCATGCGCCGTACTTTTTACAAGTGACGGCGGCAAACTTTGCATGTGGATTGCTGGCGCCGCGGCGATCGCGGGCGATGCGCGCGCCCCGCTTTCGCATGCCGCCTCTCGCGCACAGCGGTACGGTTCTTGCGGTTCTTCACCCGGCCGGGCAGCAGCAGAGCAGGAGCAACATCCGCCCGGCGCAGTGCGCGGCGCGTGCCGCCACTTGGTACGCAAGGAGGGACAAATGAGCAACGGTAGCAATCAGCGCTACCCCGGCGGCTACGGTGGCTATGGCGGCGGTCCGGGGCGGGATCAGGGGAGCGGCAGCGAATGGTGGCGCGACAAGGACGGTGACGACATGGGCGAAGAAATGCGGTTTGGCGAATACGGCGACGAGGGCGAGTCACGCGAGCAATACGGCCGCGGACAATCCGGCCGCGGGCAGTCCGGCGGATACGGCGGCCAGCGCTCGGGCCAGCAGCGGTACGGACAAGGACAGGGGCAGTGGCAAGGCCAGGGCCAGCAACGCCATGAGAACGAACGCGAACGCTGGCGCGATGAATGGGGCGCTGGACGCGGCGGTGGTGGTGGCGGCGGTGGCGATCGCTCGCGCAGCGGCGGCGGCGGTTCCTCGTTCGAGCAGCAATCCTCGCCGCGCTATCGCGGCAGCGGCCAGGGCCGCTATGATCCGACCGACATGGGCGGCGCGCGCAATCCGTACAGCAGCGGCTATGCCGGCTACGACCCCAGCGGCGGCGGCGTGGAGCGCTACGGCATGTACGGCGTGCGCGATACCGGACGCGAGGACGATTGGGAATCGGGCCAGGGGTACGGCAGCCAGCAGTACGGCGGCCAGCAGTACGGTGGCTATGGGCGCGAGCAAGGCCGCCGCGGCGGTGGCGCGGAAACCTGGCGCGAACTCGAGGCGCGCGACCGTTCGCGTCGCGGCGGCAACGAGCCCGGCTATGGCGGCGGCTACTACGGCAGCAGCTCCAGCGGCGGACAGTCGTACAGCGGTGGTCAGCGGGCCTATCCCGGCGATCCGGGCTATCGCCAGAGCGGTACCTCCGGCTATGGCGGCAGTTCGGGCCAGGGCGGCCGCGGCTACGGGCTGGAGAGCTACGAATCCGGCGGCCGGGGCGGCTCGCAGTACCAGTCGGGCTACGGCTCTCAATATGGCCAGGGTCAGCAGTATGGCCAGGGGCAGCAATATGGCCAGCAAGCTTCCCAGTACGGCCAGCAAGGCCAGCAATACGGACAACAGCAACGCCGCCGGCGCGTCGGCCCGAAGGGCTATCAGCGCTCGGACGAGCGCATTCGCGAGGATCTGTGCGAGCGGCTGTCCGATGTGCCGATGGTCGATGTCAGCCAGGTCTCGGTCGAGGTCAGCGGCGGCACGGTGACGCTGACCGGCTCGGTGCGCGAGCGCCATGAGAAGTTCGTGATCGAGGATATTGCCGACGAAGTGTTCGGCGTCAACGAGGTCCACAACCAGATCCGCGTCACGCGCGACATGGGCAGCGCGGGTGCCGGTTCGGAAGCGGGTGGCGACTATCGCAGCAGCAGCAGCGGCGGGATGTCGGGAACGTCGGGCTCCTCCGGTTCGTCCGGCTCCACCTCGGCCACGTCGACCGGCTCGCCGCTGTCGTCCGGCACGATGGGAACGTCCGGCACCACCGGCAGCACCGGCTCGATGGGAACGTCGGGCACGTCCGGGACATCGGGAACGACCGGGACATCCGGCTCGTCGGTCTCCTCCGCTTCGGGCAGCACGCCCGATATCGGCGACGGGCTCGGCTCGACCGGCAAGGGAACCAACCGCTGAGCCCGACCGGACCGGCGCACGTGGGCACCACGACCCTCGCCAAAGGCAGCAAGCTCCGCGCGCCGATCGCGGAGCTGCGGCCGACCCAGATCACGGTCGGCATGCTGCACGTCAAGCGCAAGATGCAGACGACGCGCCGGCAGCCCGAGGACCGGCTCGAGGCCTTCTTCGACAAGCATCGCATCCACGTGGTGGTGGGACCGCAGCATGTGCTGTGGGTCGTGGACCATCACCACTGGGTGCGCGCCTGGCACGAGCTGGGTTTCGACATCATCCCGGTGTTCGTCCGCAAGGACCTGAGTGACCGCTCCGAGGACGAGTTCTGGGAGTACATGCTGCGCCGCCATCAGGTCCACCCGTACGACGAGCACGGCCAGCGCCAGCCGCTGTCGGCGCTGCCGCGCTCTGTCGCGGGCATGCGCGACGATCCATATCGCAGTCTGGAGGCCTTTGCCCGCATCGCGGGCGGCTACCGCCGGGTCAAGCAGGCCTATCCCGACTTCAAGTGGGCGGATTTCTTCCGGCGCGAGATTCGCGGGCCGATGGGGAATCCGGAATGCTTCGCCTATGCGCTCGCGTTGGCGGTCAAGGCGGCCAGGAGTCCGAAGGCGCGGGGACTGCCTGGGTATATCGGTAAATGAGCGGCAGCCAGGCAGCAACCGGGCAGCAATCCAAGCAGGAAACAAGCGGCAACCAAGCGAGAAAGGCAGCAAGACGCCGCGTCCCCGCACGCAGGGACGGCAGAGCGCCTTGTTATCTCGTCGCGGGCGCGCCCGCGCCGCCAATCACCGCGGCGACGTTCAGCGCCTGCTGCTCGCTGGCCATCGGCACGAACAACAGGCCATTGGTCCGGCCGCGCGATCCGCGGCGTCGCCACCAGATTGCCGTTGATCGTCAGCACCAGCACCTAGCCGGGGAAGCGCTGCGTCACGGCCCTAAAGGTTCCACCCGCCCGGTCGTTAATGACCCGTACCGCGAGCGGTCGGGCCCTCTTCGTAGCCGTGCCCTCGTGTGTCATCGACAACACACTGCGCCACCGGTCACGCGGGCGTCGCGAGGAATATGGGGAAGTCATGAGCGGCTTGATGAAGGAAATCGACGAGCGGACCAACCTGACCAACAATAATCAGTTCGAATTATTGCTGTTCCGGCTCGGGAATGCCGAGCGTTCCGGCCAGAACGAGATATTCGGCATCAATGTATTCAAGGTCCGTGAAATTCTGGTGATGCCGAAAATCACGACCGTGGTCGGCGGCGCGCCGGCGATGCTGGGCATGGCGGATATTCGCGGGCAGGTGATTCCGGTCATCGACCTGGCCAAGATCGTGGGTTGCACGCCACAGGGGGGCAGCTGCGGCATCCTGCTGGTCACGGAGTACGCCCGCTCGACGCAGGGCTTCGCCGTCGAGGGCGTCGAGGAAATCGTGCGCCTGGAGTGGAACGAGGTGGTGTCGGCCGAAGCCAGCACCAAGGGCGGGCTGGTGACCAGCATCGCCAAGCTGAATGCGGACACCCCCGACGCTCGCCTGGTACAGGTGCTCGACGTCGAACAGATCCTGCGCGACGTGTTGCCGACCAGTCAGCCCGATGTCGATCCGTCCACCGTCGGACCGAAGCTGGCGCTGCGCCCGGGCACGAAAATCCTCGCGGCCGACGATTCCGCCCTCGCCCGCAGCCTGATCGAGCAAGGTCTCGATGCGATGGGCGTATCCGTGGTGATGACCAAGACCGGCCAGGAAGCGTGGGACGAACTGAACGACATCGCCGCCACCGCCGCGAAGGCCGGGCGCAATGTGCGCGACGAGATCGCCTGCGTGCTGACCGATCTCGAGATGCCGGAGATGGATGGCTTCACGCTGACCCGCAAGATCAAGGCGGACAAGCGCTTCCAGGGCATCCCGGTGGTGATCCACTCGTCGCTGTCGGGCAATGCCAGCGAGGACCATGTGCGCAAGGTCGGCGCGGACGCCTACGTGTCGAAGTTCCTCGCCAAGGATCTGGCGGAGACGATTCGCGGCGTGCTGCATATGTGAGGCGCTTCGCTGCGCGCTGCGGGGGAAACGAAGGCTGGTTGCGACGGCGATGCCGTGGCGACCGCCGTTTTTCCCTCTCCCCTATCCTCTCCCGCGCGTGGGAGAGGAGCCTACCCGCGCAGCCGGTGCTGACAGGCCAACCGTGCTATAGTGTGTGCCTTCGCCCCAAGAGGCGAAAACCCGGACAGATTATTAAGACAAGACACTGTCCGGCTGGCCCCCAGGGCCCCGCCGCCCGACCTGACGTCCGGCATTCACCACCCAGCGTTCCCGTTCCGTCGCCTCACCGCTGTTTCGGCTCCACCGAGCCGGGCCTCGCCTCGCGACCAAGCCGTTTCCGTAAGCCGCAACTGGCGCGCACTCACGCGCCGCAGCGCTCGACATCCGCATGCACCTGCCTCTGGCATCTGCGCGGACCCATCGGATCAGGGCAAGGGACCGCCCCCTTCCAATGACATGAATCAACAACACAGCCAAAACCAGAACCAGAACCAATACACCGTCGCCGTCCATCCGATCCAGCAAAGCCCCGGCCAGTGGTTCGCCACTTACATCGTCAGCCGCTATGAAAGCGGACGCGAGCGGGTGCTCGAAAACGTCGCGGTACGCGACACGCTGCATCGCACGGAAGCGCAGGCAAAGCAGGTCGCCCGCCAGGCGGGCGAACGCGCGATTACGCGCTTGCGCCGCCATTGAGCGCGCGCATTTCCAAGGAGTCCACCATGTACGCCAATCACGCTGTTTACAAGGGCTATCGCCTCTCGGCACACGTCCATCACGCCGGCGAACAAGCCGGCAAGTCGGGCACCGCGCGCGACAGCTTCGAGGCAACGGTCAACATCATCGCCTTGGGCGGAGAGCCGTCGACCGGTTTGCCGGCGCTGCGCTCGCATCGCGCCGGCAGTCCGCGCGAGGCGATCGAAGCGGCCGTCGCCTACGGTCGCGATGTGATCGACGGCCTGTCGAGCTTTACCAAGGGCAAGCGCAAGGCCGCGGCCACGAAGGCGCACGCGACAGCCTGACGCAGCCGGTACGCCCGGCGCGGCAAGCTCCGCCCCGCGCCAGTTCGTCTTCGCCAGCTCCTCTTCGCCAGCTCATCTTGCGCTGGCTCGCCCGGGCTGGCCCGTCTTGCGCTAGCTCATCTTGCGCGCTTGCCCGTTCTCCACGGGCAACACGCCAAGTTCCGCCATCATCGCCCGTGCGATGGCCATGCGCTTTGGCGCCAGTTCCTCGCGCTGCAGATCCATATTGAGCGCGAAGGCATGGACGCCGCCGCTGCGTTCGACCCACCCCACCCACCAGCCGTGGTTCAGCCCGGCATCCATCGCCCAGCCCGTCTTGGCGTAGATCGCGTGATCGTCATTGGCTTCGACGCGCAGGATCTCGCGCACCCATTGCTGGCTCAGGCGCGACGCCGGTAGCTGGCCCTGTGCCAGCCGCGCCAGGAAGCGCGTCTGTTCGGCCGCCGAGATCGCCAGCGGCCCGCGCAGCCAGAACTGATCCACCACCTTCCCGAGTTGCCGGTTGCCATAGTCGAGCCGGTCGACCCACGTCTGCATCCGCTGCATGCCGATCCGCCGGGCAATGCCCTGGTAGACCGGCACATTCGACATCGCGATCGCCTCGCGCAGATTCATGTCGCGCTGCCACTGCGGGAAGCGCGTCTTGCCGCCGCCATATGGCTGGATCTGGTCCGGATCGGCCACCACGCCGGTCTCGAAGGCGATCAGGCTGTTCGGAATCTTGTAGGTCGACGCCGGCACCATGCGCGTCTTCGCACGCGATGCGTTGACCAGCGTCATCCGGTTCGCCTTGACGTCGAACAGCGCAAAACAGCCGTCGACGTCCAGCGCGCGAAAGTGCGACATCAAATCCTCGCGGGCGACTTCGCTCGGCGCGGCGACGGCGCTTGCCGGCGCGACATCGGCCAGCGCCAGGCGCGCCGCAGGCAGCAGCGCGGCGCCGCCGGCCAGTTGCAGCAGGCGGCGGCGATACAGGCCATGCGCGTGCAGGGACTGCCCTTCGGTACGGGACTTCATGGTCTCTCCTTGTTCGTTGGGGGCCGCTGCCATCGGCGGCTTGCCGATGGCAGCGGCAGGTTGTGCGCGCCGGTCCGGCCGGCGTGGCGCATCGCCCACCGGACAGTGCGCATCGTAGCCATGGCGGGGTTCCGGTCCAATCCTGCCCATGCGACAATCCGGCACGGCTGTCACGGCTGTCACATCGACCGGCCTTTTTTGCCATCCTTCCGCCTTCCTTCCGCTCCGTTGCGCCCCTTTCGCTCCCCCTGTTCCATGCCCGATCCCGTCGTCGTCGAACTGTCCGCCCCGCAATCGGTCAACGGCACGCGCGCCGCCTACCAGTCGGTCTGGCTGCTGGTGCGGCTGCACCACGCCACGCTGGCATCGCCGCAACGGCCACTGGTCTACGCGGACGACCTGCGCGAGCGCATGAGCAATGCGCGCACGCTGCGGATGGCGATCGCCCGTGCCTTCCAGGATTTCGGACGCTGGCAGTTGCAGGTCGGATGGGGCGAGGACGCGAGCCGCGACCCGCGCTTCCTCAATCTGGAAGGACGCAGCCAGGGGCCGTTCTGGCTGGCCGCGCACGAGCGCCAGCGCATCGTCTGCCAGGTCGAAGGCGCGCCCGCCACTGCGCACGAGATTGCCGCCTTTCTCGGTCTGGACCGCGACGGGCGCGCACAAGGCAAGGCCGCCGTGCCGCAGCGGATGGTGACGCAGACCGACCTGTCCTTCTGGCGCCATTTCGTCGACGGCAAGCAGGCGCTGCGCGAGGGGCGATTGCTGACGCCGCTGGCGCGCGACGAAGCGGCTGCCGCAGGCATAGGTGGTAACGGCAGCCATGACGCCCCGGCCGCGCTGACGGCATTTCGCGCCGCGCGCCGGCTCGCCGTCAGCGAATTCGAACACGCCTTTGTCGCGCTGAACGAGGCGCTGCTGTGGCGCCGCCTGGGCGATCGCGCGCAAACCCGCAAGATGCTGCGCGCGCTGCGACGGCGTCGGCGCGGCCACGCGATCGCGGGCAACGACTACCTCGACGCGATGGAAGGCATCGTCGCGGCCTGGTGCGCCTACGACGAGCGCGATCTGCGCGGGGCGCTGGCGCTGTTGCAGGCGCTGGCGCAGAACGCGCCCGGCGCGACGCTGGTGCAGGTGCACCCGCACGTCCGCTTCGAGTGGCACAACCTCGCCGCGCTGATCCAGCGCTCGCATGCGCTGTCGGCGGCCGCGACCAACGACACGGCAGCGGCCGGCACGCTCGCCGAGCAGGCCGTCGCGCATTTCGAGCAGGCGCTGGCGGCGGCCTTCGAATCGAACGTCTCCGATGCCGCTCAGCACGTCGCGGCGAATATCGGCATGGCGCTATGGCTGTTCGGCGAGGCCGGCATCGCATGGTCGGGCGCCTTGCCCGGCGCACTGCCCGGTGCCGTGCCCGGGGTCTCGTCCGAGCGCGAGGCCGAGCGCGCGATCCAGTGGATCGGCCTGTCGGAATGGCTGGGCCGCGGCGCTGGCAATCGCCATCCGTCGGCGTGGAACGCGATCTATCTGATGCGCATCGCCCGCGGCGCCTGCCATACCGCGCCGCGTCCCACGCTGGCCGAATTCCAGGCCGCCGCGCCGATCGGCGTGGCCGCGCTGCGCCAACTGGCCGGGCCCTTCGCCGACGCCTTCACCGGCCCGGCCTGGCCCGACAGCTGGCACGAGGTCGCCGCCTGGCGCCTGGCGGAATCGCAGCGCGGCGAGCGCAAGTATCCGCTGCTGCAGCAGAGCAGTCTGTGGTTCGAACTGGCGTGGTATGCCTCCCATGCGGGGCAACTGGAACAGGCGTCCCGCGCGCTGCGTTCGCTGCGCGAGGGACTGCGGCAATTGGCGGTCAGCGATCGGCAGTATTTCGGCAAGCCGCTGCTCGATGCGCTGCCCGAGCCGGTGCATCGGCTGGCGCAGGACGACTGACCGAGCGCCCGGCAATAAAAAAGGGCCCCCGCCTTCGCGGGGACCCCAACGCACCACCTTGGCGCCGGCACGGTGCCGGCGCCCGGCCTTCGATTACACCGGCTCGTCCGTCGCCGGATTCGGCTTGTGGTCGTCGAACCAGCGATACAGCGTGGGCACCATCACCAGCGTCAGCAGCGTCGACGTGATCAGGCCGCCGATCACCACCACCGCCAGCGGGCGCTGCACCTCGGAGCCCGGCCCCGTCGAGAACAGGAACGGCACCAGGCCCAGCAGCGCGATGGTCGCCGTCATCATCACCGGACGGAAGCGCTGGGCGGCGCCCTGCCGCACCGCGGTGTCCAGATCCAGACCGCTGTCGCGCAGCCCGCGGATATAGGACACCAGCACCACGCCGTTGAGCACCGCGATGCCCCACAGCGCGATGAAGCCCACCGATGCCGGCACCGACAGGTATTCGCCGGTGACGAACAGGCCGATGATGCCGCCGATCGATGCGAACGGCAGCACGGTGATGATCAGCGTGGCGAAGCGCAGCGAGTTGAACAGCAGGAACAGCAGGAAGAAGATCGCGGCGATCGTGATCGGCACGATGATCTTCAGGTGGCCCATCGCGCGTTCCATGTTCTGGAACTGGCCGCCCCACTCGAAGTAATAGCCTTCGGGCAGCTTGACCTTGCTGTCTGCCGCCTGCTGCAGTTCGGCGACGAAGCCGCCGAGGTCGCGGTCCTTGACGTTGATCATCACCACCACGCGGCGCTTGGCCATTTCGCGGCTGATCTGCGCCGGGCCGTCGCTGACCTCGATCTTGGCGACGCTCTGCAGCGGCACCTGGATGCCGTCCGGCGTGGTCACCAGCAGCTGGCGGATCGACTGGACATCATGACGGAAGCGCTCCGGCAGGCGGACCGCGGCGCTGAAGCGGCGCTCGCCCTCGAAGATGTCGGTGGCGCGCTTGCCGCCGATCGAGATCTCGATGATGTCGTGGATGTCCGAGACATTGAGCCCATAACGCGCGATCGCCTGGCGGTCGATCTCGATCGACAGGTACTGCTGACCGGTGATGCGCTCGATGCGGATGTCCTGCGAACCCTGGATGCCGCCCGCCACGCGCGCCACCTCGCCGGCCAGCTCGCGCAGCTTGCCGAGGTCGTCGCCGAAGATCTTGACCGCGATATCCGAACGCACGCCGCTGACCATCTCGTCGATCCGGTCCGAAATCGGCTGCGCCATCACGATCTGCACGCCGGGGATCGCCCGCAGCTTCTGGCGGATCGCCTCGGCGATGTCGTCCTGGGTCCAGCCGTCGGGCCACTCGTCGCGGTCCTTCAGGCTGGCGATCGGGGTGGACTCGTTCTGGCTCTGCGGGTCCGCCGGGCTCTCGCCGCGGCCGACGCCGGAGACCACCGACTTGACGCCCGGCACGCTGAGCACCAGCTTGTTGGCCTCCTTCTCGAGCTTGATCGATTCCTCCAGCGAGATGTTGGGCACGCGGTCGATCGCCGGAACGATCGAGCCTTCCTTCATCTCCGGCATGAACGACGAACCGAGCAGCGGCACGATCGCCAGCGTGGCCAGGAACGCGACCACGGCGGCGACCACGGTCTTGCGGCTGTTCGCCATCGCCCAGCCCAGCATCCGCAGATAGTGGCGCTTCAGGAAGGCGATCACCTTGGTGTCGTGCTCGGCGCCGCCCTTGAGCAGGTACGACGACAGCACCGGCGACAGCGTCAGCGACAGCACCAGCGAGATCGCCAGCGCGATCGCGATGGTGAAGGCCAGCGGCGCAAACATCTTGCCCTCGGTGCCGGTCAGCGTCATCAGCGGCAGGAACACCAGGATGATGATGCCGACGCCGACGATCACGGGCGTCGCCACTTCCTGCACCGCCTTGACCAGCACCTCGGTCTTGGTCAACCTCAGTTCATCCTTGCGCCCCAATCGCTCGAACGCGTTCTCGACCACCACCACGGAGCCGTCGACCATCAGGCCGATGGCGATCGCCAGACCGCCCAGCGACATCAGGTTCGCCGACAACCCGACCTGGTTCATCACCATGAAGGTCAGCAGCGGCGTCAGCACCAGCGTGGCCAGCACGATGACGGACGAGCGCAGGTCCCCGAGGAACAGGAACAGCACGATCACCACCAGCACCACGCCTTCGAGCAGCACCTTGGTCACCGTCCACAACGCGGCATCGACCAGTTCGCTGCGGTCGTAGTACGGCACGATCTGCAGCTTGCCGGGCAGCATGCCGCGCTCGTTGATCTCGGCGACGCGCTGCTTGACGCGGCTGACGACTTCCTTGGCGTTGCCGCCGCGCATCATCATCACGATGCCGCCGACCGCCTCGGTCTGGCCGTTCTTGATCAGCGCGCCCTGCCGCACTTCATGGCCGATGGTGACCTCGGCCACGTCGCGCAGATAGACCGGCGTGCCGTTGACCTCCTTGAGCACGATGCTCTTCAGGTCCTCGACGCCCTGCGCCAGGCCCACGCCGCGGATCAGGTACTGCTCGGCATAGTGCGGCAGCACGCCGCCGCCGGAGTTGGCGTTGTTCTGCGCGAGCGCCTGGTACACCTGCTGCACGGAGATGCCGTAGTGGCGCATGCGATCCGGGTTGATCAGCGCCTGGTACTGCTTGACGTAGCCGCCCTGGGAGTTGATCTCGGCCACGCCCGGAATCGAACGCAGCAGCGGACGCACGACCCAGTCCTGCACGATGCGGCGTTCGGACAGCTCCTCCTGCGTCAGTTCGCGATCGCCGTCGTCGGCGCGGTCCAGCGTGTACTGGTAGACCTCGCCAAGGCCGGTGGAGACCGGGCCGAGCACCGGCGACACGCCTTCCGGCATGCGCCCGCCGACCTCGATCAGCCGCTCCATCACGAGCTGGCGCGCGAAATAGACGTCGGTGGCATCGGTAAACACCAGCGTGATCAGCGACAGGCCCGCCTTGTTCAGCGAGCGCATCTCGACCAGCCCGGGCAGGCCGGTCATCGCGATCTCGATCGGCACGGTGACGAAGCGCTCGACCTCTTCCGGCGAGCGGCCCGCCGCTTCGGTGGCGATCTGCACCTGCACGTTGGTGACATCGGGGAAGGCGTCGACCGACAGCTTGCCGGCGGCGCGCAACCCGAAGAAGAACAGCACGACCGCGATCACGCAGACCACGAGCCGCTGGTTGATGGCAGCTTGGACTAGGGATTGGATCATCGTGGTCAACCTTGCTCGAGGCGCTTGCGCTCGTTATCCAGATGGAAGGCGCCATTGACCACGATGCGGTCGCCAGCCTTGACGCCGCTCTGCACCACCCGCATGCCGTCGCTCTCCGCGCCGAGCTTGACCGGCACGGCGCGATACAGGCCCTCGCCCTGCTCGACGTAGACCTGCTCCTCGTTGCCGTCGCGCACCACGGCGGAACCCGGCACCACCAGCCGCTCGGTCGGGCGGCTGGCGATCACCATGCTGGCCAGCATCGCCGGCTTCAGGCGACCCTCGCGATTGTCCAGTTCTGTGCGAACCAGCACCGTGCGCGATTCGGGATTGACGGTGCGGCCCACATAGATCAGCTTGCCGGCGATGCGGCTGCGGCCCGTGCCGGCGGCCAGCGACGGCACGTCGATCTCGACGGTCTGCCCTTCGGCCACCAGCGCGGCCTGCTGCTCGGGCACCTCGGCCACGACCCAGACGCGCGACAGGTCGGCCACGGTGTAGAGCGAATCGGCGGGCTGCACCACCTGCCCCTGCGCGACCTTGCGCTCGACCACGGTGCCGCTGATGCTCGAATACACCGGCGAATACGAATTGATGCTGCCGCCCTTGGACAGCTCGGCAATGGCCGCCTTGGACATGCCCAGCACGCGCAGCTGGTCGCGATAGGCATGCATCTCGGCGTTGGCGATCGCATATTCGCTCTCGCGGCGCTGCAGCTCGCCGCGGCCGATCACGTCGGCGGCGAACAGCTGGCGCGCGCGCTCGGCGTTCTGCGCCTGCAGTTGCGTTTGCGCCAGCGCCTTCAGATACGACATCTGCGCGGCGCCCAGCTCGCTGCTGTGCAGGCGCGCCAGCACCTGGCCGGCCTTCACTTCCTGGCCGGGCATCGCGTAGAGGTCGGTCACGCGCCCGGTCACGGACGCGCCGATGCGCGCGACGCGCTGCTCGTCAAAGTCGATGCGGCCGGCCACGTGCAGCATCTCGCTGAACGGGCTGGTGGTCACCGGCGCGATCTTCAGCTGCTGCTGCAGCGACGGCTCGGGCTTGACTACCCCGGGCGGCAGCTTGGGTGCCTCGGCCGCGGGCGGCGGCTCCTCGGAACAGGCCGCGAGCGTCAACATCATGGCGGCAGCCACCGCCAGGGTACGGAGGGAAAAGGGGCGCATGGTCAGTCTTGTTTCGATTCGGTGGAGAAGGTCGCGGCGGTCGGGGCCATGCCCGGCGGCGTCATGCCGGGCGCCATCGACAGCAGGCGTTCGATCTGGATCACGGCCATCTGCTGGTCGTATTGCGCGGCGATCAGTTCGTTGCGCGCGTTGCGCAGCGTGCGCTGGGCATCGATGACCTCGAGGATGCCGCGCTCGCCGTAGCGGTAGGCCGCCTGCGCGACCTGCAGCGCGTTCTCGGCCTCGCGCACGATGCCGGACTCCAGCGCGGTGACCTGGGCCTGCGTGATTTCCAGCTGGCGGTACGCCGACTCGAGCTCCTGGCCCAGTTCGAATTCGCGCAGCTCGTAGGCATTGCGCGCCTGCGTGGCCTGCGCAACCGCCTCGCCCACCGGGCCCTTGCGACGGTCCCACAGCGGAATGGTCAGCACCAGGCCGACCTGCGAGACGCTGTTGTCGGGTTCGCGCGTGGTGCTGGCGCGCACCGCCAGCTCCGGCAGCCGCAGCGAGCGCTGGTAGTCGACCGCCAGATTGGCGCGCTCCAGCTCCATGCGGCGCTGGACCAGTTCGGCGTTGGCCGTGTTCAGCCGCTCGCGCATCACGGCCAGATCGGGCACGCTCGGAAGCTGGCCCAGGCTGCCCGCCAGCGCGAACTTCGGCGGCAGCGCGCCGCCGACCTGCTGGCGCAGCGCCGCCTTGGCCTGGTCGACGCGGTATTCGGCGCTCTGCAGCGACTTCTGCGCGGCCAGCAACTCGGTCTCGGCACGGATCAGCTCATAGCGCGGCGCCTCGCCGACCTCGACGCGCAGGCGCGCCCGCGAATGGACCTGCTTCATCATCGCCAGGTCTTCCCGTGCCGCCGCCAGTTCGCTCTCGCGGCGCAGCACGCCGTAGTAGCCGGTTTTGACCCGGCCGGCGAGGTCGGCGTAGAAGGCCTGCAGACCGGCTTCAGTCGCGTCGAGATTGCGCTCGGCGATCGAGCGGCGCAGGCTGCGTTGCTGGGGGTAGTCGAGGCGCTGCGTGATCGAGAAGCTGGGCGCGTTTCCCTCGGCAACGCCGGCCTGCCGGCCGCGCAGGCGGCCGTACATCATTTCGACCTGGGGATTCGGATAGGCGCCCGCGCTGGTGACGGCGGCGCTGGCGGCGTCCACGCCGGCATGCGCGGCGACCACGCCCTTGTTCGAGTTCTGGGACAGGGAAAGCAGTTGCTCCAGCGAGAAGGCATCGGCGGCAAAGGCCGACGACACCCCAAGCGAAAGCGACGCTATCAGGGTAAGCGTAGAGATCTTCATGGCAACGAGAAAAAGCCGGACCACTGCATGCCGGCTTCGCGCGGACGGCGTTACCGCGACAAGCACACGGCCCACGGCGGCGAAGGCCGCGAGCAAGACACGCAGATAGGAGGCGCGGCCGGTCCGATACGGGACTGGACCGGCGCGTCAGCGATCAGGCAGTGAGGATGGGGGGCTTGAACAGCGCCGCGGGCAGTGGCGGCGCGCGACCGTGGCGAGGCGGAGAGACATCGCCGGAAGGCAGTTCGAGCGGCGCCGTCGGCAGGGCGAACAGCGCGCTGGATTCCTCGATTTCGTCGAGCACGTCGGGCGGATCGAGCAGATCGGCCGACCAGATATTGCAGTAGCCTGGCGAGGGCGCGGATTCGACGACGTCGTCGGCATGGATGCCGTCGTCGCCGGGGGCGACGATGCGGCTGCCGTCCTCATCGCTGGAGAGCGTGCGGGCGGCCACGGCGGCAACCGCCGCCATGCTGCAAACCAGCGGTCCGACCCGCATCTGGCCGGGACCGAGCCCCGCCGCCGCGTCCAGACGCGTGCCGGCCTGCGCTCCAAAGGAGAGCAGGAACAGGCAGCACGCGATCAGAAAGGGCAGTAAGGCTCGCATCAAGGGGAAGTTGGCGTCGGTATGCAGGCAAGCGCACGACGCCAGGAATATGACGGCTGGTGCCCTGCGTAATAAGACGCAAGAGCGGCATTGTAACCGAATGCAATCGCATGGACAGGGTTAGCCCTAGGTTGTTCCCGAAAACGTGACGATCTGGATATCGGGCGGGGTGTTCCCCCCGCCCGTTCCGACCGATTTGCCGCCGGATTTGCCGCCCGATTTGCCGCCCGATTTGCCGCCCGATTTGCCGCCCGATTTGCCGCCCGATTGCGCCCCACCGCGCCCGATCGGCGCCCGGTCCGCGCCCGACTTGCGCCCGGCCTCTGCCCCGCCTGCTCCCCCGGCTTTCGCCAGTTCGGCCGGTCAGGCCACGGTCCCGCCGACACCCGGCGCGGGTGCCAGCCCGACCTTGCCCGGCGCCGTCTCGTCGCGGTCGGCCTCATCGCCACCCGCCTTGTCCAGGTCCATGCCGGTGGTTTCCGGCAGCATCAGCGCCGCGAACACGACCAGCGCGTACCCGGCCCCGGCGACGATGGCGATGGCCAGCGGCAGCGAGGTCCGGCCCGAGCTGAGCCAGCCGACCGACAGCGGAAAGAAGGAGCCGATCACCCGCCCGAGGTTGTACGAGACGCCGTAACCGGTCGCGCGGATATCGTTGGGATACGACTCCGAGATGGTCGCGCCGATGCCGGAGAACACGCCCTGCATCAGCACGCCCAGGGGAAAACCGAGGAACAGCATCGACAGGTTTGAAACGGGGATCACCATATAGATCAGCGCCATCGCAAACGCGCCGGCGGCGAACAGCACATAGGTCGGCCGCCGTCCCAGGCGGTCGGTCGCATAGGCGCCCGCCACGTAGCCGACCAGCGAACCGAGGATGGTCACCGCCAGATAGGAGCTGGTGCCGAACACCGACAGGCCGCGCTCGGTCTTCAGGAAGGTCGGTAGCCAGGTCGCGATCGCGTAGTAGGCGCCGAGCATGCCGCCCGACAGCAGGCTGCACAGCACGGTCTTGCGCAGCAGCGGCCGCCGCACCAGGCGGCTCAGTTCATGCCACCCCGAGCCGCGTTGCGCGGCGCGCTCGGCGCGCGTCTTGACGAAGACCTCGGGCTCGTCGAGGTTGCGGCGCAGATAGAACACCACCAGCGCCGGCACGATGCCGAGGAAGAAGCAGACGCGCCAGGCCGTCTCGGCCGGAAACAGGCTGAAGGTCAGGCCATAGGCCAGCGCCGCCGCGCCCCAGCCGAACGAATAGCTGCTCGCGGTGAAGCCAGAGTATTTGCCGCGGTGCGCGGGATTTCGAATCATCTCGGTCACCAGCACCATGCACAGCGACGACTCGCCGCCAAAGCCGATGCCCTGGATCATGCGGAACAGCATCAGCTGCTCGGGCGAATTGGACAGCCCGCACAGGAAGCAGGCGACGGTGAACACCACGATGGTCCAGCGCAATACGCGCACGCGGCCATAGCGGTCGGCCAGCATGCCGGCGCCGATCGCGCCGATCAGCGACGACACCAGCGTCCACGTGACGATCGCCCCGGCGGTCGACTTGCTCATCTGCCACTGCGTCAGCAGCGTCGAGATCAGGAAGGAATAGATCATGAAGTCGAACACGTCGACCGCATGACCGAGGAAGGCGCCGTAGAAACCCTTGCGCTCCATCCGCGATAGCTCTTTGAACCAGTCCAGCATGATCGTCGCTCCTTGTCAGTGTGGGGCATCGTGGCGGCGTGTTGCCGCGTGGTTGGCCGCGTGGCGTGCGAATTCGGTGGGGTGGGATGCCGGGCGAGTGGCGTGGCGCGTTGCCCCGCGTCCTCGGCCGTTGCGTCGTGCGTCCTCGTCCGTTGCCTCGTGCGTCCTCAGCCGGGCGGAGGCCGGAAGCCGAAGCCCGCCGCCTCCAGAAGACTGGCGAAGCGCAGCGAGGTCAGATCGCGGTAGCGTCCGGCGACGATCTGCACGCCGACCGGCAGGCCGCTGCTGCCGGGGCCGATCGGCGCGACGGTCGATGGCAGCCCGCACAGGCCCGAATGGCCGGCCCAGAACAGCTGCGTCGTCATCGGCTGCGGCTTGCCGTTGACGTTCAGATGGCGCTGCCACGGCTCGCCGGCCTCGTCCAGCTCGAAGGCGGTCGTGGCCGCCGCCGGGCACAGCAGCACGTCGTAGTCGTCGAAGAAACGTTGCCAGGCCAGGGCGAAGCGCTCGCGCGCGTGTTGCAACAGCAGCCAGTCCCGGTGGCGCAGCGTGGCGCCGGCATGCTGGAGCACGGCGTAACGCGCATCGTCCGGGGATGCGGCCGCGGCCTGGTCCAGCGCCTCAGCAAACGCGCCGTCCGGCATATGGGCCGAGGTGGTCGCGCGCAGCAGCAGCACGTAGACGCGCCACAGCTCTTCGGCCGCGAATGACGGACGCACATGCCAGGCGACACTGGCGCCCTGCCCTTCAAGCCAGCGGCCCAGCCCTTCGATGCAGTCGCTGACTTCACGGTCGGCCTCGGCCTGCGGGTGCGACGGCAGCACCGCCACGCGAAATTGCGCCAGCGTATCGAGCCGGCACGGCGGCAGGGCCAGGCGATAGGCCACCGCATCGGCGCCTTCGGGACCGGCGATGGCGTGCAGCACCAGTTCGAGATCGCGCGCGCTGCGGGCGATCGGCCCGGCCACGTTGATGTCCTGCATGCCGAACGAGGCCGCACCGGTGCCATGGCCGCTCAGCGGCACGATGCCGTGGCTGCTCTTGTGCGAGAACACGCCGCAGTAGTGCGCGGGATTGCGCAGCGAAGAACCGATGTCCGAACCGATGTCGAACAGGCTCATGCCGGCGCAGACGGCCGCCGCGCTGCCGCCCGACGAACCGCCCGGCGTGCGCGACGGGTCGTGCGGATTGCGCGTGGTGCCGTAGACCGCGTTGTAGCTCTGCCAGTCGCGCAGGCCGAGCGGCACATTGGTCTTGCCGATCAGCACGGCCCCCGCCTCGCGCAGCCGCTGGACGACGGTGGCGTCACGACCGGCGACATGCTCGCGCAGCGCCGGATTGCCGCAGATGGTCGGCCAGCCGGCCACGTCGAACGATTCCTTGATGGAGAACGGCACGCCATCGAGCGGCCCCAGCACCCTGCCTTGGCGGCGGCGCGCGTCGCTGGCGCGCGCCTGCTCGCGCGCGGCATCGAAATCGGCCAGCACGATGGCGTTCAGCAGCGGATTGCGTTCGGCCCAGGCGGCGTGGCACAGATCGAGCAGCTGCTCGGCGCTGGTGCGGCCTTCGGCGAGATCGTCGACGGCCTGCCACAGCGGGCGATAGCGCGCGTCAGATCCGGCGGTTGCCGTTTTAGGGCGCGGTGGAACGCCGGCGCGGGCGGGAATGGACGGGGACGTTGGCAGGCTCACGTCGGCTCCTGTTCTTGTTGTTGCCTGTTGTTATTGCCGCGACCCTGACGGCAGCACCCGGCCTCTCTGCTGGAGTCCTGGGTTTGTGCTGCGTCGGTATACTATATGCAATAGTTTAGGGCGCACCAAGGTTCCCCGGCATTGGCGGAAACCCTCGCACCGCCGGTGCGCCCCAGGCGCGGGCGGCGTCGCGGATGCGCTTTACGCAAGAATCGGCCCAGCGGGACGTGGGCCACCATGCGGTGCGCCGCGTTGGCCGAGAGATGGAATCGCTCCCGGACGAATGCTTGGCGTCGGGAGAGCGGCGTCGGCAGAGCGGCGTCGGCAGAGCGGCGTCGGCAGAGCGGCGCCAGGAGGGCGGAGTCGGCGGGGCGGGTCAGCAGAGCCGAATCAGGAGAAGGAAAAGAAAAACCGCCCCGGAGGGCGGTTCGGGCGCTGCCAGCAGCGCTTTGCCGGTACGTTGGCGCTTATGCCGGGCGATGCCCGCAGCCCGCGCGGCCGAACAGGCACTGCACGAAGCGCAGCACATCGGCCGCCCGCAGCGGGATCAGCGGCGTGGCATGGCGGACGGCATCGCGGGATGCGTAGTGGCGCAGCAGTTGCTGGCCGACCGGGGTGTCCAGGTACGACGCCCGGGCGGTGGTGTCGCGGTAAGTCATGGTCTTTCTCTATTGCGTTTACAACGGTTGACAGTATACACAAATTTTGTGCATTGCGCCATGACGGTGCGGCGGCACGCCCCGAAGCCGTGCGTGCACGCGATGCCGTCCCCATCTACAGCGGACCGCAAGCAGCCGCGGACGAGCGCATGCGGCGCCGCTACCGTGGTGCGGCGCGACAGAGAAAACCGAGGGGAAGGAGAAGGACCGGAGCACTTGCCCCGGTGGCAGGCGTGAGGCGTGAGGCGTCAGGCGTCAGCCGTCAGCCGTCAGGCGTTCAGCGCCCAGGCTCAAGCAGCGTGCTGCTCGCCCACCGGCAGCTCGGCCGCCTTGGCCGCGCTGTAGACATGCCGCGCCGCCAGCAGGGCCGCCAGATCCGCATCGCCGGCGATGACCGCCTGCAGGATCTGCGCGTGCTCGTCCCAGTTCTGCCGGGCGCGCACCGTATTGGCCGGTCCGAACAGCACCGCGGTGCGCTCACGCAGCGAGCGCATCATTTCCTGCAGCACGCTGTTGGCGGCGATATTGCCGAGCACCTCGTGGAAGCGCGAGTTCAGTGTCAGCAGTTCGTCCGCCTTGCCCTGCGCCGCCGCCTCCATGCCCTGCTGCAATACCGCCTCGAGTTCGGCGATCAGCCCCGGATCGCGCCGCTGGGCGGCCAGCTTGGCATTCAGCCCCTCCAGCGTGGCGCGCACCTCGACCATCTCGCGGACGATATCCGGCGACAGCTTCGCCACCGAGGCGCCGCGGCGCGGTTCGATCAGCACCAGCCCTTCGCTCGCCAGCGCCCGCAGCGCCTCGCGCACCGGGATGCGGGACACGCCCAGCTCCGCCGACAGCTTGTTCTCGACCAGCCGTTCGCCGGGCGCGTAGTCGCCCTTCAGGATGCGCTCGCGCAGCTTGTCGGTGACCAGCGCGAACAGCGGCGAATGGCTGGCGCCCAGGCTCACGACTTCCTGATCGGGCGCGGCGGAAACGGAGGGGCGGAGGGACATGGCGGATGCGAGGCGATCGGATTGGACAGCGCGATTTGGCGGGACCGTGGCGCGGTTTGGTGGCGCCGCGGACGGCACCGGCCGGTGACACCGGCTGGTGCAAGGCCCGCACCAAAGGCTGGCGTTATTGTATACCAGCTACCGAGCGAAGCGGCGCGGTCGCCGCTCTTGACGATCGCCGGCCTTCTCAGTCCCGCTGGAACGTGAAACTGTCGGCGTAGATGTGCTCGGTGCTCGCGCCGCGATCCAGGAAGGCCTGGCGCGCGTCGCGGATCATGTCCGGCGAGCCGCACAGATAGATCGCATGCTCGGACAGATCGCCGAGATCGTCGACCGCGGCGTGATGCACATAGCCACGCCGGCCCTGCCAGCCGACGCCGCCACGCGACAGCACCGGGACATAGCGAAAGTCGTACAGGCGCTCGGCCCAGCCCTCGATCTGCTCGTGCAGATAGAGATCGCCCTCCTCGCGCACGCCCCAGTACAGCGAGACTGGCGGGCAATCGGGATCGTCCATCAGCGATTCGAGGATCGCCTTGATCGGCGCGATGCCGGTGCCGGTCGCCACCATCAGCAGCGGGCGGTAGTCGCGGGCGCGATAGAAGAAGTTGCCGTGCGGCAGCTCGACCTCGACCGCATCGCCCGGCGCCAGGCCCGGCAGGATGCGGTCGGTGACCGCGCCGCCCGGAATGCGGCGGACATGCAGTTCGATGCTGCCGCCCTGCGGCACCGACGCCATCGAGAAACTGCGGGCCTGCCCCTCTGCCGCGATCAGCTTCAGGTACTGGCCGGGCCGATAGTCCAGCGCCGCCTCGAGATCGGGCACTTGCAGCCGGACCTGCAGCACGGTCGGCGTCAGCGGGCGAACCGCCTCGATCCGCGCGCGATGCCGCATCGGCTCGGCGCAGGCCTCGTCCTCGCGCGCGGTGCTGATCACGAGATCGCCAACCGGCTGTGCCTGGCAGGCCAGCGCATAGCCCGCGGCCGCCTCGTCGGGCGCCAGCCCCATCGGCTCCTCCTCGTAGCGGACGTCGCCCTCGACCAGCTTCAGCCGGCAGGTACCACAGCCGCCCAGCTGGCAATCGTGCGGCAGCGCGATGCCGGCCTTGAGCGCGGCCTGCAGCAGCGTTTCGCCGCGCTCGACGAAGAAGGCCTGCTGCGTTTCGAGGATCTGGATGCGGTGAGACATGATGCGTTCCGAATAGCCGGTTGAAAGAGGCGGCGCGGGTTCAGCGCGCCGTTCAGCGCCTGGCTCAGCGCCTCGCTCAGCGCTAGGTTCAGCGCTTGATGTCGGCCTGCACCACCACCTTCAGGTCCTGCGGTGCCAGCAGTTCCTGCAGCGCCTGCAGCGCGGCGAGGCCGGCCTGCGTGTCCTGCTCGCCGTTGCCGCCGCTCAGGCCGATGCCGCCGATCACCTGCTCGTTGACGACGATCGGAAAGCCGCCGACGAAGGCAGCGAACTTGCCCTCGAAGCTCCACTGGATGCCGAAGGCCTCGTTGCCCGGCAGCGCGGGCCCGTTCGGCGGCGTCGTGAACAGGTGGGTCGAGCGCTTGTGGCCGGCGGCGGTAAAGGC
The DNA here is from genome assembly GCF_020418465.1 of Cupriavidus sp. DB3. NCBI lineage: Bacteria > Pseudomonadati > Pseudomonadota > Betaproteobacteria > Burkholderiales > Burkholderiaceae > Cupriavidus > Cupriavidus sp. DB3. The sequence continues at coordinate 121,324 of NZ_JAIZPL010000001.1, read as the reverse complement.
CTTGTTCCACGCGATCTGCGGCCCGGTGATGCGGGCGCCGTCCATCCGCTCCAGCACCAGCGGATAGCCGCCCTCGTCCACCACGCAGATGGACTCGAGCACGCCGATCTCCTCCGACTTGGCGATGGCGGCGGCCACCATATGGCGCGCTTCGCGCAGTTCGAGCTTGATGGCTTGTTTCATGCGATGTTCTCCTGGTCGATGTCGCGTTGCGATGCTGCGATGCTGCTGCGCTCACAAGCCGCGGTAGACGGTCTTGATCTGGGTATAGAACTCGAGGCCCGTGCGGCCGGACTCGCGGAAGGTCGAGGTGCTCGAGCGCTTGAGCCCGCCGAACGGCGCGTTGACGAGATTGCCGGTGGTGGTGCGGTTGATCTTCACCGTGCCGGCCTCGATGTCGGCGGCGAAGCGATGCATGTAACGCGGATTGCGCGTGACGATCGCCGCGGCCAGGCCGTACTCGGTGTCGTTGGCCTTGGCGATCGCATCGGCGTAGTCGCTGAACGCGATGATCGCGATCACCGGCCCGAAGATCTCCTCTTGCGCGATACGCATCTGCTGCGTGACGTCGGTGAAGACGGCCGGCGACACATAGAAGCCGTTGTCGTACTCCGGGCCGGTCAGCCGCTCGCCGCCGCACAGCAGCGTCGCCTCGGACTTGCCGATGTCGATATAGCGCAGCACGTTGTCGAGCTGGTTGCGCGTGGCCAGCGGGCCGAGGTCCATGCCGGGCGTCAGGCCGCTGCCGATCTTCAGCGTCTTGACGCGGGCCAGCAGCTTCTCGGTATAGGCCTCGCGCACGGACTCGGCAACCAGCACGCGGCTGGTACCGGTACAGGCCTGGCCGCTCAGCGAGAAGCCGCCCTTGATCGTCAGCTCGACGGCCTGGTCGAGGTCGGCATCCTCCATCACCAGCAGCGGATTCTTGCCACCCAGCTCCATCTGCGTGCGCGTGGTCAGCGGCACCGAGCGATGGATCTGCTCGCCGGCACGGGTCGAGCCGGTAAACGAGATCGCGCGCACCGCGGGTGCCTGCGTGATCGCGGCGCCCACGTCGGCGGCGCTGCCGGTGATGAAGTTCAGCACGCCCTTGGGCAGGCCCGCGTCGATCAGCGCCTCGGCCAGCCGATAGCCGCTCAGCGGCGCATCGGACGACGGCTTGAACACCACCGTATTGCCGGTGATCAGCGCCGGCGCGATCTTGCGCGCCGGGATCGAGATCGGGAAATTCCACGGCGAGATCACCGTCGCCACGCCCAGCGGCTCGCGCTGCGTGTAGACGAGCATGTCGCCATCGTCGTTGGGGAACGATTCGCCGGTGAAGGTCTGGCCCTCGACGGCATAGAAGCGCAGCGTCTGCGCCGAGCGAAGGACCTCGTCGCGCGCGAGGCTCAGCGCCTTGCCTTCCTCGCGTGTGAGTTCCCGCGCGATGCTGTCGGCATTGGCTTCGAGCTGTTGCGCGGCGCGGTTCAGGATGGCCGCGCGGCGGCCGATCGGCGTGTTCTTCCAGCCGTCGAAGGCGGCAGCGGCAGCGGCCACCGCCGCCTGGCCATCTTCGGCGGCGGACGCCTGGAAGCGGCCCACCACGTCATGCGTATCGGCGGGATTGATGTTGTCGAAGGTTCGGCCGGACTGGCACGCGGTCCATTCGCCATCGATGTAGTTGTAGAACGGTTCCATCTGTGCGGCGCTCATCAGGCGGTTAGGGGAAGAAGCGCGGCGCCGCGAAGGCGCCGCCGCGCGGACCGGGCGATCAGGCCGCCAGTTCGAGCTCGGGCAGCGGCAGCTCGTGCGCGACATAGTCGTAGTACAGCGCGGTCGTATAGAGCAGCCGCATCTGTGCGCCGATCTCGCAGATCTTCAGGCAGCGCTGCTGCAGCTCGGGCGTATCGGCATGCTCGAGCACGATCTGGTAGCCGCGTTCGCCGTGGATCTCGTCCGAGACGATATGCAGGTCGAAGAACTCGACCTCCTCGTCGGTGAACTGGTACTTCTCGCGCAGCGTCGGCGTCTGCTTGCGGTAGATCGACGGCACCTGCGACTCCAGCCCGACCACCAGGCCGGCCACCGCGACGATCGGGTCCTCGCGCATCGCCACCGAATAGCACCAGGCCTGCAGGCCACGCGTGGTGGGCGACATATTGTCGGGATCGATCACGCGCTCGCGCGTGGTGCCGCAGGCCTCGGCGAAGCGGATCAGCAGGTCGGTGTGGCGATCGCCGCCGATTTCCTCTTCGTACATATTGGCCAGCAGGAAATCCTTGGCCTCGGTATACCGATCCGGCATGCGGGCGTAGATATAGCCCAGGTAGTCGGCGAACGGCCCGACATAGTGATAGTGGTTCTCGGCCCAGCGGGCGAGGTGGGCGCGGCTGAGCTTGCCGGTGGCCCAGGCCTTGCTGAACGGCGCCTGGTTGGCGCTTTTGCCCTTGATCGCTTCTTCCAGGGCGGCACGGAATTCTTCTCGGTTCATCAGTTCGGCCATGTGGGGCTCCTTGTTGGCTGACGTTCGGAATGGGTTGGGTCGGGCGGATCGTTCGCTCGATGTTTGTATACTATATACACTTAGGCTGGGCGGACAAGGTCCTGCGGAGGTTTATTCATCGGGGTTTACCTTGGTGCGGTGGTGGCCGTGCGCGGGGAAGCGAAGGCAGCGCGGGCAGCCGGCGTCAGGCCGCGATCGTGGCGCCGGTTTCCGCGGCCGCCTGCAGGCGCCGCCATGCCAGGCCCGCCAGCGCCACATCTTCCAGGCCGACGCCGACGGACTTGTAGATGACGATGTCGTCGTCGCTGCGCCGGGGCTGCGTCCGGCCCAGCACCACGTCCGCCAGCTCGATCAGCTTCGCCTCGGGCAGCACGCCCTGCCCCGCCATTACGATGTCGCCGGCTTCGCGCGTGGACTGCGGCTTCCACTCGACGACCACCGCCGAGGCGCGCGACAGCGCCACGTCGTCCAGTTCGCGCGTATGCGGCAGGCTGGAACCGATGGCCGCCACGAAGGCCCCGGGCTTGATCGCCTCGCCCGAAAACAGCGGCGTGGTCGAGCGCGAGGCCGTCACGACGATGTCGGCCTCGCGGACCGCGGCTTCGGCCTCGGTCGCGATCACCGGGATGCCGCAGCTCTGGCTCAGGCGCTCCGGCATATCGGCCGGCGCGTACGGGTCGCACAGCAGGATGCGCTCGAGCGGCAGCGCGGCGCTCAACTGCCGTGCGTGGGCAGCGCCCTGCGTGCCGGCACCGAACAGCGCCAGCGTGCGCGCGTCGGGCCGCGCCAGATGGCGCGCCGCGACCACCGTGCAGGCGGCGGTGCGCAGGCGCGTGATCGCGCCCGCATCGAACGAGGCCAAGGGCCGGCCGTCCTCGGTCGAGAACAGCAGGATCACGAAGGAAAACTGCCCGTCGATGGTGGTGTAGACCTTGCCGCCGGCCACGCCCTGCTCCGGGATCACCGCGCCCAGCGTCGACAGCTTGACGCCACCGGCCTCGGTGCGGATGCGCTGCTGCATGGCGGCGCTGCCCTGCCCGAAGCTGCGGAACGCTTCGAGCATGATGCGTTGCACGTCCTCCGGTGCGACGTGGCAATCGACCATTTCGTCTGTGATGTGCTGCATCGGGTCTCCTGCGATGGTGGATGGATGAAGTTGGAATGAAGTCGGAGTCGGAATCGAAGTCGGAGTCGGAGTCGGAGTCGGAGTCGGAGTCGGAGTCGGAGTCGGAGTCGGAGTCGGAGTCGGAGTCGGAGCGGACCGCGCGGCTCAACCCTGCAGCGCCAGCCGCACCAGCACGGCGATCGCCCCCGCCGCGCACAGGGCCAGCAGCAAGCGCCGCACGGCCACGGCCGAGACACGCGTCTTGAGCCGGCTCGATACCGCAAAGCCGGCGAGCAGGAACGGCGCAAGCAGCGCGCTCAGCGTCAGGTCCGCGATACCGAAGCGCCCCGCGCCCGCCAGCATCGCCAGCGACAACACGGCGCCGCCACCGAGGATGCAGCCCACGGTGGCGCGCATTGCGGCCGGACTCATGTGCTGCATCACGATGGCGAAGGGCGGCGCGCCCGCCGACGTCAACGTCGCCATGAAACCCGACGCGGTGCCGGCGATGGCGAGATTGCCGGCAGAGGGCCGCACGCGCCAGCCAAGGGCGCTGAGCGCGACCGCCACCAGGATCGACAGCGAGAACACCACCGCCAGCCACTGCGGCCGCAGCCACGCAATGGCCAGCACGCCGATCAGCCCGCCGATCGTGCGGCCGAGCAGCGCCGTTCCCGTCAGCCGCCAGGCGATCGCCTCGCGCTCGCGCAGCGCGGCCAGCAGCGACAGGCAACCACCCATTGTCAGCAGCGGCCCCGGCACCAGTTGCGGAAAGAACATCGCGGCCAGCGGCGCCGCCAGCATCGCGAAGCCGATGCCGCCGACGCCCTGCAGGCAGGCACCGGCAAAGATCGTCACGCCCATCCAGCCGTACTCGGACAACGGCACGGCCGGCAGCAACGACGTGGCCGGCGACAGCGTCGGCAACAGACTCGCAATCAGCGCGGGCAACGTGGTTGTCATGACGAAGCGGCGGTTGGAACAGGACAGGCGGCCGCGATGCGGGCGTCGCGTGGGCTGCACAGCGGTGGAATACCTGAGCAGCGCATGTTGGTATACAGTCTACATACAGGCGCAGGCAAAACGCAACCCGATTCGCCGCGCGCCGCACCGCAACGGCGTTTCCTTGTCCGCATCTTTCCCAGTTCTGGTGCGGCTTCCCGGCGCCGCACCCCACTCCGGTATCAGCGTATATCCGTATACGATTTCGCTTGGCGACACCGCCATACAGCATATAGTATACCGTTCAGACCCCCACCCGAAGGACGGTCGAGCTACACGAACCACCCTCTCGCCCCACGGAGCTTTCATGCAACACGAAGTCGTGATCGGTGCCGCGCACTGGATATATCTCATGGGGGTCGCGGTCATCGTGCTGACGATGATCCTGCGCGCCAATGTCGTCGTGCCCTCCATCGTGGGGACCGCGCTGGTCGTGTTCGCGCTGACCGGCAGCCCGGTGTCCGCGCTGGCGGGCGTGTTCTCGGCGAGCCTGGTGGCCGCCAAGGAGCTGTTCAATATCTTCCTGGTCATCGCCTTCATGACCGCGCTGCTCAATGCGCTGAAGACGCTGCGCTCGGATATCCGCATGGTCGAGCCCTTCCGCGTGGTGATGAAGAACGGGCACAGCGCCTTCTTCATCCTCGCCGGCGTGACCTATGTGATCTCGCTGTTCTTCTGGCCGACGCCCGCGGTGCCGCTGGTGTCCGCCATCCTGCTGCCGGCGGCGATCGCGGCCGGGCTGCCGCCGCTGGCGGGCGCGATGGCGATCGCGATCGCCGGCCAGGGCATGGCGCTGTCCTCCGACTATGTGATCGGCGTCGCCCCCGGCATCAGCGCCAAGGCGGCGGGCGCCGCGGTCAGCGCCGCCGTGGTCGCGGACCGCGCGCTGACCCTGTCGATCATCACCGGCGCGATCGCGCTGTGCCTGGCCTATCTGTCGATGCGCAAGCACATCGTTCCCGCCAGCGGTACGCTGCTGGACCGGTGGCAACAGCGCGCCAGCGGCACGACGCTGGGCGTCGATGGCGGCGGCACCTTCGACAAGGCGGAGATCGCCCGCGCCACCGCGCATGAAGAGCCGCTGGCCACCGAATCCAATATCGAGGCCAGCCTGTCGATGGTCGAGCGCAAGCGGATCAAATGGTCGAAGTGCTTCGCCATCGTGACGCCGATCGCCTTCCTCGCCGTGGTCACCGTGATGGTGCTGCCCAAGCTGGGCACCGGCGTGCAGGACCTGAAGGGCGGCGAGGCCGCTGCCCTGGTCGGCGGCGTGGCCGCGGTGCTGATGATGCTGGCCACGCTGGCCGCCGAAGGCCCGCGCCGGATGCTGGACGTCTGCCCCGAGCACATCACGGACGGCTTCGTGTTCGCCTTCAAGGCGATGGGATCGGTACTGCCGATCGCGGGCTTCTTCTTCGTCGGCGCCGGCGAGACCGCCGCGCACATCCTCGGCCTGCCGCCGGGCAAGGCGCCCAGCCTGCTGTTCGAGCTGATCCAGTCGTACCAGCACCTGATTCCCGACAACCACATGCTCGTCGCGTTCGGCGTGCTGCTGGTCGGCATGATCACCGGCATCGACGGCTCCGGCTTCGCGGGCCTGCCGCTGACCGGCACGCTGGCCGGCGCGCTGGGCCCGGTGGTGGGCTTCGATCCGGCCACGCTGGCGGCGGTCGGTCAGATGGGCGCGGTCTGGACCGGCGGCGGCACGCTGATCGCCTGGTCCTCGCTGATCGCGGTGGCCGGCTTCGCGCGGGTGCCGGTGCTCGACGCGGTGCGCGCGCTACTGATCCCGGTGGTGATCGGGCTGGCGTGCTCGACCGTGGCGGCGATGCTGCTGTGGTCCTGACCTGCCGCCGCCGCGCTTGGCCCCGCCCCATCGGCAAACCATCCGCGGACAGCCATCCCTGGATAGACACGTAGACAGCAACAAGCAGGACAACATCATGCCCAAGGTTCTTCTTCACCGGCACGGCCAGCTCCACAGCGACGAGGTCGCGCCTCGCACCAACCTCGTCGTGCGCGCCGGAATCCGGCAGTTTCCCTATCCGAACCTGCGCTACGAGTGCGGCATGGGCAAGTGCTCGAAATGCGCCTGCCGCGTGCTGGCCGGCGCCGAACATCTGCCGCCGCCGAACTGGAAAGAGAAAAAGCAGCTGGGCGAGCGGCTCGAACAGGGCTACCGGCTGATCTGCCAGCTCTGGATCGAGCACGACATCGAGCTGGCGCAGGACGAACTGTCGCCGGCCGAGGAATCCGCGGCCGCCGCGGGCCGTGTGCCGGCCGGCGCCAAGGCCTGCTCGTCGCCGACGTGATGGCGCCGTTCCCGACTTCGACACCATGTACATCATCCTGACCAGCCGCCCCGGCCAGTTCCGCACGGAGCCCGTCGACGGCATCACGCCGGTGGAACGCTACGAGTACTGCTTCTACGGCAAACCCACCGTGCGCTTCGTCATCGCCCAGCTCGACCGCGAGACCAAGGTCCGCGTGGTCGAGGAAACGCCGCCCGGCATCGTCAACCATGTCCCGACCAAGTTCCTGGACAAGTACGCCACCGTCGAGGCGGCGCGCGAGGAACTGCGCCGGCTCGCCTCGTTCGGCAGCATGGAGCTGGCGCTGGTCGCCATTTGAATTGCATTCGAATCGCCGGTCGCCATTCGAATCCTGAACACGCCCGATACCTGATAGCAGCGCATTGCCATGATCCAGATCACCTTCGTCAGCAACAACGGCAAGACCGCCACCGCCCCGCCCAACAGCAACCTGCTGCGCGTCTCGCTGCGCGAACAGGGCGGCATTCCGTTCAAGTGCGGCGGCGGCCTTTGCGGGACCTGCAAGTGCCACATCGACAGCGGCCTCGAACACACCGACGAGATCAAGGCCAAGGAGAAGAAGCTGCTGACCGAGCAGGAACTGGCCAGCGGCCACCGGCTGGCCTGCCAGACCTTCGTCAACGGCGACATCAGCGTGTCGTGGCAGCCGCGCGCCACCGCGGCGGCGGGCCGCCCTGCGCCGAATCCGGCCTCTTCCGCTGCTGCGACCGCTGGCACTGCTCCTGCGCCCGCCGCCGCTTCCCCTTCCAGGGACACGAAAGAACCGGAAAGCAGCGCGGGTTGAGCCGCGACGCAAAAAAACCGGCCCGGTATCGGTCCCGCAGCGCGTGGCTGCGAGGCCGATACCGGGCCGGTTTTCTATTGGCTGACCTTGGCGGCTGGCTACCTGCGGGCTAGCTCCGGGCGAGCTGCGGGCTCGCCAGAGCTGGCCGCGGGTTGACCAGAGGCCAACCGCGGACGGACCGCCGCGCGACGGCGGGGGACCGTCGCGATGTGGGGGTCGAGCCGGCTGCTTAGCCGTTCGCGAAGACGATCTTGGCCTTGCGGGCGTCCGACTGCAGGCGGGCCAGCACGCCTTGCACGGCGGCGATGGCACGCTTGACGTCGTAGGCGAAGCCCAGGCGCGGAGCGTCGAGTTCACGCTCGATCAGGTCGCGTTCGAGTTGGTCGGTCAGCTTGATATCGGATTGGGTGTTCATGGCGTCCTTCCTTTCAGGGATAACCCTTATGGGGTTTTCCCGAATTGTAGGCAAAGGATTGACGCATTGCAACATTAGGTAGAAATGCGTATGCCGGAAAGCAACACCTAAAGCGAGAGCGGGAAGGTCACATCGGGCCGACAGGGCCCAATTTGTGCTGGAAGCAACATATTTCGCGATATCCGACCCTCGATGCCGGCTCCGTAGAGGTACGAATGAGTATCCGCGCGCCAGCCATGGAATGATTGCGAAAACGTCATCACCGGAGACAGCATGCTGCCCATCAATCATTTCAAGAAGGCGCTGCGCGCCGGCCAGTCCCAGATCGGCGTCTGGTCCACCATTCCGTCGCCCTTCGTTTCCGAGCTGATCGGCGGCGCCGGTTACGACTGGGTGCTGTTGGACACCGAGCACACGCCCACCGACGTGCCGCTGATGCTGAGCCAGCTGCAGGCGGTCGCCGCCGCGCAGCCCGCGCCGGGATCGCCGCCGACCCATGCGGTCGTGCGGCCGGCATGGAACGACCCCGTGCTGATCAAGCGTTACCTCGACATCGGCGCGCAGACGCTGCTGCTGCCCTTCGTGCAGAACGCGCAGGAGGCCGAGGCGGCGGTACGGGCGATCCGCTATGCGCCCGAGGGCATTCGCGGCATGGGCGGCTCGACTCGCGCCTCGAACTTCGGCCGCACCACCGACTATGCGGCCCGCGCGGCGGAGGAGCTGTGCCTGCTGGTGCAGGTGGAAACCGCCGAGGCGCTGGCCCAGATCGAGGCCATCGCCGCAATCGAAGGCATTGACGGCATCTTCATCGGCCCGGCGGATCTGTCTGCCAGCCTGGGCTACCCGGGCCAAGCGCGCCACCCCGCTGTCAACCAGGCGATCGACGACGCCATCCGCCGCATTCGGGCCTGCGGCAAGGCTCCGGGCATTCTGATGGTCGACGAGGCCCGCGCGCGCCAATGCCTCGATCTGGGCGCGCAGTTCGTCGCGGTAGCGCTCGATACGGTGCTGCTGCGCGACGGCCTGGACGGCACCGCCGCGCGCTTCCGGGCGCCGGGCCAGGTGCCAGCGAGCCCGGCATCCACTAGCGGCTATTGAGGGGCAGCCGCTCCATCCTGGGACGGTATCCGCCAGCCGGTCAATCGACGAATCGGGGAATCGACGCGCGCCGGCTTCAGTGCCTGTCGGCTGGCCCCCGGCCGTCGAGCTTGTCCTGCGCGCGCGCCGCCCGGACCCGGCGGCGCCGGATCAGGCGCGTTCGCAGCGCCCACACCCACGACACGCCGAAATAGAACAACACGCTGGTCACGCTCGCCATCAGTGCGAGACCGAGCAGCAGCGGTTTGCCGACGCCCAGCAGGCGGCGACGCGTCTGCGTCCACCAGCTCTCCTCTTCCACCTGGGCGGGCTGCGCGGCCGGGTCGGCGCCACCCGGAACGAGATTGACGATCGCCCCCGGTTCCGCGACAGCCGCCAGCGTCTCCGGCGCCGGCGGCTCGCCGCTTTCTCCCAGCACCGCGCTGCCCAACCGCCAGGCGGCGTAATAGATCGGGCCGAAGGTCAACGGATTGCTGACGAAGGTGCTGGCCACCGCGGCCGGCACATTGGCGCGCAGGGCCACGGCCACGCCGGCACTCATCGGAATTTGCGCGATGGGCAGCAGCAGGCCGAAAAACAGCCCCAGCGCCACGCCCAATGCGATACCGCGGCGGCTGACATGCCATAGGCGGGGGTGCTGCAGGATCGGTCCCATCCAGCGCAGCCATCGATGCTGTTGCAGCCGTTCGGGATCGGGAAGGAATCGGCGGAAATGGCGGAACGGCGAGGGACTGCGCGGATGAGGGGAGGAGGCGGATCGGCGGCGGTTGCGAAGCGGAGGCATGGGTAAGGAGGGACGGCTGGGGACGGCTGACCACCGTGCAAGCATACCCCTGCGGCGCGTCTCCGATGCCGTCTGGCGCGAATTCTCCGGCGGAGCGCGGGGAATGTACCGGAAATTGTCCCCTTCTCGCCTTCTCGCCTTCTCGCCCTCTCGCCCTCTCGCCTTCTCGCCTTCTCGCCTTCTCGCCTTCTCGCCTTCTCCCTCGCCGCATCTTTCCGCCCGTCTTTGGGCACGTTACTCAAGCAGCACCCCACCTGAAACATTGTTGGCGGCACCCCACGAACGGGTGATTAGGCAGTTGACCACATATGCCGAAATGATAATAATTCGCATTCCCTTAAAAATATTACAGTTCATTACAAAATGCGAGCCAAGCGTCACCCTATTACCGCTGCCCTGCTGGCGGCGTCCGTTCTCTCACCCGCCGCCGCCCGCGCCCAGGGCGCCGAGACGTTGCCGGAGGTCACCGTCAAGGCCAGCGCGAACCGCGAGCTGGGCGAGGGCTACAACCCGCCCGATACGGTCAGCGCCACCAAGATGGATGTCCCGCTGCGGGACGTCCCGCAGACGGTGAACGTGGTGACGGCCGAGGTCATGCGCGACCAGCACGCGACCTCGATCCAGGACACGCTGAAGAACGTGCCGGGGGTGGGCTTCTCGCATGGGGACGGACAGCGCGACCAGGTCACGATCCGCGGCTTTACCGCGATCGCCGACCAGTTCGTCGACGGCATCCGGGATGACGCGCTGTATTTCCGCGACCTGTCGAACGTCGAGCGGATCGAGGTGATCAAGGGACCGGCCGCGGTGCTGTACGGCCGCGGTTCGTCGGGCGGGCTGATCAACCGGGTCACCAAGAAGCCCGGGCTGGATATCACCGACCTGAGCCTGAGCTACGGCTCGTGGGCCGACCGGCGCGGCGAGGTCGACGTCGGGCGGGTGTTCGGCGACGGCGCGGCGGCGTTTCGCATCACCGGCGCGGTGCAACGCGCCGACAGCTACCGCTCGCAGCAGTTTCTGGACCGCACCGCGATCGCGCCGTCGCTGGACCTGAAGCTCGCGCCGGACACCAAGCTGCTGCTGCAGGCCGACTACCTCGAAGACCGCCGCGTGACCGACTTCGGCATTCCGGCCTTCAATGGCCGGCCGGTCGAGGTGCCGGCGTCCACCTACTACGGCGCGGCCAATGCACGCGACGTGGACTACAGCCGATCGCGGGTGTACTCGGGCACCGCCACGCTGACGCATCGCTTCAACGACCAATGGTCGATCCGCAACGCGACGCGCTATTACAACTATTCGCTGGACCGCAACAACACGCTGCCGGGCACCGTCAACGCGGCGCGCCGCACCGTGTCGCTGAACCGCTCCAACGTCTATCGCGAGGAGCATGGCTGGTTCAACCAGACCGACCTGACGCAGAAGGCCACGCTGTTCGGCATGAAGCACGAGCTGCTGTACGGCGTCGAGGTGGGCCAGCAGAACAAGGATCTGGTCAACTATTCGCGCAACAACGTCGCCACCGTCGACCTGTTCAATCCGGTGCTGCCGACGCTGCCGCGGCTGATCGGCGGCACGCCGGGCACCACCAACCGCGGCACCTTCAAGACCTTGGGCCTCTACACCCAGGACATGATCACGCTCAGTGAACAGTGGAAGGCGCTGGTCGGCGTGCGCTACGACCGCTTCGAGCAGGAGACCGTCGACCGCCGCCCGAACCAGCGCGGCCTGTCGCGTACCGACAATGCCTGGAGCCCGCGCGCGGGCCTGGTGTGGCAGCCGTCGAAGACGCAGTCTTACTACCTGTCGTGGAGCCGTTCATTCCAGCCTTCCGGCGAGACCTTCTCGCTGGCGGCCAATAACGCCGAACTGGAACCGGAAAAGACCAGCAATACCGAAATCGGCGCCAAATACGATTTCTTCGATGGGCGCGCCAGCACCACGGTGTCGGTCTTCCGGCTGGAGCGCACCAATATCAAGGTCGCCAATGCCACCAATACCGCGCTGATGCCGATCGGCGAACAGCGCACCGACGGTGCCGAGCTGACGTTCGCCGGCGACCTGGGCCAGGGCTGGAAGGTATTGGCCGGCTACGCCTATCTCGATGCGCGGGTGACGCGCTCGAGCAGCGCACTGGAAGGCAAGCGCGCCACGCTGACGCCGCGGCATAGCGGCAATTTCTGGGTTACCAAGGAGCTGGGCCACGGCTTCGGCATCGGCGGCGGCCTGAACCTGATCGGCGCGCGCATGGCCGATCCGCAGAACACGGTCACGCTGCCCGGCTATGTCACCGCCGACATGATGGCGTGGTACCGGCGCGGCCCCGTCGAGCTGCAGCTGAACCTGTACAACCTGTTCGACAAGAGCTATATCGTGTCCGCGCACGGTTCCAACGCGAACCTGAACCTGCCGGGCGCGCCGCGCAGCGTCATGGCGACGCTGCGGTACCGGATGTAGCAATCGGCCGAACCAGCGTTGGCGTGGGGCCGATCGGTTGCGCAGCCTCGCCCGCGGGTTCGGCATCGGCTTGGCGCTGCGCCATCGCTCGCGCGCCGCGCCGCACGATCAGATCGTCGACGTACTGCATGCAGCCGGCCCGAAAGGCCGGCTGTACTGCTTCACACGACCTGGCGTGGCGCACGTCGTGCATCAGCGCCCATGCATAGCCCTGGAACAGATCGGCGCATGGCGCGGCGCAAGGCCTGCCGCCGAAATGATCGCCATCGGCGTGAAAGCCCGGCGCCAGCGCCGCGATCGGCGCATTCGTCAGCGTGTCCTTTACCTGGGCGGCGCCCATCAACATCGCGGCCAGGGTTCCTGCTCCCAGCAGGAAGAGAGAAAGTTTCATCGTATCGGCATTGGCGCTGGCTCGCGCCGACCCCTTTATATTTTTGGGAAACCCGTTTTGCCCAATACAAATACAACAGGTAAGGGGCCGCCGATATGAAAGTTTTTTAAATCACGTAATCTGTTGTATTGGTCATACCGGCATTCGTTTTCGCCATCGTTATTGCAGTCGGTATTGCAATCGGTGCCGCAATCGGTGCCGCAATCGTTATTTCACCTGCGCCTGCAGGATCGCCACCATCCGCTGCGCCAGCGGCGATAAATAAGCGCCGGCCCGCGCGATCACGCCGACCCGCCGGCGCAGATCGAGTTCTTCGCTGCTCAACCGCAACGCACGAAAACCCGCCAGGGGCCTGGCCATCTGCGCCCCGGCAATGCTGAGCATGCGCGTGCCCCGCATCAGATAGAACAGCGAGGCGCTGCCGAAATCCGATTCGACGCGCAGATTCGGCGGCGGCAGGCCGCGCTGCTGAAACGCGGCCTCCAGCTGCTGGCGCAGCACGATATGCGCACCGGGCAGCAGCCATTCCTGATCGACCAGATCGGCGAGCCGCAGGCCGCGCTTGCCGTGCAGCGGGTGCGCTTCGTCGGCGACCACCGCCAGCGTGTCGTCGAACAGGTCGTGGACCACGAACGCCTCGGTCCGCTGCCGCGGCACCGGCGCGATGGCCAAGTCCAGTTCGCCGGCCAGCAGTGGATCCATCAGGTCGCGCGCCATCCGCCGCGTCAGCCGCAGCCGCGCGACGGGCCGCTCCTGCATCAGCTGGCGGCAGGCGTCCAGCACCACCGGGTTTGGAATCGACGGCGAATAGCCGAGCCGCAGCACGCCCTGTTCGCCGGTGCGGATGCCGCGCATCTCGGCCAGCGCATCCTCGTATTCGAGCCGGATGCGCCGGGCCCGGTCGATAAATGCCGCGCCTGCCTGCGTCGGCCGCATGCCCAGCGCGGTGCGCTCGAACAGCGGCAGGCCGATCTGCGCTTCCACGCGCTGCACCGCCTTGGTCAGCGCCGGCTGGCTCATGCCGAGCGCCTCGGCGGCGCGCCCGATGCCGCCGTGAGCAGCCACCTCCAGCACGTACTCCAGATCGCGTGTCTCCATGCCGCTCCCCTCGCATTCCAGTCGGTTATGGCTTTATTTCCAATGCAGCATTGTAGTGATGTCCCGCGTCTTCCAAACTGCCGCCAAAGCAGATCAAGGAGACCTCGATGACCTTCGCCTATTTCCTGCGGCGTGCCGCGCGCTATTGGGGCGACCGCCCCGCGGTGCTGTATCGCGACCGCGCGCTCAGCTATCGCCAGCTGGACGAGCGCTCGACCCGGCTGGCCAATGCGCTGCTGGGGCTGGGCCTGGTCAAGGGCGACCGCGTCGCCGTGCAGTCGCGCAATTGCACCGAGCTGGTGGAGATCGAATGCGCGCTCTTCAAGGCCGGGCTGGTCAAGGCGGCGCTCAATCCGCGCTTTACCGCCGCGGAGGCGACCCAGGTGGTCGAGAACTGCGGACCGCGCGTGATGATCGCGGGCCGCGGCTACACCGGCTACAACCCGCAGACGGCCGGCTTCGGCTCGGTCGAGACCTATATCGCAATCGGCGAAGCGGCACCCGGCTATCTGGACTACGAGGACGTCGTCAGCCGTGGCGGCACCGAGGCACCCGACTACACGCCGCAAGCGTCCGATCTCGCGGTGCTGCATTTCTCGTCGGGCTCGACCGGCAAGATCAAGGCGGCGATGCAGAGCTACGGCAACCGCATCGCCTCGCTGCGCAAGATCGTGCTGGGCATGGACCGCCCTGCCCGCTCCGGCGACCGGCTGGCGCTGATCGGCCCGGTCACGCACGCCTCGGGCATGCTGATGCAGCCCTACCTGTACTGCGGCGCCACGCTGGTGCTGTTCGACAAGTTCGAGCCGGCGCATTTCCTCGCCGAGATCGCGCGCCTGCGCATCACGCACGTGTTCATGGTGCCGGCGATGATCAATATGGTGCTGGCCGAGCCGTCGCTCGCCAGCGCCGATCTTTCCAGCCTGAAGACGCTGGCCTATGGCGCCGCGCCGATGGCCCCGGCGCGCATCCGCGAGGCGTGGGAGCGCATCGGCCCGATCCTGTCGCAGGGCTATGGCGCCAGCGAATCGACCTCCGGCGTCACGCGGCTGTCCACCGCCGACCATGCCGATGCGCTCGCCAATCGCCCCGAGCGCCTGGCCTCGTGCGGCCGCGCGCTGGGCGAGACCGAGGTACGCGTGGTCAACGAGCGCGGCGAGGAAGTCAGCGGCGACGAGATCGGCGAGCTGGTGATCCGCGGCGAGGACGTGTTCCAGGGCTACTGGGGCGAGCCCGAGCTGACCCGCGAGGTGCTGATCGACGGCTGGCTGCATACCGGCGATCTGGCCCGCGTCGATGAGGAAGGCTTCATCTATCTGGTCGACCGCAAGAAGGACATGATCATCTCGGGCGGCTTCAACGTCTATCCGACCGAGGTCGAAGCCACGCTGTATCAGCATCCCGACGTGATGGAGGCCTGCGTGATCAGCGTGCCCGATGCGACCTGGGGCGAGAGCGTCAAGGCCGTGGTCACGCTGTGGCCGGGGCGCGAACTGAGCGCGGCCGACCTGATCGCGCATTGCCGCGCGCGCATCGCCGACTACAAGACCCCGCGCTCGATCGACTTCGTCAGCGAGCTGCCGAAGAACGCCAGCGGCAAGCTGGCCCGCAAGCTGGTGCGCGAGCGCTATTGGCAGGGTCAGGAACGCCGCGTGAACTGACACGCGGCTTGAAACGCGGACTGACAAACGCGACTCAAAGCCCACGACACCGAGGAACCACGCCATGTTCGAATACCTGACCAACCCCGTGCTGGTCCAGACGCGGGCCGCCATCCGCCGCTTCATCGACGAGGAACTGCGCCCGATGGAGCAAGAGCTTGGCCTGGGCTCGGAAGACCCGTGGCCGAAGGAGGTGCTGCGCCGGGTCTGGCGCCGCTCCAGCGAGCTGGGTCTTTACGCCGCCTGCCTGCCGATCGAACTGGGCGGCAAGGGCCTGAACATCGCCGAGCAGTGCGCGCTGAAAGCCGACATCGCCGCCAGCGGCTGCTCGCTGGCGCCGCATGTGCTGGGCGACCTCGGCGGTCCGCCGCGCGTGGGCAATATGCTGAAGTACGCCACGCCCGGGCAGATCGAGCGCTATTTCGGCCCGGTGATCCGCGGAGAGCGTTCGACCTGTTTCGCGATGACCGAGCCGCATTCGGGCTCCGATGCGATGAGCATCTCGACGACGGCGGTGGCCGACGGCGACGAGCTGGTCATCAACGGCCACAAGCACTACATCAGCGGCGCGCCGTTCGCCGACTTCGCCATCGTGCTGTGCGTGACCGATGCCAGCACCACGCCGCCGTCGATCAGCGCGGTGCTGGTCGATCTCGACCTGCCCGGCGTCACCGTCGATACCGAATACACGCCAATGTCGGGCCAGCATATCGACGCCGATATCCGCATGGTCGATGTGCGCGTGCCGCGCAGCAATATCCTCGGCGGCAAGGGCAATGGCTTCAAGCTCAGCATGTCCCGCATCAACGTCAACCGGCTGCTGCATTGCCCGAGCATGCTGGGTCTGGCCACCAGCGTGTATCGGGCGTCCGTCGAGTACGCGGGCAAGCGCCGCCAGTTCGGCGGCCCGATCGCGCGGTTCCAGGCCATCCAGCATATGCTCGCCGACATGGCGGCGGCGCTGTGGGCGTGCGAGGCGATGATCGCGCAGACCGCCGCGCTGGCCGACAGCGGCGCCGATCTGCGCATGAAGGCCGCGGCCTGCAAGCTTTTCGTATCGGAGCGCTGCTTCGAGATCGCCGACAAGGCGGTGCAGATCCACGGCAATGTGGGCGTCACGCGCGGCCACCCGGTCGAGCAGACCTTCCGCAAGCTGCGCATGTTCCGCATCTTCACGGGCACCAGCGAGATCCAGCGCAACACCATTGCGCGCGCGATCCTGGAGCCGCTGATGGAGCAGGCGGCGCAGGCGGGCAAGGGGCGCGGCGCGGCATAGTGCCGCCGGTTGCCCGCAGCACCAGCAACAGCAGCAGCAGCAGAACGTCGACGCAGCCCGGACTGCGCCATCAGTACAGGAGACAGCAAATGCATCGCAGAACATGGCTGGCCGCCGCGGGCGCCGCGGCACTGGGCGGCATCCTGCCGCGCGCCTACGCGGCCGACGGCTATCCGAACCGGCCGATCCGGCTGATCGTCCCCTTCCTGGCCGGCACCTCGCCCGACAACATGGCGCGCGCGCTGTCGGCCGAGCTGGCACCGAAGCTCGGCCAGCCACTGGTGGTCGAGAACATGCCCGGCGCGGGCGGCATCATCGGCGGCCGCGCGCTCAAGCGGGCCGCGGCGGACGGCTACACGCTCGGCGTGCTGGCCAACACGCACGTGATCAACATCCACATGTACAAGCAGATGCCGTACGACCCGGCGCGCGACTTCACCTGCATCGCGCCGCTGTCGGGCGGCCCGACCGCGCTGGTGGTCCCCGCCAACTCGCCGTACCGCACCGCAGGCGAGCTGATCGCCGCGATGAAGCGTGCACCGGGCAAGCTGAACTACGGCTCCGGCGGCAAGGGCAGCATCGCCCATCTGGCCGTCGAATCGATGCTGCACCAGACCGGCACCGAAGCGGTCCACGTACCGTACAAGGGCGCGCCGGAAATCCTGACGGCGATGCTGACCGGGCAGACACAGTTCGGCATGCCGGTGCTCAGCACGGCCACGTCGTACCTGCGCAATGGCCAGGTCCGCGCGCTCGCGGTGACCACCGCCGAGCGCTCGCGCTACTTCCCCGACGTGCCGACGCTGGCGGAGGCGCTGCCGCCGGGCTTCGTGCTGGACAACTGGAGCGGGCTTTTTGCACCGGCGGGCATGCCCGCCGCGCTGACGCAGCGCCTGTTCACCGCGATCAACGAGGTGCAGGCCAGCGGCAAGCTCGATGCGATGCTTGAAGCCAGCGCGGGCGAGCTGCGCCGCAGCGCCTCGCCGGCGCAGTTCCGCGAGATGGTCTCGGCCGAGACCAGGCGCTACGCGTCGCTGATGCGCGATATCGGCATGACGGCCGACATCGGCTGAGCGGGCGCCGGCCATGACATCGAGCAAGCCATCGAGCAAGCCATCGAGCGAGCCGCCAACCAAGCCGCCAACCAAACCGGACTGGTCCTGCCTGAACGACGTCAGGATTATCGACCTGAGCCAGCTGCTGCCCGGCCCGCACGCCACGTTGCAGCTGCAGCAGCTGGGCGCCGAGGTGATCAAGGTCGAGCGGCCCGGCGTCGGCGATACCTCGCGCACGCTGAGCGCCTCGGTGTTCGCCCAGTTCAATCGCGGCAAGCGTTCGGTCGCGCTCGATCTGCAGGATGCCGAGGGCCGCGCGGCCTTCCTTGAGCTGGTGCGCGATGCCGACGCGGTGGTCGAAGGCTTTCGTCCCGGCGTGATGCAGCGCCTCGGCCTCGATCACGCCGAACTGGCCAAGGTCAATCCGGCCATCGTGCTGTGCTCGATCTCGGGCTTCGGCCAGACCGGCCCCTATGCCGACCATGCCGGCCACGATTTGAACTATCTGGCCCTGGCCGGCTATTGGGCCGCGCCGGTACAGGTCCGAGACAAGGTCGCGCGGCCACGCGTGCGGGTGTCGGACTATGCGGCGTCGAGCTATGCGGCGCTGGCGCTGACCGTCGCCATCCTCAGCGCGCGTCAGCACGGGCGCGGCCAGCATCTGGACGTATCGATCCACGATGCGGTGCTGTCGTGGACGGCCCATGGCGCCTGGGCCGCGCAACAACATGCCGACGCGCCGCTGCGCTCGCCCACGGTGATGCCGGAGAACGACCTGTTCGAGACGCCCGACGGCCGCCATCTGGCGCTCGGCATTCTGGAGAACAAGTTCTGGCTGAACCTGCGCGATGCGTTGGGCGGGAAATTTCCTTCGCTGATGGATCCGCGCTTCGCCGAGCGCGCAGGACGCCAGCGCCACAAGGTCGAGGTCAATGCGCTGCTGGCGCAGATCTTTGTGAGCCGCACGCTGGCGCAGTGGCTGGACACGCTGGCCGGCGTGGACCTGCCGATCTCGCCGGTGCTGAACGCGGAAGAGCTGCTGCGGGACCCGCATGTGCAGGCGCGCGGTACGGTGCGTCAGGTATCGGACCCCGATCAGGATCGCGTCGCCGTCCGCTTTCCGGTCCGTTTTTCGCTGGGTCTTCCCGATGGCGACGACCATGTGGCGGCGTTGGGCGAGCACGCGCCAAGCTGGTCCGCCGACTGAACGAACAAGGCCGGTCCCGCGTTTCCGCGGCGGCCGGCCCTGGCCACATCAAGAACATCAAACCCGGTCCGCGCGACCGCTTGCTCGGTACGTCCCGAGCTCAGTACGTCTCCAGATGCAGCCGCCCTTCGCGCTTGAGCGAAGCGGCCACCGCCTCCCAATCGAGACCGGCCTGCTCGGCGATATCGCGCAGCGCCAGTACCACGCCCTCCTCCATGCTCTTCAGCCCGCAGACATAGAAGTAGCTGTCCGGATCGGCCAGCAGCGCGGCCAGGTCGGCGGCCCGCTCGCGCATCACGTCCTGCACATAGCGCTTGGGCTGGCCCGGCGTGCGCGAGAACGCCAGGTTGATATCGATGAAGTCCTTGGGCAGGCTTTGCAGCGGACCGAAGTACGGCAGCTCCTCGCGCGTGCGGGCGCCGAAGAACAGCATCAGCTTGCCGCTCTCGAACTTGCCCGACTTGCGCAGGCGCCGGCGCCATTCGGTCATCGCCCGCATCGGCGCGCTGCCGGTGCCGGTGCAGATCATCACGATGTTCGAACGCGGATGGTTCGGCATCAGGAAGCTGTTGCCGAACGGGCCGATGACCTCGACCGTGTCGCCGACCTGCAGGTCGCACAGATAGTTCGAGGCCACGCCGCGCACCGGATTGCCCTGATGGTCCTCCAGCACGCGCTTGATCGTCAGCGACAGGTTGTTGTAGCCCGGCCGCTCGCCATTGCGCGGGCTCGCCACCGAGTACTGGCGCGCATGATGCGGGCGGCCCTGCTCGTCGACGCCCGGCGGCACGATGCCGATCGACTGGCCCTCCAGCACCGGGAACGGCATCGCGCCGAAGTCCAGCACGAGGTGATGGGTGTCGTAGTCGCGGCCGACCTCGGTCACGCGCACATTGCCGACCACGGTGGCGGTAACCGACTTGATCGCCGCCTTCGGCCCGTACAGATTGGTGTAGCAATGCGCTGCCGACCATGGCGGCAGCGTGGCCCCGTATTGCGCGCTGTTGAACGGCGCGATCTGCGCCAGCGCGGGATCGACCGGCTCGTCGACCGCCTCCAGCGCCTGCGCTTCGGCGATCGCCTCGGCGCCGACGCCGCTGGCGGCCAGCTGCTCGCTGCTCAGCTCTTCGGGAAGCGTGTCCCAGCCCAGCTGCTCGTCCAGCGTATAGGGCCGCGTGCGCGGCACCATGCGCCAGTTGTCGATCGATCCGGTCGGGCACGGCGACACACAGGCCATGCACAGATTGCACTTGTCGGCGTCGACCACGTAGTTGCGCGAATCGTGCGTGATCGCGCCGACCGGGCAGGTCATCTCGCAGGTATTGCAGCGAATGCAGATCTCGGGGTCGATCAGATGCTGCTTGATGATTTGCATGTCTGCCATATCCATGGCCGTCTCCAGAGGCTGCCGCGGCTCGGCGCTACGTTCGGTCACGCGCGGTCGCTGTCGTTGTTGCTGGCGCTGTTGATGGCGCTGTTGCTGCCGTTATTGCCGTTGCTCTCGCCGCTCAATTGAAGCGCACGTATTCGAAGTCCACCGGCTGGCGGTTGACGCCCATCGCCGGCGGCGCGATCCAGTTGGCGAACTTGCCCGGCTCGACCACGCGGCCCATCAGGCTGGCGACGAAGGCGCGATCCTCCGCGCTCGGCAGCCACTGGTCGACATTGGCCTGCCATTCGGCGTCCGAGATCACGCGGCCGTCCGGCGACACCTTGACGCCGGCCAGCGCGCCGATATTGCGGTGGAAGGCCTTGTGCGGAACCTTCAGCCGGAACGGAATGCCGGCCTTGTCGATGACGCGGTTCCAGCGCTCGACGCCGGCCACGCTGTCCTTGATGTAGTCGTCGCGCAGCACCTCGTTCAGCGCGTTCAGCATCGGCACTTCCTTCTCGACCAACTGGCCGCCGGAGGCCTGCAGCACGCGATAGGTGCTCTCCTTGAGCAGATGGTCGTCGTTGCGCTTGCCTTCCTCGAACCGGCCCTTCAGGCCGGTGCTGTAGAAGGTCGCGGCATTGCTCGACTCGTCGGCGCCGAACAGGTCGATGGTCACGCTGTAGTGGAAGTTCAGATAGCGCTGGATGGTCGGCAGGTCGATCACGCCGGCGGCGCGCAGCTTGCCCGGATCGTCGGTCTTCAGTTCGTTCATCACCTGGCAGGTGCGCTGGATCACGCGCGACACGCCGGATTCACCGACGAACATGTGGTGCGCTTCCTCGGTCAGCATGAACTTGGTCGTGCGGGCCAGCGGATCGAAGGCGCTCTCGGCCAGCGCGCACAGCTGGAACTTGCCGTCGCGGTCGGTAAAGTAGGTGAACATGAAGAACGACAGCCAGTCCGGCGTGCGCTCGTTGAACGCCTGCAGGATGCGCGGGTTGTCCTGCTCGCCGCTGCGGCGCTCGAGCAGCGCCTCGCCTTCCTCGCGGCCGTCGCGGCCGAAGTATTTGTGCAGCAGATAGACCATCGCCCACAGGTGGCGGCCTTCCTCGACATTGACCTGGAACAGGTTGCGCAGGTCGTACATGCTCGGCGCGGTCAGGCCCAGATGGCGCTGCTGCTCGACCGAGGCCGGCTCGGTATCGCCCTGCGTCACGATGATGCGGCGCAGGTTGGCGCGGTATTCGCCCGGCACGTCCTGCCACGCGTCCTCGCCCTTGTGGTCGCCGAAATGGATCTTGCGGCCCTGCTCCGCCGGGTTCAGGAAGATGCCCCAGCGATAGTCCGGCATCTTGACGTAGCCGAACTGCGCCCAGCCCTGCGGATCGACGCTGATCGCGGTGCGCAGGTAGACGTCGAAGTTCTGCGAGCCGTCCGGGCCCATGTCGTTCCACCAGCTCAGGTAGTTCGGCTGCCACTGCTCCAGCGCGCGCTGCAGCGTACGGTCCTCGCTGAGGTTGACGTTGTTGGGGATCTTCTCGCTGTAGTTGATACCGGACATCGTTGGTCTCCCGGTGATATGTCGTCGTGTCGTTGTGCCGTGGTGTCGCTGTGTCTTTGTGTCGGTGCGCGCGCGGACCTGCGCGTCAGACGCGATTCCAGTCGAATGCCGCCTTGTCGCCCTTGCCGTAGACCTTCAGTGCGCCCTTGTCGCCGACGGCGTTGGGCCGCTGGAAGATCCAGTTCTGCCAGGCGGTCAGCCGGCCGAAGATGCGGGTGAACATGGTCTCCTGGCCGTTGAAGCGCAGGTTCGCTTCCATGCCGGTCAGCGCGTCGGGCGACATCGCCACGCGTTCCTCGATCGCGATGCGCAGCTCGTCCGCCCAGTCGATGTCGTCCGGGTTCGAGGTCGCCAGGCCCAGCGCGAAGGCGGCATCCGCATCGAGCGGCTGGCCGGCCCTGGCGCGCACCGCTTCCAGCGCCGGCGCCTCGTCATAGAAACGGCGGCCCAGGCGGCTCTGGCCGGTGGCCATCGGATAGAGGCCGAAGTTGGTCTCGCCGACGGTGATCTTCGGCGCGCGCGCCTCGTCGTCCGGCAGCGCCAGGTGGTAGATGCGATCGCAGGCCAGTGCCAGTTCCAGCAGCGAGCCGGCAAAGCAGGTGCCCTCGTCGACCAGGGCGAACAGGCTGCGCGAGGACACGTCGAGACGGCTGAAGGTCCGGCGCAGCAGCCCGATGGTCTCGCGCACCAGCCAGTGGTCGCGATGCGCCAGCAGCGTGGCGTCCATCTGCATCACCGCCTCGGCATCGCCGGCGGTCTTGATCAGCCAGGTGCCGATCTCCAGCTCGTTGGTGCGCATCGACAGGATCGCGTCCTCGAGCTCGCGCGCCAGCTGCAGCGGATACCAGGCCGCGCCGGCTTCGGCGATCGCGGCCGGAGTCTGCGGCTGCGGGCCGCGCGGCGCGTGGATCGTGAAGGTGGCGGTGCGCGCGGCGCGGTCGATCTGCACGTCGACATAGCCGTAGCGCAGCGCATCGGCTTCGACGGTCCGCTCCAGCGGGGTCAGCGCGATGCCGGCCGCGTCGGCGGGACGGTCGCTCTGCGCGGCCAGCGCCAGCGCGCGCTCCTGCACCTTCTGCGCGAACACGGCAGGCTTGGCGATGTCGTCGACCAGGCGCCAGTCCTTGGCACGCTGGCCGCGCACCCCTTCGGTGGTGGTGCAGAAGATGTCGGCGAGGTCGTGGCGCACATGGCGCTTGTCGGTGACGCGGGTCAGGCCGCCAGTGCCCGGCAGCACGCCCAGCAGCGGCACTTCCGGCAGGCTGACCGCCGAGGAGCGGTCGTCGACCAGCAGGATTTCGTCGCAGGCCAGCGCCAGTTCATAGCCGCCACCGGCGCAGGCGCCGTTGACCGCGGCGAGGAATTTCAGGCCGCTGTGCCGCGACGAATCCTCGATGCCGTTGCGCGTCTCGTTGGTGAACTTGCAGAAGTTGACCTTCCACGCATGGCTGCTGACGCCCAGCATGAAGATATTGGCGCCCGAGCAGAACACCTTCTCCTTGCCGCTGGTGACCACCACGCTGCGCACTTCCGGATGTTCGAAGCGGATGCGGTTCAGCGCGTCGTTCAGCTCGATGTCGACGCCGAGGTCGTAGCTGTTGAGCTTGAGCTTGTAGCCGGGACGCAGGCCAGCGTTCTCGTCGAT
This sequence comes from Cupriavidus sp. DB3, assembly GCF_020418465.1. Lineage (NCBI taxonomy): Bacteria > Pseudomonadati > Pseudomonadota > Betaproteobacteria > Burkholderiales > Burkholderiaceae > Cupriavidus > Cupriavidus sp. DB3. The sequence goes on along the minus strand of NZ_JAIZPL010000001.1, from coordinate 97,592 downwards.
ATCGAGGACCAGCGTGGCGACGGGTCCGTCGAACTGCAGCTTCAGGTGCTTGTATTGGGAGGGGTCGGTCTGGTAGTCGACGCGGGGGACCTGGGTCACGGCATTGTCTCCTGTTCTCTGTGCTGACATCGCTGTCTGTTCAGCCTGGGCGCGTGGTGCAACGAAGCACCGCGAAGCACGATAGTGCATGGATCGGGATCCGATGTCACGCATCATAGTGCATCGCTTCGCGCGACGTCAAGAATTATTGTGCATGCTAGCGAATGACTGCGACGCTGCGCTTTACTTCATACAGCGCGTGGCGATCCCGCCATTACGCGGCCTTGGCGGTGTGTCCATCCGCCGTGGCCGTCCGTCCGTCGCTTCCTATGGCCCCGGCGGCTTGCCGAATGCACGCCGGCGTTTTAGCAGCGCTTCCGCCGACACTCCTGCAATATAGTTCTTGACAGAGCCGACGTCGACCTCTATGGTTCGCCCATGCACAATAATGCATTAACAGCAGACGTGCAAACCGCAGACTTGAACACCGCGGACGTGCAAACCGGTTACGCCAACCGGTGACGTTCTTCCCGATCTGACGGAGCGCTTGCCGATGTCCCCCACCCTCCCACCGGCCGCCCAGGCCTTCCGCCAGCAATTGGCGCAACTGACGGCCCGCCTTGCGGGCCGTCCGCTCGACGCCGAGCTGGACGCCTGGCTCAACGCCGAATACGGCCCCGATACCGAGTCCTATCGCGCGCTGAAGGCCGCCTGCGAAACAGGCGTCGCCGAAGGCTGGCTGTGCGATCGCGAAGGCGGCGGCATCCGCTACGGCCGCATCTTCAAACCCGCCGACGACCTGCACGGCTTCTCGGTCGACGTGGTCGACATGCAGGACATCGCCGGCCCGCATCACACCCATCCCAATGGCGAGATCGACCTGATCATGCCGATCGAGGGCGAGGCCCGCTTCGACGGAAGGCCCGCCGGCTGGCTGGTGTGCCCGCCCGGCAGCGCCCATCGCCCCACGGTGTCGAACGGGCGCGCGCTGGTTCTTTATCTGCTGCCCGAAGGGCGCATCGACTTCACCCGACAGGAGGCAGCATGAGCGAATCGCTACCGAGCTATCTGGCCGGCCGCTGGCAGCATGGCAACGGCAAGGGCACGGCACTGTTCGACCCCGTGCTGGGCGATGAACTGGCGCGAGTCGATGCCACCGGGCTCGATCTGGCCGAAGGCTTCGCCTTCGCGCGCGAGCAAGGCGGCGCGGCGCTGCGGGCGCTGACCTATCGCGAACGGGCGTCGCTGCTGGGCGCCATCGTGCAGGTGCTGCAGCAACACCGCGACGCCTACTACGAGATCGCGACCGCCAACAGCGGCACGGTCAAGCGCGATTCCGCGGTCGATATCGACGGCGCGATCTTCACGCTGGGCAGCTATGCGAAGCTGGGCGAGACGCTGGGCGACCGGCGCTATCTGCTCGATGGCGAGGCGGCGCGCCTGGGCAAGGATCCCTTGTTCCAGTCGCAACACGTGCTGGTCCCCACGCGCGGCGTCGCGCTGTGCATCAACGCGTTCAACTTCCCTTCGTGGGGCCTGTGGGAGAAGGCCGCGCCGGCGCTGCTGTCGGGCGTGCCGGTGATCGTCAAGCCGGCCACCTCCACCGCCTGGCTGACGCACCGCATGGTCCGCGATGTCGTCGAGGCGGGCATCCTGCCCCCTGGCGCGCTGTCGATCGTCTGCGGCAGCGCCGACGGCCTGCTGGACGCACTGGAGCCCTTCGACGTGGTGTCGTTCACCGGCTCGGCGCAGACGGCCGCGCAGATCCGCACGCATCCGGCCATCGCGCAGCGCTCGGTGCGCGTCAATATCGAGGCGGACAGCGTCAACTCGGCGCTGCTGCTGCCGCGCGAGGCCGGCGGCAACGATGCGCTGCCGCTGCTGGCGTCCGAGGTCGTGCGCGAGATGACGGTCAAGTCGGGACAGAAATGCACGGCGATCCGCCGCGTGCTGGTGCCCGAGTCGCTGTACGACGCCGCCGCCGAAGCCATCGTCGCGAAGCTGCGTGAAGTCACCGTCGGCAACCCGCGCAACCCGGACGTACGCATGGGGGCGCTGGTCAGCCGCGCGCAGCTCGCCACCGTGCGCGAGGGCCTCGCGCAATTGCAGGCGCAGACGCAAACCCTGCATGACGGCGCGAGCCAGGCGCTGATCGACGCCGATCCGGCCGTGGCTTGCTGCATCGGTCCGACGCTGCTCGGCACGCGCGATCCCGACGGCAATGCGCTGGTGCATCAGATCGAGGTGTTCGGCCCGGTCGCCACGCTGATGTCCTATCGGGAGCGGCAAGGCGAAGACAGCATCGACGCCGGCCATGCCTTCGAACTGGCGCGCCGCGGCGAAGGCTCGCTGGTGGCGTCGCTCTATGGCAGCGATCCGGCCGCGCTGGCCGCCGCGGCGCTTCAGCTGGCCGACAGCCACGGCCGCGTCCACGTGATCTCGCCCGATGTCGCGCAGCTGCATACCGGCCACGGCAACGTGATGCCGCAATCGCTGCACGGCGGCCCCGGCCGCGCCGGCGGCGGCGAGGAACTGGGCGGCCTGCGGGCGCTGAACTTCTACCATCGCCGCAGCGCGGTGCAGGCCAGCACGGCGGTGCTCGACCGGCTGTAACGACCGGCTGTAAGGACGAGTGCCAAAGACCAGCTCCGAGGAGACACGCAGCACATCGCAGTACTTGGGCACTTGCAGGAGTTGCAGGACCTGCAGGGCTCGCAGGACATACAGCGCCTGCAGTATTCGCAGCATCCATAGAACAGATGGGGAGACAACGCATGGCAGCCGCAACGACGACTACCGCGACCACGATCACCGCCACCGCGCCAGGCTCGGACCCGCCGCCGATGGTCGCGCCCACCACGCCCTTCAACTTCGCCCAGCACCTGCTGGAAGCCAACGCGCACCGCGGCGACAAGACCGCCTATATCGACGACCACGGCCGCCTGCGCTACGGCGAACTGGCCGAGCGCGTGCGCCGGTTCGCGACCGCGCTGCGAGCCCTCGGCGTACGCCGCGAGGAACGCGTGCTGCTGCTGATGCACGACTGCAGCGACTGGCCGGTCTGCTTCCTCGGCGCGATCTACGCCGGCATCGTGCCGGTCGCGGTCAACACGCTGCTGACGCCCGACGACTACGCCTACATGCTGCAGCACAGCCGCGCCCGCGCTGCGTTGGTGTCGGCGGCGCTGCTGCCGGTGCTGGAGCAGGCCATGGCGAAGGCGATGGGCGAAGGCGGCCATGAGGTCGACCACGTGATCGTGTCCCGCCCCGAGGGCGCCAAGCGCGATGGGAGCACCTTGCCTGCCGGCATGGTCTCGCTCGACGCGCTGATCGCCGACCATGCGCCCCAGCCGGCGGCCGCAGCCACCGGTCCCGATGACCCCGGCTTCTGGCTGTATTCGTCCGGCTCGACCGGCCGGCCCAAGGGCGTGCTGCACAGCCAGGCCAATCCCTACTGGACCGCGGAGCTCTACGCCAAGCCGATTCTCGGCCTGACCGAGGACGACGTCTGCTTCTCGGCGGCCAAGCTGTATTTCGCCTACGGCCTGGGCAACGGCCTGACCTTTCCGCTCAGCGTCGGCGCCACCGTGGTGCTGATGGCGGAGCGGCCCACGCCCGAGGCGATCTTCCGGCGCTGGCTGGACCATCGCACCACGGTGTTCTTCGGCGCGCCCACCGGCTATGCCGGCATGCTCGCCTCGCCCGCGCTGCCGGCGCGCGAACAGGTGGCGCTGCGGCTGTGCTCGTCGGCCGGCGAGGCGCTGCCGGCCGAACTGGGCCAGCGCTTCACCGCGCATTTCGGCTGCGAGATCATCGACGGCATCGGCTCGACCGAGATGCTGCATATCTACCTGTCGAATCGCCCGGGGCAGGTCCGCTACGGCACCACCGGCTGGCCGGTGCCCGGCTACAACATCGAACTGCGCGACGAGGAAGGCCGGCCGGTGCCCGACGGCGAGGTGGGCGACCTCTATATCCAGGGCCCGAGCGCGGCGCTGATGTATTGGGGCAATCGCGACAAGTCGCGCGAGACCTTCCAGGGCAGCTGGACCAAAAGCGGCGACAAGTACGTGCGCAACGCCGATGGCACCTACTGCTACGCGGGCCGCAGCGACGACATGCTGAAGGTCAGCGGCATCTACGTCTCGCCGTTCGAGGTCGAGGCCACGCTGATGCAGCATCCCGCCGTGCTGGAGGCCGCGGTGATCGGCGTCAACGACCCGCAGGGGCTGACGCGCACCAAGGCCTTTGTCGTGCTCAAACCCGGTACGCAGTGCGACGACGCCGAGCTCAAGGCCTTCGTCAAGGAACGGCTGGCGCCCTACAAGTACCCGCGCCTGATCCAGTTCGTCGACAGCCTGCCGAAGACCGCGACCGGCAAGATCCAGCGCTTCCGGCTGCGGGAGCAGGAGCAGCAGCAACAGCGACAGCAGCCCATGGACTGCGGCCGCGACGTCGCGTCGAACGTGCTGATCTCGCCGAGTGGGCAATTGGCACTGGCGGGGCTGCAATGAGCGCGCCGGTCGAATTCGTCGAGATCGATTGGGCCGGCCGCCCGGTGCGGATCGAATATCAGCGGCTGGGCACGGAGAACGCCGGCGCCCCGCTGCTGGTCTTCCTGCACGAGGGCCTGGGATCGGTGGCGATGTGGCGCGATTTTCCGCAGCGCGTCTGCGAGGCGCTCGGGTGGCGCGGCCTGGTCTATTCGCGGCCCGGCTATGGGCGTTCGACGCCGCGGGCCGCGGACGAGGTCTGGCATCCGGATTTCATGCACCGCCAGGCGCACGAGGTATTGCCCACGCTGCTGACGGCGCTCGGCATCGACGCCCAGGCCGAACCGCCCTGGCTGCTTGGGCACAGCGATGGCGGCTCCATCGCGCTGCTGTACGCGGCGCGGTTTCCGTCGCGCGTCGCCGGGACCATCGTGCTGGCCCCGCACATCCTGGTCGAGGACCTGTCGGTCTCGAGCATCGAGAAGGCGCGCGAAGCCTATCTCAATACCGACCTGCGGCAGCGGCTGGCGCGCTATCACGACGATCCGGACTCGGCCTTCTGGGGATGGAATGGCATCTGGCTGCATCCGCCGTTCCGCCACTGGTCGATCGAGGCCGAGATTGCCAGCATCACCTGCCCGCTGCTGGCGGTGCAGGGGCTCGACGACGAGTACGGCACGCTGGAGCAGATCCGCGGCATTGCGCGCCGCGTGCCGCAGACGCGCCTGCTGGAGCTGCCGGAGTGCGGCCATTCGCCCCATCGCGATCAGCCCGACGCGTTGATCGCGGCGATCGTCGATTTCGTGCGCGATCCGCAGTCGACAGCCATGGCGCCGATCACGCGGTCGCCGCACGACTTGCCGCAAGAGTTGCCGCAAGAGTTGCCGCAGAACTTGCCGCAATAGTCGCCGCACGCCGCCGGGAACGCCGGCGCGGCGTCCTGGCGGCCCCGTCGGCCCCGTACCCGATCGTTCACCCATCACAGAGCCGGTAGAAACCGGACTGCAAGGAGACAACCATGCGTCAAATCGACGTCCACCAGCTGGCCGACGAGGCCCGCTTCAACCGCTTCCATGGGCTCGTGCTGTTCTGGTGCGCGCTGATCATCATCTTCGACGGCTACGACCTGGCCGTGGCCGGCATCGCCCTGCCGTCGATCATGCAGTCGATGGGCGTCGACGCGACGCAGGCCGGCTTCATGGTCAGTTCCGCGCTGTTCGGCATGATGTTCGGTGCGATCTTCCTGGGCACCATCGCCGATCGCATCGGCCGGCGCTGGGCCATTGCCATCTGCATCGTGCTGTTCTCGGTCTTTACCGCGGCTGCCGGCTTCACCAGCGATCCGGTGACGTTCAGCGTCACGCGCTTCCTCGCCGGCCTGGGCATCGGCGGCGTGATGCCCAATGTCGTCGCGCAGATGACCGAGTACTCGCCGCGCAAGATCCGCGGCACCATGGTCACGCTGATGTTCAGCGGCTATTCGGTCGGCGGCATGCTGGCCGCGGTGGTCGGCAAGGGCCTGATCGAGAGCTACGGCTGGCAATCGGTGTTCCTGGCCGCTGGATTGCCGGTGCTGCTGATCCCGATGGTGATGAAGTCGCTGCCGGAGTCGATGCCCTTCCTGATCCGCTCGGGACGCCTGGACGAGGTCAAGAAGGTGCTGAGCCGGCTGGAGCCGTCCTACCGGCCGCAAGCGGACGACCGCTTTGCGCTGCCCGAGCTGAAGGCCGGCGAGGCGCCGATCGGCAAGCTGTTCCAGGACGGCCGCGGCTTCAGCACCGTGATGTTCTGGGTCGCGTTCTTCATGTGCCTGTTCATGGTTTACGCGCTGAGCTCGTGGCTGGCCAAGCTGATGGCCAGCGCCGGCTACAGCCTGGGCTCGGCGCTGACCTTCGTGCTGGTGCTGAACTTCGGCGCGATGATCGGCGCGGTCGGCGGCGGCTGGCTGGCGGACCGCTTCAATATCAAGCACGTGCTGGTCGGCATGTACGCGCTGGCGGCGGTCTCGATCACCTTGCTTGGCTACCCGGTGCCGACGCCGGTGCTGTTCGTGCTGGTGGGCCTGGCCGGTGCGTCGACCATCGGCACGCAGATCGTGACGTACGCCTATGCCGGCCAGTTCTATCCGATGGCCGCGCGCGGCACCGGCATCGGCTGGGCGTCGGGCGTCGGCCGCAGCGGCGCGATCCTGGCCCCGATCGTGATCGGCATGCTGGTCGGCATGGCGCTGCCGCTGCAGCAGAACTTCGTCGCCATCGCGATTCCGGCCGTGATCGCCGCGCTGGCGGTCTCGATGATCGACCATCGGCGTTCGGCCTCGGCCAGTCATGAGGCAGCGCTGCGCACGCCGGCGCCGGCGCCAGCCGTGCAGAAATAGCGGCGCCGGGCCGCCCAAACATGCGGCCCTGAAACACGCGATCCCGAAATACCCGATCCCCAGGGCACTCCACCCTGGGGATTTTTTGCGCCCAGGATTTGTGCCGGACGCGTGCGGCGACTACTCTGGAGTTTCATCGCAAAACGGCGGCCGGCATGGCGCCGTTTTCCTTTCGAGATGCCTGAAAAGGAGCCCGGCACATGACCACGCCTGTCACCCCGCCTGTCGCCTCACCGCCCACCCTTGTCCCGCACCTTTGGTACGACAAGGAGGCCGTCGAAGCGGCGCGCTTCTATGTATCGGTATTTCCGGATTCGGCCGTCGATTTCGTTGGTCAGATCCGCAATACGCCGTCCGGCGACTGCGATCTCGTGCGGTTCACGCTATGGGGCCAGCCCTTCATGGCGATCTCGGCGGGCCCGATGTTCCGCTTCAATCCGTCGATCTCCTTCTTCGTGCTGTTCGATCCGGGCCGCGATCCTCAGGCGCGCGAGCGGCTGGATGCCATGTGGGACAAGCTGGTCGATGGCGGCCAGGCGCTGATGCCGCTGGACGCCTACCCCTTCAGCGCGCGCTTCGGCTGGATACAGGACCGCTACGGGCTGTCCTGGCAATTGATGCTGACCGATACGTCGAGCGAATCCCGGCCGCCGATCGTGCCGGCGCTGATGTTCACCGGCGATGCCTGCGGCAAGGCGGAGGCGGCGGGCGAGTTCTGGCGCGAGATCTTCCCGGATTCGCAGGCGGGGCAACTGGTCCGCTATGGGCCCGGCATGGAGCCGAATCCGGCGGGCTCGGTGATGTTCTCCGACTTCCGGCTAGGCAATACGTGGATGGCGGCGATGGACAGCGGCTACCCGCACGGCTTCGCCTTCAACGAGGCCATCTCGTTTGTCGTGCCGTGCGAGGGCCAGGCGAGCATCGACCATTACTGGTCGAAGCTCTCCGCGGTACCCGAAGCCGAGGTATGCGGCTGGTGCAAGGATCCGTTCGGCATCTCGTGGCAGATCGTGCCGGCGGAGATGGACACGCTGATGCGCTCCGGCGACCAGGCGGGCATCGACCGGCTGGTTCAAGCCCTGCTGCAGATGAAGAAGCTGGACGCGGCAGCGCTGCGCTCGGCCTTCGAGGGAACGGGAAGCAGCCGGCCGTAAGACGGCATGCAGGCAAGACCGCAAGGCCCACGGAACATTTGAAACATATACCGAACATGGGAAACGGGACGCCCCAAGGCCCGGAATTCCAGCGTCCTTAAAGATATAACAATAAGTCATTTGGATCAGCGATCGTGCTGGCGTAGCATTCGCCGCGCCGCCGCCCCTCCCGGCGCGCGGCGCATGCTCCCATCACGATCGCCATGTCCGTCGACCTCACCCTCTCCCCTGCCGAAGCGCAACAGGCGGCCGCCACCGCCGCTCCACCCAACAAGGCCGTCATCCGCTCCGCCGCCGATGTCTCGCAACTGGTCAACCAGGGCGGCGCCCAGGCCAGCAATGCGCGCATGGTGGTCGCGATCGCGCTGGGCGGCGTGTTCCTGGACGCCTACGACCTCGGCGCGCTGGCCTTCGGCCTGAAGGACGTCACCCGCGAATTCAACCTGACGCCGGCCGGCACGGGCATGGTCGCGTCGGCGATCACCTTCGGCGCCATCGTCGGCGCGTTCCTCGGCGGCTATTTCACCGACCGCATCGGCCGCTATCGCGTCTTCATGGCCGACATGCTGTTCTTCGTGGTGGCGGCCATCGCCTGCGCGCTGGCACCGAACGAATACGTGCTGGCCGGTGCCCGCTTCGTGATGGGCCTGGGCGTCGGCATCGACCTGCCGGTGGCGATGGCGTTCCTTGCCGAGTTCTCCAAGCTGCAGGGCCGCGGCAACAAGGCCTCGCGCGTGGCGATGTGGTGCCCCACCTGGTATGCGGCGATCTGCGTGTCGTATCTGCTGGTGCTGCTGTGCTACGCGGTCCTGCCCGAGTCGCACAGCGGCCTGCTCTGGCGCATCATCCTCGGCTTCGGCGCGGTGCCGGCACTGGTCATCATCGCGGTGCGCAGCAAGTACATGAGCGAATCGCCGGTGTGGGCCGCCAACCAGGGCGACCTTGAAGGGGCCGCGCGGATCCTGAAGCGGTCCTATGGCATCGACGCGGTGGTTGCACCCGACGCGGTGGCCAAGCCCGCCAAGCGCGCCGCGTCCTGGGGCAACTACGCGGTGCTGCTGCAGGGCGTCTATCGCAGCCGCACGGTGCTGGCGACGATCATGTCGATCGCCTCGTCGTTCGCCTACAACGCGGTCGCATTCGGCCTGCCGGTCATCATCGCCAGCTTCCTGGCGCAGACCATGCTGAACACGATCCTGATCTCGCTGGCGCTGAACCTGCTGTTCGCCTTCGTCGGCGGACTGATCGGCGTGCGGCTGGTGCCGCGGGTCGGCGCGTGGAAGCTGACCGTGGTCGGCTACGCGTTCCAGCTGGCCGCGCTGGTCGGCCTGGCGCTGGTCGGCAAACCGGACGGGGTCAGCGAAGTGGTGGCGGCGATCGCGCTGCTGGCCGTGTTCCTGCTGGGCCAGGGCTTCGGTCCGGGCGCGCACACGATGACCTATGCCTCGCTGAGTTACCCAACCTCGCTGCGCGGCGTGGGCGTGGGCTTCAACCAGACGCTGATGCGCGCCAGCTCCACGCTGTCGCTGTTCCTGTTCCCGGTGCTGGCCGCCGCGCTGAGCACCAAGGTGTTCTGGGTCATCGCGCTGGCGCCGCTGGCCGGCCTGCTGGCGCTGCTGGCGATCCGCTGGGAGCCGGCGAACTACGACGTGGACGCCGAGGACTTCTGATCGAACTGGGGGGCCGGCCACGCCGGACCACCCTGTCGAACGCTCCAGAAGGGAGAACGCTTACTGCGTTCTCCCTTTTTGCTTTGTGGGTCCTTTGTGGGTCCTTCGTGGCCGCCTCGACCTTTGTGGTCGCCTTGACTTATCGTTCTCGATACAGGATATTTGATCCATCTTCATTCCTGAATTGAGAACGGCGAGAGACACCGCGCCGCATCCGGATGGAACTGGCCGAACTGGAAATCTTCCGCGCCGTGGCGCAGGAGCAGAGCGTCACGCGGGCCGCCCGCGCGCTCGATCGCGTGCAATCGAACGTCACCACGCGCATCAAGCAGCTCGAGGACAGCCTCGGCGTGACGCTGTTCCAGCGCGACAGCAAGCGCATGACGCTGACCGCCGAAGGGCAAAAGCTGCTTGGCTATGCGGATCGGCTGCTGGCGCTGGCCGAGGAAGCGCGGCAGGCGATGCGGCACGACGTCCCCACCGGCAAGCTGCGGCTGGGCACCATGGAAAGCGCCGCAGCGGCCAGACTGCCCAAGCCTCTCGCCCGCTATCACGCAAGCTATCCGCTGGTCGACGTCGAGATCCGCACCGGCACCGCGCAGGCGCTGGCCGATGCGGTCGCCTTGCACCAGCTCGACTGCGCGATCGTCGCGCACCCGGGCAATGGCTCGCCGCGCCAGCTGTCGATGGAGGACATGGCGCCGGGGCTCGAAGGCACGTTCCTGTTCACCGAGGAACTGGTGCTGGTGCTGCCGGCCAGCCATCAGCGCGTGTGCCGGCCGCAGGACGTCAGGCTGCGCACGCTCGCCGGCTTCACGCGCGGCTGCACCTATCGCCGCTGCGCGGAAGAATGGCTGGCACAGGCCGACGAGGGCCTGCGCCGCAACCTGACCGTGCGAGAAATGCCCTCCTATCACGCGATCCTGGCCTGCGTCAGCGCGGGGTCGGCCTTCGCCATCCTGCCCAAATCGCTGCTGGCGCTGCATCGCGACAGCGACGACTTCCACACCGTGCCGGTGCGCTCCGCGCATACCTTCCTGGTCAAGCGCGCCGGCTTCACCACCGCCGCCTACGAAGCATTGCTGCACGAGCTGCGCCAAGGCTGAGCGGCCCGATCCCGAAGGAGCATCCGATGACCCCCTCTTCCGTTGAATCTTCCGCTGAGAACGGGCTGCTGGCCCGGCTCGGCATGTCGACGCCGATCATCCAGGCCCCGATGGCGGGCGTCAGCACGCCGGCGCTGGCCGCGGCCGTTTCCAACGCCGGCGGCCTCGGCTCGCTCGGCGTCGGCGCGATGAACGCCGATGCCGCACGCCAGGCCATTCGCGACACGCGCGCGCTGACCGATCGGCCCTTCAACATCAACCTGTTCTGCCATGTGCCGGCGCAGGCCGATGCGCAGCGCGAACGCGGCTGGCTCGACTACCTGGCGCCGCGCTTCGCCGAATTCGGCGCGACCGCGCCGGCCTCGCTGCGCGAGATCTATCGAAGCTTCGTCGCCGACGAGGCGATGTTCGAGATGCTGCTGCAGGAGAAGCCGGCCGTGGTCAGCTTCCACTTCGGCCTGCCGGATCAGGCATGGATCGACGCGCTGCGCGAGGCCGGCATCGTGCTGCTGGCGTCGGCGACGACGATCGCCGAGGCGCGCCAGGTGGAGGCGGCCGGGATCGATGCCGTGGTGGCGCAGGGCGTCGAGGCCGGCGGCCATCGCGGCGTGTTCGATACGCAGGGTTTCGACGAAGGACTGGGCACGATGGCGCTGGTCCGGCTGCTGGTGCGCAAGACCTGCATGCCGGTGATCGCGGCGGGCGGCATCATGGACGGCGCCGGCATCGCGGCCGCTCTGGCCCTGGGCGCGACAGCGGCGCAGCTCGGTACCGCGTTCGTGGCATGCCCGGAGACGGTGGCCGATGCCGCGTATCGCGAAGCGCTGCTGGCGGACCAGACGCGTCCCACCACGCTGACGCGCGCCATCTCCGGCCGCGCCGCGCGGGGCTTCGTCAATCGCTTCACCGAACTGGGCGTCGCGGCCGATGCGCCGCCGATCCCCGATTACCCGATCACCTATGACGCCGGGAAGGCGCTTCACGCCGCGGCCAAGGCGGCCGGCAGCGCGGACTTCGCCGCGCAATGGGCGGGCCAGGCGGCACCGTTGGCGCGTTCGCTGCCGGCGGCGGAACTGGTGGCGACATTGAATGCCGAGCTGGACGACGTGCTCGGGCGCCTCGGTGCCATGGCGCGCGCGGGCTAACAGGACTGCGTGGCGGTTCCCCCGGGGGACATCGGGGCGCGTTGGGGTGCGGGAGTCATCAGTGCTGGAGTCATCGGTGCTGGAGTCATCGGCGCGGGCGTATCCGGTGCGGGCATCATTGGTGCGGGCTTCATTGGCGCTGGAGTCGTTGGGCGCGTGAGTCATTGCTACCATTGCACGCATGTCCCTGCCGCTGCCGCCACCGCCCGTCCTGCTCGACAACACGCTGTGCGCCGTCGCACGCCGGTATCGCTTGCCGGCGATCGGCGCCGTGTCGGAACGGATTCACGAGGCCAATCCGGCGACGGCGCTGGCGGTAACCATCGAGCAGGCGCGCCTCGCGCTCGCCAGCGGCGAAGTTCCGGGCGCCGCACTGAAGCATCTGTTCGTCGAATCGCTCGCGCGCATGGTGCGGGACGCGATCCGGCCGGATGCGGGCGACCCGGCTTTCCAGGCGATGGTCCTTCGGCATCGGGTGCCCCAGGTGCGCGAGTACGCATCGCTGGCGGCCCGCGCCGAGCAGGACCGCAGGCTGGTGCTGGCCGCCGTCAACGCGGTGGCCCACCCGAACAAACCGCAGCGGAATGCTTCGGGCCCGCAGCGCGAGGCAATGACGCAGCTCCACGCGGCGGCCTCGGCCTCCTCGTGGGCTGCGCTGCACGATACCGTTCGACGCCTGCTCGCCATGCCGGCGATCTCGAACGAGGCGCCGAACGCAACGCCGAACGCAGCCCCGCTGCAGCCCGCCTTGGCGCAATTGCTGGACAGCCCCGCATTGGAACGCTTGCGACGCCTCGAAGCGCTGAGCTCGGATGCGCAGGTCCGCCAATATCGCTCGCTATGGGACCGGCAAGGTCCTCGCTCGGGAACCGCCACCGCGACGGCGCAGGGCGTTTCCTCGCGGCAGCGCGGGGCCGCAGTCGAAGCCCTGGCGGCGCAAGCGCTTCGCGCGTTGGCACAGCGGCTCAACGACGCGGAGGGAACGTCGGCGCCTTACCGCGTGGTGACTTCGATGCGCGTGCCGGCGTCGCTGCCGGCCAGCCACGAGCGAGCCAAGACCGAATGGGATGCGGTATTGCTCAGGCAGGCCAGCACGGAGGATGAGGCCGACGACGAAACACCGGCGTGGGACGTCTGCCTGCTCGTCGAAGCCAAGGCTTCGGTGGATGCGGCCACGACGGATCTCCCTCGCTTGCTGCGCGGCTTGCGCCTGCTCGCCCACGCCGAGCAACACGTCACGTATGCATTCCAGACGGAACAAGGCACCGTGCGCCTGCGTGGCGCCTCGCTGAGCGCGCTGCCAACCGACGAGGCCGGGGTCGCCAGCAAGGTCCTGTATTGCAGCGATGCGCCCGCCGAATCCAATCCACGCGTGCTGAGCGCAGCGAGCCGGATGCAGCTGCTGTCCGCACCGGCCACGCTGGCATTCGCCAGCAAGCTGATCGAAACGCAGCAGGCGGATTCGCGAGAACTCGAGCCGGTCTGGCATCAACTGCTGGAATCGCCGCAGTGGAGCGCCGTGCTGAACCAATACCGGGCGCTGCGGCGCGTACGCGAATTGATGGTCCACGCGGACGACCTGCTGGCCGCGATCGGCGACGTGGGCCAACGCGCCTGATACCTGCTGACGGCGATCGGCGACACGGACCAACGCGCCTAATACCCTGCTGGCCGCGATCGGCGACACGGGCCACCGTGCCTGATGATCGATTGGATCCCGCCGCGATGACGGGATCCGCGCCGATCCTTATTCCGGCTGAATGCCGGCCTGCTTTACCAGCGCCGCCCAACGATCGACCTCGCCGCGCAGCCTGTCGCCGAGTTGCGCGGGCGACGAGGCCTTCAGCTCGATGCCCTGGCTATCCAGCCGCGCCTTGGTCTGCGGATTGGTCAGCGCCGCCCGCACCTCGTCCCCAAGCCGCGCGACCACCGTCGACGGCGTCCGTGCCGGTGCAACGATGGCCCACCACTGGCTGATCTGCAGCGCCGGCAGTTTCGCTTCGGCGGCGGTCGGCACATTCGGCAGCGCGGCAATGCGCGCCGGTCCGGTAACCATCAGCGCCGTGATCTTGCCCGCGCCAAGCAGGCTGCTGCCGCTTGCCAGCGTGGCGAAATGGCCCGCGACCAGTTGCGAGGAGACATCGGTGAGCGCGGGCGCGGAGCCGCGGTATGGCACCGCATCGATGGGAATCGTGGCCTGCGCCTCCAGCATCTTGGCCGCCAGATGGCTGATCGTGCCGTTGCCGCTCGTGGCCAGTTGCAGCGGTTTGGCCTGCTTGCGCGCATCGGCAAGGAAGCGCTGGGCCTCCCCGGGCCGATAGCGGGTGCTATCGGCGAACAGCACCAGCGGCGATTCGCCGAGCAGCGAGACCGGCGTGAAATCGCGCAGCAGGTCGTATGGCATCTGGCGGAACACCGACGGCGCGACCGTATGGGCCAGTTCGATGACGCCCAATGTATAGCCGTCGGGGGCCGCCTTTGCCACGGCCTCGGCGCCGATGCGGCCCGATGCCCCTGCCCGGTTCTCCACGACCACAGGCTGGCCCATCGATTCGCTCATCCGCTGCGCCACGGCGCGCGCCAGCGCGTCGGTGCTGCCGCCCGCGGCCCAGGGCACGACGAGGCGAATGGGTTTTTCCGGATAGGCCGACATGGCCGCGGGGGCATGGGCGGTGAGGCAGATTGCGAGGGAGGCGATCAGATAGCGCAGCGTCATGGGAACACTCCAGCCTGTATAAGGGTCAGCCTTGCGCGGGGTCGCGATCGCCCCGTGCCGTCAACATCAGAAGAACCGATTGCGATGCATCGATGCGCCCATCGGCGCGCAGCATTTGCGCCGCGGCGAGCCCTGCCCCGGCGCACAGCTCGACCCAGAATCCTGCCGAGGCCAGCGCTGCGGTGCCGGCGCGGGCGGCATCGTCACCCACGACCACCGCGCCGCCGCCAGAGCGCGTCACCGCGAGGACCTGCTGCGCGGTCACCGTCGATCCCGCCGTGGAGAACTGCTGCGTGGCGCCATAGAAATCGCCTTGCTGCGGCTCGCCGGCCAGCACGCGCCACAGCCGCGGAAACGGCTCGACGGCCCAGAGCTGCGGCACGCGGGCAAGCCGCCCCGCCGCCACCAGATCGCGCAGCGCGCTATAGATGCCCCACAGCAGGTCGCCGCGCGCGGTCGGCACGATGACATGGTCCGGCTCGCAACCTTGGTGCACCCATTCGAGTGCCGCAGCGCGATAGCCCTCCACGCCGAACACCAGGCTGCCCACCGCGGGAATGCTGTAGTTGGTCAGCGGGAACGCGCCATCGTCGCGGACGCGTTGGCGCACATGTTGCCACCGCGCATGACCGGTCTCGCAAACGATGCGTTTCGCCCCGTAGTAGCGCAGCGCCGCATCGAAGATCGGCGGCAGGTCCCGATAGGTCGCCACCTCGCACGCCAGGCCGGCCGCCGCGCAATAGGCCGCGGCGGATACCGCCGCGTTGCCGCTCGAGGCGAGCACCACTTCGCTCGCGCCGATCGCCAGCGCACGACTCACCGCCTGGGCCGACATGCGGTCCTTGTGCGAGCCGGTCGGGTTCCCGCCCTCGTTCTTGATCCATAACGAAGCGACGCCAGCCAGCTCGGCCAGCGCAGGCACCGGAAGACAGGGCGTGTCGCCCTCGCCCAGCGTCACGCCATTCAGATACGGCAGGCAGTGCCCCCAGCGATAACCTGTGCTTTTTGGTGCAAAATCGAAGGCTCGCGCGTCGTAGACCGCTTCGACACTGCTGGGTCGGCCCCGGCTGTGACAAGCCGGGCAGCCTTCCGGAAGATCGGAAACGGGATAGATCGCCTCGCAACTGATGCATTGCAGCGCGTGCAGTGCCGGGTTGAGAGTCGGGTTGATGGCCGAAAGCGGCTTCGATGAACGGTCGAGAGGCATGGCGAAAGACGACGATTGCATGAGGCGAAGTCTACGGCCCGGCACGCCGTTGCGATCAAAGCCATTGCAGCTTTGCAATAAGACGAACTTATAGGGTCCCTATGAAAGAGGCGGCGAAAGACGCAGGCGAACCGTCCATCAGTGCCCGGCAGATCGAGGTATTCCGCATGGTCATGCGCCTCGGTTCCGCGCGCCGCGCCGCCGAGGCGCTGCATATCAGCCAGCCGGCGGTGACGCAGATCGTCCTGCAACTCGAGAAGATCGCGCAGCTGCGACTGTTCGACCGCAGCAAGGGCCGCATGGTCCCGACCGCCGAGGCGGCGGCGTTGATGGACGAAGTCGAACGCGTCTATATCGGCCTCGACGCCGTCCAGCGCAAGATCGACCTGCTCCGCCAGCACGAGGACACGATGCTGCGCGTCGGCGCGCTGCACGCCATGGCCGCCAGCGTGATGCCGATGGCGGTCGCCAGCTTCGCGCACAGCTATCCGCGCAGCCATTGCCGATTGGAGGTAGACAGCTCGCGCGCGCTGCGCGAGCGCCTGCTGCAACGCGAGCTCGACCTGGCCTTCATGGGCGATGAGGTCGACACCAGCGGCCTGACCGCATCCGAGTTCTACGCCGTGCCGGCCGTCTGCATCGTGCCGGCCACCCACCCATTCGCCGCCAGGGCCAAAGTCAGCGTCGCAGACCTGGCCGACGCACCGCTGATCGGCCTCGACGCCGCCGACCCTGCCCAACGACAACTGGAAGCCGCCTTCGCCGAGCACCAGATCGCACCCCGCTTCGTCGCAACAACGCCGTACAGCCATACGCAGTGCGCACTGGTGCTGGCCGGCGCGGGTCTCGCAATCACCAATCCGCTTGTCGCACGGACCTATCTGGCGCTTGGGCTCCGCAGTATTCCGTTCGCCGGCGCGGTCCGATTCCGCGCAATCCTGGCGTTTCACCCCGGGCGCGGCCAGTCATCGGCGGCGCAGCATTTCGTCAGCCTTTGCCGGCAGGGGGTCAGGGATTTGGTGCAGCGGTAGGTTTGGCCTCAGCTTAGGCTGCTGCTTCACGCTCGTGGCAAACGACCTCGATGTTGTGGCCGTCGGGGCCGATGACGAAGGCGGCGTAGTAGTTGGGGTGGTAGTGAGGGCGGAGACCGGGGGCGCCGTTGTCTTTTGCACCCGCTTCGAGCGCTGCGCGATAGAAGGCATCCACCTGTTGGCGTGTTTCGGCTTTGAAGGCGAGGTGGAGATGGGCTGGTTTTTCGTCGGTTTGGAACAGACAGAGGGAAGGCTTGCCTGGGGGGCAAAGCTCGACGCCGTAGGACGGTGTTCCCTCCGAGGCCACCGCTACACCCAGCGACTCCAGTGCCTTCAGGAAGAACGCCTTGCTTGCGGTGTAGTCGGTGACGCCGAATTTTACGTGGTCGAACATGGGGGCTCCTGAGAGGTGTTGGGCCGCGTGGTGGGTACTTGCGACCGCTGTACCCACTTGGAGCGGCTGTGGCGACTAGCCTGCTGCATACCTTGGACTCTGGAGAGAAAAGTACCACCTGGCGGCAACCAAACACCCTTCTTGAGAGGGGTAAAGAAATTTGCGCCCAGTGCCGATACGAAGATTCCACCATCGGCACAACCATCCCATACGTATGCGAGCATTCAAGACCATCCTCTTTCACCTTCTGCGCACCTTCCGCGGTCTATTTCTCCTTGGCTGTAAGCTGCTTTCTGGCCTGTCCTTGTTTGGGTTCATATTCACACTTTTCGGTGGCGACCGCGTGGGGCTCGGACTGAAAGCCACCCTCCTCACCTTCGCGGTTGGTTTCGGAGCGCTGGCCTGGTACTACGATATGTTGATTTTGAAGCTCAAACCAGATAACGTCGACTTGACGTTATTCCAATAGTCGTACCGGCGTCCTATGGCTGCACGGCGCCGTAGGCACAACCCTATGCGAGCGTAGTCCGGTACTCCTTTAGATCCGCAGGAGAGATGCCCGGATGTCACAGAGTCAAACTCCTTTGACGTCTGCTCAAAGATACTATGATGAGCGCTGGAGCCAACTCAATGGCATCCTTATAGCGCAATCCGAAGGCGCACACAGTTATCTACTAACTGTAAATGGCGGAGCGCTCGCTGGCATGCTCGCTTTCGTAGGCGCCGTCGCAGAGGTAAGACATTCGAGCGCTGCTGTCGCTTCCATTGCGTTCTTCGCTATTGGCCTGGTAAATGCCGGTTTTACTCGCGCATATACGCTGCATTTAATCGGCTACTTGCTAGAACAATGGCGCGATGACTATGCAAGTTTCCTGCGCGGTTCAATTCCATAGAATGAGTTACTTCGGCGGGATGACGCGCGGGTTCATAAGTATGAACGGTGGGGATACATCATTGGCTACGGAAGCTTCGGGGCGTTTCTTATCGGCTTGATATTCGGCGCTTCCGCGCTGTTCAATCTACCGTCATAGGATTCCATGTCCCTTTCCCCTCGCACCGAGGTCTTCCGCCGCCACGTTGGCCAGCTACAACGCTAAGGACTGTCCAAAGGGAGGGGCGCTTGGCGGCGCCCCAATTGCGGATCAGTCTTGCGCCTTCGCCCGCTTGTTGATGGCGGTATGGCTGATGCAGTGCTTCGCGGCGATCGCGGTCACCGGCTCGGTGCCGGCGCGATAGGTCGCTTCGACAGCGACCCAGTCGATGTCCTTTGCTTTTGTCATGTCGAGACGAATTTGTCGGAATGGAATAATGGCTATTCTCCGCTATCGGCAAACACCATGAGTTCAGCGTCGCCATTCCCTACGAATGATGAGCTACGCGAAGCCTTCCTGCGCCCGGACGTCGGACCCGTTGTCGTGAACGGGATCATAGGCCGGGGATGGGTATTTGAATCCGAGCTTGCATTGCTCAGGCCGCACTACAATGCCTGGCGGCCCGAGCAGTTCGCTGATCTGTGCTTCCGCTTCGCCAGCCACGATCCCGAAGACGCACTAGTTCTTGGTACGACCTTTCAATGCCCCCGGCTCGGCTTTGCTTACGCGCTATACGATGCGAACCGGCTATCTAGAGCTGAGCTTCTCGCAGAACTTATCGCTGCCGATCTCCTTTCCTCGGCGGCTAGATGACCATGACGACGAGCCTAACCCGAAGTCGTGGAACAATTGAGCTCTGTAAGCTTCTCAACCACCCACGAAAGGGGTATGCATGGACGAAACCATCAAGAATTTGCAGGCCCAGGTCGCCGCACTTCAGCACTTCGCTATCGCGCTGATTGACCACTTGCCGGCAGGGGCTGCGAGCGGTGCCGGGAGCGAGTTCCAAAACTTTGCCCGCATGACACTGCGCGACCTAAGCAATGCAGGATTCGCGGACGAAGCGCGGCGATTTTCCGATGCGGTCGACGACATCAACTCGCGCTCGCCGTCGTATCCGGGGCTCTAAAGCAAACGCCCCGCGCGGCGTTGCCGGCGGGGCGATACAATAAATCTTACGGCTATCACGACGCCGAGGGTGCCTATCCTCGGCAAAAGCCGATCTAGCACAACTGCCATCTGCTCCAAGAAGGCATTTCGCGCGTCGAGATGATAGTCG
The DNA here is from genome assembly GCF_020418465.1 of Cupriavidus sp. DB3. Taxonomy (NCBI): domain Bacteria; kingdom Pseudomonadati; phylum Pseudomonadota; class Betaproteobacteria; order Burkholderiales; family Burkholderiaceae; genus Cupriavidus; species Cupriavidus sp. DB3. The sequence continues at coordinate 78,109 of NZ_JAIZPL010000001.1, read as the reverse complement.
CCATGATTGCCAAGGACGTAGTCCACCGCATCGTCCGGCTGACCTGACACCGAAAGGCGGCCTTCCGAATCAAACCACATTGTGTGGACTGGACCGCCTTCAGGGACATCACCCCGGAGGCGGCGAAACTCGATAAGGCCCACAAGCGACTTGCTGCCACGGGTGCTCTCGTCGACCGCGCGCCGATATTCCGCGATGAGGACCATCCGGTGGCCTTCCACTTTAAGGGTGTAGTCGTCAATGCCGGACACTGCGATGCCGGGCGACCGATTTTCCCCTGCGGCAGGTGTCGTCAACTTCTGCACCGCGCTCTTCGCCGTTTCATCAAGGGTGGCGCCGATAGTCAAGCGCCCCCAAGCCAACGAGTTTTGACCCATTCTTACTTCTCCATAGTTGAAGCTAAGCATTCAACCATGAACCGTAAAAAAGAAAAGCCCCCAACTTGAGGGGCTTTGCTGCGAGTCTGGCAAAGATCTATGCCGCCTGGTGCAAAAACGCGAGCCATTTTTCGCCGCGCCGCAAGGCCTTCCGGCGCATCGCAGGTTGTACGGTCCTCGACGAGGCCGTGCGCCACGAACTTGTGTTCCGGCCGCGCCAGCGCCGGGTCCTCCAGCACCTGGTAATAGGCTTCATTCACTTCGCCGCGCGGAAGCCCTGCTCCTTGCTAAGCAATTAAACCCGTGGAAGCAGACGCCGGAGACCGCCGCGGCCTGCATCTTCGCCAGGTATTCGCTGAGCTCGCCCACCGACATATCGTCGGTGGAGTTTGTGCGTCACACGCTTGCGGCCGTCCGGCATCTCAAAGGCGCAGGCGACGCCTCCACTACCGGCGCGGTCTCCCACCAGCGGCCGTCGTCGGCATCGAGGAAGATCGGCAACGCCGGCGGCCGTCGTGGTCAGGGTGCCATCGAGGTCCAGCGCGTCGAGGATGTATTCGAGCCGCCGGAACACGGCGTCGATCCTCCATGGCTCGGCGCGCAGCTTCACGCCGGCGCCGTTCCACGTCGGACGATACGGCTTTCACCGCTTCCGGCTGCGGGCCATCACGCGGCCACCCTAGCCGCCCGGCCCGTAGCAGCTTTGCCCTATCCCTATTACTCCTGGTCCACGCCGTACCACGCGTCGCGCAGCGGCCCGACGCGCACGTTCTCGAAGTCGCCCGATGCCTGCAACCACTTCTCGACCGCTTCGCGCTGCTCGGCGCTCACCGAACCGCGAGCGGCGTTCAGCAGAACATAGGCGGACAACTGGTAATCGTCGATGGCGCCCGCCATCAGCAGCCCGTTCGCCTCGATCGCCTCTTGCAGGAACCGATCGAGCAGCGCCTCGGGATCACCCTGGCGAGCCGACTCGGAGACATCGGCCATCACCTCGAACGCCAGCTCCTGATACTCACCGATATGGAGCTTCTTGCGTTGGCGGTGGTTGTAATGGCGGGAAGACTTCATGGGGATTCCTTTGATGCTTCATGAGAAAGGCGCAATTGTGCCAGCGTTCGCGGCCTCATTCCCGTCCATCCTCCGAAGTTTTCGCCGAACCCATCCCGATTGAGTCGCCGGAGTCTCAGGCTAGCAATGCCAAGGCGTCAGCCAGCGAAAGCACCGTCGTACGGGATTCAAACGCTGTCGAGAAGAGATGATCGTGCACGACCTGATCCGCGTCGTAGCAGCAATCCTTGACCGTGAACAGACGGAAGTCCGCATCGCTCGCGTACGCGACCGAAGACAGCATCACGCCGGTCGACGCAATGCCAACCATGATCAGCGTATCGATACCTTGCGCGGACAGCCGCACCTGCAGATCTGTACCGAAGAACACACTGGCACGGTGGGCGATGATGATCGGTTCGTCGGCACGCCGACCGAGCTCAGGCGAAACCTTGTCTTCAACGAAAAGACCGAGCTTCTTGACGCCCTGCCCGTTCTTGTTCAACGGACTGACTTCCGGATAGCCGGGGCTGAAATGGAACTTCGCGAAATAGACGCTGACGCCGCTGGCCCGCGCAGCGTCACAGAGCTTGCGCGTATTGGAGAGCAAAGTGGACGCGACCGAGGGAAATAACGCCAGAATGTCGGTCTGATAGTGCATGGCCAACAGCGCGGTTTTTGCGGGAACGATTGCCGGAATCTGCATGGTCATATCACGCGCATCAGGCGCGTTCCTTGTCTTTGTCGACGATCTGCTGAATCAAAGGGGGGCGCTGGCACAACGATGCACTCTACCATCGCCATCACGAGCCGAAATTCGGCACCGTCTCCCCGGCCCGCAACGTCAGGACTCGCACGCCGTTCCCCGTGACAGCGACCGTGTGCTCGAATTGCGCGGACAGCTGGCCATCGCGCGTCACCACCGTCCAGCCATCGTCTTCGGTCCGGACGGCGTGCCCGCCTTGGTTGATCATCGGCTCGATGGTGAACACCATGCCTTCGCGCAGCTCCAACCCTGTTCGCGGCCTTCCCCAGTGCAGGACTTCGGGCGGCTCGTGCATTTCACGCCCGATGCCATGCCCGCAATATTCCCTGACGACCGAATAGCCGTGCTTTCGCGCGTGCCGCTCGATCGCGTGCCCGACATCGCCAAGCCGGGCGCCAGGGCGAACAGTCTGGATGCCTTTCCACATGGCTTCGTAGGTAACCTGCACGAGCCGCTTGGCTAGTGGTGACACCTCGCCAACAAGATACGTCTTGCTCGAATCGGCGATATAGCCGTTCTTCTCCAACGTGATATCGAAGTTGACGATATCCCCGTTCTGCAGGATGTCCGACGTCGATGGAACGCCGTGGCAGACCACGTTGTTGCGAGAAGAGTTCAGCGCGTACGCATACCCGTACTGCCCTTTGCTCGCCGGGCGCGCTTGCAGCTCATTGACGATGAAGCTGTCGACCAAGTCGTTGACCTGCATGGTAGACATGCCGATCAGATTTAGTCGGTCTAGATAGGCAAACACCTGGGCCAACAATCTGCCCGACTCCGCCAGAATCGCGATTTCTTCCGGCCGCTTTGTCATGTCGAAGCGACCTTGATGCCTTGCGACACCACACCAGCCGCCCGCAATTCCCCCGCCACGATCTCATTGAAACTCTGCGTGGGATTCATTTCGCACAGCATGCCGATCTTGATCCAGAACGCCGCTTGCGCATTGATCGACCGACATGACACGGCGCTTGCCTTGCGGATTTGATCGTGCAGATCGTCGTCGATATTGACTATGCCCATTGCGGTATCTCTATATGGTTCATATACGAATCATATACGCAAGTCGATTTGCTGCGCAAGGGATGAGCCGCCTGCTGGCGCATGCCACAATCTTCGCCAGCCAACACAAAAACGGAGTAGACGCGATGACTGCCACGACCATGGGCATTGACCACATTGGCCTTACCGTTGCAAACCTCGAAGCTTCGACGCGCTTCTTTACGGAATGCCTGGGCTGGCGCGTATTCGGCAGCAACCCTGCATACCCCGCTGCGTACGTCACCGACGGCACAGCCAAGATCACGCTGTGGCAGGTCGCGGATGCAACCGCGTTCGCGGCGTTCGACCGCAAGAACGCTGTCGGCCTTCACCACCTTGCATTGAAAGTTCCGGACCGGTCCTCGCTCGGCAGCCTGTTCGAACGTGTTCGCGCTTATCCCGGCGTTGAGGTAGAGTTTGCTCCGGAACTGTCCGGCAACGGCCCCAAGTGGCACGCGATGGTGATGGAGCCGGGTGGCACGCGACTTGAACTGAGTTTCGACCCGCGATAGCTGACCACATGGAAGTATCAATGCATCAACGGCGGAGGAACTCCTATGGACGCTGCCGTATTCGCAGCATCACTAGAGTGCGCTGAGCGGGTCCCCCGGTATATCTACCTAATTGGCGGCCATGCATCCGCTGTTCTTCGGGAGTTGCGGACGACGCTTATGTGCTGGCCGGTACTGTCGCCTTTGGCCGTGAAGAGACGTTCACCTGAGCCAGGCAGCGGTCATTCGACCGGCCGATCAACCCCGACATCGGCCCGATGCGCAACGTGAGGATACTTGCCGCTTCGTAGGGCTCTGTACAGTTCTTCGCGCGACCGTCGCGCTCACTTGCCCACAGCACGGAAAGGATAGGGGCGGCCTTCGTGCACCCAGGCTGCGGTAGAGCACGCTTCTTTATGTGAGGCGCTTTCATGGCGGTCCTGAATGTGATATGTCGGTTGCCGCCCGGGCCATCATTAATGTCGCGGCGCGCAAAACCCCTATTTTGGTGCTTCGCAGAACTCGTCGTGATCCCGTCCGGCGAGCTCACGTGCACCTTGTTGTGCGCATCGCGTTTGCGGGCGACTTCCGGTTTTCCTACGACTCGGCGACGGCCACCGAGATGTTATGGCGATGCGCCTGCGTTGCCTTCCCGAGAGGATTAGTAGGATCAAGCGTTTTGGTGTGTTAGTCGCCAAATCCCCGAATGGCTTTAATTGCCCACGTAAACACTCTCTTGTTAGTCGAACGTTAGATTCATCACCTTAACGATGCAGCACGCAATTGATGACACTTTGGCGAGTACAATTTCGAGACTTGCGAAGTCCGGCGCAGACACTCGGCCGCCTTCAGACGTGTTTCAAGCCAGGTATTGCGGAAGCTAAGGTGATTTATGATCTTCGACGAAATTGTTGCCGGTGTCATGGCACAGCGGCCGGAATTGAAAGTGGAGCCACGAAGCGATGGGTGGTCGATCTGGCTATCGAATGGCATCGAACCAGCAAAACGTTTATTGCGCGTGAGCCGGACCGCTGACGGTAACTCCGTAACGATGAAGCTCTCTGTTTCTTCTATTCTGGCAGGGAGAGATGTTCTTCGTAATTTCGACGGCACTCTTGCGGAGTTCCTGAGCATTGTAGATGCGGAGCAAGCTCTTTCCAATAGCAATCCCGTTGTAGAGAGTCCTCCTGAAGTGGGGCAGACGAAAGTAACAGGGAAACTCCTGAATCAAACCGCCTTTCAGGCGGATATCGAGTCTCTGTATAAGACGCCGCCGACATGGGCGGTCCAAACCTGGATTCCAAGGTTGCATCGCCATCTGATCGGCACGCGCGGCGCATCCGCTGGCCAGCTCCAGAACAAAGATTTTCTGAGAACTTTGTTCGATTCTGACCACGTGTCGGCCACAGGCATGTGTACCATCAGCGTGGCGCCGGCGATCGATGATGGAGAATTCGTGGCCTGGTTCTCGGAGAATGCATCCAGGCCTCTTCCATCGGACCCGGACGAGGCAACGGCGCGGCTTATTGAATTGCACGACGAAGTTGCAGCCAGATTTCGCACCTTGTGCGGAAAGCGGCCACTGCTCAAGATCAACCGGGCGTTGTCCGCACTGTTTCCGGACTTCTTTACCACGCTGGCAGACGAGGGAAAGCTCACCGAGCTTTACCGCGCACTGGGAGGCAAAGGGCGAGCCCATGTCATTCACATGCATGTGGCTATTCGTGGGATGATTAAAGCCATCGTTGGCCCGGCCGAACCAGGAACGATGGACAGTGTGAAGCAAATGTGTCTGTCGTGGTTTCTCTACGAGCGCATCACCGATGAGAAGGAACCTGTCGTTGCGCGGTCGGAGGCCGTTCGCGAAGACGGCCTGGTCCCATTGCCGGCCATGCTGCGCCGTAAGGGCCTCACTGCCATCAAAGGCTACTTCCAGACGCTCCTAGGATACCTGCCGACGCTGAGTGGCGATGGTCTAAGCGAGGAGGATTTTCGCGACCTCATTCGCGAGTCGAATCCGACATTGGTGGACGGCAGCATACGGACGATCATCAACGTCGTCATGCGAGAGTTCGACCTCTGTAAGCGCAATGGTTCCGTTTATCAGCTTTCCGCTCGCGGCGTCAACTTACTCGATTCTCAGGATCCTAAGGAATTGGCTGACCAGCTTCTGACGAAGATTTTGGGTGTCGACTACGTCGTTCGCACTTTGGCGGCAGGCTCGAAGTCCAAAGCTGAGCTCATCGCGATACTGCAGACCGTGAACCCCGGCTGGACAACAGGCTTTGCACCGTCAGCGTTGCTGAGCTGGCTAATAAGCCTACAGGTCATCTCTTACCAGCCCGCGAGCGGCTACGCCCTAACGGCTGAGGGCCACCAATGGAATGATCTCATCACGTGGGACCCGCCAACACTTCCCAAGGTTGCCGAAACAGTGATCGAAATCCAGGAGGAGGTGGATGCGAAGCTCACCCTTCCTGCTTGGGCAACGCTGCAATCGCGTCTTGCCGAAGCTGCAGCCGGCAACTTCAACTGGGACAAAGGCCTCATCGAGCAATTGCACGGTGGCCTGTGGTTTCATCCCGTACGTCATTTCGCGGTGATGGCTGGCTTGTCAGGATCAGGAAAAACTCAACTCGCGCTCAACTACGCGCTGGCGCTGTGCGGACCGCAGCGAGCCGGACAGGAAAGCGTGAAGGTTTTTCCAATCCAGCCAGGCTGGTTCGACACGGTTCCCCTGCTTGGACAGATGAACACACTTCTGCAGAACGTCTATGACGGGACGCCTTTCCTAGATCTTCTCCTGCGAGCTGCGGAGAATCCGACGAGCCCGTACGTCGCTGTTCTCGACGAAATGAACCTGTCGCATCCCGAACAATATCTCGCCCCGATCCTGTCCGCGATGGAAACTCAGGGCGTGATCGACCTCCATCAGATGGATGAAGATGTCGTCGGTGTGCCGAGTCAGATTCGATATCCCGCGAACCTTGCCATCATCGGTACCGTCAACATGGACGAGACCACTCATGGCCTCTCGGACAAGGTCCTCGACCGCGCATACACCTTGGAATTCTGGAAGATCGACCCCGAGAGCTACCCTAAGTGGTCAAACCTCGTGTCCGAAGAAGTCCGAAATAAAGTCAAAGGTGTCCTCAGGAAGTTGATGGAGGCGCTCGAACCGGTGCGTCTGCACTTCGGATTGCGGACAATAGATGATGTCGTGAGTTACCTTGTTTTCACACAAGAATTGGGCGTCGATTTCAATAAGGCGCTAGATGATGTCCTATACGCGAAGGTGTTACCGAAGTTGCGCGGCGAACATTCTGATCGCCTAACCAGAGCAATGTCTCACACTCAGGCCATTTGCCAGGAGCATGGCCTGGCCAGATGCGCCAGTAAAGTACAGGACATGCTGCGTGATCTGAATGAGGCCGGCTCGACCCGGTTCTGGCGATAAAAATGGAGTCGCGGCAGCACCTCGTCATTCATACCACGGACCCGACTAGCGAAGAGTTGGGCCGCATCGGTCCGAGAGGGCTGATTTCCGGTCTGAGGGAGGACGCCTCCTATCTCCTCAAGGTCAGCGGCGCAACACATCTCTATGTGGACGATGTGCCGTTGACGGAAGCGCACGGTGAATATTTCACGTGGACGTCCGGCTTTTTTGCTGGTCGCGTCGAACTCATTTCTGTCGACCGGAAGGGGGCAGAAACTCCGTTTTATCTTGAAGTCAATCCGGCAAGCAGCAAACTCCAGACCGCCCAGTACTCGTCGATGATTGACGCCATCCGACGATTCGATCAGCGGCTCCTTCTGGGGCATGCTTCCGCCTGTCTCGGATTCGGCAACGCCGGGATGAGCGGCAAATTCGACAACCTCGTTCGTTGGGAGCGCGTGAAGCGGCATGGCAGCCCTTTTCTGAACTTCGTGGAATCGATCACGCGCATACCACATGTAAAGCTCAAGCCAATGAGGCAACTACTACCCTTGGCGCGGATGAAGCGGCTGCCTGTGGCTGCACGGCGCGACAGCCGTATCGTCGCGTTGGCTACGGGGCGGCTGTCCGAACACGAGCGTGTCGATGCCATCCGGTTGCATACCCACGTACCTGTTGCGACAGTCGATACTGCGGCGAACCGGGCTATATATGCGCTACTCAATCGATTCAGACGGGCCATCATTGGGCTGGAATCATGGGTTATGTCCGACTGTGGAGAACTGTCCCATGCCGAGGCACTCCGGCGACGCAATCGGCGTCTGACCATTCTTCGTTCTCTGGATGCGAACGTAGGACGTTTGCTAAGCCGCTACCCGTTTCGGGCTGTTGACAAGCCCGAGATCACCGCAGCCGGCCTGACGCAGATCGCCGCGAATCCCATCTATTCGCGTGCCTTTCGCACTGGTACGGAGGCCCTGCGTCTTGGCGTTGAAGACCATGCTTCGGCGGAACATCTTCATGTCAGTCCTTCATGGGGCGTCTATGAAACATGGTGTTATGTGGCTTTGGCCAACGCACTGGAATCGCGGTTGGGCGTCAGGCTGGAGCCGAGAAAATCGTGTTTCAATGTATCACCTGAACTTAGCTTGGCTGCGCGACTGCCTAATGGTGACGAGCTTGAACTGCTGTTCCAGGCGACGTTTCGCTCCAACGGGATAGGAAGCGAGAGAGAAGCGTGGAGTTTGTCTGGAGAGCGGCGTCCTGACATTGTACTTGTAGCGTCCAGAGGAAGCACACACAGGATGCTGATTCTTGATGCAAAATATCGCAGCGGAAAAACCAATGTGCTAGAAGCGATGGCATCGGCGCACATTTACCACGACTCCCTCATTCTGGATGGTCGTCGTCCCGAATTGTCTCTTCTTTTGTTACCTGGCGCGTCAAATGTCGATTCACTCGAGCAACGCGAGACGTGGGAGACCTTCGGTGTGGGTGTTGTCAGCGCATACTCGGAGGGCAGGGAAGGCATAGAACGGTGCGTGGAAGCGATCGCGACCTGGCTCTAGCGTCGTGTAGTCGCGCTCACCGAGGCTCGGAGGGCACGCCGCGCGGCGTGCGGCCAGGGGCCGCCGATCAACCTCTGAGCGGTCGACGGCCGCTATCGATCTTGGCGTCCTCGCCCCCATAAAGTCCCCTGCGTCTCGCCGTGCCGGCTCGTCGCCGTTGTGCTCTGCACCTCTTGGGCCACAACTGCCTCAGAAGACGTGTGGTTTGGTAGATCACCTTGCGAATCGCAGCCGGCACCCGGAATGCACACCAGTTCGAGACCACCGCGCTTGCGGAATCGCGCAAGTTAATTGGGCCTCGCGGCGACCGCCATTTTCCCCGGGTCTGTCCCACTCAAGCCAGCGCGACGACCTTTGGGGCGCACCGCCTTTGTGCGCCCTGTGGCGACACATTGACCTCACCTGGCAAATCCATGCGGACGCCAGCACGGCGCGGCATCAATCGAATATCGGCCTCTGCAGAACAGGTCTCGTCCTACACGCAGCCGGTTGCAGAGAAAAGCGTGAATGTCGCAGAAGGGTCGCTAGTGGTCATCAAGGGCGACCTCTCCGAAGCCCAACCGATTGCCAACTCTCCCCCTCACCGCCGAAACCAAACCACCGACAACCCACACCCCACCACCAGCAACACCACCGCCCCCGCCGCCAACAACGCACTAACCTCCACCTCCTTCCGCTCCAGCGCAAACCGGCTGGTAAGCCGGCGATAGACCTGCGTCAAATCAGCCGCCGAACTGGCCTGGAAGTACTCCCCGTCGGTCAGCATCGCAACCTGCCGCAAGGTGGCCTCATCCAATTGCACAGGCGAAGAAATCCCGGGCGGCGCTGCGCCCTCCTCTAGCGGCGTACCGAATCCCACGGTGTAGACCCGGACTCCGCGCTGCGCGGCCATGCGTGCCGCGTCGAGAGGGTCCGGGCCGGTGGTGCGGCGGCCATCGCTGAGCAGGATGATTGCGCCGTGCCGATAGGAGCCGGGGCTCGCCGAGGGCTGCTCCTGTTCGCGATTGCGGACGGCCTCCGCGGCGGCGGCTTCTGACAGCGATCTGCCGCCGGATCCCGGGGCAAGCGACTCGCCGCCGAAAATAATCGATTCCAGGTCGATGCCATCGTTGGGCAACAGCACCGCCAGCGCCTGGATCAGTCCGCTGCCGGTTGCCGTGCCGTGCTGGAGTTGAAAGCGATCGATCGCGTCGAGCATGTCCTGCCGGCTCTCGGTGGGCGAGAGCACTACGGTCGCGGTGGCGGCAAAGGACACAATGCCCAGGCGCACGCTGGCCGGCAGGCCGATGATGAAATCGCGCGCGGCGTGCTGAGCGGCGGCGATTCGGGTGGGTGCCACATCAGCGGCTGCCATGCTGCGGGAGGTGTCCATCGCGAGTACCACCGTGACGGTGTCGGCGGGCAGCGTGAGGGTGGCCGTAGGGCGGGCGCAAGCCAGCAGGGCGACGCCAAGCCCCAGCAAGACGAGGAACGGCGGGATGTGGCGCCGCACTCGTTGCTTGCGGCCGAGGGCGGCCCGCGGCAGCGCAATACTGGCGTACATCAAGGCGGCTTTTTTGCGCCGCGCAATCACGTAGAGGTAGGCGGCTGCCAGCAAGGGGAGAGCCAGCAGCAGCCAGAGCATTTGTGGCCAGAGAAACTGCATGCCCTGCTCCATGGCGCGTGGTATGACGATGGTACTGCGTTTCCAAGTCCAGCATTCGCGCCAACTATTCGCGCCTCGGCCATTCGCGCCTCGGCCATTCGCGCATCGCATTCGGGCCCCGGCATTCACTCGGGCACTAACTCAGGCATTCCCTCAGACATTCCCTCAGGCATCCCTCGCCCTTTCCCGCACCGCAGTTTTCTCTTATGATGCCGCGCGTCATATCGGCCGGTAGAAGGACAACCGCCGGTCGGTAAATGACGGCGCTTTGCCAGCGTTCGACGCCATCCCGGGCGTCATCGACACATCATAAAAAAACAGCACAACAACAAGGAGTCACCTTGAATAAGTCCATCCGCACGAGTCTGCTCGCGCTGGCCGCCATGGCCGCCGTTCACGCACACGCCGCTCCCACGCTGGTGCAGTCCGTACAGGGCTACACGCTGCAGAACGACAAGATCGCCACCTTCAGCGGCCTGGTGTTCGATCAGGGCAAGGTATTGGAGACCGGCGATGCCGCCGCGCTGCGCGCGAAGTATCCCGATGCCAAGCGCATCGACGGCCAGGGCAAGACGCTGCTGCCGGGCCTGATCGATGCCCACGGCCATGTGTTCCGGCTGGGCTTCAAGACGACCGAGATCTCGCTGTCGGGCACGCGGACCCTGCAGGAAGCGCAGGGCCAGATCCGCGACTATGCGAAGAAGAATCCGCAGCGCCAATGGCTGCTCGGCTATGGGTGGAATCAGGTGAACTGGAAGCTGGGCCGCTTCCCGACCGCAGCCGAGCTCGATGCCGCGGTGTCGGACCGTCCGGTGCGCCTCGTGCGCGTCGATGGCCACGCGGCCTGGCTGAACACCAAGGCGCTGCAGGCGGCCGGCATCACGCGTGATACCAAGGACCCGGCCGGCGGCCGCATCGAGCGCGATGCCAACGGCAATCCGACCGGCGTGCTGATCGACAAGGCCATGGCGCTGGTCAACAACGTGATCCCGCCCTACTCCGACGACGATCGCCGTGCCGCGCTGGCCGCCGCCGTCGCTCACCTGAACGCGCTGGGCCTGACCTCTGTCGGCGATGCCGGCGTGACCGTCGCCGACGATCGCATCTATCGCGAGTTCGCCGACCAGGGCAAGCTGACTACGCGCATCTACGGGATGATTCGCGACACCGGCGAGGACTTCAAGACGCTGTCCGCGAAAGGCCCGCTGATCGGTTACGGCAACGATCGCTACGATCTGCGCGCCGTGAAGCTCTACGGCGACGGCGCGCTCGGCAGCCGTGGCGCCGCGCTGATGGAGCCCTACACCGATGACCACGCGCATAGCGGCCTGCTGTTCATGAGCGATGCCGCGATGCAGGCCAGCGTGAAGGCCGCGCTGAAGGCCGGCTACCAGGTCAATGTGCATGCGATCGGCGACAAGACCAACCATCAGGTGCTCGACGCGATGGAAGTCGCCTACAAGGACGTGGGCGGCCGCGAGCTGCGCAATCGGATCGAACACGCCCAGGTGGTCTCGCTGCCCGATATTCCGCGCTTCAAGACGCTGAACCTGATCGCGTCGATGCAGCCGACCCACGCCACCAGCGACATGAACATGGCGGAAGACCGCATTGGCAAGGAGCGCATCAAGGGCGCCTATGCCTGGCAGACCTTCCTGAAGCAGGGCACCGTGATCGCGGGCGGCTCGGATTTCCCGGTGGAATCGGCCAACCCGTTCTACGGCCTGCACGCCGCGGTCACGCGCACCGACCATGAAGGCCGCCCCATCAAGGGCTGGCACCCCGAGGAAGCGATGACGCTGCCGCAGGCGTTCCGCGCGTTCACGATGGATGCCGCGTACGCGCAGCATCAGGAAAAGACGCTGGGTTCGCTCGAGCCGGGCAAGTGGGCCGACTTCATCCTGGTGGACCGCGATCTCTTCAAGGTCGCACCGGCCGACATCTGGAAAATCCAGGTGCTGGAGACCTGGGTGGCCGGTGAACGCGTGTACGCGAAGGGCGATCAGGCTGCGAAGCGCTGATCGACCGCCTCAACGTCGCCCGATAAAAGCCCTGCTGGACCATCGTTCAGCAGGGCTTTTTTTTGCGGGCCGCCGTTCGCAATGACGGGCGATTCTGCCTGACAGATGGTTACTGCCGATCGCCTCCTTTGGTGCGTGGTGCCGATTCCAATGGCCGCCCCAGCCCTCGCTGCGGCCTCCGGAGGCAAACAACGCTAGTATTCGCCGAATCCGCCCTTCATCGATTCGGTATGAAATTCAAGGAAATCTATGCCTTTCGCGCGGTAATGCGCACGGGCTCCATGACGGCCGCGGCCAACGAACTGTTCATGTCGCAGCCCAATGTCAGCCGGCTGATCTCCCAATTGGAAGCCTCCACCGGCCTGACGCTCTTTACCCGCAATGCCGGCCGGCTCGCGCCGACCGAAGAGGGATTGGCTTTTCTGCGGGAGGTTGATCGCACCTTCGTCGGGTTGGAAGCCCTGAAGGACGCCGCGCGCAATATCCGCCAGTTCGGCGCGGGCCGGCTGCGCATCGCCACGGTGCCCTCGTTGGCGATGACGGTATTGCCGCTGGTGCTGCAACGCTTTCATGCGGACCATCCCGACGTCTATGTCGCCATGGAAACCGGCAGCACCCAGCTCGTGGCAGAGCAGGTCGGCAACCGCCATTGCGAGCTCGGACTGGTTTCCTATCTGCCCACCGCCGCCGTGACCGAGGCGCATCCCGTGGCCGAGCTGTTCGGCTGCTGCGTGCTGCCGCCCGGCCATCGGCTTGCCGCCCGAGAGGTCATCACGCCGGCCGACCTCGCCGGCGAACCGTTTATTTCGATGGCCCATGGCGATGGGCTGCGCGCGGCCGTGGATGCCGCCTTCGCCGGCGACGACCGCCGCGTGATGCATTTCGAGACGCCCTACGGCGCTACCATCTGCAATATGGTCGGCCTCGGGCTGGGCGTGGGCATCGTCAATCCGTTGGTCGCCCGCATGTATCGGCACACCAATATCGTGGTGCGGCCATTCGAGCCCCGCGTGCCCTTCGTCAGCTATCTGCTGCTGGCGCGCAACCGGCCGGCCAATCTGCTGGTGGACCGCTTTATCGCGCGGCTGCGCGAGGTCATCGACGCGGAAATCGAAGGCTTGGCCGATTGAGATCCCACCTCAGACGCCACCTCAGACGCCACCTCAGACGCCACCTCAGACCCCATCAGCTTTTCGTATAGGTACCGCACGAATTGGTATTTGCGCGTATCGGGGGTCGGTGCGCATACTCGCTCGCATTGGCAACACCGGCCCGGCGCCACGATTCCGGCCCAGGGCTGCCGCGATATTTGCGAGTCCCCACATGACTTTTGACAGGGCCCAAGGCCCGTTCCCGACCCGCGCGAGGGCGTGCTGAATGGGCAACGCCTCCACTCCCTCCCAACATCCGACGTTCGAGGTCGCCGTCGTCGGCGGCGGCCTGGTCGGCTCCGCGGTGGCCTATGGCCTGCGCGGCAGCGTCAGCTCCATCGCCGTGCTTGACGAGGGCGACGTCGCCCTGCGCGCCTCGCGCGGCAACTTTGGCCTGGTCTGGCTGCAGAGCAAGGGCTACGGCATGGGCGCCTACAGCCGCTGGACGCTGGGCTCCGTGCGGCTGTGGCCCCAACTGGCGGCAAAACTGCTGGCGGAAACCGGCATCGACGTGGCGCTCGAGCAGAAAGGCGGGCTGACCCCGCTGATGGGCGACTACGAGATCGAAGCGCGCCTGGCCTGGGTCAACAAGCTAATGTCCCAGCCGGGCGTCGAGCCCTACGAATGGAAGCTGCTGGATCATCACCAGGCGGCCTCGCTGGTGCCCGGGCTCGGCCCCGACGTGACCGGCGCCATCTGGACCCCGCACGACGGCATCGTCAACCCGCTGAAGCTGCTGCGCGCATTCCATGTCGCCTTCAGCCAGAGCGACGTGCGCTACCTCCCCCATCACGGCGTAACGGCCATCACGCAGCTGTCGGACGGCGACTTCGTGCTGGACACGCCCAAGGGCAGCGTGCGCGCCCGCAAGATCGTGCTGGCCGCGGGGCTGCGCAACGGCGAACTGGGCCGCATGGTCGGCACCCATCTCCCGATGGCGCCGCAGCGCGGCCAGATCCTGGTGCTCGAGCGCACGCGCCGCCTGCTCGATACCCCGATGGTGACCCTGCGCCAGAACGACGAAGGCAGCTGGCTGGTGGGCGACTCGCAGGAGGATGCAGGCTACGCCGACCACGTGACCACGTTGCCGATCCTCGCCACGCTGGCCGACCGCGCGGTGCGCACGCTGCCGGCGCTGCGCGAGGTGCGTGCGGTGCGCGCCTGGTCCGCCCTGCGCGTGCGCGCGCAGGATGGCTTCCCCGTTTACGAACAATCGGCCAGCCACCCCGGGGCCTTTCTGGTGACGTGCCACAGCGGCGTGACGCTGGCCGCCACGCATGCGATGACGCTCGCCCCCATGATCGCCGCCGGCGCGTTGGCGCCCGAGCTGGACACTTTTTCGACCCGGAGATTTCATGTTCAGAAGACTTGATGCACCCGTCGTGCAAGCTGCCGGCCGCACGGTGCGTGTCATCGTCGACGGCGTCGCGCTGGAATGCCGCGAGGGTGACAGCGTCGCGGCGGCCCTGTTCGCGGCCGGCGTGCAGGCCTGTCGCGACACCGCCGTGTCGGGCGCGGCGCGTGGTCCCTTCTGCATGATGGGCGTTTGCTATGACTGCCTGGTGCGCATCGACGGACGGCCCAATCAACAGGCGTGCATGACGCCGGTGCGAGATGGCATGACGGTGCAGCGCCAGCTGGGCGCGCGCGAGGTGGCGGTATGAACGATATGGCATCGGACATGGCCTCCGACATGGCTTCCATTTCCGCCGAGATCCCGCAGTACGACCTGCTGGTGGTGGGCGCTGGCCCCGCCGGCCTGGCTGCGGCCACCCGCGCCGCCGGCCTCGGCCTTGTCACCGCGCTGATCGACGAGCAGCCCGCCCCGGGCGGCCAGATCTATCGCGCGGTCGGCAGTACCCCGGTGCAGGATCGCAACATCCTCGGCGCCGACTACTGGCACGGCCTGGAACTGCTGGATCCCTTTGCACGCAGCGGCGCACGCTATCTGTCCTCGGCCACCGTGTGGTCGATCAATCGACTCGAGCCGCAGGCTGACGGCCAGCCGGCGGGCTTCGAGGTCGCCTACTCCGTGTCCAAGGGTGGGGAAGAACCGCAGGCCTCGCTGCTGCACTGCCGGCACATCATCCTGGCCACGGGCGCACAGGAGCGGCCCTTCCCCATCCCGGGCTGGACCTTGCCGGGCGTCATCACGGCAGGGGCCGGGCAGATCCTGCTCAAGACCTCGGGCGTCGTGCCGGAAGGACGCACCGTGCTGGCAGGCGGCGGACCGCTGCTCTATCTGCTGGCCTATCAGTACCTGAATGCGGGCGTGAAGCTGGACGCCATTCTCGAAACCACGGCAAGCAGCCAATGGCTGCAGGCGCTGCCTCATGCGTGGAACTTCCTGCGATCGCCCTACCTTGGCAAGGGCCTGACGCTGATGCGCGCGGTCCGCAAGGCGGTGCCCATCGTCAGCGGCGTCACCGCGCTGGAGGCAGTGGCGGGCACGAATGGCCAGCTGGCCGAAGTGCGATATACCGCGGGCGGCCAGAGCCGTTCGATGGCCGTTGACCAGTTGCTGCTGCATCAGGGCGTGGTCCCGAATACCAACCTGTCGCGCGCTGTCGGCGCCGAGCATGCGTGGAACGACCTGCAGGACTGCTGGGAACCGGTCGTCGATGCCTGGGGCGCGACCTCGGTGCCGCAACTGAGCATCGCCGGCGACGGCGCGGGCATCGCGGGCGCCATGGCAGCGGAGCACCGCGGGCGCATCGCAGCAGTGCACGTCGCCGCGGCGCTGGGCCGCATCGACGCGGCAGCTCGCGATCGCGAGGCCGCACCGCATCAGGCCGCGCTCGCGCGGGCTACGCGGGGCCGGGAATTCCTCGAGGTGCTGTACCGCCCGGCGGCGCAGTTCCGCCGCCCGGTGGGCGACACCATCGTCTGCCGCTGCGAAGAGGCCACCGCCGAGCAAGTACGGCATGCCGCCCGCATCGGCTGCCAGGGCCCCAACCAGATGAAGGCATTCCTGCGCTGCGGGATGGGCCCCTGCCAGGGCCGGTTCTGCGGACTGACGGTGACCGAACTGATCGCCGACGAGCAGCAGCGCCATCCGCGCGATGTGGGCTACTACCGGCTGCGCTTCCCGACCAAGCCCGTGACGCTGGGGGAGATCGCCACGCTGCCGCAGACCCCGGCATCGCGCGAGGCGGTGGTGCGTTTCAAGAAGTAAGGGGCGAAGGCCAGCTGCCCGGCACGGAAGGACGGCTGGCCGACGCCACCAGAAAAACTATCGCGTCAAAGAACGCGACGCCGGACTGCCATGCGGTACGGCGCAACACAACTAGAAAGCGAGCACCGCAAGCGACAGGCGTCGGGGCATATCGAAGCCCCGCCCGCGCCCAAGGTGCCGCAACGATCCAGTGCAGCAGCGACATCCTGAGAGGATTCCACCCATCTACGAGGACCAACCATGGCATTTTTTAAGATCGTTCCCGCTGTCGTACTGGCATTCGCTGCCACACAAGCCGTCGCCCAGGAATTGCCTCCCGGGCCCATCCGCATGCTGGTCGGCTTCGCGCCCGGCGGCGGCAACGATGTCATCGCTCGCGTCGTCGCCACGCAGTTCCAGTTGAACACCAAGCAGACCATGGTGGTGGAAAACCGGCCCGGCGGTGGCAGCACCATCGCCACCGCGGAGATGGCACGCGCCACGCCCAACGGCTCGGTGCTGCTGCTCGGATCGGTGGGCGGACAGGCTATCGCCCCGTCGGTCTACAGCAAGCTGCCCTATGACCCCGTCAAGGGCGTGCAGCCTGTGTCGCTGGTGGCCAAGTCCGCCAACGCGCTGGTCGTGAACAACGCGCTGCCGGTGAAGACCGTGCAGGAGCTGCTGGCCTATGCGAAGGCCAATCCGGGCCAGCTCAATGTCGCGTCGCCGGGCAACGGCACGATCTCGCACCTGTCCGCGGAGCTGTTCAAGAGCATGGCTGGCGTGGCCATCACCCACATCCCCTATCGCGGCGATGCGCCTGCCATGCAGGACGTGATGGCGGGCCAGGCGCAGATGACGTTTGCCAGCCTGCCGTCGGCCAAGGCCGGCGCCGACTCCGGCAAGGTCCGCATCATCGCGGTGACCAGCGCCAAGCGCGTGGAAACCATGCCGGACGTGCCGACCATCGCCGAGTCTGGCGTGCCGGGCTACGAAGTGGTGTCCTGGTATGGGGTCTTCACCACCGGCGGCACGCCCATGCCGACCGTGAAGCGCCTCGCCCAGGAAATCGCCGCGGTAGTGGCAACCCCCTCGGTCCGCAATTCCATCACCAAGCAGGGCATGGAACCCAGCGCACTGGGCCCGGTGGAATTCGCCCAACTCGTGAACCGCGATTCCCAGAAATGGGACAAGGTCGTGAAGACAGTAGGGATCAAGCTGGACTGATTTTTTTGATTTGCAGTGCCCCTGTAGTACTCGCCCGGGCGTCGGAGGACGGCCCGGGTTTTTTTATCGAAGGCTCACTTCGGCTTGCCGGCCAAAATAGGTCGACCCGAACGTTGTCTCAATCCAATGCCAACCACCGCTACGCCAGCATCAGGTCCAGGGTCTGAATCGCTGCTCCAGATGCGCCCTTTCCAAGATTGTCGAAGACCGCGGACAGAAGGACGTGGCCGTGCTGCGCGCCAGCAAATACGCTCAGGCGCATGTCGTTCGTACCGTTCAGCGCTTGCGGATCCAGATGCTTCAAGGTGCTCGATTCCTGCAGCGGCAAGACATGTACGTGGTCCGCGTTCGCATAGTGGCGCGCGAGGCAGGCGTGCAACGTGTCGCCATTGACGCCGGGCGCCAACAGCCGCAACGCCAGCGGCACCGTCAGCACGATGCCCTGGCGGAACGATCCGTATGCGGGGACAAAAATAGGCGGCTGCGCGAGCCCGGCGTGCTGCTGGATCTCCGGCGTGTGCTTGTGCGCGAGTTCCAGCCCATAGACCTGGAATGACTGCGCGCTGGCGGCGCCCGGCCCCTCATATTCCTCCACGCCGGCGCGTCCGCGCCCCGAGTAGCCGGATACCGCATGAATGCTGATGGGGTAATCGCCCGGTATCAGCCCGGCCTGCACCAACGGACGCAGCAGGCCAATTGCACCGGTCGGATAGCAACCCGGATTGGTGACCCGACGTGCGTTTGCAATTCGCTCCGTCTGCTCGGGCGCCATTTCGGGGAATCCGTATGTCCAGTCCGGGTGTGTACGGTGCGCGGAGCTGGCGTCGATGACCCGGACCGCGGGATTGACAATGGCCGCCACTGCCTCGCGCGCGGCGGCATCCGGCAAACAGAGGATGGCGATATCGCAGGCATTCAAGGCTTCTGCGCGCCGCCGCAGATCCTTGCGCTCGGCAGCCGCCAGCGTCATCAGCCGGATGTCGGTCCGGTGACGCAGCCGTTCGTGGATCAGCAACCCGGTGGTACCTTGGTCGCCGTCGATGAAAACAACGGGTGAGCTCATACGTGGATACTCCGCTGGGATTGGGGTTGCAAGAAGTCGAACGACGAACGAGCCCCATCTTCGGCGGACCGCTACAATAGGGAAAGTTGAATTTCACAACGAGAACATTCATCTTTCCTGAACCCGGACGCCGACATGCGAGAGATCAGCCTGGACCGCTTGCGCACCCTGGTCGCCATTGCGGACCGGGGCTCATTTGCCGATGCCGCGCGTGCCTTGCACCTGGCGCCGCCAACGGTCAGCCTCCATATCGCCGAACTGGAAGACCGCATTGGGGCTCCACTGCTGTCGCGCAAGCGCGGACATGTAAGGCCGTCGGCGATCGGAGAGGTGCTGGTGGAGCGCGCACGTCGGCTGCTGGCCGATGCGGAGCAGGCGTTGGACGATATTCAGCGCCAGGTGCAGGGGCTCGAAGGACGCGTTCGGCTGGCTGCATCGACTGGCGCGCTCGCGCACCTGCTGCCGCAGGCGCTGGAGGGTCTGCGCCAGCGCCATCCTGCTATCGACATTCAGGTTGCCGTGCTGACCTCACAGGAAACGTTGTCCCGGCTGGCGGATGGGACGCTGGATGTGGGACTGGTCGCACTGCCTCAGCCACCGGTAGCTGGACTCGTGATCAAGCCGTGGAGGCGCGACCCCGTGATGGCCTTTGTGCCGGCGCATTGGCGTTGCCCGGCGCGCGTCACGCCCGAATGGCTCGCTGCCCAACCTCTGATTCTCAATGACGCGACCACGCGGCTTTCCCGCCTGACCGCTGAGTGGTTCGCGACGGCGGGCTATCATCCTGCGCCTCGCATTCAGCTGAACTACAACGATGCGATCAAGAGTCTGGTAGCAGCAGGTTATGGCGCGGCGCTGTTGCCCCACGAGGCGACGGCGCCATTACCGGACAAGCGCATTGTCATGCGTCCGCTGCGCCCGGCGTTGTGGCGTCGGCTCGGAATTGCACATCGTGCGGGGCACGTTGAACGTTCCACGCAACACGTACTGGATATGCTGCGGGATCTGAGATTGGCGTAGCAGCGACCGTTTTTCGCCTCGGTTCGTTCTCGCCGCGGCGCAATCGTAGTCGCATCGGTGTGGCGGATCGCCGTGGAAATGGCCCACTCAAGCGGTATCATGAGCGCCCTATTCAAAGGAAATACCGCGATGCAAGTCCTGGTCGACGCAGACGCCTGCCCGGTCGTAGTCAAGGAAATGTTGTACCGAGCGGCGCAACGCCTGGAAGTGTGCGTCACGCTGGTCGCCAATCAGTACATGCGCACGCCGCCTTCGCGCTTCATCAAATCGATCCAGGTGCCGGCGGGCTTCGACGCCGCCGACGAGCGGATCGTCGAGCTGGTCAACGCCGGTGACCTTGTGATTACGGCGGACATCCCACTTGCATCGGCTGCCCTGGACAAGGGCGCCCACGTGCTCGATCCACGAGGAAGCTGGTTCACCCGGGAGAACATCCAGGAGCGCTTGACGATGCGTGAGGTAATGGACCAGCTCCGCGCCTCGGGCATCGATACTGGGGGGCCTGCGCCGTATTCCGCTCAGGACAGCAAGGCGTTTGCCGGGCACCTGGATCGGTTCCTGGCGCGCCATGCGCCGCCGAAACCCGTCCCCTGACGCGTGCCAGACATAGGAAAGCATGGGCGGACAAGCGAGGCCCGCCCTGGGGATGCTCGGACCTTTACGTCTTCCCGGCCCGAGGCGGCGCGCAAGATTCCCGCATGACAACATGCGTCGTCAGCCGAATCTCCTCGCCCTCCAGCACCTTCCCCTCGCCTCTTCCCGAACCCACGCCAATAGATCGCAGCAGCATTTCCGCAGCCGCCGTCCCCACCGCCTCCAGATCCCAATTGATCGCCGTGATCGCCGGGGAGTAGAGCTGCGCGAGATCGCTGTCGCCGACGCAGATCAGGCTGACATCCTGCGGCACGCGGTTTCCGGTCTGCTTCATCGCTTGCAGGACGCCGGAGAGAATCCGTGTACCGAGGCAGATGAAAGCGGTCGGTCGATCCTTGGCCGAGAGAAGCGCCAATGCATCGCTGAATGACAGATCCATCGCCGAGCGGCTGGATCGCACCAGCGTGTTGTCCACGGCCAGGCCGCGTTCTTCCATCGCCTCGCGATAGCCGTTGATGCGCTCTCGGCCCGGGCGCAATGCGCCGTCGGAGGTCATCAGCGCGATGCGTGTGTGCCCCAGGTCGAGCAGGTATCGTGTCGCTTCGTATGACCCGCGGGCGTGTTCGACATGAACGCCGACACCTTGCGCACCGAAATCGCGGTCCATCGCGACAACGGCGAGATCGCGGGAGATCTGGGCCAGGTAATCGGGGCGCTCGGTTTCACAGGGCCCCAGAATCAGTCCATCGACGCGGCGGCGTCGGAAGAGGTCCACCATCAGCTCTTCCTGGGCCTTGTTGTTATGCGTGTTGCCGACCACCATCGCATAACCCTCGCGCTGCAGCCGCGTCTCCACTGCTGTGATGATGCGGGCGTAAAGCGGATTGGCCAGATCGGAAACCAGCAGGCCCACGACGCCGGAGGTGCCGGTGCGCATGCTTTGCGCAATCGGATCGGGCGCATACGCCAGGGCTTTGGCGGCGCGCTCTACCGCCTGCAGCGCGGCCTCGCTCACGGGGCCGCTGCGGTTCAGGGCGCGCGATGCCGTCCCCACCGAAACGCCGGCGGCCCGCGCCACGTCACGGATGGTGACGCGGGCGGGCGTATCGGAGCTGGGGGTGCGCGTTCGGCTGGTCATTGATGATCCGGCGGGAATGTCCAAGCATGCGGCAATCTTCGCAGGCTTCCTCGCCCGCTATTATCGTCGAAAGCCAGGGCCAGGCCGTGCCGTTTCTCTCAGTAGACGGCACGCCCGCCGCTGATGTCGAACACCGCGCCCGTGCTGAAGCTGCAGCGCTCGGAACACAGCCATGCGGCCATCTCCGCCACTTCTTCGATTCGCACAAAGCGCTTCATCGGCACACGTTCGAGCAGGCGCGCCTGCAGTTGCGCCCGCTGGCTCTCCTCGGGTGCGCCAAAGATGTCGGTATCCGCCGCGCTGGGCGTGATGCAATTGACCAGCACGCCCGTTTCCGCCAGTTCCTTGCCGAGGCTCTTCGTCATCGATATCAAGGCGGCCTTCGATGCCGCATAGGCACCGGCAAACGGATTGCCTTCCTTGCCGGCGACCGAGGCCAAATTGACCACGCGCCCCCAGCCATTTTTCACCATCGCGGGCACGACTACTTGCGCGCATTGCAACGCGCCGAATACGTTGACGTCAAAAACGAGCTTCCATTCGTCGACCGACGCGTCGACCGTGGGGCCTCTGCGACCGAGGATGGCGGCATTGTTGACCAGCGCCGTCGGCGTACCCAATGTTTCGACGGTTTGCGCAAATGCGCGGTCTATCTGTCCGCGATGGGTAATGTCGACGGCGACGCCCAATACGTGCGCGCCGTCTCTGCGCAGGGCCTGAACGCCGTCATCGAGCAGCGCGCGATCGCGATCCCACAGGGCGACCGCGTATCCGTCCGCGGCGAGCCGGCTGCTGATTGCGAGCCCGATGCCGCGCGCGGCGCCGGTTACCACCGCGATCCGGCGTTCCGAATCCCTGCCCTCGGTGGCGTTCATTGCGGTGCTCCAATCCGCCGGATCGGATCGCTGCCGTCCCAGTTCTTCGCGGCCTCCGCAATCGCGGCAAAATATTCGCCCTTGCCGCCGGACATTTCGGAGATCTCGACGATATTGCCCGGCAGGCCCGCATGCACGTAATAGGCGAATCGGCCGCGCATGCCCATCCGGCCACCGTGGCCCTCGACATAGCCGCTGGCGCGCAATCGTTCGGCGAACTCGTCGAACCGGTCGCCCGTCCAGTACGCGATGTGCTGCATCCCTTCGCCGAATTGCTTCAGCGAATCCAGATACAGCGACGGCGCGTCATTGCGCTGCTGGATCAACTCGATCTGCACGCCGCCGGAATTGGCCAGCGCGATCGAGAGATCCGGCAAGGCCGACGCCTCGCCGTAATAGCGGAATTCGGTCGTGCCGACTTCCTTCTTGTAGAACCACGGTCCGACGCCAAGCACCTCGCTCCAGTGCCGCATCGCCTTCTCGATATCGCGTACGACGTAGCCGATCTGGCATACGCCTCCGAACAGCAAGCTCATTTCGGCTCCATGTCATTGCAACGCTGGAAACGTTTCCATAACAATACGGTAGCCGATGGCGCGGCGTTATGCAGCATAGCGTTAACCATGATTGCTGCCCGCATTCACCTTAGCCACACTGATATGGAAACGTTTCCACTGCACCGGAGACGTGAACCGATACCCGCATCGCAGAACGGGCGAACCCCATGGAGACAGACATGAAGACACTCTTCACCACCGCGCTGCTGGCCCTGGCGGCCACGGCCGCCCAGGCGGCGGACCCCGCCAACTATCCCGAGCGCCCCATTCGCATGCTGCTGCCCTTCTCCGCTGGCGGTGGCGGCGATACGCTGGGCCGCTTTCTCGCCGAACGCTTTGCCGCACAGCTGAAGCAACCGGTGGTGGTGGAGAACAAGCCCGGCGCCGCCGGCACGATCGGGACCCAGTCCGTTGCGACGGCGACCCCGGACGGCTACACGATCATGATCGGCGGCATGTCGACGCATCCGCTGGCGGCCGCGACGTACGCGAAGCTGCCCTACGACCCCGTGCGCGACTTTCAGAGCCTGGGGACCATCGGCAATTCGTCCATCGTGATGGTCGCGTCGAACTCGTACCCCGCAAACAACCTGAAAGAGCTGACCGCTCTGGCCCGCAAGCAGCAGGCG
Source organism: Cupriavidus sp. DB3 (assembly GCF_020418465.1). NCBI lineage: Bacteria > Pseudomonadati > Pseudomonadota > Betaproteobacteria > Burkholderiales > Burkholderiaceae > Cupriavidus > Cupriavidus sp. DB3. The sequence continues at coordinate 54,306 of NZ_JAIZPL010000001.1, read as the reverse complement.
CCGGTGCAATACGCCAGCTGGGGCTCCGGATCGACCGGACATTTCTGCGGCGAGATCCTCAGCCAGAAGGCCGGCATCCCGCTGCAGCACGTGCCCTACAAGGGCACCGCGCAGATCATCACCGATCTGCTCGGCAACCATATTTCCGTGGGTTTCGTCGACATGGTCACCGCCACGCCCTTCGTCAAGGAGGGCAAGGTCAAGGCGCTGGCCGTCTGCACGAAGCGCTCACCGAGTCTGCCCAACGTGGCCAGCTATCAGGAGCAAGGCGTCGATTTCGACCGCGAATTGACATGGGCGATGTATGTCCCTGCCAAGACGCCGAAGCCGATCGTCGACAAGCTGTCGGCCGTGCTCGAGAACACGCTGAAGGAACCCGAGGTCGTCAGCAAGCTGCTGTCGCTCGGCATCACGGCGAAATACGTTTCCGGGGCCGAGCAGCAAGCGATCAATGCGCGCGATATCCCGATGTGGAAATCGATCGCAAGACAGGCGCAGATGGCGCTGGACTGACGCATCGCGGCGCTCGTGCTCTCCCCTCTTTCATGACGACACCACAAGAACGATTTATGCCTTCCACACTGAATGAAGCCCGCATCCAGACCGTACGCGATCATATGGCGCTGGAGTGCGTCCACGATTGGGACGCGGTGATCGACACCTTCGCGCATCCCCGCTACGAAATGCACGGCAGTGGAACGGTATTCGATGGCGAAGCCGAGGTGCGGGGCTATTTCGATTCATCGCGCGTGCCATTCCCCGATCTGAAGAACGAGATCATCGCAATTGCGGCCGATGGCGATACCGTGCTGGTCGAGTTCTGGCTGCAAGGCACGCACCTGGGTCCGTTGAAGGCCAACGGAAAGACCTATGCGCCGACGGGCCGCACGTTCCGCATCCGGATCGCCGCCACGTTCGAGTTTGCACCGGGCTCGGACAAGATCATCTGCGAACGGCCGTACTCCGCCCCGGATGCGAAGCTGCGCGCGCTGGGGCTGTTGTAAAGCGCCACCGGCCTGGCCATTCCCATATCACGCTGGGCTATGGGTCCCAGCTCTGCCGCTACTGGCAAAGGAGAGTTGAATCATGGCCTTGCCCAAGGTCGTCACGCATCAAGACCGTCTGCTGACGGTGAACATCCATGAAGCAGTCGAATTCCCTGGATCGGAGTCAGGGTCGACCATCATTCCGCTGTTCCTCGACCGTGAAAACGGCGTCTGGGTGCTGTACGGCAAGTTCGAGCCGGGCACCACGCTGCCCCCGCACTTCCACACGGGCACCGTCCACTTCTTCACGACGAAGGGAGAGTGGAACTACGTCGAATACCCCGACGATCGCCAGACCGCCGGCAGCTACCTGTATGAGCCCGGCGGCTCCGTCCATACCTTCTCCGTGCCGGCCGATGCCAGGGAGGCGGCCGAAGGATTCATGGTGGTCTACGGCGCCAACGTGATTTTCAAGGACGGCGAATATCAAGGGGTACGCGACGCGGGCGCGATCGAGGACGGCATTCTGAATGCTGCGAAAGCGATGGGCCTCCCTACGCCGCGTTATATCCGGCCAGGCGGGGGCGCTGCGTTCTCGCGCGATTGATCGGGATTAGTTTAGGGATCGAACACGTCTATCCCTTCGCGCACTCCGCTTCAAAGCTCTCATTCAGAGCCTGCGACCGCCGCAAGGCATAAGGCAGCACCGCCAGCACGCCAACTACGGCCAGCACCGTGCCGACCCACAGCGGCGATCGCAGTCCCCAGCCCTGGCTGATGCCTACGCCGCCAAGCCACGAGCCGGACATTAGGCCGATATTGATCACCGCGGTATGCATGGTATTGACCAGCGGCCCGGGCGGCGCGGCGCGCATCACGCGCACCACCATCGCGGGATTCAGCGACACGCCGGTCAGCCCGACCAGCAGCATCGCGATGACCGCAACCAGCGGCTGGTCGGCGCAAACGGCGAACAATGCCAACGCGCCCGCCAGCGAGGCGCTCGTTTGAAGCGGCTTATGCCATCGGGTTATGCCATCGGGTTATGCCATCGTTTCCCGCTGCCGGTCCAATTCGGCCAGGATCTCCGCCGTATGCTGGCCGAGATCGGGAAGGGCGGCATCGCGCGAGCTTGCATCGTCGATCGTCATGGGCAAGGCCGGCATCCGCAGGGACCGGTTGCCGGGCGACGGCACGTTGATCACGCGTTCCGGTGTCGTGGCCTGCGCGGTTTGGATGGCATCGTGCAGGTCGCGCACCGCGCCGCACACCACGCCAGCGGCATTGAGCCTTCGGCAAGCGTCTTCGGTGGTCAGTGCCGACAACGCGCCGGCAAGCATCCCCAGCAAGGCGGGTCGATTCGCCACGCGCGAGGCGTTGTCGTGAAAGCGTGCGTCCTGCGCGAGTTCCGGCAGTCCGACGCATTCGCACAAGCGGGAAAAGTGTTCCTGCAGATAGGCCGAAATCACGATTCTGCCGTCGGCAGTCGGTAGCACATCCGCCGCTGGCGCCATCGTCGGCTGGCCGTTGCCGCAGCGTGACGGCACCGTGTCGAGGATCTGGTACTCGGCCCACTGCTGGCTCAGCGCATCGGCTGCCACGTCGATCAGGGACACCTTGACATGGGCACCTTGTCCGGTGATGCCACGGCGCACCAGCGCAGCGAGCACGCCTGTCGCCAGCGTACGACCGGCCAGCACATCGACGACCGTGAAGCCGACGCGTGTTGGATCGGCATGGGCATCGCCGTTCATGCTCATCATGCCGCTTTCGGCCTGCGCGGCGATATCGAGGCCTGGGCGCGCCGCCGCCGGCGCGCTGTCGCCGAAGCCATTGACCGAGCCGTAGACAAGCCGCGGATGCTCGCCCCGAAGCTGTTCGGCGCCAAGCCCGTATTTCTCCATTACGCCCGGACGCGCATTCTGCAGCACCACATCGGCGCGGCGAACCAGATCCATCGCCACATCTCGATCCTCTTCGCGGCGCAGATCGAGCACGATCGAACGCTTGCCGCGGTTATAAGCGGAAAACATGGGCCCACAGGCATCGGCCTGCCATCCAGAGCGACGGCTGGCATCGCCGCCCGGAGGCTCGACCTTGATTACGTCGGCGCCCAGATCGGCCAGGATTTGTCCTGCCGACGGCGTGGCGATGAACTGGCCGAAGTCGACGACGCGCAGTCCGGCCAACACGGCCCCGCCCAGGCCGCTGCTATCGAATGAACCCTTGGTTTGCATGGCTTCTCACTCCGGCTTGACGCCGGCGTCCGTGGCGGCCATCCATCGCCTGCGTGTATTCATGGTTTGTCTCCCTTTGACTGCCGATAGTTGCGGTGTTGCTCCGTGGCACGATCGGCGTCGACGTCGATCCCGCGCGGGGAACTTGCGCATGCAAACTAACGCGCGAGGCTTCATCCATGCCACGCTTGTTTCGCTATCTTGAACGGACAGGAATGTTGGGAGACCTCTGCCACCGCACCGCACCGGCATCCGCGCGTTGAAGCGTTCGGGGATCGCGGCAAAAAAAACGGCGCCGGCGGGTATTCCCCCGCCGGCGCCGCCGGATGTCGCCGTTTGTGGCGCGCCTTACTTCGCCGTCGGCATCGCGAACTCTGCACCCTTGCCGATGCTCTGCGGCCAGCGCTGCATCACGGACTTCTGCTTGGTGTAGAAGCGCACGCCCTCTTCGCCGTAGGCATGCGTATCGCCGAACAGGCTGCGCTTCCAGCCGCCGAAGCCATGCCAGGCCATCGGCACGGGGATGGGCACGTTGATGCCGACCATGCCGACCTGGATCCGCCGCGCGAATTCGCGGGCGATGCCGCCGTCGCTGGTGTAGCAGGCCACGCCGTTGCCGAACTCGTGCGCGTTGATCAGCTCGACCGCCTCGGCGAAGTCCTTGACGCGGACACAGGCCAGCACCGGGCCGAAGATTTCCTCGCGGTAGATGCGCATCTGCGGCGTGACGTTGTCGAACAGCGTGGCGCCGGTGAAGAAGCCGCCTTCATGGCCGGCCACGCGATGGCCGCGGCCATCGAGCACCAGCGTCGCGCCCTCTTCCACGCCCAGGCCGATATAGCCCTCGATGCGTTCCAGCGCCTGCCGGGTGACCACGGGGCCCATTTCCGCTTCGGGGTTCATGCCGTTGTCGATCTTCAGCGCACGGGCGCGTTCGGCCAGCTTCGGAATCAGGCGATCGGCGGTATCGCCGACCAGCACCGCGACCGACACCGCCATGCAGCGCTCGCCGGCCGAACCGTAGGCCGCGCCGATCAGCGCGTCGATGGCCATCTCGGGATCGGCATCGGGCATCACCACCAGATGGTTCTTGGCGCCGCCCAGTGCCTGCACGCGCTTGCCGAATTGCGCGGCACGCTCGCTGATCGCCTGTGCGATCGGCGTCGAGCCGACAAAGCTGACGGCCTTCACTTCCGGATGCGCGATCAGCGCGTCGACCACCACCTTGTCGCCCTGCACGACGTTGAACACGCCGGCCGGCAAACCCGCCTCGGCCAGCAGATCGGCCATGAACAGGCTCGCGCTCGGATCGCGCTCGCTGGGCTTGAGCACAAACGTATTGCCCGCAGCGATGGCCACCGGGAACATCCAGCACGGCACCATGCACGGGAAGTTGAACGGCGTGATGCCGGTCACTACGCCCAGCGGCTGGCGCATGGTCCAGTTGTCGATGCCGGTGCTGACCTGATCGGTGTAATCGCCCTTGAGCAGTTGGGGAATACCGCAGGCGAACTCGATCACGTCGATGCCGCGCATGACTTCGCCCTGCGCGTCGGAGAAGACCTTGCCGTGCTCGGCGGTGATGATCGCCGCGAGCGTGTCGCGATGCTGGTTCATCAATTGCAGGAAGCGCTGCATCACGCGGGCGCGGCGGATCGGCGGCGTGTCGGCCCAGGCGGGGAATGCAGCGGCGGCCGCGGCGACGGCGGCGTCGACATCGGCGACTTCACCGAGCAGAACCTTGCGCGCGGCTTCGCCGGTGGCCGGATTGAACACGTCCTGCCGGCGCTGGCTGCTGCCGCTCGTACGCTGGCCGCCGATGTAGTGGCCGACGTCGGCACGGTCGGTATAGGCATGCGCTTGGGTCATCTCGGGCTCCTTTGGAGTTCTGGAATCAGTTCTGGAATCGGTGGAATGGGGCCAGTGTAGGCGTCGCTCCCGGCCTCATTCAATAGCGCCGCGCTTGACTCACTGTTCAATGAATTAAACAATCCGTCGATGGACAAGCAAAAGATCGAATCGCTGTGGGTGCATCTGCACTCGCTGGTGGTGCTGGGCGACGTGGGCAGCTATACCGCCGCCGCAACGCAACTCGGCATCAGCAAGGGCGCGATGAGCCAGCGCATCGCCGAGCTGGAACGGGCGGCCGGCATCCCGCTGGTGCAGCGCACCACGCGCAGCGTGCGGCTGACCGAGGCGGGGCAGCGGCTGGTGGACGCGACCCGGATACCGTTCGAGTCGATCGAGCGCAGCTTCGGCGACGTGAAAGACATGGGCGGCGAGCCGCGCGGGCTGGTGCGGATGACCGCACCGGTGGCGCTGGGCCGGCAGCAGATCGTGCCGCGATTGTCGCCGTTTCTGGCGATGTATCCGCAGATCCGCGTGGAGCTGGAACTGTCGGACAGCTTCGCCTCGCTGGCGCGCGAGGGCTTTGACCTCGCGGTGCGCCACGCCTCGCGGGCACCGGATACCCACATCGCCTGGACGCTGTGCCGCACTGGCACGGTGCTGGTGGCGACGCGCGCCTATCTGCGGCGCCACGGCACGCCGTCTTCGCCGTCCGACCTGACCGCGCACAACTGCCTGCATTACTTCCGCCGGGGAGAGCAGCCGACCTGGAGCTTCGAGCCGGTCCGGGGCGGTGCGGCCCGGCAGAGCGTCGGCATCCGCGGCAATTTCGCGGCGGACAACAGCGAGGCGCTGCGCGATGCCGCGCTGGGCGGCCTGGGCATCGCGCTGGTGCCCGACTTCACCGCGCAGGCTGATCTGCATGCGGGCAAGCTCGTTCAAGTGCTGCCGGGCTGGCGGCCTTCGGGTGCGTTCGGCGACGCGATCTACGCGATCCGGCCCTACAGCCCGCTGCTGCCGCGGCCGGTGCGGCTGCTGGTGGACTATCTGCGCGAGGCGTTGAAGGAGGGATTCGGGACGCAGTGAGGCGAAGCCGGTCTCCCGATTCGCGGCCCTATGCGCAACCGGGTGCGCAACCGGATGCGCAACGGGGTTGCAGCACCTGTCCTCGCCCCATGTTCGACGCGGCCTTGCCGGCACAAATGATAATGAAAACGATTATCATTATGTCCTTTCAATACGACATTGCCGCCCGTGTCCCCGCTCCGCTTCCCCGTTCGCGCCCCGTCTGCCCGACTCCATGCCAGCCGCCCCGAGTGGGCCCGCCCATCCCACGCGCACCGGTTTCGACCGCATGTCCTTGCCATGACGGTCGCCGGGGCCCTGCCGCTGACGGCCCTGGCGCAAGCCCAATCCTCCACCGCCGCGGAGTCGGCGGAAACCCTGCCCGAGGTCACCGTCCGCGCCGAGACGACGCCGGACCAGCCGCCGCCCGCCTATGCCGGCGGCCAGGTGGCGCGCGGCGGCCGGCTTGGCATTCTTGGCAATCAGGACATGATGGACGTGCCGTTCAGCATCACGGCATACACCGCCGAGACCATCCAGAACCAGCAGGCGCGCAGCGTCGCCGATGTCCTCGCGAACGATCCCGGCGTGCGCAGCAGCCTGGGTTTCGGCAATTTCTCCGAGACGTTCGTGATCCGCGGCTTCCAGCTGAATGGCGACGACATCGGCTACAACGGCCTCTATGGCATTGCCCCGCGCCAGCTCGTGGCCGTCGAGGGGCTCGATCGGGTCGAGGTCTTCCGCGGCGCCAGCGCCTTTCTGAACGGCGTCACGCCGACCGGCACGGGCATCGGCGGCAGCATCAACCTGGTTCCCAAGTTTGCGCCCTACCAGCCGCTGACCCAGGCCACCATCGACTACACCAGCCAGGGCCGAGCCGGTGGCCATGTCGACATCGGCCGCCGCTTCGGCGAGGACCTGCGTTGGGGCGTGCGCATCAATGCGCTGGCGCGCGGCGGCGAGGCCGCCATCGACGACGAGCGCCGCCAGCAGCGCCTGTTCACCGCGGGCCTCGATTACCAGGGCGACAAGCTGCGCGTGTCGGCCGACTTCGGTTACCAGAAGCAGACCATTCGACAGGGCCGGCCGATGGTGTCGCTGACGGGCACCACGCTGCCCGCCGTGCCGTCGGCGCGCGCCAACTTCGCGCAGGCCTGGACCGATTCGATGCTGGAGGATACCTACGGCACGCTGCGCGCCGAATACGACGTCGCGCCCGACTGGACCACCTACCTGGCGGTCGGCGCGCACCACACGAACGAGTTCGGCAACTATTCCTCGCTGACGGTGAACGGGAGCGGCGTCGGGACCGCGGCGCGGCTGACGGTGCCGTACAAGTCCAACACCACCTCCGGGGAAGTCGGCGTGCGCGGCACCTTCCATACCGGGCCGGTCAAGCATCGGATCAATCTGGCGTGGTCGGGCATGCAATCGGTCAAGCGCACGGCCTACGAGATGTCGGGCCGTTTCGCCACCGGCCTGTACGACCCGGTGCAGACGCCGCGGCCCGGCACCACGCTGACCGGCGGCGACATGGCCAACCCCGGCGTCACCGGCAGGACCAACCTCAGCGGGTTCGCCATCTCGGACACGCTGTCCTTCCTCGACGACCGCGTGCTGCTGACCGCCGGCGTGCGGCAGCAGAACCTGAGCGTACGCGGCTACAGCTATACGGGCGTGCAACAGTCGAATTACGACGAGTCGGCCACGTCGCCGGCCTTCGGGCTGGTGGTCAAGCCGACGCGCCAGATCTCGCTGTATGCCAACTACATTCAGGGCCTGGCGCAAGGACCGACCGCGCCGAATACGGCGGCCAACCGTGGCGAAGTGTTCCCGCCGATCAAGTCCAGGCAGGTCGAGGCCGGCGTCAAGTGGGACGCCGGCAAGTTCGGCAGCACGCTGGCCGTCTATCAGATCGAGCAGCCGTCCGGCATCCTGCAGGGCGATGTGTATTCGCTGGCCGGCGAGCAGCGCAATCGGGGCATCGAACTGAGCGGCTTCGGTGAACCGCTGCCCGGCATCCGCCTGCTGGCCGGCGTGGCCTATATCGACGCCAGGTTGAACCGTACCGGCACGCCGGCGAACGATGGCAACAAGGCGGTCGGCGTACCGAACTACACGCTCAATGTCGGCGCGGAGTGGGACATCCCCGGCGTGCCGGGCTTCACCGTATCGGGCCGCTATCTGCAGACGGGACGCCAGTATCTGGACGTGGCGAACCGGGTCAGCCTGCCGTCGTGGCGACGCTTCGACCTGGGCGCCCGCTATACCTTCAAGGCGGCGCAGCAGCGCTACACGCTGCGCGCCGGCATGGAGAACGTCGCGGGCAAGGCGTATTGGGCGTCCGCATATGGCGGGTACCTGATCATGGGCGCCCCGCGCACCTTCAAGGTCGCCATGACGGTGGACTTCTGAGGCGGCGGCGCGCCGCTCATGAAGACCTCATGACGATGGCGCGCTGAAGGGCTCCGCCCGCCCGGCGTTACCCGGGGCATTACCCCGGGCATTACCCCGGGACGCTACCCGGCAAGCCTTTCGGCCTCCGTCAACATCCCATCGAGGACGCACTCGGCGAGCCGTTCGGGGAAGTCCGCCGGCAACTGCGCCCGCACCGCCTGAGCCACCGCCGGGGCGCGTTCTGCGAGGTCTTCCACCACATACCGTGCCGGCCGTCCGTCGGGCGTCAGCACGCCATGCCGCTCGCCGAGGGCCACCCAATGCCGGCGCTCGATTTCGCGCATCTTGTAGTGTGCGTTCTGCGACCGGACCGCCATGGCCATCCTGATCTTGAACGGAGAGAGCCGGCCCGGGGCTTCGCCGATGATGGGATGGGCCGACAGCACGTCGTAGAGCGGAGTCAGCTGATACCGCCCTTCCGGGCGCAGGAACAGGCTGAAGCTCTTTGCGTGCCCATCGGGTGCGCGCAGCATCCAGAAAATGACCTGTGCCTGGAAGAAGGTCCTGCGGTCCTGCTCGCGCGTCATCGACCCCGCGAGCGTGTCCATGATGGTGTCGATGCCCGGGCCGCCATCGGCTTCGTACTTCGCCGTCGGCGGCACGCCTTTCGCCTGGCACATGTCCTCTTGCGGCAGGCGGACGAGGCGGCTGTCGCCCGCCGGGCCCTGCCACCAGACGCGGTCGAATCGCTGCACGCTGAGCGCCTTCATGTCCTCGAACCGCACCAGCTCGCAACGGGCCACCGGCAAGCCGAATTCCTTCATGACGAGCGAGCACAGCCACTCGTTCTCCACCGATTCGCTCAGGTCCAGTTTCAGCCCGCCCACCAAGCCAAGCGGCAGCTTCAGGATGTGCGTGGTTGGCGTCTGGCCATGCGGCAGGCACCACGCGCCGTTGTGATACAGCAGCGCGGTCTTCTCCTGCGCGCCGGCAATCGAGATGCGGAACTCGTCCTCGTCGTGAACGATGCTCAGCGGCGCCGGCGCCAGCGTGCCGCGCAGCACCTGTGCGACCTGCGCCTCAGTCAGCGGCTCGGCTTGTACCGCCTGCCCCACGGCTGGCGACGCACCGTCCGGCAGCAGCTGCAGCGCGCCCACGCAGTCGCGGCCGATCTCGGCAAGCAGATCGAAGGCGTCGATCGAGCCGGTGCGATACCGCCGCGCAATGCGCTCGCGGATTTCCCGGGTATCCGGCAGCAGGTTTTCGAAATAGGCCCGCACCTTCTCGCCGCGGTGGGGCGAGTTGCCGGGGATGAAGGGCAAGGACAGGGACAAAGGCCGTCCCTGTTCGGAGGCCACCCACTCGGGGGCGTATTCCAGCGTGTCCCCCGCATGAGGATGGAACCGCCACGTGCCGACGAAGGCGCCGTTCATCCACAGGCCGAGCGCGCGAGTGTGCGACCGTCGCCCCATTGTCACCAGGCCTGCGTGGTCGACGACGCCTCGCCGCTATTGCTGTCGCTATGGCTGTCGCTATTGCCGGGTGACGGAGCCTCCTTGCGCAGCACGAACTCGACGCCAAGGATGCCGAGCAGGCGCATGAGCCGTTCGACGCTGATGCGCGCGGCGTTGCGTTCCAGCGCTGACAAGGTCTGCTGGCTGACGCCCATGCGCATTGCGGCCTCGGCTTGCGTCAGACCTGCTTCCTTGCGGAACGCTTGAAGCAACTGCGGTAACTGGTCGGACGTTCGGACGGTGAAGTTGCGCATACGGGCCTCGGCTGTTTTCCTGCTTTACAACGGATCGATTGTATTCCGGATTTACTGGCTTTCCTTTGTATCCAAAGAATACTCGCTTCAAGCAGTAAAACAAGGATACAGCCTTTGGCGCGTAAAAATGTCGCGTGGGCAACGCCTCAGGCCGAGCCACACAGATCGTGTGCCTCGTCAACAATTTTTCCTTGCATCCGCGCAGATACTGTATATCCTTACAGTACCTGTACAAACATACAGTTGCGGGAGTGCTCATGGAAGACCTGATCCGGATTCAGAACGAATACGACCGTCTCGTCCTTCGGTGGCTGCGCCAACAGGTCGGTGACGACGCGGTGCGGCTCGCTGCCAGGCGCCTGAACGGCGAGTCCAAGCCCTATGTGTCCGAAGTCTGCCGTGCGCTGGACATTCGTCCGCCGGCGCGCAGTGCCTTCCGCATGGAAACGACGCGGGCCAACCGGGCCGTCGGCGAACGCTATCTGGCGCGCATCCGGCAGATCCTGTCCGGCTCATCGGCAGATGGCCACCGGGCTGCGGATACGGCCTCCCGCCCGCGGCACGCGCCCGCGCAACCCGCCCTGCCTTTCGGCCAGGGTTTTGCCTTCGGCGGCGGGCTGTCCGTGCGCGAGCCGACGGCGGGCGCGCGATGAATGTGATGACGAGTTACCGAAGATGCAGCAAGGCCCAGATCCCGACGTCCTCCTGAACCTGAAAAAGATGAACTTCCGGCTGCATTTCGGCGGGGCGCTGCGGGCCGCGCGCACTGCCAGAGGCTTGTCGCAGCAGGCGTTCGGCACCGTATCGAGCCGCACCTATGTCAGCAGCCTGGAGCGTGGGCAGAAGAGCCCGACGCTGGACAAGGTGGCGCAGATCGCCAGCGTCCTCGGCCTGCATCCGCTGACGCTGCACGCGTACGCCTTCTTGCGCGAGCCGACGCCCGAAGAGCGGATCGTGCTGCTGCGGACGATCCGGGCCGAGTTGCGAGAATTGCTGGAGCACGAGGCGGCGAAGCGGAGTCGGTAAGGATCGGCAGCCCTGTCCCGATATCGCGCCAAGGCGTGGCCGCATGGCCGCATGGCCGCATGGCCGCGCGGACCGGCCCACGCTCAGGCCGGTTCCGCCTCGTTGTCGGCAATCTGGAACTTGCGCATCTTCTCCCACAGCACCTTGCGGCTGATGCCGAGGCTGGCGGCCGTGTCCTGGCGGCGCCAGCCGTTGGCATCGAGCGCGGCAATGATGCGGCGACGTTCTTCGACCTCGGTGCGCCAGTCGACGCCCCGGTCGTTGCCCTCGAACGCCCCGGGCCGCAGCGCGCGGAACAGCGGCCGAATGCGATCCTGGTCCCACAGGCCGTCGTGCTGCACCACGATCGCGACGCGCTCCGCCAGATTGCGCAACTCCCGTACGTTGCCGGCGAAGTAAGCGGTACCAACGGCGCCCTTGAGCCAGTCCGGCATCGGCGGCAGCGCCTCGTAGCCGGACCGTCCGAGAATCTGCCGCAGGAAGGCCTCGAGCAATCCGACCTTGTCGGCGGCGCCCCGCTCTTCCAGGCTCGGAATCCGCAGTTCGATCACGGCCAGCCGGAAATACAGGTCCGCGCGGAACTTGCCTTGCCCGACCGCCTCGCGCAGGTCCTTGTTGGTCGCGGCGACCAGGCGGAAATTGAGCTTGACCGGCAGCGTCGAGCCAAGCCGCGTGACGACGTTCTCCTCCAGCACGCGCAACAGCTTGACCTGCTGGAACAGCGGCAGATCGGCGATTTCGTCGAGGAACAGCGTGCCGCCGTTGGCCTGCTCGAAGTAACCGCGGTGCGCATACATCGCGCCGGTGAACGCGCCCTTGGCGTGGCCGAAGAACTGCGATTCAAATAGCCCGTCGGGAATCGCACCGCAGTTGACGGCGACGAACGGCCCCTTGCCATAGAGACTATGCCGCTCGTGGAAGAGCCGGGCGATGCGTTCCTTGCCCGCACCGGTCTCGCCATACAGCATCACGTTGCTGTCGAAGTCGGCGTAAGTGTCGACATGCGACATCAGTTGCTGCATCGCCGGCGAGCCGGCCACCAGCTCGGCGATCTCCGGCTGCACCTCGCTGGCCGCGAGCAGTTGCGGCAGCAGCTTGCCGAGTTGGGCACGCAGGTCGGCGCCGGTGAAATCGTCCGACAGGATGTGTGCGTATTCCGGCGGAAAGCGGCCCGGATCGTTCTCTCGCGTGGGGGCAGCGACCCAGATCACGGGCATGCCGTGCACCGCCTCCCAATCCAGCGCGGTGAACTTGGCGGCGCCGATCACCGACACGCTGATGATCGCCACCGACAGTTTCAGGCGCGGCTCGGTCGGCAAGCCTTCGAGCCCACCGGCGCGGATCACTTCGGCGCCAAGCGGCGCGAGAAAGCGGGCTACGCGGTCGGCAAATTCGTACTTGCCTTCCCATACGTAGACTTCGAGATTTTCGTAGGCCCAGCGGTCTGTTTTCATGGCGATGCTGCAATTGCCGCGCGGCGGCCGGTCGTATTCATGTCGCGGTTCAATAGACGAGTCTGGTGTTGTCGCAATCGACGTCGTGAACCCAGAGATCGGCGTTGCTTAACTGGATGCCGAGGGCGGCCAGCAGGCCGTCGAGGGTGGGGCCAAGCAGGCCGAATATCACGGAGCTCAGGGCGCTGACGATGCCGCCGAGTTTCAGATCCAGGTTGACGATCGGGATGCCAACTGGAGCGACGATGAGCTTCACGTCGAGATTGCGCGCCAGACTTTCGACCAATGCCGCCAATTGGCCTTGGGAGGCGGTCGAGGTCTGCTCGCCAGGCGCAAGCGTCGAGGTCATACCGTTGCCCGGGATGGTTTGCTGTTTGGGACTGGCCGTGATCTTGATACCCGCAAGGTTCGTGACAACGACATCCGAGGTAGCACACTGGCTCAAATCGTCGCGAGCAAGACAAACCGTCGCCGCTGTGGTTACCGTGTTGAGGGTCGCTCGGCGGTCTGATCGCGCAGCGGCACAGCGCATGCCCGTCAGCGCGGAGTGAGCAGTACCAAGTTGCACGCGCAGTGGCAGATTCACCGATATCAAAGAGCCACCAAGAATCTCTCCACCAAGGTTCAACCTCACACCGAGATCGACCTGCGACGTTCGTGCGGTGGTCTCCCAACCCATTGGATCGGTGCTGGATGCCCGCACCGGCCCCACCGCCATGCGAGGCGGCTCGACGATCTGCAACGCCAATTGCGTGCCTGGCAATAGTGGGACCGCGCCAGCCAGATCGACCGCTGCCCCTTTGTTCGCAACCTGCGCCGCCAGCATCAACAACTCCGCGACATTCAACCCCACATCCGCCGCCGACGACATCGCCGGCGCCAGCACGCCGAGGTCGAGCACTCGTCCGACACTTAGCCCCGCCGCCAGGGCTCGCGCATCGATGATCCCGGGCATTCCACCCAGCATCGCGTTGAGCAGCGACTCCTTGTTCGCCGCGCGGAGCACCAGCGCATAGAAGCGCGATAGCGACAAGTCGGCGTTCAACAATTCGTCGACCGTGCCGAGGCCGGCCTCAAGCCGCAACTGGTCCAGCGTCACGCGTGTATCGACCAGCCCCTGCCAGTCCGCGGCCGACAGGCTGATGGTATTGCCGAGCAGCAGCGCCAGCGCGCTGCGCGACGATTCGAAATTCAGCAGCCCGCTGCCGACCGAGAACGATGCGACAGGCGGGCTGGCGTTGCCGATCGCCTCCGCGCGCAGCCGCCGTCCGTCGCCCCCGGGAAGCCCGAACAGGATCGGCACCGTCTGCGACACGACGACCCGCACCGCGTTCGGTGACAATCGCGCCGGATCGAAGCTACCGCGGAAATGACGGCCATCGGCAGCGGCAGCCGCATCGTTGGGATCCCACACGCCCGCGCAGACGGCCATGCCGTCTTCGCCCCCGGGGCTGGCGCCGCAGTCTTGGCGCGCCGCGCCGGTAAAGCCGTTCTGGCCCGCGGACGCCTGTGCCGCCGCCAGCGCCCGTTCGGTCATCGCCGCGTTGGTGTCGGCGCGCCGCAGTTGCTGGGCGGCGGCCAGCGCCGCCATGTCGGCAACCGACTGCAACTGCCGCTGCCGGTAGAAAACATGGCCGACGTCGATGGACACCAGCGCGGCCATGCCGATGGTGGCGAGCAGCACCACCATCAGAATGCTGACCGCACCGCGCGATTGCGCGCGTGTGCTGCGTGTCCTGCTGCGCCGACCCATCATCATTTACCGCGAGGGCGTCAATCCGAGCAGGCTGACGCCGCTGCCGCCGCTCGGCTGGCCGACGAAACGCTCGGGAATCGGGTGCTGGAAGCTCTTCAGATAGCGCGCATGCGCCAGCGCGGCCTGTTCGCCCGGCATGGGGAGCATGGCGCCGGCCTGGCTGCCTTCGCGCTGGATTGCCAGCAGGCTGCGTGTGTCGGTGCCGATGGCGGTGTTCGATGGTTTCTGGATTTGCGCGGCTGCGCCTGTGTCCGGGCTGGCCGGCGCCATGGTTTGCGCTCCGGCAACGGGCAGCCAGCTCGCGGCACACAAGGCGATTGCGGCCGTACTCGCGATGCGCGACGGTCTCATGATGTTCATGCACTTCTCCTCTTGCTGTCCGCTTGCTGTCCCGTCCCTGCCAGCTTGCCGTCGATCGCGGATCGTCTCGCGATGATCACGGTGCGCTGGCCGGGTTCTGTGCCGCGCCCTCGCCCGGCTGCGCGGCCGTTGTCAGCGCAATGCGCTGCGGCTTGGGCGGCCGTGCACCGCCAACCCGTGAAGCCGCGCGCTCCTGCCGCGCTGCCTCGCGTGCGATGCGGTCCGCCTCCTGCGCGATCGCCTTGCGGGTCGCCGCCGACATCGACGCGCGCTCCATCAGTGCGGTCGCCTGGTCGCGCTGGCGGTTTGCCAGCATCCACACGGCGGCATTGCTGACGATGCGGGGATTCGCCCCATCGAGCTGCAGGGCCTGCATTACCGGCACGCGGGCCTGCTGCAACTGTCCGGCGCGCATCAGCGCATAGCCCAGGTCGCTCGCCACCAGGGCATTGGTCGGATCGCGCGACAACGACGCTTCGAGCTGCGTCACCGCTTCGCCGAAATCGCCGCTGCGGCCGGCCAGCAGGCCGAGGCCGTGATAGGCCCGCGCGGCGTAACCGGTGCCCAGCAGATTCCGATAGGCGACCGCGGCGGCCTCGTCCTGTTCGGTTTCGCGCAGCGCATCGGCGCGCAGCATCGCCACGTCGGCGTTGTCGCCGAAGCGTTGCTGATAGGCGTCGAGATGCGCGAGCGAGGCGTAGTACAGCCCCTGCTGCTGCATCCGCTCGATCAGTCCGCGGTACACGGCCCGATCGTCGTACTGCTCCTGCGCCTGCTTGTCCTGCAGCCTGGACAGCGCGATCTGTGCGTCGGCCTGCTTGCTCATCAGCGAGGCCGGGTCGCTGGTGGTGGCGCAGCCGGCGGCGAGCCAACTTGCGGTAGCGACGGTAACCGCGGTCAATGTCCGACGCCAACGCGTTGCCACGGGCAGAAGGGTGCCCTCTCCCCCGGCCCCTCTCTCGCGCGCGGGAGAGGAGAGAAAACACGCCGCCACATGCCTCTCGCTCGCGGTAGAAGGAAGAAAACATGCCGCCGCACGTAGCGCGCTAGCAAACACCGTCATTGCATATCTCCAGCAAACTTCGCCAGCATCCGGATCACGCCAAGGAACCCCGGTCCCGCGGTCACGATCAGCAGCACCGGCAGCAGGCTGACCACCATCACGCCGGTCATCTTCACCGTCAGGCGGCCGACCTTTTCCTTCAGGCGCATCTTGCGCGCCTCCTGCAGCCGCAGGCCGAACAGCTTCAGCGGCTCCTGCACCGCGCCGCCGAAGCGATCCACCTGGTTCAGCAGCATGATCAGATTGCGCAGGTCCTCGCTCTCGAACAGCTTGCCGATGCGTTGCAGCGTCTGCTCGCGCGAGCGGCCGGAGGCGAACTGGTCGTTGGCGCGTTTCAGTTCGGGACCCAGCACGGGCAGCATGCTGCCGAACTCGGTCACGATCAGCTGCAGGCTCTGGTCGATCGACATGCCGACGCCTTGCAGCAGCCGCAGCATGTCGACCAGCACCGGCAGTTCGTCGTCGAGCTGGCGCATCCGGCCGGCGGCGCGCCGACGCAGCACCGACTTGAACGCGAGAAAGGACACCGCGAAGCCGCCGAACGCGGTAAACACCGCGCCCTGCAGCGATTCCGGCAGCCGCCACAGCATCAGCACCGCGGCGATCAGCAGCGGCACACAGAGTCGCAGGCCGCCGAAGATGGCACGGGCCTTGGGGCCATACCAGCCGCACTGTTCCAGCAGGCGGAGTTCTTCAGGGCCGACGATGGCCTTGCCGATTGGACTGGCGAGCCAGCGTTCGTCGAAGCGGCCGCCGAGCTGAGCGCCCAGGCGCGCCCGTGCTCCGCCGGCGCCGCCCACGCCGCCCACGCCGCCCACACCACCCACACCACCCGCACGGCCCGCGCCCGCGGCCGGCGCTGCCGTCGCTGTCGACACTCCTGACGCATTGACCGCGCCGGTTGCTGCGGCGGACGCGTTCGCCGCCGGCATCGCACCCTGACGCCCGGCAGCAGGCACCGCTCCGCCCGACGACGCCGCCCCGGGCTCACCCGCGGCCGTCTTCGCACCCTGCCCCGCCGCCGCCCCCTGCCGCGCCAGCGCGGCGTCCAGCGTGCGCGCCGAGCGCCAGCGCAGCCACCACTGTTGCAACAGCGGCAGGGCGAGCGCCGCCACACCGAGCGCGGCGATCAGCAGGCTGAGAGCGATCAGGCTGTCACGGTTCATCGCATCGCCCCTATACCGAACGCGCCAGCCGATACAGCAGCAGCGCGCCGACGATCTCCAGCCCGAACGCCGCCATCAGCATCAGGCGGCCCGACGGATCGTTCCACATCATCAGCAGGTAGCCGGCATTGAACACGAACATCAGTCCGGCCACGACCACCGGCAGCAAACCCAGGATCCACGCCGACATCCGCGTTTCCGCCGACAGCGCCGACAGTTCGCGCTGCGCCTGCTCGCGGTCGCGCATATAGGCGGCGGTGCGTTCCATCACGATGTCGGCGCGGCCGCCGTAGCGCGTGGCGAGCCGCAGCACCGAGGCCAGCAGGATCAGTTCGTCGAAGCGATAGCTGCGCGCGACCTGCATCACCGCCTGGTCCAGTTCCTTGCCGGCGCGCTGCAGATGCACCGCCTGCACCAGGCACTGGCGCAGCGGCAGTTCGGTATTGCCGATCGCATGCTGGAACGCCGCCGGTACCGCGCTGCCGATCGTCATCAGCCGCACCACGCCATCGAGAAACCCCGGCAGCTGCTCGCACAGGCGCTGATGAAAACGGATCGTGCGGCGCCACAACAGGCAGGCACAGATGGCAAGGCAGACCACCGCCATCGCGGCGGCCGCGACAAACCCGCCGCCGATCAAGGCCGCGGCGCACAGCAGCAGCGGTGGCCCGCCCCACAGCAGATAGGTGCGGCGCGTCGGCTCGAGGTCCGCGCGCCGCAGCAGATCGGCCCAGCGGCGCTTGAAGTCGCGTGGCCCGGTGACGGGAGGCAGCTCGGCCGCGGATGCATAACGGGAACGTACCTGCTCGGTCTGCGCCTGCACGAAGGCCCGCGCCGCCTCGCGCTGCGCACGCGTGCCGGCCTGCGCCAGCAACAGCAGGCCGGCGCCGACCAGCAGCAAGGCGATGGCGGCGATGGCCAGGGCGGCGCTAGACATCGAAGCGGCCCAGCGGATCGTCCATGCCGAAACCGGCCTGGCGCAGGCGCGCCAGCTTGGGCGAATGCGGCAGGATGCCGAGCGACTGCCAGCGGTCGACCTCGACGCCATCCGGTCCGATATACGGGTCGTGGCGATACAGCTCCTGCGTGGTGACGATGTTGTCGCCCATGCCGGTCACCTCGGTGATCGACAGGATGCGGCGCTTGCCGTTCGACAGCCGGCCGATCTGCACGATGAAGTCGATCGCATTGGCGATCTGCCGGCGCAGGCTGACCTCGCTGCCCTGGAAGCCGGCGAAGCCCGCCAGCATCTCGAGCCGGTACAGGCACTCGCGCGGGCTGCTCGCGTGGATGGTGCCCATCGAGCCGTCGTGGCCCGTGCTCATCGCCTGCAGCATCTCCAGCACCTCGCCGCCGCGCACTTCGCCGACGATGATCCGGTCCGGCCGCATGCGCAGGCTGTTGCGCAGCAAGTCGCGGATCGACACCACGCCGGTGCCCTCGAATCCGCCGGGCCGGCTTTCGAGGCGGACCACGTGGGGATGGTTCAGCGCCAGTTCGGCGGTGTCTTCGATGGTGATCACACGCTCGCTGTCCGGCACGAAGATCGCCAGCGCGTTCAGCAGCGAGGTCTTGCCCGAGCTGGTGCCGCCGCTGACCAGGATATTGCAGCGCGCCTTGACGGCGGCCTCCAGCAGATCGCCGATCTCCTGGTTCATGGTGCCCAGCCCGAGCAGCGCCTCCGGCGTCAGCGGATCCTTGCGGAACTTGCGAATCGACACCACCGGCCCCTGCAGCGCGAGCGGCGGGATCACGACGTTGATGCGGCCGCCGTCGGGCAGCCGGGCATCGACCATCGGATTCGATTCGTCGAGCCGCCGGCCGATCGGCGCCAGGATCCGGCGCACGATGCGCAGCAGATGCCCCGCGTCCGCAAAGCGCACCGGAATGCGTTCGAGCATGCCGTGGCGCGACACGTAGACGTCGAGATGGCCATTGACCAGGATGTCCTCGACCGCGGGATCGTTCAGCAGGTCCTCGATCGGACCGAAGCCCGCCAGCTCCTTGGTCAGCGCCTCGGCGATCTGATGCAGCTCGGCCTCGTTGATCGGAATCCGGCGCAAGCGCGTGAAGCTCTCCAGTTCGAGATCGACGAAGCGCTGGATGGCGGTGCGCGACCAGCGGCCGAACTCCGCGCCCAGTTCCTCGATGCGCGTCAGCAGGTGCTCGTGCGCGGCTTCCTTGATCGTGTGAAATTCCTGCGAGGTCGGAAACGGCGCGGCGGCGTTGTCGGAGAATTCGATCGGTTGCGTCATCTCAATGGTCTGCCTTGTTCTTGCCTGCTGCATGGCCCAGGCGCAGCCGCTGCACCGCCTGCGCGATCGGCTCCAGCCATCCGGGGCCCGAGGCGCGCGCTTCGCAGCGGTAGCCGAGGCGCTCGAGCATCGGCGCCAGCGCGCGGACGTAAGGAGCGGCGGGCTGCCGGTCGGCCAGCACCACGCCGCTGTTCATCGCGGCCAGCATCGTCTCGCGGCAATCGGGCAGCGTGCCGGCCAGCGGCAGCTCGAGCCGCTGCGCGATCTGCTCCGCGTCGAGACCGAGCCGCGCCTGATAGCGGGATACCACCAGCCGCATCGACTCGCGGCCCGCCTCGCGACGCCGCAGTTCCTCCAGCAGCTCGGCCGCCGACACGATCGCCGCGACGCTCTGCTCGGCCACCACCAGCACCTCGTCGGCGACCTTGATCAGCTGGGCCATGAAGTCGAGATTGCTGAAGCCGCCCAGGTCGATTACCTGCAGATCGAAATGGCTGCGCAGCGTGCCGAGCAGCGACAGCGCCTCCGAGAACGAGATGTCGCGCAGCTCGGCCAGCGTCTGCGGCAGCGGCAGCACCGCGACGCCACCGGCATGCCGGGTCAGCGCGGTCTGCACGAAGACCTGGTCGAACCGGCGCAGGTTGCGCACGGCCTCGACGAAGTGGAAGCCCGGCGCGACGTTGGTGTACAGAGCGCCGTCCCGCGCCGGCAAGCCGAGGTCGAGCAGCAGCACCTCGCCGTTCTGTCGGCGCCGCGCGGCCACCGCGAGATTGGTGGCCAGCGTGGTCGCGCCCACGCCGGGCCGCGCGCCGAGCACCGCCAGCACCTTGCCGCGGCGCGCCGGCTGCACGACCTCGCGCGTGGCCAGCAGCCGCTGCACCGTGGCAATCGCATTGGCGGCGGGCGAGCGCATGTCGACGAAGTCCTTCACGCCTGCACGCAGCGCCGCCAGCATCAGCTCGGGCTCCTGCGCCTCGCCCAGGGCGACCAGCGGCAGGTTCGGGAACAGCCGGGCCAGTTGCTGGCCGAGCCGGGTCGAGGCCTGGGCATGCTCCGCGCTGAAATGCAGGAACACGATGCCCGGATTGGCGGTGCCGATGCGCTCGACGATGCCGTCGCGCGAGGGGTCGACGCCATCGACCGCATGCACCTGGCCCAGCGGCGCCAGCGCACGTTCGAGCCAGCGCCGCGGCGCCTCGCCGGTGGTGTTCAACAGGAAGGTCGCATTGCTGGCCACGGGGGCCGCATCGATGGGGGGCAGCGTCATGTCCATGCCTTCCTCTACCTCGAAAAGCCCGGCAAGGCCGGATCGACCAGTTCGCCGCCGAGGAACTTGCCCCAGACCGGTGGATTGGCGGAGGTGCGGCCGTCGGCCCCGACCCGCGCCGCCGCGCTCGAACCCTTCGCCAGCGGTCGCACCAGGTGCGGCGTGACGATGATCACCAGTTCGCGGTCTTCCTGGTGGAAGTTCAGGTTCTTGAAGAAGGCGCCGATCAGCGGCAGGTCGCCGAGCACCGGCACCTTGTCGATATTGCTGACCGTATTGCGGCTGACCAGGCCGCCGATCACGAAGCTCTCGCCATCGCCCAGTTCGACCGTGGTGTCGGCGCGGCGCGTGACGATCGCCGGAATCGTCGCGCCGTTCATCACGATGCCGCGCGAGGGATCGAGGTCGCTGGCTTCGGGCGCGACCTTCAGTGCGATGCGGTCCGGCGACAGCACCGTCGGCGTGACGGTCAGCCCGATGCCGAACTGCTTGTAATGGATCGTGGTCGTGCCCAGCGCCTGCGGTACGGGGATCGGGATCTCGCCGCCGGCGAGGAAGCTTGCGCTCTGGCCGGACAGCGCCACCAGGCTCGGCTCGGCGAGGATGCGCGCCATGCCGTTGCCTTCGAGCAGGCTCAGGTTGGCGAAGATGCCGTGGCTCATCGAGGCCGCGACCAGGTTGAAGGCGCTGCTGATCGGCGCGGTCGATTCCGTGACAAGGCCGCCGCCGGTGTTGCTGCCGCCCGGCCGCGGCGTGAATGTGGCCCTGGTCAGCGTGGACGGCGAGAAGCTGCCGAACGCGAAGCCGGAGCGGTTGCGATAGAAATTGAAGCCGGCCTGCTTCAGCACGTTCTTGCTGATCTCGACCACGCGCACGTCGACCTGCACGGTGCCGCTGACCGGCACGGTCGAGCGGTCGATCACCGGACCGTTGCCCACCGTCGCGCGCGCCGCCTGTTGCGCGCCTGCGGCGGCCGCGGCATCGGCGGACTGGCCGCGGATGATGGCGCCCTGCCCCGCGACGTCGATCTGCGCGCCCTGGCCGTCGGAGGCCATCGCATCGACCTGCACCGCGTAGCGGATCGGCGCCTCGCCGGACGGCCACACCATCAGATCGGTATTGCCGGGCTTGCGTGCGACCAGCAGTACGGCCGTGCTCGCGCCGCGCGATTTGAGCAGCAGCGCGTCGGCGACGTCGGGGTTGCCGATGGCGATGCGTTCGAGCTGCCGGCCGATACGGATTTCGCGCTGCGCGCCGACGGCGAGGGTCACACGCTGCGACGGCCGTTGCGCGGTGGGCTCGGCGCGATCGCTGACTTGATCGCCGGCCTGAGCGCTGCCCTGCGCGCTGCCCGGAGCGTTTGCCGGCGCGCGGGATGGCGCAGGCTGCGCGCCCAGCGGCGCGGGGCCGAGCAGGCTTGCCGCCAATAGCAGCGCGGTCAGCGTACGGGATTGGCGCGGCCTGTGGAATGACTTCATGTGGAAGGACACAGCGGGAAAGGCATGGAAGTGGAATCGACGCGCCGTCGGCAGCGGGGAGGTCATCGTCGTGTCCCTATTCGATGGCGCGCTTGCCGGCGCGGATCACTTCGACACCGGCAGGCGAGGCCGCGGCGGCGGGCCTGGCCTGTGCGATCTGCGGCGGCTCGGGGCGCGCGACGGGCGTGCGCGGCTTGGACGCACCGCCGGCGAGGCCGGCCAGCGCGACCCCGGCCGCGGCGCGGTCGGCCGGCTCCAGCGCATCGGCGCTGGCCAGTCCGCCGCCGCGCGTGGCCATGGCAGGCGCGGGCTCTGCGAACAGCGTCTCGCTCGGCATGCCGTCATCGTGCGGATTGCGCAGCGCCAGCACCAGGCGGCCCGCCTGCTGCGCCATCGTCAGCTTGCTGACCTGCGCCAGCGGCACCGTCAGCACCGCGGTCTTGGCGCCTTCGCGGCGGTTCATCATCTGTTCGGGTGCGCCTTCGCGCGAATCGTTGACGGCGTTTACGCCATACGCCAGTACGCGCAGCCTGGAAAGCAGCAAGCGGGCCTGGCTGCCGTCGATTTCCTGACTGTCCCGCCGCAGTACGAGGAACACGTCGACAAGGTCGCCCGGCCGCACGCGATGCCCCACACCGATGACCTCGTCGACGGCAATGGCGACCGCGCGCTCGCCTTCAGGCACCTGTGAGGCAAGACCGCCGGCCAGTTGGCCCTCCAGCACCGGCACATTGGCACCGAGCGCCACCAGCGGAATCTGGCCCGCCACCGCATCAACGGACTTGTAGCCGCCCGTCGGATCGATCGGCAGCATCTCCACCCTCAATGCATCTGCACTCAAGGGCTTGCCGGCCTCCACGGGCCTGGTGGTGATCACGACCGGATGCAAGGCCGCGGGCGATGAAGCCGGATGCACGGGCGGTTTGGCGGGCCCCCGCCCGACCTGCCAGGCAAGCAGCGCGAGCAGCCCTGCCAAGGCCAGCAGCACGATGGCAACGATTCGGATCTGTTTGCTGGTCATGGGAGATGTCCGTGCATGGCGTGGAATTCGCGCACTATGTCATTGGGGTAGAAAAGGTGCCGCGACATGTTGGTGCTCAGATATCGGGCGCCAATTGCGCGACGGCACTGCCCATCAGCGTTTCGGGAACGGGCACGAAGGGAATGCGCGGCAGGATGTTGGCGGCCGGCAGGCGCAACGTCACGCTGACGCAGATTGCGTCGGCCGGCGCGCTGCAGGGTGCCGCCGACGCGAGATTGCCGGCGGAAGCAAGATTTGACTTGATGCTGGCAGGCAGCGCGGCAAGCGCGGTGTCGGCAGCCGCTGCCACGCGCAAGTCCTTGGATGCGGCAATACTGCCGTCGACGGCGCCACTGGGGTAGCGCAACGCCGCGCGCGCGCCTTCGGCCGCGGCCAGCGTCAACACCTGCTCGAGGACCAGGATCATGCCGTAGTAGACAATGCCCAGCACCAGTGCGAGCAGCACAGGCAAGACCACGGCGAATTCCAGCGCGGCGATGCCTCGCGCGCGGGCTCGCGATGGCATAAGCCCCCTTTTCCCCAGTTTCATGCATTCATCCGGTTTGTCTTATGTTGGCGCCAACCGGTGGCGCATATCGCTCTTCAGGAACTGCCTTGCCCAACCGATAGCCATAGCAGCACCCCGATGGCAAGGTACGCGGCATAGGGAATGCCTCGAGTTCGCGCCACGGTCTCCGGGCGCAATGCATCGAATACGCCGAAACGGCGTTGCCACTGCCCCATGGCAATCCCGAACCACCCGACGACCGCCGAATGACGAAGCGCAAGAACGGCGCAAGCATGGACGAACGCCAGCAATGTGCCGACCAGCCATACCGGCAGCAAGCCCGACGGCCCGATGAACAGTCCCACTACCGCGAAGAACTTCACGTCGCCGGCGCCCATGCGGCCGAGCAGGTAAGCCGGCAGCATGATCGCAAACCCGATCGCGAATCCGAGCGCGCGCGTTCCCAGCGGCAACGACGCGTCGTAGCCGAGAGACAGCACGAGACCGGCCGCAATCAGCGCGCACGCCAATGCGAGGTTCGGTACTTTGCGGTAGTGAAAGTCAGTCCAAAGGGTCGTCACGCAGAGCAGCGTGACGAGCAGCGTCATGAGGAATGCGCTGCTTCTTCAGGGCGCCTTGACGTTGTTCGTGACCCAGGTCGCCAAGTTGGTAAAGGCAGTGCTGAGATTAGTGCCGAGGGACTTTGCCCCGGTGGCGACCGCCAGCGCGATAAGACCCGCGATCAGACCATATTCAATGGCCGTCGCCCCCCGCTCGTCCCGAATGAAACGCAAGAACCCCTGTTTCATGATGACCGCTCCTTCTTTATTGCTAGTTATCCCAACACTTTGGATACCGCGTCGATCCGCGCGATCGCCTGGCTCTAATGGCTTGGCTGATCTCGTGCAGCAAGTATCCGTGTTGTTTTTATAAAGGAATTTTTTAATTTCAGCTACATCCGTTTGCTGACTTGACAAAAGTTTTCAGTTGCCCCGATTGACAGTGCTCCTACTGTCGGCTCATGCATTAGGACTACTACGGATGGCGGACGGTCTTTCCGCTTCCCTGAATAAAAAAAGATGCGCAGCCGCGGGGATCGTCCGACTGCGCACCATCAAGCTGCCTGGCATGGCCCCCGGACTGGTGCCATGGCAGCAGTCGACTACGCCTTAGCGCCCCAGCGCTCCAAGCGTGCCGACCAGGCCGGTCACAGGTGCCAATAGCCCACCGACCGGTGCCAACACACCGCCGGTCTTGCCGCTGCCGGCACCCTTGTCAGAACCACTGCCCGCCTGACCACCCGTTTGGGTGAGAGGCAGACCGCCAAGCAGGCCACCGAGCGGATTGCCCGCACCGCTGCCTGCATTGCCATCACCGTGGACCAGTCCACCCGCTGCGGCCACGGTCCTGCCGACTTCCGTCACGACACCGCCCACCGGGCCGACCACCGGGGCCTTCGTCGCGCTCAGGTGCGTGCCGGTATGCGCGACCACGCCGCCGACCTTGGTCAACAGGTTGTCGACCGGCGCCCCCAGGCGCGTGGTGGCACCCAGCGCCTGCGTGGTGTCCGTCAGCTTGCTGGTCAACGGCACGATCACCTTGCTGGTCTGGCCGGTCAGCTGCGCGACCGGGCCGGTCGACAGCTTGTCGCCCAGCTTCTCGCCCAACTGCTGCACGCCGCCGGCCACGTGATTGATCACGGCGCCCACCGGCGTGGTCACCGGCGACAGCACCTTCAGCTGGTCCTGGCCCAGCGAGTTCACCAGGTCCCCCGTGCTCGACAAGGTATGGCCGGTTTGCGTGACGACATTGCCGGTGCTTGCCACGGTCACGCCGACCGGGTTGTCCACCGCGCCCATCTTGCCGAGGCCATCGCGCACGCCCGCGCCCAGCGCGGCCACCGTGTTGCCGGCATCGACGACCACCTGGCCGGTCGCCTTGCCCGTCGCGTCGCTGACGATCGGCAGATTGGCGCCCTGGATCTGCTTGCCGATTTCCGAGATCGCATTGCCGGTTGCCGTCACCGTATTGCCGGCGCCTTCCGCGACCTGGCCCGTCGGCGTGGTCGGTTTCGACGTGGTCGGCGGCGGCGTGCCGCCTCCATCGTCACCGCCGCCGCCATTGCTTGGAGGCGGCGTCGTCGCAGGCGGCCGCGTGCCACTACCCGAACCGCTCGACGAGCAGCCCGCCATCATCCCCAGTACGCATGCGCACGCCAGCGCCATCATCACCGGCGCGCGTCGCGTCGAATTCGTCCGCTTCATTGTGTTTCTCCTTGTGGATCGGACCGGCGCGGAACCCTGACCCGTCCCGTGGTGCCGGCGGTCCCCGTGCAGCGGGGACTCGACGCCTTGGTCCGCAAGGCGTGTGCCATGGAGAGAAACGATGCGGAACGTGCCGGCCGCGCAGCCCGGCGCATCGCCCGCAAAGCCTTGCAGGGCGCGCCTTTGCGGGCCAAAGCCCGGCATGGAAATGAGGCCATGCGAGGACGCATTGCCGCGCTTTCCGACGTTACGTGCTACGTAACGTGTTACGGCGCCCATCGCCACACGCCGACGCTCGCGAACACCGCGCCGGCACGCCCCCGCGCGCCATCGCCCACCCCCTCCGATGTTCCGTTCGCGCCGTAGCGCGTTACGTAACGCGTAACGCCGCCACACGCCTCGCGCATGGTCTTGCGAGCTCTGCACGCAGTTGCCCCCATTTCCCGCAAACCGTTGCTGCACAAGGCTTTCCGGCAAGCCATCGAACTTGTCCATGCGCGTGGCGCACAGCTGGTCACTCAGTGGCACACCGCTTGCGCTTGTGACAGCAGCACGGCGGCGCCACGCGCCCCATGCCTTTCAACTCGGGAACGTCAAACACGAGAACACTTGTTGACCAGGGGATCAATGATGAAAAGAACCAAGACAACCTTGACCGCCACGGCGCTGCTCAGCGCATTGCTGCTGCTCGGCGGTTGCGCGAGCGGCAGCGGCTCGACCTCGATGGGGACGGGCAGCAAGGGAGGCGGCACGGTCGGTGACACCAATGGCGGCACCGGCAGCCCGAACGGAGGTGGGACCGGTGGTGGAAGCGGTGGCGGTGGTACTGATGGTGGCGGTAGCGGCGGTGGTGGCACCGGCGGTGGCGGTACTGGCGGCGGCGGTACTGGTGGTGGTGGCAGCGGCGGCGGTGGTACCGGCGGCGGCGGCGATGGCGGCGGTAGCGGTGGTGGTGGCGGCGGCGGTGGTGGCGATGGCGGCGGCGGTGGCAGCACGCCGGTACGCAGCCCGACCGGAGAGATCGTCAACCCGACCGGCGGCCTCGTCAGCAAGGTCGGCGACGTCGTCGGCGCCGTCGGCGAGCAGCTGCAGAACGCCAACCTCCCCGTGGTCCCCGACCAGACGCAGAACGGTGTCGGCGGCGCGCTTGTGTCGGTCGGCAACGCGGTCGACTCGCTGGGCACCGGACTGAAGGACGGCCTGGGCAATATCCCGAACGTTGTCAATCCGATCGGCACTACCGTGGCCAGCACCGGCAACGTGGTGACCCATGTCGGCACGGCAGTCACGCAGGTCGGCAGCGCGGTCACCGGCCTGGGCACCGGCCCGCTGTCGCCGCTTGGCGCGGTGACGTCGCCGGTCGGTGCGCTGGTCGACAAGGTCGGCACCGGCGTGCAGACGCTGGGCGGCACGGTGGGCACGGTGCTGTCGACCGGTCCGGTCGAGCAGCTGACCAGCGGCGTCAGCCGCGCGATCGTACCGCTGACCTCGCAGCTGACCAGCACCACGCAATCGCTGGGCGCGACGACCGGCCTCGGCCAGCCCGTGAACAACCTGCTGACCGTGGTCGGCGGCACGGTGGCGCAGCTCGGCGGCAAGCTGCAGCAGACCAATACGCCGGTTGTCAGCGGCGTGGGCGGCGTGGTGACCGGTGCGGGCAACACCGTTGCCGCGCTGGGCGGCGCGGTGCATGCGCCGGGCACGACCCCGAGCGGTCCGCTGGCACCGGTCGGCAATCTGGTCAGCGGCATCACGGGCGGATTGGCCGGTGGCGGCAATGGCGGCACGGGTCCGCTGGCGCCGGTGACCAACCTAGTTAGCGGGCTGACCGGCGGCTTGACCGGCGGCAACAACGGGGGCAGCGGCAGCGGTCCGCTGGCTCCGGTCACCAATCTTGTCAGCGGGCTGACCGGTGGTCTCACCGGCGGCCTCACCGGTGGCAACAACGGAGGCAATCCCGGCGGTTCGGGCAGCGGTCCGCTGGCCCCGGTCACCAATCTCGTCGGCGGGCTGACCGGTGGCCTCACCGGCGGCAATAACGGCGGCGCCGGCAGCGGTCCGCTGGCTCCGGTCACCAACCTCGTCGGCGGGCTGACCGGTGGTCTCACGGGCGGCAGCAACGGCGGTGCCGGCAGCGGTCCGCTGGCTCCGGTGACCAATCTGGTCGGCGGCGTGGTCGCCGGTGTTACCGGCGGCGTGACTGGCGGCGGCACGGCACCGGCACCCGCCCCGGCTCCCGCTCCCGGCGGCACTGCCGGTGGCGCGACCACCGGTCCGGTCACCGGCGCGGTCGGCGGCATCGTCGGCGGTGTGCTCGGCACCGTTGGCGGTCTGCTGGGGGGTCGCCGCTGATGAGGGCTTGATGCCCGCCTGATGCACACGTGATGCGCCGCCGATCGGCCGCCTGGCCGATCGCGGCAAATCCGCTGCATCGCCTCACTCAGCCTTGCAGTACAGCCGGACGCCACTTCGATAAGCGCGCAGGCAGCGGCAGCCTGCGCGCCGGTGGAGATCCGGCTTCCACAGCCGCATCGGTTTCATTGTGAAAGGGGATTGACCATGTCGCGCACGCACACTCGCGTCGCCATGCTGCTGCTCGGCCTCGGTGCCTGGCATGGCGGCATGCATCCAGTTCTGGCCGCCGATCCGCGCAGCCCGGTCCAGGGGGACCCGACTCAAACGCTGCCGAAGATCGCGCCGCCCAAGCCCACCGGGGAAGTCAAGGTACAGGTCGAACGTCCCGACCCGGCCCTGCAGAATCTGCTGTCGGCCAAGCTGACGCCGACACGCTTCCAGATCGAGGGCGCCAGGACGCTGCCCTTCGACCAGATCGCGGACAAGTTCAAGCCGCTGGCCGGCAAGGAAATCACGGTTGCCGAACTGCTGCAGGCCGCCAATGCGGTCACCGAGATGTACCAGCAGCATGGCTATCCGCTGTCGTTCGCCTTCGTTCCCGCGCAGTCCTTCGAGAACGGCAATGTGCTGATCACCGTCGTCGAAGGCTATGTCGCACGCGTGACCATTCGCGGCAATCCGGGGCCGCTGGAGAATCGTCTTCGCGCGATCGCCGAACGGCTGAAAGAGGAACGGCCGCTGACGCGCGCGAGCTTCGACCGCTATTCCAGCGTGCTGGGCCTGCAGCCGGGCGTGCAGGTCGGCGCCACGGTGCAGCCGCCGACCACCACCGACGGCGCCAGCGAAATGGTGCTCGACGTCAAGCGCAAGCCGATCGCCTTCGGCACCGGCGTCGACTACATGTCGCCCGGCGTGCGGGCGATTGCAACGGCAACGGCCAGCGGCCTGACGCCGCTTGGCGAGCAGCTGACGGTATCGGCGCTGTTCCCCAAGGGACGCGACGACGAGGAGTACTACGCGCTCGGCTATGCGCAACCGATCGGCACCGAGGGGCTGGTCGCGCGCGTCAACGCGTCGCACTATCGCGGCGTGCCGCAGAACGCCACGCTCGAGCAAATCGGCTTCAACCGGCGCTACGTCAACGACAACAAGCGGCTTGGCGCGAGCCTGAGCTATCCGCTGCTGCTCAGTGCGCGGCATTCGCTGACGCTGAGCGGCGGGCTCTACGGGACCGACCAGTTCGAGCGCTATACGCAGGCCGGCACCGATCGCTCGGTAGCGATCGGCACCAATGTGCGGGTAGTCAATGCGGAGCTGGCCTATGTCCAGCGCAAGGAAGGCGTGTCGCGCAGCGCCACGCTGGGCCTGTACAAGGGCGTCGATGCGCTGGGCGCACGCCGCGAGAACAATGCCAACGACCTGAGCTTCCTGCGCACGCGGCTGCTGCTGTCGCAGGCGACCGACCTGCCCTTCGGCTTCGGCATGGCGGTCTCGGCCGCCGGCCAGTACAGCGGCGATCGGCTGGCGTCGAGCGAGCAGATCAGCTTCGGCGGACGCTTCTTCGGCCTCGGCTATCCCGCCGGCGAAGTGGCGGGCGACAAGGGTTGGGGCGCGTCCGCCGAGATCAGCCGGTTGTTCGGCATGGACATGACCTACCTGAAGACGCTGCAGCCGTATGTGTTGGCGGATGTCGCGCGGGTCTTTTCGAACAGCTACTCGCTGACGCACCGCTCGCTGTCGTCGGTGGCGCTGGGCGTGCGCTTCTCGGACCGGCGCTACTACACGCTGGACCTGTCGCTGGCGCAGCCGGTCGGCGACAAGCCGATCAATGCGGAACGCCGCTCGCCGCGCATCAACGCGAGCTGGTCGTATCAGTTCGATTGAGCCGGCCTGCCCTCACCCCCGCCCTCGCCTGCAAGCGGATCGACATCATGCCGAGGCGCCCCTATCGCAAATCATCGGACCGCCTCGGCAAGCGATCCGGCCTTACTCGGGCTCGTGCCGGGGCGGACGTTCCTCGCGCTGGTCAGTGTGATCGGCGCGGTCTGCGGGCGTATCCGGGGGGATGCCTTCGGCTGCATCGGCGATGCGCTCGCCGATCTGCTCTTCTGGCAGCAACGCCTCGGTCCGATTGTCGTGCGGATAGTCCTGTTCCTGCTCGGGCAGGCCTTCCAGGTTCATGTCCGAATCGATCGGCTCGATGTCCGTATCGGGATCGAGCGAACTTGGAATCGCGCGCGCTTCCTCCCTCACCTCGCGTTCGCGCTGGGCCTCGGCGCTGGAGGTAGTGCTGTCGTTGCCGCTGTCGTTGCCAATATCGTCGGCAGACTCGCGCGCGCGAAGCTTGTCGCGGGCATCGTCCTGATCGCGCTTGTTGTCGGTGTTCCGGTTCATCGTCCTCTCCCCATCACGTAGCGTGCTTGCCCGGCGTCGTGGTGCCGCCGTGCGGGTCGGTGCCCTTGGGCACTTCCCCGGCGCCGACCTCCATGCCGCCGACATAGCTGCTGGCGGTGCTGCCGGTGGCGCTGCCGGACGTGCTCATGCCGGAGACACGTTGGCCCCCCGACGCGGACCCGGCCGAACCCTGCACCACCTGGCCGCCTTCGCGCTGCACGCGAATCCGGTTGTGGACCTCGCGCACGCCGAAGATGTCGTCGGCGATGTCCTCGACGCAGTATTTCTGGCGGCGGTCGCGCACGGCGCCGGTCAGCGTGACCACGCCGTCGCTGACCTGGACCTCGACGTCCTGCACTTCAAGGCGGTCGTCATGCGCCAGGCGTTCGCACAGGTCCTCGCGAATCCGTTCGTCGCTGCGCTGGTAGCCCTTGGGCGAGACGCGGCGGCCGGGACCGCTGCCGCTGCCCGAGCCCTGCCCCCAGTTCACGCGCTGCGGCGCGCCGCTGAAGCGCTCGTAGGCCTCGTCGCGGCCGTGCGATTGCCATTGTCCGCCGGCGCTCCAGTCGTCGCCCGGCCAGCCCGACGGACGGCCGCCGCGTCCCGGGCGCTCGCTTTCAGGGAAGCGTCCGCCCTCGTCCATCCAGCGCGCGCTGGCCTGGCGGCGGCCGGCATTGCCGCTGCCGCGCTCGTCGGCCCAGGACGGCGCATCGAGCCGCTCCGAATCCGAGATGCCATAGGCTTGGGCGAGATTGGCGCGGGTCTGCGGGTCGTCGGGCTCGTAGCGATCGCGCCAGGGCGTACGCGATTGATCTGGCCACGGCCCGCCGCGCTGTCGGCGCGAGAGCCGGCTGTCGGTCAGGTCGCCACCGCGCCGTTCGCCTCCGCGCGACAGTCCCCGGTCGCCGCGCATCACCTCGCCGGTCGACGGATAGGTGCCGTAGGGATTGTCGCCAACCGGTTCTTCGTAGCTGCGGCCGAAGCGGCCCTCGCCGAAGTGGCCGGCGCCATAGCCGTGTTCGGCATGGCGCGGCGCCGCGAACGGATCGTCGCGGCCGCCGCCGTAGCGCGGCATGCCGGGCCGGCCGACACCGCGTCCCTGACGGATTTCCTCCTCGGCGTATTCCGCATAACGGCCGCCCTGGCGCGAGCCGCGCTGGTCAAGCCGATCTTCGGCGCTATACGGCTGGCGGTAATCCCATACGCGGCGGCTGGTGCTGCGATCGTTCATCTCTGCCTCCGTTGGTAAGAGTTGCAAATGCTGTGGCGAGGAACCGGCGCGAATCGCGCGTCCGGTCCGGCGTGTATCGGTGGTGATGTCCTTGGTGACGCAATTTCCATTCCGCCGCCGAAGGCTGTGTGCGCTAGGCGACTTTCGCGCCGAGTGGCGGCGGATAGCCTGTGGCAACGCGGGATAGACTGACCGCTCGCCCGCGCTTGGCGCCTCTCCCGTCCCCGGTGGAGAGGCGCCCTTTCTCGTCTGGACTTTGTCGTTCGGACTTTCTCGTTGGGGATCGCAGTGCGGGACGGCCACGCCCCAGCCACCCCTGCGGGCGGCACGCGGAACCGCGGCGCCGACGGGCGCCACAGCCATGCCTGCCGCGCGGCTGCCGTGCAAGGGCAGGCCGGGGCTGACCGCATCGGCCATCACGCAAATAGCGTTCCCGCGCGAACATGGCGATGCGCGCGGCGATTCGGACATGGCAATGCGCATCGCGATCAGGCGATGCGCGCTGCAATCAGGGAATCAGGAAATCAGGGAATCAGGGGACCAGGGGATCGAACGTCGCGCCAAGGAAGGCGGCAACTGCGGCGCGCCGCCACCGAATCCGGCGGCGGCGCGAGGCGACCGGGAGATCGCCATGCGGCCGACTGGCGTGTCGGCGTGACTACAGCGTGCGCCGTCGCGCGACGACGAACAGGCTCAGCGCGGCTTCCGCCGAGCGCGGATCGATGCCGGACAACCGCTGCGCCAGCCGGATCTTCAACGGCGGGCGGCCCATCGCACCATCGAGCACGTCCTTGCCGACATAGTGGCTGTGCGGATAGATCGCGATATCAAAGCCCAGTGGCCGCAGCGTCGTGTGTACCAGCTCGCGCGTGAGCCCATCACCCGGCCGGTGATGCAGTTCGGTCGCCAGCGCCCAGGTCTGTTCGTCATCGGCCGCGGTATGGCCGCCGCGCCGAAGCCAGCGATAGATCGGCAAGCGCATGCGCCAGAGCAGCAGGGCAATCCCGCGGAAATTCCACGCCGAGCGCTGCGGATCGTGATCGAGGATCAGCAGCCCGCCGGGACGGACGAGCCGCGACGCCTCGACCAGCGCGCGCCGCATGTCGTCCAGATGATGCAGCGACCCGTTGATGGCCACGACGTCGGCGATGCCCGAGCGCAACGGCATATCGTGCGCGTCGGCCCGCAACGGCAGGTAGCCGACCCCTGCCGCTCTCTCCAGGCTGCCCGGCGCGATGTCGACGCCGATCGCGACGCGCGGCTTGCCCCCCAATGCGGCCAGCAGATTCCCGGGGCCGCAGCCGACATCGACCAGCACCTTGCCATCGAGCGACCCCATTACGGACAGCCACCGCTCTCGCAACTCCGGATAGCGATGCACGCTGGCCAGCCAGTCGTCCATCCATTTGGGATGGCTGAAGTAATGCGCGTTGGCGCGCATGCCGGTGGTGAACGCATCGATGCGCGCCTCGGGAAAGGCCCCACCGCGTACCACGGCGCCCGGCTTCAGAAAGGGCCGCAATCGCTCGAGATAGCTGTCCTCTCGGCTGGCCGTCGCCTGCATGGCCAGGGTGGCGTCGGATCGTTCGACATCGCGTCGCAAAACGGACGGACCGAGTGGCTCGGCGCGCGCTGGAACGCATGGGTCGGAGAGCAGGGCGTCGTTCATGTTGGATCCCGGGGTAGAAGCGCCGGCGCGGCCGTGACCACGGCCCACACCAGACGAAAGACGCGAAGGGCCGGCCGGCCGCACGCCGTCGCCGGCGCGATGCCGTTCCTTTCCAATGCGCTGCGTATTGGCAGGCCGGACCCGCCCGGTGCATGCCGGTCGGTATGCCTGGCCTCCTGGTATGACTTCGACGCGAGCGGCCGCCATCATGCTTCGACGGACCAGCCCCAGACCCCGTGGACTGGCGCTGCCTCGCGTCCGCCCTCCCCCACGGCTCGGACGCGATTGCCTTGGCATGCCGGTGTACCGCCACGGCGGGTTGCCGCGGCCGCGACATGCAAAGACCGCCAGCATGTCAGCGTTGACAAACCCACGAAGGCAATCTAGTTAGCGTTTGCTGCGCCCGCAAATAAAAAATTGTTTGCCTATGTGCGCGAGCCAACATTTCCGTCCATGCGGCCAATTGCGGTCGCGCGAAAAGAAGCGGCGCCCGTATTGGGCGCCGCGCTCGGACAAGGAAAAGGGACGGAAAAGCGGGAAGAAGCGCTACGGAAATGGCCGGCGCCAGCGGGATCGTCAGCGTGCCTTCGCCGGCGAAGCCGGATAGCCGTAGCTTTCCGCCGCCGAGGCACTGCGGCTGTTGCCGCGATTCGACTGGCTTGCCTCGCCGCGCTTGCTGGTGCCCGTGCCCTTGGTCGCATCGTGCTGGCGAGTGCCGCCATGCGCGCCATGGTCCGAAGTGGAGCTGCCGCTCGGCCCCTGCACCGGGCGGGTCGGCGCGACGTCCGACGCGGCCGTACCGGGCGCCTTGTCCCCGCCCGGAGGCGTTCCGGTGGCGGGCGTGGCCGTGGGTTGCGACATCACGGCGCCGGACATCAGCGCCAGCATCGCGAAGGTGGCAAAACGTTTCATCTCTGTCTCCTGCGTAGTGGTGGCGACGGGCCCCGCCGGCGTATCGCGGTTCGTGCTGCCTGGTGCGGTGCCTGGCGCGGTGCCTAGCGTTTCGCCGACTTGGCCGGGGACTTTCCCACCTCGTTGGCCATCTTGTTGGCCATCTCGAGATGGTGTTGCAGCGTTGGCAGCGTCTTGCCGGCGAACGCCTTGATTTCCGGATCGCGCGCCTTGGTCGAAGCCTCGCGGAACAGGGCCACGGCCTTGTTGTGCGCCTTGACGCCGACCTCCTTCGCGTACTCGCGATCGAAGGTGGCGCCCTCCAGCGCCCCCAGCGCCTCCAGCCGCTTCTTGTCCGCCGAGGGCAGCTCGGTCGGCAGCTCGACGCCCTTGGTCGAAGCCAATGCCTTGAGCTCACTGTCCGCGGCCTTGTGGTCCTTGAGCATCTGCGAGGCAAAGGACTTCACCGTCTCGCTCGATGCCTTGCTTTCGGCCAGCGTGCTGGCCTCGATTTCCAGCATGCCGCTCTCGGCCGCCTTCTTCATGAAGTTCGTGTCGGTCTTGCCAACCTCGGCAAACGCGAGGTTCATCGACGCCGCGGCGGCAACCAGCAGCGCGGGACGGATCCATTGCATCGTTTTCAAGATGACCTCCATCGGCCAGATCAGTGACAACGGCCGCGGCGCAACTTCCGTGCCGAGTCGGCGCGACAAGATCGGTGTATGGCCCGAGGCATACGGGTGGCCTGCTTGCGTGGTCCTCTGCGTTGCCGCCCCGGAATTTCTACATCGCCTCGTAAGGATTGCAGTACGGGACTCGCAGCCGTCGTCCAATTCCTACAGTCAATTCAGGCATCGCCTTCCTGAGCGGGCATGGCGCGGCACGTATCGTTAGGTAACGGGCATCGTGTGCCACCAGCCGGTGTCTGTCCGGACGGGCCTGCCCGTTCTCAAGTTCAATGGATGGAGCCAACGATGAAGCGAATCGTCACCACTACCGCGCTTGCGCTGTGCGCGGCGCTGAGCCTGCCCGTGGTCGCACAGCAGGCACCCCCCAGCAACAACGCGCCGAACCCGAGCGCGCCGCCGACCGAAGGCAACCCACCCGCGAGCCGCAGCACGACGCCGTCGGCCACTGGCGGCAGCATGAGCGGCAGCAGCGACACCACGATGCAAAGCGGGGCGACCAGCTCGACCGGTTCGACCATGACCGGTACCGAGAAACGCGACAAGAAGAAGAGCGGCACCACGCATCGCAGCAAGAAGCCGCGCCAGCAGGGCATGCCCGACGCGGTAACGCCGGACTCGCCGTCGGCGCCGAAGGGCGATTCCCCCAGCCCCGCGACGAAGCAGTAAGCCTGGCGCTGACCGGGCGCTGGTTGGCCCGGCAAGCCGGTACGACCGGATACGGCGTGCCGGCTTTTTTTGTCCGCGGCTTCGTCCGGGCTTCGTCCTGGTTTCGACCGGGGCGATTGCTCGCCCCCGGGTATCGCTGCGCCTGCTTGGTACCCTTGCTTAGGGCGCTTGCTTACGGCTCCAGCTTGACCTTCATCCAGCCCGGCTGGCGCTGGTCGAACGCTTCGTACGCCTGCAGCGCGCCGGTCAGCGGCTCGGTCTGGGTCAGCACCTCGGCGGGATCGATCACGCCTGCGCGCACCAGGTCCACCAACTCGGGCAGGATCGCGCGGTGATTGCAGTTGCCCATCTTCAGCGTCAGGTTCTTGTTCATCGCCTTGCCGATCGGAAAGGTCTCGTGCGCCTCGGGATAGACGCCGATGATCGACAGCGTGCCGGCCTTGGCCAGCGCCTCGACCGACCACTTCAGCACCTCCGATGGACCATCGCCGGGTTGCCATAGCGACGGCTGGCCGGTGGAGCCGTCTCCATCGGCATGCCGGCGCTGCGCATCGATCCCGACCGCATCGATGGCGCGGTCGGCGCCGATGCCGCCGGTCAGGCGCAGGATCGCCTGCACCGGATCTTCACGGTTGAAGTCGATCGCTTCGGCGCCCTGCGCCTGCGCCGCCTCGAGCCGCGAAGGCACATGGTCGACCGCGAGAATGCGGGACGCGCCCAGCAGATGCGCCGACACGATCGCGAACTGGCCGACCGGTCCGCAGCCGAACACGACCACCGTATCGCCGCGCCGGATCTCGGCCAGCTGCGCGCCGAAATAGCCGGTCGGAAAGATGTCCGACATCAGGATGGCCTGGTCGTCGCTGATCTCGTCCGGCAGCTTGATCGCGCCGATATTGGCAAAGGGAATCCGCGCGTACTCGGCCTGCAGGCCATGGAAGGGACCGGAGGTCTGCGGTCCGCCGAAGAAGGCCGTGCCCGCGCGCATGCCGTTGGGATTGGCGTTATCGCACTGCGCGTGGTAGCCGCTGCGGCAGTAGCTGCAGTAGCCGCAGGCGATCGTGGAAGGAATCACGACCCGATCGCCGGGCCGCAGATTGTTGACGTCCTGTCCGACCTCGGTCACCACGCCGACGCCCTCGTGGCCGAGGATGGTGCCCGGGCGCATGCCGGGCATGGTGCCGCGGACCATATGCAGGTCGGTGCCGCATATGGCGCTGGCGGTCAATTCGATCAATGCGTCCGTCGGCGCCTGCAGCACCGGATCGGACACATCGTCCAGGCGTATATCGCCGACTCCGTGGAATACGACAGCTTTCATCGCGCAACTCCGCAAGACTGGGTTGACGCGGTCCGACCCACCGGACCGCAATGTCACGGCAGGACGCAAATTGCATTCCGGGAAGCGGCGCGATGGAGGGCTGGAACTCGGGTAGACGGGGATAACAGGATGCGATGGTCGCGCTTGCACGGTCCCGATCAAGTGGTATCGGATCACGCGGCGCCGGATCAAGTGGTATCGGATCACGCGGCGCCGGATCAAGCGGTGCCGGATCAGGGGGTGCCGGATCAAGCGGTACCGGACTGCACGGATTGCAGGATGAAAATTACGCAGCGCCGAACAACGCGTCGCGGCAATGGGTCATCGCATCGCGGATCATGAAATTGACCAGTGTCGGAGACACGCCGAGGATCACCGCGATCTCCTTCTGCGTCATCCCCCGAATCCGATACATCTCAAAGGCTTTCTGGGTACGCTCTGGAAGTTCGGCCAGCGCGCCCGCCACCGTGCCGAGCGCTTCGCGGCCCAGCGTGATGGACTCCGGCGACAAGGCGTCGCTGGCCACCAGCAGGCCATCTTCCTCGCAGGCGGCGTGCCGTTGTTCCAGCGCCGCGCGCCGATGCCGATCGATGGCGAGATTGCGCACGGTCTGGAACAGGTAGCCGACGGGTTGCCGGACGACGATGGCGCTCTCCTGGTCCATCAGCTTCAGGAAGGTGTCCTGCACCACGTCCTCCGCGCCGGCACGGCAGCCCAGGATGCGCGCCGCGGCGTCGATCAGGGCTCGGCGATAGTTGAGGAAGGTACCGAACAGTTCCTGATTCATATGGCGCGGCTGGTGCGCCTCGACAGGCGTCCGGACCTCGTTGATCGGTTGCTCGGTCATTTCGTGCCCCCTCCCAGAAGAAATCGACGGACATGCTAACGCAAATGCGACTCATTCGCAATTATAGCGACATGCCCGTGCGATTCGAAGAGGCAATGTGTAAAGGTTGGTGGCCGAATGCGACCGAGGTATGACAGCGAAGGTCAGCCGTGGCGTGTGGGGCGCTGCCCTGCCGCGGGCGGCATGCGCGCTTCGAGGGCGGCCTGGATCGAGGGGGTCACCGCACCGGTCGCCTGCCACACGGCGCAGGCCTGGCGGAACGACTCGATGTGATCGGGCGACTGGTCGAGCCAGTCGAGCAGGCGTTGTTCGGCGCTGGCGTCGAGCATGCCGTCCCGCATCAGCATCACCCAATCGAGCGCTTGTTGCCAGGCGATGTCGTTGCCCGGCGATCGGTTCTGGACCACGTACAGCTCCCCTTGATGCGTTCTTGTGCGCCGATGTCATGCACCGGCGTCGTGTGACGCGATTGTAGCGGAGTCGCTGCCTGGGCACCGGCGCAACGAGCCGGTGTCTCATGCCGCGCGCTGCCGCTCGGTGGCGATCGCCACGCCCACCGGCTCTGCGGCCGGTTGGTGTTCGCGCTGATGTTCGCGCTGATGTTCGGGCGGGTATTCGGGCTGGTATTCGCGCTGGTGTTCAATGTGCTGCTCGCGGATGCGACCCTGTTCGAGCAGCACGATGCGATCCCCCGCATCGAAGTAGCGATCGTCGTGCGAGATCACCAGCACCGCCTTTCCCTGCGCGCGCAGGGCCGGCACGATCTCGCGATAGAACACTGCCTTGAAGGCCGGGTCCTGATCCGCGGCCCATTCGTCGAGCACGATCACGGGCCGGTCCTCGAGGCAGGCGGCGACCAGCGCCAGGCGCTTGCGCTGGCCCTGCGACAGCGCGCGCGTCGAGAACGCGCCGCCGCGCACGGTAACCTTGTGCTGCAACTGCAGACGCGCCAGCAGCTCGTTGGCACGCGCGTCGAGCGCCGCGTATCTGCCTTCATGATCGCCCTGCCCGTCATTGCCACCCGCCACCCCCTCTTCACCTTCCGAGGCCGCGCCCAGCAGGCTGTCGAACAGATGGAAGTCGGAGAACACCGCGGTGCACTGCTGCCTGTGTCGCTCACGGTCAGACGCATCGGCGATCGCCTGGCCATTGAGCACCACGCTCCCGCTCTCCGGCGCATACAGGCCGACCAGCAGCTTGGCCAGCGTGGTCTTGCCGCTGCCATTGCCGCCGACGAGGAACACCACCTCGCCGGCGCGCAGCGACAGATCGATCGGCCCCAGCGTGAAGGCGCCGTCCTCACCATCGCGGAAGTAGCGATGCGTGACGCCGTGCAAGGCAAGCGCGACGAACGGCCGGCGATCGCCCGCGGCATCTGCCTGCCCCTGCTCCACCGCCAGCGGCCCGGTGGTATCGGCGATGCGCTGATACGCGATGCGCGCCAGATTGAACTGCGGCAGGCTGTTCAGCAGGCCCTCCAGCGGGGCCATCATGTAGAGGAACACCAGCGTATAGCCGCTGGCGACGGCAGCATCGGCGCCGAGCGGCCGCTGCACCACGAACAGGATGATGCCGATCACCGCGAAGAACAGCGTGCTGCCGATCGTCAGCGACAGATACAGCAGCGACAGCCCGTGCGTGCGGTTGGTCCTGACCGCATCGATCGCTTCGGCCAGCGGCCCGCTGGCGAACGCCTCGCGGCGCTGGCGATGCAGCTTCAGTTCCTTGGCGCCCGCGAAGATCGCGCCGAAGCGTTCGATCAACACGTCGTGCCACTTGCCGGCATCGCGCAGATAGTGCTGCGAACGCTTGCGGCTGAGCCGGTAGCAGATCGAGCCGGTCAGCACGGCAACCAGCGCGAACAGGAAGACCTGCCACGACAGATAGGCCAGATAGGCCAGGCAGCCGAGCACGATGGTGCCGTTCATCACCACGAACGGCAGCGCTACCAGCAGCGTCGCCACCTGATTGGTGTCCTCGCCCAGCAGCGCGAGTCCGCGCCCCGGCCCAACCCGTTCGAGCTCGGCATAGGGCGAGGCCAGCAACCGGCCAGCGATATGCTCGCGCAGGCTGGCCAGCACCGTCTGGTTCAGCCGCACGAACAGCATCAGCGCGGCGGTACGGCACAGCAGCACCGCCACCGCCAGGGCCGCGAAGCGCAGTCCCAGCGCCGTCAGTTGATCGGCCGGCGTCGCCAATGCGCGATTGATGGTGGCGATCAGCCCCACCGACGCCGCGCCGCCGGCCAGGCTGGCCACGATGGCAAACGCCAGCAGATGGCCCGAGGCCCGGAACAACACATTGCGCAGCGAGGGGAAGGCGGACACGGTCGGTGGCTCCACGAGGAAGAGGTCTTCTTCCTGTGACGAACGACGGTGCCCGCGAATTAGGCGGGAACGGACGCCGCCAGTGCCGCCGACGTCCGCAGGGCCGGGATTGCCGGCGCCTTGGCGGGCCTCTGGCCTCTGGCCTCCGGGCCTCCGGGCCTCCGGGCCTCCGGGCCTCCGGGCCTCCGGGCCTCCGGGCCTCGGTGCCTCGGTGCCTCGGTGCCTCGGTGCCTCGGTGCCTCGGTGCCTCGGTGCCTCGGGCCTCGAGGCGCGGGGCCCAGGCCGGGGACCAGGGCCCCGGCCTCAGGCCCTCACCAACGATAAGTCGCCGTGGCCAGGATGTTGCGGCGATAACCGTAGTAGCAGGTCGTCGCGCTGCCGCACTGCCCGACGTACTCCTTGTCGAGCAGATTGGTCGCGGTCAGCGCAAAGCGCCAATGCTGGTCCAGCGTGTAGTGGATCGCCGCATCGGCGAGCCACACCGACGACACCTTGAAGGTATTGGCCGCATCGCCCCAGGTCGAGCCGATATAGCGCACGCCGGCCCCCATGCCGAGGCCGCGCAGCATGCCGCCGCGCATCGTGTAGTCGACCCACAGCGCGGCCGTATGGCGCGGCCGGTTGGTTGGCGTCTTGCCCAGGTCGGGCCCGTTGCTCTTGGTGGTTTCCAGATTCATCAAGGTGTAGGAGCCAATCGCCTTGAAGCCGTTCTGGAAGTCCATCGTGCCTTCCAGCTCGAAGCCGCGCGAGCGGATCTCGCCGGTCTGGATCTGGAAATTGGTGCCAGCCGGACGCCCTGGATCGGGCGTCAGCACGTCCTGCTGCCGCAGGTCGTAGACCGCCGCGGTGATGAAGCTGTTGCTGCCCGGCGGCTGGAACTTGACGCCCAGTTCGGTCTGCTTGCCGGTGGTCGGCTTGAACGGCGAACCCTGCCGATCGGTGCCGGCCTGCGGCTGGAACGAAGTCGAGTAGCTGACGTACGGCGTGATGCCGTACGGCGCCTGGTACAGCAGGCCGAGGCGATAGGTGAAGTCGTCCTGGTCGATCGGCGTCGTGGTCACGGTCCGCGCGTTGGTCGCCGTAACGATCCGCGTCGAGGTCGTATCCGAACTCGCCCAATCCTTGCGCCCCCCGGCAACGAACGTCAGCCGCTCGGTCAGCTTCATCTGGTCCTGGAAGTACACGCCGAGCTGACGCTGGGTCTGCTCCGCGTTGGTGTACGAGGCGATCGGATTGATCCGCGCGCCGTAGACCGGATTCCACGGATCGATCAGGCCCAGCGGCGGGGTGCCGACCGTGCCGAAGCCCTGCTTGTCGTCGAACTTGCCGTGCTGGTAGTCCACGCCGACCAGCATCTTGTGCCGGACCGGACCGGTGCTGAAGTCCGCCTGCAGCTGGGTGTCGACGCCGATCGTATCGAGCTTGCCGCCCGCATCGAGCGAGCCGCGCCGCAGTTGCTGCTGCGCGGCCGAATTCCAGCCCACCGCGTAGACCCCCGTATAGGTCAGGTCGCTGTGCATGTAACGCACGTTCTGGCGCACGCGGAAGGTGTCG
The DNA here is from genome assembly GCF_020418465.1 of Cupriavidus sp. DB3. Taxonomy (NCBI): domain Bacteria; kingdom Pseudomonadati; phylum Pseudomonadota; class Betaproteobacteria; order Burkholderiales; family Burkholderiaceae; genus Cupriavidus; species Cupriavidus sp. DB3. The sequence goes on along the minus strand of NZ_JAIZPL010000001.1, from coordinate 12,443 downwards.
TTGAAGCGATGCTCGAAGGCGTAGCCGATCGCGTATTCCTCGCGATCGAAGGTATTGAAGCCGGGTTCGCCGGTGAAGAACGAGCTGGAGATCCGGCGGCCGTTGACCGTCGGAATGACCGTGCCCTCGCGCGGCAGGAAGTTGATCGCGGTGCCCTGCCTGTCGCGCTGATAGTGGGTCAGCAGCGTGAAGGTGGTATCGGCCGACGGGCGGAACGTCAGTGCAGGCGCGATGAAGATGCGATCGTCCTTGGCGTGGTCGGTCTGCGTATCGCTCTTGCGGAACAGGCCGGTCAGCCGATAGAGCACGGTCTGGTTGCTGTCCACCGCGCCGGACAGATCGAAACTGGCCTGCTTGCGATTGTGCGAGCCGTATTGCACGTTGACCTCGCGCAGCGTCTCGGCGGTCGGCCGCTTGCTGACCAGGTTGATCAGGCCGCCCGGCGCATTGGCGCCATACAGCACCGAGCTGGGGCCGCGCAGCAGCTCGACGCGCTCGAGCCCGTAGGCGTCGACGCGCGGCATCAGGTAGCCGCTCGTGTAGTAGTTGATGTACAGGCCGTCGAGATACTGCCGTGCCGGGAAGCCGCGGATCACCGGCTTGTCGTAGCGCGACTCGACCACGTTGTCGCCGACCACGCCTGCCGAATAGGCAAAGGCCTCGGACACGGTCTGCACGCCGCGGTCTTCCATCTGCTCGCGGGTGATCACCGAAATGGACTGCGGCGTCTCCGACAGCGGCGTGTCGGTCTTGGTCGCGGTGACGCTGCGGCGGGCGACATAGCCGCCGACCGGCCCGATCCCGGTTTCCGACCCCGCTGCCCGGACCGTGACTTCCGGCAACTGCCCCGCCACCGGCTGGCCCGCCGGTGCCGCCTGCTCCTGCGCATGCGCGCTGCCCGCCAGCGCAAACAACATCACTACCGCCCGCCGGACCTCCGTCCGCCGGCAATCGAACACCCGTTGCATGAGACTCCCCTTCTTATTGGATCGCGCCGGCCCGGTACGCAAAAGGCTTACCGTAATGCGTCTGCGAATGATAATGATTCGTAATTATTACGTGAGTGACGGGAAAACGGCAATAGGGAGCCTGAACAGGGGAATTGGCGGCTGATCGGCGCAAGAAGGGCGCGCCGCCTAATTTCCTGCGGCGCCGGTCCGTCTCTCGTGGAAGGCGGCGCCCAACCGCGAAGCCCTGATACGGCCCCGCCCGGACTGGAGATTCCCGTTTGATTGCCGAACTCACGCCCTTCTTTCCCGGCCCGCTGCGGCGCTTCGGCGAAGGGGTCACCGCGGCGCCCGCCAGTGCGCAAGCGTTGCCGGGAAGCCGGTTCGCCGAGCCGGGCGCCTTGCAGCAACGGCTGGCCGATTACCGCGACACCATCGGCGCCGAGCACGAACGCGCCCCGCCGGCGCTGGCATCGTGGTGGGCCCGGCACTACTGCGTGGTGCTGGTGCCACCCGTGCTGGTCGCGGCGGCTGCGCTGGGCCGGACCGTACCGGTATCGCTGGACGAGGTCGATATCGCCTTCGGCCCGGATGGGCTCGTATCGCGCATTCACTTGCGGTCATCGGCGCTGGGCCAAGGCGCGGCGACGTTGGACGACATGCTGGCCGCCATGACCCAGCGCCATCTGGCGCCGGTGTTCGCCGCGCTGTCGGCACTGACCCGTGCGTCGCCGCGCGTGCTGTGGAGCCACGCCGCCGAGTTCGTGCAATACGTCGGCATGAACCTGCTCGCCCATCCGGCGCTCGACGCACGCCGTCGCGACACGCTGGCGCGGTGGCTGCGCACCGACACGGACGCCGATGGCCGGCCGCATCCCTATCGCGCCGCCTATCTCGACCGTCCGCAGGCGGACGGCGGCGAACGGCGCGTGCGCCGCGTCTGCTGCCTGAAGTACCGGCTCGACGGCGACGACTACTGCGGCACCTGTCCGCTGCGGGCCGAGTGCGCGGCATTGTGCTGATGCCCGGTTGATGACCGCTCCGCCGCGCTAAATTCCCCGCCTCGCCCTTCGTCTTCCTTCTGTCGGACGTGCTGGTGCAGCACCGGTCCATCGATTCGCAAAAGGACAGCAATGCAAGGCGAGACGCTGCTCGACTATTTGATCCATCACGTGACCAGCCGCGCCGATGCGACGGCACTGACGGTGCTGGATGAGGACCACCCGGAAGGCACGACCTACCGCTACCGCGACCTCCTCGCACGCGCGGCTGCCTATGCCACGCGCCTGAGCGAGGTGGCGCAGCCCGGCGAGCGCGCGATGATCGTGCTCGACACCGGCATCGACTACGTCAGCGCGTTCCTCGGCTGCCTGCTGGCGCGCGTGATCGCGGTGCCGGCGTTTCCGCCGGAATCGATGCGGCCGCAGCATCTGGCCCGGCTCAACGCCATCGCGGCCGATGCGCGGCCCAGCGTCGTGGTGGTCGACGACGGACTTGCAGGCGACTGGGCCAGTGGGCGGTCGGACAGCCTGCAAGCGCGCATCGTCACCGTATCGTCGGTCTCGTCGGTCGGCGAAACGATGCCGGGAGCGGCCATCGCCGACGCCAGGGCATGGGCCGCGGCCGTCCGCCCCGACACCGTTGCCTTCCTGCAGTACACCTCCGGCTCGACCGCGACGCCCAAGGGCGTGATGGTGACGCACGCCAATATCGTCGCCAACGAAGCGGCCATCGCCAGCCAGTTCGGCACCACGGCCGACGACGTGATGGTCAGCTGGCTACCGCTCTATCACGACATGGGCCTGATCGGCGGACTGCTGCATCCCCTCTACGGCGGCATGCCGCTGGTGCTGATGTCGCCGACTTATTTCCTGCAGCGGCCGCGCCGCTGGCTCGAGGCGGTCGACCGCTTCCGCGGCACCGTCAGCGGCGGCCCGGACTTTGCCTATCGGCTGTGCGTGGAACGCGTGCGTGCGGCACAGGTCCAGACGCTGTCCCTGCGCAGCTGGCGCGTCGCCTTCTGCGGCGCCGAGCCGATTCGTGCCGAGACACTGGAACGGTTTGCCAGCCACTTCGCCGACGCCGGCCTCGACGCTCGCGCGCTCTATCCCTGCTATGGACTGGCCGAGGCGACGCTGCTCGCCACCGGCGGTCGCCCCGGCGAGGGCGCCATGATGATCGGCTTTGATGAAGCGGCGCTGGCCACCGGCCGCGCCGTTGCATCGATCGATGGCGGCGGCGCGCGACTCGTTGCCTGCGGCGACGCGGCTCCGGGCCATCGCATCGAGATTCGGAATGTCGAGCATGGCAGCCCCGTTCCGGACGGACAGATCGGGGAGATCTGCATCGGCGGGCCGAGCGTGACCGCGGGCTACTGGCAGCAGCCCGAGGCCACCGCCAGCACCTTCCCGCATCACGACGACCCCGCCTCGCGCTATCTGCGCACGGGCGACCTCGGCTTCCTGCACGAAGGCAGGCTCTACGTCGCCGGACGTTCGAAGGACCTGATCATCGTCCGCGGGCACAACCTGTATCCACAGGACATCGAGATCGCGGTCGAATCCGCGGTCGAGGTCGTGCGCAAGGGGCGCGTCGCGGCCTTTCCGTTCCAATCGGCCGACGGACAGATCGAAACGATCGGCATCGCCGCCGAGATTGCGCGCAGCATCCAGAAGTTCGGCTCGCCCGAAGCGGTGGAAACGGCCATTCGCGAGGCGGTGGCGCAATGCTGCGGCGAGCCGCCGGGACTGGTGCTGCTGCTGCAGCCCGGAGAATTGCCGAAGACCACCAGCGGCAAGCTGCAGCGCTCGCGCTGCCTGCCGGCCTGGCGCAGCGGCGAAATGGCGCTGTGGGCGGCATTCGAATCGGGGCGGCGGCTCGCATCCGTTCCATCGTCGGAGGCCGCCGCCTCGCCGGCCGCTACCGGCAACACCGTGGCGCTGCAGGGCACCGAGGCGACACTGGCGGCGCTCTGGTACGAGGTCCTTGGCGTCCGGCCTGCCTCGGCAAATGACAACTTCTTCGCCCTGGGCGGCAATTCGGTGCGCGCGACCCAGCTGGTGTCGAGGACGCGGGAACGCCTGCATCGTGGCTACGCGTTGGCGCATCTCTTCGCCGATGGGACTCTGCGGGCCAATGCGGCGGTCATCGATGGATTGCTGGCGCGCGACGACGGTGAGGCTTCCCACGGGGAAGCGGCAATTACGCGCCGAACCGACACCGACCTTGCGCCGTTGTCCCCGGTGCAGCGCGGCTTGTGGGTACTGTGGTCGATGCAGCCGGACAGTGGCGCCTACAACGTCTCCGGCGTGTTGAAGCTCCACGGCCGGTTCGATCGGATCGCACTGCAACGCGCGGTCGATGCGCTGGTCGCGCGGCACGAGGCACTGCGCACGCGCTTCGAACTGGACCAGCACGAGGAACCGAGGCAACGGGTGTTGCCCGCCGGCTCCTGCCCCATCGCCGTGCTGGACCTGCGCGAGCACGGCTGCGACGCGGCCGCCGAGGCGCAGGCAACGGCCAGAGCGCTCAGCGCCGAGCCCTTCGACCTGCTGGCCGCGGCGCCCTTGCGCGTCGCGCAAATGCGGGTGGCGGACGATCAGGAATGGCTGTCCATCACGGTCCACCATATCGTGTCGGACGGCTGGTCGATGAATGTCGTGATCGACGAGTTTTGCCGGCTGTACGAAGGCTTCATCGCGGATCGCCCCGTCGACCTGACGCCGCTTGCGATCCGCTACGCGGACTACGCCTCGTGGCATGCGGATCGCCTTACGGCGGGCGAGCGCGACCGCCAGCTCGCCTACTGGAAGGATCGTCTTGGCGACGAGTCCCTGGTCCTGGAGCTGCCGAGCGATCGCCCCCGCCCCGCGGTGCAAAGCCATCGCGGCGGCGCGGTGCCGTTCATGCTCGACGGCGCGCTGGCGACGAGCTTGCGTCGCATCGCGCTGGGCGCACAAACCACGATGTTCGCGGTGCTGCTCGCCGGGTTCCAGACGCTGCTGTACCGCTACACGGGGCAGCGCGATGTCCGCGTCGGCGTGCCGGTCGCCAATCGCGGCAGGGTCGAAACCGAAGGCCTGGTCGGCTGCTTCGTCAATACGCTGGTCCTGCGCACGGATATCGACGGCAGCATGCCGTGGAACGCCCTGCTCACCCGGCTGCACGATACGGTGCTCGAATCGCAGCAATACCAGGATCTGCCCTTCGAACAGCTGGTCGAGGCCTTGCAGCCCGATCGCAGCCTCGCCCATAACCCGCTGTTCCAGGTCAAGTTCAACCTGGCGCTGCCGATCGCCGTCCCGAAACGACTGGCAGGCCACGCCGTCACTGCCGAACAGATCGAAGGCGATGTCACGCGCTTCGATATCGCGCTGGATCTGGTGGAGAGCGAGGACGGCATTGCGGGGCGATTCGGCTACGCCACGGACCTGTTCGACCCGGACACCATCGAGCGGATGCAGCAGCACTATGTCGGCATCCTCGAACAGATCGCGTCGACACCGACGCTTCGCGTGGGTGAGCTGGCGTTGGGCAATGAGGACGGGCGCCTTGTCGGCGAGGCTCTGGAGTCGGCTGCGGTCGATGTGCTGGCGGCATGGCGGCGTAGCGTCGTGGCGGATCCTTCTGCCGTCGCGTTGCGATATGAGGAACAGACCCTGACCCGCGGCGAGGCCGATCGGCTTGCCAATGGCATTGCGGCTGTGCTGGCCGAGCGCGGCATTGGGCGGGAGACGCGGGTTGGGCTTTGTGTCGAGCGCTCTCCGGCGTTTATCACGGGACTTCTTGGCATCCTGAAGGCCGGCGCGGTTTGCGTGCCGCTCGATCCGGCACAGCCGGTCGAGCGCTTGCGCCAGCTATTGGACGACGCTGGGGCCAGTGTTGTCGTAGGCTCGGGGCCGGGCTCCGTGCCGGAGTTCGGGCCGGGGTTCGGGCCGGGCTTCGATTGCATCGATCCGACGTCGGTGGCGCCGGTCGACGATGCGCCTTCCGTCTCGCTGCTCCCGGGCCAAGCCGCTTACCTGATCTATACCTCGGGCTCCACCGGCACCCCGAAGGGCGTGGTGGTCAGCCACGACGCGCTCGCGCATTACGTCTCCGGCGTGCTGCACCGGCTGCAGTTGCCTGCCGATGCCTCGATGGCGATGGTCTCCACCACCGCCGCCGACCTCGGCCATACCGTGCTGTTCGGCGCCCTTTGCAGCGGCCGGACCTTGCATCTGATCTCGCGCGAGCGGGGCTTCGATCCCGATCGTTTCGTCGAGTACATGTCGCGGCACCGCGTCGGCGTGCTCAAGATCGTACCCAGCCATCTGCGCGGATTGCTGCAGGCCCGCCAACCCGCTGACGTCCTGCCCGAGCAGGCGCTGATTCTTGGCGGCGAGGCTACCTCGGCCGAACTGGCTCGGACGATCCGCGACCTGAAGCCGTACTGCCGGCTGTTCAACCACTACGGGCCGACGGAAACCACGGTCGGCGTTCTGACGCATGAAGCGATGGCCCTGCCCGAACGCCAGTTGCCGACCGGCACGCCGCTGCCGGGCTCCCGCGTCTATGTGCTTGACGCCGACCTGAACCCGGTTCCCGCCGGCATCGTCGGCGAACTCTATATCGCCGGACCGCAGCTGGCGCGCGGCTACCTCGGTCGCCCAGGGCTGACCGCCGAGCGCTTCGTCCCCGATCCCTTCACCGAGGGCGAGCGGAGGTACCGCACTGGCGACCGCGTCAGGCAGGATGCGGCAGGCCGAATCGAATACCTTGGCCGCCAGGACGAACAGGTCAAGATCCGCGGCTACCGGGTCGAGTTGGGCGAAATCGCGCATCTGCTGCCGTCGCAGGCGGGCGTCAAGGACGCCGCCGTGATCGTCCATGAGGACCGTCTGGTCGCCTATTGCGTGCTGGACGGCACGGATACCGCGACACTGAAAACGCGGCTCAAGGCCCAACTACCCGACCACATGGTCCCGGCGCAGCTCATTGCGCTGGACCGCCTGCCGGTCACGCCAAACGGCAAGCTCGATCGACGCGCGCTGCCTGCCCCGTTGTGGGAGGCCGAGGGCTACATCGCCCCCGCCAACGAAGCCGAAGCGCTGCTGGCCCAAATCTGGCAGGAGGTCCTGGGCGTCGAACGCGTCGGCGCCACCGACAATTTCTTCGAACTTGGCGGCGACTCGATCCTGTCGATCCAGTCGGTCAGCCGCGCTCGCCGCCTCGGCCTGCGCTTCACGCCCAAGGACCTGTTCCTGCATCAGACCGTGCAGGCGCTGGCCCAGGTGGCCAAGCGCGACGAGGCCAATCGCCGCGTCGACGACAAGCCTGCCGGCGAGGTGCCGCTGCTGCCGATTCAACGGGCGTTCTTCGAGACGCCGATGCCGAACCGCAATCATTGGAACCAATCCGTGCTGCTGCGTCCCGTGGAGCGCCTGGATCCGGACGCACTGCGCGGCGCGCTGAAGGCCTTGGTCGATCATCACGACGCATTGCGGCTGCGCTATCGGCAGCAGGACGGCCAATGGCAGCAACGCTACGCCGCGCCCGGCGATAGCGAGCTGCTGTGGCAACAGCAAGTCGCCGACACGGATTCCATCGAAGCGCACTGCGATCGTGCCCAGCGCAGCCTGGACCTCGAACAGGGACCATTGCTGCGCGCACTGCATCTGCAATTACCGGATGGCAGCGAGCGCCTGCTGCTCGCCGTCCACCACCTTGTCGTCGATGGCGTCTCCTGGCGCGTCCTGCTGGAAGACCTGCAACAGGCATACCGGCTGGCCCAGCAACGCCAATCCATCGCGCTCCCGCCCAAGACGGCGTCGTACAAGGCCTGGGCACAGGCGCTGGTTCAACATGCGAACTCCGACGACCTCGCCAGGCAAGCAGACTACTGGTGCGCCCAGCACGGCCCCGAGGTGCCATGCGACCACGCCGCGGCGGACGATCGCATCGCGCAGGCCGCCACGCTGACCTTGGAATTGTCCGCCGAGCAGACCCAACGCCTGCTGAAGCAGGCACCAGCCGCCTACCGGACGCAGATCAACGACTTGCTGCTAAGCGCGCTCGCGCAGGCAGTGGGCCAATGGGCCGGCGTCGATCGCGCCGCCATCCTGCTTGAAGGGCATGGCCGGGAAACCCTGCTTGCTGCACCGGATATCGGCCGCACCGTCGGCTGGTTCACGACGATGTTCCCGGTCGTGCTGCCGGTGGCCGCCGACACCGCGGCCAGCATCAAGTCGATCAAGGAGACGCTGCGCGGCGTTCCCGATCATGGCATCGGCTACGGTCTGTTGCGGCATCTCGCGCCGCAGGTCATTCGCGAACGACTCGCGGCGTACCCATTGCCCCGCATCACGTTCAACTATCTGGGCCAGTTCGACCAGAGCGTCGGCGGCGACGCGCTGTTCGATTTCGCCGACGAGCCAAGCGGAGAGAGCCGCGATCCGGAAGCCCCGCTTGGCAACTGGATCACGATCAATGGCCAGGTCAGCGGCGGCGTGCTGTCGCTGGGCGTCACGTTCAGCACCGCCCGCTACCGGCACGACACCATCGCCTCACTGATGGACGCCTATCGGGACGCGTTGGAGACCACCATCGACCATTGCATCGGCATGCCGCCCGGCGCGCTGACACCGTCCGATGTGCCGCTCGCCGGCCTGACCCAGGACCAGCTCGATCGTCTCGACGGTCGCCAGATCGAGGACCTGTATCCGCTCACGCCGATGCAGCACGGCATGCTGTTCCACTCGCTCTACGCGCCGGAAGCCGGGCTGTACGTCAACCAGCTCGCCATCACGCTCGACGGACTCGATGCCGAGCGCTTCCGCTCGGCCTGGGATGAGACGGTGGCGCGGCACGAGATCCTGCGGACCGGCTTTGTCTGGATCGACGGGCAGGCGATGCAGGCGGTCTATCGGCAGGTGCCTTCGCCGGTTCGCATCGATGCGGAAGGCGACTGGAACGAATCGGCGTGCGAGAACGTTGCGCTCGAAGAACGCAAGCTGGCCTTCGCGCTCGATACCGCCCCGCTGATGCGCGTGCGCCTGCTCCGCCTGGGCGCCAACCGCTACCGCATGATCTGGACCAGCCACCATCTGCTGCTCGATGGCTGGAGCACCGCCCGCCTGATCGGTGAGGTCCTGCAGCGCTACCACGGCCAGCCGGTCGAGGTGCCCGCCTCGCGCTATCGCGACCACATCGCCTGGCTGCAGACCCACGATGTCGCCGCCAGCGAGTCGTTCTGGCGCGAGCGGCTGCAAGCGCTCGACGAGCCTACCCGGCTGGCCTCGGCACTTCCCGCACCGGATGCCGGCACCGGTCACGCGACGTGCCGCACCAGCCTCGATGCCGACGCCCTCGCCCGCCTCCAGCGCAGCGCCGCCAGCCAGCATCTGACGCTGAACACGCTGTTGCAGGCGGCCTGGGTCATCGTGCTGCAGCGTTATACCGGTCGGCGTGCCGTTGCCTTCGGCGCCACGGTCGCCGGTCGGCCGGCGGCCTTGCCGGGCGCCGAGGCGATGCTCGGCCTCTTCATCAATACCTTGCCGGTGATCCAGGCACCGTCGCCAGACCAAGCCGTGGCCGACTGGTTGCAGGCGCTGCAAGCGGAAAATCTGGCGCTGCGCGAGCACGAACACGTGCCGCTGTACGAAATCCAGCGCTGGGCCGGCCAAGGCGGACAGGCGCTGTTCGACTCGATCCTGGTGTTCGAGAACTACCCGGTCGATGCGGCACTGCGACAGCGCGAGCAGAACGGCCTGAAGCTCGGCGAGGTCAGCCATGCGGCCACCACCAACTACCCGCTGACGCTGGTCGTGTCGGCCGGCGCCACGCTGGATATCGGTTGCAGCTACCAGTGCGATCTCTTTTCGCAGGCGACCGTCCAGCAATTGCAGCGGCACTATGTGGCCGTGCTGGAGCAGATCGCCGCGGCGCCGGACGCTCGTGTTGGCGAATTGCAGTTTGCCAGCGCAGAGGACGGAAAGCTGGTGGGCAACGCGCAGGACACCGGAGCAGCCGATGTGTTGGCCGCCTGGCAGCGCAATGTCGCCGCCGACCCTTCCGCGATGGCGCTGCGATATGAGGAGCAAACGCTGACGCGCGGCGAGACCGATCGGCTCGCCAATGGCATCGCGGCGGCGCTGGCCGCACGCGGCATTGGGCGCGAGACGCGGGTTGGGCTTTGTGTCGAACGCTCTCCTGCATTCGTCACCGGACTGCTTGGCATCCTGAAGGCCGGGGCGGTGTGCGTGCCGCTCGATCCGGCGCAGCCAGCCGAACGCTTGCGCCAGCTATTGGACGACGCCGGCGCCGGTGTTGTCGTCGGCTCGGTGCCCGGCTCCGTGCCGGAGTTCGGACCGGAGTTCGGGCCGGGCTTCGATTGCATCGATCCGGCATCCGTGACGCCGGTCGACGATGCGCCTTCCGTCTCGTTGCTTCCGGGGCAAGCCGCTTACTTGATCTACACCTCCGGCTCCACCGGCACCCCCAAGGGCGTGGTGGTCAGCCACGATGCGCTCGCGCATTACGTCTCCGGCGTGCTGCACCGGCTGCAACTGCCTGCCGATGCCTCGATGGCGATGGTCTCGACTACCGCCGCCGATCTCGGCCATACCGTGCTGTTCGGCGCCCTCTGCAGCGGCCGCACCTTGCATCTGATCTCGCGCGAGCGGGGCTTCGATCCCGATCGTTTCGCCGAGTACATGTCGCGGCACCGCGTCGGCGTGCTCAAGATCGTACCCAGCCATCTGCGCGGATTGCTGCAGGCGCGGCAGCCTGCCGACGTCCTGCCCGAAGAGGCGCTGATTCTTGGCGGCGAGGCTACCTCGGCCGAACTGGCTCGGACGATCCGCGACCTGAAGCGGCAATGCCGGCTGTTCAACCATTACGGCCCGACGGAGACCACGGTCGGCGTGCTGACGCATGAAGCGGTGGCCCTGCCCGAACGCCAGTTGCCGACCGGCACCCCGCTGCCGGGCTCACGCGTCTATGTGCTTGACGCCGACCTGAACCCGGTGCCCGCCGGCATCGTCGGCGAACTCTATATCGCCGGACCGCAGCTGGCGCGCGGCTACCTCGGTCGCCCGGGACTGACCGCCGAGCGCTTCGTCCCCGATCCCTTCACCGCCGGTGCAAGGATGTACCGCACCGGCGACCGCGTCAGGCAGGACGCCGATGGCCGGATCGAATACCTTGGCCGCCAAGACGAACAGGTCAAGATCCGCGGCTACCGGGTCGAGTTGGGCGAAATCGCGCATCTGCTGCGGTCGCAAGCCGGTGTCAAGGACGCCGCCGTGATCGTCCATGAGGACCGTCTGGTCGCCTATTGCGTGCTGGACGGCACGGATTCCGCCACGCTAAAGACCGAACTGAAGGCCCAACTTCCCGACCACATGGTCCCGGCGCAACTGATCGCGCTGGACCGCCTGCCGGTCACGCCAAACGGCAAGCTCGATCGTCGCGCCCTGCCCGCCCCGGTCTGGGAAACCCAGGGCTACGTCGCCCCGCGCAACGAGATCGAGACCCTGCTCACGCAGGTCTGGCAAGAAGTCCTTGGCGTCGACCAGGTTGGCATCCACGACAACTTCTTCGACTTGGGCGGCCATTCGCTGCTGGTCACGCGGCTGGCGGCATTGGTCAACGCCCGTCTGTCGGTGCCGGTCCCGCTACGCGTCTACTTCGAATCGGCGACGCTCGCCGAAATGGCAGCCAGCATCGAATCGTCGAATGGCCTTCAGAACAAGCAAGAGAAGGCGGCCGAAGCCGAAGGCTGGGCCGACATGGACGCGTGGCTGGACACACTGGAGACAGAAGCATGAGCGTTGACAAACTCCGCCTCGCACAACGGTTCGCCAGTCTGTCGCCCGAGGGGCAGCAGCGATTCATTGCCGAACTGAAGGCCCGCGGCATGGATTTCGGCCGACTGCCGATCGCGGCGCGTGGACGCAGCGAGGCCGCGTTGTCGTATGCGCAGCAGCGGCTATGGTTCCTGTGGCAGCTCGAGCGGGACAGCGGCCTGTACAACATTCCGCGCGCCGTGCGGCTACGCGGCGCGCTCGATCGGTCGTCACTGCAGCGGACCTTCGATGCGCTGGTGGAGCGGCACGAAAGCCTGCGCACTACCTTCCATCAGGAGAGCGAGCAGGCGGTGCAGCGCATCCATCCGCCCTTTTCGCTGCCGATCAACGTCAGCGATCTGACAGACAACGATCCGGCACAGCGCGACGCTGCCGTGCAATCGCTGGTCGACGCCGAGGCCCAGGCCCCGTTCGACCTCGAACAAGGACCGCTGCTGCGCGTGCGCCTGCTGCGCTTGGCCGACGACGACCACATCCTGTTGGTCACCATGCACCATATCGTCTCCGACGGCTGGTCCATGAACGTGGTGATCGACGAGTTCGCGCGGCTTTATGCGGGCTTCGTCAGCGGCCAGCCGGCTCAATTGGCGCCGCTGCCGATCCAGTACGCCGACTATGCGGCGTGGCAGAAGCAGTGGCTGGAGGCCGG
>NZ_JAIZPL010000016.1:0-1455 GCF_020418465.1 Cupriavidus sp. DB3 | reverse complement strand
CATCGAGCAGGTGAACCAGGCGGTGGCGCAGATGGACGAGGTCACGCAGCAGAACGCGGCGCTGGTCGAGCAGGCCGCCGCCGCGGCCGGTTCGCTGGAAGACCAGGCCGCGCGGCTGCGCGACGCGGTGGCGGTGTTCCGCGTCAGCCTGAAGGCCGAGCCGCGTCCGATGCGTCCGCGTGCCGCGTCGGCGCAGCCGGCCGAGGCGCCGCGGCTGGCGCGCGCGTAAGCGCCCGGCCGATGCCCATCGGGCAGGTAGTCGATGCGCACGGGATGCGCAGGTGATGGGCGCTTGACAGGTATTTGATGGGTAATTGATGGACAGGGAGGCCGGACCCAAGAGGGCTCGGCACCAATCGAAGCACGGACAGCAGCATCGCCCGGCATTACAACGAAGCCGGTAAGCGCGGCGCCCGATCCCCGACGATCGGCGCCGCAATCCGGCCGGACGGTCATCCAGAAGAAGAGGTAGTTCTCATGCAATGGTTCAAGCAACTGCGAGTCGCGACGAAGCTGGTCGTCGGCTTTCTGATCGTTTCCGTCATCGGCATGGCGATGGGCCTGCTGGGGGTGGTCAATATGGGCCGGATGACCGAGTGGACCAGCCGGATCTACAACAACGACCTGCAGGCGCTCAAGGCCGTGCAGGACGCCAACATCAACCTGCTGTACGCCAGCCGCGCGCAGATCGCGCTGCTGTCGGCCTCGACGATGGGCGAACGCACGACCGAGAAGACGCTGATCGAGAAGTCGTTCGGCGTGGTCGACGAGCGCATCAAGCAGGCGCGCAACTCGTTCCAGACCGAGCAGGGCCAGGCGCTGCTCAAGCAGTTCGACACGCTGCTGCCGGCATACCGTGACCGCATGGGCAAGTATGTCGAGCTGGTCTCGCGCCAGCCGCTCGATACCTCGCAGTTCGAGAGCCAGGTCTTCGAGGAAAGCACGGCCCTGCTCAAGGATGGCCATGCGATCGAAGAGCTGATGTTCAACATGGTCAAGCGCCGCGACGCCGGTGCCCGCGCCAACATGGAAGAGGCCCAGGGGGTCTACGAAAGCTCGCGCCTGTGGATGCTGGCGCTGGTGCTGGGCGGACTGGCGGTGTCGCTGCTGCTCGGCGTGTTCCTGGCCCGCGCGCTGTCGCGCCAGCTGGGCGGCGAGCCGGCCTACGCGGCCTCGATCGCGTCGCGTATCGCCGACGGCGACTTCTCGACCGAGATCAAGCTGCGCGCCGGCGACCGCGGCAGCATGCTGTACGCGATGAAGCAGATGCAGCTGCAACTGTCGGGCATGGTGCAGGAGTTCAAGACGGCGGCCGAGTCGATCGCCTCGGCCTCGCGTGAGATCGCCGCGGGCAACAGCGACCTGTCGCAGCGCACCGAGCAGCAGGCGGCCTCGCTGGAAGAGACGGCGTCGAGCATGGAAGAGCTGACCGGCACGGTGCGCCAGAACGCCGAC
>NZ_JAIZPL010000015.1:0-3514 GCF_020418465.1 Cupriavidus sp. DB3 | reverse complement strand
GCTGGCGGCGACATCGTGGGTCTGCAGCCAGGCGATGTGGTCGCGATAGCGCGAGGCGGGCACCTCGACCGGCTGGCCGTGGTAGCGCTGCAGGACTTCGCCGATCAGGCGGGCGGTGCTCCAGCCATCGAGCAGCAGATGGTGGCTGGTCCAGATCATGCGGTAGCGGTTCGCGCCCAGGCGGAGGAGGCGCACGCGCATCAGCGGCGCAGAGTCGAGCGCGAAGGCCAGCTTGCGTTCTTCGAGCGCAACGTCCTCGCACGCCGATTCGTTCCAGTCGCGTTCGGCATTGATCCGAACCGGCGAAGGCACCTGCCGATAGACCGCCTGCATCGCCTGCCCGTCGATCCAGACGAAGCCGGTTCGCAGGATTTCATGGCACGCGACCGTCTCGTCCCAGGCCGAGCGGAAGCGCTCGGCATCGAGGCCATCGAGCGTGATGGCGAGCTGGTTGACGTACAGCCCGGCCTCCGGCGCGTAGAGCGAGTGGAACAGCATGCCGTGCTGCATCGGCGTGAGCGGATACAGGTCCTCGATCTGGCGGCCGTCGAGGCGATCGAGCTGATGCTGGTTCAGGCCGGCGAGCGGCACATCGGACGGTGTCAGCGCGCCGGGTGGCATGCCGATGCAGTGGTCGATGGTGGTCTCCAACGCCTGCCGGTAGGCGTCCACCAGCGAGGCGATGGTGTCGTGGCGGTAGCGGGCGGTGCTGAACGTGACGCCCAGCGACAGCACGCCGCCGATGACCTGGCCATTGATCGTGATCCAGTTGTCAAGCGGTGCGTCGGGGGAGACGGGCTGCCCCGGAGACTCTGTGGCCCGATCGAACAGGGCCGCTTCGTCGATATTGGCGTCAAGCTGGCCCAGATAGTTGAACGTAATGCGAGGCGAACGAAGCGCGGCAAGTTCGTCGCGGATCGCCTGCGGTCCGAGAAGCCGCAGTAAGCCATGGCCGATGCCGTGATGGGGGATGGCGCGCAACGTTTCCTTGACCGCCTTGATGCTGCTGCCGGTGTCGCCGAGCACCGGCAGGACGACGGGGAACAAGCTGGTGAACCAGCCGACGGTGCGGCTGATATCCACGTTCTCGAACAACGCCTCGCGGCCATGCGCTTCCAGGAAGATGGCCGCTCGGTCCACGCTCGCCCAATCGCCGACGGCTCGCGCGAGCGCGCTGAGCAGCAGGTCGTTGATCTGCGTGCGATACGCCGCAGGGGCTTGCTTGAGCAGCCGCTGCGTCTGCGCCGGCGACAGCTGCAGGGTCAGCGTGGCGGCGTCGGCGATGCGATCGTTCTCCACGACGCGATCGCAAGGCAGTTCCGGCCCTTGCTGGGTGCGCCAGTAGTCCGCCTGCCGGATCAGATCGTCCGAGTTCGCGTGCTGGACCAATGCCTGCGACCAGGCCTTGTACGACGCCGTCCTGGGCGGAAGGGCGATCGACCGGCCGTCCCGCGCAAGGCGATACGCCTGCTGCAGATCTTCCAGCAGGACGCGCCATGACACGCCGTCGATCACCAGATGGTGTACCGCGAGCAGAAGGCGCTCACTGCCGTCCGGAAGCCGCAGATGCAGCGCACGAAGCAACGGACCGTGTTGCAGATCGAGGCTCTGTTGCGCGCGGGTGCAGTGTTCGTCCATGGCCTCCAGACCAGCGACATCTTGCTGCCACAGCAACTCGTCTTCTGCCGGCTCGGCGTAGTGCTGGCGCCATTCGCCCTCGGTCTGCCGGAACCGTAGCCGCAGCGCGTCGTGATGTTGGACCACCGCCAGCAGCGCCTGCCCCAGTGCGTCGTGGTCGAGCGGCGACCGCGGACGCAGCAGCACCGATTGGTTCCAATGGTGGCGGTGCGGCATCGGCGTCTCGAAGAACGCCTGTTGGATCGGCAGCAGCGGCACCTCGCCGGTCGGCGTGTCTTCGACGGCCCGGTTTGCTTCCTCGCGCGTGGCGATCTGCGCGAGTGCCTGCACGGTCTGGTGCAGGAACAGGTCCTTGGGCGTGAAGCGCAGGCCGACGCGACGCGCCCGGCTGACCGCCTGGATCGACAGGATCGAGTCGCCGCCAAGTTCGAAGAAGTTGTCGGTGATGCCGACTCGCTCGACACCAAGAACCTCCTGCCAGACCTGGGCGAGCCGCGCTTCGATGCCGTTGCGCGGCGCGACGTAGCTCTTGGCTTCCCACGCCGGCTCAGGCAGCGCGCGACGATCCAGCTTGCCGTTCGTCGTGACCGGCAGCCGATCCAGCTCGATGATGTGCGCCGGGACCATATAGGCCGGCAGGCAGCCTTCGAGATAGCCGCGAAGCTCGGCGGAGAGATCGGAGGTGTTCTCGCGCGTGACGATATACGCGACCAGCTGTTTCCCGCCTTGGTCATCGTGCGCAAGGACGACGGCCTCCCGGACCGCGGCATGGGCGCGCAGGCGCGCCTCGATCTCGCCGAGTTCGATGCGGTAGCCGCGGATCTTGACCTGATGGTCCAGCCGGCCGACGTATTCGATGCTGCCGTCGCGGCAACGCCGTACCAGATCGCCGGTGCGGTACATGCGGGCGCCGGCGGTGAAGGGGTCGGGGACAAAGCGCTCCGCGGTCAGTCCCGGTCTGCCGACATAGCCGCGCGCGAGACCCAGGCCGCCGATATAGAGCTCGCCTGCCACGCCTACCGGCACCGGGTTCAGGTCCGCGTCCAGCACGTAGGCGGTGCGGTCGCCCACCGGTGTGCCGATCGGCACGTACGCGCTCGCGCAGTCGGTGTCGCGCTGCCCGACCCAGGCCAGCGGCGTGACCACGGCCTCGGTGGGTCCGTAGCCGTTGATCAGCGTGCCAGCCTGGAATTTCTGCTTGATGCGGGCCAAGGCCTCGCGCGACATCGCTTCGCCGCCGAAGGACAGCAGGCGCAGCGGCACCGGCTCGGTGGCCGCCTCGGCCAGACGCAGCAGGTACGCGGGCGGGAAGCCGGCATTGGTGACGCTTTCGCGCGCGATCACTTCGAGAGTCTGCTCGGCGCTCCACAGGGTGTCGTCGCGCAGCACCAGCTGGGCGCCGGCGATCAGCGGTACCAGCCAGCGTTCGTGGGCCCCGTCGAAGTTGAAGGACAGGAAGTGCAGCTCCCGGTCATCCGGTCCCATGCCGTATTGCTCGACGGTGGCGTGGCAGTGCATCGCCAGCGGTCCGTGCTCGACGGCGACGCCTTTGGGCGTGCCGGTGGAGCCGGAGGTGTAGATGAGATAGGCGAGCTGGCGAGGATCGACGGTCGGCAGTTGCACCGCCTCCGGTTCACCAACGTCTTCCATGACGATGACCGGCAGGGTGGTATCGATCCGGCCGGTCAGGACTCGGGAGGTCAGAACGAGCTTGACGCCGGCGTCCCGCAGCAATTGCTCGATACGCGCAGCCGGCAGTTCGGGGTCCAACGGCAGGTAGGCGGCGCCGGCCTTCAGCGTGGCCAGCAGCCGTACGATCAGGTCAGGGCTGCGGTCGAGCACGACGCCGACGACGGTTTCCGGGCCGGCACCGGCC
>NZ_JAIZPL010000014.1:0-4838 GCF_020418465.1 Cupriavidus sp. DB3 | reverse complement strand
ATCGCCGCGGCGCTGGAGAAAGCGGGCGAGGGCGACACCGGCCTGAAGCTGATCGCCGGCAGTGAGGACATCGACGTGCAGGCGCAGCACGATGCGATGAAGCTGCAGGCCAAGGATGAACTCAAGGTCGTGTCGGCGAATATGCAGGTGGACTTTGCTGCGGCCAAGCGCATTCGTGTGGCGACGGCTGGTGGGGCGTCGATCACGATCGAGGGTGGGAATATTACGGTGGAGTGTCCGGGGGCGATTACTTACAAGAGTGCGCAGCGGAAATTCGATGGGCCGGTGGACAAGCCTTTCGCCCTTCCAGCATTTCCCGATACACCCATTACCGATGTTCCGGTCAAGTTCAATTTTGTGCTGAAGGACATTCCGGGTCCGACAGGTGTAGCCCTGCCGCTCACACAGTGGCGTGTGGTTCGTGCGGACAATGAGCTGTCGGCGCTAATGGCTGAGGAAGACGTGCTGACGGGCCAGAGCGATGATGAAGGAAAATTGACACTATCGGAGGCGGAGCAGCGCACGCTGCAGGACGCCTGCAACGAGGATAGTGGCCGTGTCTGGCTCGTTTGCGAGAGCCGCGCCTACCAGATATCGATGATGCGAGAAAAGCAGGATTGGTCTGAACGTCAGCAGAAGGCACACGCTTTGAATGCGATGGGGTATGCAGATAGCCTTGATGCGGCGGAGGGAGTTCACGTATCAGAGTTTCACGCCGACCTGGCGATGCGCGAAGGGAACACACGGTCCGGTAAGGCGTTGCTAGACTCGTTAAGGAACAAATGACCATGACGAGGACAGCCAGTCCGAATCGCGTCGTGCCGCAACTTGTCGGCGAAGATGGATCTGCGGCAGAAGCCACGGTGACCAGCAACGTCTGGGTCGGGCACAAAAGCGTATTCTCGCAGCCGACGGCAGGCAACCACTTCCAGTTCTTTACCACTGGAAAGGCATACTTCGCCGATCTGATCGCCGAGTGCGATAAGGCGACCCAGGAGATTTACATCATCGGATGGCAAGTCAACTGGGACGCCATGCTTGCACCGAATGTCCGATTGTGGGATGTGCTGCACCGCGCCGCCACGCGTGGTGTCCAGATATACGTGCTTCCTTGGAACGATAGAAATCCGGTCCAAACGTACGACGACCAGGCCAAGGCGGCGCTCGAGGCCATCAACCGGCTGGTGGGCAAGAAGCGCGTACACGTCGAGTTGCCTAAGTCATACGCTACGCGAAACAACGCCTACTTCAGCCATCACCAGAAGCAGGTCGTCATCGATAGAAAGATTGGCTATGTCGGAGGCATCGATCTCGCATATGGCCGTTATGACGACGACACTTTTGATCTGCATGCCGACAAGGATGGCCGCTATGCGCTGAACCGCTATAACCCCTGCGTGGCATGGGTAGGTAAGCTGTCGGAGAAGTCCGACAACTTAGTCGATCCCGACTTGTTGTCAGGCGCGGTCGATGTTGCGACGGTGCCTTTTCTCACCAAGAGCAACGCCGACGTTGTGCTCAAAAATATAGAAAAGGGAGCGTTTCAAGTCCCGTACGGTGAGGCGTCCACGCTCACGGTGTTGGGCAATGCGATGGGAGTGCCCAAGAACTTCGAAGGTAACCCCGTTTCCCTTCTGACGCTCAGCGAAAAGACGCAACCCCGTATGCCCTGGCAGGATGTGCACAGCCGCATCCAAGGCCCCGCGGTATCCGATCTGACGCGCAATTTTGTCGTGCGATGGAATGCATGCAGCAAACTGAAGTTGCCGGCGCCTCAGCCGCCTGAGAAGTACGAAAAGAACGGTTCCGTCCAAATTCAAGTGTTACGCAGCGCCCCGGTCGGCATGCGGCAGGCCGAGCATAGGGGCATGACGGCGAAGGGCGCTACGCCATCCGGCACCGAGGACGATATCCATCGCGCGATGCTCCAATTGATCGCGAAGAGCGACCGGTTCGTTTATATAGAAAGCCAGTTTTTTGTTTCGGCCTTCGGACGCGAAGCGGATTTCGGGACGAAACTATCCCCGGCCGCGCAATATATCAATTCCTTCGGCGGAAAGGATGCTTCCAGTAGCGCAGACGTGGTCGTGAAGTCCGATAACGACAGCAAAGTCCGTCCCAAGATCGAGGGCTTCAGCGTCAAGCTGGACGTCGACGACAAGGGGATGTTCGATCCGCCGAAGAATGGTGTGTGCCAGGCGCTCATCACGCGCATTACCAAAGCGATCTTCACCAAAGGCAAGCCGAAGTATCACGTTTATATAACCCTCCCGGTGCATCCCGAGGGGGCGTTGGCAAATGCTACGATTGCG
This sequence comes from Cupriavidus sp. DB3, assembly GCF_020418465.1. NCBI lineage: Bacteria > Pseudomonadati > Pseudomonadota > Betaproteobacteria > Burkholderiales > Burkholderiaceae > Cupriavidus > Cupriavidus sp. DB3. Next base: position 2,526 of record NZ_JAIZPL010000014.1, on the reverse strand, counting down.
GTGCAGGTTTACTGGACGATGCAGACGCTGGTCTACGGCAGCCGTAGTCTGCTCAATGGCGTACGCCGTGCGCTGAAGGCACGGGAACTGTACGAGAAAAAAGACCCGCAATATCTCCGCGTCATCCAGGACGAACACAATCGAGAGTATGAGTCCATTCCGATTGAACAGTGCTTCGAGTATGTGACGCTACTGAACCTGCGCAATTGGGCCAAGCTCGGCGATCGGTACGTGACCGAGCAAATCTACGTTCATACGAAGCTGATGGTTGTCGACGATCTCTACGCCCTATTGGGCAGTGCCAATATCAATGACCGGAGTCTGTTGGGCGAGCGCGACTCGGAGATCGCGGTCCTGGTTGTCGATGACAATACCAAACGCGCCGATATCAATGGCACCGGCAGCATGCGTCCGACAAGGGATAGTGCCCATGCGCTTCGGAAAGCGGTGTGGAACAAGCTGTTCGGCATCAGCGGCAAGGTCCGTCCCGCATCCCATCTGGCTCGCGCCATTGAAGAGCCTGGCAAGCCGGACAGCTGGCGTCTGATACAGCAACAGGCACGCTTGAATGCCGAAGCCTATGAGAAGGCGTTTGATTTTGTGCCGCGCAATAGGTCGCCCTACGCGCCTGATGATTCGGCGTCCATCGTGCCAAATTGGGATCCCAATAAACGTAGTCCGGCCAAAGGTGAGACCCTTGGCTATCCTGCCTTTCCTCAACCCTCGGAAGACGATTTCTGGACAGCTCCCCGACATGTTGCCGCAGGTGCGGCGTCGCTGGAGAAGATCAAAGGCTTCATTACCGCGCTGCCAATCGAATGGACCGACGGCGAGTTCAATCGATTTGGCTATCCGACCATGCTGGTCGCAGAAAACGACGACGCTGCCAACACGGAGGATCGCGAAAGCCTCGCGGTTGCAGATGCGAGAGATCCGCGGCAGCCGGCTGAACGGAGCGCAGTATGAGGCAAGGTATTGTCCGTAGCTTGATTCCCGCTGCCGCATTGGCATGCTGCCCACTGGCATATGGTCAGGCCGCCGTGGGGAGTGGGCAATGGCTACCCGAATGCGTAGGACGGTTGGAATTGCAATTGCCTGGGCCGGCCGAGCAGGCGGCTTGGGATCCTGTCGAGGTCGCCAAACGGATTCGTGGCGACCTGCGCCGCGATCCTCCTGCACGCTATTCCGATGGCGAGCGTGCATTTCACGTGAATCTTGGCGATCGGGGGCCTCTGCTGATTACGCACCCCATGAGCGATAGCCAACGCAACGTGGTACGAGGCGCTGTCGATATACGGGTGACGAAGGATGGCGCCATGTTGAAAGCACGAGATGGCAAGGACGTGTATGGCACGCGCGCGACTTTCGACCACTTGGACTGGGCGGGATCTGGCGGCAAGGCGTGGCGTGTAGGCAGTCAACTCTCAGCGTTTACCACGGTCGGCAATTCCGGCTTGTGGTGGAAGCTAAGTACCCACGACAGCGACGCCAAAGCCGACGAGGCGGAGTTCGCCTCGCTGATGGCGGGCGCGATGCCGAGGGCTCTAAACACTGTGCCCACCAAGCCCGGCCTGTGCATGCCCTACGTGTTCTTGCCCGATGACGGTGTCGCGCCTCGATATGTAGCGGCCAGCTATCGCCTGAAGGGGCAGCCCGACGTGATCGTCGGCCTGGAGGACAAGTCCGCCGCTCCGCCGAATGCGAAGCTGAACGCCAGGATGCGGGATCCGGAAGGTGTGTCGGACTTCTTCTGGACCGGTCTGTACCAGGACCGTCGCGACGTGACCAGCATCTGGAAGGACCGCTACCGTAGCACCACGATCGCTGGGGTGAAGGGCGTGGAGTCGTTCGTCCGCCTCCGTCGCGAGGATGGAACCATTGATCATGGCTACTTGGTTGTAGCTCTCGGCAGTCCCCACGCACAGGGCAGTTTCAGCATGATGCTTCACGTCATTCAACGTTCCGACTTTGCCCGCAAGGCAGGAGTTCCGCCGCTCGATGAAGCATCGTTCCTTGCGCTGGCGAGGGACATCGCTGCGAAGGTGACCCCCAGAGCCACGGGGAATGCGCGGTAGCGTATTACCGACGCGATCATCGGACGGTCACAATAGGAAACGAAGATTTGACTCGGCCCAATTCGGCTAAAGCATATGTTGTTCAAGGAGGAGGGCCGGATATGTGGCCGGCAAGGTCGGCTGCACATCCCGAGATGGAGATGCGTGGTTAATTCGAGTGGCTCTGTCTCATAGCCTGGCAGGGATCAACGGGGCAGGATGGAAGGTGTTGGCTATCTGACCCTGTCCCGCGTCATGACACCGAACCGCCATGGACCACACCACCCTGATTCAGACCCTGTTTTCCCCGGCGCGGCGGCTGTTCCAGCTCGAAGGCGAGGGGGCCATCGGCGAACTGGCCGTCGAGGCCTGGCTTGGCCGCGAGGCGCTGTCTGAACTGAGCGAATGGCGCATCGTCGCGGTCAGCGCCAATGCGCGATTGCCGCTCAAGGCGCTGCTCGGCGCGAAGGTG
>NZ_JAIZPL010000013.1:0-11990 GCF_020418465.1 Cupriavidus sp. DB3 | reverse complement strand
CACCGGTGCGGCGGCGGGCGGCACACGGCGCGCCGGCGTCGGCGCGGGGGCCGGCGTGGCCGCGCGCTTGCCGACGATCGCCGGCAGGCCGGCGGTCCGCGCGGGCGCGGGCTTGCGCTCGACCACGGAGTCGAGCGTCAGCGGAAACTTCGGACGGCGCGGGCTCGAACTCATGGCCTCAACGCGCCCAGGGTCCCTGCGGCCGGCACGCGGCTGGCCTCATGCGAGCCATTGCCGCAGCGCGTCGAGCTGGGCGCGGTGGGTCAGATCCAGCTGCAGCGGCGTCAGCGAAACGAAGCCCTCCGCGGTCGCGTGGAAATCGGTGCCTTCGCTGGCATCGAGCGCATCGCCGGCCGGGCCGATCCAGTAATTGGTCTCGCCGCGCGGATTGACCTGCGAGATCACCGGCTGCGAAGGATGGCGCTTGCCCAGCCGCGTGGCGCGCAGCCCGCGGATATGTTCGTACGGCAGATTGGGGATATTGACGTTGAGCAGGAACGGTTCGCGCGGCGGCGTCGCGATGGCGCGCTCGACGATGCCGCGCGCGATGCGGGCCGCGGCATCCAGATGTTCCCAGCCCTTGTCGACCTGCGAGAAGGCGATCGACGGGATGCCGAGCAGAAAGCCTTCGATCGCGGCGGCGACGGTGCCGGAGTACAGCACGTCCTCGCCCATGTTCTGGCCCTGGTTGATGCCCGACACCACCAGGTCCGGCTTTTCGTCGAGCAGGCCGGTCAGCGCGATATGTACGCAGTCGGTCGGGGTGCCATTGACGAAGCGAAATCCCTTCTGCACGCCCTCGCGCGCCTCGAACACCGTCAGCGGGCGCTGCAGCGTCAGCGAATTCGATGCGCCGCTATGATTCTGCTCGGGGGCGATCACGGTGATACGGCCCAGCGGCGCCAGCGCGGCATGCAGCATGGCAAGTCCCGGCGCGAGGTAACCGTCGTCGTTGGCGAGAAGGATGTGCATGGCCGCGATTGTACCCGAGGCGATTGCGATGGCGTCGCGTCGCGGGGCCGCTTCGCCGAGCGATTTGCACCTAAATCGGAGCCACAGCCCCCGCCAACGCCGAGGCCAATACCGCAGCCACCACCGTGATCACCACCGTGACCATCACTGCGACCGCCACCGGCCCCGCCGAACTGAACGACCGTACTATTTCTGCGCTACACTAGCCCGGGCCGCGTGGCCGCGCGGTCCAGATCGAGGCATCAAGACATTCAATGGAGACACGATGAAAGCCGTACTGTGCAAAGCCTGGGGCCCGCCCGATTCGCTGGTGCTCGAAACCCTGCCCGACCTGGTCGCCGGTCCCGGCGAAGTGGTGATCGACGTCAAGGCCGCCGGCGTCAATTTCCCGGACGTGCTGATCATCCAGAACAAGTACCAGGCCAAGCCGCAGCTGCCCTTCTCGCCGGGATCGGAACTGGCCGGCATCGTGAACTCGGTCGGCGAAGGCGTCAGCCACGTCAAGCCCGGCGACAAGGTGATCGCCTATCTGGGCAACGGCGCCTTCGCGACGCAGGCCAAGGCGCCCGCCGCCGCGGTCGTGCCGATGCCGCCCGGCATCGATTTCGAGACCGCCGCCGCCTTCACGCTGACCTATGGCACCTCGCACCACGCGGTGGTCGATCGTGGCGAACTGAAGGCGGGCGAGACCATGCTGGTGCTAGGCGCGGCCGGCGGCGTCGGCCTGGCCGCGATCGAGATCGGCAAGGCGATCGGCGCGCGCGTGATCGCGGCCGCGTCGACCGACGAGAAGCTGGCTGTCTGCAAGGAACATGGCGCCGACGCGCTGATCAACTACAGCACCGAGGACCTGCGCGAGCGCATCAAGGCGCTGACCGACGGCAAGGGTCCGGACGTCATCTATGACCCGGTCGGCGGCATCTATGCGGAACCCGCATTCCGCTCGATCGGCTGGCGCGGCCGCTATCTGGTGGTGGGCTTCGCCAACGGCGAGATTCCCAAGATGCCGCTGAACCTGGCGCTGCTCAAGGGCGCCTCGCTGGTCGGCGTGTTCTGGGGCGAATTCACGCGCCGCGAGCCGCGCGCGAACCAGGCCAACATGTCGCAGATGCTGGGCTGGATGAAGGAAGGCAAGATCCGCCCGCACATCTCGGCGCGCTATCCGCTGGAACAGGCCCCGCAGGCGCTCAAGGACATGGAGGCGCGCAAGGTCACCGGCAAGATCGTGATCACGCCCTAAGGTCCCGCCGAATCCCAGGTCCATCCCTCTCCCGCGCACGGGAGAGGGAAAAATCCCTCCTACAGCTTCTCCGTCTCCCCGCTCTTCGGCTGCCACTTCATCAGCCGGCGCTCCACCACCCCCACCATCCAGTCCAGCACCAGCGCGAACGCGGTCAGCACCACGATGCCCGCGAACACGGTGTTGATGTCGAAGGTCCCCTCCGCCTGCAGGATCAGGTAGCCGACGCCGCGCGCCGAGCCCAGGTATTCGCCGACGACAGCGCCGACGAAGGCCAGGCCCACCGAGGTATGCAGCGACGAGAACACCCAGCTGGTCGCGCTCGGCAGATAGACATGGCGCAGCAGCTGCTGCCGGTTCGCGCCCAGCATGCGCGCGTTGGCCAGCACCACGGGGCTGACTTCCTTGACGCCCTGGTAGACGTTGAAGAAGACGATGAAGAACACCAGCGTCACCGCCAGCGCGACCTTGGACCAGATCCCGAGCCCGAACCACACCGCGAAGATCGGCGCCAGGATCACGCGCGGCATCGAGTTCATCGCCTTGATATATGGGTCGAGAATGGCCGAGGCGACCGGGCTCAGCGCCAGCCACAGGCCCACGCCCAGGCCGGCGACGGTGCCGATGCCGAAGGCCAGCACCGTCTCGAGCAGCGTCACGCCCAGGTGCAGGTAGATGTCGCGCTCGACGAAGAACCAGCTCCAGACGCGCTGCGCCACCAGCCACGGCTCGCCGAAGAAGAACGCCACCTGTTGCGAGCGCGTGGCCAGGTGCCAGGTGCCGAGAATGACCACGAGGACGAGCAGCTGCCAGACGCGCAGCATGCTGGGGGAATCGGTACGGAATGCCATGGATCGTTTTTGCTTGTGAGTTCCAGGATCGTCGGTATCAGTGCGGACTGGTGCGGACTGGTGCGGACTGGTGCGGGCCAGTGCGGGCTGGTGCAGGTTGGTGCAGGTTGGTGAGGTCCGCCTCAGGCAACCTTGCGCTGCTGCGCATAGCCCTTGAGCACTTCCTCACGCAACACGTCCCAGATCGCCGCGTGCAGCTCGACGAAGCGCAGATGGTTGCGGATCTCGGCCACGTCGCGCGGCCGCGGCAGATCGATGTCGAATTCGCCGATCGGATGCGTGGCGGGTCCCGCCGACAGCACCACCACGCGATCGCTCATCGCGATCGCCTCGTCCAGGTCGTGCGTGATGAACAGCACCGCCTTGCGCTTGGCGGCCCACAGCTCCAGCACCTCGTTTTCCATCAGCTGGCGCGTCTGCACGTCCAGCGCGGAGAACGGTTCGTCCATCAGGATGATGTCCGGGTCGAGCACCAGCGTCTGCGCCAGCGCGACGCGCTTGCGCATGCCGCCCGACAGCTGATGCGGATAGCGGTCGCCGAAGCCGCCCAGGCCGACGCGGCGCAGCCATTCCTCCCCTTCCGCCACCGCCTGCGCGCGCGGCACGCCGCGGAATTCGAGCCCCGCGATCACGTTGTCGAGCGCGCTGCGCCAGGGCATCAGCGCCTCGGTCTGGAACATGTAGCCGGCACGCGCATTGATGCCGGTCAGCGGCTCGCCGAACACGCGCACCTGGCCGGACGACGGCGCCAGCAGGCCCGCGCCGACATTGAGCAAGGTCGACTTGCCGCAACCGGTCGGCCCGACCACCGAGACGAATTCGCCGGGCGCGATCGCCAGCGAGACGTCCTTGACGGCGGTGTAGCGCTGGCTGCGGTCCTCGCGCGAGATGAAGGTACAGGTGACGTTGTCGAGGGAAAGGGCCGGAATGCTCATGCGTTTCGCTGTGCTTGCGCCGCGCGTCGGCCGGGCCGGCGGCGGCGTGGTATTCGATGACGGATCGACGATGACCGGGCGTCGATGACGCGGCGGCGCCCTTTGTCTGATACAAGGCCGGCCCCGCGAAAGCAAAGGCCCGCTGCGGGCAGCGGGCCAGGCTTGCCGCGGCCGCCGATGCGCGCCGCGGTGCGGCTTACTTGTACTTGGCGTTGGCCTTCTGCACGAAGCTGTTGGTGAAGGTCTGGTCCAGCTTGATCGCCTTGCCCTTGAGCGCCGGATCGAACTGCTGCAGCGTCGCCAGCGCCGTGCGCGGGCCGTCGGCCGGCATCATGCCGTCCGGCGAGATCGCTTCCTTGACCTTTTCCCACGCCGACAGATACAGCGCGCGGTCGCCCAGCAGATAGCTCTCCGGCACCGTCTTGACGATGTCCGACGGGCCCGCCTTCTGCAGCCACTTCAGTGCGCGCACCATCGCATTGGTCAGCGCCTGCGTGGTGTTGGGGTTCTGCTCGATGAACGAGGCCGACGCATAGAGGCAGCCCGACGGCATGTTGCCGCCGAACACCGCCTGCGTGTCCTTCAGCGTGCGGGTATCGGCCACCACGCGCACCTCGTTCTTCTGCGTCAGCATCGAGATCACCGGGTCCAAGTTCGCCATCGCGTCGATCTGGCCCGAGCGCATCGCCGCCACGGCGCCGTTGCTGGCGCCCACGCCGATGAAGGACACGTCCGACGGCTTCAGCCCGGCCTTGGCCAGCACGAAGTTGGCCATCATGTTGGTCGACGAACCGGGCGCGGTGACGCCGATCTTCTTGCCTTTCAGGTCGGCGACCGACTTGAAGTCCGGCATCGTCTTGTTGGAAGTCACCAGCACGATCTGCGGCGCGCGGCCCTGCAGCACGAACTCGCGGTAGTTCTGGCCCTTGGCCTGCAGGTTGATGGTGTGCTCGTAGGCGCCCGAAACCACGTCGGCGCTGCCGCCGACCACGGCCTGCAGCGCCTTGGCGCCCCCGGCGAAGTCGACGATCTCGACGTCGAGCCCTTCGTCCTTGAAGTAGCCCTGGCGCTCGGCGATCGTCAGCGGCAGGTAGTAGAACAGGTTCTTGCCGCCGACCGCGATCGTGACCTTGGCCTTCTCCGGCTTGCCCTGCGCATGCGCGAAGCCGCCGAAGGTGAACCAGCCGGCCAGGAACAGCACCAGCGCGATCAGCACCTGTTTCCAGAATTTGCGGTTGTACATCTGTGTCTCCTGCTTATTGTGTTCCCGCGCGGTGTGATGACGCCACGCACGACGCCGAAGCGACCCGCCGGACGGCCTGACGGCATGCCGGGGCCGCCGCGCGGCTCCGTGCGATGCTATCCGAGGCCGGCGGGTCGCCCCAATCGGGAACACTACCTAGCGCGGGGAGGACCAGCGCATCATTCCGCCTGGATATTGGCCGACTGGATGACCTTGCCCCAGCGCGTCAGCTCGGCGCGCTGGTACTGGCCCAGCTGCGTCGGGTTCATGTACTTCGCCTCGGCGCCCAGCTCCTCGGCCTTCTTGCGGAAGGCCTCGGTCTTCATGATCTTGTCGATCTCGCCGGTCAGCTTGTCGACCACCGGCTTTGGCGTGCCGGCCGGCGCGTACATCGCGAACCACGACGACACGTCGAGATCGGCGTAGCCCGCCTCGGGCGCGGACGGCACGTCCTTCAGGCTGGGCAGGCGATTCTTGCTGGTGACCACCAGCGGGCGCAGCTTGCCCGCCTGGATATGCGGAATCAGCGGCGGCGGCGTGGTGATGGTCAGGTCGACCGAGCCGCCCAGCAGGTCGGTCATCGCCGGACCGGTGCCCTTGTACGGCACGTGCGTGATGCGGATGCCGGCCATCTGGTTCAGCAGCTCGGTGGACACATGCTGCAGCGAGCCGTTGCCCGACGAGGCGTAGTTCAGCTTGTTCGGATTGGCCTTGGCATAGGCCACCAGTTCCGCCAGCGACTTGACCGGCAGGCTCGGGCGCACCACCAGCACCTGCGGCGCGGACAGCAGGTTGGCGACCGGCGCGAAATCCTTGACCGGATCCCACGACAGGCCCTTCATCAGCAGCGGCGTGATCACGTGGAAGCCCGAGTACTGCACCAGCAGCGTGTAGCCGTCGGGCTTGGCGCGCGCCACCAGTTGCGCGGCGATGCCGCCGGCGCCGCCGGGGCGGTTCTCGACCACCACCGGCTGGCCAAGCGCCTTGGCCAGCGGCTCGGAAATCATGCGCGCGGCGAGGTCGGTGGTGCCGCCCGGCGCCGCGGACACGATCAGCGTGACCGGGCGGTTCGGATAGGCGCCATCCTGCGCCTGCGCGCCGGCGCTCAGGCAGGCCGCGGCGGCAGCGACGGCCGCGGCGAGCAGACGACGGCGGCCAGGCCTGGCCGCATCGAGGGAATGAAACGGTTGGGACGTACGGATCGACATGCTGTCTCCTCCAGGAATCGATGTTGTTGTTCGGGTTGTGGGTTGTGATTCGTAGGTGCGGACCAGGTCCGCGGGCTTGCTGATGGGGTTGTGCGTGTTGTGCGTGTTATGCGTGTTATGCGGGCTGTGCGTGCTGTGCGTGCTGTGCCCTGGGCTTGCCGTTATCGGGCCTTACTGCGCCGCGAAATGCTCGGCCAGCCAGGCCGGCGGCTGATGCGTGCGCAGCCGCGGACCGGCGCGCAGCAGCTGGCTGCAGACCTCGCGCTCGACCACGGTGGGCAGCTCGCCGATGATGCCGAGCAAGCGCTGCAGGTCGACGCCAGTGTCCACGCCCATCGACGCGAACATGTGCACGAGTTCCTCGGTGGCGACGTTGCCGCTGGCACCGGGCGCATAGGGGCAGCCGCCCAGCCCGCCGGCCGCCGCATCGAAGCGCGACACGCCGGTCTCCCAGGCAGCCAGCGCATTGGCCAGCCCCATGCCGCGGGTGTTGTGCAGATGGATGGTCAGGCCGGTCGCCGGCAGTTCGCGCCGGAAGGTCTCGCACACCGCGCGCACCTGGGTCGGATAGGCCATGCCGGTGGTATCGCACAGCGTGATGCCGTCCGCGCCGGCCTCGGCGAAGCTGCGCGCCAGCGCCATCACGGCGTCGATCGCGACCTCGCCCTCGAACGGGCAGCCGAATACCGTCGACAGCGAGATATTGACCGGCACGCCGGCCGCACGCGCGACCTCGATCATCGCCAGCAGCTGCGCCTGCGATTGCGCGCGCGTCATGCGCAGATTGGCGCGGTTGTGCGTCTCGCTGGCCGACATCACCAGATTGACCTCGTCGGGCCGGCACGACAGCGCGCGCTCGAGCCCGCGCAGGTTCGGCACCAGCACCGTGTAGCGCACGCCCTCGGCACGGCGCATGCGGTGCATCACCGCCTCGGCGTCGGCCAGCGCGGGGATCGCCTTGGCGGAGGTGAACGAGGTCGCCTCGATGCGGGCGAAGCCGCAGGCGGACAGCGCCTCCAGCAGCGCGACCTTGGCATCGGTCGGCACCACCACCGGTTCGATCTGCAGGCCGTCGCGCGGCGCGACCTCGTTGACCTCGATGCGGGCCGGGCCGCGCAGCGGGAAGTTTGTCGTCGAATGCACGCTCGATGCGGTCGTGTTCATGCCACCACCCCGCGTGCGCGCAGGTCGGCGATGGTCGCGGCATCGAAGCCGGCCTGCGCCAGCACCGCGTCGGTATGCTCGCCCAGCGTCGGCGCGCGATCGTGGATCGCGCCGGGACTGCCCGACAGCTTCGGCACGATGCCCGGCACCTCGACGGTCAGGCCGCTGGCCGCGGTGACCTGCTCGATCACGCCGCGAGCGCGGTAATGCGGATCCTCGGCGATATCCTTGACCGTGTAGATGCGGCCGGACGGCACCTGGGCCTCGCGCAGCACGGCCAGCGCGCTGTCGATATCCTGCGTGCGGGTCCACGCGGCGATCGCGGCGTCGAGTTCCTCGACTCGTGCCACGCGGCCGTCGTTGCGCGCCAGCGCCGGATCGTCGGCGAGGTCGGCGCGGCCGATCGCCTGCATCAGCCGCTTGAAGATGGCATCGCCGTTGGCGGCCACCAGCACGTATTCGCCGCTGGCGCACGGATAGGCGTTGGACGGCGCAATGCCGGGCAGCGCGCCGCCGGCCGGCTGGCGCACCGCGCCGAAGGCCGAATACTCGGGCAGCAGGCTCTCGCTCAGGTTGAACAGCGCCTCGTACAGCGCCACGTCGATGACCTGGCCGGTGCCGCCGCGCGCATCGCGCTCGTACAGCGCCAGCAGCACGCCCAGCGCGCCATGCAAGCCGGCGATGGTGTCGCCCAGCGACAGGCCCGCGCGCACCGGCGGGCGGCCCGGCTCGCCGGTCAGATGGCGCAGCCCGCTCATCGCCTCCGCGACCGCGGCAAAGCCGGGCTCGTCGCGCTTCGGCCCGGTCTGGCCGTAGCCCGATACACGCAGCATGATCAGCTTCGGATTGGCGGCGTGCAGTACGTCCCAGCCCAGGCCCCACTTCTCCATCGTGCCCGGGCGGAAGTTCTCGATCAGCACGTCGGCCTCGGCGGCCAGCTTGCGCACCAGCGCCTGCCCGTCAGCGCTGCGCAGGTCGATGCAGATCGATTCCTTGTTGCGCGACTGCGCCTCCCACCAGACCGAGGTGTCCTGATACAGCATGCGCCATTTGCGCAGCGGATCGCCCTGTCCGGGCGGTTCGACCTTGATCACGTGGGCGCCGAAATCGGCCAGCGTCTTGGCGGCGAAGGGGCCGGCGATCAGCTGCCCGAGTTCGAGCACGCGGATGCCATCCAGAATCTGTCGCGGCATGCGGATTGTCTCCGGGGATCGGTGTGTGGCGATCGCCGTCTGGCGGTCGGTCCGTGGCGCTCCCTTGCGGCGGAGGCCGGACCGTGCGATCGAATTTGGCCGCAGTGTGCCGCAGCCCCGGCGGGCGCGGAAGGCGTCAATCGGTGAAGCGGGCTTTCACCGAACGCGAAAGCCGGAGGGAGATGACGCGGGAGATGACGCGGGAGATGACGCGGGAGATGACGCGGAGACGGTCGGCCGGAGCCCGGGGCTCAGAATGGCGCGCGATCGCCGCACAGATGGGTGATCAGGAGCCGGGCCGACACCGTCAGCGCGGCGGGATCGCGCATGCCGATCAGCAGCGAGCGCTGCGCCCAGGCGTCCTGCAGCTTGACCAGCGACAGGCCCATCGACTTGACGTGCGGCTCGGCCGCGATGCGCGGCAGCACGCCGACGCCGAGGCCGGCCATCACCATGCGGCACATCGCATCGAAGCTGCGCACCTGGATGCGCAGCCGGAACGGCCGCTCCAGCCGGCTGCTCTCCTCGAGCAGGCGCGCGGCCAGCGAGGTCACCTGCGGCAGGCTGACGAAGTCGTATTCGAGGGTATCGGCGTAGCGCACCGGCCCGCGCTGCGACAGCGGATGCCCCGGCGGCGTGACCAGCACCAGTTCGTCCTGGCGGTATTCGACGGTGACCAGGCCCGCGCTGGGCGTGCGGTCGGCAAAGATGCCGACGTCGGCGCGGTTCTCGACCAGCGCCGCGACGATATCGCCGCTGTTCTGCTCTTCCAGCTCGATGCGGATGGTCGGATGCAGCCGCATGAAGCCGGCCAGGTCGTCGGGCAGGAACTGCGTGATCGCCGAGGTGTTGGCGCAGACGCGCACCTGCCCGCGCACGCCCGACGCATAGTCGGACATCACGCCCGCCATGCGCTCGACGTCCTGCAGCACGGTCAGCGCGTGATGGAAGCACGCCTGCCCCGCCTCGGTCAGCTGCACGCCGGCCGCATGGCGGAAGAACAGCGGCGCGCCCACGGCGGCCTCGAGATCGGAGATCCGTTTGCTGGCCGCGGCGACGGCCAGATGCGACTGGCGCGCGCCGGCCGAGATGCTGCCCTGCCGCGCGACGGCGACGAACAGTCCCAGCGTGACCAGATCGAAGCGGGCCAGGTTCATCGGGCGATCAGACCATGCCGGTCGATGCGAAGCGATACGGCGCCGCGCTTCACAGCGTGCGGCGGTCCATGACCGCGCGCGCGATGGTGCCGGCGTCGACGTATTCGAGCTCGCCGCCGACCGGCACGCCGCGCGCCAGCCGCGAGACCTTGAGCCCGCGCGCCTTCAGCATCTCGCCGATATAGTGCGCGGTGGCCTCGCCCTCGCTGGTGAAATTGGTGGCCACGATGACCTCGGCCACCGGGCCGCCCAGCGCGGGATCGGTGGCGCGCGCCAGCAGCCGGTCCAGATGGATCTCGCGCGGACCGACGCCGTCCAGCGGCGACAGCCGGCCCATCAGCACGAAATACTGGCCGCGATAGGTCAGCGTCTGCTCGATCATCACCTGGTCGGCCGGCGTCTCGACCACGCACAGCAGCGAGGCATCGCGGCGCGGGTCCAGGCAGGTCTCGCAGACCTCGGCCTCGGTGAAGGTGTTGCAGCGCGCGCAGTGGCGCACGCCATCCGCTGCGCCGCGCAGCGCGTCGCCGAGCCGGCGCGCGCCCTCGCGGTCATGCTGCAGCAGGTGATAGGCGATCCGCTGCGCCGACTTCGGGCCGACGCCGGGCAGCACCTTCAGTGCCTCGACCAGCGCCTGCAGCGAGGTGGGAGTGGATGCCTTCATCGTGAGTCCGCGTTCGGCAAGCCGGCACTCAGAACGGCAGCTTGAAGCCCGGGGGCAGCGGCAGGCCCGAGGTCATCGAGCCCATCTTCTCCTGCGTGGTGGCTTCGGCCTTGCGCACCGCGTCGTTGAAGGCCGCGGCGACCAGGTCTTCCAGCAGCTCCTTGTCCTCGCCTTCCGCGAGCAGGCTCGGATCGATGGTCACGCGCTTGACGTCGTTCTTGCAGGTCATCACCACCTTGACCAGGCCGGCGCCGGACTGGCCCTCGACCTCGATCAGGGCGAGCTGCTCCTGCATCTTCTTCATGTTTTCCTGCATCTGCTGGGCTTGCTTCATCAGCCCTGCGAGTTGGCCCTTCATCATGATGCTTCTCCTGATATCGATGGATTCGGTGGATTCGTGGGTCGGTGCGCGCCGCGCGGCTTCGATCGGCGAAAGGGGCGAAAGGGGCGATAGGCGCGATAGGGTCGTATGCGCGGCGTACCGGTGTCAGAGCGCGCGCGGCTGGATCGAGCCCGGCACGATCTGGCCGCCGAACTCGCGCAACAGGCCCTGCACGAAAGGATCGTTCTCGATCGCCGCCTCCGCCGCGCGCTGGCGCTCGGCGCGCGCCTGCGCATCGGCGGCCGCGGCGGTCTCGCTGACCGCGCCGACCTCGCAGTGCACGCGCACCGCTTCGCCGAAATGGTCCGACAGCGCCTGCGCCAGGCGCTCGACCGCGTTGCCTTCGGCGATCGCGGCGACGGGCGCGCGCAGCACGAAGGTGCGGCCCTGCACGCGCGCCAGTTCGCTCTGATAGGCGAGCTGCTGGGCCAGGCCCTTCAGCGGCAGGCTGGCGGCCAGCGCGGGCCAGTCGCCGCTGAAGATCGCGGGCGTGCCGTCGTCGGGCGGCAGCGGCGCGGCGGGCGGCGGGGTCTTGCTCGGGCTCGCGGCGAAGGCTTCGTCCGATGCGGCCGCATCGGCCGCGGCCGGCACGGAGGACACGGGCATGGCCGTGCGCGGCGGCTCGGGGCGGCGCAGCGGCGCGGCACGCTGCGGCTCGGGTTCGCTGTCGTACGGGCCGATCAGCGGCAGGTCGGGCGGCAGCTCTTCCCACGGCGGTACGTCGCTGCCGCCGGCCAGTTCCCATGGCGGGGCCTCGGCGGACGCGCTCGCGGACGGTGCCGCCTGCGCCGGGGCTTGAGCTTGAGCTGGACCTTGCGATCGGGCTTGAGATTGAGCCGGAGCCTGCGGTGCAGCCGACGGACGCGGCGGCTCCGGCCGGCGTTGCGGCGCGGCCGGGCGCAGCGATTGCGTCGGCGCGGCGGCCGGCGCAGGCGCCGGTGCGGCCGCAGGAGGCGCGGCCACGGGTCGCGCGGCACCGCC
>NZ_JAIZPL010000012.1:0-19689 GCF_020418465.1 Cupriavidus sp. DB3 | reverse complement strand
CGCCCCGATCGCGATGGAAGAAGGCCTGCGCTTCGCCATCCGTGAAGGCGGCCGCACCGTCGGCGCCGGCGTCGTCGCCAAGATCCTGGACTAAGCAGTCACGACAGCAAACGCGGCACCAACCGGCCGCGTTTGCCGCCAGTGGGGTTGGCTCCAGCCGACCCCAAAGTTGTTTTAGGGGTATAGCTCAACTGGCAGAGCGTCGGTCTCCAAAACCGAAGGTTGGGGGTTCGATTCCCTCTGCCCCTGCCAATTCAATCAGCCGCGTCGGGCGGATCCACAGAGGATCCATCGTGACGCGGCTTAGTCTCGTTTGCGAAACATGGCCAATCCCAACGTCGAAACCGTCAACACCTCCAGTGGCAAGTGGCTGCTGGGCGTGGCCGTGCTGCTCGTGGTGGCCGGCGTGATCGGTTTCTACGCGCTGGCGCAGCAGCCTGCCTACGTGCGCGGCGCCGCGCTGTTCGCGGGCCTCGTGCTCGGCGTGATCGTCGCGCTGGTGTCCGCACCGGGCAAGGAATTCGTGGGGTTCGCCAGGGAATCGTACCGGGAAGTCCGCAAGGTGGTGTGGCCGACCCGCAAGGAAGCCGGACAGATGACGGGCCTGGTGTTCGTCTTCGTCGTCGTGATGGCGCTGTTCTTGTGGTCTGCCGACAAACTGATCGAGTGGGTGATCTTCTCCCTCGTGCTGGGCTGGAAATAAGGGAAAGGACATGACGGACGACGCAAAGCAGGAATCCACTCCTACGCAGCCGCCTTCGAAGAAGCGCTGGTACGTGGTCCACGCTTACTCCGGCATGGAGAAGAGCGTGCAGCGCGCCTTGCAGGAACGCATCGAGCGCGCGGAGATGCAGGACAAGTTCGGACGCATCCTGGTGCCGTCCGAGGAAGTGATCGAAATGAAGGGCGGTCAGCGTTCGGTGACCGAGCGGCGCTTCTTCCCGGGCTATGTGCTCGTGGAAATGGAGATGACCGACGAGACGTGGCCTCTGGTGAAGAACACCAGCAAGGTGACCGGCTTCGTCGGCGGCGCGCGTAACCGCCCGAGTCCGATTTCCCAGAAGGAAGTCGACAAGATCATGACGCAGATGCAGGAAGGCGTCGAAAAGCCGCGGCCCAAGACGCTGTTCGAGGTGGGCGAAATGGTGCGCGTCAAGGACGGCCCGTTCACCGACTTCAACGGCAACGTGGAAGAGGTCAATTACGAGAAGTCGCGCCTGCGCGTCTCGGTGACCATCTT
The DNA here is from genome assembly GCF_020418465.1 of Cupriavidus sp. DB3. Taxonomy (NCBI): domain Bacteria; kingdom Pseudomonadati; phylum Pseudomonadota; class Betaproteobacteria; order Burkholderiales; family Burkholderiaceae; genus Cupriavidus; species Cupriavidus sp. DB3. The sequence goes on along the minus strand of NZ_JAIZPL010000012.1, from coordinate 18,449 downwards.
CGGTCGCGCCACCCCGGTCGAGCTCGAGTTCGGCCAGGTCGAGAAGGTCTGATCGTCACAGGATTCGCAGGGTCGCGCCGCCTTCGGCAGTCCGACCAGCGACGCCCCGCAAGGGGCACAAGAGGAGCGTGAGGCCAGGTCCGCCACCGGCGGCCGGCGACAGCGCGTTACGACTCAACAGGATCGACTGCCTGACGTGCAGCGGTCCGGATTGGAGTAAAGATGGCCAAGAAGATTATTGGCTTTATCAAGCTGCAGATCCCGGCTGGTAAAGCGAACCCCTCCCCGCCCGTGGGCCCGGCACTGGGTCAGCGTGGCCTGAACATCATGGAGTTCTGCAAGGCGTTCAACGCGCAGACCCAGGGTATGGAACCCGGCCTGCCGGTGCCGGTGGTGATTACCGCCTACGCCGACAAGAGCTTCACCTTCGTGATGAAGTCGCCGCCGGCCACCGTGCTGATCAAGAAGGCTGCCGGCATCACCAAGGGTTCGGCCAAGCCGCACACCGACAAGGTTGGCAAGATCACCCGCGCCCAGGCTGAAGACATCGCCAAGGCCAAGAACGCCGACCTGACCGCCGCCGATCTGGACGCGGCAGTGCGCACCATCGCGGGCTCGGCCCGTTCGATGGGTATCACCGTGGAGGGTCTGTAAATGGCTAAGGTTTCGAAGCGCGTAGCGGCCAACAAGGCCAAGATCGAGCGCACCAAGTTCTACCCGATCGACGAGGCGCTGGGCCTGGTCAAGGAATGCGCGTCGGCCAAGTTCGACGAGTCGATCGACGTCGCCGTGCAGCTGGGCATCGACGCCAAGAAGTCGGACCAGGTGGTCCGTGGCTCGGTGGTGCTGCCCGCCGGTACCGGCAAGTCGGTCCGCGTGGCGGTGTTCGCCCAGGGCGAGAAGGCTGAAGCGGCCAAGGCCGCCGGCGCCGACGTGGTCGGCATGGAAGACCTGGCCGAGCAGGTCAAGGCCGGCAACCTGAACTTCGACGTCGTGATCGCTTCGCCGGACACGATGCGTATCGTCGGTACGCTGGGCCAGATTCTCGGCCCGCGCGGCCTGATGCCGAACCCGAAGGTCGGTACCGTGACCCCCGACGTGGCCCAGGCCGTGAAGAACGCCAAGGCCGGTCAGGTCCAGTTCCGTGTCGACAAGGCCGGTATCATCCACGCGACCATCGGCCGCCGTTCGTTCGAGGACGCCGCGCTGAAGACCAACCTGTCGGCGCTGATCGACGCGCTGGTCAAGGCCAAGCCGGCCACCAGCAAGGGCGTCTACCTGCGCAAGATCGCGGTCTCCTCGACCATGGGCGTGGGCGTTCGCGTCGATCAGGCTTCGCTGGCCGCCTAAGCGGCTGGCCATATGCGGTCAATTGGCCGACCGGACCCGATAACACCGGTCGGCAAAGCATTCGAGGTTTCGGCACTGCGCCGGGACCGGCCCGCCAGGGCGGGCCAGAGAAAGGCTTTGGGCAGTGGTGCCGGCGCCAGCCGCCGGTCCCGCTGGTTATCAAAGACCGCTGGCGGTCATGTTCGCGCTTCGGTGCGGCATGGCCTTAATTGGTGGGACCGTACACGGCAACAAGGTGACGGCACCCCGCCCGCCAGCGTAGATGGCGAACCCGAAGGTTGGAATGGTCCGGGGCGAGATCCCCGGGTGATTCGGGCCAATCGGACGCCGTTCGTTTGGACTGATGCAAGGTCCTCCGTCGCCGGAGCACCGCGCATCGTTTTGGAGCTTAACCGTGCCACTCAATATTGAAGATAAGAAGGCCGTCGTTGCTGAGGTGTCGGCGCAAGTCGCCAAAGCCCAGACCATCGTCGTGGCCGAATATCGCGGCATCACGGTTGGCGATCTGACCAAGCTGCGTGCCACCGCCCGCGAGCAAGGCGTCTACCTGCGCGTTCTGAAGAACACGCTGGCTCGCCGCGCCGTGGAAGGTACGCCGTTTGCCGCGCTCGCGGAGCAATTGACCGGTCCGCTGATCTACGGGATTTCCGAAGATGCAGTGGCCTCGGCCAAGGTTCTGAACGACTTCGCCAAGACCAACGACAAGCTGGTCCTGCGCGCCGGGTCGTTCGACGGCAAGGTGCTCGACGTCAACGCCGTCAAGGCGCTGGCCTCGATCCCGAGCCGCGACCAACTGATTGCTCAGCTGCTTGGCGTCATGCAAGCGCCGGTGTCGGGCTTTGCCCGCCTGCTGGCCGCGCTGGCCGAGAAGAAGAGCGAAGGTGCCCCCGCCGAGGAAGGCGCCGCGGCCTAAGGCCAGGCTCGTCCCGATCGCAATACCGATACCGAATCAAATCTAGGAGTATTTCCAAATGGCAATCACCAAAGACGACATCCTCGAAGCCGTTGGCGCGATGTCCGTGATGGAACTGAACGACCTGGTCAAGGCGTTCGAAGAGAAGTTTGGCGTGTCCGCCGCCGCGATGGCCGTGGCTGCCGCTCCGGGCGCTGCTGGCGCTGGCGCTGCCGCCGAAGAGAAGACCGAGTTCAACGTCGTGCTGGCTGAAGTCGGCGCGAACAAGGTTGGCGTGATCAAGGCCGTTCGCGAAATCACCGGCCTGGGCCTGAAGGAAGCCAAGGACCTGGTCGATGGCGCACCGAAGCCCGTCAAGGAAGGCGTGGACAAGGCTGCTGCCGACGAGGCCAAGAAGAAGCTGGAAGACGCCGGCGCGAAGGTCGAAATCAAGTAAGCAGTTTTCGCGTGCCCTCCGGCACGCGGGTGGGGCTGGCAAAGGGGAAATCCCGGCGCCAGCCTTTTTGCGCTTCTGTGATGTGTGTTTTATTGGACACTCATTCGCGCGAGAAGTGATGCATTGCCTACTCGGCGTCGGGGTGAACCTCCGGGCCGCAGCAGAGGCCAAACATCAGTGGCACACTAAGCGGTTGCTGCTGATGTTTGTCTTCTGAACCGACTGCAGAAGACAAGTTTGGTCGGGTGTTCCCCGGACCGGCGCGCGTGGATGATGGCGCCGGTTCGCAGCGTGCGGACACCGTCAGCCAGAGGTTGGTAGCGGCCAACCGCCAAATCCCCTCCCAGTCGCTGAACACCTCAGGCGCCGGTCAGGTCCAGCCAGCCCTGCGATGATTCGGAGATCCCATGGCGTACAGCTTCACCGAAAAGAAGCGCATTCGCAAAAGCTTTGCGAAGCGCGCGACGGTTCACCAGGTTCCATTCCTGCTAGCCACCCAGATCGAATCGTACACCCAGTTCTTGCAAGCGGATACGCCACCCGCGCGTCGCAAGAGCGAAGGCCTGCAAGCGGCCTTCAACGCAATTTTCCCCATCGTCTCCCATAACGGGCTCGCCCGTATGGAGTTCGTGTCGTATCACCTGTCCAACCCGCCGTTCGACGTCAAGGAATGTCAGCAGCGTGGCCTGACCTTCCATTCGGCCCTGCGCGCCAAGGTTCGCCTGATCATCAACGATCGCGAGAATCCGGGCAAGGTCAAGGAGGTCAAGGAGCAGGAAGTCTACATGGGCGAGATTCCGCTCATGACCTCGACCGGCTCGTTCGTGATCAACGGCACCGAGCGCGTGATCGTCTCGCAGCTGCACCGTTCGCCGGGCGTGTTCTTCGAGCACGACAAGGGCAAGACGCACAGCTCGGGCAAGCTGCTGTTCTCGGCACGGATCATTCCGTACCGCGGCTCGTGGCTGGACTTCGAGTTCGACCCGAAGGACATCCTGTACTTCCGCGTCGACCGCCGCCGCAAGATGCCGGTGACGATCCTGCTGAAGTCGATCGGCCTGACGCCGGAACAGATCCTCGCGCACTTCTTCGTGTTCGACAACTTCACGCTGCAGGCCGAAGGCGCGCAGCTGGAGTTCGTGCCCGAGCGCCTGCGCGGCGAAGTCGCGCGCTTCGACATCGCCGACAAGAACGGCCGTGTCGTGGTCGAGAAGGACAAGCGGATCAACGCCAAGCACATCCGTGACCTGGAGTCCGCCGGCACCAAGCTGATCAGCGTGCCGGAAGACTATCTGCTGGGCCGCGTGCTGGCCAAGAACATCATCGACCCGGATACCGGCGAGGTGATCGCCAACGCCAACGACGAGCTGACCGAAACGCTGCTCGAGTCGCTGCGCGAAGCCGGCGTCAAGCAGATCCAGACGCTGTACACCAACGATCTGGACCAGGGTCCGTACATCTCGCAGACCCTGCGCACCGACGACACCGCCGACCAGACCGCGGCCCGTATCGCGATCTACCGGATGATGCGCCCGGGCGAGCCGCCCACCGAGGACGCCGTCGAAGCGCTGTTCCAGCGCCTGTTCTACAGCGAGGAGTCGTACGACCTGTCGCGCGTGGGCCGCATGAAGGTCAACAGCCGCCTGGGCCGCCCGAGCGGCGAGGGCAGCATGGTGCTGCAGGACGAGGACATCCTCGAGACCATCAAGATCCTGGTCAACCTGCGCAACGGCAAGGGCGAAGTCGACGACATCGACCACCTGGGCAACCGCCGCGTGCGTTGCGTCGGCGAACTGGCCGAGAACCAGTTCCGCGCCGGCCTGTCGCGCGTGGAGCGCGCCGTCAAGGAACGTCTGGGCCAGGCCGAGACCGAGAACCTGATGCCGCACGACCTGATCAACTCGAAGCCGATCTCGTCGGCGATCCGCGAGTTCTTCGGTTCGTCGCAGCTGTCGCAGTTCATGGACCAGACCAACCCGCTGTCCGAGATCACGCACAAGCGCCGCGTGTCCGCTCTGGGCCCGGGCGGTCTGACGCGCGAGCGCGCGGGCTTCGAAGTCCGCGACGTGCACCCGACCCACTATGGCCGCGTGTGCCCGATCGAAACGCCGGAAGGTCCGAACATCGGTCTGATCAACTCGCTGGCGCTGTACGCCCGCCTGAACGAATACGGCTTCCTGGAAACGCCGTACCGCAAGGTCGAGAACGGCAAGCTGACCGACCAGGTCGACTACCTGTCCGCGATCGAGGAAGGCAAGTACGTGGTGGCGCAGGCCAACGCGACGGTCGACGCCGAAGGCAACCTGATCGACGAACTGGTGTCGGCGCGCGAAGGCAGCGAGCGCGAGACCCGCATGGTCACGCCGGACCGCGTGCAGTACATCGACGTGGCGCCGTCGCAGATCGTGTCGGCGGCAGCCTCGCTGGTGCCGTTCCTCGAGCACGATGACGCGAACCGTGCACTGATGGGCGCGAACATGCAGCGTCAGGCCGTGCCTTGTCTGCGTCCGGACAAGCCGCTGGTCGGCACCGGCATCGAGCGCACCGTCGCGGTCGACTCGGGCACCGCCGTGCAGGCGACCCGTGGCGGCGTGGTCGACTATGTCGACGCGAACCGTATCGTGATCCGCGTCAACGACGACGAAGCCGTGGCCGGCGAAGTCGGCGTGGACATCTACAACCTGATCAAGTACACGCGTTCGAACCAGAACACGAACATCAACCAGCGTCCGATGGTCAAGGTAGGCGACCATGTGGCCCGCGGCGACGTGATCGCCGATGGCGCCTCGACCGACCTGGGCGAGCTCGCGCTCGGCCAGAACATGCTGGTCGCGTTCATGCCCTGGAACGGCTACAACTTCGAAGACTCGATCCTGATCTCGGAACGCGTCGTTGCCGAAGACCGCTACACCTCGATCCACATCGAGGAGCTGTCGGTCGTCGCCCGCGACACCAAGCTCGGACCCGAGGAAATCACGCGCGACATCTCGAACCTGGCCGAAGCGCAACTGGCCCGTCTGGACGAGTCCGGCATCACCTACATCGGTGCCGAGGTCGAGGCCGGCGACGTGCTGGTCGGCAAGGTCACGCCCAAGGGCGAGACCCAGCTGACGCCGGAAGAGAAGCTGCTGCGCGCGATCTTCGGCGAGAAGGCGTCCGACGTGAAGGACACCTCGCTGCGCGTGCCCTCGGGCATGAGCGGCATCGTGATCGACGTGCAGGTCTTCACCCGTGAGGGCGTGACCCGCGACAAGCGCGCGCAGTCGATCATCGACGACGAGCTCAAGCGCTACCGCCTGGACCTGAACGACCAGCTGCGTATCGTCGAGGGCGATGCCTTCCAGCGTCTGGAACGCCTGCTGATCGACAAGACCGTCAACGGCGGTCCGAAGAAGCTGGCCAAGGGCGCGAAGCTGACCAAGGAGTACCTGGACGATCTGGACAAGTACCACTGGTTCGACATCCGTCCGGCCGACGAGGAAGTCGCGGCCCAGCTCGAGGCGGTCAAGGAAGCCATCGAGCAGAAGCGCCACGAGTTCGACCTGGCCTTCGAGGAAAAGCGCAAGAAGCTGACCCAGGGCGACGAGCTGCCCCCGGGCGTGATCAAGATGGTCAAGGTCTACCTGGCCGTCAAGCGCCGCCTGCAGCCTGGCGACAAGATGGCCGGCCGTCACGGCAACAAGGGCGTGGTGTCGAAGATCGTGCCGATCGAGGACATGCCCTACATGGCGGACGGTACCCCGGCCGACATCGTGCTGAACCCGCTCGGCGTGCCGTCGCGGATGAACGTGGGTCAGATTCTCGAGACCCACCTGGGCTGGGCCTCGCGTGGCCTGGGCCAGCGTATCGGCGCGATGCTGAAGGCGCAGGCCAAGGCGCAGGAAATCCGTGCGCTGCTCGCTCAGATCTACAACGAGAGCGGCAAGCCGGAAGACCTCGACAGCCTGAGCGACGCCGAGATCCTGGAGCTGGCGGAAAACCTGAAGAAGGGCGTGCCGTTCGCGACCCCGGTGTTCGACGGTGCGCACGAGCAGGAGATCCGCCGCATGCTGGATCTGGCCTACCCGGACGACGTGGCCAAGGAGATGGGCCTGACGGCGTCGAAGCAGCAGGTCACGCTGTACGACGGCCGCACCGGCGAGGCGTTCGAGCGTCCGGTCACGCTGGGTGTGATGCACATGCTGAAGCTGCACCACCTGGTCGACGACAAGATGCACGCCCGTTCGACCGGTCCGTACTCGCTCGTCACCCAGCAGCCGCTGGGCGGCAAGGCGCAGTTCGGCGGCCAGCGTTTCGGCGAGATGGAAGTGTGGGCGCTGGAAGCGTACGGCGCCTCCTACGTGCTGCAGGAAATGCTGACGGTCAAGTCCGACGACGTGAACGGCCGTACCAAGGTGTACGAGAACATCGTCAAGGGCGAGCACTCGATCGATGCCGGCATGCCGGAGTCGTTCAACGTGCTGGTGAAGGAAATCCGCTCGCTGGGTATCGATATCGACCTGGATCGCTATTGATCGACAGATCGGAACGGAGGCGGCAGTCACGCCGTCTCCGGCGGATTTCCCACAGGATGAATGCCGGCGGCCCGTTACCTCGGGCCGGCGGCGAAACAAGGAGTTGCAATGAAAGCATTGCTCGATCTCTTTAAGCAGGTTCAGCAGGAAGAGCAGTTCGACGCGATCAAGATCGGGCTGGCCTCGCCCGAGAAGATCCGTTCGTGGTCGTACGGCGAAGTCAAGAAGCCGGAGACCATCAACTACCGGACGTTCAAGCCCGAGCGCGACGGTCTGTTCTGCGCCAAGATCTTCGGTCCGATCAAGGACTACGAGTGCCTGTGCGGCAAGTACAAGCGCCTGAAGCACCGTGGCGTGATCTGCGAGAAGTGCGGCGTCGAAGTGACGCTGGCGAAGGTGCGCCGCGAGCGCATGGGCCATATCGAACTGGCCGCGCCGACCGCGCACATCTGGTTCCTGAAGTCGCTGCCGTCGCGTCTGGGCATGGTGCTCGACATGACGCTGCGCGACATCGAGCGCGTGCTGTATTTCGAAGCGTTCGTGGTGCTCGAGCCCGGCATGACTCCGCTCAAGAAGAGCCAGATCATGTCCGAGGACGACTACATCGCGAAGTGCGAGGAGTACGGCGAGGGCGAATTCGTGGCGATGATGGGTGCCGAGGGCATCCGTGAACTGCTGCGCGGCATCGACATCGAGAAGCAGATCGAACAGATCCGCGCCGAGCTGCAGGCCACCGGTTCCGAAGCCAAGATCAAGAAGTACGCCAAGCGCCTGAAGGTGCTCGAGGCCTTCCAGCGTTCGGGCATCAAGCCCGAGTGGATGATCCTCGAAGTGCTGCCGGTGCTGCCGCCCGAGCTGCGTCCGCTGGTGCCGCTGGACGGCGGCCGCTTCGCGACCTCGGACCTGAACGACCTGTATCGCCGCGTGATCAACCGCAACAACCGGTTGAAGCGCCTGCTCGAGCTGAAGGCCCCTGAAATCATCGTGCGCAACGAAAAGCGCATGCTGCAGGAAGCGGTCGACTCGCTGCTGGACAACGGCCGTCGCGGCAAGGCGATGACCGGCGCCAACAAGCGTCCGCTGAAGTCGCTGGCCGAGATGATCAAGGGCAAGGGCGGTCGTTTCCGTCAGAACCTGCTGGGCAAGCGCGTCGACTACTCGGGCCGTTCGGTCATCGTGGTCGGCCCGACGCTGAAGCTGCACCAGTGCGGCCTGCCCAAGTTGATGGCGCTGGAGCTGTTCAAGCCCTTCATCTTCCACAAGCTGGAAACGATGGGCATCGCCACCACCATCAAGGCGGCCAAGAAGGAAGTCGAAAGCCAGACCCCGGTCGTGTGGGACATCCTCGAAGAGGTGATCCGCGAGCACCCGGTGATGCTGAACCGCGCGCCGACGCTGCACCGCCTGGGCATCCAGGCCTTCGAACCGGTGCTGATCGAAGGCAAGGCGATCCAGCTGCATCCGCTCGTCTGCGCGGCGTTCAACGCCGACTTCGACGGTGACCAGATGGCCGTCCACGTGCCGCTGTCGCTGGAAGCGCAGATGGAAGCCCGCACGCTGATGCTGGCCTCCAACAACGTGCTGTTCCCGGCCAACGGCGATCCGTCGATCGTGCCGTCGCAGGACGTGGTGCTGGGCCTGTACTACACCACCCGCGACAAGATCAACGGCAAGGGCGAGGGCATGACCTTCGCCGACGTCAGCGAAGTGATCCGCGCCTACGAGAACAAGGAAGTCGAACTGGCTTCGCGCGTGAACGTGCGCATCACCGAGTATGAGCTGGTCGACAAGGACGCCGAGGGCGACGCGCGCTTCGCGCCGAAGATCACGCTGCAGGCCACCACGGTCGGCCGCGCGATCCTGTCCGAGATCCTGCCGAAGGGCCTGCCTTTCTCGGTGCTGAACAAGCCGCTGAAGAAGAAGGAAATCTCGCGCCTGATCAACACCGCGTTCCGCAAGTGCGGCCTGCGCGAGACGGTGATCTTCGCCGACAAGCTGCTGCAGTCGGGCTTCCGCCTGGCCACGCGCGCCGGTATCTCGATCGCGATCGACGACATGCTGGTGCCGCCGCAGAAGGAAAAGATCATCGCCGACGCCGCGGCCAAGGTGAAGGAATACGACAAGCAGTACATGTCGGGTCTGGTGACGGACCAGGAGCGCTACAACAACGTCGTGGACATCTGGGGCGCCGCCGGCGACCAGGTCGGCAAGGCGATGATGGAGCAGCTGCAGCACGAGGACGTGGTCGACCGCAACGGCAACACCGTCAAGCAGGAGTCGTTCAACTCCATCTACATGATGGCCGACTCGGGCGCACGGGGTTCCGCGGCGCAGATCCGTCAGCTGGCCGGCATGCGTGGCCTGATGGCCAAGCCGGACGGCTCGATCATCGAGACGCCGATTACCGCGAACTTCCGCGAAGGCCTGAACGTTCTGCAGTATTTCATCTCGACCCACGGTGCACGTAAGGGCCTGGCCGATACCGCGCTGAAGACCGCGAACTCGGGTTACCTGACCCGTCGTCTGGTCGACGTGACGCAGGATCTGGTGGTGGTCGAGGAGGATTGCGGCACCACCAACGGCGTCGCGATGAAGGCGCTGGTGGAAGGCGGTGAAGTCATCGAAGCGCTGCGCGACCGTATCCTGGGCCGCGTGACGGTGTCGGACGTGGTCAACCCCGAGACGCAGGAAACCGCGATCGAGGCCGGCACGCTGCTGGACGAAGACCTGGTCGACCTGATCGACCAGATCGGCGTGGACGAGGTCAAGGTCCGCACCCCGCTGTCGTGCGACACGCGCTATGGCCTGTGCGCCAAGTGCTATGGCCGCGATCTGGGCCGCGGCACGCTGGTCAACACCGGCGAAGCGGTCGGCGTGATCGCCGCGCAGTCGATCGGCGAGCCGGGCACGCAGCTGACGATGCGGACGTTCCACATCGGCGGTGCGGCATCGCGTGCGGCGGTCGCCTCGAGCGTCGAAGCGAAGGCCACCGGTACGGTGCGCTTCACCGCGACGATGCGCTACGTGACCAACGCCAAGGGCGAACTGATCGTGATCTCGCGTTCGGGTGAGGCGCTGATCACCGACGACCACGGCCGCGAGCGCGAGCGCCACAAGATCCCGTACGGCGCCACGCTGCTGGTGCAGGACGGTCAGGCGATCAAGGCGGGCACGCAACTGGCGACCTGGGATGCACTGACGCGCCCGATCGTGTCGGAGTACTCGGGCACGATCAAGTTCGAGAACGTCGAAGAAGGCGTGACCGTCGCCAAGCAGATGGACGAGGTTACCGGTCTGTCGACGCTGGTCGTGATCGACGCCAAGCGCCGTACGGCTGCCACCAAGGGCCTGCGCCCGCAGGTGAAGCTGCTCGACGCCAACGGCCAGGAAGTCAAGATTCCGGGCACGGACCACTCCGTGACCATCGGCTTCCAGGTCGGCGCGCTGATCACCGTCAAGGACGGCCAGCAGGTGCACGTCGGTGAAGTGCTGGCGCGTATCCCGACCGAGTCGCAGAAGACCCGCGACATTACCGGTGGTCTGCCGCGCGTGGCCGAGCTGTTCGAAGCGCGTTCGCCGAAGGACGCCGCCGTGCTGGCGGAAGTCACCGGTACCGTGTCGTTCGGCAAGGACACCAAGGGCAAGCAGCGTCTGGTCATTACCGACCTCGACGGCAATGCGCACGAGTTCCTGATCGCCAAGGAAAAGCAGGTGCTGGTCCACGACGGTCAGGTGGTGAACAAGGGCGAGATGATCGTCGAGGGTCCGGCGGATCCGCACGACATCCTGCGCCTGAAGGGCATCGAGGAGCTGGCGCACTACATCGTCGACGAGGTGCAGGACGTCTATCGTCTGCAGGGCGTGAAGATCAACGACAAGCACATCGAAGTGATCGTGCGTCAGATGCTGCGCCGTGTGCAGATCGTCGATGTCGGCGACACCAAGTTCATCCCGGGTGAACAGGTGGAGCGCTCGGAGCTGTTGGACGAGAACGACCGCGTGATCGCGGAAGGCAAGCGTCCGGCAACCTACGAGAACCTGCTGCTCGGTATCACCAAGGCGTCGCTGTCGACCGACAGCTTCATCTCGGCGGCATCGTTCCAGGAAACGACGCGCGTGCTGACCGAAGCCGCGATCATGGGCAAGACCGACGACCTGCGCGGTCTGAAGGAAAACGTGATCGTGGGTCGCCTGATCCCGGCCGGTACGGGCCTGGCCTACCACCGCGCCCGCAAGGCGCGCGAGGCGGCCGAGCGCGAACGCGCGCAGGCGATCTCCGAAGAAGAGCAGTCGCTCTTCATGGAGCCGTCGGAGGTGCATGCCACCACCGAGAACGGCGGCGATACGCCGGCGGTCTGAGGCCGATGCGGTAACGCTGCGGCAAAGAGGCTGTAGCGAGGCCGCTGTAGTACGGTCGCTGTAGTATGGCCGCTGCAGTACGGCCGCAGCAGCAAGCCAGTAGTGAAAGCCCGGTGCGAGAAATCGCACCGGGCTTTTTTTTGGCCGCCTGACGTTGGAGTCAACGCCAGGACCAAACGCGCGATGCCGCTTACACGTAGGCGCGCGCCGCTACGGTGATCGCCGCCGACTGCGCCGGGACCGCATCGCCGGCGGCGAAGCCAACCGGCTTCTCCAGCGTCTTCATGATCAGGTCGGACAGCACGCCGAACTCGCGCGAGCCCAGCTTCTGGCCATATTGCTTCAGGAGGGCATCGATCGGCACGCCCGCGTTGCGCAGCGACTTGATCTCCGAATCGCTCAGCGTCGCGGTTTCGTAGTTGCCGCTCTGCTGCGACAGCTTCGCCAGTTCATCGGCCTTTTCGCGGTAGAACTTCGCGGCGGCGAACAGGTCCAGGTCGCCGCCGGCGCTGACGGCAGCCGCCTCGGCGGCGCCGACGAGGTTCGACTCCTGCGCCGCGGTCGCGAGCGGCTGGACCGGGTGTTGGGGATGGGAAATGGGCGAGACAAGCATGGGAAAGCTCCAGGAAACTCCAAAAGGCCGCGTCCAAAAGACCGCGTCCAAAACACTGCGATGGTTCTGATCGTCGTCATCGTTGCTTGAACAACGATTGGACGAGGCAGATCTTCGTCGTCGCAACGGGGCGCTGTCTTACGGTTTCCGGAGCCGCCTTGGGATTCTCGAATACATCACCGTCCGCCACGCAAGTACCAGACGAAAATCGAAAATCCGCGACGTTGGGGTGTGATACGGCGAAGACCTGATTCCGGCGGCCGTATCCGCGTGGCAGCCGACGCGCGCGGCAGGGGCGCGGCAGGGGCGCGGCAGGAGCACGGCAGGAGCACGGCAGGAGCACGGCAGGAGCACGGCAGGAGCACGGCAGGGGCGCAGCAGTGGCGCAGCAGGGCGCGGCGAGGCGGGATGCCACGCCGGCGCGGCGATGGCCGACGATGGCGGGCGCCGTCACGATTCGAAGCGATCGGAAGCCGGTGCGGTGGTATGGTTACGCCTTTCCGATCCGTTGCCCCGTTTCCGCAGTTGCTATGTCCCTTGCCCTGGCGATTCTGAAGGATGTTTTCGGCTATCACGCCTTCCGCGGCCGCCAGGCGGAAATCATCGAGCACGTGGCCGAGGGCGGCGATTGCCTGGTGCTGATGCCGACCGGCGGCGGCAAGTCGCTGTGCTACCAGATTCCGGCGCTGCTGCGCCAGCGCGCCGGCCATGGCGTCGGCATCGTCGTGTCGCCGCTGATCGCGCTGATGCAGGACCAGGTCGCCGCGCTGACCGAAGCCGGCGTGCGGGCCGCGGTGCTGAACTCCACGCTGACCGGCACGGAGGCCTCGGCGGTCGAGCGCGACCTGCTGGCCGGGCGCCTCGAGATCCTGTACGTCGCGCCGGAGCGGCTGATGACGCCGCGCTTCCAGGACCTGCTCGACCGCACCCGCGTGGGCCTGTTCGCGATCGACGAGGCGCACTGCGTGTCGCAGTGGGGCCACGACTTCCGGCCGGAATACATCCAGCTGTCGGTGCTGCACGAGCGCTTCCCGCAGGTGCCGCGCATCGCGCTGACCGCGACGGCGGATGACGTGACGCGGCAGGAGATCGTCGAGCGCCTGGCGCTGGACGATGCGCGCGTCTTCCTGTCGAGCTTCGATCGTCCCAATATCCGCTATCGCATCGTCGAGAAGGACAACGCCCGCCAGCAGCTGCTGGCCTTCATCAAGGCCGAGCACATGGCCGCGGACGGCACGCACGACAGCGGCATCGTCTACTGCCTGTCGCGCCGCAAGGTCGAGGAGACCGCCGACTGGCTGCGCGGCCACGGCATCAATGCGCTGCCGTACCACGCCGGCATGGACGCGGCCGTGCGGCAGCAGCACCAGGCGCGCTTCCGCGACGAGGAAGGGCTGGTGATGGTGGCCACGATCGCCTTCGGCATGGGCATCGACAAGCCGGACGTCCGCTTCGTCGCCCACCTCGACCTGCCCAAGAGCATGGAGGGCTATTACCAGGAGACCGGCCGGGCCGGGCGCGACGGCTTGCCGGCCAATGCCTGGATGGCCTATGGCCTCGGCGACGTGGTGCAGCAGAAGCGGATGATCGACGAATCGGAGGCCGACGAAGCGCACAAGCGCGTGTCGTCGGCCAAGCTCGACGCCTTGCTGGGCCTGTGCGAGACCGCCGGCTGCCGGCGCGTGCGCATCCTCGCGTATTTCGGCGAGGCGAGCGAGCCCTGCGGCAACTGCGATACCTGCCTGGAGCCGCCGGCCACGTGGGACGGCACGCGCGAGGCGCAGATGGCGCTGTCCTGCGTCTACCGCACCGCCCAGGCCAGCCGCGTGCACTTCGGCGCGACGCATCTGATCGACGTGCTGCGCGGCAACGCCACCGAGAAGATCCGCCAGTGGGGCCACGACAAGGTGTCGACCTTCGGCATCGGCGCGGACCGGTCGGTGTCCGAGTGGCATGCCATCTTCCGCCAGCTGATCGCGCACGGCCTGCTGGTGATCGACCATGGCGGCCACGGGGCCCTGCTGCTGGGCGAATCGGCGCGCGCGGTGCTCAAGGGCGAGACCAGCATCACGCTGCGCCGCCAGGTCAGCAAGCCGGCCCGGGGCGAGCGTGGCAGCGCCGGGCGCGGCAACCGCGTCGACCATACCGCGCAGATGGACGAACAGGCGCTGGCCAACTGGGAGGCGCTGCGGCGCTGGCGCGCCGAAACCGCGCGGGAGCACGGCGTGCCGGCCTATGTGATCTTCCACGATGCGACGCTGGCCCAGTTGGCGCGCAGCGCGCCCGACAGCATGGCGGAACTGGCGGAGGTGCCGGGTATCGGCGCGGCCAAGCTGGAACGCTATGGCGACGAGCTGCTGGAAGTGCTGCAGAAGGCATGAACTGCGGCCCGGCCGCAGGCGGGTTGCCGGATCCCGGAGGTCCTACACGACACCGGCGGGGGCGGCCGTCTCATAAAGCGATTTGCTGCAGGTAAACCGCTTGACCGCTGATCGGTGCGCTGCTAGCATGCCGGATTCGAGTTTTTGGCTTCGGATTTCGCTCGCGCGTCGTTTGGTAGCACCCAGTGTCCGGCGATCGCCCCGGCAGACAGGTCATCGCCGACCTGGCCGGCCCAGCGGGATCCCAGGCGAGCTCGCGCTCTTTGGCAAGTCTGGTTGTTCACACAGTCCCGTCCCAGAGCGTTCTGCTCACCTGCTCCCGCCCAAAACCCGTCCTACCGTTTCGTCGATCGTCGTCGCGCTTGCTGGCGTGCCGCCGGTTCGTCGCCGAAGCGGTGTTTTTTTGTAAAACCAAGCTGGATTGAACAATGCCAACTATCAACCAACTGGTTCGCAAGCCGCGCGTCTCTGAAGTCATCAAGAGCAAGAGCCCGGCGCTTGAGAACTGCCCCCAACGCCGTGGCGTGTGCACCCGCGTGTACACCACCACGCCGAAGAAGCCGAACTCGGCACTGCGTAAGGTCGCCAAGGTGCGTCTGACCAACGGTTTCGAGGTCATCTCGTATATCGGCGGTGAAGGCCACAACCTGCAGGAACACTCGGTCGTGCTGATCCGCGGTGGTCGTGTCAAGGACTTGCCGGGTGTGCGTTACCACATCGTGCGCGGCTCGCTCGACCTGCAAGGCGTCAAGGACCGCAAGCAAGCGCGTTCGAAGTACGGCGCGAAGCGTCCGAAGGCTGCCTGAGCCTGCAACACAAGCGATGGTGGCTGGCGCTCAGCGTCATGTTGCTGTCAACAAGCGGCGGTACAACGGCCAGTTTGCTGCGCCGTGCCGTCGAGTAAGTGGTCCACCCGGCGAATTTGCCGCGCCCTTGGCGCAGGAAGGCAAGCTAGTTGGTGGCCAGAGCGCGGAAGAACCCGCACTCAACTGAATCCAAAGGAAAGAAGATGCCACGTCGTCGTGAAGTCCCCAAGCGGGAAATCCTGCCTGATCCGAAGTTCGGTAACGTCGAAGTTGCCAAGTTCATGAACGTGCTGATGCTGGACGGCAAGAAGTCGGTTGCCGAGCGCATCGTTTATGGCGCGTTCGACCAGATCGAAAAGAAGGCAGGCAAGGCCCCCATCGAAGTGTTCTCCGTTGCGATCAACAACGTGAAGCCGGTGGTGGAAGTGAAGAGCCGCCGCGTCGGTGGCGCCAACTATCAGGTTCCGGTCGAAGTCCGTCCGTCGCGTCGTTTGGCATTGGCGATGCGTTGGCTGCGTGAGGCCGCGAAGAAGCGTAGCGAGAAGTCGATGGCGCTGCGCCTGGCTGGCGAACTGCTTGAGGCAGCGGAAGGTCGTGGCGGCGCGATGAAGAAGCGCGACGAAGTGCACCGCATGGCCGAAGCCAACAAGGCGTTCTCGCACTTCCGCTTCTAAAGCGCGCGGGATTCGCAGTTGGTTGCCGGGCGGGCTGTGTTTTTACACATCTCGCCCGTTTGTGTTAGGGGCGTAGGCCAAGAGATGCCGGCGCCTCACTGACGAATTAGAGGATTAAAGTGGCTCGTAAGACTCCCATCGAGCGTTACCGCAATATCGGTATCTCGGCTCACATTGACGCGGGTAAAACCACCACCACCGAGCGCATCCTGTTCTACACCGGTGTGAACCACAAGATCGGTGAAGTGCACGATGGCGCCGCCACGATGGACTGGATGGAGCAGGAGCAGGAGCGTGGTATTACCATCACCTCCGCTGCCACCACCGCCTTCTGGAAGGGCATGGCCGGCAACTACCCCGAGCACCGCTTCAACATCATCGACACCCCGGGCCACGTGGACTTCACCATCGAGGTGGAGCGTTCCATGCGCGTGCTGGACGGCGCCTGCATGGTGTACTGCGCCGTGGGCGGCGTGCAGCCGCAGTCGGAAACCGTCTGGCGTCAGGCCAACAAGTACGGCGTGCCGCGTCTGGCCTTCGTCAACAAGATGGACCGTACCGGTGCCAACTTCTTCAAGGTCTACGAGCAGCTGAAGACCCGCCTGAAGGCCAACCCGGTGCCCGTGGTGGTGCCGATCGGCGCTGAAGACGGCTTCCAGGGCGTGATCGACCTGCTGGAAATGAAGGCGATCATCTGGGACGAAGCCAGCCAGGGCGTGAAGTTCGAATACAAGGACATCCCGGCCGAGCTGCAGGCGACCGCTGACGAATGGCGCGAGAAGATGGTCGAGTCCGCCGCCGAAGCCAGCGAAGAGCTGATGGAAAAGTACCTGGGCGGCGAAGAGCTGACCCGCGCCGAGATCGTCAAGGCGCTGCGTGACCGTACCATCGCCTGCGAAATCCAGCCGATGCTGTGCGGCACCGCGTTCAAGAACAAGGGCGTGCAGCGCATGCTCGACGCCGTGATCGACTTCCTGCCGTCGCCGGTCGATATTCCGCCGGTCAAGGGCGTGGACGAAAGCGACGACGAGAAGAAGCTCGAGCGCAAGGCCGACGACAACGAGAAGTTCTCGGCGCTGGCGTTCAAGATCATGACCGACCCGTTCGTCGGCCAGCTGATCTTCTTCCGCGTCTACTCGGGCAAGATCAATTCGGGCGACACCGTGTACAACCCGGTGAAGCAGAAGAAGGAGCGTCTGGGCCGTATTCTGCAGATGCACGCCAACCAGCGCGAAGAAATCAAGGAAGTGCTGGCCGGCGACATCGCCGCCGCGGTGGGCCTGAAGGATGCCACCACGGGCGACACGCTGTGCGATCCGTCGGCACCGATCGTGCTCGAGCGCATGGTGTTCCCGGAGCCGGTGATCTCGCAGGCGGTCGAGCCGAAGACCAAGGCCGACCAGGAAAAGATGGGCATCGCCCTGAACCGCCTGGCCGCCGAAGACCCGTCGTTCCGCGTGCGTACCGATGAAGAATCGGGCCAGACCATCATTTCGGGCATGGGCGAGCTCCACCTCGAAATTCTGGTCGACCGCATGAAGCGCGAATTCGGCGTGGAAGCCAACATCGGCGCGCCGCAGGTGGCCTACCGCGAAACCATCCGCAAGAAGGCCGAGGACGTCGAAGGCAAGTTCGTCAAGCAGTCGGGCGGCCGCGGCCAGTACGGCCACGCCGTGATCACGCTGGAACCGCAGGAGCCGGGCAAGGGCTTCGAGTTCGTCGACGCCATCAAGGGCGGTGTGATTCCTCGCGAATACATCCCGGCGGTCGAGAAGGGTATCAGCGACACGCTGCAGGCCGGTGTCCTGGCGGGCTTCCCGGTGGTGGACGTGAAGGTCACGCTGACGTTCGGTTCGTACCACGACGTGGACTCGAACGAAAACGCGTTCCGCATGGCCGGCTCGATGGCTTTCAAGGAAGCCATGCGCAAGGCCAGCCCGGTTCTGCTCGAGCCGATGATGGCCGTGGAAGTGGAAACGCCGGAAGACTACACCGGTACCGTGATGGGCGACCTGTCGTCCCGCCGCGGCATCGTGCAGGGCATGGACGACATGGTTGGCGGCGGCAAGATCATCAAGGCCGAAGTCCCGCTGTCGGAAATGTTCGGTTATTCGACCGCGCTGCGCTCGGCCACGCAAGGCCGCGCCACCTACACCATGGAATTCAAGCACTACGCCGAGGCACCGAAGAACATCGCCGAAGCAGTGATGGCGGCCAAGGGCAAGTAAACAGGCTGTATGCCGCTGCGCCCGCCAGGGCGTGGCGGCGTGATGAATCCACAAGACTGCATTCCATTAGGAGCTGAAGAAAATGGCAAAGGAAAAGTTCGAGCGGACCAAGCCGCACGTGAACGTTGGTACGATTGGTCACGTTGACCACGGCAAGACGACGCTGACGGCGGCG
>NZ_JAIZPL010000011.1:0-40507 GCF_020418465.1 Cupriavidus sp. DB3 | reverse complement strand
CTGCAACGTTTGTTCAACTAAATTTGTTACTAGGCAAGCGACAAGCAGCGTCACGCCGTCAGTGCGTGAGTAACAAAATTACGCAAAACAACGCCGGCTCAGGCGTCATGCTGCCCGCCTTCCGTGATCATCGCGCCGGCCTGCGGCTGTGCTTTCACACGCAGCCGGATGCGCCAACGATGGAGCGATTGCTGGCCAATGCGGCAATGGCTTCGTGGACGATGACACGCGCGACGCCGTCGATGACGGTGGCCGTCGCGGAAGGACTGCCCAAGGCGCAGGTGCCGATCCTGCTGTTGTATGGGGCCAGGGACGCCTTGGTCATGCCCCAACCGGCCATTGCACGTGCCCGGGCGCTCAACCCGCGCGTTCGAGTGAGCCTGTACGATAATTCAGGCCATGCGCCCTTTCTCGAAGAGCCGCAGCGATTCACCCGCGATCTGGCGGGCTTTGTCTCCGCGGCAAATCGCTAGCCGGAAGCGGTCGCCAGCTTGGCGGCTTGGGGCCGGACAGTGCAGCGCGGATCGCCGGTAAGCAGGAACTGGCCCACAGCCGCCCCGTGTGGGATCGGTGCCGCCCGGTTTCATCCGCCTGGAAAACCGCCTTGATGGGGAGATGACTGTGCTCGCGATCTGGGCGTTGGTGATCGGCGGCCTGATGGTGACGATGGGGCTGATCGGCTCGGTGGTGAAACGCCTGCCGATCTCGCCCTCCGCGCTATACCTGCTGTTTGGCGTGGCGCTCGGACCCATTGGCGCCGGGATGATCACGCTGGATCTCCACGACCCTGGCCATGTCCGGCTGCTGGAGATCGTCACCGAAGTGGCCGTGCTGATCTCCCTGTTCGGCGTTGGGCTGCGTTTGCGTGTCCGCATGGCGCTGTCGATATGGCGGATGCCGATCCAGCTTGCCAGCGTGGCGATGGTGCTCACCATCGCGGGGCTATGCGCGGTCGGGGTCGGGTGGCTGGGTCTGCCGCTCGGTGCCGCGATACTGGCCGGCGCCATTCTTGCGCCGACGGACCCCGTGCTGGCGTCCGATGTGCAAATGGCGAACACCGAAGACCGGGACATCGTTCGTTTTGGCCTGACCGGGGAAGGCGGCCTCAACGATGGCACGGCGTTCCCGTTTGCGATGCTTGGCCTGGGCCTGCTCGGCTATCACGAACTGGGTCCCGGGCTGACGCGATGGATCGCCGTCGACCTCGTCTGGGCAACGCTGGGCGGGCTTGGAATCGGCGCCGCGCTTGGCTTGCTGGCCAGCAAGACCATCCTCGCCTTGCGCATGCGTTTCCATGAGGCTGTCGGGCTGGAGAGCCATTTCACGCTGGGCCTGATCGGCGTGGCCTATGGCGCCGCCTTGTTGGCCAGCACCTATGGCTTCCTGGCGGTGTTCGCGGCGGGCGTGGCAATGCGCCAGGTCGAACGCGAGGAGAACCCGAACAGGTCGCCGGAAGAAGTGCTCGGCGCCCTTCCCGCAAAGGGACTCGAACAGATCGCCACGCACGAGAACAAGGCTGCCGCGTATCTGACGCAGACCGTTTCCGAGTTCTCCTTCGATGTGGAGCGGCTGGCCGAACTGTGCGTCACCCTGCTGATCGGCACCATGCTGACGCGGGCAACGTTCAGCGTTCCAGCTTTGGGCACTGCCCTGCTGCTCATCCTGCTGATCCGCCCGCTCTCCGTCTATTTGTCCACGATCGGCATGCGCTTGCGGCCGGCGCAACGCCGGCTCACCGCATGGTTCGGCATTCGCGGCATCGGCTCCCTGTACTACCTGGCCTATTCGCTGGCACATGCACCCGATATGGCCCATGCCGACCTGCTGCTTCAGATCACCCTGTGCACGGTCGTGGTGTCCATCGTGCTGCATGGTTCGACCGCTACACCGCTGATGGCAAGGTACCAGCGGGTCCGGCAGTGACCGCCCGGCGGTCGGCGCCTGGCGCGCCTGTCGCGGCGCCTCAACGCCAACGACAGGAGGTCCGCGACGTGGCCGACGCGCTATCGGCCGGCCGGTGGCTCCGCTCGCACGAATTTCAGTACGGCCTGCGCTACCTCCGACAGACTCTCTTCGAGCACGAAGTGACCAGCGCCGGAAATTGTCAGGCGTACCAACTCTGTGGCCATCCCGGAATGAGAAGGATCGGATCGCCCTTTGCCTCCGTTCCGCCTTCCACGTAATGCAGCGTGGCCAGTGTCTGCAGCGGATCGGGGTTCGTCCGACTTGGCGGCTTGCTAGGCGGGCAAAAGACCGGTCTTCCGATAGCTTTCGATCAGCGAGTCGTAGACCGAGATGTCGGACTGGCTCCTGGCAATGAGCTGGGCGCCGGCGATCGCGGCAAAGATGGCGCGAGCCCGCGCTCGCCCTTCCTTGCCAGAGACCACGCCTGCCGCGGCCAGTACCTTGGCCAGCCAGGCAATATTGACGTCGACAAAGGTCCGGACCTCCTTCCTTACCACTTCAGGAAGATCGTCGGTTTCCGCGGCCATGAAGCTGCACAGGCAGATGCGATTGCTGCTCTGTAGCGCCTTGCGGAACATGTCGGGATAACGATGCAGGCTGTCCAGCGGGCTCTTCGATTTGGCCAGCGAGGCGTCCAGGTGCGCCGCCGCGGTTTCCCAATAGCGCCGGGCTACCGCCGCGCCGAGATCGGCCTTGCTGTCGAAATGGTGGTAGATGCTGGCAGCCCGGATGCCGACCGCCTCGGCCAGATCGCGAAAATTCAGTCCGCCGTAGCCATGGGCCTGCGCAATGGAGGTGGCTGCCGCAAGGATTTTCTCTCTGGAGTTCTGTCTCGCGTCACTGGTCATGGCTTCCACCTCTGGGACCGGAATGGATGTTGACACCCCGTATTGTACCTTGTACGTTTACCCTAACGAACGTTAGGTAGGCTAACGAATCAAATAACCGTACATGACGATCGCCCTGGTTCCGTTCCACTTCCACCGACCGAGGAACTACACGAATGAACGCCAATGGCAGTGTCCAGACAATCCAGCCGCCCACCATGACGATCCATGACTTTCCGACCGGGCCCTATCCAACCCGCGTCCGCATCGCGCTGGCGGAAAAGAACCTGCAATCGCGCGTGCGATTCGTCACGGTCGATCTCTACAAGGGCGAGCACAAGGACCCCGAATTTCTCGCCAACAAGAACTATTCCGGCACGCTGCCGGTGCTCGAATTGGAGGATGGAACCTGCATTGCGGAATGCACGGCCATTACCGAGTATCTCGACGCGCTGGACGGCGCGCCGATACTCACCGGTCGCACCGCGCGGGAAAAAGGCGTGATCCACATGATGAGCAAGCGCGCCGAACTGGAGCTGCTCGATCCCATCAGTGTCTATTTCCACCACGGCACGCCGGGATTGGGTCCCAAGGTTGAGATCTATCAGAACCCGGAGTGGGGAGCGCGGCAACGCGACAAGGCACTGCGAGGCATGCGGTACTTCGATGCCGTTCTGCGTCAACAACCGCATGTCGCCGGCGAATCGTTTTCGATGGCCGATATCACAGTCATCGGGGGATTGATCTTTGCGTCGCTGGTGAAGCTGCCGGTGCCCGCGGAATGCGCGGCCCTTGCAGCCTGGTACCGGCGAATGCTCGAGCGCGACAGCGTAAGGCACCAACCGGTGTTTCGAGCGAGGGCTTAGATCGACAGGCACATCTCGTCGAAACGATGCATGAAGCGCCTTGCCAGGCCAAACGCTCGGGGCGTAACGATGAAGCCGGGGGCCTCTTTTCGCCCTACTCCAGCACGATGCCCCCTGCTTTACCGACGCGCGTCCACTTCGCAATGTCTTCTTTCTGTAAATCGGCAAGCGCCTGGGCCGCACCACCCGCCGGTTTGATCCCCAAGCCGTCGAACTGAGCCCGTACCTCCGGGTCGTTCAACGCGCGGTTGATCTCGGCATTGAGTTTCTGGATCACCGCTGTCGGGGTACCCGCGGGGGCAAAAATGCCCTGCCACTGTTCGGCCTCGAAGCCAGGCACACCGGCCTCTGCCATCGTTGGAACGTTCGGAAAGCCCGGAACCCGTGCCTTCGTGGCGACGGCAAGCGCCCGCAGCTTGCCGGCTTTTACGAGCGGCAGGATCGGCGCGGTGGGCGCAAACATGAAGTCGACATGGCCCGCCATGACGTCCTGAATCGCGGGAACGTCCCCTTTGTAAGGTACGTGGGTCATGCGTATGCCTTGCTGCTGCTGCAGCAATTCCGCAGACATCTGAAGGATGGTGCCGGTACCACCGGAGCCGTAGCTCAGTTTGCCCGGCTCGCGCTTTGCCGCCGCCAGCAGACCACGGACGTCGCGATAGGGACTATTTGCCCCGACGACCAGAACACTCGGAATGGTTCCAACCAGAACCACCGGCGCAAACGATTTGACCGCGTCGTAGGTCGGCTTGGGATTCAATGCAGGGTTGATGGCGTGGGATGCCGTGGACGCGCCGAGCAGCGTGTATCCATCGGGCGCAGCCCGGGCGACGAATGCGGAACCGATGGCGCCGGTAGCGCCTGGCTTGTTTTCGACCACCACTGTTGTATGCAGGGCTTGTCCCAGCTTCTGGGCGATCAGCCGGGCCACGATATCGGTAGTGCCACCGGGGGGATACGGGACGACGTAGGTGATGGGCCTGTTCGGCCAGTCCGACTGCGCCGTCGCTGCGACAGGCGCCCCGGCGGCGACGGCGGTCAGCGCCACGATGAGGGCGCACAAGGGGTTACCACGGAAGTGGGAAAACAGTTGGGGCATCAGGTATCTCCATATGTTTATGTTGTCGATTTGCAGACTGGCCTTGGCTCGTCGCGCCGCGGTGCGAGCGCCCGAGGACTATCCGTCGTCGAAGCCGTAAAGCGCCTTGGGGTTGTGGACCAGCACCTGCCGGGCCACCGCATCGCTGGCGCACCATTCGCGAAAAAGCGCGAGCATGCTGCGATCATCGATGGGATCGCCACCCGCAGCCTGCACGGTGGGATGCGGCCAGTCGGAGCCCCACACCATGCGATCGGGCGCCAGGCGCGTGTATCGCGATGCCAGTCGCGCCGCGTCCCGGTATGCCGGCGGCCCGTCGAGGGTTTCGATGTAGGGTGCGGACAGCTTGACCCATGCCTTGCCGCACTGAACTAGGTCCGCGATCACGGCATACCCCTTCTCTCCTTCGGGCCTGCCGAATGGAAGATGTCCGTAGTGGTCGAAAACCACGGCGACAGGGAGGGCGCGGAGGGTCGCCGCGATGTCGGTAAGCCAGCCGGCGGGGATATTGAGTTGAACGTGCCAGCCCAGCGGAGCGATGCGGGCGGCAAGTCCGGGCAGCGCAGAAAGGTCGAGCGGGCCCGGCATGGTGAGGTTGAAGCGGATGCCGCGAATGCCGGCACGATGAAGTGTGTCGAGCTCCGTCTCGCCAACATCTGGACCAACGACTGCAACGCCACGCGCCTCACCGCCCAATTGCGCGATTGCATCGAGCGTGCAGGCATTGTCGAGCCCGTAGGTGGACGGCGTTACCACCACGGTGCGCGTGGTTCCCTGGCGCCGCTGCACGGCACGGTACGCCGATACGGTGGCATCGGGCGGCAGCAGCGTCGCGCCCGGCGCTGCCGGATAGCGGCTGTCATAGACATGCATATGGCAGTCACACGCGTTGGCGAACACCGCGTCCGGCTCACGCACGGTATTCCCCTGCCCTGCCGCCATGAACCGGAGCGCCCGATTCCGGCATGTCGATACGCAATATGCTGCTGCCGGTGGATTCCGTGATGAACAGCGTCTTCCCATCCTCCCCACCGAAACAGAGGTTGGTCACCGAGGCTCCAGCAGGGCCGCGGATGATCTCGATCGGTTCGGCGCGCGCGTTCAACACCCAGACATAGCCGAGGCCCGGGTTGGCGACAAGGAGATGACCATCGGCGCGCATGGCCAGGCCGTCGGGCCCGCTCGGCCCGTAGCTCGTAAAGAACTGCCCTACCTTGCTGACGGAGCCATCGTCCTGCAGCGGCACCCGCCAGACGCAATTGCCCCGGGTCATGGCCACGAAGAGCACCTTCTCGTCCGGCGACAGTACCAAGCCGTTCGGGCTCGGAGCGTTTGCGATCAGCACATCGAGGCGGCCATCCGGTGTCAGCCGGTAAACCCGCCCGGTGGGATCGTGCATGCCGGTCTGCCCCTGGTCGGTGAAGTAAAGGTTGCCGCGGGCGTCGAAGGTCAGGTCGTTCAGTCCGCGAAACCGCTCGCTGTTCCGGCGCTCCAGCCAAGGCCGCACCGTACCGGTCCGCGCGTCCAGCACCATCAACCCGTTGCGGTAGTCGGTGATCAGGAATTGGTCGCCGGACAGCCGCTTCATGCCGTTGGGTTCTCCGTCATACTCGGCAACCAGCTCCCATTCTCCTGTAGCAGAGATGCGGAATATCCGTCCGAAAGGAATGTCGGACACCCATAGGTGGCCATCTGCCCATACCGGCCCCTCAAGGAACGCATCGATACGCGCGCCACCGCGATTGGCGCGCGCCCAGTCCGTATCCACATGACGACGGCGCAAGGCATCCGGCATCATCGTGAAGACTTCGGCGTCCCGCAGCGCGGGCGGTTGCAACAGATACATGGGTTCGACTCCTGGTTTGGATGCGCCTGGATCTTGCTTGGACTATTGCTTTTCGATGTTGGCCTTCTGTGCCACCGATGCCCACTGTGCCGTTTCACGCTGGATCAGTTGCGCAAAGCCATGGCTGTCCAGCTTCCCTGGCTGCGATCCCATGTTCTCGAGGAAGGCTTTCACATCGGGCGACTCCAACGCCTTCTTGACGGCTTGCTGGAGCTTCTGGACCACGTCCGGTGGCGTTCCCTTCGGCGCCGCGAGTCCGGACCAGTTGAAGAGAGAGAAGTTGGGAACGCCGCCTTCCGCGAATGTCGGTGCGTCCGGCAGCGCCGCAACCCGCTCCTTGCCGCTGATGCCAAGCAAACGCATTTGCTTGCCCTTGACCTGTGACAGCACACTGGGCGTCGACAGCACCAGCAGGTCGACGCTGCCCGACAGCAAGCCCACAACGGCATCGCCTGCCCCCTTGTAAGGAACATGCATCAACTCGATGCCCGCTGCTTGCTGGAACGCCTCCGTGGCGAAGTGAGGCGCGCTGCCGGGTCCACCGGTCCCGAACGTGACCTTGCCGGGATTGGACTTGGCATAGGCAACCAGCGAAGCCAGGTCCTTGAAACGCGAGTCGGCCTTGACGCCCAGAACGACCGGTGAAAAGGCGAAGGGAGCGATGGGAATCAGCGCCGACGCATGGTCCCAGTTGAGCTTCTTGAAGACATAGGGCAGCGTCGTGTAGGAATTATCGTTCGCAAGCAAGGTATAGCCGTCGGCTGGCGCATTGACGACCACACTCGTGCCAATGGTTCCCGACGCACCGGGCTTGTTTTCGACGACGAAGCTCTGGCCCAACTGGATAGACAGCTGTTGCGCGACCTTGCGCGTCACCACGTCTACCGCACCGCCCGGCGGGTTCGGCACGACGATGCGGACAGGCTTGTCAGGATAGGCTGCAACGGCCGACTGGCTCGTCATCGCAAACGCCAGTGCGCCGACCATCGTCGCAACAAGGGATTGAACGGTGTTCACTGCGGTCTCCTATGGCAGCGGTCGGCTCACTGCCCCTCGTAAACGGGGCTGCATGCGGGGGCAGCATGCGCGCCGCGGCAATTGATTCGAAGGCAATTCGGAAGCGCGTCTATGCAGAGCACAGCGCGCATATCGGAGGGCGGCGGCTCAGGCGACGCTCGCGCTCTCCAGCACGGCCAGTACGTTCCTCGCGGCGCCCAAGCCCATGTTCACGTAGGCTGCGTCACTGACACCGCCAATGTGCGGCGACAGGATCAGGTTCGGCACGTCGCGGAACGGATGAGGCGAAGGGAGCGGTTCGTTCTCGAAGCTGTCCAGGCCAGCGGCATACAGCTTTCCGCTGCGCATGGCGTCGACGAGAGCAGCTTCGTCGATGAGGCCCCCCCGGGCCGTGTTCACCAGGATGGCGCCGTCCTTGAAGGATGCAATCGTTTCGCGGTTCAGCAGGCGCCGGTTCTCGTCGGTCAGCGGGCAATGCAGGGACACCACGTCCGCGTCGCGGAACAGTTGCGTCAGCTCCACCAGCTGAACTCCCTCGGGGACGGCGCTGGCAAACGGATCGAAGCCCAGGACGCGCATGCCCATTGCCCGGCCGATGACGGCAACGCGCCGGCCGATCTCGCCCAGGCCAACGACGCCCAGCGTGCGGCCTGACAGTTCGATGGCCTTGTGAGTGGCCTTGTCCCAGTGGCCGGCCCGCATGCGGTCGTCCAGTTGCGGGACCGATTTGGCGCAGGCCAGAATCAGGGCCCACGCGTGTTCCGCCACAGCCGCCGCATTTGCGCCCACTGCCGCCTTGACGGCGATACCGCGCGCTGCGGCGGCCTTCTGGTCAATGACGTCGATACCGCTGCCGTGCTTGGAGATGACCTTCAACGCCGGGGCAGCATCCATGATCTCCGGGCCGACCTTGCCGTATCGAACAATGATCGCCACGGGATTGTGCTGCTTTGCCAGGGCAATGAGGTCATCGGGCTGCGGCGTCTTGCCGGCAAAGATCACTTCATAGTCGCGCAGCAGCGCCACGGCCTGGGGTGCGAGGTCGGCAGCCGTAACCAGAATGCTGGGCCGGGACATCAGAGCACCTCACCGTCTTTGATCACGCCGGCGGTGACAAGCGAGGCAAGCAGCCACGGCGCGTTGGTATTGCCCTCGCGAATCTGGGCGATGCGGCGCGCCTCGGCCTCCTCCTTGTGGGCAGCCAGCGGCAACAACGCTTCGATCTTCTCGCGCTCGACCGCGACCACGCCATCGGCGTCGCCGCAGATATAGTCGCCTGGCTTGATCGTCACGCCCCCTACCGAAACCGGGTGGCCGAGGCGGCCGCCCGCTTCCTTGGTGGGACCGTTCGGGTTGGTACCGACGGAGAACACGGGAAAGCCGAGTTCTTCAATCTCGAGGCTGTCGCGCACGGCCCCGTCCATCACCACGCCCGCCAGGCCACGCTGTCGCGCCGCATTCATCATGATGGCCCCCATCAGGGCCGACGTTTGATCGCCCTTCCCGTCGATGACCAGCACATCGCCCGGCTGCGCCAGTGCCAGCGCGGCATGGATCATCAGGTTGTCGCCCGGGCGGACTTCCACGGTGAAGGCCGGTCCAGCCACCTTCATGTTTGGCCGCAGGGCCTTGATACGGCCATGCAAGGCACCACGACGGCCGGCAACGTCGGCCAGGATGGCAGGCTGGAATTTGGCGGCGCGGGCGACGAGGTCAGCGGGCACACGTTCGAACGATTTGACGATATTGGGCAAGCTCATGATGTGGCTCAGAAAGACGGGAAGGAATGGAGTGGAGTCAGTCCAGCTTGGTGCCGGACGCCTTGATGACCGCCGACCAGCGCGTGATGTCCTGTCTGATCAACGCGCCGAATTGATCGGGCGTACCCGCCAGTACGGTGGCGCCCTGGTCGTTCAGTTTTTTGGCCAGTTCCGGCACCTTCAGGGCCTTGTTGAACTCGGCGTTCAAGCGCATCACGATGTCCGTGGGCGTGCCGGCGGGCGCGACAAAGCCGAACCATGTCGCGGCGTCAAAGCCCTTGACGCCGGATTCGGCGAAGGTGGGCACCTGAGGCAGGTCCGACACCCGGGCAGCAGAGGACACCGCCAGAGCCCGCAACTTGCCGCTGCGGATATGGCCGAGCAGGCTGGGGACGGACGCCATATAGAGGTCGACCTGTCCCCCGATAAGGTCATTGACCGCCTGCGCGGCGCCCTTGTAAGGAATGTGGGTCAGCTGGAGCGCAGCCGTGCGCTGAAATTGCTCGCCAGCCAAATGCGCGACGGTGCCGTTCCCCGGCGAGGCGAAGTTGATGGTCCCGGGCTTGGCACGGCCGGCTGTGATGACGTCCGCGAGCGATTTGTAGGGCGACGACACTGACGTCGCGAGAACGAGCGGCGCGCTCGCCACCATGCCGACGGGGACCAGATGCTTGAGCGGGTCGTACGGCAGACGTGGGTACAGCGTGGGATTGATGGCCAGATTGCTCGTCTGGCCCATGCCGATCGTGTAGCCGTCAGGGGTGGCCTTTGCGACCGCGTCGATACCGAGATTGCCGCCGGAGCCCGGCTTGTTCTCGATGACGAAGGTCCATCCCGTCGACAGTGCCACCCGATTGGTGACTTCCCGCGCAATGATGTCGGTACCGCCGCCGGCGGGGAACGGAACCAGGACGCGGATGGGCTTGGCCGGGTATGGGGAAGCGGCAAAGGCGAGGGGTGCAGCCGCCATGCAGATGACGGCTGACAAACGGCGTAGGGGATGCATGGGTGTCTCCACAGTGTTGTTGTGGAGCGGATTGTTGTGCATCGTTTCAAGCCGTACAATGCCGTTTCACACCACGCAACTCGTTTCAAAGCATGAACCAGGAAAACGGCCCAACATCCGCCCGCTCGCGCGGCGACGAAGGCAGTGGGGGCGTCATCGCCGTCAAACGGGCACTCCAGGTGTTGGGCGCATTCGATGTGACCGACCCCGAACTCTCGCTCGCGGACATCAGCCGGCGCACAGGCATCCACAAGACCACCGTGCTGCGTCTTGCGAGGACGCTCGCCACGTTCAACTACCTGGTGCAGAAGGAAGACGGAAACTGGCGGCTCGGACGGGCCGCGGGTTGGCTGGGCGCCTGCTATCAGGCCACCTTCAACGTGCAGGAAGTCGTGGAACCCACGTTGCGCGAGCTTTCCATCAAGACTGGCGAAAGCGCGTCCTTCTATGTGCGCGAGGGTCAGGAGAGAACGTGTCTGCTGCGCGTCGAAGGTCCGCAAGCCATCCGTCATCATGTGCGGATAGGTGCGACGCTGCCGCTGGACAGTGGCGCGCCGGGTCGCGTCATCCTGGCTTTTTCCGGCGCATCGGGAGAGCCGTACGAACTGATCCGCCAACGCGGCTTTCATCTGTCCATGGGCGAGCGCGAGCCGGAAGTCTCGAGTGTGGCAGCGCCCGTTTTTGGGCTGCATTGGCGCTTGCTGGGCTCGATGTGCATATCGGGTCCAACCGCTCGCCTTGGAGAAGCCCGCCTTCTCGAGTTGGCGCAGACGGTTGTGGAAGCAGCGAACCGGCTGTCCTATGCCATGGCAGGAAGTCAGTGGCCGGAGGCACGCATGGAGCGGCCTTCGACCTGGCATCCGTGACGATTGACGACCAAGCGGCCGCGTGAAGGACCGCCCAGGTAGCGGTCCGCGCCGATACAACCAGTGAGATCCTGGATTCCCGCCTTCAGGAACGGCGCTTCAAACAGGATGCGCGGGTTGGCGCCGCGCGGCGAGGCGCAAACGCGTTCCTCCAGCCGTTGTTGTTCGCAGGAGCCCTGACCCAGTCGGCCGCTACCCCAACCCCGGCGCACGACGATGCCCCGTCGCCGCCTCGTAGTCGCGCGCGATGCCGAGCAATAGGCGTTCGTCGCCAGGGCGGCCCAGCAAGGACAGTCCCGCAGGCACGCCGGACTCGGTCCAGCCCATCGGCACACTGATCTCCGGAAAACCGGCGGCGCTCGCCATGTGCATCGGCGCCAGAGGATTGGAAACCCGGCAGCGGTAGCTGGGGTCGTCCAGATCGAAGCGCGGCGACGCCGGGCACGCCAGCGTGGGAAAAATCAGCGCGGCGCAGCCGTTGGCCTGCATCAGGCCGGCAAGCGCGGCGCCGAACGCGCGGGCCGCGGACAGGCCCGGGCGTGCGGGCTCGTCGCGAGTTTCCACCGCATGGCGCAGCGCGGCGATCGTCAGCGGGTTCGGCGAGCGCCCTGCTCCATCGCCCAATCCATCGCCCAATCCATCGCCAATTTGCGCATCGATGCGCGCCAATAGCGCTGCGGCATCCCTCGGGCAAGACGACGGCATCGCCGCCAGATAGCGGTCGAGCTGCACCGCCCATTCGCTGCGCGCGATATCGCCCAGCACCCGCTCGTACAGATGCCGCGCATCGGCGGGCAGCGCGACCGGCACGGTCTGCGCACCGGCGTCGGCCAGATCCATGCACGCTCGCGAAAACAGCGCATCGATCTCGTCATTGCCACCGTTGAAGTCCATCACGATGCCAAGGCGGCGACCGGCAACACCTTCCATCGGGCTATCGATGCCCGCCCCCGGCGCCAGCGCCGCGAGCACCAGCGCCGCGTCGTCCACCGTGCGCGCCAGCGGCCCGACGGTATCGAAGGACTGCGCCAGGGGCAGCACGCCGTCCGCCTCGAGCAAGCCGTGGGTCGGCCTGAGCCCGACCAGGGCATGCACACAGGCGGGGCCGCGCACCGAGCCGAATGAATCGGTGCCGAGTCCGAACACCGCGAAACCGGCCGCCACCGCCGCCCCCGTGCCGCTGCTGGACCCGCTGGCATTGCGGGAGAGCCGGTAAGGATTCAAGGTCAGGCCGCTGGCCGAGCTGTAGCCGAAGCGCCCATTGGACGCGGCGAGCTCCGACATATTGGCCTTGGCCAGCACGATCGCACCCGCGGCGCGCAACCGCGTCACGACCGGCGCGTCGGCGGCGGGCATCGCGTCGCGCAGCGCGGCGCAACCGGCCGTGGTCGGCAATCCGACCGTGTCGATATTGTCCTTGACCACCATCGGGATGCCGTGCAGCGGGCCCCTCGCCCCCCGCAGCCGGCGTTCGCGGTCGAGCCGCACCGCGTCATGCAGCGCATCGGGATGCAACTGGCTGACCGCGTTGATCGACGGCCCGGAACGGTCGAACGCCTCGATGCGCGCCAGATGCCCCGCCACCAGCGCTTCAGCCGTCAACGTGCCGGCATCCATGCGGCGCGCCAGTTCGGCGATCGGCAGTTCGAACACATCGCATGCCGGCGCGAGCTTGCCAGGGGACGCCGGCGCAGCCAGCGGGTTCGTGTCGTCAGTCATCGTGTTACTTTCGCTCACGGAATACATGAACGACAATGGCGCACGCAGTGCCCGCGGCCACCGCACCGAGTCCCGCCGACCGCCCGAGGATGTCCCGATGAAAAGCACCACCAGCCGGAACCTGCCCGCCCTTGCCAACCTGGTGGCGCTCGAAGCCACCGTGCGCAAGGGAAGCCTGACCGAGGCGGCCGAGGAACTGTGCCTGACGCAGAGCGCCGTCAGCAAGCAATTGACGGAACTGGAGACCTTTCTCGGCGTGCGGCTGCTGGATCGGCGCAAGGGGGGCGTCGTCGCGACGGCGACCGGCGTGGAATACCTGAAGCGCGTCAGGCAGGCACTGAATCTCCTCGAGGAAGCCACGCTGGAAGTCCTCACCGGCCGCGCATCCGGCGGCCGCCTCGATGTGTCGGTGCCGGTCTCGCTGGGGAATATCTGGCTGCTGCCACGCATGCTGCAATTTGCCAAGCAGCATCCGCAGATCCAGCTCAACATCACGACCAAAGTCGGTCCGGTCGACCTGCTCCACAGCGGCCTGGACGCCGCCATCATGTACTGCGGCGGGCCGCCGCCGGGACACTTCGGCGTCGAAGTCATGCCGCTCGAGCTGTTCCCCGTATGCGCCCCGGACAGGCTGCCGCGCCGCGGTACGCTGTCCCAGGCGCTGCGGCACCTGCCCCTGCTCCATCAACAGACGGCGCTGGACGCGTGGCCGGCCTATCTCGCACAGATTGGCGCCAAGGTGGCAAGGCCCGGCGACGGGCCACGCTACGGCCTGCTGACCATGGGCCTGCAGGCCGCCATCAGCGGCATGGGCGTGGCGCTGCTGCCCGACTATGTCGCCGGCGACGATCTTCGGGCCGGCCGGCTGGTGCGGCTGTCCGACACGAGCTATCTGTCGCCGAAGTCGTATTACTTCGTCTGCCTCGAAGAGAAGCGCGCCAACCCGACGCTGGTGACCTTCGTCGACTGGCTGCTGCAAACCGCCAATGCCGACGCAGGCTGACTGGCATGGGCTCATGCCGGCGTGCGTGACCTGACGAGGGTCGACGTCACGAAGCGTCCGGGCCGGTTGCCCGTCGGCGTGCCGCCGCGCAGCGTAGCCTGTCCGGCAACGAACACGTCGCGCACGCCGACCGAGGGCTGTGTTGGCGCATCGAAGGTGGCGCAATCGCGGATGGTCGCCGGGTCGAACACCGTGATGTCGGCGACCTTGCCCACGGCCAGATGCCCTCTTCCCTCGAGCCCGAAGCGCTGCGCCGGCAGGCCCGTCATCTTGTGGACAGCCCGCTCGAGCGGGAACAGGCCCAGCTCGCGCGAGTACAGGCCCAGCACGCGCGGAAAAGTGCCCCACAGGCGAGGATGCGGCGTTTCGTCCGACGGAATGCCGTCGGAGCCGATCATCGTGTCCGGGTAGCCGAGGATGTCCCGCACATCGTCCTCGTCCATGATGAAGTACACCGCGCCGCCCGGCAGCAAGGCCTGCGCCACCTCGCGCCGCGAGCGCTGCCATTCCTGCGCCAGATCTTCCAGATAGCGGCCGGCCGCTTCCGGATGCGAGGCCGACCACGTGATCAGGATCCGGTCGCACTGGTCCACCCGTTCCGGACGCAGCATGGTGGACGACGCCGCATACGGATAGCAGTCCATGCAAAGCGGCATGGTGCGCGAGAGCTCCCGCACCTGCGCCAGCGTCTCCCGGCTGCGGCCGTGGTTGCGCTTGCCGACCAGCTTGTGGTGCGAAATCACAGTCGGCACATTGAGCGCCTTGCCCAGGCGCGCAGTCTCGTCGATCGCCTCGGCGACCTTGTCGCTTTCATCGCGCATATGCGAGACCAGCACGCCCCCCAGCCGCTGCATCGGCTCGCACATGCGCAGGATTTCCTCCTCCGGTGCTGCTGCCGAGGGAGGATAGAAGGTACCGGTGGAGACGCCGATGGCGCCTTCCAGCAGGGCCTGCTCCACGTCGCGCCGCATGCTGTCGATCTCGCCGTCGCTGGCCGGGCGTCCGAGCTGCGCGACGCGGCGCGCGCGCAGCGTCGATTGCCCGACGAGCACCGATACGTTCACGGTGGCGGGCCTGGCGGCGAATGCGTCGCGGTAGGCCCGCACGGACTCGAACACGAAGCCGCCGCGCATGATGTCGAGCGGCGCGGGCGGGATGGTATCGGTCACGAGCGGGAACAGGCTGATGCCGCAGTTGCCCGCGATGATGGTGGTGACCCCCTGCGTCACCTTGGGCAGCATCTGCGGGGACTGGAACACCATCCAGTCGTCGTGCGTATGGGTGTCGATGAATCCTGGCGTGACAACCATGCCGGTGGCATCGACGACCTCATCGGCCGTGGCATCCGGACCGATGCCGATGGCGGCGATCACGCCATCGCGCACCGCCACGTCGGCAGCGCGCCGCGGCGCGCCGCTGCCGTCGATCAGGTCGCCGTGGCGGATGATCAGATCGAAATGAGATGGCATGCGCTTCGCCCTCAATCGACCTTGGCGCCGCTCTTGCGCACCAGCTCGCCGAACTTCACGGTTTCGGACGTCACCAGCGCCTGGAAATCGCGCGGCGATCCGCCCAGCGGCTCAAAGGAAAGCCGGTCCAGCTGCGCACGGAAGCCGGGGTCGCGGATCACCGCGTTGACCTCGCGATTGAGCCGGTCCACCACCTCCGCCGGCATGCCGGGTGCGCCGACCAGCCCGGCCCACGCGGTCAATTCGTAGCCCTTGATCCCGGCTTCATCCATGGTCGGCACCTGCGGGAAATGCGGCGAGCGCCGGGTCGATGTCACGGCCAGCGCGCGGACTTTGTTGCTGCTGACGTAGGGCCCGATCGACGGCACGTTGTCGAACATCAGCTGCACGTTGTTGCCGACCAAGTCCTGCAGCGCCGGGGTACTGCCCTTGTACGGCACGTGCTCGATGTTCAGATGGGCCAGCGTCTTGAACAGCTCGCCGCCCAGATGGCTGGTCGTGCCGTTGCCGGCCGAGCCCATCGACAGCTTGCCGGGATTGGCCTGCGCGTAGGCGATCAGTTCGCGCACGGATTTGACCGGCAGCGCGTTGTTGACCGCGAGGATATTGAAGGTGGTCACCAGCCCCACGATGGGTACCAGCTTGTCCGGGTCGTACGGCAGCCGGCTATAGAGGAACCGGTTGGTCGCCAGCGTCGCGTTGTTGCCATAGGCGATCGTGTAGCCATCGGCGGGTGCCTGCAGCAATGCCTGCATGCCGATGTTGCCGCCGGCGCCGGGCCGGTTCTCCACCACGATGGCCTGGCCCAGCCGTTTGGACAACGCATCGCCGAACAGCCGCGCCACGATGTCGGGCGCGCCTCCGGCCGCCGTGGGCACGATCAGCTTGATCGGCTTTTCCGGCCACGCCGCCTGTGCCGACGGCATGGCCATGCCGATCGCGCCCGCCACCAATATCCATGCCAATGCCTGTTTCACGGTGCTCCTCCCCATCGCTGCGGTTCAATGATGAAGCCAGTATGGAGGACCGCGCCGCGCGCGGCGTGAAGATTTTTCGGCGATGTATTCCAGCGTGGAATGTATCGCCGGCGGATCGCCCCGGTCCGGCGCGTCCGCTCTGCGGCATGTTCAGGCGCAATGCACCCCGAGCCCATGCGCTATACTCGCCCCCATGGATACGAAGCCCAACTCGCCGACCCGGCAATATTGGTGGCGCGCCTGACCCAGGCGGCCCGTTTCCACACGCACCTCGAAAACGCGATGCCGCCAGCCTCCTGGCGGCATTTTCGTTTCTGCGCACAGTGGCTGGTGGTGTCGATAACCGGAACAGATC
Organism: Cupriavidus sp. DB3; assembly: GCF_020418465.1. NCBI lineage: Bacteria > Pseudomonadati > Pseudomonadota > Betaproteobacteria > Burkholderiales > Burkholderiaceae > Cupriavidus > Cupriavidus sp. DB3. The sequence goes on along the minus strand of NZ_JAIZPL010000011.1, from coordinate 23,732 downwards.
ACCGGAACACCATCCCATGACGCACGCCACCCAACCCATCATCCTGACCGGCGACCGCACCACCGGTCCCCTTCACCTCGGCCACTACATCGGCTCGCTGCGCTCGCGCGTGCAGCTGCAACACGAAGCGAAGCAATTCCTGCTGCTGGCCGATACGCAGGCCATGACCGACAACGTCGGCCGCCATCAGAAGGTCACCGAGAACGTCCTCGAGGTCGCGCTCGACTATCTCGCCGTCGGTATCGACCCGGACAAGTCGACGATCTTCATCCAGTCGCAGGTGCCCGAGCTGGCGGAACTGACGCAATACCTGCTGAACCTGGTGACGGTCTCGCGCCTGGAGCGCAATCCGACCATCAAGGAAGAAATCCGGCTGCGCGGATTCGAGCGCGACATCCCGGCTGGCTTTCTGACCTATCCGGTGAGCCAGGCCGCCGATATCACGGCGTTCAAGGCGACGCTGGTGCCGGTCGGGGACGACCAGCAGCCGATGATCGAGCAGACCAACGAGCTGGTGCGCCGCTTCAACCTGACGGTCGGGCGCGAGGTGCTGGTCGAATGCGAAGCGGTGCTGTCACACGTGCCGCGCCTGCCTGGCATCGACGGCAAGGCGAAGATGAGCAAGTCGCTCGGCAACGCGATCTCGCTCGGCGCCACGCCGGACGAGATCTCGAAGGCGGTCCACGAGATGTACACCGACCCGAACCATCTGCGCGTCAGCGACCCGGGCCAGGTGGAGGGTAATGTCGTGTTCATGTTCCTCGATGCCTTCGAACCGGACACGGCGGCCGTGGACGAGCTCAAGGCCCACTATCGCCGTGGCGGCCTGGGAGACAGCATCGTCAAGCGCCGGCTCAACGAGCGCTTGCAGGCGCTGATCGCACCGATTCGTGAACGGCGCCTCGAATTCGACCGCGACCGCGCCGGCGTGCTGGAGATTCTCCGGCAAGGAACGATGCGCGCGCGGGAAACCGCGGGCGCGACGCTGAGCGAGGTCAAGGGCGCGCTGGGGCTGAACTACTTCGGCAACTGATGGCGGGTGCAATCCAGGCCGTCATCCCGACTGCGTCGCTCGAGGTGATGCCGCTGGAGAATGCGATGCAGGCGTATCGGCGAATGAAATCGGGCGACGTGCGGATTCGGATGGTGATGACGATGACGCAGCGCACGTCCTGGCATTGATGACTGCGGCGACCACACCGGATCAGCGTGGGGAATCGTCGGTGGAGACTGCGGAAAGCAGCCGCACCGCCGTCTCCTGGTCGATGTCGAGGCGATACTTCGTCGCGAGGTAGCGCGCCAGATGGGCAATGCGCGCGGGCGTGCTTTCCGCGGCTTGGAGTTGCGCCCGGTAGGCCTCCACCTCGCAGGCCTGCCGATAGGCCTTCGACAGCAGATATCGCGGCCCGTGCGTGAACGGCCGGCGCCAGAACTGGCGCACGTGAACCAGTTCATGCGCGATCAGCCCGGCCGATACACCGGGTCGAAGCAGCACGATCGGGCCGAGACTGATGCCGTCGAAATGCCGTGGAACGAGCCAGCGGCTTTCCAGCAGCAGGCACCTGGGGTTGCGCAACGCCTTCATCGGGGAAATGCGGTAATACGGCAAGCCTTGGGAAACGCGGCCCCCCACGCTGATGCGCTGCGGGCGCAAAAACTCGGTGTGGGCGTGCCGCAATGTCGGAGGTAGACCTTGCAGGTGTCGCCGAAGTTCGAGGCCGGGCTTCCAGCCGGCCCGATCAGCCTTGCGGACCCGACCCCGAATCGTGATCCAGCGCGTCCCGGATCAAGGCACGCCCTTTCGGCGGCGCCGCCAGATACGCCAGGTACAGCGAGGCGGCGAGGGCCAGTCCGGCCACGGCAAAGGCGATAAAGGTCGTGCCGGCGATACCGAGTTTTCCGTCGGACATATTGGTCTCCAGTGAAGGTGTCGAAGGCAGCCGAATGAGCGGAATCCAATGACGCCAAGCAAGCCTTGCGCCACCGCTGGAGTCCCGTGACATCCGTTGTGCGAGCTGAACCGGGCGGTAAAGATTGCCAGCCACCCCGAAAAAATGGCGCTCGATCGCGGGGCCCCCGGACGGCGCGATAATGGACGAGCCATGCTGCCCAATACCCCGACCCTTCCCTCGTTCGAATCCCCGATCGAATTGTTGACCGCCTGCCACGACAAGGTCCGGCGTTTTGCCTCGCTGTGCGGCCGGCTTGCCGAGCACACCGCCAGGCATGGCGCGGACGGTCAGGCGCGCACCGCTGCGGCTGGCATCGTCCGGTATTTCACGGTTGCCGCGCCCTTGCACCATGCGGACGAGGAAGCGGACTTGTTCCCTGCCCTGCGAGGGCTTGGCGAGGACGTGTTGACGGCCACGATGCAGGCCCTGGAGGACGACCACGAGGCGCTCGATGCGCTGTGGGAGCAGGCCCGGCCTTGGCTGGAGGCCGTGCAGCAAGGCTCGGCCGGCGCTGCGCCGGCAGCCCTCGCGCAGTTCGCCGCGCGCTACCTGCGGCATATCGAGCGCGAGGAGCGGGAGGTCTTCCCCTTCGCCGCGCGGCTGCCCAAACCGACCTTGCGGGCCATCGGGCAACGGATGGCACAGCGCCGCGGGGGTTGAAGCGCGCGCTCCCGACCGGGCTTGCGCCCTTTCCATGTTTCGACTATATTCGAAACATGGAAACCGATACCGCCCTCGAAGCGCTCTCCGCCCTCGCCCATTCCGTGCGGCTGGCCGTCTTCCGCATGCTGGTCCAGGCCGGCCCGGAAGGCCTGCCGGCGGGACGGATCGCCGAATCGATGGAAATGCCGGCCTCGTCGCTGTCCTTCCACCTGAAGGAGCTGCATCGCGCCGGCCTGTTGCGCAGCCGCCAGGATGGCCGCTCGATCATCTACATGGCCCGCTTCGAGACCATGAACGCCTTGCTCGGCTATCTGACGGAGAACTGCTGCGGCGGCAATCCGTGCTCCCCTGTGTCCGGCTGCTCGACCGTGTCGGAGTCGTCGCGATGAGGCGCGTGCTTATCCACGGCGGCGTCGCCGAGCTGGCGGACACCCGACCCGACCGACCCGACCGAACCTGATCGTTTCCACCTTGCGCCGGGCCGGCTGCGCTCCGGCGCCCCACTCCTTCCCGAGTCTCCCCATGTCCGACAAGACCTTCAACGTGCTGGTGCTGTGCACCGGCAATTCGGCACGCAGCGTCATGGCCGAAGCCCTGTTCAACGTGCTCGGCAAGGGCCGCTTCCGGGCCTATAGCGCCGGCAGCCATCCCTCGGGCAAGGTCAACCCGTTCGCCGCGGAGCGATGCCAGTCGATCGGCTACGACGTGTCGGCGCTGCGCAGCAAGAGCTGGGACGAATTCGCAGCGGCGGATGCGCCCAAGATGGACTTCGTCATCACCGTGTGCGACCAGGCCGCTGGCGAGGTCTGCCCGATCTGGCCGGGCACGCCCATCACGGCCCATTGGGGATTCCAGGACCCGGCCGCCTTCGAAGGAACGGACGAGGAGAAACGCAAGCTGTTCGACAAGGTCTTCCGCCAGATCATGGGCCGCGTCGGCCAGTTCGTGAACCTGCCGCTCCACGTGCTGGACCGCAACGCGATTCAGAAGGAAATGCGCGCAATCGGCGGGCAGGCGGTGGAGCCGAAGGCATGACGGCGGCGGAGCGGACTACGCAACAGACCGCGACGGTATCGCCGGCCAGTGGCATCGGTTTTTTCGAGCGCTATCTGACCCTGTGGGTCGCGTTGTGCATCGTGGCCGGGATCCTGCTCGGCCAGTGGTTTCCTGGCGTCTTCCAGGCAATCGGCGCGATGGAAGTCGCGCAGGTCAATCTGCCGGTCGGGCTGCTGATCTGGGTGATGATCATCCCGATGCTGATCAAGATCGACTTTGGCGCGATGGGCCAGGTCGCGGGCCACTGGCGCGGCATCGGCGTGACGCTGTTCGTCAACTGGCTGGTCAAGCCGTTCTCGATGGCGCTGCTGGCGTGGATCTTCGTTCGGCATGTCTTTGCGCCCTGGTTGCCGGCCGAACAGCTGGACAGCTATGTGGCGGGCCTGATCCTGCTGGCGGCGGCGCCCTGCACCGCGATGGTTTTCGTCTGGTCGCAGCTGTGCAAGGGCGATCCGTATTTCACGCTGTCCCAGGTCGCTGTCAACGACGCCATCATGGTGGTAGCGTTCGCGCCGGTGGTCGGGCTGCTGCTCGGGCTGTCGTCGATCACGGTGCCATGGGACACGCTGATCGTCTCGGTGGTGCTGTACATCGTCATCCCGGTTGTGATCGCCCAGGCCATCCGCAAGTTGTTGCTGGCGCGCGGCGAAGCGACGTATCGGCGCGTAACCGGCGCGCTGGGCCCGTATTCGATCGCCGCGCTGCTGGCGACGCTGGTGCTGCTGTTCGGCTTCCAGGGCAATGCGATCGTCGAGCAGCCGCTGATCATCCTGCTGCTGGCGGTGCCGATCCTGATCCAGGTCGTGCTGAACTCGGGCCTGGCCTATTTCCTGAACCGCAAGCTGGGCGTGGCCCATTGCGTTGCCGGCCCGTCCGCGCTGATCGGCGCCAGCAACTTCTTCGAGCTGGCCGTCGCCACCGCGATCAGCCTGTTCGGCTTCGAATCCGGCGCGGCGCTGGCCACCGTGGTCGGCGTGCTGATCGAGGTGCCGATCATGCTGCTGGTGGTGGGCGTGGTCAATCGCTCGCAACGCTGGTACGAAGCCCGCTGAGAAACGTCATGTCCGCTGTCATGTCCACTGTCACGATCTATCACAACCCCGCCTGCGGCACGTCCCGCAACACACTGGCAATGATCCGTAACGCCGGCATCGAACCGACGGTGATCGAATACCTGAAGACGCCGCCGACGCGCGGCGAACTCCAAGGCATGATCCGGCAGGCCGGCTTGCGCGTACGCGAAGCGATTCGCGAAAACGGCACGCCCTATGCCGAGCTGGGCCTTGACGACCCATCGTTGACCGATGACCAGCTGCTCGACGCGATGATGGCGCACCCGATCCTGATCAATCGCCCCTTCGTGGTCACCGCGCTCGGCGTTCGGCTTTGCCGGCCCTCCGAGGTGGTGCTCGACATCCTGCCGTCGCCGCAACAAGGTCCGTTTGCCAAGGAAGACGGCAAGCTGGTCATCGATGCCGACGGCCGGAGGGTTGGCCAATGAGCGCCGAGCTGCCCAACGTCGTGCCGTCGCTGCTCGACATCCCCGATCTGCGCAAACTGGAACCGGCGAAGACCAGCACCCACGCCCCGCGCATCCTGCTGCTCTACGGCTCGCTGCGCCCGACCTCGTACAGCCGGCTGCTGACGCTGGAGGCCGAACGCATCCTCCAGCGCCTTGGCGCCGAAACGCGCGTGTTCGATCCGCACGCGCTGCCGATCGCCGACAGCGTGCCGGCGAACCATCCCAAGGTCGCCGAGCTGCGCAAGCTGTCCGAATGGTCCGAGGGACAGGTCTGGTGCAGCCCCGAGCGCCATGGCACGCTCACCGCGGTCTTCAAGAACCAGATCGACTGGCTGCCACTGGAAAGCGGCGGCATTCGCCCGACCCAGGGACGCACGCTGGCGGTGATGCAGGTCTGCGGCGGCTCGCAGTCGTTCAACGCGGTCAATGCGCTGCGCGTGCTGGGCCGCTGGATGCGGATGATCACGATCCCGAACCAGTCGTCGGTACCGAAGGCGTATCAGGAATTCGACGCGAATGGCCGCATGAAGCCGTCGTCGTATTACGACCGCGTGGTCGACGTGATGGAGGAACTGGTCAAGTTCACGCTGCTGACGCGCGACCGCTCGGACTACCTGACCGACCGCTACAGCGAGCGCAAGGAGTCCGCGCCGCCGGTAGCGACGACGCTGACCGCCGCGGCAATGCGCCACGAGCAGGACGCCAAGGTCGGCGACACCGACGACGGCGAGGTCGAATAGAGGCGGCGCGGTCCCGGCCGGGCCGCCGCGCCTTGGGGCCGCGCCGCTCGTCATGCGGGGTGTCGGTACCTGTTTCAGTCCGGCCAGCGCGAGGCGAGGATGATGCTGCAGAGGTCGGCGCGCTTGAAGTTCGGATCCTTGAACGCGAGCACATCGTCGTTGAAGGTGCCGAAGGTGGTGTCGGGCCGGTGCTTCATGCCCTCGTAGAACGCATCGATGATGCCGTGCTTGAAGTCGTGGCCGCGCGGATGGGCGGCGATCACGGCTTGGCGCTCGTCGTCGCCGAGGTCCTGATAGCCGCGCCCGGCCACGTCCATTCCCGCCCCGGCCTGGATCAGCGCGATCTCCGGATGCATGTGTTCCGGAATGCCCGGCGTCGTATGCAAGGCAATGGCGGCCCACACCGTCGCGATATCGCTCTCGGCCACGCCGCAGCTGCGCAGGAAGTCGCGCGCGGCATTGGCGCCGTCGACCTCGAAGCGCAGCTGACTCTGCTGATAGCGGGAAGTCAGCCCCAGATCGTGGAACATCGACGCGATGTACAGCAGCTCCGGATCGAAACGCAGCTGCCGCCGGCGTCCGAGCAGACTGCCCCAGAAATAGACGCGAACGGAGTGGTGATACAGCAGGTCGCTCTCGGTATCGCGGATCAGCTCGGTGGCCTCGCGGGCCAGCTTGCTGTCGGGAATCGTGATGCCTGCAATGACGTCGGTGGCCATGGCGGTACTCCTCGGGGATAGGCCAGAAGTGGCTCGATAAAACAATTACTGCGCCAGCGCGGCCTGCGGCGTATTGCGGAAGCTGATCGCCATGCGGTTGTACAGGTTCATCACGCCGATCGCGATGGTCAGGTCGACCAACTCCCGTTCGTCGAACACCGCCCTCGCCGCCTGGTAGTCGGCGTCCGGCACGCCGGTCTGCGCCACGCGTGTCACCGATTCGGCCCATGCCAGCGCGGCGCGCTCGCGCTCGTCGAACAGATCGCCGGCCTCGGCCCAGGCCTGGACCAGCGCGAGCTTTTCGACCTTCACGCCCTTCTTCAGCAGGTCGCGGGTATGCATGTCGAGGCAGTAGGCGCAATTGTTGATCTGCGACACGCGCAGGTAGACCAGGTCGACCAGCACCGGCGACAGGTTGGACTGCATCACGTAGCCATAGGCGCCGCCCAGGGCCTTCATGCCGGCGGGCGCAATCTGGTTGTAGTCGAGACGTTTGCTCATTGCATGGACTCCTTCTTCGCGGAGGAATGGACAGGGGTGGTCAGTTCCTTGTCGTCGGTGTCGACGACGAACACGGCCAGCAGCTTGGCCGGCTTGGTGGTGCTGGCATTGCGGCTGACCGGATGGCGCGAGCCCGGCGACTCGCTGAAGCTCTCGCCGGCACGGTAGACGCGTTTCGGTCCGTCGTTGACTTGCGACTCGATGGCGCCCGAGACGACGTAGCCGTAGATGAAGGCGGATTTCGCATGCACATGCGAGGGCGAGGCGGCGCCGGGCGCGTAGTCGACCACGACGGCAACCAGCGACTTCCCCGGAATGTTGGGGATCGGTTGATTGAAATTGGGGGTGACCTTCTCCCCGGCGGCGTGGCCGAAGGCCGGCATGGCCCAGGCGATGGCGGCGGCGGCATAAGTGGCGGCGCAGGCGACGCCAATCACGGATCGAATGTTCATGAGGCTCTCCAGATGGGTGTTCCCATTCTGGTCTTGCGCTGGTACAAATAAAAGAACCAAGAATCATCGATTTTTATGTACCAGGCCGGCCGGCGTTAACGTGCCGGTGCCCGTGCCCGATGACCGCACCATGACCCAGCCATGACGCAGCGCCTGCAACTCTCCCTGGACCGGACCGCCCGGACGCCGCTGGCCGAACAGATCCGCTGCGGCATCACCACCGCCATCGAAAACGGCGTGCTGGCACCCGGCGCGCGGCTGCCGTCCTGGCAGGACCTTGCCACCCAGCTCGGCGTCGCGCGCGGCACCGTCAAGACGGCCTATGAAAAGCTGGCCGATGCGCAGCTGGTCGTGGCATCGCGCGCCAACGGCACCCGGGTCGCAGAACGTCCCGCGCTGCGCGCCGGCGCCGACGAGCGGCCCGATCCCGGCTCGTTCATGGACCGGTATCTCGAATTCATGGCTGGGCCGGCCATCTTCCAGATGGGCGTGCCCGCGCAGGATAGCCTGCCCGCCAGGCTGTTCTCGCGGGTGCGCGCCCACGCGGCCCGCGCGGAACTCGGCGCCGCCTCGCTCTATCCCGACCCGCGCGGCGAGCCGGCGCTGCGGCGCGAAATCGCTGCCTACCTCGCCATCGCGCGTGGCATCCAGTGTTCGCCGTCGCAGATCCTGATCACCGGCGGATTCGCCGGCGGGCTTGGGCTGGCCTTGCGGGCGCTCGGCCCGGACGGGCGCAAGGTATGGACCGAGGACCCCGGCTTTCCGTACACGCGGCGCGGGCTGGAACTGGCGGGGTTGGCGCCGGTGCCGGTGCCGGTGGACGCCGACGGTCTCGATGTCGACTACGGCCTGAGGCACGCCCCCGATGCGGCACTGGTGGTGCTGACGCCCGGGCAACAGGCTCCGCTCGGCGGCACGCTGTCGCTGCCGCGGCGCCTGCAGCTGCTCGATTGGGCCGCGGCACAAGGCGCCTGGGTCATCGAAGACGACTACCTCAGCGAGCTGCGGCTCGAGGGCCGGGCGGCGCCCGCCCTCGCCTCGCTGGACCGCGCCGGACGCGTGATCCATATCGGCTCCTTCAGCAAGACCATCAGCCCGGCGCTGCGCCTGGGCTTCGTGGTCGTGCCCCCATCGCTGGTGTCCCGGTTTGCCGAGATGGCGGCGTGCCTCGCGCCCGCCCCGGCGCCGTCGATCCAGCTCGCCACCGCCGAGTTCATGCACGATGGCCATTACCTGCGGCACCTGCGACGCACCAAGCGGCTCTATGCGTCGCAGCGCGATGGGCTGCTGGCCTGCCTGCGTCCGCGCGTCGGCGCGGCGGCGGATCCGACCGGGCTGGCGGTGCTGCTGCGGCTGCCGGACGGCACCGACGACGTGTCGATCGTGAAGGAAACGGCGAGCTTCGGCATAGCGCCCTCGCCGCTGTCGGTCTGGTATGCGTCCGCCGCGGGCGCGAAGTCCGGATTGTTGCTCGGCATTGCGACCGCGCCGCCGATGCAGGTGGCGGCGTCCTGCGATCGCCTGCTCGAGGTCGTGGAGCGCTTCCGGCCGAGATAGTGCGACGGCGACCCGGCGACGGCGAATTGGCGACGGCCATTGGCGACGGCGATTTGGCGACGGCTGCCAAGCCCGATGTCGCGACACGATAGCGGCTAATTAGCCACTTTTGAAATCGTGTTCGCCGACGTATGTATAATTCCGGGCTTTCCGGTGCCGGCGGTGTCCACTCGCGTTGGCTGCGACGCCCCGTCATGGCCCTGCCCACTTCCCCGCGGCATGGCGCGACGCCCGGCACGCATCGGATGACTCCACGGCAACGTCCGGCGCCCGCAGGCGCCGGCTCGAAAGGTGCTCCCCTCATGCGTCGATTTCCCGGAATGGCGTTCAGCCTGCTGCTGATCGTCTTTTTGCATCTGTTACCCGCCGCGGCACCCGCGGCCTTTGGCGCGGACGAACCGTCCCAGACCGCGGACAAGCCCGCCGCCCCGTTCTCCGCCGCCGCGGCCAGCGCGGAGTTGAAACGGCTGCAGACCGAGCAGGACCGCATCAAGCAGCAGGCCTCCAAGGACACCACCGGCAACCAGCTGACCGAGCTCGACGATGCCGTGCACCGGCTGCTGGCGGACGTCGACACGCTGACCGGCACGCTGGTGGCCGAGCGCGCCAAAGTGCAGGCACAGATCGATCTGCTGGGCCCGCCGCCGGCCGACGGCAGCGCGTCGGAGGCGCCCGCCGTCGCCCGCCAGCGCGCAGACTTGAACGGACGCGCCAAGGCGCTCGACGAGCAGTTGAAGAAGGCCGAGGAAGACAAGGAAAGCCTCGGCAATCTGGCCGATCAGATCGGCAAGCTGCAGCGCGGCCATCTGAAGGACCAGGTCGCCCTGCGCTCCAACAGCATCCTCAGCGGCGACTTCTGGATGCCGGCATTCGACCCGAGCCCGCAGGACCGCCAGCGCTTCGAATCGCTGCGCTCGCTGGTCACGCCGATGGCGAAACAGGCCTGGGACGCCGAGCACCGGACCGGCACGGTGATGCTGCTGGCGCTGGCCTTTGCCATCTGGTCGCTGGGCCGCCGGCTGATCGAGCGCGGCATGGCCTGGGTTTGCCTGCACCGGCTGCCGGAGCACCGGCTGCGGCGCAGCGCGCTGGCGTTGTCGACCGCGCTGGCCACGGTGCTGACCACCGCGCTGGCCGTGCGCATCGTGCTGTTCGCCTTCACGCGCGACTACGAGCTGTCCGAGCCGATGCGCGACCTGGCGGACGAGCTGATCAAGCTGACGATGACCAGCGCGCTGATCGCGGGCCTGGGCCGGGCGCTGCTGTGCACGCGCCATCCGACCTGGCGCCTGCCGTCGCTGCACGACGACATCGCCCGCGCGCTGCGGCCCTTCCCCATCGTGCTGGCTGGCCTGCTGTTGCTGGCCGGCACCGTCGAGCAGCTGAACCGGACCATCGATACCAGCGTCCAGGTCACGCTGTTCGGGCGCGGCCTGGTCTCGCTGGTGGTCACGCTGACGATCGGCGCCGGGCTGCTGCGGGCCAACCGCGTGCGCGCCGCGCTGGTCGCCGCCGGCGAGCGGCCGGGCAGCGGCTCGACGCTGACCGGCATCGTGCTGGCCGGCCTGACCGCCACCATCGTGGTGACGCTGGTGGCCCTGGTGACCGGCTATATCACCTTCGCGCGCTTCCTGACCTACGAGATCGTCTGGTTCGACATCGTGCTATGCAGCCTGTATCTGCTGACCAAGCTGACGCGCGATGCCTGCGAGAGCCTGTTCTCGGTGCACTATTCGAGCGGCCGCATCATCAAGCAGCTGTTCGGGCTCGGCGACAGCCATCTCGATCAGGTGTCGACCGTGCTGTCGGGGCTGGGCTCGAGCCTGCTGTTGCTGCTGGCCGTGATCGCGCTGCTGACCGGCGGCTTCGGCACCACGCCCAAGGACCTGCTCGACAGCCTGCTGATGGTGCTGGGCGGCGAGCGGCTGCGGGCGATGAACATCATGCCGGAGCGCATCCTGAATGCCGTGATCGCCACCGGCGTGGGCGTCTATATCCTGCGCTCGGTGCGCCGCTGGCTCGATGCGGACCTGCTGCCCAAGACCGGCATGGAGCCGGGCATGCGCGCCTCCCTGGTGACGCTGTTCAGCAATATCGGCTACGTGCTGCTGGTGCTGATGACGCTGTCGCTGCTGGGCGTGCGCTGGGACAACCTGGCCTGGATCGTCAGCGCGCTGTCGGTCGGCATCGGCTTCGGCCTGCAGGAGATCGTCAAGAACTTCATCTCGGGGCTGATCCTGCTGACCGAGCGGCCGGTCAAGGTCGGCGACATGGTCAATATCGGCGGCGTCGAGGGCGATATCCGCCGCATCAGCGTGCGCGCCACCGAGATCCAGCTGGGCGACCGCTCGACGATGATCGTGCCGAACTCGCAGCTGATCTCGCAGAGCGTGCGCAATGTCACGATGAACAACAGCACGCTCGGCGTGGCCTCGCTGACGCTGACCTTCCCGCTGAACATCGACCCGGAGGAAGTGCGCGACATGCTGCTGGCCGCCTACGCGGACAACCAGGCCATCCTCGACCATCCCGCGCCGTCGGTGACCTTCAGCCAACTGGCGCCGAACGGCATCACGCTGACGGTGACGGGCTTCGTCTCCAGCCCGCGCATTGCCGGCGGCACCAAGAGCGATCTGCTGTTCGACATCCTGAAGCGGCTGCGCGCGGCGGAGATTCCGCTGACGCATCCGCAGACGCTGCGGCTGGTCAATTCGGAGGTGCTGGCGGCCTGATGGCGCGGCTGCGGCGGCTGGCGCGCGGCAGCGGCGGCTGCTCCCGCGGCTAGGGCTGCAGCTGCGGCTCGGCAGTGGCTGCGACTGACGCTGAGGCTGAGCCTGTGGCTCGGCTGCGGCCGGGCGGGGGGCGGCGGCGCCGTTATGCCGGCGGGGGTCGGCCGTTATTTCCTGCCAGTTAGCCTTGTGTTGCCTGGCAGGCGCCCAATGCCCCGGTGCCGACGCACTAGAATGGCGCGATTCCCGTTCGGAGATCGCGCCGTGGACCTTTCCCTCTTTCCGCAATTCCGCAGCATCGACGTCGAGACCGACAGCGAGGTCACGATCCATGCCGTCGTCGGCGGCGACGGGCCGCCGCTGTTGCTGCTGCATGGCCATCCGCAGACCCATGCGATCTGGCACAAGGTCGCGCCGGCACTGGCGCAGCGGTTCACCGTGGTGGCCTGCGACCTGCGCGGCTATGGCGATTCGTCCAAGCCGGCCGGCACCGGCGACCACGGCAACTACAGCAAGCGGACGATGGCGCGCGACACGCTGCGCGTGATGCAGTCGCTGGGCTTCGATCGCTTTCGCGTGCTGGCGCACGACCGTGGCGCGCGCGTGGCCCATCGGCTCGGCATGGACCATCCCGCCGCGGTCGAGCGGATGGTGCTGCTCGATATCGCGCCGACGCTGGCCATGTACGAGCAGACCACCGAGGCCTTCGCCCGCGCGTACTGGCACTGGTTCTTCCTGATCCAGCCGGCGCCCCTGCCCGAGCGGCTGATCGAGGCCGATCCGTCGCGCTATATCCGTGACCTGATGGGCGGCCGCAGCGCGGGTCTGAGCCCCTTCGATCCGCGCGCGCTGCGCGAGTACGAACGCTGCGCCGCCCTGCCCGGCGCCGCGCATGGCGTCTGCGAGGACTATCGCGCCGCGGCCGGCATCGATCTCGAACACGACCGCGCCGACCGCGAGGCCGGCAAGCAGCTGACGATGCCGCTGCTGGTGCTGTGGGGCGAACAGGGCGTGGTCCATCGCTGCTTCCAGCCGCTGCAGGAATGGCAGCGGGTGGCGGAGGATGTCGATGGCGGGCCGTTGCCGTGCGGGCACTACATTGCCGAGGAAGCGCCTGACGCTCTGTTGGCGCGGGCGCTGCCGTTCCTGGAGCAATAAGGTCGGCGGCCAATGCTGCGCCATGCTGCGATAAGCGGCGCTTATGGCCGTAGTCGCAGATTGAATTTCCCGCCGGGGTTCTCCTTCGGTAAAGTCGCTCGCGCATTGGACGGGGCCGATGGCAGTTGCCGCCGCGCCCCGCCTGCGTGACAGCAACGCGACAACAAGGAGGAGATCTCATGCAAGGCATTCGCCAGGCCCTGGCCTGCGCCGTATCCGCGGTGGCATTGCTCGGCGCCACGCCGGCCAAGGCCGACAACTGGCCCAGCAAGCCGATTCAGATGATCGTGCCGCAGGCACCGGGCGGGACCAACGATATCGTGGCCCGGCTGGTGGCGGCCGACCTGTCGCAACGGCTCGGCCAGCAGGTCGTGGTCGAGAATCGGCCCGGCGCCGGCGGCAATATCGGCACGCAGTTCGCGGCGCGCGCGACGCCGAACGGCTACACGCTGCTGATGACCATCAGCAGCACGCAGGCGATCAACCCGTCGCTGTACCGCCAGGTTCCGTTCGATCCGATCAAGGACTTCGAGCCGATCGCACTGGTCGCGACCGTGCCGAACGTGCTGGTGGTCAATCCCGCCTTCCCGGCGAAGACGCTGCCCGAACTGATCGCAATGGCGAAGGCCAAGCCCGGCCAGTATCGCTTTGCCTCGGCCGGCAACGGCACGCTGAACCATCTGCTGGGCGAAATGCTGAACAGCATGGCCGGCATCCAGCTGGAGCATGTCCCGTACAAGGGCGTGGCGCCGGCCCTCAATGACGTGCTCGGCAACCAGGTGCCGATGGCGTTCGCCAGCCTGCCCTTGGTGCTGCCGCACATCAAGGCGGGCAAGGTCCGCGCGCTGGGCGTCAGCTCGGCCAGGCGCTCGCCGTTCGCGCCGGACATTCCGGCCATCGGCGAGACGGTGCCGGGTTATAGCGGCGATCTGTGGGTCGGCCTGTTCGCGGTCAAGGGCACGCCGAAGGAGATCACGCAGAAGCTTGCCCAGACCATGCAGGCCGCGCTGGCCGACCCTGCGCTGCGCGAGAAGCTCGGTGCGCAAGGTGCCGAAGCGCTGTCGGCCACGCCGCAGCAGTTCGCCACGCAGCTCAAGGGCGATATCGACAAGTGGGCGCGCATCGTCAAGTCGTCCGGCGCGCAGGTGGATTAAAGCGGGTGGATTAAAGCGGGTGGATTAAAGCCGGTACGTTAAAGCGGGTGGATTAGACGGGTGGATTAAACGGGGGCATTAAACGCAGGTGGACAGAAAGGAAACCGGCCCGCCCCGCATATCGCGCTGGACGGGCCAGTTGGTGGCGCCTCTGGGCGCCTGCGGTCTCTACCGCCTGGTGGGCTGCTTATTGGGCTGCTTATTGGGCTGCTTATTGGGCAACTTATTGGGCAGCATTCTGGGCAGCTCAGTGGGCAGCCGACCCGGCGGTGGCCTGTTCGGCCTGAGCCTGCATGAACTCCCGGGCAGCGCCGACGGCCTGCATCGCCTCCTGACTGCCGCCCTTGTCGGGATGGGCCTTCAGCGATGCCGCCCGGAACGCCTTGCCGATCTTCGCCAGATCCGTCTCGCCGGCATTCAGCCCCAGGATTTCGTGCGGCAGACGGTCATAGCTCCATCCGTCGGGCGCGTAAGGGTTTGCTGAAGCGGCGGGTTTCTGCGGCGGCGGCGCGCTGTGCGTGGATTCCGGGCCATGCGGCGGGGGCGCGCTATACGTCGGTTCGGGCCGCGGCGGCGGGGGCGCGCCGTACGTGGGTTCGGGCCCCTGCGGCGGCGCGCTGTACGCGGGTTCGGGCCGGTGCCGCGGCGGCGCGCTGTGCGCGGGTTCTGGCCGTTGCCGCGGCGGCGCGCTGTACGCCGGCTCGGGCCGATGATGCTGCTGTTTGGCGCGCTCGCTTTGCCGATCATCGCGATGCGTCGGTTCGGGCTCGGGATTGCGCGCCGGCCACAGCACCACGATCGCCGCCGACAGCCTGCCGGCCTGGTCGACCAGCACGATCGCATTGATCTGCAGCGGCGCCGATCTCCGCGGCGCGAAGGCGTTGGCGTTCAGGTTGGCGAGCAGCAGGTTCATCAGCAGCGCATTGGCGGCATCCTCCGGCGACATCGACAACCGCTGGTCGGGGGACTTCGCCTGCGGCATTGGCGGCGGGATGTCGATGGGCCGCTGGGCGGGGACGAAAGAAACGAACGGCATGGCAACTCCTTGAGGTCATGGGGGCTGCCATCTTTGCCCGCTGACCGCAAAGCCGCTACCGCTGAAACCAACTGGTTTTCGCTTTTGCATCACGTCACGCGCCGCACGGCCTATCGTGCCCGCATCGCTCTCGGTGCGCTCACGCACATACCGCCACCATCGGCATCGCCGCAAAATCGCCTTTTCCGCATCGACAGGGGCGACGATGAAGCGCGTGATCCGTATTGCGGGTTGGACGATCGCCGGGCTGATCGTCGCCGCCGGCCTGGTCCTGGCGACCGGCATCCTGCTCGCCGAACGCAAGGCCCAACGGCAGGTGCACGTGCCCGCGGTTCCCGTCGCCTATCGCGATGACGCGCAAGCCCTCGCGCGCGGCAAGTATCTCTACGAGTCGCGCGGCTGCATGGAATGCCACGGCGCCGACGGCCGCGGCCGCGTGATGATCAACGACCCGTCCGGCATGTTCGTGCGCACGCCGAACGTGACGGCCGGCAATCCCGATATCGCGCGCTACCGCGAACGGGACTGGGTCCTGGCGATCCGTCACGGCGTCGCGCCATCGGGCCGGCCGCTGATGATCATGCCGAGCGAGGACTACAACCAGCTCAGCGACGAAGACCTGTCCGCGCTGGTCGCCTATATGCGCAGCCTGCCGCCGCTGCTCAGCGGGATGACCGAGATCCGCCTGCCGCTGATGGCGCGCGTGCTCTACGGCTTCGGCATGATCCAGGACGCGGCGGCCAAGATCGACCACGCCCGCCCGCCGTCGCCGCCGCTGCAGCCGGCGCCGACCGCCGCCTATGGCGCCTATGTCGCCAATGCCTGCATCGGCTGCCACGGCGCCGATCTGGCCGGCGGCAAGATTCCCGGCGCGCCGCCGGACTGGCCCCCGGCCGCCGACCTGCGCCCGGGCGCCGTGATGCTGCGCTACCGCACGCCGGAGCGCTTTATCGAGATGATGCGCAACGGCGTGCGGCCGGACGGCACCGAGGTCAGCAAGGTGATGCCGTTCGAAAGCCTGCGCAAGATGAGCGACACCGACCTGACCGCGCTCTATCTCCATCTGAAGGCGTTGCCGGTGACGCAGGCCGCGCGGTGAGCGGGTTGGCGTTGCGGTGGTCGGCACTGCCCGATGCCCGATGCGCGGCGTGCGGTTCCCCGATGCGCGTTGCACGCCTGCGACATTCCTCCGACCGGTCCGGCGCCATAAGCGAAAGTTTTACACGTTTGCCTAATTTCACCGCACGCCGACTACGATAGGACCCCGTCTCCTTCCCCGCTCTCGCGCCGCCTCTTCCGGCGGCAGGCACTCACGACCGCGTTTCGTCCCACCGATCCTTGCTCCGGGCATGGGCATTGCAGCGCAACCCACGCCCATGCGGAGTGAAGTACCGCTTGAGTCCCTGCTTGAGTTCCGTTGACCGAGATCGGAGGATCCCCATGTTCATGCACAACAAACGATTGCAGTACACCGTACGCGTATCACGGCCCGATCCCGGTCTGGCCAATCTGTTGCTGGAGCAGTTCGGCGGTCCGCAGGGCGAATTGGCGGCCGCACTGCGCTATTTCACGCAGGCGCTGGCCGAGGACGATCCGGGCCGCAAGGACATGCTGCTGGATATCGCAACCGAGGAACTGAGCCATCTGGAGGTAATCGGCTCGATCGTCGCGATGCTCAACAAGGGGGCCAAGGGCCAGCTTGCCGAGGGCATCGAACAGGAAGCCGAGCTGTATCGCTCGCTATCCGGCCCCGGCAACGACAGCCACGTAACCCAACTGCTGTATGGCGGCGGCCCGCCGCTGACCAATTCGGGCGGCGTGCCCTGGACCGCGGCCTATATCGACACGATCGGCGAGCCCACCGCGGACCTGCGCTCCAATATCGCCGCCGAGGCGCGCGCCAAGATCATCTACGAGCGGCTGATCAACGTTACCGATGACCCCGGCGTGCAGGAAGCCCTGGGCTTTCTGATGACGCGCGAGGTGTCGCACCAGAAGTCGTTCGAGAAGGCGCTGTATTCGATCCAGCCCAGCTTCCCCCCGGGCAAGGCGCCGCCAATGCCCGAGTTCGCCAGCGTCTACTACAAGATGTCGCAGGGCGACGCGCTGCGCGGTCCGTGGAATTCGGATTCGACCTTCGAGTTCGTCGAGAGTCCGACGCCGGCGGTCGATGGCGGCAGCGGCATGCCCGAAGTCCAGCTCGAGCCCAACCAGGCCAGCGCGGTGGAAGCGGCGGCGATGCGCACCGAATCGGACGTCAACAGCGATCCGGTGACGGGCGCGGACCTGGGCAGCGTCGATGAGGCCGAGCTGCCGACCGACACCGGCGCGCCCGGCGCGGGCGGTGCGGGCGGCGCAGCATCCGGGTCGCCAAAGGTGCCGCCGGGCAAGGCCTGATCGGCCGTCTGCCGCGGATGTGTGGTGATGAAGAACGAGGCGGCCGCAATGGCCGCCTCTTTTTATGGACGCTGCGGCGGGCGCTACCGCGCGGGTCTGGTCCCGCCGGCTATGGCAACACGGTCGTCGCCAGCAGCGTCACGTTCATGCCGATGATCAGCGTCACCGCAATCACCGCCAATACCGTGACCCACGGCTTGTTGACGTAGGCGCCCATCACGGAGCGGCGGCTGGTCAGCCAGATCAGCGGCACCACCGCGAACGGCAATTGCAGGCTCAGGATGACCTGGCTGAGCACCAGCAACTGGCCGATGCCCGCTTCGCCGTAGGCCAGCGCGACGAACATCGCCGGCACCACCGCGATGCCCCGCGTCAGCAGCCGCCGCGCCCACGCCGGCAGCCGCAGCTTGACGAAGCCCTCCATCACGATCTGCCCGGCCAGCGTCGCCGTCACCGCGGAGCTTTGTCCCGACGCGAGCAGCGCGACCCCGAACAGCACGCTGGCGATCGCGGTGCCAGTCAGCGGCCCGAGCAGCTGGTAGGCGGCGCGCAGGTCGTTGACCTCGTGCATGCCGCCGGTATGGAACACGGCGCCGGCGGTCACCAGGATGGCGGCGTTGATGAAGAAGGCGATCACCAGCGCCAGCATGATGTCGACCGTGTAATAGGCGAGCGTGGTGGCGATACTCTCGTGTCCGCGCCGGATCCGCTGCGGTCCGACCATCGACGAATGCAGATACAGGTTGTGCGGCATCACGGTCGCGCCGACGATGCCGATCGCGATGTACAGCATGTTGGTGTCGGTCAGCACCCGCGTGCTCGGCACGAAGCCGCGCGCGACGTCGCCCCATTGCGGCTGCACCAGTACCAGGTTGATCGCAAAGCAGAGGAACACCACCGCGAGCAGCGCGATGACCACCGCTTCCAATTGCCGGTAGCCGCGCTGCTGCAGCGCGAGGATCAGCAGCACGTCGAGCACCGTCGCGGCCACGCCCCAGGTCAGCGGAATGCCGAACAGCAGGTTCAGCGCGATCGCGGTGCCGATGACCTCGGCCAGGTCGGTGGCGCAGATCGCCAGCTCGCACAGCAGCCATTGCGCCAGCGCCGAGCGCTTGCTCGAATGCTGCCGGCAGGCCTGCGCCAGGTCCATGCCGGACACCACGCCGAGCCGCGCCGCCAGCGTCTGCAGCAGCATCGCGATCAGGCTGGACATCAGCACGATCCACAGCAGCGCGTAGCCGTAGCCCGAACCGGCGGCAAGGTCGGTGGCCCAGTTGCCTGGGTCCATATAGCCGACCGCGACGAGGTAGCCGGGCCCCAGGAAGGCCAGCAGACGGCGCCAATGCAGCTTGCCGCCAGGCGGGCGGCGCCAGGTGCCGACCGGCCCCGCGGCCTGCGCGCCGGCGTCCGGCGGCGGGGTCGTGTCAGGCGGCATGGCGCCTCCCATGCCGGCCGCGCCGGAGCCGCCGTTCAGACATCGGCGAGCAGCCGGGTCAGCAGCACCGCCAGGCCGCCGCCGTTGATGGTCAGGCCGAGCAGCAGCCGGACAGGATGGTCACGCCAGTCGCGCCGGATTCGTTCCATGGCTTCGCGTCTCCTCGTTTTCGCGCGCGCTCGGCTCGGCGCGCGGCCGCCATATCAAGCACGAGCCATGCCCGCGCGGTTTGAACACGACAGGCGTCCGAATGGAGCCCGATTGCGGTTCCATTCGGGTCACCGGCACGCCTTGTTCGACTGGCGCTTCTCCGGCGCACCGCCCTGCCCTGTGGCACTTTGTTACAACGGCCCGGCTCGCCTTGCCATCGGCACTCATCCGCCGCAGAATCGGCATGCCCGTGCGCCAGCGCACGCCTGCCGGCCGCGGTCCGCGGCGGCTTCGCCGACAACGACCGATGCCAGATCCCATCGCCGCACCGTCCGAAACTCCCGCCACACCGTCGGAAAAACACGCCCCTGCGGCGTCGGAGGCCACCGTCGGCGAGATCTATCGCGCCGAATCGCGCCGCGTGCTGGCCACGCTGATCCGCCTGCTGGGCGACTTCGATCTGGCCGAGGAAGCCCTGCACGACGCCTTCAAGGCAGCCCTCGAACAATGGCCGCGCGACGGCGTGCCCGCCAATCCCTGCGCATGGCTGATCTCGGCGGGCCGCTTCAAGGCCATCGACGGCATCCGCCGCCACGCGCGCTTTCGCCCGCTCGACGACGTCACCGAACAGGTCGAAGCGATCGTCGACGAGAGCGCGACGCGCGCCTTCGACGAGCTCTTCGACGACACCTGTCTGGAAGACGACCGGCTGCGCCTGATCTTTACCTGCTGCCACCCCGCGCTGGCGCCCGACGCCCAGGTCGCCCTGACGCTGCGCGAGGTCTGCGGCCTGACCACCGAGGATATCGCCCACGCCTTCCTGACCGCGCCGTCGACGCTGGCCCAGCGCATCGTGCGCGCCAAGGCCAAGATCCGTGACGCGCGCATTCCCTATCAGGTGCCCGACCGCCAGGACCTGCCGGAGCGCCTCGACAGCGTGCTGCGCGTGGTCTACCTGGTCTTCAACGAGGGCTATTCGGCCAGCTCCGGCGATCAGCTGACCCGCCACGACCTGTCCGGCGAGGCGATCCGGCTGGCGCGGCTGCTGCTCGAGCTGCTGCCCGAGCCCGAGGTCATGGGACTGCTGGCGCTGATGCTGCTGCACGAGTCGCGCCGGGCCGCGCGCACCTCGCCCGACGGCGAACTGGTGCTGCTCGACGAGCAGGACCGCAGCCGCTGGGATCGCGCGCTGATCGCCGAGGGCACCGCGCTGGTCGAGCGGGCGCTGTCGTCGCGCCGCTTCGGGCCGTATTCGCTGCAGGCCGCGATTTCGGCGGTACACGCCGAAGCGGACAGCGCTGCGTCGACCGACTGGCCGCAGATCGTCGCGCTCTATGACGTGTTGCTGGCGCTGCAACCCTCGCCCGTGGTCGAACTGAACCGTGCGGTCGCCGTGGCGATGCGGGACGGTCCCGAGGCGGGACTGCAGCTGGTCGACGCGATCCTGGCCCGTGGCGATCTGGGCGATTACCACCTGGCCCATGCCGCCCGGGCGGATCTGTGCCGGCGCCTGGGCCGCTACGCCGATGCCCGGGACGCGTATCGGACCGTGCTCGAACTGGTCCGCCAGGGCCCGGAGCGGCGCTTCATCGAACGCCGGCTTGCTGCGCTGCCGCAATAGAGGGGGCGAGCGCGACTGCGGCAGGCTCGTCTGCCGTCGATGGCCTCTGCCGATGGTTTCTTTCGATTCCCTCTGTCGGACGCCTCTGTCGATTTCGCCCGATCCCGAACGACTATCCACTGACAGGGCCATGGCCCTGCCGGCGTCATGGCGTCGTCGCCGGCGCCGTCTATGCTGATTTTCCGTGCCGTTTCGTTGCTGTTTCGTTGCTGTTTCGTTGCTGTTTCGTTGCTGTTTCGTTGCCGCGCCGCTTGCTGGCCCGCCAACACCACCCTACCGAGGAGCCCCAGATGAAATATCTCTGCCTGATCTATTACCAGGAGAAGCAGGTCTACAGCATGCCGCCCGAAGAATGGGATTCGCTGGTCGGCGAATGCCTGCGCTTCGGCGACAAGGTGCGCAGCAGCGGCCACTACATCGGCGGCGAGGCGCTGCAGCCGGTCGAGACCGCCAAGACGCTGCGCGTGCGCGACGGCAAGGTGACCGTCACCGACGGGCCGTTCGCCGAGACCAAGGAGCAGCTGGCCGGCTTCTATCTGATGGAGGCCGCCGACCTGAACGAGGCGATCCAGGTCGCCTCGAAGATCCCGCCGGCGCGGCATGGCAGCGTCGAGATCCGGCCGATCCGCGAATTGCCTGGCGCAAGCGGGACGTAAATTTTTTTGCGGGGCATTGTCGATCGGCGCGTTCGCCGTACGACTAGGTAACAGGAAGTCCGAACAGCCACCGAATCCGAGGAGCGGCGACGATGAAATACCTGTGCCTGATCTATACCGACGAGCGTGTCCTGCAAGCGATGCCCGAGCCGGAATGGCGCAGCCTGGTGGAACAGTGCCTGCGCTTGCGCGCCACGCTCGAGCGCGACGGCATGTACCTGGCCGGCGAAGCGCTGGAAAGCGCGACGACGGCCACCACGCTGCGGGTCCGCGCCGGCAAGGTATCGTTCACCGACGGGCCGTTCGCGGAAACCAAGGAACAGCTGGCGGGCTTCTATCTGATCGAGGCCGAAGGCCTGCACGAGGCGCTGCACGCGGCGGCGGGGATTCCCGCCGCACGGCTGGGCAGCATCGAAGTGCGGCCGGTGATGTCGCTGGCGGTCGGCAGTACGCCGCCCGCGCAGTGACGGCCGGACCCGACCACGACCTCGCATCTCCAACCCGCTATCCGCCTTTCCTTTCAGGAGACTCAAGATGAGCAATGCCCCGCAATCCCAGACCGCCGCCGAGACCCAGATCCGCGCCATGCTGTCGGCCTGGCGAGACGCCGCGGTCGCCCGCGACGTGCCGCGCATCGTGTCGCACTACACGCCGGACATCGTCGCCTTCGATGCCGTGATGCAGCTGCAGTTCAAGGGCGTCGACGCCTACGGCAAGCACTGGGCCGCATGCATGGAGATGTGCCCCGGGCCGATGGTGTTCGAGATGAACCAGCTGCGATTGTTCGTCGATCAGCAGTTTGGCTACGGCCACTATCTGCTGCGCTGCGGGCATGAAGAAAACGGCACCGAAAAGAGCTCGTGGATGCGAGTCACCGTCGGGCTGCGCAATACCGGCGACGGCTGGAAGATCGCCCACGAACATTTCTCGGCGCCCTTCGACGTGGAGAGCGGCAAGGCGCTGTTCGAACTGCAGCCCTGAGCGGCGTCGCAATGCCTAGACTGATCTACCGACAGGAGATACCGCAATGCGCTTCATGATTCTGGTCCGAGCCACGCAAAAGACCGAGAGCGGCGTGATGCCGGAGGAGGCGCTCATCAGCGAGATGGCCGCCTATCACGAGGAGCTGGCCAAGGCCGGCGTCCTGGTCGATGCGTCCGGGCTGCAACCCAGCGCCAAGGGCTGGCGAATTCGCTATCAGGGCCAGCAACGGACCGTCACCGACGGGCCGTTCGCGGAGACCAAGGAGCTGATCGCCGGTTACACGATCATCCAGGTCAAGTCGCGCGAGGAAGCGCTCGAATGGACCCGGCGCTTTCCGAATCCGCAAACCGACGATAACCACTGCGAGATCGAGGTGCGGCAGCTGTACGACCTCGAGGACTTTCCGCCGAGCGAGGGCATCGAGCGCTTCCGCGAATTGGAACCCATCCAGCAGCGACAGCAGTCCCAAACGCAATAACGATGCAATAACGATGCAATAACGACGCGATCACGCGCAAAAAGACGGTCGAAGACAGTTGGAACAGTTCGAAGAGTTCAAACAGTACGAGCAATACGATTAGACAGGAGAACCAAGATGGCACAAACGCAAGTCAAGCCGATTCCCGATGGGATGCCCACGCTGACGCCGCATATCGTCTGCGCCAACGCGCTGGAAGCGATCGAGTTCTACAAGCGCGCGTTCCGCGCGGTCGAGGAATTCCGGCTCACCACGCCGCAAGGCCAACTGATGCACGCGATGCTGCGCATCGGCAATTCGCCGGTGATGATGGCCGAGGAAATGCCCGAATGGCAGAGCCTGGGACCGAAGGCATTGAAGGGAACGCCGGTGGTGCTGCACCTGTACGTCGAGGATGTTGACGCGGCGGTGGCCCGGGCCGTCGACGCCGGCGCCAAGGTCACGATGCCGGTGCAGGACATGTTCTGGGGCGACCGCTACGGCCAGCTCGAAGATCCGTACGGCCATCGCTGGTCGGTGGCCACGCATGTGCGCGACGTACCGCCCGAAGAGCTGGCCAAGGCAGCTGAGCACGGCTGCGGCGCTTGATCAGGCGGTAGATGGCATGAAAGCGGCCCGTGTGGCCGCTTTTTTTATGGCTTTTTAAGTCGGCCCGGAGTGAATTTCGTTGGAGCCGTCGCCGCCGCCGCAAAGCAAAACACCCCAGACCTTGGGAGATCTGGGGTGTTCTGGGGATGGAGAGCCTGGCGATGACCTACTTTCACACGGGTAG
>NZ_JAIZPL010000010.1:2500-54440 GCF_020418465.1 Cupriavidus sp. DB3 | reverse complement strand
CGCCTGCACGATCTCGCCCATCGTCTGCCCGGCCTGGCCCACCAGCGCCGAGCCGTTGTCCACCCGCGCCACCGTATCGCCGATCAGACCCTTGATCTCCTTGGCCGCATTGGCACTGCGCTGCGCCAGGCTGCGCACCTCGCCGGCCACCACCGCGAAGCCGCGGCCCTGCTCGCCGGCTCGCGCCGCTTCCACCGCCGCGTTCAGCGCCAGGATGTTGGTCTGGAACGCGATGCCCTCGATCACGCCGATGATGTCGACGATCTTCTTCGAGGCGCCGTTGATCTCGTCCATGGTCTGCACCACGCGGCCCACCACCTCGCCGCCCTTGACCGCGGTCTCGGAGGCATTGGCCGCCAGCCCGCTGGCCTGGCGTGCGTTGTCGGCGTTCTGGCGCACCGTGCCGGTCAGCTCTTCCATGCTCGACGCCGTCTCTTCCAGCGAGGCCGCCTGCTGCTCGGTGCGCTGCGACAGGTCGTTGTTGCCCGCGGCTACCTGGCGTGTCGCCGTGGCGATCGCGCTCATGCCTTCCTGGATTTCATGAACGACGGACAGCAGGCTGCGCTGCATGGTCTGCATCGCCCTGGCGAGCGCGCCGATCTCGTCGTTGCTGGAGAACTCGTAGCGGGTGGCCAGGTCGCCTGCGCCCAGGCGCAGCGCGAAGTCCAGCATCTCGCGCATCGGCCGATGCACCATGGCCAGCAGCGCCCCGCCGGTGGCCATCGCCGACAGGCCGGCCAGCACGAAGCCGCCCCACAGCCACGGCCGCAGTGCCGCGCACGTCTGCGGTTCGGCCAGCAGTTCGAAGGCGACCAGCGCGGCGAGGAACCATGCCAGGCCCACGCCCTGCGACAGCATGATGCGGCCGCGCAAACCCAGCCGGCGCAGGCCGTCGATCCAGCCCAGCGGCCCGCGGCGGACCACCATGCCCTCGCGGATGCGGATGCCGCCGGCGTTGCCCGAGCGGATGCGCGCATACGCGGCCTGCGCCGCCTCGATCTGCTCGGCGCTCGCCATCGACCGCACCGAGGTATAGCCGACGGTCTGGCCGTCGACGCGGGTCGGCGTCACCGTCGCGCTGACCCAGTAGTAGTCGCCGTTCTTGCGGCGGTTCTTGACCAGCCCGACCCACGAGCGGCCCGCCTGCAGCGTGCGCCACAGATCCTCGAAGGCCTCGGGCGGCATGTCGGGATGGCGCACCAGGTTGTGCGGCGCGCCGAGCAGTTCCTCGGCGGTGAAACCGCTGACCTCGATGAACGCGCGGTTGGCGAAGGTGATGCGGCCCTTCAGGTCGGTGCGCGAGATCAGGTAATCGTTCGGCGCGAGCTTGTATTCGCGCGCGGTGACAGGCTGGTTGTTTCTCATGACGTGGTGCTGCTGGAATTCGTTCGGGGCGCGCGCCTCAGGCCGCCGCGGCGGCTTCGATCGCGGCCAGTTCCTCGGTCGCCAGCAGCTTCTCGATATCGACCAGGATCAGCATGCGGTCCTCGATGGAGCCCAGGCCGCGGATGTATTCGGTGTCGAGGTTGCCGGAGAACTGCGGCGTGGGCTTGATCTGGGCGGGGGTCAGCGTCAGCACGTCGGAGACGCCGTCGACGACGATGCCGGTGGTCCGATGGTTCAGGTCGACGATGATGACGACCGTGTACTGGTCGTAGCTGATCTTCTGCTGCTGGAATTTGATGCGCAGGTCGACGATCGGCACGATGATGCCGCGCAGGTTGATCACGCCCTTCAGATAGGCCGGCGCGTTGGCGATCTGCGTGACCGCCTCGTAGCCGCGGATTTCCTGCACCTTGAGGATGTCGACGCCGTATTCCTCGCGACCCAGCGTAAAGGCGAGAAACTCCTCGCCGCTTCCTTCGGTCTTGCTGCTGAGATTCATCTTGCGCTCCCGCTCCCCGGTTGTGGCCGTCGTTGCACGCTGGCGGAGTGCACCCCAACCGGCCCGACTGCCTTTTTTGGCGACTGCAACTGCATGGCGATGGCGCCGCGATGGCGCGGCCACTGGCCGCGCCCGCGAACGGCGCGCCTCGCCCCTTGCTGGTTATCGGCAGTTCCGATGCGCGGCTGAAGGGTCGGAAGCAGCCGGCATTACCCCTCTTCGGAGGGGGATAGCAGCGCGGCGACCGACTGCATCAGCTGGTCGGGATCGAAGGGCTTGGGCAGGAAGCCGCTGGCGCCGGCCTCGCGGGCCTGGGCGCGGATCTGGCCGTCGGCCTCGGTCGTCAGCATCAGGATCGGCATCGCGGCATAGCGCGGCGTGGCGCGCAGCCGGCGGATCAGCGTCAGGCCGTCCATGCCGGGCATCACCTGGTCGGTGACCAGCATGCCGAACGGCTGCGCCTGCGGTGCGGCCTCGGCCGCCGCGTGCGCCTCGTCGCCGTCGGCTGCCTCGGCGACGTCGTAGCCGCCGGCGCGCAGGCAGGCGGCGATCATGCGACGCAGGGAAGGCGAATCGTCGACGACAAGAATGCGTTGAGCTGGCATGGCGGCTACCTCGAAACGGCGGCGGATCGGCCGGCAGGCGGCGTGGGGCGATCCGTGTTCTGTGCTGGTCGGCGCCGGCCCCTGCCGGCGCATCGCTGCGGCGCGTGCCGCCATATCGGACCGGAATCGGTCCCATACCGCGACGCTGTGCGCCAATCAGGCTTATCGGCGGGCGGGCGTGCTTCCTTTAGCGGGTGTGTTGCGGGGGCGGGGCGATCTTGGCGCGCAGCGTTGAACGGCGCGGCGGGCAATCGACGCGGGCGCTCAGCGGGGCGGAGCGTTGTCGGCGCGGGCTCAGCGGGGCGCAGCGTTGTCGGCGCGGACGTTCAGCGGGGCGGAGGGTTGTCGGCGCTGGCGGTCAGCGGCGGGGGCTGGACAGCAGGTCGGCGAAGCCGCTCGCTTCCATCGGACGGGCCAGCAGATAACCCTGGACTTCGTCGCAGCCCATGCGCGCCAGGATGTCGAGCTGGGCCTGCGATTCGACGCCTTCGGCCACCACGCGCATGCGCAGCTCGTGCGCCAGCGCCACCATCGAACCGACGATGGCGCGGCCCTGCGGGTCCGACTCCAGGCCGCCGATCAGCGTACGGTCGATCTTCAGTGTGCCGACCCGCAGCCGTTTCAGATAGCCCAGGCTGGAATAGCCGCTGCCGAAGTCGTCCAGCGCGACGTGGATGCCGAGCGCCTGCAGTTCGGCCAGCGTCTCCAGCGATTGCGCGATGTCCTTCATCGCCGCCGTCTCGGTGATCTCGAGCGTGACGGCCGACGGCGGAATGTCGTGCTGGTGGATCTGCTCGAGCAGGTACTGCGGGAAATCGCGGCTGGCAAAACGCAGCCCGGACACGTTGATGGCGACCGGCACCACCGGCAGGCCGGCGTCCTGCCACTCGCGCACCTGGCGGCAGACACTGGCGATGACCCAGTCGTCGAGCTTGTCGATCTGCCCGGACTGCTCGGCCACCATGATGAATTCGGCCGGATTGACCGCGCCGAGCGTCGGATGGCGCCAGCGGCAGAGCGCCTCGGCGCCCACCACCGTGCGCGCGTCGACGTCGAACTTGGGCTGGTATTCGAGCGACAGGCCGTCGTCCTGGATCGCCAGCCACAGATCGCGGCGGATCACGCGCATGCGGCGCGCGCGCTCGCCCGCCGCGGAATTGAAGGTGCGCACCTGGTTCGAGCCGGACTCGCGCGCCTCGGACAGGCTGACGCGCGCGGCCTGCATCAGCGCCTCCGAGCTCTGCGCGTCGCGCGGATAGACCGCGATGCCGATATTGACGCCGATCTGCATCTGCAGGCCGCGCGCGGTGACGAACTCGGAGATCGAAGCCAGCACGCGCGAGCCGAGCTCGTGCGCGCGATTGGAGTTCAGCAGCGCCGGTACGCCGACCGCGAACTCGTCGCGGGCCAGCCGGGCCAGGAAGTCGTGCGGTTCGAGCGCGGCCTGGGCCAGCACGCTGGCGTCCTGCGCCAGGATGTCGTCGGCGCGCACCTCGAATACCTCGTCGACCTCGCGGAAGTCGGCAATATGGATCAGCAGCACGGCGCAACTGGTCTCGGCCAGGCGCGCATGCGCGATCGACTGGTCGAGCCAGCGCGCGAACGCGGCGCGATCGGGCACGTCGGTGGCCACGCTGTATTCGCCGACCGTCGCCTGGCCGCGCCCCACCGGGCGGACCGTCAGCCGGCCGGGGATGCGGCCATTGAGCCGGCGCACGATCCGCGCCGGCAATCCCGGCGGCGCGCTGCTGCGCTCGCCGTCGGGCTCGCCGGACTCGTTCAGCAGGACGTCGCGCTCGCGCTGCGGCGCCTGGCGGCGCTCCGACAGCCACAACAGAGCGAATGCCGCCGTGCCGAGCACGGCCAGGCCGAGGCCGAACCACGCCGGATGCAGCAGATTCATCGCCTCGATGCAGGCGGTGCGCGAGCTGGAACCGCCGCACTGGTGACCGAGCCCGATCCCGGCCGCGGCGATCACGCCGGCGCCGGCGAGCGTCGCCAGCATCGCGGCACCGCGCCAATACGCCAGCGCGCGGTGCAGCCATTGCGCCAGCACCGTCGTGGCGATACCGCCGACCAGTGCGGCCAGCGCCTGCGACCACTCCGCCGATCCCCGCACCGAACCGGACAGCAGCACGACCCAGGCCGGCAGGCCGACCGACGCCTGCGACATCAGTCCCGCGGTCAGGGCCATCATGCGGCCGGGCCATCCCGCTCCATCGCGGCCGCGGCCGGTAGCGCGAAGGCCGAGGCCGACGGCGATGCCGAGCAGGATGGCGAGCAGCAGAACGCTAAAACTCATATCGAAGGGGGCGCTGCGGAATGCGTGTGGGTGGTGCCGTCAGGCTCCGGCCGGGAGGCCGGTGACGGAAACCCCGTGGTATTGCGGAACCGCGTGAAGCGCGGCAAATCTTGGTGCGGGACCCGGGCGCACGGCCGGCGCGCCGGCTGCGATCGGCGGTCGGCTCGACACCGCCCGGGACGTTAGCACAGCCGCCGCGCGTAGTGCACGCAGCGTCACCTTATTGCAACGAGAGCCGCCTCGCGGAGTCGCCCGAAGCCCGGCTTCGCCGGCGCTGGCGGCAGGCCGCGCGGAGGCAATCGACGACGAAGACAAGACAAAGCGGCACAAGGACATGGGACGACTCGGATCGATCAGTAGCGGCGGACAGCCCGCCAACACGCCGGGCGACAGCCCATGCTGAGGGGATATCGACCGCTGGCGGGGATTACTTGAATCGGGGAATGGCCGTGGCGGCACCCGCAGGGATGCGGCACGCGACGCGCCAGGGCATGGAAACCCAACCACCACAACATCGCATCCGTTTTACCGCGCCATATTGCTCAAAACGAAAGCGGCAAGCGAAAGACCCGAAGCAAACGCCTCCACCAAGGCGGGCCAGCCACGCGGCAAACATGCGGAAATACGATCAAGACGGCTGGCGGTGACAGAGTGACCTCGAAAAAGTTCACCTTGAAAGGTTTCGTGATCGATTTTGTCAAAAATCGGTTTCAACCTGCGCCGGCATTTGCATCGCTAACGCAGGCCGTTATAATTCATGCCGTTCATCTCGCCCACCGTAATCAGAGGTCTCAAAATGGCAACCTATCAGGAAATCGTTCAGAAAATCAACGAATTGCAGAAGCAAGCCGAAGAGATCAAGGCACGAGAGCAAGCTGCGGTAATCGACGATATCCGCAAGAAAATCGAAGAATATGGCTTGACCGCAGAAGATCTGGGTTTTGGCAGCAAGGCGGTACCCAGCAAGAAAACCGCGCGCAAGGTGCCGGTCCGTTACCGCGACAGCGCCGGCAATACCTGGACCGGCCGCGGCAAGCGCCCGGGCTGGCTGACCCAGGCGCTGGCCTCCGGTAAATCGATCGACGACTTCCTGGTGCGATAAACGCAGCGCCTGCCGGGCGCCTCTCGGCGTCGCCGCGCCAGAGCGGAAGTCCTCACCGGGTTTCCCGGCAGCCGTGCGCAATAAAAAACCGGGCCCCTTCCCTTGGGGCCCGGTTTTTTTATGGTCACGACAATCCGCCAATCGCGGCGCGCCGGGCGAACGTCGGTGTCCGTGGCCACCGTCGCCGCCATCGACCATCGCGATCGTGAATCAGGACGCAAACCCCAACGGATTCATCGACTGCCAGCGCCACGAATCCGCGCACATCCGGTCCAGGTCATGGCGTGCCTGCCAGCCGAGCAGGCGCTGCGCCAATGCCGGATCCGCGTAGCACGAGGCAATATCGCCGGGGCGGCGCGCGACGATTTCATAGGGAATCGGTTTGCCGCTCGCGCGCCGATACGCCTCCACCACCTCCAGCACGCTATAACCGCGGCCGGTTCCCAGATTGACCGTCATCCCCTCGCCGCGCTCGTTCAAATAACGCAGCGCCGCCAGATGGCCGTCGGCCAGGTCGCAGACGTGAATGTAGTCGCGCACGCCGGTGCCATCCGCGGTCGGATAGTCGCCGCCGAACACCATCAGGCGCTCCCGGCGGCCGGCCGCCACCTGAGCCACATAGGGCATCAGATTGTTCGGCACGCCGCCCGGATCCTCGCCGATCAGGCCGCTTTCGTGTGCGCCGACCGGATTGAAATAGCGCAGATAGGCAATTCGCCAGTGCGGATCGGCGCGCTCGAGGTCGCGCAGGATCTGCTCGCCCATCAGCTTGGTCTGCCCGTAGGGATTGGTCGCCGACAGCGGAAATTCCTCGCGGATCGGCACCGTATGCGGATTGCCGTAGACAGTGGCCGAGGAACTGAATACCAGCGTCTTGACGTCGGCCGCCTGCATCGCCGCGCACAGCGTCAGCAGGCCATTCAGGTTGTTGTCGTAGTAGGCGAGCGGCTGCGCCACCGATTCGCCGACCGCCTTGAGCGCGGCGAAATGGATCGCGCCGCCGATCTTGCGCTCGGCGAACAGCCGGTCCAGCAGCGCGCGATCGCGCACGTCGCCCTCGACGAACTCCGGCGTCTTGCCGGAAATGGTGGCGATCCGTTCGACCACCGCGCGATTGCTGTTCGACAGGTTGTCCAGGCCGACCACGTCGTAGCCGGCCGCGAGCAGTGCAACCCAGGTATGCGAAGCGATATAGCCGGTGGCACCGGTCAGCAGCAGAGTGTCTGGCATCGTGAACTTGATCGATTGAGAAGGCGGACGGCGCCGGGCCGCCACGGTCAGGGGCGTTATGGTAACCCGGCCGGCGATTCGGCCCCGGCAGCGGCGGCGAGCTGGCCGCTGCGGGCCTGCCAGGCGGTGTAGGCGGCGTGCAGCCGCCAGCCGGACTCCAGATCG
Organism: Cupriavidus sp. DB3; assembly: GCF_020418465.1. Taxonomy (NCBI): domain Bacteria; kingdom Pseudomonadati; phylum Pseudomonadota; class Betaproteobacteria; order Burkholderiales; family Burkholderiaceae; genus Cupriavidus; species Cupriavidus sp. DB3. The sequence goes on along the minus strand of NZ_JAIZPL010000010.1, from coordinate 47,151 downwards.
CGCATGCCCAGATACTGGGCGACTGCCGCCGGCTCGGCGCCGGCCTCGAAATGCAGCGCGCCATAGGTATTGCGCAGCGTCTGCGGCGAGGCGCGCTCGGTGCGCCCGGCCAGCACGCCGGCCTCGTCCAGCAGCTGCTCGACCCGGCGATATAACGAGGCCGCGTGCAACGGCCGCCCGGCCGGCAGTGCGGGGAACACCAGCGTGCCCAGCGTGCCGGCCAACGCGCGTACCGCGAGCCAGGCCAGCAGCGGCCGGCGGGCGAAGTCGAACACGGGGGCGCGATAGGTACGGCCGTTGTCGGTCCGGGTCAGGCGCAGTTCGCTGGCGTCGGCCGCGATGCTGTCGAGCCGCAGCGCGCGCACCTCACCGACCTTGAGGCCGGCGCCCAGCATCGCGGCGACCACGGCGATGTCGCGCGCGCGTTTCCAGGCGGTCGGGCTTGGCGTGGCATCGCGGTCCGGCAGCGTGACCGGTTCCAGTACCCGCGCCACCAGGGCATCGCATTCGGCGGGCAGCAGGAAGGGCGTCGGATCGTTGTCGCCGTCGGCCAGATGGGCGCGCACCGCCTGGCTGCCGGGGTTATGCAGGCCCGCCTGCTGCAGCGACAGGTAATGAAAGACGCGCTCGATCAGCCGCGTATAGCGATAGCGATGGCGCTTGTGCAGCCCTTCCGCATCGAGAAAGGCGCCGATCTGCCCCGCCGACCACGACAGCGGCGCGACGCCATGCTCGCGCGACCAGCGCAGCAGCTTGCCCCACATCGCGCGATAGACCACCGCGGTGCCATGGCCGAAGCCATGGACCGCCAGCCAGCCGTCGAAGGCGCGCTCGGGATCGGCATGCCAGTCCGCCAGATTGCCTTCGAACAGATCGCGGCCCGTTCCGGCGGCCGGTCGAGGATCGTCGCTCACCTGCACTCCTGCTGATTCATTGGGCACATTGTAGACAAGGCGCCACCGCGCCCCCATCGCGCGGATGCGGGGCACCGTACGGTAATCGCCCGGCGGAAGCGTCACAGCGTGAGGTCGGAACCGGAACTGCTATTGAAAGCGCGCGAAGGCCATGCTAACTTTCGGCTCACTATGCAACTGGTTGCATAAACACCCGCATATCCATCCGCCGTTTCAACCCACTCATTCGAACCGAGGCCGCCATGTCCCTTCCTCCGCTCCTGCAACGCCTGCGCCTGCCGGTGGTGTGCTCGCCGCTGTTCATCATCTCCAACCCCGATCTGGTGATCGCACAGTGCAAGGCCGGCGTGGTCGGCTCCTTCCCGGCGCTGAACGCGCGGCCGGCCTCGCTGCTGGAGGAATGGCTGGACCGCATCACCACGGAGCTGGCCGAGCACGACGCGAAGCATCCGGACCGCCCGTCGGCGCCGTTCGCCGTCAACCAGATCGTCCACAAGTCGAACGACCGGCTCGAGCACGACCTGGAACTGTGCGTGCGCTACAAGGTGCCGATCGTGATCACCTCGCTGGGCGCGCGCGTCGAGGTCAACCAGGCGGTGCACTCGTACGGCGGCATCGTGCTGCACGACATCATCAACAACACGTTTGCCCACAAGGCGATCGACAAGGGCGCCGACGGACTGATCGCCGTGGCAGCGGGCGCCGGCGGCCATGCCGGCACGCAGTCGCCGTTCGCCCTGCTGCATGAGATCCGGGAGTGGTTCGACGGCCCGCTGCTGCTGTCGGGCGCGATCGCCAGCGGCAACGGCATCCTGGCGGCCCAGGCCGCCGGCGCCGACCTGGCATATATCGGCTCGGCGTTTATCGCGACCGAGGAAGCCAACGCGCAGCCAGCCTACAAGCAGATGATCGTGGACAGCACCGCCGGCGATATCGTCTATTCGAACCTGTTCACCGGCGTGCACGGCAACTATCTGCGCCAGAGCATCGTCAACGCCGGTCTCGATCCGGAAGCCCTGCCCGCCTCCGATCCGACCGCGATGAACTTCGGCTCGAACCGCGTCAAGCCGTGGAAGGACATCTGGGGCGCCGGCCAGGGTGTCGGCGCGATCAAGCGCGTGGTACCCGCCGCCGACCTGGTGGACCGCTTCGCCGAGGAATACGCGCTGGCCCGCCGCCGGCTCGGGCTGGCGGAGGCCGGCGCTGCGGCGAGCGTGCGGGACCTGGTGTAACGAAGAAACGAAGCGCCGCCGGGGCGGGCTACCGTCCGCCCTCCGGCTCCAGCAGCGGCAGCACCGCCGTGCCCCACGCCACCCAATCCTCCTCGTAGCGGATCCCGCGCCGCAGCAGCGCATGCCGCAGCTGTTGCGCGCGATCCGGTCGCGGGTCGGCGAAGTCGCGCTGCTCGATCGCGCGGTAGGTCGCCAGGCGCTCCTCGTGCAGCGCGATCATGCGCCGCATCTCGTCGCCCAGGCCGAGCGGGCCGGCCACCGCATCGGCGCGCAGCTTGACCAGGATCTCGTCGCGCTGGTCCAGCCCGGCCGTCGGCGACAACACCCAGCGCACCAGTTCCTCCCGCCCTGCCGGCAGCACGCGATAGACCTTCTTGCGGCTGCGCGCATCCCCTTCGTCATCCTGCGCGGCGATCCAGCCGCGTTCGGCCATGCGGCCCAGCTCGCGATAGATCTGCTGGTGAGTGGCATGCCAGAAATAGCCGATCGACTTGTCGAAGCGCCGCGCCAGTTCGTAGCCTGACGAGGGCTTCTCCATCAACGAGGTCAGAAGGGCGTGCTGGATCGACATGCGGGCGACGGGGCGGGAGGCACGCCGGGGAGGCGCGCAAAGCACCAATGGTAGCGCAATGAGGCGGCGTGCAAGCCATCGGCTGGGCCTTGCACCCTATTGCTCGCAATATGACAAATCGAGCCGGTGGCTAGGCCAGAATTAAAAAAGGCGAAATAGCTATTCAGCGGGCGCTGCAATACATTGGAAACAAAGTCGCATTCGATCAGGAACAGCCGCCATGCCCGGACCGTACGATCTCGCCGAGGAGCGCGATATCCCATGGGAAGGCGACGGACCCTCCGCAGTGGAAGGCCGGTCCGCCGGCGCCCAGTCCAGCGCCATTTACTACCGCCTGCCGGACACCCCGGTGGGCCATCACATCAAGGAGTATCCCAGCGGGCTACGCCAGTTGGTCCGCTTTGTCGGCGTCGAGGAGCAGGTGGTCAAGGTCAGCCTGAACTGAGGCGCGGACCCGTTCCCAGACCCTCCGCATACTCGATGCCCCGCGCCGAGGCAGCCGCTGCCGCGGCGCCCCACGATGTCTCCTCCTGCCCGGGTGGGCCGGAACTGAGCTCGCTGCCAGTCGCGAGCTCTTTTTTTGCCGGCGCCGTGCACCGGTAGTCAGCGCCGCACTCGGCGCCGCATTCAGTGCCGCATTCCCGGAAGTGTGCCCTGCTGACATTGATCCAGAACGCCTTGCCGGCCATGAAAAAAGCCGGCCCGAAGGCCGGCTCTTCCGTCGTTGCGCCTCGCGCGCGTGGCGCGCGACGCCCGACTACCATCAGTCCACGGTCGCGCCCGAGGCCTTGACGACCTTCGCCCACTTGGCGGCTTCGGTCTTCATGAAGGCCGCCAGTTGCTCCGGCTTCTCGGGGTTGGGCTCGGCACCCTGACCCGCCATCTGCTTCTGCACGTCCGGCATGGCCAGGATCTTGACCACTTCGGCGTTCAGGCGATCGATGATGGGCTTGGGCGTGCCGCCGGTGGCATACAGCGCGAACCACGAGGTCGCTTCATAGCCCGGCACGCCGGCTTCGGCGACGGTCGGCACGTCCGGCAGCGCCGGCGAGCGCTTGGCCGAGGTCACGGCCAGCGGACGCAGCTTGCCGGCCTTCACGTGCTGGTACGACGACGGCAGGTTGTCGAACATCAGGCCGATCTGGTTGCCCAGCAGATCGTTGACCGCCGGGGCGCTGCCCTTGTACGGCACGTGCTGGATGTTCAGGCCGGTCATCGAATTGAACAGTTCACCCGACAGATGCATCGACGAGCCGTTGCCCGACGAGCCGTAGCTGATCTTGTTCGGATTGGCCTTCACGTAGGCGATCAGTTCCTTGATGCTCTTGGCGGGCACGTTGGGGTTGACCACCACCAGGTTCGGCACCATCGCGACACGGGTGATCGGCGCGAAGTCCTTGACCGGGTCGTACGGCAGCTTCGAGTACAGCGACTGGTTGATCGCGTGGGTGCCGATGGTGCCCATGAACAGCGTGTAGCCGTCGCCCTGCGCCTTGGCGGCGAGCGAGGCGCCGATATTGCCGCCCGCGCCCGGACGGTTTTCGATGACCACCGGCTGGCCGAGCGCCTTGCCCAGCTGCAGGCCGACGATGCGGGCCAGGATGTCGGTGGTACCGCCGGCCGAGAACGGCACGATCATCGTGATCGGCTTGGTCGGGTAGGTGTCCGCGAAGGCAGCGCCGGAGACGCCGGCGAACGTGGTGGCCAGCGCGACGCCGGCAGTCAGCAGGCGGCGACGCGCCTGCGACGGTTGCGACTTGAACTTCATCGTATGCTCCAGGGAGTTTCCTCGGTGGCCGTCCATGCGGGCCACGACTTGTAATAGGGGCCGCGCCTAGACCGGTGCGACGCCCAGCGTGGTACCGCCACAGACGTACAGCACCTGTCCGGTGACGAAACCGTTTTCGGGAGAGAGAAAGAACAGCGTGGCGCGCGCCACGTCTTCGGGCGTGCCCATGCGCTTGACCGCGATGCTGGCCAGGATGCGCTTCGTTTGTTCGCTGCCCTCGGGATTGCTGCGGCGGAACAGTTCGGTGGCGATCGGACCGGGCGCGACCGCGTTGACGGTGATGCCGTCGCCGCCGAGCTCCATCGCCAGCGTGCGCGTCATGCCGACCATGCCGGCCTTGGTGGCGGAGTACACCACGCGCTCGGGCTTGCCCAGCGCCGCGCGCGACGCCATGTTGACGATGCGGCCGAAGCCCGCGGCGCGCATCGCCGGCAGGCAGGCCTGCGTCAGCAGCAGGCTGGCCTGCAGATGCAGGCCGACCACGTAGTCGAGATCCTCGACGGTCGCGGTATCGGCGGTGCCGGGACGCGTCGCGCCGGCATTGTTGACCAGGCGCGTGATGGCGAATCGCGACGTCACCTCGGCGGCCGCCGCGCGCGTTGCCGCCGCGTCGGTCAGGTCCGCCTGGAAAAACGTCATGTTGGGATGCGACCAGCCCGGGGCGGCATAGTCGACATTGACGACGCGGGTCACGCCGTCGGCCAGCAGCATTTCGCTGATGGCGCGGCCGATGCCGGAACTGGCGCCGGTGACGAGCGTGGCTACGGGAAGAGACATCCGATTACTCCATGCCGGTACGGAACCGGTACTGCGAAGGTTCAGCAGAAATGCCGCGGAAGTTCAGCGGGAATGCAGCGGGGCATTCGGCGGTGAAGCTGGCGGTGCGTTTGCCGGTGAAGCCGGCCATGAAGCCGGCGACGAATTCACCGAACACCGCGGCGCTGGAACTGCCGCGCAAATTCGGGCGCAAAGAAAGCGTGCGGCGGACCGGCGAGCCAGTCGGCCCGGCCGCACCAACTGCGTTGGGAAATCTGTCGCAGCGCTGAGGGTCGGCGCCTGCCTTGGTCAACGGCAGGCGCCCCGCAAAACTTGAGCAGCGCGATCTCCCGCTCGGCGCTGGCTGACGCGGGCGCCGCTCAGACGCGCTCGATCACCATCGCGATGCCCTGGCCCACGCCGATGCACATCGTGCACAGCGCGAAGCGGCCGCCGGTGCGATGCAGCTGGTACATCGCGGTGGTGACCAGGCGCGCGCCGCTCATGCCGAGCGGGTGGCCCAGCGCGATCGCGCCGCCGTTCGGGTTGACGCGCGCATCGTCGTCGGCGACGCCGAGCTCGCGCAGCACCGCCAGGCCTTGCGCGGCGAACGCTTCGTTCAGCTCGATCACGTCGATCTGGTCCATCGTCATGCCCAGTTGCTTGAGCAGCTTCTGCGTGGCCGGCGCCGGGCCGATGCCCATCACGCGCGGCGCCACGCCGGCGGTGGCCATGCCGACGATGCGCGCCTTCGGCGTCAGGCCGTGCTGGCGCGCGGCGGCTTCGCTGGCGAGCAGCAGCGCGCAGGCGCCGTCATTGACGCCCGAGGCGTTGCCGGCCGTCACGGTGCCGTCCGGGCGCACCACGCCCTTGAGTTTGGCCAGCGCTTCCATGCTGGTCGCGCGCGGGTGCTCGTCGCGCTCGACGACGATCGGATCGCCCTTCTTCTGCGGAATCGTGACCGCGGTGATTTCCTGCGCCAGCGTGCCGTCGGCCTGCGCGCGCGAGGCCTTTTCCTGGCTGCGCAGCGCCATCAGGTCCTGGTCCTCGCGGCTGATCTTGTAGTCGGTGGCGACGTTTTCGGCGGTCTCGGGCATCGAGTCCACGCCGTACGCCGCACGCATCGCCGGGTTGATGAAGCGCCAGCCGATGGTGGTGTCGAAGATCTGCGCATCGCGCGAGAACGCGCTGGTGGCCTTGCCCATCACGAACGGGGCGCGGCTCATGCTCTCGACGCCGCCGGCAATCATCAGGCCCGCTTCGCCGGCGCGGATCGCACGCGCGGCCGTGCCGGTCGCGTCCATGCCCGAGCCGCACAGGCGGTTGATGGTGGCGCCCGGCACGCTCTGCGGCAGGCCTGCGAGCAGCAGCGACATGCGCGCGACGTTGCGGTTGTCTTCGCCCGCCTGGTTGGCGTTGCCGTAGATCACGTCGTCGATGGCGCTCCAGTCCAGGTTCGGATTGCGCGCCATCAGCGCCTTCAGCGGTACCGCGCCCAGGTCGTCCGCGCGCACCGCGGACAGGCTGCCGCCGTAGCGGCCGATGGGGGTGCGGATCGCGTCGCAGATAAAGGCTTCGGTCATGGTTGTCTCGTCCTTGGTTTCAGTGGTGGCGGCGGCGGTATCGGCAAGTGCGGGAAGTGCGATCCGTCGCCATCGGGGTCGGCGTCAGGCGGGCTGCGCCTGCTTCAGCGGCACGCCGGTCAGGCGCTGCAGTTCGTCGAACGACAGGCCTTCGACCAGGTCGCGGGCGACCAGGCCGTCGGGCGTCACGTCGATGGTGGCCAGATCGGTGTAGATGCGCGTCACGCAGCCGATGCCGGTCAGAGGATACGTGCATTCGGGCACGATCTTGCTCTCGCCCTGCTTGGTCAGGTGCTCCATCATGACGAACACCTGCTTGGCGCCGATCGCCAGGTCCATCGCGCCGCCCACGGCCGGGATCGCGCCCGGCGCGCCGGTGTGCCAGTTGGCCAGGTCGCCGGTCGCCGACACCTGGAAGGCGCCCAGCACGCAGTAGTCCAGATGGCCGCCGCGCATCATCGCGAACGAATCGGCGTGATGGAAATACGAGGCGCCGGGCTTGATGGTGACCGGCTGCTTGCCGGCATTGATCAGGTCGCCGTCTTCCTCGCCGGGCGCGGGGGCAGGCCCCATGCCCAGCAGGCCGTTCTCGCTGTGCAGCAGGATCTCGCGGTCGGCCGGCAGGTGGTTGCCGACCAGGGTGGGCAGGCCGATGCCGAGGTTGACCACGGCACCGTCGGGAATGTCTCGGGCCACGCGGGCGGCCATCTGATCGCGGGTCAGGCGTTGCATATCGCTTCTCTCTTCGATGCGGGTTGGCGTGCGCGGGTCAGGCGGCGTTGGTGGCGGCGTTGGCGACGGCATTCGCGTCGACCTTGACGACGCGCTTGACGAACAGGCTCGGCGTCACGATGTGCTCCGGGTCCAGCTCGCCCAGTTCCACCACATGGCTGACCTGCACGATCGCGCATTTGGCGGCCATCGCCATGATCGGGCCGAAGTTGCGCGCGGTCTTGCGATAGGTCAGGTTGCCCCAGCGGTCGGCGGTATCGGCCTTGATCAGCGCGAAGTCGGCGTGGATCGGCGTCTCGAACACATAGCCCTTGCCGTCGATGATGCGGGTTTCCTTGCCCTCGGCCAGCGGCGTGCCGTAGGCGGTGCGGGTGAAGAAGCCGCCGATGCCGGCGCCCGCCGCGCGGATGCGCTCGGCGAGGTTGCCCTGCGGCACCAGCTCCAGCTCGATCTGGCCTGCGTGGTACAGCGAATCGAACACGTAGGAATCGACCTGGCGCGGGAACGAGCAAATGATCTTGCGCACGCGCCTGGCCTTGAGCAGCGCGGCCAGGCCCGTTTCGCCGTTGCCGGCGTTGTTGTTGACGATGGTCAGGTCGCGCGCGCCCTGGGCGATCAGCGCATCGATGAGTTGCGCCGGCATGCCGGCCAGGCCAAAGCCGCCGATCATGATGGTCGCGCCGTCATGGATGTCGGCCACCGCCGATTCCACCGAGTCGAAGAGCTTGTTGATCAATTGCGTTCCAGTCGAGAAGGCCTGGCCGGACCGGCCGGAGCCCGCCGCCCGATGGTGTCGGGGGGCCGCTGGAAGCGTCGTCTCCGGAGGTTCTGCCTGGCGTGGTTCCGGGCGCGCCGTGGCGGCGCCCATAAAGGCCCTAGCAGTCAAACGATGGTCCGTCTTGCGGACTCTTGTTCTTGGGTGCCGATGTTCGCTCTACGAACTTCGATTCGCAGAATGAACATCGAATGCAGAGGTTACACCGGTGCTGTTGCGGGGTCAAGGCAGGGTCAAGGCAGGGTCAAGGCGGGGCCAAGGTAGGGCCTGTGGGGTCCGGGCCGAGCCATGGCCGGTCAGGTGAGACCAGCAGCGCCGGCGGCAGCGGGATGGGCGGGGGCGCGGCGCGCCTCTACGGCGGTCCGGCCGCAGCGATGACAACGAGAGGAACAACAAAAGGAACAACGAGAGACAGGGAGCAACCAGGGGGGCTGCCGCCGCGGCATGCGCGGCGCCAACCGTGCAACACGCTCACTCGACGCGGAAGCCGATCTTCAGCGTGACCTGGTAATGCGCGACCTGGCCATTGAGGATATGGCCTCGCATCTCGGCCACCTCGAACCAGTCCATGTTCTTGATAGTCTCCGACGCCTTGGCGAGCGCGCTGCGGATCGCGGCATCGGTGCCGTCGGGCGAGGTGCCGACGATTTCGACGAGCTTGTAGGTGTGATTCGACATCGCTTGCCTCCAGGGTTGGGCGCCAGCTTGTTCTGGCACCCGGGGGTGGGATCACCGGGCGTCGACGCATGCAACGCGCATCCGAGACGACGCGAGTTTCATCATAGGCAGCCGTGCTGCGCCGTTCCAGCCGCCTTGCCTTTGCTGGCTCCGGCTGCTAACTTCCCCGCCTTCGCAACGTTTCCATTTCGATTCGTTATCCGATTGGCTACTGTTTGCCGCGAGCGGCGCGCTCCGCGGCAACGCATTCACGCTGTCTCATGCCCTTTGTGTTTCGCGCGCCCGCCATCGTCGCCGGCGCCCTGTTGTCCGTTCTGCTTTCCTCTTCGATCCTGGCGCCCGCCGCTTCCGCACGCAGCCTGCCGCGCAGCGGCGAAGCGCCGATGGCCCTTGCCGACGGCGCGCGCAGCTTCGCCGACGGCGCCAATTACGCGCTGTGCTTCACGCCCGATGGGGAGAGCTGCCAGGCCATGCTGGTCGACGCGATCCGCAACGCGCGGCGCAGCGTGCTGGTGCAGGCCTACTCGTTCACCAGCAAGCCGATCGCCGAAGCGCTGATGCAGGCGCGCAAGCGCGGCGTCGACGTACGCGTGATCCTCGACAAGAGCCAGGTGTCCGAGCGCTATACCAGCGCCACCTTCCTGAAGCACCAGGGCATCGAGGTGGTGATCGACTCGCGCCCAGCCATCGCGCACAACAAGGTGATGATCTTCGATGGCGAGGCGGTCTTCACCGGCTCGTTCAACTTCACCAAATCGGCCGAGGAGCGCAACACCGAGAACGGCATCCTGATTCGCGGCGACGCGCGTCTGGTCAAGCGCTACGTCGACAACTGGCAGAGCCGGCATCGGCTGTCGCTGCCGTACTGAGCGGTCAGCGAGGCGAACGACGGCTACGGCAACGGAAGCCGCTGCCGCCGTCAATCGTTGTCCTCCGCCGCAGTGCCGCCGCGGCGTCCGCGCGAGCCGTACAGATCGGTTTCCTCGAGTCCGCGCTCGATATCTCGCGCGGCCTGCCGTCCCACCGGCCGGCTGCCGGTGTGCTGGCTCTGATGCGATTCGTCGCGCTCGTGCGGCAGTCGCGGCATCGGTTCGCCGCCGCCCTTCTGCGGCAGCGTCCCGGGGTCCGGCCGCGACTGGTCGGCCAGCGGTCCGGGACCCTCGCTGGTGCCCTGGGCGGTACGTTCGCGAGTCGTCTCGCCCTGCGGCCGTCCGGCTATCTGGCCCTGCCGCGGTTCGCGTTCCGGATGCGTGGGTTGCTTGGTCATACGGCCCTCCCCGTGATGATGGCGCGCCATGCCGGCGCGCGAATGTTGACCTTCGACGACATGCAAACGCCATACCTGCGTTGCGCGGCGCTCCCACCACCGGGGTGATGTCATGTTGCGGCGCGGTGGCACGCCCATTGCACGACACCAAGGCGCGGCATTTCGCCGCTGATGGAGACCAGCAATGAAACAGCAACAGCAACCGCAGGCGCAGCAAGGCGGCACCGAAAAGGGTGGCATGGGCCAGGGTGGCCAATCGTCTCAGCAGCATCAGCAGAGCGGCAGCCAGACCGGCCAGCAGGGCGGCATGGGCAACCAAAGCGGCCAGGGCGGTCAGCAACAGCAAGGCGGTCGCCAGAGCGGTCAGCAAGGCGGCATGGGCCAGAGCGAAGGCGGCATGGGTGGCATGGGCGGCCAGTCGCAGCAAAGCGGCGGTCAGGGCGGCCAAGCCGGCCAGGCTGGTCAAGGTGGCCAGCAGCAGCAAGGCGGCAGGCAGAGCGGCCAGCAGAGCGGCGGCATGGGCGGCCAGAGCGGCGGTCAGCAGCAACAGCAGTCCGGCACCAGCGGCCAGCCTGGCCAGCAGTCGTCGCAGGGCGGCCAGTCGGGCCAGTCGGGCCAAAATCGCGAGCGGTAAATGCCGAACATCGGCTGACACGCCGGTCATTCCGCGAACGCGGGAATCCAGCGTCGTTTGAACGCCGCTGGGTCTGCAGACGCGGGGACGACCGGCTCTGCTGACCAAGGGGCGCATGGGCGCCCCTTTTTTTTGCCCTCCACTTTTTTGCCGTCTTTTGTCGCTTGCCTTCCCTCCCCTTCTTACGACGCGTGAAAAATCGCCACGTCGTCGCTGTCGTCATTCGCTGACAACGCAATCCGTCGAACGCCGAGGCCGCGCTGCGCGCCAAGCCGACGCGTGGGCGCCGCCGTCGCTTCTACGCTGGTAAGCAGGAACGAATCAAGAACGCAGGAACGCGCGATCGGGCGCCTCGCCGCACGCCACAAGCCCGGCATCGCGTTCCAACTTCAGGGGAGCATGCGATGCAAGGCAAGACGACATCCCTGCGCGAGGCCGCGCAGAAATGGCTGCCACTGTCGGCCAGCCATCCCTGCCGGGTCACGCGTTTCGGACATACCGGCCGCCGCCGCGTGCCCTATGCGTGCATCGGCTTCGAGCGCGCGGGAAAACGGCTGTCGATCGTGTTCTTCCGTCATCGCGACGGCTCGTGGTACGTGTTTCCGCCGCTGCATTAGCGAAGACGCCGAAGCAGCGCCCTGTGGGACCCGCGGGGTCCTGATTGAAAACTGAAAACGACAGGAGCGCGACGGGCCTGCCCGCCGCGCTCCTTGCTGTCCCCGGTACGTACTCAATGCAGCCTTCGATCAGTTTCCGTCAAGGAACTGGCTGCGCTTGCCGACGCGCGATCCCAGCGTCGACAGGTCGTGATAATGCGTGTCGTGGTTCTCCATGCGGCCGTCGTAGCTGCCGCTCATCGGCATCGGCTGCGTGCCCGCCGGCGCCAGGTACTGCTGCGTGGGCTGATTGGTGCCCTGCGTGTACGGATCGAACTTGTCGCCGACGCGCGCGCCGCTGCTGTACGGATCGCGCGTGCCCGTCGCGGCGGGGTTGGCCGGATCGTATTGGCCTGCTGGCGCCATACCCGGCGAAGTGCCCGTGGCAGCGCCGCGGTCGCCCGGCACCTGCGCCAGTGCCACGCAGGAACCGGTCATCGCCAGCGCGGCGAGGGCGGTACGTACGAGGTGGTGTTTCGTCATGTTATTCACTCCTGAGACTGGCCCATGCATGCCGCGATGGCGCCCGCGATGGGCGGGGCGCCGGCGGCGACGCCAGGCGGGTTCGTGAACAGGCCCTGCTGCGCATCGCATCGCGGCGCTCGACAAGCGCCGGCACGACGATGCCCTGCCAGGACCCGGCCTACGCCGCCAATCACGCGAAACGCATGCCAGAAAGCCCGGGGCTTGCGCGGCTTGCGGGCAGGTCCGCCGGCGCGCCACGGCGGCACAAGGGCCGGCGGCATCGGCCCGCCACAGCTCTGCTGCCGGACCCGGCTACACCGTGAAGCGCCGCCGCGCCATGCGTCTCGCTCGTACTTTTTACTCGGCCATGCAGGATGTGCACGGCGCCGTCTGTGCGGCACCGCGCATAACGCGACAAGCCTGCCGCCATCGTCGGATGTGAACCGGATCGCCATTCCCATCGCGGCATGTCGTAGATTCTTGCGGACCGCTTCGCACCGCTGTCCGATGTAGGACGGTGGCCGATGGATCGCCGCATTCCGATTGCCTATAAGCGAAGTGACAGAGCAAGGTGACAGAGCGAAGTGACAGCGCAAAGTGACAGCGCGAGGTGACAACGCGAAGCGCCGAGCGAAATCACAGCGCGCAGTAACAGCGAGCGAAGCGACAGCCAACGACGGCGCCGCGCTTCGCGCGCAGGACCGAAGGCCACGCAATTTCGCGTGTCCCGATCGAGGAGCGGCCGCAATGGCAACCAAGCGAGCAGCAGCGAAGCAGCCGGCCAAGGCGGCAACGAAGCAAACGGGCAAGGACAACGCGACGGCCGCGGCGACAGGCTCGACCGCGCGCTCGTCCACGCGGTCGGCCCCACGCGCCGCGACGCGTCCGAGCGCGCCGCGCGCCGCGCGTGGCGCAAGCCCCGACCCGCTGCAGCGCTATCGCACCATGCGCGACTTCGGCACGACGGCGGAACCGGCCGGCCGTGCGCTGGCCAGGCGCGCCGCGCCAAAAGCGAGCGAGGGACTGTCCTTCGTCGTGCAGAAGCACGCGGCGCGCCGCCTGCACTACGACTTCCGTCTGGAGCTCGACGGCACGCTCAAGAGCTGGGCCATTCCCAAGGGTCCGAGCCTGGATCCGGCCGACAAACGGATGAGCGTCCATGTCGAGGACCACCCGCTCGAATATGCGAACTTCGAGGGCGTGATCCCCGAAAAGCAGTACGGCGCCGGCACCGTGATCGTCTGGGACCGCGGCACCTGGATACCGATCGGCGATCCGCATCAGGGCTATCGCGACGGCAAGCTCAAGTTCGAGCTGCAGGGCGAGAAGCTGCATGGGGCCTGGACGCTGGTGCGCATGCGCGGCCGGGACGAGCGGCAGGAACCGTGGCTGCTGATCAAGGAGCGCGACGACGCGGCGCGGCCGGCCGCGGAGTTCGATATCACCGAGGCGATGCCGGACAGCGTGCTGGGCGGCGGCGCGCTGGAGCCGGACGGCAAGATCGCGCGCGAGGCGTCGACAAAGGCGGCGTCGAAGACCGCGACGAAGACCGCAACCAGGACGGCAACCAGGACGGCGACGAAATCCGCCGCCGGCGCATCGACGAAAGCCGCGAAGAAAACAGCCTCGGGCAAATCGGCGGCCGACAGCAAGACCGCCGGCAACAAGCGGTCCGCGACCGGCGCCATCCAGCTTCCACCGGGCGCGCGCCGCGCCGCGCTGCCGCTGACGCTCGCACCGCAACTGGCGACGCTGGTGCAAGGACCGCCCGCCGATGCGCAGAACTGGGTCTACGAGGTCAAGTTCGATGGCTATCGCGTGCTGGCCCGCATCGACGGCGCCGACGTCAAGCTGTTCACGCGCAACGGCCACGACTGGACGTCGAAGCTCAAGACACTGGCGCGCGAGCTCGGCACGCTGAATCTGCCGTCGGCCTGGCTCGACGGCGAGATCGTCATCGTCGACAAGGACGGCAGCACCGACTTCCAGGCGCTGCAGAACGCCTTCGACAGCGACCGCACCGACGCCATCCAGTTCTTCGTGTTCGACGTCCCCTACTATGCCGGCCACGATCTGCGGCAGGTGGCGCTGGTCGAGCGCCGCGACCTGTTGCGGCGGGTGTTCGAGGAGCACAACGTCTCGGCGCATCTGCGCTTCAGCGAGAGCTTCGAGGCCGGCCCCGAGGAAATCCTCAGCGCGGCCTGCCGGCTGCGGCTCGAGGGGCTGATCGGCAAGCGCGTCGATGCGCCCTATGTCTCGGCGCGCTCGCCAAACTGGATCAAGCTCAAATGCAGCGAGCGGCAGGAGTTCGTGATCGGCGGCTTTACCGAGCCCAAGGGCACCCGCAATGGCCTTGGGGCCCTGCTGCTGGGCATTCACGACGAGGCGGGACGGCTGGTCTATGCCGGCAAGGTCGGCACCGGCTTCGATGTGCGGACGCTCGATACGATCCGGGCCAAGCTCGACGCCCTGCGCACCGATGCCTCGCCGTTCGACAGGATGCCGGCGATCGCCAAGGGGGTGAAGGGCATCTGGGTTCGGCCCAAGGCGGTCGCCGAGGTGTCGTTCGGCTCGTGGACGCGCGATGGCCTGATCCGCCATGCGGTGTTCCATGGCCTGCGGTCCGACAAGAGCGCCAGCGCGATCGGCAAGGAGAAGGCGATGCCCGCACCGGGCAAGACAGTGGACAAAAGCGAGGGCCGGGAGAAATCGGCGGGGTCGAGGGGCAAGGCGGAGGACAGGGCCGAACGCAAGGCCGAAGACAAGCCGGCGAAGGCCAGAGGAAAGGCTGCCAAGGCCGCCCAGGCCGAGACAGCGGATGCCACGCCACCGGCCAAACCCGCCCGGACGAAGGCCTCCTCCGGCCGCGAACAGATCGGCAACGTTCGCGTCAGCCATGCCGACCGCGTCATCGATCCGTCGACCGGCGCGACCAAGGGCGATCTGGTGCGCTACTACGAAGCGGTGGCGCCGCGCATGCTGCCGGAATTGCGCGGCCGCCCGCTGGCGGTGCTGCGCGGCCCGTCGGGGGTCGGCGGCGAGCTGTTCTTCCAGAAGCATGCCGAGACCTTCAATATCGCCGGCGTCAACCGGCTCGATCCGTCGCTATGGCCGGGCCACCCGCCGATGATCGAGATCGCCAGCGAGACCGGCATCGTCGCCGCGGCGCAGCTCAACGTGATCGAGTTCCACACCTGGAACGCCGACAAGCGCCAGATCGAGAAGCCCGATCGCGTGATCTTCGACCTCGACCCCGGCGAGGGCGTGCCGTGGAAGCATGTGGTCGAGGCCGCCGCGCTGACCAAGGGCATGCTCGACGAACTCGAGCTGACAGCCTTCCTGAAGACCAGCGGCGGCAAGGGCCTGCACGTGGTGGTGCCGATCGCCCGGCGGCTCGGCTGGGACGAGGTCAAGGACTTTGCCCAGCAGTTGGTCGTGCATATGGCAAGGACCATCCCGCAGCGCTTCGTCTCCAAGAGCGGGCCGCGCAACCGCGTCGGCAAAATTTTCATTGACTACCTGCGCAACGGGCGCGGCGCCACCACGGTCGCCGCCTTCTCGGCGCGCGCCCGGCCCGGCCTGGGCGTGTCGATCCCGTGCAGCTGGGACGAACTGCCCTCGCTGCGCTCCGGCGCCCAGTGGACCATCGCCAACGCCCTGGCGCGCATCGAGGAGACCGAGCACGCCGATCCCTGGGCGGACTACGGCAGCACGCGGCAGACGCTGACCGCGGCAATCCGGCGCCTGGGCAACGGCTGAACGCGGTGGACCGGCCCGCCCGCCGCCTTGCTGCCCCCCGCAGTGCATCATGCGGCCACTCCGTGTCGGACAAAGGAGGGCATGGTTCTTGCCACTTCGGACACATGCGTCCGCGCATTGCCGCGGCGGGCGCGTGACGGAACGACGACGCAAGCACGAACCGGGAGCCACCATGACAACCCCTCGGACCACGATCCGCATTGCCCACTATGCCGCCCTGGCGCTGATGACGGCGCTCGCCTGGGCGCCCGCGCAGGCCCGCCTGCCGGCCCCCAGCGCCGAACAGCAGCGCGCCGCCGACGAACGCAAGGCCAAGGAGGCTGAAGTGGCCAAACAGCAGGCCGACGCGCTGGCGCGCGTGCAGGACCAGATCGCCGCCCGCTTCGGCAAGGGCGCGCAGCCGTCCGGCACCACGCAGCCAGGCGACGTCTCGCAGAAGGCCGCCGAGGTCCGGCCCAGCGGCCCGCACGGCGGCACCGCGCCGAGCGCGGAGGCCCACTCCGGCGAAGTGCAGCGTCGCTGAAGCCGCTTCCACGGGATCGCTTCCGGTCCTGGAAGTGGCTTTGCATCAACTACAAGCGTTGGAGAGCTAGATTGGTAATTATTACAAACCGCCTCGGCCTCGGGGTCGCGCCGAACGCAAAAACCGACCTGCCGACCTTTTGCCACCCCGCATGCCTGCCCAAGGCGAGGACAGCATGAGTTCGATCGAAACCAGAACGTCGTCCGATTCCCGCGACAACCGGCCGCTGGTGCTGGTGGTCGACGACAACGAGGGCTCGCGCTACATCAAGAGCCGCATCCTGCGCCGCGCGGACTACGCGGTGCTCGAAGCCTCGACCGGCGAGTCGGCGCTGTCGCTGGTGCGCCGCTATGCGCCGGACCTGGTGCTGCTGGACATGAAGCTGCCGGACATCGACGGCCTGGACGTCTGCCGCATCATCAAGGACGATCCGCAAAGCTGCCGCACGCTGATCCTGCATACGTCCGGTTCGGCCAGCGATCCGCGCTACCGCGTCGAGGCGCTGGACCATGGCGCCGACAGCTATCTGGTGGAGCCGGTCGAGCCGGAGGAACTGGTGTCCAGCGTCAAGGCGCTGCTGCGGCTGCGGCGGGCGGAGGAGGCCTACCACCGTACCTCGCAGGCGCTGCGCGACAACGAATTCCTGTTCCGCCAGCTGGCCGACAACCTGTCCGATGTGCTGTGGATCTTCGATCCGCAGGAGCGCAAGTTCCTGTTCGTCGGCCCGGCCTTCGTCACGCTGACCGGCCGTCCGGTGGAAGACCTGCATCAGCACGGCAACGCCTGCTTCGGCTGGGTCGCGGAGTCCGACCGGGAACGCGTGCAGGCGGCCTGCGAGGCGATGCTGCGCGACGGCCATATGGATCTGGAATTCGCGCTGATCCATGCCGACGGCCAGACGCGCGACGTCCGCGCGCGCGCCTTCCCGGTCAACAACGCCAGCGGCGAGTTCTACCGCGTGGTCGGCGTGTGCGAGGACATCACGCAGCAGAAGCGTGCCGAGAAGATGCTGCGCGAAGAAGAACGCCGCAAGGACGATTTCCTCGCGATGCTGGTGCACGAGCTGCGCAACCCGCTCGCGCCGATGCGCAGCGCCGCCGATCTGCTGATGCACTGCGCGCCGTCGCGCGAGGACAGCTTCAAGGCGCGCGACATCATCGCCCGCCAGCTCTATCACCTGACCCGGCTGGTCGACGATCTGCTCGACATCTCGCGCTTCACGCGCGGCACCATCACGCTGCGCGACGACCTGGTCGAGCTGCGTTCCGCGCTGAACACCGCGGTCGAGACGGTCCGGCCGCTGATCGAGTCGCGCAACCATCAGCTGCGCCTGTCGGTGCCCGAGGGGCCGATGCCCGTGCGCGGCGACCTGGTGCGCCTGACCCAGATCTTCGGCAACCTGCTGAACAACGCGGCCAAGTACACGCCGCCCGATGGCCTGCTGTCGATCGAGGCGCAGGCGGATCAGGGCATGGTCACCATCCGGATCACCGACAACGGCACCGGGCTGTCGCCCGAACGGCTGCAGGGCCTGCGCGAGACCTTCGAGCGCGACGGCGCCAACGGCAATATCGCCGTGGCCGGCGGCAATGGCCCCGGCATCGGCCTGTCGCTGGTCCATCGGCTGGTCAGCATGCATGGCGGCCAGCTGTCGGTGCAGAGCAACGGGCCCGGTCATGGCAGCAGCTTCATCGTGCAGCTGCCGATGCAGCCGTGGCGCAGCTGGCAGCCGACGCTGGGCGGACGGCAGGCGCCGGCCGGCAAGCCGCGCACCGTGATGGTGGTGGACGACAACGTCGACGCCCTCGAGGCGATGGCGATGACGCTGGAAGCGCTGGGCCATACCGTGATCACTGCGCTCGACGGCGCCGCTGCGATCGTGCGCGCGGTCAAGTACAAGCCCGAGCTGGTGCTGCTGGATCTGGGCATGCCGGGCATGGACGGCTTCGAGATCGCGCAGCGGCTGCGTGCGATACCGGAGCTGCAGGCGATGAAGGTGGTGGCGCTGACTGGCTACGGCCAGCCCGGCGACAAGCTGCGCACGCAGGCGGCCGGCTTCGACGACCACCTGACCAAGCCGGTCGATCTGGAGGTGCTGTCGCGCCTGCTCGAAGAATGCCGCTCCGATGGCCGGACGGACGGCCGCACGGATGGCCGCAGCGAGGGGCGTACCGATGCGCGTACCGTGGCCAATACCGCCGCCGGCACGCCGCCGCCCCTGCATTCGCCATTGGGGCATCCGGCCGACGGCAGCACGGGCACCGGTCCGGCCTCCTCCGGGCCGACCTCTTCGATGGAGAAACGCATGCATACCACGCCAGAACCGGATCAAACCCCGGACCAGCCGCCGACCACGCCCGAACCCGAGGTGCCGCCGATCGATCCGCATGAGCCGGTCATCGACCCGCCCCCCGGCGACGTGCCGCCGCCCCCGCCCCAGCGCGCCTGAGGGCACGCGTCCGCCCTCGCCTGCGGTCGAAGAACCAAGATCCGGAGTTTCCCTGTGCCCCGCATCATCTGGAAAGGCGCCATTTCCTTTGGCCTGGTCAACATCCCGGTCGTGCTGAAGGCGGCCGCGCGCGACAACGCGCTCGACTTCGACTGGCTCGACGAGCGCGACATGGCGCCGGTCGGCTATCAGCGCATCAACAAGAAGACCGGCAAGCCGGTCGACAAGGACCATATCGTCAAGGGCTACCAGTACGAGAAAGGTGAATACGTGCTGCTGTCGCCGGAGGACTTCCGCCAGGCCAACGTCGAGGCGACGCAGACCGTCGATATCGTCAGCTTCGTGCAGGCCGACCAAATCCCGCCGTACTACTTCGAGACGCCCTACTATCTCGAGCCGGACCGGCGCGGCGAGAAGGGCTACGCGTTGCTGCGCGAGACCCTGCGCCGCACCGGACGCGCGGCGCTGGCCCTGGTGGTGATCCACAACCGCCAGCATCTGGCGGCGGTGCTGGTGCTGGGCGATGCGCTGGTGCTCAACACCATGCGCTGGGCCGAGGAGGTCCTGCCGATGGACGAGCTGAAGCTGCCCAAGAGCAGTGGCAAGCAGCAGGGCGTCAGCCCGCGCGAGATCGAGATGGCGACCCGGCTGGTCGAGGACATGCAGGAGGACTGGAACCCCGAGGCCTATCGCGATACCTATCGCGACGACCTGATGGAGCGCATCGAAGGGAAGATCGCCGAAGGCAAGACGCACCTGCTGACGCCGGCCGAGCCGGACAGCGGGGAGCCGCGCAAGTCGGCCGAGGTGATCGACATGATGGCGCTGCTCAAGGAAAGCATCAAACGCCGTGGCGGCCGCGGCGGTACGCGCGCGGAAGCGGGCGAGGACACGCAGGGCGAGGAAGCGGACCAGCGGGAAGACGACGACGCGCCGCGCGAGGCGCCGCGCAAGCGCGCCACGGGCGCTCGCAAGACCGCCCGCAAATCCACCTCCCGCGCTCGAGCCGAGGCCAAGGACGGCAAAGGATCCAGGCAGGAAGCCAAGCCGGCAAGCAGCCGCAAGAGCGCGGCCAAGTCCGGCAAGGCGCCGGCTTCAACGAAGAAATCCGCCGCCAGGCGGGCCAGTACGGCCAGCACCGACAGCGGATCACGCAGCAGCCCGCAGCGCAAGCGGGCATAGCACTACAACGCCATCACGCCCACGGATCGTACGAGTCCTCCTTCCAGTACGGCGAGGTCCCGTAGTACTGGTGAATGCTGGTGGCCCATTGCGGGTCCGCCATCGCCGGCCAGTGGTCCTTGTCGAAGCCGGGCGCGGCTTTCAGCTTGTCCTTGTCGACGCCCAGCACGAAACACTTGCGCCGGGTATCGAGCGTCAGCGCCGACCATGGCACCGCGAACAGCTTCTCGCCGATGCCGAGGAAGCCGCCGAACGACAGCACCGCATAGGCGACGCGGCCGCCCTGCACGTCCAGCATGATGTGGTCGATGGTGCCGAGATCCTCGCCGGCGGGCCCGATCACGCTGTTGCCTTCGAGCGTATCGGCCGCCATCACGAAGGGGCCGGGCCCGCTCGCATTGGTGTCGACATCGCCGACGATGGTCGCGCCCGCGGGCGCGCGCGCCGCCGTCGGATCGCGCAGGTCACGCGGATCGCGGGGATCGCGAGGGTCCCGGATGTCTCGCGGATCGCGCGGGTCTCTGTCCAGTGGGTTCATTGGCGACTCCTGCTTCGGTTGTCGGTTGACACAATGGCGCCCTCGCGCCCCTTCATCGTCGCGGCCGGATCGTCATGATCGTGCGGCAGCGGCATGGATCGGCATGGCACACGGCATGACACACGTTACGGACGACTGGCGGGCACCGGCGGCGCGAGCGGGTCGAAATCGACCCAGCGGCCTTCGCTCCAGCGCCCGTAGGCGCGTTCGACGTCCTTGGCGCCGGCCTGGCGCAATACCTCGGCGGCCGTCTCGCGCGTATCGGGATTGACGTGCACGGCCAGCAGCACGCCGGCATCGCGCTCGGTCTTGACCTGGCGATCGGGATCGGGCGCGTTCGATACCCGGTCGGGATCGCGCGTCATCGACAGCGCGCCGACCAGCGAACCCAGATAGGCGCCCAGGCCCGTGGCCAGCGCCAGCACCAGCACGGAGGCCTGCATCAGCGCCAGCGCCACCGCGCCGATCACGGCACCGGCGATGGCGCCGAACACGATGCCGCGGCCCGCGCCGGTCCCCGCCTTGCGGGTACCCGCGTCGACCGCCACGTCGCCGCCGAGCGGGAAACGTCCATGTTGTCCCGGGGGATTGACGAAGAACAGGGTCACGTCGTCCTCGGCGAAACCGCGGGCAAACAACTGGCCCGCCGCCGCCTCGGCCTGGGCGAACGTATCAAATCGTCCGGCGATGATCAGGGACATGGTGGCTCCTTCGAATCGGTTGGCAGACACCCGCCTGGCGAGCGATGGATCGGCAATCGGATTCGGCATGGCGTTCGACGGTCGCGACGCCAGCCCGGCTGGCATCAGGACTTGCCCTTGGACCTGGCGGTGGCGCCGGTCTTCGTTCCAGCGGCTTTACCGCTCGCGCCCTTGTCGGCCTTTTCGCTTTTTTCGTCCTTGTCGCCCGAAGCCTTCGCGCCTTCCTTGCCCGCTGCGCCCTTGCGCTCCGCCGCGGGACGTGCGCCCTCCGGCTGATGCGCGCTGCCCGGTTCGATCTCCCAGTCGGTGTCGTCCACGTCGGTGCTGGTCTCCTTCTCTGCATGCATGGCGGCGCTCGGCGAAATCGGATCGCTGGCCGGGAAGGTCATCTCCACCGATTCGTCGACGGCCTGCTGATAGGTGCACGCGCTGCTCTGCTTTTCGTCGTCCTGCTGCGCGGCGGTCTTCTGCTTGCTCGGCTTCGCCGCGCTGGCGGAAGCAGACTTGGCGGCGGTTCCATGGGCGGAGGGGGTCGCGGTCTTGGCCTTCTGCATCATCGGCTCCTGCTCGATTGGAATAGCGAAACAGATGCAAGCGACGGGCCAGAAGGCGAGATGGCGGGACGTGCGCGCAAGCGGCGCATACGACAGCACCGAGCGTTGCACAAAGTGCATCGCACGTAAAAAGTACTTGCGCCGCAAACGCCCGGCGGGCGGGGGTGAAAGGGAGTGAAAAGAAGATCGGTAAACGCGGGATCAGGCGCCGTCGGAAGGCCCCGAAGGTGGCAGGGAAGGCGGTACGGAAGGCGCCTCGAGGCCCGCCGCAGCGGCCGCCGGCGGCACGCGCGGGAAGGTGACCGCGATGCAGGCGCTCTCGCCGTCCTGCTCGCATTGCGTCGACGGCTCGGCGCCGAGCGTGGCGCCATGCAGCTCCGCCATGCGGCGCGCCAGCAGCAGCGCGGAACTCTGCCGCGCCGGCGCGGCGCCGTCGTTGCCGACATCGCGCCGGAAGAACTCGGACAGCACCGACAGGCGTTCCTTGATGCGATCGGCCGTCGTGCGGCTTTCGGTGAGGCGCAGCTTCACATGGTCGTCCGCCGGTTCGAGATGCGCATCGATGGTGTCGCCATTGCGTGCCTGCTTCAGGCAATGCAGCACCAGATGGCGCAGCATCGGCTCCAGCCGGCGCGGGTCCGCCTGCACGAAAGCGTCGCCGCGGCTGCCCTCGCCGTCGTGCACCAGCACGTCGGCCAAGGTGACGCGGCGCGATTCGGCGGCCGGCTTGACCGCGTCCATCGCCTGCGCCATCGCGGCGGCAAGATCGATCGCCTCCCATTGCGGCTCGGTCTCGTCGGCCAGCAGCCGCACCGCCTCTTCCATATGCTGGATCAGCATGACCTGCTGCTGCATGGCGGTACGCAACCCCGCCAGCGCGCGTTGCACCGGCGCGGTGGGCGCGTCCAGCGAGTGGTCCAGCACATAAGCCCAGCTCTGGACGCCGTTCAGCGCCGAGCGCAGGTCGTGCGATACCTGGTCGATCAGCGTCGTCATCTCGGAAGTCGCATCGACAGTCGCCGGCACCCAGTGCTCGGTGCCCGCCCCGCCGGATTGGCCACCGTTTTCCGCATCGGCGCGGCTGGAGGGGAGAGGTCGCTTGGACATGAATGTTTGGGTCATCTCAGGGTCGCCGCGCCGTTGCGGCGGGCCGGATTTCCGAGCCGAAGCATAGCTCGGGCCAGCTCGAGGCTTCGGCGGTGGTGGGCGGGCGGGATGGGTTCCTGTCGCTTCAGCTGGTGGCGGGCGGACGGTCGTGCGCGCCGCTGTTGGCGCCGCTGCCGGCTCCATTGTTGGCGCCATTGCCGGACGTCTTGAACGACTCCGGCAGCTTGCCGCCGGCCGCATATTCCTCGAGCCGGTTGTACAGGGTCTTCAGGCTGATGCCCAGGATTTCAGCGGCGTGTTTCTTGACGCCGGCACACTGCTCCAGCGTGGCGAAGATCAGCTCGCGGTCGGCGTCGGCCAGCGACATGCCGACCGGCACCGTGACGATCGCGGTGGCGGGCACCTGCGAGGCCGCGGCCTGCAGCGGCACCGGCGATTCGGCAATGACGTCGTCCTCCGCCATGATGAAGGCGCGCTGCACGAAGTTGCGCAGCTCCCGCACATTGCCGGGCCACGAATGCAGCCGCAGATTGGCCAGCACCTCGGGACCGAAGCGGCGCTGCGTGCCGTGCTCCGCGTTGAGCTGATCGAGGAAGGCCCCGGCCAGCTGCGCCACGTCGTCGCCGCGCGTGCGCAGCGGCGGCAGTTCGATCGGGAATACGTTGAGGCGGTGATACAGGTCCGCCCGCAACTTGCCTTCGGCAACCGCCTCCTCCGGATTGCGGTTGGTCGCCGCGACCACGCGCACATCGGCGCGCAGCTCGCGGTTGGTGCCCACGCGCATGAAGGTGCCGGCCTCGAGCACGCGCAGCAGCTTGACCTGCAGCTCGATCGGCATCTCGGTGATTTCGTCGAGGAACAGCGTGCCGCCGGCCGCGCGCTCGAAATAGCCCTTGTGCTGGCGCTCGGCCCCGGTGAAGCTGCCGCGCTCGTGGCCAAACATCTCGGACTCGATCAGGTTCGGCGAGATCGCGCCGCAGTTGACGGCGAGGAAGGGCTGGCGCCGGCGCGGCGACAGCTCGTGCACGGTCTGCGCCGCGAGCTCCTTGCCGGTGCCGCTCTCGCCGACCAGCAGCACGGTGGCCTCGGTGGGCGCGACCTTGCTGATCTGGTCATAGACCGCCTGCATCGCCTCCGAGCTGCCCAGCAGCCTGCCGAAGCGCCCGTAACGGCGCAGTTCGCCGCGCAGCGAGCGCACCTCGGCCTTCAGGTCGCCGGTGGTCGCGATGCGCTTGAGCACCGTCTGCAGGCGCGCGACATTGATCGGCTTGACCAGATAGTCGGTGGCGCCCAGGCGAAGCGCCTCGACCGCGCTCTCGACGCTGGCGTAGCCGGTCATCAGGATGATGTCGACGCCGGCCGAGCCGACTTCGTTGAACAGGTCCTTGCCGTCGCCGTCGGGCAGCTTCAGGTCGGCCAGCACCGCATCGGGCATCTGCCAGCCGATCTGCAGGCACGCTTCGCGCAGGTCGCCCGCGGTGGCCGCGGTGAAGCCCTCTGCCGCGGCGATCTCGGCCAGCGCTGCACAGGTGTTCTCGTCGTCGTCGACGATCAGGATGTGAGGCATAGGCTTGACTGATGCCGGCCGCTGAAACCCTTGACCGGAATGGTGGAAATGAGACAGGCGCCGTGGCGGTTGCCGCCGCGGCGGGCGTTGCTGCCCTGAATAGACCCCATTCTATGCAAGCGGCAAGCGCCGCCATACCGGTGTTAGTCTGACATCGTCCGACATCGGCCGCCGGCCGCGCCGGACCGGCTTGTCGGACAAACGGCAATGGTGGCCGGCCCGATCGCAGGCTAGCATGGCATTACGCGAGCCGCGATGCGGCTCTCGCGAAGGCGTGGACCCGCTGCCAGCACCCCGTCCACCGCCCGCCGGCCGCCCGTCTTGACTTTCATCACTACTGTCGTCTCTATTTCCGCTCCGCCTTTCGCTACATGTCGACCAGCACCTCGAACGATCTGCCGGACACGACGCGCTCCCGTCATCGGGAACCCGCGCGGGACCACCCACGCGAGGATGGCGGCCACGGGCCGGCGCGCGACGACTTTGCGCTGCTATGGCGCAGCACCTCGCCGGCGATGCGCCGGCTGCTCGAACAGATTCCCCGCGTCGCGGCCACCGACGTGCCGATGCTGGCCGTCGGCGAAAGCGGCACCGGCAAGGAACTGGTGGCCCGCGCGATACATGAGCGCAGCAACCGGCGCGGCAAGCCCTTCGTCGCCGTCAACTGCGGCGCGATCGCCCCGACCCTGATCGAATCGGAACTGTTCGGCCACGAAAAGGGCGGTTTCACCGGCGCGATGCAGCAGAAGGCCGGCTATTTCGAGCAGGCGCACGGCGGCACGCTGTTTCTGGACGAGGTCACCGAAATGGCGCCCGACATGCAGATCAAGCTGCTGCGGGTGCTGGAGACGCGCACCTTCCATCGCGTCGGCGGCGACGCCCAGGTGGTCTGCGACGTGCGCATCGTCTCGGCGACCAACCGCGATCCGCTCGAGGCCGTGCGCAGCGGCGTGCTGCGCGAGGACCTGCTGTACCGGCTCGCCGTGGTGCCGCTGCATATCCCGCCGCTGCGCGAACGGCGCGAGGACATCGTGCCGCTGGCCAAGCATTTCCTGGCCGAGCTGAACGCCGCCGAGGGCGCCGACAAGGTGTTCTCGGCCAGCGCGCTGGAGCGTCTGTGCCAGTACGGCTGGCCGGGCAACGTGCGCGAGCTGCGCAACACGGTCTATCGCGCCTTCATCCTGGCCGACCGCGTGATCGAACTGCCGAACCCGAACATCGCCTCGCAACCGCCGCTGCCCACCGCCGCCGACGGCGTGCTGAACGTGCGGATCGGCACCACGCTGGCCGATGCGCAGCGCGGCCTGATCCTGGCCACGCTGGCCCGCTTCGACGGCGACAAGCGCCGCGCCGCGCAGGCGCTTGGCATCAGCCTGAAAACGCTGTACAACCGCCTGGACGCCTACCGCGACGGCTGATCGGCCTGCCTGGCCAGATCGGCCTCCTCGTCGGCCACAGCGGCGGACGACATGGCCGCCGGCACGGCCTGCCGCGCATGCAGCCGCGCCAGCAGCGGCAGATGGTCCGAGGCGATCCGCGCCAGCGGGCTGCGATGGCTCGACACCGAGGCCAGCACCGAGCGCGGACAGCACCACAGGCGGTCCAGCGCCAGCACCGGCATCCGTGACGGGAAGGTGGGCACGTGCGGCGCCCCGTCGAAGTACGCATGTAGCCAGCGCAGCGGCCGGCCCCACAGGAACCATTCGTTGACGTCGCCCAGCAGCACGGTGGGCACGCCCGGCTGTTCGGCCAGCGACGTCAGCAGCCGGCGCACCTGCATGCGGCGCTCACCCGGCCACAGCCCCAGATGGGTGGCGATCACCCGCAGCGGGGCGGCATGCACGCCATCGGGACAGCTCAGCGTCGCGTCGATCGCGCCGCGCGGTTCGTGGCGGCCCACGCTCAGGTCGATCTGACGGACCCGGCTCGGCGGAAAGCGCGTCAGCAGCGCGTTGCCATATTCGCCGTCATGCCGGATCAGCGTCGGCCCGGGAATCGCGTGATAGCCGGTTTCGTCGCGCAGATAGGCCAGCATGTCGAAGCCGGTGCTGCGCGATTCGACTTCCTGCAGCGCGACGATGTCCGCCTGCAGTTCCGACAGCACGCCGGCGATCCGCTTCGGCAGGAAGCGCCCGTCCACGCCGATGCCGCCGTGAATGTTGTAGCTGGCCACCAGGAACTGCGCCGGCGCCGCGGCGGCGGCCGCTTCCCGCGGGGTCTGCGGGACCGGCTGCGCGAGGTCGCCGGCGCGAAATGGATAGATCCGACTCATGCATGCCCTCCATGGCGGGGTTCGCCGATGGCGGCGCGGTGCACCGCCTGGGCGGTCTGCGCGGGCTGCATCGCCTGCGCGACCTGGGCCTCCCTGGCGGCCTGGGCCGCCTCCGCTGCCTCCGCTGCCTCCGCTGCCTGCGCGGCCTGCGCGGCATCCGCACGCCGGCGCCGGCGCAGCAGCCAAAGCACGCTCAACGGGATCAGCAGCACCAGCAGCAGCAGCGCCACCGTCAGCGGGTTCGGATTGCGCGCCACCGCGGCGATGCGGTCGACCAGCGAGGCGGAGATCACGATGCCGGGCGTCATGCCGATCAGCGTGCCGAGCAGGCAGTCGCGAAAGCGGATGCGCGAGGCCCCCACCACCAGGTTGACCAGCGTGAACGGCGCGACCGGCACCAGCCGCAGCACCACCATCGCGAGCAGGCCGTGCTGGCCGACCTGCTGACTCAGCGCGTTCAGCCGCTTGCCGCCATAGCGCCGTACCGCGTCGCGGCCGACGAAGCGGCCGATGCCGTAGCCGGTGGCGGCGCTGAGCACCACGCCGCCGAGCGCGCACAGCGCGCCCTTGACCGGGCCGAACACGATCACCGTGACCACGATCAGCAGCGTCACCGGCACCATCACCAGCCCGGCGGCCACATAGGCGCCGAGCATCGCCAGCGGCGCCATCGGCATGTCGCGGATCCGCTCGACCACATCGAGCACGCGGCGGAAGTCCGCCCATTCGCGCAGCGGCGTATAGCGCCACGCAAATGCCAGGCCTGCGAGGACCACCAGCAGCAGGATCGCCATGCCCAGGCGTCCGATCACGCGCGGACGCGCCTCGTGCGTCAGGAATTCATCGACGAGGCCGTCCGGATCGATCGGCTCGATCGGGTCGAGCAGCCGCTCGTCGGGCACCACCGCGTCCACCTCGGGCACCAGCGGCGGATCGAAGGCCTGCAGGGTTCGCTCGCCGGGCCGATGGCAACGGGCGATGGTCTCGTGCAGCGGCTCGCCGCGCGCATGGGCGGCGGCCAGTTCGCCGGCATCGCACGCCAGGTGCTCGGCCACCAGCCGCGCGCGCATCGAGCGGATCGCGGCGGCGATGCGGGCATCCCCGCCGGCCTCGATCACCAGATTGCATTCGGTGTCGAGACCCATCGAGCGATTGTTCAGATTGGCCGAGCCGATCGTCAGCAAGGTGTCGTCGACGACCATGACCTTGCTGTGCACGTTGATGCCGGGCAGCGGCTCGCCATCGGGCCCCGGTTCGCCCTCGCCCGGCAGATGCGGGTAATAGAGCCGATAGCGATGGCCCGCATCGACGCTGCGCAGCTTGCGATGCGCGCGGGCGCGCAGCACGCCCATGCTGTGCTCCTCGAGCCAGCCGCTTTCGCTGCGGCGCGAGACCAGCACCACCTCGGGGCCGTCGGGTTCGGCCAGCCGCGCGGCCAGCGCGTCGGCCAGCACGCCGGAGCTGAAATACTGGTTCTCCAGATACAGGGTCCGGCGCGCGGCGGCGATCGCGTCCAGATGCAGGGCGCGGATTTCGCCGACGCCGGGCTCGCCGGCGAAGGCAGGCGCGGTGCGGGCGATCGCCACCGGCACATCGGTCAGCAGCGGGGCGACGCCATCGGGCCACAGGCGCCGGCCGTGGCCATCGGCGCCCGGGTCGGCCGCGCGCGGCTCGCGCCGGGTGCCGCGGCGCCAGCGCTCGGCCGCCATCTCGCCGAGCGCGCGGGCGACGTCGCCCTCGACCACCGCCTGCACATCGTGGAACGGGCCATAGGGCTTGCCGTCGGGATCGACCCGCCGGGGCTCCTGCAGCGCATGCGAGGGCGTATCCCAGCGGCAGCGCGTCAAATCCAGCCCGCCGACGAAGGCGAGGCTGTGATCGATCACCACGACCTTCTGATGATGCGAGGCGCCCACCGGATGGCGGGCGTCGAGCCGGAACGACAGCCGGCGATGGGTCTGCCAGTCGAGCTTGACCGCCGGCAGCCACTCGCGCTCCATCGCGTAGACCATCGCGAAATCCCAGCTCAGCACGTAGATGCGCAGCCGGCGGCGGCGCCGCACCAGCGCGTCGAGGAAATCGCGCAGCCCGCGCGGAAAGCCGTCGTCGGCGCCGCCGGGCACCAGCTCGAAGCGGCTGTCGATGTCCCAGCCGAGGATGAATACCGTGTGTTCGGCCTGGATCAGCGCCGAGCGCAGCGCACGGAAGTACTCCTCGCCATCGACCAGCATGGCGAAGCGCGATGCGCGTTCGATGCGCCAGCAATTGCGGCCAGGCTGCAGCAGCCCGGTTTGCCGCGGCCCCGCGGCGGGTGCCGGCGCACGATCTCCCGCGGCGGCACGCGGGGCGCCATCGCGGCTCTCCGTCTGCGCTACGCCGGCTGCAAGCTGCCGGTCTTCAGGCGCGTCTTCAGCGGTCATCGACATCCCTGCGGAAACGAAGGAGGCGCAGCGGGACCAGGATGTCCGCGGACCTCCGCCAGCAGTATGGCAAGCCCTGCACGGAACCGCCGTCCTCCGCCGGCCCCGGCGCTTGTCGGAATCCGCCTACATGGGTGGCGGGACAACGTCCGGGCGGCGCGCGGGCCGGACTGGCGCGCTTGGCAAGCCCGCGCGGCTTGCCTTACCCTGTCCGCCCACCGATGGAGAAAACCCATGGCCGCTACTCAATCTGCCTCCGGCGCTGCAGCCGGTACTGCCACCGGCGCCGCAGCCGACGCGCGTCGGCGCTGGATCCGCGTCGGCACTGACGCCCACGCCTTCGATGCCTACCTGAGCCTGCCGCCCGGCGGCACGCGCCCGGGCACGCCGGGCATCGTGCTGATCCAGGAGATCTTCGGCGTCAACGAACATATCCGCGCGGTGGCCGACCAGTACGCGCTGGACGGCTACGTGGTGATGGCGCCGGACCTGTTCTGGCGCGAGGCGCCGCGCGTCGAACTGGGCTATGCCGGCGCCGACATGGAGCGCGCGCTGGCGCTGCGCCAGGCCACTGATCCGAATCTCGCGCTCGACGATATCGCGCTGACCGCGCAGGCGCTGCGCGCGCAGCTCGGGCCGAACGGCAAGATCGCCGCGGTCGGGTACTGCTTTGGCGGGCTGCTGGCGTACCTGAGCGCGGCGCGCGGGCTGGTCGACGCGGCGGTGCCCTACTACGGCGGCGGGATCCAGCGCGCGCTGGACCAGGCCAGCGCGGTGCGCGTACCGATCCAGTTCCACTATGGCGAACGCGATGCCCATATCCCGCCCGAGGCGGTCGAACAGGTCCGTGCGGCGATGGCCGGCAATCCCCGCGCCGAGATCCATGTGTATCCGGGCGCGGACCACGGCTTCAACTGCTGGGCACGTGGCTCGTATCACCAGCCCTCGGCCGTGCTGGCCCATGGCCGGGCGCTCACCTTCCTCGCGCAGGCGCTGGCGCAGCCGGCCTGACGTTTTGGCAAGACGCGCCGGCGAGTTGCGCCGGCGGGTTGCCTCGCCTGCGAGCCCGCCCCTAGCGCGGCTATGGCCCGGCCTGAAACGGCGAATCCTAACCGCGCGCCACGCCGTCGTCGTTGAAGGCTGTCAGGCGCGAGATGCGGAAGGTGTGGCGCAGCGATTCGAGTTCGCTCCGGTGCAGCAGCGCCAGCCGGTTCAGGCAACGCTCGCCCTTGGGCTGCAGGTGGACCTGCACCACGCGGCGGTCGGCCGCATTGGTCTTGCGCTTGACCAGCCCGGCCGCCTCGCAGCGATTGACCAGCGCGACCACGCCGTGCTGCTTGGCCTGCAGCCGCTCGGCCAGTTCGCCGATCGAGGCCCAGTCGCGCCCGGGGAAGCCGCGGATATGCAGCAGCAGCAGATACTGCTGCACGGTCAGGCCCTCCTCGCGCACGGCGTCTTCGGAAAACCGCATGAAGCGCCGCAACTGGTAGCGGAAGTCGGACAGCGCCTCGAAGTCCTGCTTGGCAAGCTCGGTGGCGCTCGATGAACGGGGCTGGGTCATGGCGTGCGATGGCGCGGCCGGCGTGGCAGCGCGGCCGCAATCTGGAGTCGGCCGTCATTATAGGTGCGCGGCAAGGCGGTCAGGCAGCGTGCGGCGCACCGGCATGCGTCCGTGGCCGCGGCCACCGTTGCGCTACGCGGGGCATCCCGGGTATGGCAGAATCTGTGCGTCCGCAGACACCTGCGCCACGACCACGGAATTCCGATGCTCTCGCAAATCGCCATCTTTCTGCTCGATACCGTTTTCACGCTCTTCGGCATGGCGCTGCTGCTGCGGCTGTGGATGCAACTGACGCGCTTGCCGGCGCGCAATCCGATCTCGCACGCCGTGTTCCAGGTCACGGACTGGCTGGTGCGGCCGCTGCGGCGAATCATTCCGGGCGTCGGCGGCATCGACTGGGCCACCGTGGTCGCGGCCTGGCTGACCGCCGTGGTGTTCCTGCTCGCGGTGATCGGCCTGACCGCCGGCAACCCGCTCGGCCTGCTGCCCGCCGTGCTCGGCATCGCGGTGCTCAACGTGCTCAAGTGGGGCATCAGCCTGGTGATGTGGGTCACGCTGCTGATGGCGATCCTGTCCTGGGTCAACCCGCACTCGCCGATCACCCCGGTGATCCAGCAGTTGACCGATCCGCTGCTCGATCCGATCCGCCGCGTGATCCCGCGCCTGGGCGGCTTCGATATCTCGCCGCTGGTGCTGTTCATCCTTGCCCAGGTGCTGCTGATGGTGATCGCCGGCCTGAGCGTCAATCTGTTCGGCCTGCGGCATCTGCTTTGAGCCAGGATGCTCCAGCGCTGCCGGACCGGTGTAGCCCTGCCGTTGGTTACCCGCCGTTGGTTCCCTGCGGGTGGTTCCCTGCGGGTGGTTCCCTGTAGGTAGTCCTGCCAATGGTTCCCCGCCATTGTGCGCCTGCCTGAACAGTGTGTTGCTGCAAGGCCTCTTTTTCCACGCAATCGACGGGCGTAGATTCTGGCGGTGTGGTCGGCTTGATGCCGGCCACGCGGCTTTGATCAAAGGAAAAAGAACCATGAAGACTCTTGCACAACCCCGTCGCCTGGCCTTCGCGCTGCTCTGCGCCGCCGGCCTGTCCCTGTCCGCCACCGCGCTGCACGCCACCACGCTCGATCGCGACGTGCTGCGCCTCGAAGGCGCCTCGATGCACGTCGGCAAGGCCGACCCGTACAGCGACGGCGCCCGCACGGTGGACGCCTACACCGATGGCGCCCGCAGCGTCGACGCGTACACGGACGGCGCCCGCGCCGACCACGTGTCGGACGGTCGCGACCGTTTCGGCCAGGGCGCCTGACGCCTCCGCACGCCAGCGCGCCATCCGGCGTGCCAGCGAAAACCGGCCCGCGGGCCGGTTTTTTCATGGGCGCCGGCGTTGGACGCAGATGCCGGAAGGCCCGCGTTGCCTGCTCGTTTCGCGCGCGCTCCCTGCGCTCGCTGCGCTCATGCGCCTCTACGCGTTCCCTGCGGGCTCCCCGCACGTTCCCTGCGCATTCCATCCGGCCGCGCGCCGATTGTTCCGGCAGCCGGACGAAGTTTCCAGCCCAGGCGGTTTTTCCCGCACGCGCGCGTCGCTAAGCTGGCGCCCATGCCCCACCAACCGCTGCCGGCCGGCCATCCCGCGCCGAATCCTGCCCCGAACCCCGCCCCGCCACCTTCGCTGCGCCTCGCCTCTCACCCCGAGATGGGACCGCTGCGCCTGTCGGCGTTCGGGCTGACGCTGGGACTGGTCACCGGGCTGGACTTCTCGTCGACGCTGATGATGGCGGTGGCGAGCCAGCACATCCAGGGCGGCGTCAACGCGACGCCCAGCGACTACCTGTACGCGGTCAGCGCCTATGCCGCGGCCGCCGTGCTGATGAACATGCTGCTCGACCAGATCGCGCGGCGCATCACCTACAAGCGCTTCACGATGGCGTCGCTGGTGGTGTTCGTGCTCGGCGCGATCCTGTGCGCGGAGGCCGGCTCGCCGACGGGCCTGATCGTCGGCAAGACGGTCGAGGGCCTGGGCGCCGGCGGCCTGTTCGCGGCCTCGCGCATCCTGGTGCAGCTGCTGACGGCGCCCGCCGAGCGCGCCCCGCTGCTGCTGCGTTTCGGCCTGGGTTCGTTCGGGCTGCTGGCGGTGACGCCCTGGCTGACCGGCATCTTCCTCGACGAGATCGGCTGGCGCGCGGTCTTCCTGTTCCAGGCCGTGATCGCGCTGCCGGTGCTGGCGCTGGTGGCGCTGACCTACCCCCGCCGCGGCCCCCGCGACCCGCATCCGCCGGTATCGACGCTGGACTGGCCCGCCGCGCTCAGCGCCGCGGCCGGCGCGCTGGTGCTGCTGCACACGCTGCAGGAGATGCGCTACACGCGCTTCTTCAGCACGCCCCACATGCCGCTGATGGCCGCGGCCGGGCTGGCGCTGCTGCTGTTCTGCGCCTGGCGCCTGCACCGGCATCAGGACCCATGGATCGACCCGTCGCGGCTGCTCGGCCGGCGCTATCTGTATGGCCTGGGCTTCTACACGCTGTACTACCTGCTGTCGGCGATCTGGGCCTATCTGCTGCCGACGCTGACGCAGAGCGGGCTGGGCCTGACCTTTCGCACCACCAGCATGCTGCTGTCGGTCAGCGGCACCGTGTCGGCGATCGGCGCGGTGGTGCTGACCCTGTGCATGGCGATGGTGTTCCGCAAGCGGCGGGTGATCGCGGCCGGCCTGGTGGTCTACGCCTGCGCAGCGATGCTGCTGTCGCAGCGGCTGATGCCGGGCGCGCCCGACTACGCGCTGGTGCCGGTGGTGCTGCTGGAGGGGCTGACGCCGGTGCTGCTGATGATCCAGGTGGCCTCGATGACCTACCTCGATCTGCCGGTCGAGGACTTCGCCCACGCCTACCAGTTCAAGAACGTCTGCAAGCAGATCGCCTCGGCGACGGGCACCGGGCTGGCCAGCATGTGGATGCAGGAAGGCGCGGCCACGCACCGCACCCATCTGGTCGAACACGTGACGCGCTTCGAGCCCGCCCTGCAGCAGGGCGGCGGGCTGTCAGCCCTGGACCTGGCGCAGTTGTCGCAGGAGGTGGACCGCCAGGCCACCTTGCTGGCGGGCATGGACCTGCTGCACGGCTTCGCGCTGGTCTGCGTGCTGATCGCGGCGTTCGTGCTGGTGCAGAAGAGCTTCCGCTGAGGGTTCTCATTCGGGGTGCCCGGTCGCCGGTTCGCCGGTTCGCCGGTTCGCCGGTTCGCCGGTTCGCCGGGTCTCCGGTTCCCTGGGTCTCTGGGTCTCTGGGTCTCTGGGTCTCTGGGTCTCTGGGTCTCTGGGTCTCTGGGTCTCTGGGGCTCCGGGTCTCTGGGTCTCTGGGTCTCTGGGTCTCTGGGGCTCCGGGGCTCCGGGGCTCCCGGGTCCCGGCCGGGCGGTGCCTGCCTCGGGGTCGTCGCGCAACGCGGCATTGCGGCATGCCCCTCTGGCGGTTTGCGGCCTTTTCCACTACTCTTTCGGCCTTTCCGTGCGCATTCGGCATCCAGCCGTATACCTCGATGGCCAGCCACGCCCCGAACGATTCCAAGGATTCCCAGCCGTCCGCCGCCCAGGCCGCCGGAAATGCCGGCAACACCGGCAACACCGGCACCGCCGAGAAGCCCAGCGACAGCTACGTCCAGTCCTTCGCACGCGGGCTGTCGGTGATCCGCGCCTTCAACGCGCAGCGTCCCGCCCAGACCCTGACCGAAATCGCGCAAGCCAGCGGCCTGACGCGTGCCGGCGCGCGGCGCATCCTGCTGACGCTGGTGGGCCTGGGCTACGTCGAGGCCGACGGCCGGCTGTTCCGGCTGACGCCGAAGATTCTCGACCTCGGCTTCGCCTATCTGACGTCGATGCCGTTCTGGAACCTGGCCGAGCCGATCATGGAGGCGCTGTCGCAGCAGGTGCACGAGAGCTGCTCGGTGTCGGTGCTGGACGGGACCGAGATCGTCTACGTGCTGCGCGTGCCCGCGCGCAAGATCATGACGATCAATCTGTCGATCGGCAGCCGGCTGCCCGCCTATTGCTCGTCGATGGGCCGCGTGCTGCTGGCCGGGCTGTCCGACACGGAGCTGGACCGCGTGCTGCACGCCAGCGATCTGCGCAAGCGCACGCAGCGCACGGTCACCGATATCGACGAGCTGAAGGCGATCATCGCGCGCATCCGCGCACAGGGATGGGCGCAGAACGATCAGGAGCTGGAGGAAGGACTGGTGTCGCTGTCGGCGCCGATCCGCAATCGGGCCGGCCAGGTCATTGCCGCGATGAATATCAGCGGCCAGGCCAACCGCACCAGCGCCGAGGAAATGGTGCGCCGTTTCCTGCCGCCGCTGCTGGAAGCGTCCGAGAAGATTACCAACCTGGTCAGCCTGCGCACCTGAGGGTTGCGAATCCGAGGGCTGCGCACCGAGGGCCGCGAATCCGAGGGCTGCGCGCCGAGGGCCACGCACCCGAGGGCCGCGCACCGAGGGCCACGCACCCGAGGGCCGCGCACGTGGTCCTGCGGGCCTGAGGGCTACGCCTTCCCCGGTTTTCTTCCGCGCTTCCGCGCTTTCGCGCTTCCGCGCTTCAGCGCTTCAACTGGCCATCGGGCCCGGCAGCTGGACCATGCCGTGCTGCGCCGACCGCGTGCCGGGCAGCGGCCGGTTGCTCAGGCCCAGGTAGGCGAAGG
The DNA here is from genome assembly GCF_020418465.1 of Cupriavidus sp. DB3. NCBI lineage: Bacteria > Pseudomonadati > Pseudomonadota > Betaproteobacteria > Burkholderiales > Burkholderiaceae > Cupriavidus > Cupriavidus sp. DB3. The sequence continues at coordinate 11,790 of NZ_JAIZPL010000010.1, read as the reverse complement.
CGACCGACAGCTTGACCGCGTCGGACAGGTTCTGCCCCGCGCTATGGAACAGCCGGCTGTCGAAGAACAGCACGTCGCCGCGCTGCAATGACAGCGGCGTCGCCCCCGCCAGCAGCGCCGCGCTGGCCGGATGGCTGTCGACCAGAAACTCCGCGGCATCGAGCTGCCCCGGTTCCAGCGCAACGCGATGGGAGCCGGGTATCACGCGCAGCGCGCCGTTGCGCTCGTCCTCGTTGCCCAATGCCAGCCACACCGTCACCAGTTCGGGACTGGCGAACGACCAGTAGCGCGTGTCGCGATGCCAGCCGGTCTGGCTGCCATAGGTCGGATGCTTGGTCATCACGCAGTTGTGGTGGGCCAGCGTCAGCTGCGCCGGCTCGCCGAGCAGCGCGGTGACCAGCGTGGCCACGCGCGGATCGGTCGCCCATTGCTGGAACACCGGGTCGCGGTCATAGGCCTGGCGCAGGCGGCGCACGGTCGCACCGCCCGCAGCGTCACGGCTGCGGGGCGCCCCCGGATAGCCCAGTTCGGCCTCGTATTCGACTGGCTCGACCGCCGCCTCGAGCTGGGCTCGCGCGATGCGCTCCATCGCGTCGCACAGGGCGGGCTCCGCCAGGCCGCGCAACACCACGAAGCCGTCGCGGTGAAACGCCGCGGCGAGCGCTTCGAGTTCTTGTGCGTCGAAGGAGGACGTGGCGGGCGGTGCGGCGGCGTCGCCGGTGGCTTCGGGATCTTGGGGAGCGGCAGGGGTCGTCATGGCGACAGCGGGACGGGCAAGGCGGCGAGGCGATTAGCGTTGCCGCGGGTTCAGCAAGGCGCGAAGGGGACGGTTCGCGCCCCAATAACCGGATGATGCCAGAAGCGGGCGCGGCGTGTGCGGGCGGCCTAGGGATGGAGCATGTCCTGGCTCGCATGCCGGCGCCGGGCTGGAGATCGGCGCCGGGATCGGGGCCGGATCGGCAGCATCAGGGCGAGAATTGATATCGTTCGATATAATTACGTTTGCAACTATATCCCGGGATCGCACTATGTCCTTCGAAGACCGCATCGACCGCTTCTGCGCTGCCCATCCCGAGGCGCCGCGCGACCTGATCATGGCCTCGCGGCTGCTGATGCGCACGGCGCGGCTGCTGCGCGCGCATATCGATCAAGCGCTCGCTCCCTTCGATCTCGACATGTCGCAGTATCTGTGCCTGAGCATGCTGGCCGCTGACGAAGGCCAGCCGAGCATGCCGTCGGAACTGAGCACCACGCTGGATGCGACCCGCACACAGATGACGCGGCTGCTCGACGGACTCGAAGCGCGCGGTCTGCTGCGCCGCCGCGCCTCGACGCAGGACCGGCGCAGCCTCGAGCTGCGGCTGACCGCGGCGGGGCGCAGCCTGGTCGAGCGCGCCGCGCCGGTCGTGCACGCGGCGTACGGGGAAGCATGGGGCCCGTTGGGCGAGACGGGACTGGCAGGCGCGACGCGCGCGCTCGCGAAACTGCACCAGCATCTGGACACGCTGCAATCATGAGCGCGCAGGTCGTATCGCGCGGGTCCACGCGGCTGCGCCGCAGCCGGCTGTGGTGCCGGCTGTGGTGCCGGCTGTGGTGGCGGCTGGGGCTCCAGCTGCGATTACGGGTACTGCTACGGCTGCGGCTGCGGCTGCCGCTGCGATTGGGGCTGGGGCTCGGGCTGCGGCTGCATCCGCAACTGCTCGGCCACCGCCAACGCCAGACGTTGCTGATGCTGCTGCTGGCGCTGGCCACCGCCGTCGAATTCCTCGAGAACATCATGTTCGTCTTCGCCGCCAGCCATATCGTCGGCGGCATCGACGGCGATCCGCGCAGCTTCGCGCTGGTGCAGGCAGCCTACGCGGTCGGCAGCATGCTGACGATCCTGAAGCAGCCGTGGCTGGCGCAGCGCTTCGGCTATCGCCGCTATCTGACCGGCGCGCTGCTGCTGTTCATTGCCGGGGCGCTGGCCGCCGCGGCCAGCCATTCGGTGACGCAGCTCGCCGCCGCGCGCCTGCTGCGGGGGCTCGGCGGCGGTGCGCTGTTTACCAGTTGCCGTATCCTGGTCAATCTGATGTTCTCCCCCGCCGACCGGCCGCGTGCCTTGCGCATCTTCATGCTGGGGATCTTCGGCGCCTCGACGCTGGCCCCGGCCTTTGCCGCCGCGCTGATCGAGCATGGCGTCTGGCAGGACGTGTTCTACGGCGTGGTGCCCTTCGCCGCGCTGGCTGCGATCGCTGCATGGTGGCTGTTGCCCGATGCGGAGCCCTCGCGCGACGCCGCGCAGGCCCCCGCGATCGGCCCGCTGCTGCTGTTCGGCGTCGCCATCGTCGCGCTGCAGGCCGCGTTGAGCGAGGCGCGCTTCGATGTGCTGTCGCACCCGTTGCGGCTCGCCGCGCTCGCCGCGAGCGGCGCCGCGCTGCTGGCGCTGTTCCTTTGGCACCAGTGGCATCACGGCAAGCCGCTGCTGGCGCTGCGCAACCTGCGCCATCCGGTTTACCTGACCGGCCTGGCGATGTATTTCGTCTACTACCTGATCAACAACCTGAGCGGCTACCTGTTTCCGATCTATGCCGAACAGGCGCTGGGGCTGCCGCTGCAGACGACCGGCTGGCTCAACACGTTGTCGGCCGCGGTCAGCCTCGTGGGCATCGCCATCTATCTGAAGAGCGCTTCGCGCCTGCCCCGCAAGAAGCCGCTGATGACCGCGGGCCTGCTGGTGATGGCCGGCGCGGCGTGGTGGTTCTCGCGCTTGCCGCCCGATGCCGATGTCGGCGCGCTCGCGTGGGGCCTGGTCGGCAAGGGCCTGTTCGGCGTGATGGTGATCATCCCGATCGCGGGTCTGACGTTTCGCCCGTTATCGGTCGAGGATTTTGCGCACGGCTATCGCAGCAAGAACCTGATGCGGCAGATCGCCAGCTCGTTCGCTTCCGCGCTCGGCGCGATCCTGCTGCAGAACCGGCAGTTCGCGGTCCACCAGGGCATCGTCGACGCGCTCGGCAATCGGCCGGAGCAGACAGAGCAATGGATGCGCACGATGGAGGGCACGTTGGCCGCGCGCGGGCTCGACGCCGCGCATGCGCATCAGTTCGCGCTGACATGGCTGGCGCGGCTGGTCGATCAACAGGCCAGGCTGATGGCTTGCGAGGATCTGTATCGCTGGATCGCGCTGCTGGCGCTGTGCGCGGCGGCGGCGATGCTGTGGCAGCGTCGGCTCGATTGAGCGCGCCGCGAGGGACCGCAGCAGGGGCTGCGGTCGAGGTGAGGGTGTTGTCCGGCGGCGTTGCCGTCGTCAGAACAGCGGCAGCTGCCGCATGCCGAAGCCCACGGTCTCTTCGACGCGCATGCGCGCGTGCGCCAGCGAGCCTTCGGCACCCGAGTAGTTGCCGGCCGCCCAGCGATAGACCACGGGGACTTCGCCGCGCTCGGACAGATGTACTTCGCCCAGCTTGTCGCCGCGCTCGTTGCGGTAGTAGTGGGAACGATAGCCGCGCTCCCAGTAGGTGACCTCTACCTTCTTGCGACGACGGGGCGACGGCGTCGCGCGCGGCATGCGCCGCGCCCGGTCGTTCGCCGTCACCGTAGATGCACGCGTGAGATCCAACTGCATAGACTTCCTTTTCGATCGAGTCCACAAGACGATGGCACCGATGCCTCGTCATGCATCGCAGTCGTGATGATACGCCGTGATTGCGTTCCTGTGTGGCTATGCAGCCCGGAAAACCGCTCTGGGCAACGTTTTCCGGGTGGGTACGTATACGTATACCTGCCGTATACGTGGGCGCGTATACGGCAGGTATACGGGGTCGTATACGGGGTCGTATACGTGGGCGTATACCTGCCCGTATACCTGCGGTACACCTCGACGTGTACGTCGAGGCGTGAGAGCTGACCGACAAAAAAAGCGTCGCGCCCGGGCCTGTCGATGCCCATTCGCGACGCCTTGCGCGCCTTCGGTCAGCTCAACTTGATCTGCGCGATTTGATCAGCGAGATCGATCGGCGCAATTCGATCAGCCCAATTCGATCGGCACGAACAGCTGCATGTCGTCACGCTGCACCAGCAGTGCGACCTCTTTGCCGGCCTTCGACACCATCGTGCGCAATTGCTCGACCGACTTGATCGGCGTCCCGTTGAAGGCGAGGATCACGTCGCCGGCTTGAATGCCGACGCGTGCCGCGGGACCCGACGCGCCCTCCACCACCAGGCCGCCAGCGATGCCGCTCTCGCGCTGCTCCGCGGGCGACAGCGGGCGCACCGCAAGCCCGAGCTTGCCGCCGGACTCGGCGCCATCGCTCTTCTGCGCGACGGTCTGCTCGTTCGCCGCGCCGACCTTGACGGTCAGCGTGACGGGCTTGCCCTCGCGCACGACCTTCAGCTTCGTTTCGGTACCCGGCTTCAGGTCGGCCACGTGCTCCGGCAGGTCGGTGGAGCGGTCGACCGGGTCGTCGCCGATCTGCACGATCACATCCCCAGGCTTCAGGCCCGCCTTCGCCGCGGGGCCGTCAGGCTCGACCGTATTGACCAGGGCGCCCGCCGGCTTGGGCAAACCGAACGACTGCGCCAGGGCCTGGTTGACCTCCTGCACGCCGATGCCCAGGCGTCCGCGCGTCACCTTGCCGTGCGCGACCAGCTGCTGCTGAACCTTGGTGGCCACGTCGATCGGGATGGCGAACGACAGGCCCTGATAACCGCCGGTCCGGCTGTAGATCTGCGAATTGATGCCGATCACTTCGCCGCGCTGATTGAACAGCGGACCGCCCGAGTTGCCGGGATTGACCGCGACGTCGGTCTGGATGAACGGGACATAGGTGTCGTCCGGCAGCGCGCGCGACTTCGCGCTGACGATGCCGGCGGTCACGGTGTTCTCGAAACCGTACGGCGAACCGATCGCGACCACCGGCTCGCCGACGCGCACCTGCGACGGGTCGCCCAGCTGCACGGTGGGCAGGTCCTTCGCGTCGATCTTGATCACCGCGATGTCGGTCTGCTTGTCGACGCCGAGCACCTTGGCCTTGAACTCGCGGCGATCGGTCAGCTTGACGACGACTTCCTGCGCACCGTCGACAACGTGCGCGTTGGTCAGGATCATGCCGTCCGGACTGACGATAAAGCCGGAGCCCAGGCCACGCGCCAGTTGCGGCTGTTCCGGCTGCGGTCCATACGGGAACGGGATGCCGAAGCGCTTGAAGAACTGGAACATCGGATCGTCCGGATCCATGCCCGGCGGCAGCTGCGCCGCGGTGCGCTGCGCGCGTGCGGTCACGCTGATATTCACCACCGCGGGACCGTAGCGGTCGACGATGCCGGAGAAGTCGGTCGGCGTTGCCATCGCGCGTGCGGGAGCGGCGCCGACCTGCGCGGTCACCGGGGTCGGCGCGGCATAGCTCGATGACACCGCTTCCTTCTGGAGATAGTTGTAGCCGCCTGCCAACACGCCCAGGGCAGCAATGGCAACGGCCGTACGAGCAACAGTTCGGCGAATCATCTGGTTCTCCTCGTTGGTTCGGCGCCCACGGCGGGCGCGACGAGGACATGCTAGGGGGCGAGACTTAAACCAGCCTTAAGGGAAGGAAAGCGATAGCCGGAAACCGATGGCCGGGTCTGCGGGATCGGTGGCCGGTTGTCACCACCGGGACCGTTGACTGCGCCACGCGGCTTCGATTGAGGATTGATTCAGGACTTCGAGGGCAACGCCGCGGCGTCGGATCGGCGACCGCCCTCGCGTAGCCACGCCAGCAAGGCCGGCATCTCGGCTTGGGCCAGCATCTCGCATAGCTCCCGTTTGCGGGCGGCATGCAGGCGCTTGACCAGCGCTTCCAGCCGGGATGCTTCCGCCCGGTCGGCACAGCGCAACTGGGCGGCGATCGCAATGGGTTTACGCGAGCGCGTGTAGCGGGCGCCAGTGCCGGCCTGATGCTGGGCGAAGCGGCGGGCGACATCGGTGGTGATGCCGGTATAGAGGCTGCCATCGGCGCATTCGAGCAGGTACAGGTACCAGGAATGGTCGGATGGCGTGGTCACTTTGGGTTCGAGATTGAGGGCGCGGCCGCGAAGCCGGCATTGTGCCGCAGTTGCGGTGAGGAGGAAAGCGCTCTGAATTGGACTGCAGCGGCGTTATTGGGCCTGTGCCGCTCGGCTACTCGCTGCTCGGCTGCTCGGCTGCTCGGCTGCTCGGCTGCTCGGCTGCTCGGCTGCTGCAATTGTGGTCGCTTTCCGCCGCCGCAAAGCAAAACACCCCAGACCTTGTGAGATCTGGGGTGTCTTGGGGATGGAGAGCCTGGCGATGACCTACTTTCACACGGGTAGTCCGCACTATCATCGGCGCGAAGTCGTTTCACGGTCCTGTTCGGGATGGGAAGGGGTGGTTCCGACTTGCTATGGTCACCAGGCATAAAGGGTTGCCGGACTGGCTTGAGGCCAATCTGGCGTATTGGGATGTAGCGTCGGGTTGTGCTGTATGGCACGTATGCGGCAACACCAGCGGATTGAAACGCACTGGTTATAGGATCAAGCCTTACGGGCAATTAGTACTGGTTAGCTTAACGCATTACTGCGCTTCCACACCCAGCCTATCAACGTCCTGGTCTTGAACGACCCTTCAAGGAGCTCGAGGCTCCAGGGAATCCTCATCTTCAGGCGAGTTTCCCGCTTAGATGCTTTCAGCGGTTATCTCTTCCGTACATAGCTACCCTGCGATGCCTCTGGCGAGACAACAGGTACACCAGCGGTACGTCCACTCCGGTCCTCTCGTACTAGGAGCAGCCCCCGTCAAGATTCCAACGCCCACGGCAGATAGGGACCAAACTGTCTCACGACGTTTTAAACCCAGCTCACGTACCTCTTTAAATGGCGAACAGCCATACCCTTGGGACCGGCTACAGCCCCAGGATGAGATGAGCCGACATCGAGGTGCCAAACACCGCCGTCGATATGAACTCTTGGGCGGTATCAGCCTGTTATCCCCAGAGTACCTTTTATCCGTTGAGCGATGGCCCTTCCATTCAGAACCACCGGATCACTATGTCCTGCTTTCGCACCTGCTCGACTTGTCGGTCTCGCAGTTAAGCACGCTTTTGCCATTGCACTTTAGGTACGATGTCCGACCGTACCAAGCGTACCTTCGAACTCCTCCGTTACACTTTGGGAGGAGACCGCCCCAGTCAAACTGCCTACCATGCACTGTCCCCGACCCGGATTCACGGGCCTAGGTTAGAACCTCAAACAAACCAGGGTGGTATTTCAAGGACGGCTCCACGAGAACTGGCGTCCTCGCTTCAAAGCCTCCCACCTATCCTACACAGATCGGTTCAAAGTCCAATGCAAAGCTGCAGTAAAGGTTCATGGGGTCTTTCCGTCTAGCCGCGGGGAGATTGCATCATCACAAACACTTCAACTTCGCTGAGTCTCGGGAGGAGACAGTGTGGCCATCGTTACGCCATTCGTGCAGGTCGGAACTTACCCGACAAGGAATTTCGCTACCTTAGGACCGTTATAGTTACGGCCGCCGTTTACCGGGACTTCAATCAAGAGCTTGCACCCCATCATTTAATCTTCCGGCACCGGGCAGGCGTCACACCCTATACGTCCACTTTCGTGTTTGCAGAGTGCTGTGTTTTTATTAAACAGTCGCAGCCACCATTTTATTGCAACCCCGTCACCCTTCTGGCGCAGGCCAGTCAAGCTACCAGGGCGTACCTTATCCCGAAGTTACGGTACCAATTTGCCGAGTTCCTTCTCCCGAGTTCTCTCAAGCGCCTTAGAATACTCATCTCGCCCACCTGTGTCGGTTTGCGGTACGGTCTCGTATGACTGAAGCTTAGAGGCTTTTCTTGGGACCCCTTCCGATTGCTTCGCAGCACTAGGCCGCTCGCCCCACATCCTTGAATCCTGCGCCCGGATTTGCCAAAGCGCCTTCTCCAATGCAGGGACCGGGACTTCCAACACCCGGACAACCTTCCGCGATCCGTCCCCCCATCGCATCATACGACGGTGCAGGAATATTAACCTGCTTCCCATCAGCTACGCATCTCTGCCTCGCCTTAGGGGCCGACTCACCCTACGCCGATGAACGTTGCGTAGGAAACCTTGGGCTTACGGCGAGGGGGCCTTTCACCCCCTTTATCGCTACTCATGTCAGCATTCGCACTTCCGATACCTCCAGCATCCTTTACAAGACACCTTCACAGGCTTACGGAACGCTCTCCTACCGCGCACACAAGGTGCGCCCGCAGCTTCGGTGACTGGCTTAGCCCCGTTACATCTTCCGCGCAGGACGACTCGATCAGTGAGCTATTACGCTTTCTTTAAAGGGTGGCTGCTTCTAAGCCAACCTCCTGACTGTTTTAGCCTTCCCACTTCGTTTCCCACTTAGCCAATCTTGGGGACCTTAGCTGGCGGTCTGGGTTGTTTCCCTCTTGACACCGGACGTTAGCACCCGATGTCTGTCTCCCGTGATTGCACTCTTCGGTATTCGGAGTTTGCTATGGCGGGGTAATCAGCAATAGACCCCCCAACCATGACAGTGCTCTACCCCCGAAGGTGAGACACGAGGCACTACCTAAATAGTTTTCGGAGAGAACCAGCTATTTCCAGACTTGTTTAGCCTTTCACCCCTATCCACAGCTCATCCCCTAACTTTTCAACGTTAGTGGGTTCGGTCCTCCAGTACGTGTTACCGCACCTTCAACCTGGCCATGGATAGATCGTCTGGTTTCGGGTCTACACCCAGCGACTCAATCGCCCTATTCGGACTCGCTTTCGCTACGCCTTCCCTAACCGGTTAAGCTTGCCACTGAATGTAAGTCGCTGACCCATTATACAAAAGGTACGCCGTCACCCGTTTCCAGGCTCCGACTGTTTGTATGCATGCGGTTTCAGGATCTATTTCACTCCCCTCCCGGGGTTCTTTTCGCCTTTCCCTCACGGTACTGGTTCACTATCGGTCGATCACGAGTATTTAGCCTTGGAGGATGGTCCCCCCATCTTCAGACAGGATTTCACGTGTCCCGCCCTACTTGTCGTACCCCTAGTTCCACAACGCGGTTTTCGCATACAGGGCTATCACCTGCTATGGCCGGGCTTTCCATCCCGTTTTGCTAACCACACTGCTAAAAGGTACAAGGCTCATCCCATTTCGTTCGCCACTACTTTGGGAATCTCGGTTGATTTCTGTTCCTGCAGCTACTTAGATGTTTCAGTTCGCCGCGTTCGCTTCCCACACCTATGGATTCAGTGTGGGATGACCCATACGGGCCGGGTTTCCCCATTCGGACATCTCCGGATCAAAGCTC